>CAVTRQ010000012.1:0-482178 GCA_963737175.1 uncultured Acidobacteriota bacterium | reverse complement strand
CTGAGTTTGACGCCACGCTCGCCGATAATGGTGTCGTAGCCATCCGCAAAGGTCTCGGCGAACTCATCGACCCGCGCGATGCGGCAGGCCTCTAGAATCTGCTCCTCGCTCGCATGAGGCCGCGAGAAGGCGACATTTTCGCGAATCGTTCCGTCGAACAGAAATGAGTCCTGCAGCACCACTCCAAGCTGGCTGCGGTAGCTGTCCAGCCGCACCGTGGAGAGATCCGCGCCATCCACCAGCACCTGTCCGCTTTGCGGCGTGTGAAAGGCCGCCAGCAGCGAGATGATCGTCGATTTTCCCGAGCCGGAGGAGCCGACCAGCGCGGTCAGCGTACCGGGCGATGGCCTCGAAACTGATCTCGTGCAGCACGGGCTTGCCGGGTGCATATCCAAATGTCACATCGCGGAACTCGACCTCGCCTTCGATTCTGCCGAGGCTGAGAGTGCGCTTCGGGTCCTCGTCCTCGGGGTGCTCGTTGAGCACCTCGCGAGTGCGTTCCAGCCCCGCCAGTGCCTCGGTAATCTGGGTTCCGATGCCGACCACCTGAAAGCAGCGGCGCGGCGAGGTATCCAAGAAACATGGTGTAGGTGAAGAAGCCGCCCAGGGTGAGCTTGCCGCGCCAGAATCTGCCGCGAGCCCATGAACATTACGATGGCTCCCACCACGCCCATCAGCATGGCAGAGGAGAGCCCAAGCACCGAGGTTGCCGTCAGCGTCCGGAAGACATTTTGCAGGAGCCGCTCAATGCCGGCGGCGAAGACTTCATGCTCGCGCGCCTCCGCGTGGTATCCCTTGACCACGCGCACTCCGCCCAGCGACTCGGTCAGCCGTCCGGTGACCTCGGCATTGATCTTGCCGCGCTCGCGGAAGATGGGCCGGATGGTCTGGAAGGCCTTGCGCAGAGCCACTCCGAAGACCAGCAGGAAGCCGAAGGCAATCGCGGTCATGACCGGGCTGATGCGCACCAGCACGACGAAGGCGATGACCGCCGTCAGCAGTCCGCCGACAAAGTCGATCAGTCCGGTCCCGATCAGGTTGCGCACGCCTTCCACGTCGGTCATGATGCGCGAGACCAGCGTGCCCACCTTGGTGGAATCGAAGTACTGCAGCGACAGCCGTCCGACGTGCTCCTGCACCCGGCTGCGCAACTCGGCGATCAGCCGCTGGGCGGCCTTGGAGAGCGTCTGGGTGAGGGCGAACGACGTCAATCCCTGGACCAGGGTGGCGAGCAGCACCGCGCCCACCAGCGGCATCAGCAGGTTGACGTGATGCTTGCCGATGACGTCGTCCACCAGGAATTTTGTCGATGCCGGAAGCACCAGTCCGGCGACGCGATTGATCACCATCAGGACGAATCCCAGGGCCAGCAGCCGGCGGCGCGGACGGATCAGCGTCCCAGACTTCAGGCAGTGCCTTGAAGACCGAGATCGGGGGACCGCTGGAAGTGGACGCTTCGAGCCGTGGCCTTCGGATCTGCTCATGAAATGCACACCGATATTGTCTCATTTCGCGGCGCGCCAGAGCGGGTGCGGGAACCAGTGCGCACAAAAAGAGGCCCGCCGGAGCGGGCCTCTGCCTAGTGCAGGGGCTTGACTACTGGCTTGGGACCGCGTCGCAGCGTGTCCGCGGCCGGAGACGTAGCTCCGGCGGATTGCGGTGCCTCGGCCTTCGGAGCCTCCTCGCCGTTGGGCGTCGCCGGCTCCAGCGCCAGGCGCGTCAGGTGAGGGAAGACCGGAGTCACTTCGAGCGGCATCTTTTCACGCGCCGTCAGCAGTTGCACCGGCTTGGCTGTTGTTGATCTCGATGCGGTTGTTCCAGGGATCGACCTTGATGCGGCCGCCGAGCGGAAGCGCGGCGATCTGGGTCACCTTCTTCGGCTCAAGCTTGGGCGCCGTGTTGGTCAGCTGCCTCAGGCGCAGGTCGCCGCCGGCGCCGGTGGTCAGCGAGTTGCCCATCTCTGGAACGGATCAGGTGCGGCAGCGCGCCGCGGCGGGCGTCCACCTGGCGCAGGAAGAGGCCAACCGATTCCAGCTTGTCGTTATACGGCGAGTTCTGCAGCAGGACCAGCGCCTTGGTGTCCGCCTCTTTCTCCTCTTCCTGGGTGCGGGTGAAGTGCATGCGGCTCAGCAGCTGCTGGTCGGAGACGATGGAGCGGTCCTTGAAGGCGAAGGTGGTGTCCGTGGGATGGCCGAGCACGATGTGCGCCAGTTCGTGGGCCAGCACCGCGGCCAGCGAGGCTTCGTCGGGCAGAACGTCCAGCATGCCGCGGCTGATGAAGATGGTGTGGCCCATGCTGAAGCTCTCCACCGGAGAGGTCAGCAGCACGCGGCAGCGAACTTCGGGCTGAATGTCGAGGTTGTTGGTGATCTCCAGGTTATTGACGACCGTGTTGAGAACCTTGTCCACCTCGCCGGTCCTGGCCAGCAGGCCGCCGCGCTCCAGGCGCTCGACGACGTTGTCTTCGGCCTGACGCTGCCAGGCGCGCTCGGCCGCCACGGGAGACAGATCCTGCGCCTTGTCGCTGTTGTCCTTGACGGCGCTGGCGTCGTCCACCAGAACCTCGGTGAACTCGTTTTCGGCGTGGCCCTTGCCCACGTTGTAGCCCCAGATGCGGGTCTCGGCCTTGTAGTTGCCGCCGCGAACCTTGGCGCCGGCAGGCTCGCGGTCTTCGCTGTAAATGTAGGCGGGCAGCCAGATGCCGGGCCGCATGTTCAGCCGCCAGGTGTCAAAGTGCAGATACTGGTCCGTGCTTGGAGGCGAGCGAAGGTGCCGTTGAAGCGGACGATGTTGAAGTCGCGATCCTCGACCCAGACGCGGCCCAGGAAGCGGCCTTCGCCGGAGTGCGGCTTCGGAGTGACGTCGATCACGATGCAGCGCAGGTCGCCGAGGAATTCGCGGCCCTGGTAGTCGAAGTTGTAGTGCTCGCGATCCAGTCCGCGCATATCCATCACCATCATCCAGGAGAAGCCCTGGGCGACAAAGCTCGGATCTGCTGTCCCTTCACGCCGTGCAGGACGTGGCTGAGGAATCCGGGCTCGGGATGGAACGAAATGTCCTCCAGGGTCTTCTTGAACGAGACGCGGGTCAGGTAGTACTGGTCGCCGTAGGGCACCACGCCGAGTTCCTTGTCCGGACGCATGTTCTGCAGGTAGGTTTCCACCAGCGGAGAATAGGTGCGCAGGGCCTTGGTGTTTTGCGGCTTCGCGGGCAAGCACGCGATCGACCACGCGGTCAAACGCGGTGCTTGCGGGAGCGGGCGCCACCGGCTTTTTTGCAGCAAAGGCGATGCTGGTGACCGCAAGCACGATTCCTAGTAGCAGGTGTTTTACTTGTCGTTCCATTGGATTCCTCAGTTCAAGCTCAGCATTACGAGAGCTGGAAAACTATGTGTAAGGTTGCGTTGGAGTCAACCGGATGACCGTCGCGCATGGCCGGACTGAACTTGACGCCCTGAGCCGCACGCTGCGCGGCTTCATCCAATCCGTGGCCAAGCCCGCGTACCACGTTCAGGATGCGAATCTGTCCGTCGGCGGTGAATACCACGTTCAACAATACTTCGCCCTCGACCCTAAGCTGGCGAGCCTCGGCGTGTATACGGGAGTTGGCTTGCTTTGGATCGAGACCGGGCTGTCGATATGATCACTCGCGACTTTTGCGTGGTGCTCCTCCGGGAGCGCCGAGGCTGCCAAAGCTGGTGGTCTGGATGTGGGCCTGACCGCGCCCGCCGCCGCCCTGCACGGCAAGGTTATTTCCGAAACCCGCACTGGCAACGGTTCCGCGAACGCCTGAGGTGCCGCCGCTTCCATTGCCATTGCCGCCACCGGCGGGAAGATCGAACGAGCCTGACGGCGGCGATGTTCGCCTTGCCACTGCCGTGGGCATTGACCGGAACTCCGTTGGGATCGCCGAAGCCACCGGTCTGCACCTTGCTGGGAGCAATCTTTTCCAGGGTCGGCGTAGCCGAGCTTCCCCGAAGGTATTGGTGGCAACAATTTTGGCTAACGGCTTTGGGTCCGGGCAGCATTCAACAGCTTGGAATCGAATTTTGGCGCGGCGACAAGCTGCGGCTGGGTAACCTCAGCCACCTGGACCGCATGATGCATGCGCTCAGGCTGCCGAGCCTCGACGGGCGGAGGCTGAATCTTGAGAGCTTCTTTGAGGACGACCGGTTCCGGCGCGGGCGCTAGCTTGGCCGATTGACGCACCGGCTTTGCGGCCTTGGCTGGCGCGGTCTCCAGTTCCGGAGCCACCAGCCCGATCTGCCGGAAGGGCGCGGGATCGAGTCTGGGACCGAGCATGGAGTAGATCAGGATGGCTGTCAGCGCAATGATCTGCCCCGCGTAGCTGGCGACAAAATAACCCCAGCGCTGTTTCTCTTCCGCGGATTTACGGAGCTCCAAGAACACAGGCCGAGAGTTTGCAACTCGCCGATCAACTCGCCGATCCGCAATGTAGGTGCTCATGCCATTCCCCATTCTTTGAAACTTATCAGGGATTAAAGTGAAACTTAACTACGAAATCTCTTAATACTGTGCTAAGTCTCTACTTAGTACTGTATTAAGCAGGTACTTAGCAGTTCAAATTGATGAAAATCAGACTTCATTCGCAGATGAAAACCAGCTCTGCTTTTGTACGCATCATCGCGTCTATCACGGAGCCGGGTCAAGTTACCTGAGTTGTACTGCTGCTGTTTCCGTTGGTTACTCTCCGATTACCTTGATGAGTACTCGTTTGTTGCGGCGGCCATCGAACTCGGCATAGAAGACTCTCTGCCACGGCCCCAGGTCAAGCCTTCCGGCAGTCACCGGGACGATGACCTGGTGGTGGACGAGCATGGACTTGAGATGCGCGTCGCCGTTGGTTTCGCCGGTTTGGTGGTGTTTGTAAGCTGGGTTCCTGGGAGCTAGTTTTTCGAGCCAGGCCTCAATGTCTTCGATCAATCCGTCCTCGTTATCGTTGACGTAAACTCCGGCGGTAATATGCATGGCTGAGACGAGGGCGAGGCCTTCCTGAATGCCGCTCTGCCGCACGATGGTTTCGATCTTGGGAGTGATGTGCACATACTCATGCTCATGGCGGGTGTTGAAGGTGAGATATTCGGTATGCGATTTCATGCCCAAAGTGTAAGCCAGAATCGCGAATCCAGCTCCGGTGCCGAGCCGTATAAGCCGCTGCGATGAGCGAAGCGGACGAAGTTCGCGGGCTGCGGGATCATTCCGCAGCATTCAATTTTCTCCCGCATCTAACCGGGGCATGAGTTCGCGTTTGCTGCGCTGGTACTACCTTCTCATCCTCACCCTGATCCTGCTTGCGCTGGTCGCCGTGTTGCTATATCCGCGCTCGCGTGGGGATCGCCCCGTCCCGCCGGTCCCGTCAGCGTTTTCCGACTATCGATCGCAGTCGCCTGGGCGGGTGCATCACATCACGCTGCAGGATCTTCCGCAGCCTTACGCTACGCCCTCCGCCGATGCGGGTTCCGAGGTAATCGCGCGTCCGGCGAAGGCGTGGCCCCAGGCGCCGGAGGGATTCTCCGTGCAACTCTACGCCCGCGGATTGCAGAATCCGCGGCTGCTTGCGTGCGGCCCCCAACGGCGACGTCTTTCTGGCCGAGAGTCAACCGGGCGTCATCAAGGTTCTGCGCGGCATTGACGCTCAGGGCGGGGTGCAGCGGGTGGAAGAGTTCGCCACCGGGCTCGACAAGCCATTCGGCATTGCCTTCTATCCGCCAGGGCCGGAGCCGCAGTGGGTCTACGTGGCCAACACCGGCTCGGTGGTGCGCTTTCCGTATCGCAACGGAGAGCTGAAGGCGCTGGGCCCGGCGCAGAAGCTCTGCGATCTTCCGGGCGGCGGACTGCTGCGCGGCGGCGGTCACTGGACGCGCGATCTTGCGTTCTCGCCCGATGGCAAAACCATGTACGTCTCGGTCGGCTCGCACTCCAACGACGATGATTCCGACACCCATCCAGCCGAGAAGGATCGCGCCGACATTCTCCACTTCAATCCCGACGGCAGCGGGCAGAAGATCTTTGCTTCCGGGCATTCGCAATGCGGTGGGAATTGCGATCCATCCCACCAGCGGAGAGCTGTGGGCCTCGGTGAACGAGCGCGACGCGCTGGGTGACAACCTGGTTCCCGACTACATCACGCACGTCGAGGCGAATGGCTTCTACGGATGGCCGTGGTGGTACATGGGCGGCACGCAGGACCCGCGTCAGAAGGGCAAGCATCCGGAGCTGAAAGATCGTGTGATCACGCCGGACGTGCTCATCCAGCCCCATAATGCTTCGCTTGAAATGCTTTTTTACGAAGGCGAACAATTCCCCGGGAGCTATCGCGGAGACATCTTCGCTGCCGAGCATGGCTCCTGGAACAGAGAAATGCGTACGGGATATGAAGTGATCCGCGTCGCGATGAACGGCGGTGCTCGCGCGGCGAATCAATATGAGGACTTCCTCACCGGCTTCGTCACACCCGAGGGCGAGGTATGGGGCCGTCCCGTGGGCGTTGCCGTAGCCGCCGATGGTAGCCTGCTGGTCAGCGACGACGCGGGCGAGGTGATCTGGCGCGTGAGCCGCGATAGCCGAGCGAAAAACGGAGCGATCGCCCCTGCGCTAGCTCTCCATCTCGGAGATCCACTCCGGCGGTTTCAGAATCTCGCGCGGCTTGGGGCCGTCGGCCGGACCGACGATGCCGTCGCGCTCCATCAGGTCGATGAGGTGGGCGGCGCGTCCGTAGCCGACGCGCAGGCGGCGCTGGATGCAGGGAAGTGGAGGCCTTGCCGAACTCGAAGACCAGGCGCACCGCATCGTTGTAGAGCGGATCGTTGTCGTCGCCGTCTGCCTTCCAGTCCGCCATCCTCCTTCACGCTGTTGCCCTCGTCCTTGGGTGCGGCCAGGAAGCCGTGTTCGTACTGCGCCGTGGCCTGCGCCTTCCAGAACTCGACGGTGGAGGCGATCTCCTTTTCGGTGACAAACGGCGCATGGACGCGCAGCACGCGCGAGGAGCCGCTGGGCAGGTAGAGCATGTCGCCGCGTCCCAGCAGAGCACTCGGCGCCGTTGGCGTCCAGAATGGTGCGCGAGTCGATCTTGGTGGCCACGCGGAACGACATGCGCGCGGGAAAGTTTGCCTTGATCAGTCCGGTGATGACATCGACGGAAGGCCGCTGGGTCGCCAGGATCAGATGGATGCCGATGGCGCGCGCCATCTGCGCCAGGCGCGTGATCGACTCTTCGACGTTGGCGCCGTCCACCATCATCAGGTCGGCCAGTTCGTCGACGATGATGACGATGTAGGGCAGCGGTTTTTCTTCCGTGCCATCTTCAAACAGCGATGGCGTGTAGCCCTCTTCGAAGAGCCGGTTGTACTGGTCGATGTTGCGCACGCCCTTTTGCGCCAGCAGCTTCAAACGATGCTCCATCTCGCGCACGGCATTGCGCAGGGCGTTGCTGGCCAGTTTGGGCTCGCTGATGATCGGGCGTGTAGAGGTGCGGCACGCCGTCGTAGTTGGTCAGCTCCACGCGCTTGGGATCGACCAGGATCAGGCGCACCTGGTCGGGCGTGCTCTTGTAGAGCAGCGACATGATGAAGGCATTGATGGCCACCGACTTGCCGCTGCCGGTCGATCCGGCGATGAGCAGGTGCGGCATGGAGTTCATCTCGGTGGTCATCAGGCGGCCGTTGATGTCTTTGCCGAGGGCGATGGTGAGCTTGGACTTCGAAGCGGCGAATTCCGGGCTCTCCACCACCTCGCGCAGCCAGATGGTCTCGCGCTTTTCGTTCGGCACCTGGATGCCGACGGTGGATTTTCCCGCGACCCGCTCGATCAGAATGCTCTCGGCGCGCATGGCCAGGCAGAGATCGTCCTGCAGTCCGACGATGCGGCTGTACTTGATTCCCGCCTCGGGTTTGAACTCAAAGGTGGTGACCACCGGGCCGGGATTGATCTGCACCACCGTGCCGAGCACGCCGAACTCTTCGCACTTCTGGGTCAGGGTCAGGGCCAGCTCCTTCAGCTCCTGCTCGTCGTAGGCCTGCCGCGCCTCGGGACGATGCAGCAGGGTGCTCGACGGCAGCTTCCATGTACCCTGCTGCTTGGGCAGGGTGGTGCGAGCCTGGGTGCGCGCCGCATCCGCCCGCACGCCACATCGGCCCGCACGCCAATTGCAATCGAACCGCCGGCTTGCGGTGATGCGCTGTCGGACGCAGGGCGAGACTCGGCCTGCATGCGCTCGATTCCCGACAGCGGCCGATCATCGTCGTGATCGCGCAGTGGCGGACGGCGTGTGGGTTGTACCTCGGGCTGGTTGCGTTACGAGGCTCCGGATCGGCTTCAGCGGATGGGGGCTGCGGCGTCGATGGAGGCCGCAATGCTGGAGTGCTCGGGCGCCGTGGCGACGGCGCGTCTGTTTCGCCTCGGCTTCCGCCTGCGCCTCGCTCTGTGCTTGCTTCTCGCGCAGGCGCTGCTTCTTGGCCAGCAACTTTAACTCATGAGCCCTGGCGCGGCGCTGCACGCCAATCCTGGAAGCGGTCGCGCAGGGCAAAGAAGAATGTGAAGCGGGTCTGCAGCCAGAGCCGGAGGCTGCTTAAGGAAAACGCCGTTGCCAGGTACAAGCGCCGTGGCAATCGCGGTGAGGGCGACGATGCAGGCTCCGGCATAGTTCAGGTAGTGCACCAGCAGATCGCCCAGCAGTCGGCCCAGCAGTCCTTCGATGGGAATTGCGTGCACCCAGCGCAGCGGGCCAGGGCAGCAGCGCCAGCAGGGCGCTGGCAAAGGCCACCAGGGAGAGCGCGGCCACGGCTTTCAGCACGGGATTCTCCACCGTGCGCGAACGCATCCAGCGCAGCGCCAGAAACAGCAGCATCACCGGCAGCAGGAAGGCCATCACGCCCATCGCCTGCAGCATCAGGTCCGCCGAGTAGGCGCCCACCAGTCCGATCCAGTTGTGCGCGGGCCGGCCGATGGGAGGATTGGCCGCCGTATTCAGCGAGCGGTCCAGGGGCGAATAGGAGGCCATGGCCAGAAGCATGAGCACGGCGGTTGCAATCAGCAGGATGCCGATCAGCTCATTGAGCCGCTTGCTTTGCGTGGGAACAAACAATCGGGAGAGAACCGTCATATTGGCGTGGAGGATCGCGATCGGACACACTCATTCCGGCGCGCGCGAGCCGCGCTTAAGCGTGCCGTCCGATCAACGCCAGAGCAAGATCATTATGACGCAATCTGGGCGCGAAAGCGCACGGCAATCGGCTGGCGTAAGGTTGATGAGAAGGATTCGCCCGCTATTTCAGCGCGAACCAGAGTACGTCTGCGGCTCCCACGGGGCAAAAAGCGCCAACCCATGGGAAGGGACAAACATTACAACAGCGTTACTACAGCCCTCGCGTATGCAGGTAGAACACCACCGCCGAAGCGATCAGGCAGTAGATCCCAAACATGTACCAGCGGCCGCTCTCAAGCCAACTGCTGAGCCACTTCAATGCGATCATTCCGGCGGCGAACGAGAACACCATGCCAAGCAGACTCGTCACGAGCGAAGCATGAAGGTCGATGGGCATGCCGAGCGCCGCCGCCGCATGCGATGCCTTTAGCAGGCGCAGCCAGTTCCACCGCGACCACCGGTGGCGTTAGTACCACCGCCAGCGCAAAGCTAAATTGCTCCGCCCGTTCCTTCGCCGCTCCGACCAACATGCCGGTCGATATGGTCGAGCCTGATCGCGAAAATCCCCGGAATGGCAGCGCCAGTCCTTGGACAATGCCCATCCATCCAGCCTGACTCATGGTCAAGGAGTCTTCAGAGTTCCCCAGCATCCGGCTGCGAAGCTGAGACATTCATCTGACGCCTTTCCACCAGCCCCGCGATCAGAATCACCAGGCCCACCGCTGCCAGCGCGGGCGCGATCAGCTCAAGATGGCTGAATAACTGCTCAATCTCGGCCTTTTCTGCGCCACGGAATAAAGTCTTTTCGATGACCTTCTTGAGCGCCTCGCCGACGATTCCCGGTCAGCAATGTGGCCCAAATCGCCAAGACTGCAAAACGTTTGAAAGCGCTCGCCACTGGAAAAGTAAGTTTCCTTCCATTTATTCCAGAAGAATGCAATCACGGCGAACATGGTTCCGGTGTGCAGCATTACCAGAAGCATGGTCATCTGCGGTGACGAGGGGTTCAGTCCCATCAGTTTTTCGGCGACGACAACATGCGCGGAGCTGGAAACAGGCAATAGTTCGGCGAGACCCTGCACGATCGCAAGGATGATTACTTTGAAGATGGGCATACCAAAGTTTAGCCCAAAGGCGTTCGCGATTCACGAAAAGAGAGCGCAGCGGATGATGAATGTTCGGTGACGGGCGGCCTACTCGACCGCCGTACCATAGACGGGAACATTGTTTTCAACCATGTAGAGCAACCGCTCGGCTTTGGCATTCCACTCCGGGCTGGCGTTTTTTTCGATGTGCCTTCTGCGCCGAGGCCAGCGCGCGCTTCTGCGCCTCGGGAGCCTTTGCCGATTGCCCCTCGCCGGTGTAGATCGTGATCATCGCGGCCCAGCGGTAGGCTGCATCGTAATAGGCCTCGGCGGCATTGGGCGAGTTGGGATGCTCGCTGGCATATTTCTCGTAGACTTCGGCTTCTTTCTCCGGACACTTGGAAGCTGCCGCCCAATCGCCGCACATCTTGTTCTCCAGCATTTGGAAGGCTGCCATATCGGCCCACTTGGTTCCGGAGAATTTCTTGTGCACCAGACGCATGGCCTGCTCGTCGATTGGCTGCCGCTCCTGCGCGCTCATCTCCTTGTAGGAGGGCCGCGACTGCATATCCTCTTTGTCGAGCTGCCACTGGATATCAGCCGCGCGATAGAGGGCCTCGCCCGCCAGCGGCGACTTTGGGAAAAGATCGAAGACGCGGTAGTAGAGCCGTCTGGCATCGGCTGCCGCGCCCTTGCGTCCGTGGCTGCGGCTGGCCTCGTCTTCTGAGTCGGCGGCCTCGCCGAAGAGAATCTGGTCGCCTTTGGCGGTGGTGTCGCTGATGTATCCCTTATCCAGAATCCACCCGGTCACGTTGCGCGTCGTTGGGGGCCTGGGGATCGGGACTGTAGGCGGCGTCGATCAGAGTCGCGATCACGTGGACCCAGCCGGGCGTACGCTCCAGCACCACCGCTTCGAGTCCGCGATTCGGCGGTTGCGAGCTTGGCGCTGGTCACGTCGGGAACCACGTAGATCACCGCCTTGCGAATGAACGTGCCGCGCTCGGCGGCCACGGCGGTGGCGCTCAGCAGGGCGCAGCACAAGATGCAAGATGCCAACTTTGTCATCGTCTCACCGGCAGCCCTGCCACGGCTGCTCCTGCAAATGTCGGATGTGAGCGTGGGGTGAGCTGTTGCTTGCTCTAGCCGCGCTCGGCGCTGGATGTATCCAGCAGGTCCAGCATCTGTTTCATCCAATGGATCAGCCGGAACTGGTCCTTTACGCTGGCGCCGCCGACCTCGACGTGGCCGATGGCGGGAGAGATGAGCGCGGCGCGCAGAACTCCCGGTGGCAGGTCGTGTTCGAGCCACAGCGTCTCAGTGGGAGGCACCACGTTGTCCGCCGAGCCGTGCAGCAGCATCACCGGAACGTGAACCCTTGCCAGGTAGAAGTGCGGCGAGGCTGCGTCGAGCTCCGGCTGCACGGCGGCCAGGCCGCGTCGCGTATCCTCCACCAGCGACTTGGTATCGTGAGCAAAGAGCTGGGCCATGCGCGCCTGTCCCTGCGGGCTGAGCTTGGCAGCGTCGGCGTGTGCCTGGGGCAGATTCTCCCACAGCAAGGTGCGCAGGGTGAGGCGCGCCTGCGCCACATCCTGCGGAGCAAAGAAGGCCGCAGCGTGGGAGTAGGCCGTCACCAGCGAGCCATACTCGTGCGCCTTCATCTTGAACACGGTGCCGTCGGGAGCATGGGTCTCGTCGGTCTGATAGAAGTCCAGCACGCGGTGCAGGTCGTCGTGCGCGCCGATGGCAATCACGGCGGAGAGCTGCTGCTTGCACCGCCTCGTCGCTGGCGGCGATCAATGCCATGCCTCCGGCAAAGCTCAGTCCCAGCAGTCCTACCTTGGGAGCGCCGCTGCGCCGCACCAACTCATGCACGGCGTCGCCAATCACCACCGCCGAGCTTTTCGTGATGTTGTAATCGGCCAGCTCGTCCACCTGCGGCGTCAGCACCAGGTAGCCGTGCGAGGCCAGGGCGCGCGCGAAGCGCCGCAGACGAGGCTCGTCCATGCCGAGGTGATGTACGCCGGGAACCACCACCAAGGGGCTGGGATGAGCAATTCCGATGGGATGATAAAGTCGCGCCCGTGCCGGGGCGGCCTGGGATGGTAGGAAATGTAATCTCCTCTTCCGCCACCGGATTGGCATCGAAGGTCGAGATCGCCGACGGCGGCATATCGGCGATCACCATCAGGATTGAAACCGCGCGCAGGTGACTCGTAAACCGGCGGGGTCAGCGCCAGAAACAGCAGCGGCAAAAAGGGAAGCACGAGAGAAATGCGGGAGTAAGCGCCGGAGCGCTGAGGACGAAGCCTGTGAGCCGCAGGTGCTGCGCCGTGGCTGCTACAGGAGACATAGAATCGTTGTACTCCGCTTGCCCGTGCAAGGGAAGCCAAGATATGTTCATCATTTCATGTGCAGTACGCTTAGAGCATTATTTACATTGCTTCGTTGTGAAATCTGCGCAAAAAGTGCGCGGAATCTCCGGCACCTCGATTTAGATCTCTGCCTTAAATTTCCACGATGACCGGAATAATGAGCGGCCGCCGCTGCGTATTGCGGTTGATGTAGCGCTTCAGGTCCACCCGGATTTTTTCTTTGATCATGCCGTAATCGGCCACTTCTTCCTTGGTCGATTGTTCCAGGGTTCGCCGCACCGTGCCGCGGGCTTCTTCGACAAAGCCATTGTCGTCCGGGCTCCGGCAAAGCCGCGCATCACGATCTCCGGAGTGCCTTCCAGTTTGCCGGTCAGCTTGTTGATGGCCAGAATCGGCATCACGAATCCATCTTCGCTCAGATGTTTGCGGTCGCGGATGATGAGTTCCTCGACGACATCGGAGTTCGAACCCGAGTCGATGCAGACGCGGCCGACCGGGGCCTCGCCAACGCGCCGCGACGCCCGAGTTCGTCGAATTCCAGAATGTCGCCGGTCTCGATCATGATGACGTTTCCGACCGCGCCCTTCATCCCGCCCGCCATCTCGGCATGGCGCTTCAGTTGGCGGTACTCGCCGTGAACTCGGAATGAAATAGCGCGGGCGCACCAGGTTGATGAATCAGCTTCAACTCTTCCTGGCTGGCGTGTCCGCTGACGTGCACCGGCGGCTTGGAGCCGTCGTCGTAGATGACCTTGGCATCGCGGCGGAAGAGGTGGTCGATGACGCGGTAGATGCTTTTTTCATTGCCGGGAATGACCCGCGAACTGAGCACCACGGTATCGCCCGCTTCAATCTTGGCGTGGCGGTGGTTGTCCACGGCGGCGCGGGAGAGCGCGCTCATCGGCTCGCCCTGGGTGCCGCTGATCATCACCATCACCTGCTCGGGCGGATAGTCGCGAATCTGTCCTGGGGTGATAAACGCCGAGGCGGGCAGAGTGATGTAGCCGAGATCCTGCGCGATTTCGGTGGACTCGGTGAGGCTGCGCCCCACCAGCGCGATCTTGCGGTGGAACTGGTGCGCCATCTCGGTGGCCAGCTTGATGCGGTGAATCGAAGACGAGAAGCAGGCGACGAACAGCCGGCGCCGGGCATGAGTGAAAATCTCTTCGAACTTGGGACGCACGGCGCGCTCGCTCGGGGTGAAGCCGGGGCGCTCGACGTTGGTCGAGTCCTGCAGCAGAGCCAGCACGCCCTCCTTGCCGTATTCGGCGAAGGCGTGCAGGTCAAAGAGCTTATTGTCAGTCGGGGTGGAATCGATTTTGAAATCGCCGGTGTGAATGATGACGCCCAGCGGCGTATGCACGGCCAGCGCCACGGCATCGACGATCGAGTGTGTGACCTGGATGGGATGGATGGTGAAGGGACCGAGCTGGAAGCGTTTTCCCGGCACCATCTCGTTCAGTTCCGCGTTATCCAGCAAGCCGTGCTCTTCCAGTTTGTCTTCGACGTAGGCGAGGGTGAACTCGGTGCCATAGACCGGCACGTTCAGCTCGGCGATCAGCCACGGAATTCCACCGATGTGGTCTTCATGCCCGTGGGTGAGCAAAACGCCGCGAACCTTTTCGCGGTTTTCAATCAGGTAAGTGAGGGCAGGAACGACGATATCGACGCCGAGCAACTCGTCCTCAGGGAACATCATTCCGGCATCGATGACGATAATGTCATCGTTCCAGCGGATGGCCATGCAGTTCATTCCGAACTCGCCTAGACCACCAAGAGGCACAATGTGAAGTTTTCCGGCTGACATTAATCTTGATGCTAGCACATGCGGTGAACTCCGGCGGAATCCTGACATGGGCGGAGCCCCGGTCAGGGCTGGATTGCAGGCGCGAGATCCTCGGTTCTCAACCTGCGAAATTGCGCCCTGAACTTTTTACTTCGTGCCGCATCCGAATACACTGGTTCCTATGGCGATTGATCTTGCAGAGAACAATTCCTGGCTCGCCCGACGGATGGAGAAGGCTTTCAAGACCGCGCTCGCCCGCGCCTATGAGACGCGTCCGCGTGCAACCAGAGGAGTATCTGATGCACCTTCGCATGGCGCACGGCGTTCCGGTCTCGAGTTACGAGGGAATGTTCACGGTGCCGGTGGCGGAGCTGGATTCGATTGCCGAGCAGACCGTGCGCGGAGCTATGAAGATGGCCGGCGCCGAAGGTGCGGGACTGGGACTCGGCGGTCTGGTCACGCTCGTGCCCGACCTGGGAATCCTGTCGGCAATCACCATGCGCATGGTGCAGAAGCTGAGCCTGATCTACGGCTTCCAATTCAACACCGACGAAGAAGTTGCGGAGCTGTGGATCGCCGCTGCCACCGCGGCTGGAGTTGACATCAGCAAGGACCTGCTGGAGCGGACCGTGCTGAAAAGCTTTGTGCAGCGCGTCATCGGGCGGATGGCGGCGCGCTTCAGCACCGAATTTGCCGAGAAGGCAGTGGCGCGCGCGGTTCCCATTCTCAGCTCGGCGCGGTCGGCGCCGTGCTCAATTACTACTTTGTGCGGGCGTGGGGAGATCGCGCCCTGGCGCACTTCCGGCAGCGACATCTTGAGGAGCGCAGCCGCCGCGCCGCGCAGCCAATCCTGCTCGGCCCGCCGCAGGATTCCGATTCGTAAGCAGGTTATAGTAGCCTGCCTGTCCTTCGATTCGTCGCCTGCTAGCGCTATCTTGAGTTGGAATTATTTCCGTCTTGATCTTTCGCTTTGTCCTCGCCGCCGTCGTCGGCATGAAGGATTCCCGCCACTTTTCCCCAGAATCCCTTCTTCTTATTATCGGCCGGAGAGGCTTGGCCTGGCGCGGGCGGTGGTTGCGTCGCGGGCGGATTGGCCGGGCGCGGTTGGTTCGGGGAGTAGACGCGTGCAGGCTGGTTGACCGGCGGAGGCGCGGTCGCGGGGAAGCCAAGGATCTTCTGGAAGACATTGCGCTGATCGGCGCGGTCGCAGGTCTCCTTCGGCTCCGAGCCTTCGACGAAGGCTGAGTTGTACGCCTCCGGGCAGCTCGCGGTGGAAAGCAGATTGGTGGTCTTGTCCAAGGAAACGGTGACCACGCCGGTTGGTGCCACGAAGTCGCCGGTGTTGCTGTACTGGGGCAGGCGGACGGCCCGCTTCATGAACTCGGCCCAGATCGGTCCGGCGGTGGCGCCGCCAGCCAGCTTCAGATCGCTGTAGTCGTCATAGCCTACCCACACAATGCAGAGCAGGTTGTTGGTGTAGCCGGCAAACCAGGCATCGTGCGAGGTTCCGGTCTTACCGGCCGCCGGAGCGGTGAAGCCGCGCGTCCGAACCGTGTAGCCGGTGCCGTGGTCGATCACGTTCTGCATCATGTTGGTGACGACATAGGCGATACGCGGGTCCAGCACCGGGCGCTTGCTATTGTGGAAGTCTTCCACCACATCGCCGTTGGCCGCGCGGATGGAGTGGATCAGCAAGGGGTCGATGTGGGTGCCGCTGTTGGCCAGCACGGTGTAGGCTCCGGCCATTTCGATGGGGCTTGCGTCGTAGGCCCCCAGGGCCGCCGCAGGGGTCGCCCGGACGCTGGTGATTCCGGCGTTCCTGGCGAGTTCGGCAACCTTGTCGTAGCCGACCATCTCGGCCATCTTGACGGTGGCATTGTTGAGCGACATTTGCAGCGCGTAGCGCGCTGTCACCTGCCCGTGATACTCACCCTTGTAGTTGCGCGGATCGTAGACCTTGCCGTCGAATTCAAAAGTTGTCGGGGAATCGTCGATGAGCGAAACCTGGGTGAACACCGGATCGGTGGGCAGTGCTGTCAGCGCCGAATTCATTGCCGCGGCATAGACGAAGGGTTTGAAGATGGAGCCGGTGGGACGTTTGGCGATGGCGTGATTCAACTGGCTGAAGCCGTAATTTCTGCCTCCGACCAAGGCCAGCACTTCGCCGGTATGGGGATCAAGCGCCACCAGCGCCACCTGGGGAACTGGACCGGCCACCTTTGTCTCCTGCACCGTTGCATTCTTTCCGGTGCCGGTTTTCACCCGGCGGGTGCGCTGCTTTGCCACCTGGTCGTCGACCAGTTTGATGCCTTCGGCGACCGCCTCGGCCGCTGCGTGCTGCAGCTCTGGGTCGAGGGTCGTGTAGATACGGTAGGCGTTTTCGTTGAGGTCGGATTCAGAGTACTTGCTTGCCAGCGTATCCTTCAGCTCGTCGACGAAGTAAGGCGCGTCGCTGGCTTCCACGTTGGGTGCGCTGAGCTTGAGCGGAGTGGCCTTGGCGGCTTCGCACTGCTGCGGGGTGATGGCGCCGGTCTCCACCATCGAGTCGAGTACGATGTTGCGCCGCTCCATGACTCTTTCGGGGCGCTTGTAGGGGTTCCACAAATTGTTGGGCGATTGGATGATGCCGGCGATCATGGCCGCTTCGGGGAGGGTGATCTCCTTGATGTCTTTGCCGAAGTAGGAGCGTGCCGCCTCGCCAAACCCATTGATGGAAAACGATCCGCGCTGTCCCAGGTACACTTGGTTCGCGTAGAGCTCGAAGATCTGCTGCTTACTGAACTTCTGCTCCAGTTCGACGGCAATCAGCATTTCGGTCAGCTTGCGAGTTACCGTCTTCTCCGGCGTGAGGAAGAAGCCGCGCGAGACCTGCATGGTGACGGTCGATCCACCGCGGCGCCTGCCCGCCCCGCGCAGGTCGGTGACGAACGATCCGAGCAGGCTGAGCCAGTTGATGCCGCCGTGCTCAAAGAACTTGCGGTCCTCGATTGCCAGCACCGAATCCACCATCACCTTGGGCAGTTCGTTGTAGGTGAGAATCTGGCGCTTGGTGCGCTCTTGTCCTTGGAAGAGGGCGGTGAGCAGCTCGGGCTCCAGTTCATAGGAGTCCAGCTCCTCGCCCGGGTTGGCGCCCACGCCGAGAATGCGATCGACCCGTCCGCCGGGGCCGATCAGAATCCTGGCTCCGTCGGTCGAGTGATAGGATTCGGCGCCGGGACGAACCTCGATACCGCCTGGGATCATGCGGAATGTGCCCATCGGCGAGTCGCCGTTGTTGTCGGCGTCGATGTAGGCAGAGCGCCGCAAGACGGCGGCAATCTGCGGCGGCGAGAGCCTGTCTCCGGGATGCACGGTCACGGGCCGCGCAAAGATCTTGGCCGAGGTGGAGAAGATCTGCCCGCTCATTCTCTTGCTGATGATGCGGTCGTATTGAATGTAGAAGTAGGCGAAGATTCCGAAGCCGCAGAGCGCAACGATGAGAAAGACGGCGACGGCCGCGCGAAGAAGCGGGTTACGCGCGCCAGAGGAAGATGTCGGAATTTTTAGTTTGATGGCCACGATGACTGCTGTTGGTATTGTAAGACACCGAAGTGGCACAAGGAAGCGCCGAAGGAAAGACTCTCGCCGGAATTCCTCATTCCATCGGCCTGCGGGGATCGTCAGGCGGAGAAATCCGGAGCTGGCAGGCGATTAAGCAATCTGGAAACGGAAAGCCCCGGAGCTCTTGCGATTCTCCGGGGCCTCGAATGGATTGCTCCGCCGCTACTTGGTCATGATGTTCTTATTCTTGCTGGCGGTCTTAAAGTTCAGATCCAGCGGGTAGAGTGGCATATCCACATGGACCGAGTAGACGGCCGTGATGGTGAGATCGCCCGCGCCGCGCTGCACCGTGACCTGCTCGGGCGTGAGTGGGACATCGAACTCATTGGCCTTCTGCGCGATGGCGGTCGCAATCTCGGATTCGCTCTTGGTGGTGTAGGTGTAGCTCACGGCCTGGTCTTCCAGCAGACGTCCCAGCTTGAAGTCACCCCAATAGGCCGGAAAGACCTTGTAGAGCACAAAGCCTCCCACCAGGAGCAGCAGCAGTCCGAAGATCGACTTCAATTCCTTCATATCGGTACCCCCAAAATCCGTGGATCGTATTCCCGAAGCCCGTGGGTCGTAATTCCTTAAGCCCGCGGATCGTACAGATTACGCAGATGCGTCAGCGTCTCGGCCACAGCCAC
The DNA here is from genome assembly GCA_963737175.1 of uncultured Acidobacteriota bacterium. Lineage (GTDB taxonomy): Bacteria > Acidobacteriota > Terriglobia > Terriglobales > Acidobacteriaceae > TOLSYN. Next base: position 463,548 of record CAVTRQ010000012.1, on the reverse strand, counting down.
CTCCACCGTTTGCGCGGTTGCGCGCTCGACCACTTCCACCTTGCCTTCGGCCAGCTTTTTGCCGACGTTCACGCGATACGGAATGCCCACCAGGTCGGCGTCCTTGAACTTCACTCCCGGCCTCTCGTCGCGGTCGTCGAGCAGCACGTCATATCCTGCGGCTTCCAGCTCGGCGGCGATGCTTTCCGCAGCCTCGACCAGCGCCGCGTCCTTTACGTTGGTCGGCACCACCACCACGGTGAACGGAGCAATCGATGGAGCCAGCCAGAAGCCGTTGTCGTCATGGTTCTGCTCGATGCACGCGGTCAGGATGCGCTCCACGCCGATGCCGTAGCTGCCCATGATGACGGTGACTTCCTTGCCATCCTTGTCCAGAACCTTGGCGCCCATGGCTTCGGCGTACTTGGTTCCGAGCTTGAAGATGTGGCCGATCTCGACCGCCTTGCCCAGCTTGAGCGGCTCGCCGCAGCGCGGACAGCCTTCACCCTCAACCACGTTGCGCAGATCGGCGGATTTGGTCACCTCAAAGTCCACGCCCAGGTTCAGTCCGGTGAAGTGATGATCGAGTTCGTTGGCTCCGCTGACCAGGTTCTTGCGCCCGCGCAGAGCTTCGTCCATCACCACCACGAACTGATCGGCTTCGCCTGCGTAACTGGCCTTGCCCTTGTTCTCGATCACGCGAACCTGCTTCAGTCCCACCGGGCCAAGGTATCCGGCAGGAGCAGCCGAAGTACTTCACGATCTCTTCTTCCACCATGGGACGGAACTCGCGTCCGCCGATGGCCGCGGAGAGCTTGGCTTCGTTCAGCTGATCGTTGCCGCGCATCAGCACCAGCAGCGGACGGTACAACCGGCTTGCCCGCCGCAGTCGCTCCGTCGCTCATCACGTAGGCCAGCGACTTCATGTTGTTGTTCACCGGAGTCTTCAGGAACGCGGCGACCTCGTCGATCGTCTTTGTTCCCGGCGTGTAAACCTTTTCGCGCGCTCCGCCTGGCATTGGCCGCCAGCTCTTCCACGGCATCCAGCTTCGAGGTTGCTTTCTCCAGATTCGCCGCGTAGCCGCACTTGGCGCAAGATGCCACCAGGTCTTCGCCGGCGTCGGTGTAGACCATGAACTCCTGCGACTGCGATCCGCCCATCGAACCCGAGTCGGCCTCGACGGCGACAAAGTCCAGTCCGCAGCGCGCAAAGATGCGGCGATAGACGGCATCGTGCAGGTCAAAGCTCTTGTCCAGCCCGTCGCGGTCGATGTCAAACGAATAGGAGTCCTTCATGGTGAACTGGCGCACCCGCAGCAGTCCGCTCTTGGGGCGCGGCTCGTCGCGGAACTTGGTCTGAATCTGGTACCAGATCTGCGGAAGCTGCTTGTAGCTGCGCAGCTCCTTGCGCGCGATGTCGGTCATGATCTCTTCGTGGGTCATGCCCAGGCAGAGGTCTGCGCCCTTGCGATCCTTGAGGCGGAACATGTTGTCGCCCATCACGTCCCAGCGGCCGCTGGCCTCCCAAACCTCGCGCGGATTCAGCGCCGGCAAGTACAGCTCCTGGCCGATGGTGTCCATCTCCTGGCGCACGATGTTGGTGATCTTGAGGATGGTCCTCTGGGCCAGGAAGAGGTAGGAGTAAATTCCAGCCGCCAACTGGCGGACGTATCCGGAGCGCACCAGAAACTTGTGGCTGGCAACTTCGGCGTCAGCAGGCGCTTCACGGAGCGTGGGGATGAACAACTTGGACCAGCGTTGCATAGAATGAATGGATTCCCGTCTGAAATTGGTGAAAGCTGATTGTAGCAAGTCGGCCGCCGGTTTCAAGGTTTCAAAGTTTCCCAGCTTCAAGGTCAGGGGCAAAGTCGAAGGCAACAAGCTTGAGGAATAGAAGCATCCAACGCCGCTCGCACCTCTGAACTCCCCGTTCACGGCCTTATGCCGCCCTCGGGTAGGAAGCGCATTGTTCACGGGCCCATGTGCACTGTACACTTTGTGGAAGCTAACGCCCGGAATTCTGGCTTGCGGCACCCTCTCCTGTCCAGGATCGTTACGGGGTTAGTCTTAGGAGGCAACACATTGTCGTCGAAAACCGGTTTCTTTTCACGTCTGAGTCGGTGACCGAGGGGCATCCCGACAAAATCGCAGACCAGATCTCTGATGCAATTCTCGACGCCTGCCTGGAGCAGGACCCTTATAGCCGTGTGGCATGTGAGACCCTCACCTGCACCGGCCTGGTCGTGATTGCGGGCGAAATTACCACCAGCGCTTATGTCGATTTCCAGTCATTGGTGCGCGGTGTTGTCAGCTCGATCGGATACGACAATGCCCTTTATGGCTTCGACTCGAACACCTGCGCGGTGATGTCGAGCATCAACAAGCAGAGTGGCGATATCGCCATGGGTGTGGACACCGGCGGCGCCGGCGACCAGGGCATGATGTTCGGCTATGCCACCAACGAGACGCCCGAACTGATGCCGACGCCGATCTCGCTGGCGCACAAGCTGGCGCAGAAGCTCACCGAGGTGCGCAAGAACGGCAAGCTGCCAGTATCTGCGTCCGGACGGCAAGAGCCAGGTCACGGTTGAGTACGACGAGAACGGCAAGCCGCTGCGCATTGACGCCGTGGTGATTTCAACCCAGCACGCGGATACGGTGACCACCGAACAGCTCCGCGCCGACATTCTCAAGTTTGTCATTCAGGCCACGCTTCCGTGCCAGCCTGCTCGACGAAAACACCAAGTACCACATCAATCCGACCGGCCGCTTCGTGGTCGGCGGACCGATGGGCGACACCGGATTGACCGGCCGCAAGATCATCGTGGATACCTACGGTGGCATGGGCCGTCACGGCGGTGGCGCGTTCAGCGGCAAGGATGCGACCAAGGTCGATCGCTCCGCCGCCTACATGGCGCGCTACATCGCCAAGAACATCGTCGCCGCCGGCCTTGCCGACCGCGCCGAGGTTCAGCTCGCTTACGCCATCGGCGTCGCCGAGCCGGTCAGCGTGCTGGTGGAAACCTTCGGCACCGGCAAGGTGGACGCGAAATCCTCGGAGACTTGGTGCGCAAGAACTTTGCGCTGACCCCCAAGGGCATCATCGAGTCGCTGGACCTGCGCCGCCCGATCTTCCAGAAGACCGCTGCCTACGGCCACTTTGGCCGCAGCGACCCGGACTTTACCTGGGAGAAGACGGACAAGGCGGAAGCCCTGCGCGAAGGCGCCAAGGCTGCCAAGGCCGCAGCGACAAAGTAGACTGCATCGACTCGCAGTGTGAGTGATGCAGTGTGAGTCAAAAAGAGAGGGCGTCGCTACCGCGGCGCCCTCTTGCTATCTATCTTCCATCCTTGGCTGCCTCCACCCAGGCCAGCCCTGAGGGCAATGCCTGTTAGCCGGAGGAAGCGCGGTTAGGCGTCGATCTCAATCGGCTGCTCCTCTACGATCTGCTTGGCGCGATCCAGCGCCCCCTGGATGTGGCTGCAAATATTCTCCGCTCCAATCTCTTGCACGAAGACGTTCTGCTGGATCATCCGTGCGGGGTGTTCTTTGGCCCCACATAAGATTAGGTGACGGCCGGTGGCCTTTAGGCGGCTGGCTATATCTTCGATCGCGCCCAGCCCGGTGCAGTCAATCGCGCTCATGCCGCGCAGTCGCAGAATGACGACGGGCGGCAAGGTGTCCAGGCGATGCAGGATGATGTCCAACTTTTGCGCCGCGCCGAACAGCAGCGCTCCCTGCACGGTGAAGACTTCCACGTAATCCGGGATGTGCTTGTCGTGGAGAACGTGCGTGCGTCCGGTGAGAATGTAATCCTTGGTCACGGGAGAAACCGAGGTGGTGTCGGCGACTCTGCGGATGAAGGTGAGCGCGGCCAGGATCATGCCGAACTCAACCGCCGTCGTTAGATCGGCCATGACGGTGAGGCCGAAGGTGACCAGCCAGACCATGATCGCCGATTTGTTGAGTTGCAGCAGGCGCGCCGTCTCTCCCCACTGTCCCATGTTATAGCTGACCACGAAGAGGATCGCGGCCAGCACGGACATGGGGATGAAACGCGCCATGGGGGCGGCGAACAACAGCACGGCCAGCAGGGTAACGGCATGAATGATGCCCGCCACGGGAGTGCGTGCGCCGGAGCGGATGTTGGTTGCGGTGCGGGCAATCGCGCCCGTCGCCGGCAGTCCGCCGAAGATCGGCGAGATGATGTTGGCGATGCCCTGCGCCACCAGTTCGACGTTGGGATTGTGCTTGTCGCCGCTCATGCTGTCTGCCACCACGGCTGACATCAGAGACTCGATTGCACCCAGCATCGCGATGGTGACGGCCGAGGAGATCAGGGGCAGAATCAGGTTGGTGTGAAATTGAGGAACTTGCAGGTGCGGCAAGCCGGCGGGAATTCCACCGAAGCGGCTGCCAATCGTCTCGACCGGCAGATGCAGCAGCATCGCAGCCCCAGTTCCGCCGATCAGGGCAACGATGTATCCCGGAACGCGTTTACTGATGCGCGGCGTGATCAGGATGATCGCCAGCGAGCCCACGCCGAGGCCAACGGCTGGCAGTGAGACGGTGCTCGCGTGCTCGATCAACTCCTTCATGCGGGCGAAGAATTCACCGGGGTTGTGCTCCAAACGCAGCCCGAAGAAGTCACGAATCTGGGTGCTGGCAATCAGCACCGCAATGCCGTTGGTGAAGCCCATCACCACCGAGCGGGGAATGAACTGCACCGCCTTGCCAAGGCCGGTAATGCCCATCACGACCAGCATCACGCCGGCCATCATGGTACACAGGAAGAGGCCGCTGACTCCATGCTTGGCGATGATTCCGGCGATCACTACGACGAAGGCGCCGGTAGGCCCGCCGATCTGCATCTTCGACCCGCCCAACAGGGAGATGAGAAAGCCGGTGACGATCGCGCAGTAAATGCCCGCCTGGGGCGTCAGGCCGCTGGCGATGGCGAAGGCCATGGCCAGGGGTAAAGCAACCAGTCCCACGGTGATGCCCGCCGCAAGATCGGCGGCAAATATGCGGGCCGAGTAGCCCTTAAGGCAAAGAACAAACTTGGGGAGAAATTGATCCAAACGCGATTTGGGGAATTCCATGGAAAGTACATGATACCTCGTTCTCTGTCCAGCAAGACTCAGGTGAATTGCTCAGCTAGGGCTAAGGGCGCTCCAAAGGGCGGTGGCGGATCGAAGTTGAAAGCGGCCGGAACGCTGGCCGCGGAGCGAGTATTGCCGGAGCTAGTATTCTTGGTGGATGGTGACGCGCGCGCAAAAATCAAAGCCAGCTAACCCTGCAGCGGAGTCGCTAAAAACCGGCATGTTCGCCGACATGCTGCGACAGGTGCGCGGTGTGCCACGCGGCAAGGTTGCGACGTATGGCGACATTGCATACCTGGCAGGCTATCCCGGCGCGGCGCGGCAAGTGGCGTGGGCCTTGCACGCGGAGAGCGCGGGATTGCCGTGGCATCGCATCGTCGGCGCAGGCGGAGCGATTCTGCTGACGGGCGAGCATGGCTTTGAACAGCGCATGCATCTGCAGGCAGAGGGCGTTGGATTTCTGGGGCTCAAGGTGAACATGGCGGCGCATCACTACACATGTACCGCCAAGGTGGAAAAGAAGAGTGCGGGCAAAGCCGTAAACCATGCCGCTGCGAGGGCGGTTGCGAAAAAGCCGCGCGGGTGAGGGCGCGGCCTTATCCACAAAGTTTGAGAACCCTATTTTCAGCGCCCGGTGATGGCGAGGGTCGCCTGTACATTGGGACTCAGGGTGAAGGCGTACCAGGCCACGGCTCCCATGGCCGCCAATGCGAGTCCGGCGACCGCGCAAATGTATCCGAAGCAGGTTTTGCCCTGCGGAGAGGCCACGACTTTCCAGAGGATTGCGCCCGACCACGCGCCATTGGCGGCGTGGAAGATGGTGCAGAGGATTCCCACCAACAGCAGCGCGATGGTGATGGAATTGGCCTCCGGAGTGTGCCAGGGCCGGAATGCAAAGGCGGTATGCAGAAACGCCGTTCCGTGCGGCGATGCGGCCTGCGCGGCGTTCCATTGACGCGCGAGCGGCAACCATCCATGCATGTTGGTAACGTGAACCAGCAGGTAGGCCACGATCGCCAGGCCGCTCCACCGCTGCAGGAAGAAGCGCAGCTTTCCGCCCCGGTCGCAGCGTTTGATGTCATATTTCATGCCTTCTTTGGCGGTTAAGTACAAGCCGCTTGCGGTTTGCAGCAATAGCGGCAGAAAGACCAGCAGGAGCACGGCTCCGGGGAGATAGGCGAGCGAGCGGTGCAGCCGGTCCACGGCACCTTGGTATCGGCTCGGGTTGATTCCGGTCACGGCGATGGCAAGATGCAGGCCCATGAACAGCAATAGCCACAACCCAATCACGGCGTGCAGTTTTCGCGGCGGACGCAATTTGCCGCACTTGCATCCCGGCTCCGGTTGTTGGAGCTGCTGAAATGCTGGGTTGTGGGCACACGCCTTCGGCGCAGCGTTCTCCGAATCATTCTGCACAGCATTCGCCACGCCGGATGCGGCTTCGGCCGGATCGGCCGCGTTTTTCGCCATTGGGGAAACCTCCGTCAGGACAGCGGGGCCACCCGAAGCCGCAGGCCGCCCGCCAGTTTCTTCCAGAGTGCGGGCAAATGGTTTGCGGCACAAGACAAAGTTTTTTATGGGTGCCATGGACGGAAGCATGGGGGACGCGGTGTGGCAGGCATTGGATCTGACGAATTTTGGGATCTCCGAATGGGAGCCGGCGGATTGTCGGCCACCGAACGGGAATCTTGCGATATATTGGACTGAGCCAGTCCCAAAATCCAAATTGGTGGAAGGCTTGAGTTAGCAATGACAAGCTCGACCACGTCCAAATTGCGTCCTATCAAGAATTGATTGGTGAACCCGCAAGCCGTGGTGTCATTTTCCTGCATCGAAGCTGGCAAGTTCGAACGGGTGATTGATCTAACGACCGATGGTGGCTGATGACCGGCCCAGCGTCCGTGCTGGACATTTCAATGGAGGTATTGAGTTTCATGGAGTCGAAGTCGAAGTTTTGCCAATCCAGACGTGATCTGCTCAAGACGACAGGTACTTTGATGGGAGCAGCCGCGCTGGTAACAATCGGGGGAGGGCTGAATGCCTTCGCTGCCGGTGGCCGTGGCACCCAGCCGCAACCGGTGGGAGCACCGGAAAGACACGACCTGCTTGTCTATACCGATGGCCCGAAGAAAGGGCAGGACTTAATGACGGCCGATATCGTCGCGGACGCGCCTCCGATCACGGTACAGGCGAAGGATCCTGTGACAGGGAAGATTCGTGAGAGCGAGAAAGCCATCGTCCTGGTGTACAAGACCTCGACGCCGGAGAAAATTGCCGTGGACATCCAGGGAGACACCTGGAAGGGCATTATCGCTTACTCGGGCTTGTGTACACACCAGGGTTGCATGGTCTCCGGCTGGGACGCAGCCACCAAACAGTTCGTCTGCCCTTGCCATAACGGTATGTTCGATCCCTTGAGTGGCGGCACGAACACCGCCGGATCCAAGACGCGCGACCTCCCGCAGATTCCGGTCAAAGACGATGACGGCAAACTAATCGTCAGCGATGCCATCATGTCGTGGATCGGCGTCAAGAGAAGCTAAAGGCATGCGCGGAGGGGCCGGCGGCGGTTGCTTGGCCCCAGCTGCGCGCCTGGACGGTGTTGCAGGAAGTACTTGCTCAATATAAATTCGATAGCTGAATCATTTCGTGAAATGGATGGATAGGGGATATGGATCCGAAGTTCAACAAGGAAAGACGTGATGTACTGAAGGGCACCTGCGGCTTCGTGTGTGCGGCGGCTGTAATGTCGGTTGGTGTAAGTGTGCCGGCCTTTGCGGATCCTCAAAAGGATGCGCCGCAGATAGGCGATGTGTTTGTCTTCACTTCCGGTCCGAAGAAGGACAGTGTCGTGATGGTAGACGATGTGGTTCTCGACGCAGCCCCGCTGACGGTGATGGCGAAGGATCCCAACGGAGCGGTTCGCGATGGCGATAACTTCGCGACGCTGCTGTACCGGGTCGCAAAAGACAAGGTTCCGGCCGACATGGCGCCCGACACCATCGACGGCGTGATGGCTTATTCGGCGGTGTGCACGCACCAGGGCTGCCTGATGACCGAAATTCATCAGAAAAGCGAAGCTGTCAACGCTTTCGGTTTCATCTGCCCCTGCCATGACGCGATCTTCGATCCAACGCAGGAGGGCAAGAACACCGGCGGCGCAACTTCGGCTACGCTGGCCTACTTCCCCATCAAGTCCGATGGCGGCAAGATCGTGGTCAAGGATTTGCCCAGCGCCCACGTGGGTGTCAAGAAGGGCAGATAGCTTTACTTTTGCAATGTGAGGGGCGTGTTTAGCCCCGGCGAGTGCAGCTTTCTGTGATCCACATTTGCCGACTGCGGCAAGTGTGGATCACCGCCGCGCGCTGTAATTGCTATGCGGCCTTTCCCCATGTGCTGGTGGGTGAGTTCTGGTCACCGCTCTGGCGCTCTGCCATCGGGCCGATGATCGGCAGCATTACCTTCTCGCCTTGATACGTCTTCCACATCATGTAGAGCCAGAGCAGGAAGAATCCCAAGCTGACCAGCGCGTGGAGGGAGCTGACCAACACTCCCAGCACCGTGCTGATGGCGTGGAACATGAGCGCCACCATTACGACGCCAATGTGAACCACGATGACCGCCACGTTCAGAAAGATGGATTGAAAGGCGTGGAAGCGCACGCGTCTGTCCTGGTTGTAGGGAGCAAGCACGAGGAAGACGATCCCGGTGACGAAGCCAAAGAGATAACACAAGGCGGAAGCGCCGTTGATGGTGAGCCCCGGTTGCGTGCTCACGGAAGAGGCGGGCTGGGTGGAGCCCGCGTCGGGTGCCGCGGTTGCAGCCGCCCCGCATTTCGGACAAAACTGCCCTTCCATTGGCGTACCGCAACTCGAACAATAGGCCATTGCATTCTCCTCCGGGACGAACCCTCACCGTTCAGACTTGGAATCCGGCACTTGGCACAGGGTTGCACGATGAGAGCTGGAATGGCGAGGCCTCTACTTCGGAGCAGCTTCCGTCGCTGGAGGATTGTTGCGGTGCTGGTGGGAGAGCCGGTCTCTGATGTCCGGCCAGAACTCGGAGAACACTACAAAGAGCGTGCCTTCGGTAGTTATGGTGAGAGCTCGCTGGAAGGTGAGGCCAATGCTGCGGTCCGCGGACGGATAATACAGATTTGCCAGGCCGCCTGCGGTGATGTTCCCAAGCACATTCGCGTAGTTCGGCCCCCATGCGCCATTGTCATGCTTCGTCCAGACGATGCTGGAAATTGCGTACAAGAGACGGTGTTTGACGCTCCCGGTGCGCTGGCGGAAGTAACGTGGGTCCTCCTGCAGCAAGGTTGGGAAGAGGGCATTTGCCCAGAACAGGCCGGAGAACTGGTCCGCGTAAGCCGCTCCGAACCTCTTGCTGTAACCTTGCGCCCCCTGTCCATAGCCGGCGAAATTATTCGCTGCCTGACCGATTCCCGCATCCAGAGCGGCGGCGACGAACTGGAAGGGATCAATCGAGCTTCGGAATGCCAGATGGAATTTCTGGTTTGGCGTTAGCGGAACCGCATCGTGAACGTCAGTGGTGTTGAAATCCGGGATCACGCCCAGCATTCGCTGCTGCTCCTGCTGCTTTAATTCCTGTGCTGCCTTCTCGTGCTGCGCCTCGGGGCGCAGCGGCTCGGGTTGCCGCTGAGGCGGCGGCTTGGGTTCAGAGTTGTCTGGTGGCGCATCTGCCGGATTGGTTTGCTGACCGATCTGCGCCGGGGCGGCTGCATTTTGGGCAGGGTCCGTGGTGGTTTGTCCCAGGGTGTAGGAGGTCAGCAGGATTGCCAGTGCCGACACCGGCAGGATCGTAGACCAGATCGAGCGGGGATGAATCACGCGGAACTCCCTATTAACGCGCATCATAACGCGCACCCCTAGACCAGTTCGACTCCCCACAGATCATGCAGGTGGACGACGCCTTGGAGTTGGTTGGCTTCGGTGACGACCATGAGCGAGGTGATTTTCTTCTGCTCCATGAGGTCGAGAGCCTGGGCGGCGAAGGCATCGGGAGAGATGGTGCGGGGATGTTGGGTCATGCACTGGGCGGCGGTGAGGTCGAGCACATCTTTGCCGCGACGCTCGAGGAGGCGGCGCAGGTCGCCGTCGCTGATGATGCCGATGAGGAGTATCGCCCTCGGTGACGGCGGTGATGCCGAGTCCCTTGCGCGACATCTCGTAGATGACCTCGATCATGGGCGTGGCGGGCGCGACGCGGGGAATGGCGTCGCCGGTGTGCATGAGCTGGGAGACGCGGGCGAGGCGCTTGCCGAGTTTGCCGCCGGGATGGAGGTCGGCAAAGTCCTCGGCGCGGAAGCCGCGGCGCTCGCTGAGGGCGACGGCCAGGGCATCGCCGAGGGCGAGCATGGTGGTGGTGGAGGCCGTGGGCGCGAGGCCGAGCGAGCAGGCTTCCTTGTGGATGGAGCAGTCGAGCGCGACGTCGGCGGCCTAGCGCGAGCGATGAGGGCGGATTGCCATTGCGGGGATGGAGGCAGTCGCCCGTGAAGGTGATGAGCGCACGCGCCGAGGCGCTTGATGGTGGGGAGCAGTTCGAGAATCTCAGTGGTTTCGCCTGAGGCCGAGAGCGCCAGCACGAGGTCGCCGCGCATGACCATGCCGAGATCGCCGTGCAGGGCTTCGGCGGGATGCAGGTAGAGCGCAGGCGTTCCGGTGGAGGCGAAGGTGGCGGCGAGCTTGCGGCCAATCAGTCCGCTCTTGCCCATGCCGGTGACGACGACGCGTCCGGCGCAGCCGAGAATGAGTTCGAGGGCGCGCGCGAAGTCGGCGGCCATGGGGCCAGCGATGCGGTCTGCGAGGCGGCGCAGCGCCTCGGCTTCAATGCGAACGACGTTTTCACCAGTGGTCATGATGGATGAGCGCGGGACTATGCGGCGGCGCGGCGCTAGCGCCTCAATCGGAGTTCGTGAGAGTTACCGCTGGTTATCGTACCATGTGGGGATGAGAACGATTCTTGCGGGCTTTGGGCCGTTGTGTTTTGCATGTCGGCGGGATTGGCGGCGCAGACAAACGATGGCGCGCGGTTGGAGCGCTGGAATCAGGAAGTTGGTTTCTGGGGCGGCTACTCGCCGGATTCGACCTCTGGGATTGGCAAGTCACTGGACCGGAAGTTCTTCGAGCTGGACGGACAGTACGCAGTGACGATCCTGGCCGGACGGCGGGTGGCGTTGAAGTGGGTCTCCGAGGTGGTTCCGGTGGCGCTGCTGAGCGATCCAACCGAATATTACTTCACGAACGGCCGGCTGACGGGCTCGCGCGCGGGGGCGACGACCTATGCGGGCGGATGCACACCGCTGGGACTGCAGGTGAACTTCCGCAACGGACACCGGGTGCAGCCCTTCTTCGACTCCCATGGCGGGATGCTGTACTTTACGCGGCAGGAGCCGGTGCCGGGCTCCTCACAGTTCAACTTTACCTTTAACTTTGGCGCGGGAGTGCAGGTGTTCACAAGGAAGCGCTCATCCCTGTTGCTTGGCTTTAAGTACCACCACATCTCGAACAACAATACCGCGCCGCAGAATCCGGGGGTGGATAGTGCGGAGGCTTATGCGGGGTGGTTGTGGGATTGGCGCAAGCGGTAGAAGCAAGGCTTGGTTGGGCGGGGTGATTGAATTCGAAGATCGATCTAATTGGCTAAGGCTCGCCGAATTGCCAGCAACTGTTCAAGCGTTGCTTTAAGGTTGGCGAGCGGGAGGGCGTTGGCTCCGTCGCTGTGGGCGGCGGCGGGATTGTCGTGGACCTCCATGAAGAGGCCGTCGATGCCGGCGGCGACGGCGGCGCGGCTGAGCAGGGGAATGAACTGGGGCTCTCCGCCGGACTGGGCGCCCTGGCTGGGGATTTGCACGGAGTGGGTGGCGTCGAAGATGACGGGCGCGTAGTCGCGCATGATGGCCAGCGAGCGCATATCGACGACGAGGTTGTGGTAGCCGAAGCTGGCTCCGCGCTCGGTGAGGGAGACGCGCTGGTTGCCGCTCTCGTGGAGTTTGGCGACGGCGTGGCGCATGTCCTGCGGGGCGACGAACTGGCCTTTCTTGACGTTGACGGCGCGTCCGGTGCGGGCGGCGGCGATGAGCAGGTCGGTTTGGCGGCAGAGGAAGGCGGGGATTTGCAGGACGTCGACGACTTCTCCGGCGGCGGTGGCCTGGGCGGCGTCGTGGACATCGGTGAGGACGGGGAGGTGGAGCTGTGTCGCGGACTTTGGCGAGGATGCGGAGGCCTTCGGTGAGTCCGGGGCCGCGGTAGCTGGCGAGCGAGGTGCGGTTGGCCTTGTCGTAGCTGGCCTTGAAGATGTAGGGGACGCCGAGATCCCGGCAGATGGCCGCGATGGAGGTGGCCATGAAGAGCGTGTGCTCCTCGCTTTCAATGACGCAGGGGCCGGCGATGAGAAACAGCTCGGGGCCGCCGATGGTGACATGCTCGACGGAGAAGGGCATAGGGAGATTATAAGGTTTCAAGGTTTCAAAGTTTCAAGGTTTCAAAGTTTCGCAAGATCGAAGTCAGCGGCAGGCATTCGGTGCGATGCGGCGATGGCAGAGGTTGCGGACAGGCGGTGCTTGGTGTACATCTAATGGGGAAGTCCCGCGGTTAGGACGTAGTCCTCGGAGGAAGAGAAGCGATGAAGGGAAACGCGAAGGTTATTGCCGTGCTGAACGAGGCTCTGCAGGAAGAGCTGTTGGCCATTAATCAGTATTTTCTCCACTCGGAGATGTGCGAGAACTGGAAGTACGAAGCGCTGGCGAAGTTCATCAAGAAGCAGTCGATCGACGAGATGAAGCACGCGGAAAAGCTGATTGAGCGGATTCTGTTTCTGGATGCGACGCCGACACTGACCGGGCCGACGCAGTTGAAGATCGGCAAGAACGTGAAAGAGCAGCTGGCGAGCGATCTGGAGCTGGAGTTGAACGCGGTGAAGATGTACAACAACTCGATCAAGGTTGCGCGCGAAGAGGGCGACAACGCGAGCGCGGAGTTGTTTGCAGGGGCTTCTGGAGGACGAAGAAGAGCATGTGGACTGGCTGGAAGCGCAACTGCACCTGATCGAAGAGATCGGGTACGAGCGGTATCTGTCGCAGCAGCTCAAGAAGGAAGAGTAGAAGATTGTTGAACCGTTTGGAAAGACCCGCCGGGCGCGGGTCTTTTTTTGCGCGTGTGGGAGAGTAGAAGCAACGGCAACGGCCCCACTCGAACTGGCGAAGGGCGCGAGAGTGGGCACCCGATCACGCGGTTACTGGACGATCCAGAGAGTGATTTCCTTGGCATGGCGAAGAAGACGCTCGGTCAAGCTGGCACCTGCCAGCTTGCGGAACCAGGGTTGAGACTCATTGCCGACGACAATGGTATGACAGTGCTTTTCCCGAGCCTGTTTCAGAATGGCAATGGTGGCGTCCCGGTCGTCCCACGGATCGGAGGATGCCAGTTCAATCTCGTAAGTGAAAAGACCTGCGTCGCGCAGCGTGCCGATCGCGTAGCTTAACGCTGGCTTGGCCGGATCTTTTGCCGAGGCGATCCAGGTCTGCTGATCGTGATGGAGTTCGGCTTGCAGTTTCTGTTCTTCCCGGGGATCTTCGGCACCGCCGAACTCCAGCAACTCCGCTGGAAGCGGCGGCAACAGATGCAACAGGTACACGTGAAAGCCCCGCTGGCAGCCTATCATCTTGGTCACATAGTCCACCGCCCGCCTGGTTGCGGGGGACTCATCGACGATTATCATGAGGTTTTCGTGGGTGCTCTTCAGGTTCGTCATGTCTGCCTTCCTGCACGAACATAGATTGCACCATGCAGGCGGCGCGTTGCACGTTCCACCCGAAACTCACAAAGAGCGCGAGTTTAGAATGGGGCAGCCGATCCATTCAGATTGTCAGATAGTGAATTGCAAGGGGCCCGAATCCGGGCCTCATGTTGATGCGTTTAATGTTTGCCTGCGCCCTCGGGGCGGAGGTACTGGTTGTGTTCGGCAGGCTCGGCTTGGGCCAGGCGCAGGGCGCGGTGCTGGTAGCTGGCGTGGACGAAGCTGAGGAAGAGCGGATGCGGTTCCAGCGGCTTCGACTTGAACTCGGGGTGGAACTGGCAGCCGAGAAAGTAGGGGTGGTTGGGGAGTTCGACGATCTCGACGTAGGTTCCGTCGGGCGAGCTTCCGGTGATGCGGAGTCCGGCGCCGGTTAACAGTTGCTCGTACTCGCGGTTGAACTCGTAGCGATGGCGGTGGCGCTCGCTGATCTCGCGTCTGGCCGTAGGCTTGGAAGGCCTTGGAGCCGGCCTCGATCTTGCAGTCCCAGGCGCCCAGGCGCATGGTGCCGCCGAGCTCCTCGACGCCGCGCAACTCGCGCAGTTTGTAGATGACCCGATGCGGCGTGGCGGGATCGAACTCGCTGGAGTTGGCCTCGTCGAGTCCGCAGACGTTGCGGGCGAACTCGATGCAGGCGGTCTGCATTCCGAGACAGATGCCGAAGTAGGGGACATTGTGTTCGCGGGCAAAGCGGATGCCGTTGAGCATTCCGGCGATGCCGCGCTTGCCAAAGCCGCCGGGGACGAGAATGCCGTCATAGCCGGTGAGTTGCGACTCGTAGCTGCGATCGTTTTTGTCCTTGGTTTCCAGTCCTTCGGCTTCGATCCATTGCAGGTTGAGCCTGAGGTTGTAATTCAAGGCGGCGTGGACGAGAGCTTCCTTGAGCGATTTGTAGGAATCCTCGTATTCCACGTACTTGCCGACGACGCCGATGAGCACCTCATCTTGCGAATTGTAGGCGCGATGGACGAGGGTCTCCCACTGGCTCATGTCGGCATCTTTGGCATCGATATGCAGATACTTGAGCACGAGTTTGTCGACGCCTTCCTGGGCGAAGGCCAGGGGACACTCGTAGATGCTGGCGACGTCGCGAGCGGTGATCACGGCTTGCTCCTCGACGTTGCAGAAGAGGGCGATCTTGCCCTTCATCTCCTGCGGCAGGAAGCGGTCGGTGCGGCAGAGAAGGATGTCAGGCTGGATTCCGATGGAGAGCAGTTCCTTGACCGAGTGCTGGGTGGGCTTGGTCTTCAGCTCTCCGGCAGCGGCGATGAAGGGAACCAGGGTGACGTGGACGAAGAGAGTGTTTTCGCGCCCAAGCTCCTGGCGCATCTGGCGGATGGCTTCCAGAAAGGGAAGCGACTCGATATCGCCGACGGTGCCGCCGATTTCGCAGATGACGATATCGACATCGTGGGAAACCTTCTTCATGGCGGCTTTGATTTCGTTGGTGACGTGCGGAATGACCTGGACCGTTTTGCCGAGATAGTCGCCCCGGCGCTCCTTGGCGATGATCTGCTCGTAGATGCGGCCGGTGGTGAGGTTGTTATCGCGGGTGAGGCGGGCGTGGGTGAAGCGCTCGTAGTGTCCGAGGTCGAGATCGGTCTCCGCGCCATCGTCGGTGACGAACACCTCGCCGTGCTGAAACGGCGACATGGTTCCGGGATCGACGTTGAGATAGGGATCGAACTTTTGCAGATTGACCCGCAGGCCGCGGCTCTCCAGCAGGCAGCCGATACTTGCAGCGGCCAATCCCTTGCCGAGAGAAGACACGACGCCGCCGGTCACAAAGATGTACTTTGCCGACATATCGTCCTCGTAACCAGGTTGTACTTAGGTTGGTGAACTAGGTAGGGGCGCACAATCAATTTTGAACGAAAACCGGGCCGCGGGCAAGCCGAAGAAGCCGAGAAAGTTGAAAACATTTGGAAAGCGGAATCGGCGATGGGCATCCAAAGCCAGCAGCGATGCTATCTTGGAGGGCTATGAGGCGGATTATGTTGCGTGCGGTGAAGAGCTTGGCGCTGGCGATGATGCTGGGACTGCTGCTGACGGGGAGCGCTTTCGCGCAGGCGGTAAAGCGGCTGATTCTGACCGATGGCAGCTATCAGACGGCGACGGAGTGGATGAAGATCGGGGACCGGGTGCGATATTTCAGCGCCGAGCGGGCCGAGTGGGAGGAGCTTCCGGTTGCGCTGGTGGACTGGAAGGCGACCGAGAACTGGAACGCCGAGCGCGCCAAGATCCAAGCCGAAGAGATGAAGGAAGAGATGAAGCAGGTGCCGGAAGAAGCGGTTGTGGCCCGCAAGGAGGAACAACTGAACACGCCGCTGGTGGCCGCCGAGCTGCGCCTGCCGGCCGATGGTGGAGTGTTTCTGCTGGAAGAGCTGGCGGGCAAGCCGGTGCTGCAGAAGGTTGGCGGGAGCAAGACCCAGGAGAACGATCACGAGGGAAGAAATATCTTGAAGCGCTCCGTCATCCCGGTTGCCAGCCAGATGCAGACGATTGAACTAAAGGGAGCCGAGGCCAAGGTGAGAATGCATTCGGGGGCGCCGTCGATTTTTGTGGACGTGGAAGACTCCCAGGGCGTGATCCCGGGAGAGAACTTCCGGATGGTGCGGCTGGAGCGGAAGAAAGATCTGCGGGTGCTGGCAAAAAACAAAGTTGCAATCACCGGGGAGCAGAACCAGACAGAGAAGTTTCTGCACTCGCGGGCAGAGAAGTTCAGCGGCGATTGGTGGAAGCTGATTCCGCTGGAGGATCTGACGCCGGGCGAGTACGCGATTGTGGTCTCGATTCCCGGAAACGAAGGGAACGGGGTGGTTTGGGACTTTGGGGTGGATGGGAAGTAACAGGTTTCGCAGGTTCACGGTTCCAAGGTTTCAAAGGTTTACGGCAAGAGCTTGAAAGCTGAGATCTAGGATCGTTTTTGGGCGGCGATAAGTTTGGCGTACCACTTGGCCGAGGCTTTCGGGGTGCGCGAGAGGGTGTTGTAATCGACGTAAACGAGGCCGAAGCGCGGCGTGTAGCCCTCGTTCCACTCGAAGTTATCCAGCAGACTCCAGGCATGGTAACCATGGACATGAGCCCCGTCGGCGACGGCCTGGGCGAGCTCGTGGATGTAGCTGTTGTAGAAGTCGATGCGCTGCTGGTCGGGGATCTCTCCATCGCGTCCCGGAGCGGTGTTGTAGGCGGCGCCGTTCTCCGTGATCTCGATGGGGAGACGGTAGTCGCGCCAGATGCGCATGGTGATTTCATAGAGTCCGCGAGGATAGACCTCCCACTGCACATCGGTTTTGGGGCCGGATTCGCCGGCGAGCCAGCGGACGGCGACAAAAGGAATCGGGAAGTGCGGATCGTTCTCGATGACGGCGCGCGAATAGTTGTTGATGCCGATAAAGTCAAAGGGAGCGCGGACTTGCTCCATATCGCCGGGGCGGATATCCAAGAGCTTTTCAGGGGTGGGCGTGATGGCCAGGGGATAACGCCCGTGCAGGGCGGGCTCCAGGTACCAGATGTTCTCCCAGGCGTGGAAGCGCTCGGCGGCGCGGATGTCGTCATCGGAGTCCGAGGCGGGGTAGGGTTGCGACATGCTGAAGGCGCTGCCGATGCGGAGTTTGGGCGAGACGGCCTTCATGGCACGGAACGACTTGCCCTGGGCGAGATTGACGATGTGCCCGGCGCGCATGGCGAGGGCCGGGTCCTTGAGGCCGGGAGCGTGGATTCCGCTGAGGTGGCCGAGGTTCACGAACATGCTGGGCTCGTTGAAGATGAGCCAGTGGGTGCAGCGGTCGGCGTAGGCGCGGGTGGCGAGCTGGGCGTAGTCGGCAAAGCGGTCGGCGGTTTCACGCGAGGCCCAACCACCGCGATCCTGCAGGGGCTGCGGCAGATCCCAATGATAGAGCGTGGGGAAGGGACGGATGCCGTTGGCTAAAAGCTCGTCGATGAGGCGGGAGTAGAAGTCGATGCCGCTCTGGTTGTGGTCGCCGGAGCCAAGCGGCTGGAGGCGCGGCCAGGCAAGGGAGAAACGATAGCTCTGGATGCCGAGCGACTTCATCAGCGCAATATCAGACTTCCACATATGGTAGTGGTCGCAGGCAACGTCGGCGTTCTCTCGGTCCTTGATTCGGCCGGGAACCTTGCAGAAGCGGTCCCAGATGCTCTCGCCACGTCCGCCTTCGTGGACTCCGCCTTCGATCTGATAGGCGCTGGTGGCGGTTCCCCAGAGGAATCCGGGGGGCAATTGCGGGAAGCTTCGGGCGCGTGCGTTGTCTTCCATAAGTGCGTTGCGAACCCATTCGGGAACCTTGCTGTCCTGCGCCTGCATCTGGGCGGCGGCGATGGCGCCGAAGGTGGAGAGGATGAAGGCACGTCGTTTCATGGGTAGAGGTGATGGTAAGCCGTGCGGGGTGTGAGGAGCAAGGTCGCGCTCAGAACTATTCTACGGATGTTCACAAGGGCGTTGTCGGCTTACGAGCGATGGGATTACGCGCTATGGGATGATGCCGATGCCGCAGACGGCGATGGCGTCGCGGGTGGTGTTTTTGATGGTGTACATCATTTCGTCTGCCTGGCGGATGAGGTCGTGGGCATTTTTGGCATCGTCCGGGAAGCTGGCTACGCCCATCGAGGCGCGAACATTCAGTTCAAGGCCTTCGCCGAGGTGGAAGACGGTGTTGCGCAGGATGTCACGGAGGCGGCGGGCGACGACCTGGGCGGAATGTTTGCCGGTTTGAGGAAGCAGGACGACGAACTCATCGCCACCATAGCGGAAGGCGCAGTCGATAAGCCGGAGGCGGCTCTTGATGGTGCTGCCGATTTCAGCCAGCAGGCGGCTGCCGATGAGGTGGCCGTGGCTGTCGTTGACCAGTTTGAAGCGGTCGAGGTCGAGGAAAAGAATGCTGAACTCATAGCCGAAGCGGGTGGAGCGGTAGACCTCGGCCTCAATGGAGTTATAGAGATGGCGCGCGTTGTAGAGTCCGGTACAGTCATCGGTGATGGTGAGTTCCTGGATTTTTTTGACGGCGCGGGCGTTGTCGATGGCGATGGCGGCGTAGTCGGCCATGGCCTGGAGCAGCATGAACTGATCGTCGCCGAAGGTGGACATATCGACGTTGATAAGCTGGATGACGCCGAGGATCTTATCCTTGGAAGTGAGCGGGACACAGAGGATGGAACGGGTCTCCCAGCGGGTTAACTGGTCGATGCGCGAGGCAAAACGCTCGTCCTTGCTGACGTCAGGGACGACGAGGGGCACGCCGTGCTCGGCGACCCATCCGGCGATGCCTTCGCCAATGCGCAGGCGGACGGACTTGAGGGACTCGCTGGCGTCTCCGACGGCGATTGCGAAGTACAGCTCGTGCTGCTCTTCATCGGTCATGAGCAGGCTCCAGGTGTCAGGCCGGAAGCAGGCGGCGACCTTTTCCATGATGGTCTGGAGAAGCGAGTCGAGGTTCAGGGAAGACGTGAGCGCCTTGGCCACGTCATGGAGGATGGTCAGCTCTGGTTTGCTCGGGCTTACTTCTGCCGGCGGTTGCGTCATCAGGGTTGCCCTAGTAGGACTGGCACTTCGAATACTGGATTCTAACATTATATCTGGCGCTTTTGGCCCTGGAAGCGGAACTGATCTACAAAACTGAAGGTGGAGAGATTTATATTTGACTTGGGTTTGCGGCATTTCTATGATGAGCGCAGAACTGCATCGGCGTTCACCGGGCGAACTGCGCACGTGCCGCCTCTTGCGGGTACGCTTCGCTGCCGCCTGCGGACGCAAGGCCGGGAAAGTACAGATTCGAAGATTGGGAATCGGGCGAGGGCGGACGACGTGACATCGTTTGGGGAAAATTTGCGCCAGGCACGGACGGCGCGCAACATCACGCTGCAGGAGATTGCAGCCTCGACCAAGATTAGCTCCCGGGCCTTGCAGGCGCTGGAGGACGAGCACTTCGAGCAGTTGCCGGGAGGCATCTTCAACAAGGGCTTTGTGCGCGCGTATGCCCGCTACGTCGGCCTCGACGAAGAAAAGACGCTAGCCGAATATCTTGCCGCGGCAAAGGTCGCACCGTCGGAAATCGACATGGAGGTGCTGTCCACGCAAGTTGCCGCCGCCGCCGGGCGCCAGCCGTGGTCTCCGAACGCCGCGACCGTGGCGGGTGTGCTGGCCGTGCTGGTGGCGCTGGGGATGGGCGGGTTGTGGCTGAATGAACAGCGCAAGGAGATGGCCGCACGGCGTAGCGCGGAGAGCGCGGTATCGAATGCTCCGGCGCAGACGACCGTGGTGACGGCGCCCGAGCCGAATCCGTCGCCCCAGAGCGCGGCAGGCGGCGGGGAGTTGAACGCAACCCAGGATGCAACCCAGGATGCAAACAAGGATGCAAACAAGGATGCGAATCCGGCAGCCGCGGCGAATGCGGGCGCGGCGTCCGCTGCGACCCAGGCTACGGCTTCGCAGACGCCCCAGAGCGCAAAGCAGAGTGGCGTGCCTGCGGTGGCCGCGCCCGTAGCGCCTGTCTCTAAGACGCCGGTCACGCCAGCCTCCGCGGTGTCGCGAACAGGAGCAACGGCGTCCAAAGGAGCCGCGCCGGTGCAGGTTTCGATCTCTGCAACGACGCGGGTCTGGATCAGCGTACAAAGCGACGGCAAGACGGTGGAGACTTTGACGCTCGATCCGGAGAAGCCGGAGGCACGCAGCCGGAGCTACACGGCAAAGGAGAAGCTGATGCTGGTGGTGGGGAATCCGGCGGGGCTATCGGTCACCTACAACGGGAAACCGGCTGGAGTATTGGGGCTCAGTGGACAACGGGCGACCATCACGTTTACTCCGCAGGGGATTGAAAAACAATAGGCGTGGTCAGCAGGGTTCGGCTGAAGTGTGGGTCGCGAGCAGATCGCGGCCTTTTTGTTTGCTCTGAAACTTCAATCTGAAAACTTGAATTTGATGCCCCCAGCAGTACGGGGAGTAGAATTTGACCGGTCGCCTCCGCGGGCGCTTGGGAGCTCGGATGAAACAGATTGCCGATTGGGTGTTGGAGATGGCTGTGGCACAGGGCGCGAGCCATGCCGAGGCGCGGATTGTGGACGAGCGCGTGCGTTCGCTGGGAACGCGAAACGGGCGCGTGGCGGTGGCTTCCGAGGGCGAGTCGCTGGGATTGGGCATGCGCGTCCTATGTAATGGCGGCTGGGGATTTGCCGCCACGCAAGAGCTGACGCGCGCGGGCGTGGAGCGCTGCGCCCGGCTGGCAGTGGAGATTGCACGGGCATCGGCCCGAGTGCAACGCGAGCCGGTACGGCTGGTGGATGAGCCGGCGGCGGTGGCCGAGTGGAGTTCGCCGTGCCGGATCGATCCGTTTGCGGTTGCGATGGAGGAGAACTTCGAGTTGCTGCGCCGCATCGACGCGACGCTGACGGCGGTGCAGGGCGTTACGCTGGCGGAGACCAGCATGATCTTCCGGCGTTACGAGCAATGGTTCTACAGCACGGCGGGCGCGGCGATCCATCAGACCCGGACGACTACCGGCGCGGGATTTGCGGCCCATGCCTTTGAGGGCGACTCGATCCAGACGCGCTCCTATCCGAATTCGTTCGGCGGGCAGTATCAGAATAAGGGCTACGAACTGGTGGGCGAGCTTCGGCTGCTGGAGAACGCGGAGCGGGTGGCGCGGGAGTGCGTGGCGCTGCTGAAAGCTCCGCAGTGTCCGGAAGGCCGGCGCGACGTGGTGCTGGATTCGTCGCAACTAGGACTGCAGATTCACGAGTCGATTGGCCATCCGATTGAACTGGACCGGGTGCTGGGCTATGAGGCGAATTTCGCAGGTACCTCGTTCCTGACGCTCGACAAGCTGCACCGGCTGCGCTATGGCAGCGCGCTGGTGAACGTGGTGGCCGACGCCCGGCCAGAGCACGGGCCGGGGCTGGGGACGTATGCCTATGACGATGAAGGCGTCGAGGCACAGTGCGTGCCGATCATCACCAAGGGGCAGTTCGAGGGCTATCTGTCATCGCGCGATACGGCGGCGATGATCGGGCGCAATCGCTCGGGCGGGCACATGCGGGCCGAGGGTTGGGCGCGGGTTCCGATTGTGCGCATGAGCAACGTGAGCATCCTGCCGGGCGAGAAGCCGCTGAGCTTCGATGAACTGATCGCCTCGACCGACGACGGAATCTACATGGAGACCAACCGCTCGTGGTCGATCGACGACAAACGCTATAACTTCCAGTTTGGCTGCGAGGCGGGATGGGAGATTAAGGGCGGAAAGCTGGGACAAATGCTGCGCAATCCGTCCTACTCGGGGATCACGACGGAGTTCTGGAATTCGATGGATGCAATCTGCGACCGCAGGCACTGGACGTTGTGGGGAACTCCGAACTGCGGCAAAGGGCAGCCCGAGCAGGGGATGGGAACTGGACATGGCGCGGCTCCGGCGCGCTTCCGGCAGGTGAAGGTGGGCGGAGCGTACGGGAGCTGAGTGTAGTGCGTCACACAGGTGAGCGGTTATAGAGTGAGCTTTTATAGTGTCATCCTGAGCGCAGCGAAGGACCCCTATGGCAAGAAGGGAGTACCGGTTCTACACCTACATTGTTGGGAGCTTGTCCGGCACGCTCTACATCGGGATAACTAACAATCTCGCAAAACGAGTATGGCAGCATAAACAGCATGAAATCGACGGCTTCACCGCGAAGTACAAGGTGGGCCGCTTGCTGTACTTCGAGACCTTCGACGACGTTCGCAACGCGATCCATCGCGAGAAGCAGTTGAAGGGATGGAAGCGGCAGAAGAAGATCGACCTGATCGAGGCGCAGAACCCACAGTGGGTGGACCTGAGCCGGGGCTGGAACGAGAGCCGTAACCTGTGTCATCCTGAGCGGAGCGAAGCGGAGTCGAAGGACCCCTATGATCGGAAGGACACAGAGCGAGCGGGGCGCTATATCAACCCGAAAAGTGCAACCTTCCGAGCAACTGGGTTAATGAACCCTTCAACACATGCTAAGGACGGCGTAAGCAATTCCGAGCACCAAGAGGAGGTAAAGGAAGGTGACTGTCCAGCCTATTGGTCCCGCTTCCTCATTTTCATACATCTCTCCTGACTTGATTGCCAATCTCGACAACAGAATTCGAGTTGATCTCCAGGGGTTAGACGATCGATTTTTCTTCTGGGGTATGGATACATACGAGGGCACAAGCCAAGATCCGGCCTCCTTACACAAGTATCTATACGCCGAGGATGATGCGGTTGATCGTACTGACCCTTCCGGCCTCACGCCACTTACGGATTTCCTGCTGTTACTCGCATCGAAAGGTGTGAACATTACTGCGAGGGCCTTTGGCTTTCAATCTCACCAGTTGATCCAAGCGGACATTAAATCCACTTACGGCGCTGCATCGGTTATGACGGAGATCGTTTTACTAGGGGGTAGGATTGATGTGCTGATACTCCCAAATCAGATCTATGAAATAAAGCCTTTTGGCGGGACGGTTGATCCAGAGAAGCAGATCAACAAGTATATTGGGTTGGCTGGGGATATGTTTGGTAGTCCTCTTGTCCGCGGCATGCTGCCGATGTCCAACATTATTGATGGCCCGCTCGGCCTCACTGAGCTCTATTACTTCACAACGAGTCCGGGGGTGATCGAGTATACTGCGTTTCCCTCCGTCAAACTGGTCGGGGCGGCAATATGCTTCGTAGTTGCCAGTGCTGCAGCCCAAATGTTTGTAGATCTCGGAGCGTCAATTATGACTGCGGCAGCAACAACATCAACAGGGATGGCGTTCTAGGCTATGCGAGTTCGAAGGGTGATAGTGACCAAGGCGGCCAACGTCTCCGATCCGGACGGCCTAGCGCACCACGCGAATGTCGCAAAATGTTGGCGACTACCGAACGATCATGTGCTCTTCGAGTTTTATCATTCGGTATTTGATTGCATCTACGACAATGACCCGTGCGTTACGAATGCTGCTCTGCAGGACGAAGCCACCCGGCGTTTAGGCAATGAAGCGGCTTCCATCGAGCGTGGCCTGCTTGCTCCGCTCTACCGAATAGTTAAGGATACTTCTGACGCAACAATGCTGTTGGTACCCACAAGGGCTGCGTTGTACCTGTTTTTAGGGCGCAGGAAAAACGAAATCAGTTGGCCGGATCTAGGGGTTTCTTCAGGATGGGAGTCGCGGAAGCATGTCAGGATTGCTGGGTGCCTTCGTCGCGCCAAACGCAGTCAGAGTTTCCCAAAACTGGAGTCGGTCGTGACCGAATGGATCAGTTCGATGGCCGAGAACGGTGTGCTGATTGAGCGCGGCCCAACGGCGACTAAGGACGGCTACTATTTCAGCATCAACGTACGCTGCACGGAGCCGTGTGGAGATGCGCTAATGGCGCTCTACATGCTGGTGACTCTCTCCCCCCCGGAGACTGGGTTAGAGAAAGTCGGTTTCTTTGATGAAGAGGACTTTAATAGTGAGTTCCTTCAGATTGGTGGACCAAGGCGCACAAGCCAGCTATATCTGTGAGCGGAGCATCCGGAAATTCGTCAGGCCGGGGCCGATGACAGTTCTTTGAAAATCTGAATTGGAGTACTTAGCCGAAAACTCGCGTCTGGGGCTCGCGACCAAAAACGCACGCTTGCGTCAGGAAAAATCAGCAGCTAAGTCCAGAACTGCGTTAGGGTTGCGGGCAAGCTAGCGGGGGAATCGTGGCAGGTCTATCCATTCTGGGTAATGGTCTCGGCGTTTGTCGTTGTTATAGGGTGCGCGAGCACCACTACCAGCAACTGGGAATGGTTAAGGGGCGGGCAAGCAGGGGCGATTCGAGGCGCGGCCTTGTCAAGTATCACTAAAGTACGTTGGCGGGAAAGGCAATGGCCTTGGTATCCCGTTCGTAACATTATCCGGGAAGTAACAATGGCGTTTCCAACGATTGCCCAAAACGCCAATCCTTGGAGCGAATTTCAACGACTTACAAGCCGGGAGCGCAATGCAATGAAGCCGAACGATCAACCATCCTCTCGTAACGGAACGGGTAAAGATCGATGAATGTGAATATAGATGTTTCGATGGATCAGGAACGGTGCTCGGAGATTTTTGAGCGGGTGCGGCGCGCAGCCGAGGCGAGCGACGTCGAGGTCACGGTCGCAGGGCGGCCATTCGGCGCTGACGCGCTTTGCCAACAATGCGATTACGCAGAACGTGAGCGAGGAAGGCTGCGAGGTTTCCGTGCGGGTGCAGATGGGTGGACGCACGGCGCGGGCGACCACGAACCGGCTGGACGACGAGAGCTTGCGGCGGGTGGTGCGGCAGGCGGAAGAACTGGCGCGGGTGCAGGAGGAAGACACCGAGCTGTTGCCAATGCTGACGGCCGCGGAGCAGGGAAGCGCGGTGGAGTTCGACCGCTACTGCGAAGAGACGGCGGCGATGGGTGCGGGCGAGCGCGCCGAACAGGTTGCGGCGATGGTCGCGATCGCCGAGCGCGATGGACTGAATGCGGCCGGGACGTATTCGTGCGGGGAGAGCTTTGAGGCGCTGTTCAATTCGCATGGGGTGGCGCGATGGCATCGGGAGACGCTGGCCGAGGCCTCGATCACGATGCAGGCCGACGGACAGCTCGGGCTGGCAGAAGCAGAACTACACCAGCGCGCAGGCGGCTGGACGCGCAGGCGCTGGCCGAGATTGCGGCACAGAAGGCGCGTGCGCTCGGCGCGTCCGGTGGAACTGCCGCCGGGCAAGTACACGGTGATCCTGGAGCCCTCGGCGGTGGTGGATCTGATCGGCTTTCTGGTGGCGGACTTCAGCGGACTGGCGCTGCTGGAGCAGCGCTCCTGCCTGAACGGACGGCTGGGAACGAAGCTGTTCGGAGAAAATATTTCGATTGCTGACGATGTGAGCCACGCCGGAGCAGACCGGGCGCGGGCTTTGACGGCGAGGGCGTGGCGCGGCAGGGATTGACGCTGGTGGACGAGCGGCGTGGTGCGCGAAGTTGCCATGGCACGCGGCACGGCGGCGCGGATCAGGAGCTCGGAGCTGGCGGAAAAGCTGGCGATGCACGCGCCACCGGGCACGGCTTCAGTCTGCCGAACGAGGGTGGAGAGTCGCCGGCGAACATTGTCTTCAAGGTAGCGCCCAAGGCGAGGCGAAGACGGTGGAGGAGATGATTGCCGGCACCGAGCGCGGCCTGCTGGTAACCCGCTTGTGGTACATCCGGGAGGTGGACGCCTACGAGAAGATCCTAACCGGAATGACCCGGGATGGAACCTTCGTGGTCGAGAACGGCCGCGTTGGGAAGGGAATACGTAATTTCCGGTTCAATCAGAGCGTGATTCAGATGTTGCGGCAGGTATTGGACTTAGGCCTTCCGGTGCGGGCCTGCGGCGAGGAGGCCTTCGATATGGTGGCGCCGGCGATGCGGGTGGAAGGATTCCAGTTTACGGAGACGACGCGCTTCTAGCCGGATGCACGGGAATGCCGTTGGACGCAAGGCGATGAGGTGAACCGAAAGGGTGACACTTTCGTAATTATTCAATTCTCGGGACTAAGGTCTATTGTGAATGACGTGAAAGCCCAGACTCAGATCGCGATCGAGACAACCAACGACTTACGCTCCTCCGTCCGTTTCCCGCTGCACTTACCCGTTGTCCTGCATGATCACGAACGGGACGACGCGGAGACCCAGGATATCTCCGCGGGCGGGGTTCTGATTCATTGCGGAGTGGATTACCCGGTGGGTTCGACCATTCAGTTTTCGATCTGCATGCCGGCACAGACGCTGGGCGCGGAGAAGGACGTGCAGGTGGAGTGCGTGGGGCGGGTTGTGCGCTGCGCTCCGGCTGGGCGACCGGATTGCGGTCGGCGCCATCATTGACGAATACCACATCTCCCGCTAAGCTAAGCGAAACCAGTACTCTGAAGAGAGCGGGAATCGCTAATGGCCAACGACGAGGCCAATCCACACTGCCAACACCGGAACTGGAAGACGGTTCGCCAGACGCGATCCGCGTGATTGTGGCTGACAGCGAGCCGATTTTTCGCGTGGGCGTGCGCAAAATCGTTGCGGTCGAGGACGACATCCGGATTGTGGCGCAGGTGGAGTCGGCGGCCAATGCGCTGACCGCGGTGGGCCGTTATCAGGCCGACCTGATTCTGTTCGCGTGCGGATTGAGCGAATCGCCGCGCGAGACGGTGAGCAGTATGCTGGCCATGGCTCCGGCGCTGAAGATTGTGCTGGTGATGATTGAGCCGACCGAGGAAGAGTACGGTCGAGTTCCTGCGCCGCGGAGTGCGCGGCATTGTGACCCGCTCGATCGGGCCGGATCTGCTGGTGAAGTGCATTCGCAAGGTGCACGCGGGCGAGACCTGGCTGGACAACAAGGGCGTGAACTGGGTGATCGAGGCCTACCGGGCGCAGGCTGCGCAACTGACCTCGCCGCGCAACCGGGTGAAACTGAGCACGAAGGAACTCCAGATTATCGCCGGTGTGACGCAAGGCTTGCGCAATAAGGACATCGCGCAGGAGGTGGGCACGACGGAACAGGTGGTGAAGAACTATCTGCGAAAGATTTACGACAAACTGGGCGTCTCCGACCGGCTCGAACTGGCGCTCTATTGCATGCACCATCGGTTGCTGGAAAACTATTCCAAGCCGGAGGGTGACGGCTGTCGCCTAGCCTCGGTCAGGCAGCCGCTGCTCCGATGGGTGGCGACGGGAACACGCCGCGAAGCTAAGAGCGGGAGAGTAATCCACAGGCTGCAGCAACTGCGCGAAGACAGCTGCGTACGTTACAATGGAAGATGTTCGCGTGAGCGAATCCTGCCCGTTAAGCGGAGAGATGGCCGAGTGGCTGAAGGCGCACGCTTGGAAAGCGTGTTTAGGGGAAACTCTAACGTGGGTTCGAATCCCACTCTCTCCGCCAGTAACTCAAGTCCTGTTTTTGGAATCAGTTAGATACAAGACAACAAAAACACTCAGCCAATCCTGAGAAGTCTGCCAATTTCCTCTGTTCTGCCCAATTTTCGGGCTAAATCGTGTTAAGAAATCCGCGGCAACAATAGTCTCAAGTATTCAGAGCCAGTCCAGAGTTCTTGCGTGCAACAACCATACGCTGTCAATGCCGTACGCCAGCCATCTACGCCGCAAACAGTGGAAAAACAATACAGAAAGACGTTCCCTTGTTTTGCTCGCTGCGCACAGAAAGGTTGGCGTGGTGCATCTCTGCGATCCACTTGGCGATTGACAATCCCAGGCCGCTTCCTTCCACCTGACTGCGTGACGGATCGGCGCGATAGAAACGGTCGAAAATGTAAGGCAAGTCCGATTGGGCGATGCCGATTCCACTATCGCGCACCAGCACAGTTGCCTGTCCTGGACTCGTCCTCAGAGTCACATCGATATGGCCCGGCGCTGGAGTATATTTCATTGCGTTGTCAAGAAGGATCCAGAGCAGCCTGCGAAGGGTCGGCAAGTCTCCCATGACATCCACCGCTTGCTCGGTGTCAAGGGAAACTGACAGAGTAAGTCGCCGCTTGTCGGCCAGTGGGCGTGCCTTGTCGCAGACGTTATCGATGACGGCGACCAGGTCAACGGGCTCCCAAACTGCGTCGGAGTAATCTGAGTCGGATCGAGCCAGCGTTAGCATATCTGCTAACAGGACGGCTGCCTTGGCTCCCTCATCGACGATCTCTTCAAATGCCCGCCGACTCTGGGGATCGATTTGCGGATTTCTTAGGGCAACTTCTGCTACCGTCCGGGTGAAGGAGAGCGGAGCACGAAGTTCATGAGAAGCATCGGCGGTGAACTGCTTGATTCGATTCACGGAGGATTCCAAGCGCGCCAGCATGGCATTGCAGGTCTCGGCGAGCCGTTGCAACTCATCGCCAGTGTAGGCCACGGGCAATCGCCCGGAGAGATTTCTTATGCTGATGGATTGCACGGTGGATGTGATTCGGTCCACCGGCTTCAGTGCCTTTCGTCCGACCCAATAGCCGCCCGCCGACGAGACCAACAGCAGGATCGGCGCCGAGGCGAGCAAGCCGGCTAGAAAGCGGTTGAGCACCAGCAGACTTCCAGCTTCGGGTGCTGCAGCCGCTAAATACAGAGTCTGACTGCCAAGCGAGAAAGGCCGCACCAACACCCAATAGGTCTGACCGGCTGAGTTAATGTGCGAGAAGCGATCGCGATCGCCGTTTGTTACCGCGGGCCATGGAAACGCTTGTGCCGCGGACGAGGGCGAGGGATACATGCGGCTGCCATCCGTGCGAAACACCTCGTTCAGTCCATTTCCGGTTGCGCGGGCGAATTCCTGAAAGTCTTCGTGGCGATCCTGTTCGTTCTCGTCCTGGGTTTTGCGCAACAGATCCTGCAAGCGATCCACGCGTCGGGCGAGTGTTTGGAAGCGCTCCCCGGTCAACGTGCTTTGCAGGTTGAACCACATTGCCGCGCCGAATAGCAGCCATCCCAGGAAGAAAATGCCTCCGAACCAAAGCGTCAACCGTAATGAAATCGACCAGCGGCGCATCAGCAGGACTCGGCTCGCAGCGAGTAGCCGACGCCGCGTATGGTGTACAACAATTCCGGCTCCCCAGGGCGGGTGATCTTGGAGCGCAGGGCGCGGATAAAGACGTATAGACTGTCAAAGCTGACATCGCACTCCGTGCCCCAGCCCTCTTCGATGAGCACGCCGTGAGGAACAACCGTGCGTGCCCGGCGCATCAGCGATTCCAGCAACGCACACTCGGTTCGTGTCAGCGTCTCGACGCGCTCGCCGCGTTGCAACTCATATTGATTTGGGCGAAGGATAAGGTCTGCGAATTGCATCCCTGCCTGCATTCCTGGAGACATCGGCACACGGCGCGTCACCGCGCGCACTTTTGCCAGCAACACGTCCAGCGCAAATGGCTTGGTCAGATAATCGTCGGCTCCCGCATCCAGCCCATAGACAACGTCGCGCATCGAATCGCGCGCCGAAACAATAATGACCTGGGTATCGATGCGTGCCTCGCGCATCTGTTTAATCACCGCGAAGCCATCCATGCGCGGGAGCATGACATCCAGAAGCATCACATCGAAATCGTTGGTCTTGCCAAGGCGCAAGGCTTCTTCGCCATCGTAGGCAAAGGCCACCGCATAGCCTTCGCCTTCCAGGGCGCGGCCCAGATGCTCCGCCATGCTACGCTTATCCTCGACAATTAGAACCCGCATGAATGTCATCCTACTTGAGCCACATTAATTCTTGATGAAAACGGCCCGCGCAATGGTACTTGCTTAGATTGCGATCAGATTGCCCTGCCATACTTTTCTCGTAATCCATCTGCACTGCCTGCGTCGCAGGATTTGTTTTTGGGAGAGAGGCCGCATGTTGCAAATTAGACGAGGTTGGAATGCTTGTGCGATCGGTTGTCTTTTGGTCAGCCTTTTATTACTTTGTTCACTGGCTTTTGCACAAAACACCAGAGGAGTTATCTCGGGCTCCATCGCAGATAAGTCAGGAGCGGTACTCAAGGGGGCGCGAATTGAACTGCTTCCTTCGGGCATTGCCGCCAGTGCGAACAACCAGGGCGAATTTGTGCTGCGCGACATTGCTCCAGGTCACTATACGCTGACAGTCTCTTATATCGGTTTTAAAACCAAGAATGAAGAAATCGATGTAGTCGCCAATAAAACACTTAATCTTGATCTGAAGCTTGATGTGGCTACCAAGGGCGAAGAGATCGTCGTCAGTGAGTCGCGCGGCTTCGGTGAGGCCGAGGCCATCAATCAGACCCGCACGGCGGATAACATTATCGATGTGCTCCCTGCGGATATCATCACCAGCCTGCCCAACGCCAACGTTGCCGACGCCCTCGGACGTCTTCCGGGAGTTGTGCTGGAACGTGCCGAAGGCGAAGGCGAATACGTTGACATTCGCGGCCTGGAGCCGCGCCTGACCAACGTCACTATTGACGGCATCACCGTCCCGGCTCCCGAACCAGGGATACGCCAGATCCGCCTTGACGTGATCAACTCCGACCTGGTGGAAGCCGTCGAAATCAACAAGACGCTGTCGGCCAATCAAGATGGTGATGGCATTGCCGGATCGGTGAATCTGCGTACTAAGATGGCAACCGAACAGCCACTGCTCAGCGTCTACGGCAACGGCGGTTACACGCCGATTCTCGGCAGCCGTGAAGCGACCCAGTGGGGAGGTGTTTGGGGACAACGCTTCGGCCAAGCCAAGAAGTTCGGCATTCTCATCGGCGGCACCTACGATTACAATGGCCGCGGCATCGACAACATTCAACCGGCCATCGACCCTCTTTCGACGATGGCGCAGCCTTTCTATGACAGCAATACGATTCGCGAGTACCGCTACTACCGTACGCGCGACGGTCTCTCCGGCAGCGCGGACTACAAACTGGACGACAATAACAGCTTTTATGCCCACGGCCTTTTCTCGGATCTAAAGGACTGGGGTGACAAGTGGTATTACGAGCCCCAGTCCAACGTCCTCATTGCTCCTGGCGTGATAGCCCCGGGGGCCGACTCCAATGGTCCTAAGTTTTACACCTCCAGCAAGCGCCCGAATGCCTCCATCGGCGACTTGTCGCTCGGCGGAAGACATGTCCGTCAGAACTCATGGTTCACCTGGGAGGTGGCTGCGGCGCGCTCCTATGAAGTCGATTCCGCGGGAAACCCTAAGGCCACCTTCAAATGGCTCGGCACAAAACCAAATTGTAACTACAACCCGTTAGCGCAAACGAATGTCAACACCCCTACTTTTGGCGCGTGCGATCAAGCTAACTCCCCGTTGCTGAATGCGAACGATTGGGCTATGAATGAGTTGGTCACCTCCAAAGGATTGAACTCCGACCTCAACCTGTCCGCGGCCGCCTCATATGCGCGGAACTATTATGTGGACGGGCATTTCAGCACCTTTGAGGCCGGTTTCAAAATCCGCAACGGCCATCAAACTCAAGACGCCACGGAAACCCAATACGACGGCTGGTCGCTCAAGAACAACCCCGCCATTCTGATGAGCTCACTGCAGAGTACATTCCAAAACCACGAGTATTATCACGGCAACTACTTTGGCGGACAGTACGGACCTGTCTCGGACTTCAATCAGGCATCGAGCTACGCTGTCAACAATCTCGGCGGATATGTCGACGGAGCGGCGACCGCAGCCGATACCTATCCCAACATCTACCATACCGTGGAGCGCATCACCGCCGGTTACGCGATGAACACCATCGACTTTGGAAAGCTGCACGTGCAGACCGGGGTCCGTTTCGAGGGTACGCAGATGGATACCGCCGGTTACACCGTGGCTCTTTTTCCGTCCGGCGGAAGCGTCCCCGGAATCGGCTCCTGCACCAATTCTGCGAACGGCACTGGATGCGGCGTGGCCACTCCAGCCATCAACAATCCCTCTTACCTAGACGCTCTGCCTAGTGTGCAACTGCGTTACTCGCTATCCAACAACTCGGTGTTGCGTGCGGTCTATAGCCGCGGCATCGCCCGTCCTGATCCCGGCCAATTGGTCCCTTATGCGACGGAAGATCAGACGGCCAGCCCCATCGCGCTCGCCATCGGCAACCCTTCGCTAAAGCCTGAGCACGCCAACAACTATGACCTGCTCTATGAGCGGTATCTTCATCCGCTCGGCATGTTCCAGGCGGGAGGCTTCTTCAAGCAGTTAACCTCTCCGGAGATTCTACTTACCGGCGTCCCAGCTTCACTTGTCCCGGCCTCCATGCAATCGGTTGTCCAGCAATACAATGGCTCCGGCGATGCCATCACGATGTACGTCAACGGTGAGAACGCCTATGTTTACGGCTTCGAAACCGCCTATCAACAGCATTGGAGTCAGCTACCCGGCGCGCTTAAAGGCCTGGGCGTCTCAGCCAACTACACCTATACTGCCTCACAGTTAAAAGGCATTGCGGGGCTGCGCACCGACCATCCGGCGCTGCAGCGCCAGACTCCTAATAGCTGGAACCTGGGCCCAACCTACGACACCAAGCGCATCTCGATGCGCGTCGGTCTGCAATACACCGGCGCCAGCATTTACACCTATGACTGGTCTGCGAGCAACGACCCCAGCCATCTCGGCCCCAACGGCCCCTCCGGCGATATCTATACTTATGCGCACATGCAAGTGGATGCGCAGGGTAGCTTCAAACTTGGCGGCGGCTTTACGGCAATGGTCTACGGACTGAATCTCGGGAACGAAGTTTTCGGCTTCTACCAGGGAAGCACGCAGTTTGTGAACCAGCGCGAGTACTATAAGTCAACCTACGGTGGCGGCCTCCGCTATACCCTGGGCGAGCGATAAGTAACTTGTAAGACGCGGCCATTGAGTAATGCACCTTGAACCCGGAGCACATGCCTGGCCGTGGCATGTGCTCCAGCTTCTTTTATTATGTTGCTTTCTGAAACTTTGCTGGCCGATCCAACTGCCGAGGAATTGATGACACGCCGGACTTTCCATGTTCTTTCATTGTTCTTGTTTATCGCAGCATCGATCACTGCTCAAGCCGCCTCGCAGCATTCTACGAGCGCGGATGCGGAACTGAAGTTTGTGGTTTACGTGAGCCGTCATGGGGTTCGCTCCCCCACCGGAAAAGCGGAACAATACAATCCCTATTCAACGGCCTCGTGGCCAACGTGGGACGTTGCTCCCGGCAATCTCACCGCGCATGGTTACCGGTTGATGAAACTCTTTGGCGCATACGACCGGATGGAACTCGCGAGCCAAGGCCTGATGAACGCAGCCGGATGCGAGGATGCTGCTCACGTTACCATTCACGCGGACTCCGACCAGCGCACCCGCGAAACCGGTAGAGCGCTCGCCGAAGGTCTCTTTCCCGGATGTGCCATTCCGGTGCAGGCTCTGCCTGAAGGCGTTGAGGACCCGCTCTTTCATGCGATCCCCGCCGGCGTAGGTCAACCGGAGCCAGCCCTGGCTGTCGCCGCACTTTCCGGACGCATTGGCGGCAATCCAGACAACCTTACCGAAGCCTACCGTACCCAGCTTGCCGCACTCGATAAAATTCTTGCCACCTGTGGCACTCCGGCTACCCGCGAAGCAAAACGTTTTTCTCTTCTTGAAATTCCGGCAAAACTCGCTCCAGGAAAAGACGATCGTCTCGCCGAGTTACACGGTCCGTTGAACACAGCATCCACGCTGAGCGAAAATATTCTGTTGGAGTACACCGAAGGTATGAACGCTTCCAACGTTGGATGGGGCTGTGTGGACGGCGACAAACTCCGCTCCCTAATCGACCTACACACCGCGGCATCGGACTTTGCACAGCGCACGAAGGCAATTGCCCAGATGCAGGCTTCCAATCTGCTCGACCACGTCCGCAGGGCGATGGAACAGTCAGTCACGGGCAAGCCAGTTTTCGGCACTCCAGACGCCCCCTCGGATCGCGCTCTCTTCTTGATTGGACATGACACGAACCTGACCAACATCGCTGGGCTATTGAATCTGACTTGGATTGTGGATGGCCGTCGTGACGATACCCCTCCCGGCGGAGTGCTCATATTTGAACTCTGGAAGACGGGCGGCGCAGGAAGCTACTCTGTGCGAACCTACTACTCCGCTCAAACTCTTGAACAAATGCGGTCCGCTTCCAGCCTGACACTTAGCGATCCTCCACAACGAGTGCCAATCTTCCTGCCTGGATGCAGCCAGGAAGACTCGTCCTGCTCCTGGGCAGCTTTCGTGAAAACAGTTGCTCAGGCGATTGATCCGCGCTTTGTAAGTGCCTGGTAAGCAGCCGCGGGCAAGCGATGGTGCTTCGGCGAAGAGTATGGCCGCATACGGAATGTGGCGCACACTAACCCTTAGTTCGTTCTATAGGAGATTGCATGAGTTATTTCCGCACTTTGTGTATTACTGCTCTCATGTTATGCCTGTCCGGCGTGTTGGCCCAGGCGCAGAAACCGTCGGGGTACAGCGTCTCCCGCCGCATTACGCTCGGTGGCGAGGGTGGATGGGACTATCTGACATTTGACGGCGAAGCGCGCCGGCTCTATATCGCGCGTGCCACAAGAGTGATGGTGATTGATGTTGACAGCGGCAGGCCGGTGGGCGAGATCCAAAGCACCAACGGCGTGCACGGCGTCGCATTGATGCCTAAGTTAGGGCGTGGCGTCACCAGCAATGGCAAGGATGATACCGCGACGCTCTTCGACCTGAAGACGCTCGCCCCCATTGCTACGGTTAAGACCGGAGGTAAGCCCGACTCCATCCTCTTCGACACCTTCAGCGGCTTGGTGATGACCTTCAACGGCAAGAGCAACGACATTACCCTGATCAGCCCTGAGAAGGCAGTAGCCGTCGGCACCGTTGCTTTGCCCGGCAAACCGGAGACAGGCGTCTCAGACGGAAAGGGCAAGGTCTTCGTCAACCTCGAAGACAAAAATCAGATTGCGGTGATCGACGTGGCGGCGCGTAAAGTGCTAGTAACTTGGCCGCTGATCGGCTGCGAGGAGCCGACCGGCCTCTCACTGGACGCCGCCAATCGTCGCCTCTTTTCGGGCTGCCATAACGGTACGCTCGTGGTGATGGACGCTGACTCGGGCCGGAACGTGCAGAAGTTGGCCATCGGCAACGGAGTCGATGCCACCGGCTATGACAAAGAAGACGGCCTCATCTTCACCTCCAACGCCGAAGGCAACATCTCTGTCATTCGGCAGGAAGGCCCCGACAAGTACTCTAGCTTCGCGAACGTCCCCACGCAGAAGGGCGCGAGAACCTTGGCGCTGGACGCCCGCAGGCATGTGCTGTACTCAGTTGCGAATGCCCCAACCGATCAAGCCGGCAAGCCTGGACTATTCGAACTGATCGTGGTGGCCAAGTAGACGCGGCGAAGAAGAGAGATTTTTCGGTTCAGGCAACCACCCCTCCTAAGTTCGCCTTAGGAGGGGTGGTAGCCTTCAACCTTTCTCCACCGGACATCTAGAATTTGCTGATCGGCCCTTGTCCCACGATCCGGCATCTCAGGCCCCAGCGCGCAACACTGGTTCGCCTGAAACAGACCCATCGGCCCGGCACCAACAATCAGAATCTCCATATTGTCCGCAGCACTAAACATCATTTTGCCTCCACTCGGAAACAAGCTTACTTAACACTTATAAGTTGGACGCATCGCAATCGGGGGCAGTTCTGGAAAACGAGCCTTGGCAACAGGTTCTAGGCATCAGGGCGATTCTTCCTCGCCACTAAGTCAGGATGGACAAAACGAGGAGAAATAAGATGGCAACAAGCAAAGAGAGAGACAAGGAACACGGGAAAGGGCATCTCGCGATGAACACACCCCCGATCGTGTCGCAGCAGGAGTGGGAGGCTGCGCGCCAGCAGCTCCTCGTGAAGGAGAAGGCCTTCACCCGCTCCCGTGACGCGCTGGCCGCCGAACGCCGGCGGATGCCGTGGCTGGCTGTGGACAAGAAGTACGAGTTCGACGGACCCAAGGGCAAGGTGAGCCTGCTCGATTTGTTCGAGGGCCGCCGTCAGTTGATCGTCTATCGCGCCTTCTTCGAGCCCGGGGTGTTCGGCTGGCCCGAGCACGCCTGCCGCGGCTGCTCCCTGGGCGCCGATCAGGTCGCCCACCTGGCCCATCTGAACGCCCGCGACACCACCCTCGCCTACGCCTCACGCGCGCCGCAGGCGGACATCGCGCGCCTGAAGGCGCGGATGGGCTGGGAGATGCCCTGGTACACCATCACCGACAGCTTCGACGCGGACTTCGGCGTCGATGAATGGCACGGCCACAACGTGTTCTTCCGCGACGGCGAGCGGGTGTTCCGCACCTACTTCATCAACAACCGCGGCGACGAGGCGATGGGGACCACCTGGAGCTACCTCGACATCACGCCGCTCGGCCGTCAGGAGACTTGGGAGGACTCGCCAGAGGGTTACCCCCAGACCCCGCCGTACAAGTGGTGGAACTGGCACGACAACTACGACGCTGAGGCCTCGCCTGACCCGAAGTGGGTCGATATCATAACCGACCCTCAAGGAGCCGCCTCCCGAAGGCGCGACGAAGAGGCGAAAGCGAGCTAAAGAAGGGCGCCTTAGGCGCTAACGGAGAGAACGATGACAGACTTCATGGGAGATGAACTTGGAGCTCCTAAGATAGTCGATCGGAGCACCTTCCAAGCCGAGCTGGACGCATTGCGGCTTCGAGAGAAGGCTCACACAAGAGAAGGCGACGCCATTGCGGCTGCCCGCCGACGGCTCCCCATGGTTGAGGTGGACGGTGCCACACCGCTCATTGGCGAACGTGGGGCGGTGACACTATTGGATGCGTTTGAGGGACGCCGGATGCTCATCGCCTACTACTTCATGTGGCACACCGGCCACCCTGCGCCGGAGCAGTGCGAGGGGTGCACCTGGGTTACGTCGCAGGTCCGCGAGCTGTCCTATATTCATTCTCGCGACGTCACCTACGCCACGTTTTGCCAAGGCCCGTACGAAGAGAGCGTCCGGTACCGCGACTTCATGGGCTGGGAGATGCCCTGGTACTCGGCCCAGGACTCGCTCGACACCCTCTTGGTTGGACGCCGGGTGGGCAGAATGCACATCATTTGCTACCTGCGACAAGGATCCAATGTCTTCGAGACGTACTGGACGACGGCGCGCGGCGTCGAGGCGATGGATAACAGCTACCGGTTGCTCGACTTGACCGTCTACGGGCGGCAGGAGATGTGGGAGAACTCGCCGAGCGGCTGGCCACAACGGTTTAAAGGCGAGCAAAATTTCCGGACCGATGGGCGTCCTACCGCCCAGTGGTCTCGCCTGAAGGCCAGGTATTCGGACGACCTGGGAACCGGCACAGTAGAGCCGGCCCAGAAGTACGAGGAACCCGAGAGCTCCCCCGGACGCTGCTGCTCGGGCGAGAGCCATTCGTAATCCGTCCGGCAAGCCATCGCAGGAGAACACGCGCATGATTTCCGAGCGACCGTCACAGCAAGCCTTCTTGGGTGTCTCAGTGTTGCTCTTCGCCGCCAGCGCAGCACTGACGAGTGTCTGGTGCAAATCCATGTCGGCGATGGGCGCGATGTCGATGGTCAGCGGTTGGACTATGTCGATGGCGTGGATGCGTATGCCCGGACAGACATGGCCCAGGGCGGCGGCGTTGTTCCTCGGCATGTGGGTCGTAATGATGGTGGCGATGATGCTGCCATCCCTAATCCCAATGCTGTCGCGCTACCGCAAGCGAACTGAAGAAGCATTCCAACTGGGATGAGAAGATGAAAAAGTCAGGCGAGAGCCAAGACCAGCCGGCATCCGAGCTCATCTCGAAAAGAATCGCCGAACTCGGGGACTGGCGCGGGGAGACCCTCAGCAGAATGCGCAAGTTCATCAAGGAAGCAGACACGGACGTCGTCGAGGAGTGGAAGTGGATGGGCACTCCGGTCTGGTCGCACGACGGCATCATCTGCACTGGCGAATCCTACAAGAGTGTCGTGAAGCTCACCTTCTCCAAGGGCGCGTCTCTGAAGGATCCAGCCCGTCTCTTCAACTCGAGTCTCGACGGAAACGTGCGCCGCGCGATCGACATCCACGAAGGAGAAGAAGTTGACGAGTCCGCCTTCAAGGCGCTCGTTCGCCAAGCGGTCGCCCTCAACAGTTCTGGCAAGTCGAAATCTTCGAAGAAAGCGACAAAAAATAATGCGGCTGAGAGGTTGTTGTAGTACGGCTTATCGGTCGTACTTCCGGGGCCTCCCCATGTAGCCGGCATTTTCTGTCGGTCGGGCTTCAACATCGAGCACCAATGTCGGTGCGGGCTGTAGCTCTCATCCGACCAGCGTTGACCATCATCGCTCTCTTTGCGTTCCTTTTCATCCTGTCTGGTCAACACTAGTTGCACACTGCAAGGTACTACTCCTCAGGCGTCAGGGGCTTCAGATTCTCAAGCATTGTCGGAATGAGTTCGGAGACCGTGGGGTGTATGTGCATGGCGCGCTCAATCACCGTATAGGGAGCCTTGGCATACATCACATCCAGGATGCTGTGAACAACTTCGTCGCCGCCGGTGCCTAAAATAGAGGCGCCCAGGATCTGCTTCGTATCCGCGTCGACCAGAATCTTCATGAAGCCAAGCGTTTCTCCCTTCTCCACCGCGCGTCCGACACTGCTCATTGGCAACATCCCGATGAGTGCCTTCTTTCCTGATTTCCTCACCTGTGTTTCGCTCATTCCCGCGTGTCCCAATGGAGGATCGATGTAAAGGGCGTAGGCAGGAATACGATCGCTGACTCGGCGGTGATCGTTGTCCAAAAGATTCGCGGCGACGATCTCAAAGTCGTTATAGGACGTGTGGGTAAAGCCGCCCTTTCCGTTGCAGTCACCCAGCGCCCAGATGCCTGGCACGCTGGTGCGCAGTTCGTCATCGACCACTATGTTTCCCCGATCGTCATGAGCAATGCCCGCTTTTTCCAGCCCAAGATCGTCGGTATTCGGCCGACGGCCAACCGCGAGAAGTACATGCGTTCCGATCTCTTGCGGTGAGCCTGCCTCACAATCGACGTTTACTCCGATTCCATCTTCTCGCTTCGAGAATCCGATACATTTGGCATTCAGACGAACATTGATTTCTTCACGCTGAACAATGTCGAGGATCGCCGCCGATACGTCCTCATCCTCGCGTGTGAGCAGGCGGGGAGCCATCTCGACGATGGTCACCTTGCTGCCGAAGCGGCGAAACATCTGTCCGAACTCGAGGCCGATGTAGCTGCCTCCAATGACGACGAGATGCGGAGGCAGGTAATCGACTTCCAATATCGAGGAATTTGTAAGGTAGCTGATCTGATCAACGCCCGGCATTGGCGGAATTACGGCTCGCGCGCCCACGTTGATGAAGATCTTGTCAGCGGTAAGCACTTCGTTGCCGACGCTCACCTCGTGCGCGGATTCGAAGCGCCCGTGGCCAGTGTAAACAACACAGTTCTTGTGATTACGAAGCCGGTCTTCCGCGCCTTTGCGATCAGACAGCCGGATCTCGTTCATGCGCGCGTGTACTCGCTTCATATCGACAGAGACCTCACCCGGCAGGCGGACTCCATACTCCGGGCCACGGCGTGCGAGGTGCGCCGCGTAGGCGCTGGCGACCATCGTTTTGGTAGGAATGCATCCAGTGTTGACGCAGGTTCCACCGAAGAATTTGCGCTCGATGATCGCGACCTTCGCTCCGGCATCCGCCAGTCGAGTCGCCAGGAATGGACCGGACTGGCCGGTACCGATGACGATCGCATCGTATTTTGTGCTCATAGGACTCCTAAGCCTTGGAGAGAAGAGATCGAGTCCACGACTTCATTCGTGGTCACAATGGCATTGGCGTGGTTTGGAATGTTGATGTCGAGAGCGGCGTGCATCTCTTCATCCGAGTCATCCGAGTAATCTGCGGTCGCGTCTTTTACCATCGTGACCTCGTAGCCGTGCTCTGCAGCAAAGCGAACGGTCGCACTCAGGACATCCAGCATGTTAGGAACACACTTGTTAGCTTCTGCAACAGCTTCAGGCGATCCCATATCCTGCCCCCCTCGGAAATGAAGTCGTTGTACGGATCAATCACCAAAAGCTCAGTGATCTCTTTTTCATATGTCACTTTTGCCATGATCGCTCCTCTCCTTTTCGACGACATACGTGCCGATGACAATCACGTCGTAGCTGTTCATCGGGGCAACTCTCTGCCGGCCTGCTCGGCCACCATGTACGCGGCGTACCAGTCGGGCCAGTTTGCGTCGCGCTGCCCGGTGCGCTTCTCATGCTCGCCGTGGGCGGCTTCCGCGCGCCGCAGGGCGCTCGCCAGATCGTTCGCCGATGCGAAGGCAGTCGTCGCGGGGTCGATGCGACCGGGCAGCCGCGTCGTGACCTCCTGGAACAGCCAGCCGTTGCCGTCCGGATCACTGAACGAGGCGAACGAGCGGTAGCTGCGATGCTCGGGGTCCTGACCGCTGACTCGTCGCCGCCCGAACAGGTAGGGCTCGTCTGGGCCCGCGTACACGCCGCCGGAGTCGCGGAACACCTCGCTGATCTCGACGCCGCGACGGAGCAACTCGTTGCGGGCGGACTCAATGTCGGCGACGATCAGGTACAGGCCCTGAGCGGAGCCGGGTGCAGCCCCGGTGACGTTCTTGCCGAAGATGACCGAGCACCCGGAGCCAGGCGGCGTGAACTGGATTACGCGGAAGTCGTTACCGTTATCGTAGTCGGCGTCGAGCCGCCACCCGAGCCTCCCATAGAACTCCTTCGCGCGGTCGACATCCGAGACGGGGATGACAACTACCTCCAGCTTCATGTCGACTCTCGCGACGCTCGCGTCTATGGAGTCGTCACTACGGATTTCATACTTCAGATTTGCCATGTTTCTTCCTCCTGTGCACTCACCACAAATCATTCGAACCAGGGTTGGCGTGCTGCGCGCAACGAGAGATGGAGCCCTTGCGACCCTGCGAGACGCAAACACTTGGTGATTGAAATGTCGGATGCGATTCACGCCGCAGCAACGGGGTTGCTCTGCGGGGAACACCTAATCATTAACTAAACGTTAATTACGAGGCTGGCCCATACTGCTGAGGAGGGCCGCAGTAAGCATCCGTGGGCGACCGGAATCAGGCAAACGAACGCCGTTAGATCCTCCGAGTTGTCGCCCTTTCGGAGATCAGCAACGCTTGGGTCACGAGCCGCTGGAAGCCCACAGCCGGGATTGAGAATCTAATTGATTGCCATTCCGAGGAGATTGCTTATGCTGCGAAGACTTATCAGCACGACGAACGATCCAACCCTGACCGTGGTTCGCCTTGTTCTGGGAGCCGTGTTTTTTGCCCATGGCGCACAGAAGATGCTCGGCTGGTTCGGAGGCCACGGTTTCAGCGCCACCATGGGATTTTTCACCCACAACATGGGAATCCCGGCATTGTTTGCGTTCTTGGCAATCGCCGCCGAGTTCTTTGGTGGCTTGGGTCTGCTGGTCGGATTGCTTGGCCGAGTTGCTGCCTTCGGGATACTCTGCAACATGCTGGTTGCAATCGTCATGATCCACAGCCACGTGGGATTTTTCATGAACTGGTCTGGAACCCAGAAAGGTGAGGGATACGAGTACCACCTGCTTGCGATAGCGATGTGCGTGACAATTTTCGTCAAGGGATCAGGAGCTATTTCAGTTGACCGGGCTCTGACAGGCTCGCATCCGTCCAACGTGGTGGAATTGGGCACGAGCACAGCCCCCACCTGTAAGTTGGCCTGAGGCCGTCGACTCTCAACTGAGCCCCGCTACAACACGCGATGCCGCATCAGTTAAACAAATACCGTTGTTCGGCTCACATCTAGCGGGCGGTCGAGAAGAGCAGTTCCATCGTCTGTACTCCGTTTCTCCCCGTTGAGACTCCTGAAGCCGCAACGCTCATCAGCCGTCCGCTGCCAATCTACCCGCCATCTTCGTCCGCGACAGTCACCCAGAAAGATCATTGGCGAGGTGTTCCTCGCGTACGAAGAGAGACCGCAGCGTGCGCTCGTAGAACCCGCGAGTAGGCCATGAACGTGTACCGTAAAACGAGCACAGCACTGCTTTATGCCGATTTGCGGAGCCTCATCTTACGGTTGCCGGCAGCGAACTGTCGTTTCGCCAACTCCGTCAAGACCAGCCGTGCCGAAGCGACCATCAGACTGCGATGCTCTGGAAGGATTTGCTCCCACGAAACGCAGCCTTCGCTGCTCTGGAATCCGAAATCGGGGGCCAGCATGTCACGGTAGATGTAGAACAATTTTGCCAATTCCTCGGCGGAAATATTCTTCGTTGTCTGCATAAATTCTCCTTCTTCCTCGCGTTTGAACTTCACCAAAACAAAACGGCTCACGCTTCTTGCCGTGAGCCGTTCGGGAAATCGATGCTAACTTAAAATCTAACTTCGATTTTTAGCCACCATTTCCGAACCGACCACGGTGCCCCGTACTTGCGCTACGAGCGCATGTACGGCTAGCGATACGGTTAGGAGATTAGCGACCAACATGTTCATTACACTATCAGCACTTGATACTGACTTCAAACTCAATATTCTAATTCAGCTATCAGAGATGCTTATGTCAGGGCGACGTGGTGATCGCGATTCAATCGATTGACGAAGATAGATGCGGCGATTTGGAAGTTCAACGGTTGCCATTAACTTGGCGTTGATGCGGCGGTATGAAGTGAGCAGCCGGGTGAACCTGTGATTTATCGAACGCGATGAGCGCCCCACGCCGTAAACACGAAACCGGGCGCGGTCGATAAACCACGCCAGTTTTGAAATAAGGGAAATATCAAGCGCCGCGTAAGGGCACGGCAGCTATGAAAAAGTCCTCGTGTCTCGAAAGTGCCCTTATCTAGTTCTGGCACGAGGGCGTGCCGTACGCCTCGTTAAACGCCGTGCGGAAATTGTTGCAAGTAGAAAATCGCATGAGATTTGTGACGGCAATAATGGGACTAGGTCGGAGCGCGACGTGAAGCAGCGTGCCTCTTGCGCTGCCGCCGCGGCATTGAGCGTAACTCATTACAGAGTGGGGGGTGTCCCGGTGCATTCCGCCGGATTCACCGGTAGGCGAATAAATGGCGAACGTGGCAATTGCCGCGATTGCGACCCTTCACGCCAGTCCGCGGTGGGCGGTCGTGACCATTGCACCGCCGTTCATATGTGTTGTGTGAGGTCAGAGACAACCAGGGCGTGGAGGAGGTAATTCTTGCCTTATGCCGCAGCCCCGCCTGCAGTTGAGAACCCCTCGCCAGTGGTCAGCAATTTGTCCAGAACCGGGATATTCACTCGTTGCGTTTCCACAAAGTCCACTCCTTCAGCCGTTATTGTGAACTCCGAGTTGTCCGCTCGGCCCACGTATCCTTTGGTTCGGAGATACCATGCCGTGAATACCAAATAGTCACGTGGGAACCCGAGGCGGCTTTCGATATCGCGAAATGAAACTTCTGGTTTGTTCGGGTTTGTGCGGCGCTGGAAATACAACACCGTCAGGAAAGCCAAGCGGCGGTTCAACTCACCCTCCATGTTGTCCATGAAGTCAATCCGCGCCGACAGGGGTTCCGGCTGGGCTGCTTGGCGGGTCGCATCGTATTCAGCGCGGCGCTCTGGATTGGACAACACTTCATAGGCTTGCTTCAAGAGAAAGAATCTTTCAGTGTCGCCAGTGTCATGGTTATCCGGGTGAAAGCGAGCCGCCAGAAATCTATAAACGCGGTGAATTGTGTCAGCCTCTGCACTCGGGCTAATTTGAAGAAACTCATAGTAATCCGGAATTTCCATTACGCCTCTCCGCCTTGCCGATTCCACGGCAAGCGCCCGGTACCTGTATTGAGGGTAGATGCCCAGCATCTCTGGTGAGATGCCACCTCTAAGGACGCGGTAAATTGAACAGGTTGTCGAGGCGCAGGTAAGGTGGGTTTAGTTCTTTTCGGGGTGTTCGAACTTTTCGGGTTCCACGTCGGCCAGAGGCGGGGAGGCAGAGCCGCGCCCAGATGGTCTCCAGTCGAAGTCTGGCATCAGGAGCCCGCTTCTAACGTAAACTGCTGGTGTGCATGAATCCCAGCACCAGGAGCTAATCAGATGACATTGAGCCGCTTTCTAACTCTCTTTGCAGTGGTTATAGGAATTGCGGCGTTTCTCCAAGCTGAGCAACCAATTAGCGAACGTACTCAGAACACTCAGCCCACATTCAAGGAGCACCGAATTGGAGAATCAGCACAAGAGTTCTTCTCGATTGCGAGAGTGGCGGAGAAGAACGGAATGCTTTCGACCGATTACTGCCGTGCGTACCTCAATGACCCGAAAGTGAAGAGGGGCATTGAAAAAGCCAAAAAGAGGGGTGCGGACGACCCATCATCGTTGGTGGCCACGGTGATCACG
The DNA here is from genome assembly GCA_963737175.1 of uncultured Acidobacteriota bacterium. Taxonomy (GTDB): domain Bacteria; phylum Acidobacteriota; class Terriglobia; order Terriglobales; family Acidobacteriaceae; genus TOLSYN. The sequence goes on along the minus strand of CAVTRQ010000012.1, from coordinate 418,796 downwards.
GACGGCTGCAACAATATTCAGGCAGCACTCGCGGGGCAGGATGTCGAGGTTGATGTGCGGTTTGCTGCGGAATTTGGCAGTGGGCGAGTTCGGTTCGTTGCTGGCCGCCTGGCCTCGGCGAGGTTCGTTGTCAAAGCACCCTTCAATGATGTTGTGGAAGACATGACCGCTAAGCTGAACGCCAATCCCCTGCTAGATGCAGAGACTCTTCAAAACGGTATTGGGGCGATCGTCAAGCAGCGCAGAGCGATGTGGACACTCCCGAACTTCCTCGTGAAAGTTTCCGAGTTGCAGTCGTTGGGGGGTGACGACATCGGAACAGAGGTATCGGTGTCCGACCCGGCAATGACGAAACACCGAACAAATTCGCTGAACTGACAACATGTGTGGACGCTTCCGCCTGACCCGCGCTTCCAAACTCGCTAAACGTTTCGGCATTGAACCGGAGGATGACAGGGTGTCCCGCTGCAATATCTGGGAGGTGGCAATCGGTAGGTTCTCAATGATCTCTAAGCATCTGCTTCATAGGAAAGCAAAACCATTTCCGCCGCCTGTTCTCGCAGGGGAATCAGTGCTTGATACGCGGCTGAAGAGTGCCACCTGTTGGCTGCGTCTTTGTCTGGAAAGCCAATGACAACGATATCTGAGTACGAATGTTCGCCCGCTAGAGTTGCCACTTTCTTTGCTCGAAAAATAAGCTCGGCACCCCATGGCTCCAACGTGGCCGGTACCCGAGTGCGGTACTCGCTCCACTTTTCGGCGTCCTTCACTGTGATGTGTCCGACAACGTAAGCTTTACTCATAGTCTCTCCTCGGACATGTTAATCTCAGCGGTCATAAACGGCGACACGATTTCTCTGCGGCTGAAAGGTATGCTGAAGTGCCAGGTCAGCGGTTAACTGCTCAGTCCAGCAAATTCTGGGATTACCACAGCCAACCCGAAGGTGAGTTGCTCAATCAGAATATTTGCCCGCCAGGGATTTGCCCGATGCGAACGAGGGTATTCCGGAACGGCGGGAAGGAGGATTCATCGCCAGCAGCTCTCGCGGGGTGGTTGCACTCCTTTTATGCCGCAGAGTCGCTGGACGTTGCGATGGTATATGACAAATCACGATTACTTTGCCAGCACATTCCGAGGCAGAGAGGGAGAAATATTATCAACGGAAGAGGTTCGCAGAATCTTGTCGGAGAGATATCCGCAGTTCCCACTCCGCAATTTTCTACCGAATGACCACGGGAACGGAAACGACGACAAGAACGACTGTTGGTGTGTGAAGACGGAGCACCAAGTTTTCGAACATGTCGGATATGGAAAATACCGCGTTCGGCATTACAAATAGAGTTGGCGCTCCGTCCGCTGGCCTTCGAACCTTCGATGGCCTTTCTCACCCGCGTTCACCGATATCTTACATAGTCGGTGCAAAGCCTGATGCGGCGGCGACTACGCTGTCTTCGCCGCCGCTGCCAGCTTCTTCTTCTCTACGGTTCGAGTGCCATTCCTCGCAATATTGTGAGGCGTATCGACATTGTCGGAGGGTCTGGACTTCTGTGGCGAAGAAAGGCAGCACAGGATTACGAGCACGGTAACCTGTAGCCAGAGGGCTGCAATAAACGCCAGAAGTCGTTTTGAGTTGAAATTAAGGTGCGAGAATTTGAGCATTGATGGTTATCAGTATAAAAGCGGCACCACCCTGCTACCATCAGCGTTTCGCCTGAGTGGCGGCTAAGGATGACTACCACGGTCGAGTGAGTGAGCCTTCGCTGGTGAAGTTGGCAGGGCGTGTGAAAAGTCGCCAGCAACATTCTGGAGATTCAATGAACGCTGAAAAGCTGAAGTCGCTGCTCAACCTCGTCCCTTTGTCCATTGAAGGCGGGCACTTCGCCGAGACATATCGTTCTTCGGATATGATTCCGGCGGGATGCCTGCATAACCGTTACAGCGGTTCCAGAAGTGTGGGCACTGCCATCTACTACCTGCTCGAACCCGGCACATTTTCCGAAATTCATCGTGTGGCTTCCGATGAGATTTTCCACTTCTACCTCGGTGACCCGGTTGAAATGTTGCAACTATGGCCGAACGGCTCCGGCAAGCGGCTGCTGATTGGCACTGAACTTGAACAGGGCATGGCACCACAGGTGGTCGTGCCCTACGGGGTGTGGCAGGGAGCGAGGCTCGTGGCCGGAGGAAAATTTGCTTTGCTGGGCTGCACCGTCAGCCCCGGCTTCGAATATGCCGACTACGAGAGCGGTTCACGCCAAATCCTCAGCGATGCGTATCCGGAATATAGGGACATGATTTGGGCTCTCACAAGAAAGTAGGTCATCTCTTCAAACGTCGCGCAACTTCAGCTCCGGAAGCGATTCCGGAGGTCATCTGAATCTGGAGGAGCACTACGATCGGACGGTAATCAAGATCGTAGAATGGGGTCGAGGAGGTAAGTACGAATGCCTGAAGCCGTTCGCCTCCTGGCCCTCGCCGTGGTGGCCTTTATTGCTGCGACTCTGGCCGCCGTAACTGGCTTCGGCGGGGCAGCAGTCCTTTTGCCAATGCTCGTGTTTGTATTCGGAGTGCGCGAGGCTATTCCAGTCCTCACGGTTGCGCAGCTTATCGGAAACGGCAGCAGGGTGTGGTTTAACAGGCATGAGCTGGATTGGAAGGTCGTGGGCTGGTTCGCTCTGGGCGGAGTGCCAATGGCGATTCTCGGCGGGATGTTGTTTGCTCATGCTCCACTGGCGGCACTCACGCGGGTGCTCGGTGTGTTTCTGATTTTGATTGTCGTATGGCGTCACATACCGCGAGGAAAAATGTGGAAGCCGCCGCTGCAGTCATTCGCGGCAATCGGTGCCGTTTCGAGTTTTCTATCTGCATTGCTGGGAAGCGTTGGCCCCTTGATGGCTCCTTTTTTCTTGGCCTATGGCCTCGTAAAAGGAGCATACATCGGGACAGAAGCTCTCTCAACCGTGGTGATGCACGTCGCCAAGCTGGTTGCGTACCGACAGTCTGCCATCCTCCCGATGCCAGCCTTGTTGGCTGGATTGGCGCTCGGCCCGATCATGGTCGGCGGATCGTTTGTTGGTAAGAGAATCGTGGACAGGATATCGGAACACGTTTTTACCGCTCTTATCGAACTGACGCTCCTCGTAGCGGGCATCGGGTTTCTTTGGAAGGGATGAACGGAGTTGAGATGCTCTGAACGCATCCACCAACCATTGCGGGCCTCGAGAGGCTCACTTTGCTCACGGCCGTTGGGCACGATGTTCTGTCTTTACATTGCCGACCAGATATCTAAGAAATTCGCAGCCGTAGTCCGTCAGTTGCACCCCGTTTCCATGGGGCTCGACCAGTTTGCAGTTCTCAAGATATCCAAGCCATTTCCATAAGCTGATTCCCTCATACAGCTCCGGATACAAATGAATGTATCGGTTCCACAGTTCCAGAAGCTCCGGGACCGATGCTCGCGCCTTGATGCGTTGCAGAACAAGAATCTGGTTTTCCCATAAAGCGCAACTCTCGGTATCGTATGCATCTGCAATTGAGAAAACGCCGAATTGCTCGGATAAATTCGCAGCCGGTTGTTCGGTGTTTTGCGGGAGCAAGACAAATATACAGATCAGCCCAGCGGCAACGGGCAGAACCACAACGGCGAGCAGTTGAATTGTTGCGTCGCCAAACATAGCGCAGGGCCCTTCAGACGCTCTATTCACGCTCGTTACATTCAGACGTCCTCTGCTCACTCAACCTAAAACCGCGAGCAAGCGGCGCTGCAGGATGAGTCCTGCTTGCCTGCCATACTGCCAGGGCAGCAGACGCTGTGACGCCGATTGAACTCTGACTCGATCAGCAAATCGAGCGTGACGTTTATGCGATGCAGCAGACGGCGAAAGCGCCGCCGTCATCGAAAAGATTTTCGAGGTGATTGTCGTGATCTCAATTGTGTGCTCAACACCGGGCGGAGAAAACAGCACGGAAGCGTGAGTATCACGCTGACCGCGATACCGGGCGAGGTCGCCAATGCGCTCAGTATCTCACTGGGGAGAGAACCCGAAGCCGTGTCGCCAATCGCGGACGCATCACTTTGTCCCGATGATGCGAAGCCGCGCGGTGAACGCGCGCCCCTCGAAATTGCTGAACGTCAGGAACTGCGTCGAATCAGTTACGTTGTTCACTGTAAGCGGGTTTGGATGACCGGTGGCATTCTCCAAGACCCCGCGCAATCCCAGGTAGTACTTACGCCAGTGGAAACGAAGCTCCAGCCCCGGACTGAACGCAAAAAAGTCAGGAAAGCGGTACGAGTCCGGTGCGCCAACCAGTTGCTGATTGGCATTTACGGCACTGAAGGCAAATCCCGTGCGCCACTCCGCCGTGTACACAAAATCAATTCTCTTTGTCCGCGGAAGCGGCAACCATCCCCAGGAGAGCACGCGCTTCGGTGTGTCCCACGGCGACGGCCCGCTCCCTTGCGGACCGAGTATCGAGAGCGTCGGAAAGTATTCCAGAACCTCGTTGGTGCGCGCGGCGGAGCGCGTGTATGCCCCAAAGAGCGTGTATCCGTGCGCAAAGGAATGACGCAAGCTGATCTCCACACCGTCGTACTTATCCCGACGTGTGTTGGTAAGCACGTAGGTGCCACCCAGCACATCGGCCGGAACTTCGTTTAAATACACAAACCCGTTGCTACCGCGCTTCTCGATAAAATTGCACTTCAGGTAGATCGCGGCCGGCAGTTTCTGCTCCAATCCAATGCTCCAGTTGATCACCCGCGACTCCTGCAAAGACGACGGTAGCACAAAGTGGTTCACAATCACCGATCCCGTTGGCGTGACCCCATCGGCTGCGTAGTAGGTGTCGGTGCGAGCCGATTGAAACGCCCGCTCAAGGTACTCCAACTGCGTGTGGTCGTAGTACACGCCAATGCCGCCGGAAATCTTGGTTTTCACGGCCTTCGAGAGAATATAGGTGAACGCCACGCGCGGCGAAAACAGCGGCTTGCGAACGATCTCATCCCAATCGAAGCGCAGGCCCGGCTCCACCAGCAAAAGGTCGCTGGGAGACCAGCGGTCCTCAGCGTAAGAACCCACTTCAACATTGCCGTGCGAGAAATAAGGCTGCGGCGCGAAAGTACTCTGCCGCAGAAGAGTCCCATCCTCGCGCAGGTAACTCACCGGTTGCCGCATTGCGTTTTCCTCGTAGCTGATTTGATCCAACTCCAGGCCAATTTTCACATAATGTCGCCCGGCCAGTTGCCGTGGTGGGAGATAAGCATTCGCAGTCTCCTGCACGCGTCGCGAGTGCGCAGTAAGGTTTTCGAAGAAGCTCCCGGTTGAGCCTTCCGGCGTAATGGCAAACGGAATTGTGCCGTGCGGTTCGTAACCGTCGCGGAAGCGCACCACCGCCAATCCGATATCGAGCACGCTTCGGTCGCCGAAGGAATGCTGGTCCATCACGTATGCGTCATCCGCAATGATGTTGTTATCTGTCGTGCTCTGCTTCGGAGTGAGCGGGGAGATCCCATCATACGGCGAGTGATAGCCATTCAGCAGGAGCCCTGCGGTCAAAACATTGGCTTGTGTCAGCTTGACCTGCGCCTTTGCAAGATTGCTGCCGCGCCACAGCAGATCATTGTCGGCGTTGCTGGGCAACCCTGAGATCACAATATTGTCGTACTCGCTCTCGGCGCCATCATAAAACCAAGCCTTGCCCTTCTTGATGGGCCCGGAGATGGTAACGCGTGGCACAAACATGTCGAACTGAAGGCCGTTTTTGTCTTGTACGGATGGAATGAAGTCCGTGACGTTCGCCCGGAAGTGATCGTCACCCATCCCACTGCGAAAGGCTACGATGCCACCGGTTGCCTGGCCGTGCTCCACTGGGTATCGCGTGCTTTCCACCTCGATCTTGCGGACCGCGTCAGCACTGAAGCGCATGGCGAGCGTGCCGCTAACCGGAGATGTGACATTGAAGCCGTCCAACAGGTTCTTTGTCTGATAGGTGTTTGAGCCCGCCACGTGCGCCTGTCCCGTTTGGTCCTGCACCACTCCAGGATTGAATGGAAGAAGATTCCGAATATCGCGCGAACTCGGATAGGGAATGTTGTCAATCTCCGGGGTGTCCATCCGGCTAAGGTCGGCGGTCTGCTCAGGATCAATGAGCGGTGGTGTTTCCGCTACATTCACCTCCTCCCGCACCTGCTGCTCGTGGGGCAACATCAGCTCCACGCTTTTCGCCTGCAGGTCCACGGAGTGTTCAACCACTCGGTGATAACCACTTTTTTCGGCGCTGATCTGGTACGGATCGGAGAAACTAGACAGAAACTCACAGCGGCCGGAGTAGTCCGTGTGCAACTGCAAGGTCTTCTTTCCATCTGAAACTCTTACAAGCGCGTCGGAAACCGCCAACTGGTTCTCGTCGCTGATCTTTATCGCGACCGTGTGATTCGGCGGATTTTGCGCGGCCTGTCCACAAGCGCAGACCATTGCCAGCAGAAGGCATATGCCGGTCAGAATCCTGAAGAACAGATGGGAGTCAATTTGCATCCGCAGTAGCTTACGGCGCAGTTTACCATCCAGAGCTGAGAATGCGCCATTCTGCTTGATGCATTCTGTTCTGGCCAAGATGGTTGCCGCGACCGCGGGTCACTCTTTTGAAAAGCTGCAACTGGCGTTGGCCAAGGGTGTGTAGAATGTTGTGCCGTTCAGCGCGGATCTTACCGTCTTTCTGCTGAGAAGACGACGCGCTGCGTCGGCTCGAATTACAGGTGGCTGGTTCACCGCGACTACCGTGCGTCATGGGCAATTTAAACATCGCGTCTCGTGTTGGATTCGAGTTTGAGTGCGAACGAAACTGCGGCGGCCGCCAAGGCGGAGCCGATGCCCATGGCGAGGAATGCGAAGTACCAGGCACGGATTGTATGCAGGCCTCCGCCAAGGTCGAGGGTGTGCCCCACCAGCAGAGGGCCGATGGCCGCGCCGATGAATCCCACGAGCGAGTAGATTGCCAGCGTCGCGCCCTGCTCGTCGGCTCGCGCTACAGAGACGGTGCCGGCGGTGAGCGCGCCCGAATCCGCCATGATCGCGACGTTGTAAACGAGCAGCGCCGCCACGACAAAGGCGAATGAGACATTCGCTAGCACCACGCTGAGCATGCACGTCAGCAGGCTGAGCAGTTGGAAGTAGCGAATCGTGCGGTTGCGGGTGCGTGCGTTCACCGACTCGGCTCCGAGAATGCTGGCGGGCACTCCGACGAGGATGATGATCATCGACCATCGCGAAACCGTCAGCCCGGGGTCGCTGCCTTGGAACCGGTGCCAAGCGAAGAGGAGAAACGTGGGCAGCCAGGCGCGGAAGGCGAAAAGCTCCCAGCAATGGCCTCCGTAGGCGAGCACGTAAGCGAGGGCTCGGCGGTTGCGCAACACGGGACGGAAGTCGAGCGGATGACGCTGCGAAGTGACGTTCAAATCCGGCTGAACCGGAATGCCTTTCGTGGCGAGAAATGCTAACACCGCTGCGGCGATAGAGCCGACTCCGCCCGCCAGGAATGCGGCGCGCCATCCGTGGCGCTCGGCCATCCATCCGCAGAGCAGAAAGGAAATGCTGGTACCGACCGAGTAGGCCGTGGTGAAGTATGGCACCGCGCGGATTCGTGCGGTGCCTGCCAATCGCGTCGTAAGCAATCGCAGCCCAGGCATGTAGGTGCCTCCGGTCGCGAGCCCGGCCAGCGCCTGGAAGAAGAATGCGCTCCAGGTGCCGTGGGCATAGACGGAGAATCCGGCTCCGGCGATGGCTCCCACCATGCAGGCGGAGAAATACACGGCACGCGGGTCGAGCCGGTCGGTGAGCGCCACGAGCAGCGGCACGCCAATGGCATAGCCGATGAAGTATGCGCTGCTGATCCATCCGGAGTGCGTGGAGTCGAGGTGCCAGAGCCCCGCCAACCGCAGCAGCGTGGAGGCGAAGGCCGCCGAGCCGAGCAGGGAACTCATCTGTGCGAGCGCCAGTCCGGCGACGAGGCGGGCGGTTGTCTCGGGACGCAAAGAAGGATTGGCGACAGGGCTGGACAAAGCATCTCCCGCGATGAGCAGTGCTGCCGACGAGGCTCCGGCGGCACTCGTCTCGCTCGACATGATCAATCGAGTTTACGCCAGAGCCGCAAGGCTCCACGCCGAATGCGTTCGCTGCTTGCGGCGGCCGGGGCCGAAAGCATGAGAAGAACTACGCCGAGGCAAGCGGCGACTGCGGTCCTGTAAACCTGCATACTAATCGGAGCACGATGAATGCCGCGCTCGCGAGTTGACGAATTCAAATTAGGACACTACCAAGCCCCCCACCATCGATCCGCTGCTGGCCAATGCTTGGGGATAAGCTCGAAGCGCCACGGGCCCTTGGTGGATCAGTGATAACGACACTGGCTGGTCGACCCTCTATAATGCAACCGGAAAACAAGAGCAACTCAAGGTTTTGATTCCCACTGCCGGAAACGGGCCAGCCTCACCGACAGGTCTAAACGGCCCTGGAACACCGACTGGAATCGTGTTCAACGGATCGTCGACGGATTTCCAGATTCAGGACCTGCCAGCGACTTTCATTTTTGCCACACTGGATGGCACCATTAGTGCATGGTCGCCGAAGGTGAACCAGAATCAGTCGATCATCGCGATCGACAACTCGGCCAGCAAAGCATCGTACACGGGCTTGGCCATCACCAGCAAACCCTCGGGGAACTTTCTTTACGCGGCCGACAACACCAATAATCACGTGGATATGTTCGACGGCAACTTCACACTGGTGAAGTCATTCGGTGATCCGGCGATCCTGAATCAGCGTCTTCACGAAGGTGCCGTCCTCCTTGAAGACGTCGACAAAGCCTCCGGCACCGACGTTTGGTACGGCATACCTGACGTAAACCAAGCCGTTGATGTCCTGAATGCCGAAGACTGAGAAGGTTGATGCAGGACTGCAACGAAGAACCCAAACGCGTCGGCTCCCAGACGCGGTGGGGACTGATTCCGCTCTGGGCGAAGGCCGCCAGCCTCGCTCCGCTTTCACTTGCATCGAAGCCAGTGTCGGAGGAGCGCACCCAAGCGGAAAAAAGCAGATAATGTAAAAAAGTGGAGCACGGTCGGAGGTCAGTGATGAGGCGTAACGTGAGTGGGAAAGATCAGACCACGTTGTATTCTGGCGCCCCGCAATATACTGCCCGCACTTATACTTCGCCACAATGCCTTCGAGATCATGTTCACAGGCTGCTTAGCCCTGAGACATTTGATGCACAACCAACAGCGACGCTCTTCTCCACCCGTATTAATCAGAAACCGAAGCTCGTGTCTTCCTAAAGAAAGTCTTGGCGCTAATAAGTGAAAACGTCGAATCCTCTGACGGTTTTGTGATCTGTTCCCGCAGAATCAGGACAATCACAGCGAGCACCGCAATTGTCGCCGCAATCGCCAGCATGACAAAGTTGAGCATGGCTGTGAGAAGCCTGGCCGCAGAATTAAGCGCAATCGTGCCCCAATCCAGAAGTTCCAGCCAGATCGTTGCCAAGAACTCTTTGGCCGATTGGGCACTTATGCGTCGGCATGAACCAGAACCCCCCTGCTCAGTTTCCGTCATTGCCTTACTCCTCGACATCAAGTTAACTCGTAACTTTCCGGCTTCCGCTTTGATTGCACCCTTCGCTTCGTGCAAGCTGCCCTTGATCTTGCCTTCCGTGCCGGCTTTATAGTGCTCCGTTCTCCTCGTAAAGCTTGGATTGCGGCTACAAGGGCTTTACATTTGTAACCCCGTGGCTTGCTGAGGTCTGAGCTGTGTTGACCACCGGTGAATATTCTCGGACACACCTCGGGCTGGGGAGTTTAGGCGGGAATCAGATGGGGATACTTCAGAGTGGAAAATCCAACTACCTTTGAGGGGGCAGCCCATTGAAACGGCTGCCGAGTATGCGGAAAAGCGCCCGGTGTTTCTGCTATTGTCTCAGTAGATGCTGTTTTGCCCGTAGAATGTGAGCAACATAGACCAGTTGTGGATTTTCTCTCGCTTATTCGCTCGACGCCATCCTTGCTGACCATTATGGGTATCAGATAATCCGTGTGCTCTGGCACTCGGCTCAATATTGAGACTGGCGGTTACTCTTCGCCGCGATCACTGAGGGTATACCCGACCAATAGGTTGATGACCAGCACCACCAAACCCGACGATAAGGAGTAAATGGATCAGAGCCGAACCGAGTTGAATACTAAATCCCATAAGCCACAAAACCAGAAGCACGATAAAAGCCGTCCAGAGCACTTTAGCCTCCTTAGTCACTATTTCATTCCAACACCTTCTCATTTTTAAAGTCCTGCGGTCTGTCCAATGTTGCTCAACTTTGGCATACAAGTATCGGACATGGCGTGGATCCTCCCGCCTATGTGAGCAATATCGAACAGAATCCCATCCCTGTAGTTGGTAGGATTCGAAGATGCTTGGCACCGTCAGTGTGGAATACAAGAGGATTGATGGGCCGGCTCAGTTTTAATCTTTCTTGGCGCAGGGGAGGACTCAGTAGATGGCAAAGCGACGCGGCAATCCTAATTGGGGCAAGCCGCTGATGGTTGGCCCACCACCCGTCATTGAATTCGAGCGGGTCACTCGCGAATTCAAACTGCGGCCTGACCAGTACATCCGCTCAACTCGTCTTCGTGAGTGGGCGAGACACAACAAGAACTCCAAATACATTCCCGAGCCTCTTCTTGAGGCGTGGGGTTTCGAGATTGAATCAGTGTTGTAGCGGTACCTGCATCCGAAGAAGCCGCTGCGCCGCTATATACAGTGCAAGCTCGCAACAGGGTCAATATGGCGGAAAATGACACCGAAGTGAGCAATAGTGAACAGCGGCCATCAGGATTGGGAAGGCTCGCGAACCGCATCGCCTATGTACTCACCGGTCTTCTTCAGTATGATTCTTTCCTCCGTTATTAGCATTGCGCCTGTTCAATTCCACTGGTCGGTAGAGGAAGACTGGTCGATCAAGCTCACCGCATTGCATTCGGCTCCCATGGCGGTCCGAACGGTATCAGCGCCGCCAAACTCCAAGCGTGCGCCGCTTATGCTGTCAGCGCCCCGCCGCACTCCAAGCAAGCGGCTTGGGAGCGGGGCGTAATCCTCCCGCAATGAGGACACATCCTTTGTGACGGAGACGCTGGGACTACTTTTTGCTGTCGCGTTCTGGACGTGTAGATGAGTAGACAGGCAATCGTCGCGAGCAATAAAAGTACACCAACGCTAGTCATAAGCTCGATCCTCGGAGCGCATGCTTCAAATTTGTCCGACCAAGAGGAGAACCAACACGATCAGAAGAATCAATCCCAATCCTCCGGTCGGATAGTAACCCCACTCCAGGCTATGCGGCCATCTTGGTAGCGCACCCACAATGGCTAAAATCAAAATCACGATCAATATGGTTCCAAGCATGTCTGACTCCTGTTCTGCATAGAGATTCCGTCCAATGGTGTTGTATGCGCTTCAATCTATTATTGCTGGTCAATACTGCTCACTACACAATGTCAGTCGGGCAGGAGAACTGAATCGCTGGGACTAATACCAGTCTTGAGCGGCATCGAGAGACCACTCTTTACCTTGATTGAGAAGCGGGACGGGCTCATCGTGCATTTTGCGGTGGCTGCCCCCGCAGGGCCATATTTTGACATTGTGGCCGAGAACCATCGCCAGCCCGGCAGCCACCGCGATGACGCCGACTACAAACAGCACTGGAGCGTTGTGGACGAGCGCGTTCATCGACTCCACCGTCGCTTGCTTGTGCGCGATCATGGCTAGCGAAATGAGCATCAGGTAAAACCCAATTAGCTTGCTCAGGAATGTAGTCCGTGCCGAGATAATGCCCTCCGACATTCGTAATCTCGTGGAACCCGAGAGAGCGAATGGTGTGCCAGCAAGAACTCTACCAATGAAACCTACAACTTTACCGCCCAGACGGGGTTGTATTAGAAGTGAGTGAAGGTAAGGCGAAGAAAACGAAAGATGATTGCGTTAGGGTTGCGAACCTGAATGCGATTGTCTAGGACTCAATGTTATCCAGAAAGGGCAGCGGTCTTAAAGGCCGAAGCGGTCTAGTGTGCTCAGACTTCCGTCTTCGCAGCTTCTAGCATGGAGCGTAGAAAGAAGTGAGGCAACAATATGAACGCTGACAAGGATCATCGCAGAAATAGAGTGGCTGGAAACACTTTTTAGACTTCCTGACAAAAGATCGCTACTGATTTCCGGCGCAGGAAAGCGGAAGATCGCTGCGATAGAAAAACTGGAAAAGCTCTTCAGACTGCCCGATCAAAGGCCGCCTCAGATGCCCGGTCGGAAGACCGCAACCCAGAAGTATGATGAGACGTATACCGATGACCCGCGTTTCAGGCTGTGGAGGCCAGACGATGTATGAGCATGGTATCGATTGTGACCCACTTCATGGAAGGCGCTCACAACATCTCTAGGATGACCGAATCGTTCGGGGGCATGGCAGGGATTCGGTCACGCTGCCCGGTGAGGATGCCGTCGAGTTCTTACGCCACGGCGTCTCAGCAGCCTGACCGATCCGAACACCACCATCTTGCACCCGACGTGTTCGCCTTCGTTTCTTTTTAGGTTTAGAACAGAGGCTCCATTATGTCCGATACTTGCGGCAATCCGTCCTGTTTGGTTTCGCGGCATCCAGACAATGGGAAGTTATATTGCGCTGAGATTGAGATTACTAGCGCAACTGAAGCGGGTCAGTGGAAGGTAGCCTATATCTGGCTATGCGATGGTTGTGCACGGCAGATGAAGCCTGAGAGCGAGGTTGCTGGAGAGATCATTCGGGTGCTGATTGCTCAGTCCTCGGGGGCATTCACTGCAAGCTCTCTCACTGTGAACTGAACATTAGGAGCGCTGGCGAAACCAGCAGGGCTCTATATCCGGCGACACACCCTGAGGGGAAGGATCAGCTCTCTTTCCGGCGATGATCGTGAAGCATGTAATCAACGAATTTGAGATGTAAAGGGGCGTGGCTGTCATGGCTCCGCCCCTTGCATTTTCGGTGTCGTGCATCCTTGGATGGGAGGGCTGCTACTGCTCCACCCTGCCACTCGCTAGGCGGCAGTGTCACGAGGTGAAGATAGTGGGATCACCTTTACAGTCACGTTCTTAAAGAGATCGCGGTCAAGCCCGAAGGTCATAGTTTCAGCGCAATGGCTGCATAACCAGAAGTGCTCTACTGCGACCGTCTTCTTTTCCGTACCGAACAAGCGGAGTTTTCTCCTTAATGGAACACGGAGAAGCATGCCATCACCTCGATGGCGGAACACTGCCGAACACGTCAGGCTTGCGCATTTCTCTAACATTTTTAAACTCCTCGATAACTAGCCAGAGACCGCAAGTTCGCACCGTGATCTGGGGCTTGCAACGACAACCGCTCCCGCACCACTCCCCTTATTGCGTTGATACTCGGGTGCGGAACTCGTCGGTGATGGCCTGCTCTTCCGGCGACGGGAATCTCGCAGAGCAGCGACGACACAAGTCCTCGATGCTCCCTAGTAGAGCAGAAGAGAAAATTCAAAGCTGGTCAATCTTGCTCACTTGCTCAGATTTGTGAGGACGCTACAGGTCGCAAGACACTCAGGCGAAAGCAGCAGTGTAAGTTGCCAACTGATTTGACTAGCAAACAGCCCCTTGCGCGAGGAGCGAAGCCATACCAGCCACTACTCGTGAAGCACGACGCTGATCAGTGAACTGTGAACCTGCATGCCGCCGCTATTGTATTCAAGGAAGCCAAGCTCCCGGAACCGATTCATAAAGTGGCTGACTCGCGAACGGGTCGTCCCGATCATTTCTGCTAAAGTCTCCTGACTTATGTTTGCGATGAGCGGTATGGGCTCCGACTCATGGCCGAAGTTTGCCATCAGTAGGAGAAGCCGGGCGAGGCGCTTTTCGCTGGAGTTGAAAAGGTGATCCACAAGGTCCGCCTCCATGCGAACGTTCCGGGAAAGAAGATAGGCGAGAAAGCCTTCCGCAAACTTCTGGTCCTGATGGAGAAGCGCAACCATTGCCTGCTTTGTCACACGAAGGATCGTGCTCCGCTCAACTGCACTGGCCGTGGACGTGCGGTATGGCTGGCCCGTAAGGCAGTCCTCACCAAAGAAACTGCCTTCCGGCAGGATGGCTACGACGGCCTCCTTGCCATGCGTGCTCACAACCGTGAGTTTCACGTTGCCGCGCTGGACGAAGAACACTGCATCCGCGACGCCGCCTTGCGTGAAGACGGATTCATCCGCGCCGTATTCCTGACTGGATCTTCCGACCAAGAGTTTCGTGAGCAGGGGGTGTGGATCGAAAGGCGGCGGTTCACGTAATGGTAAGGGGCTCAACTTGACCGCACGAGTCGGTACCAGGGACAAAGACTTGGTCGGCTTAATAGGAGTCTTCAGTGCTTTCTTATTCGTGACGGCAGTGCGCTTGGCATGCATCGGAGCCTCCCACTCGGACTGTTCATCCAGAGGCGTTTGCCGAGTGAGCCGAGTATATCCCTAAACGGAATCCGAGACCGTGAATGTTTAAGCTGGCCTTCCCAATTTGAAACTTCGGTGAGACAGGAATGCATATGCACTACTCTCGCTCGTACCTGCGACGCGGCGGTGTGAAGGTGGCCTCCTGAGCAGGAAGAAAAACCGAGAAACAGGTGGTGCCTGAGGGCTTCGGGCGGCGGCTGCTCCAGACCGCTGGGAATCCATAAATCGCTCAGCTCTTGCTCTTGGTCGTAGACTTCCCTGGGAGTTCGTTTTCCCTCTCGCCGGATCGGTTCAACCGCTCAGGAATTCCCGTAATCAGACGTCGATAGTCCTTGAGGCGTTCGGCGGCGATAACCATCCCCTTGGAGGTGATTTCATACTCGCGTATGTCCTGGCTGTGGTCGCCGCCACGCATTTTGATAATGACCAGAATCTTGCGAAGCCGGCCCTCGATGGATACGTATCGTAGCCGGATAATGTCATCGGTGAGAAAAGAAATCGAGTAGGTGCTGAACGGAAATTCGGTGAAGGATTCGTCCACCTCGACCGTACTTAGAATCGTCACGCCGATTCCGGTCAATGCGAAGATCATGCGGTAGAGAGATTCGCGAAAGTCTTCGCGGAATCCGGGCGACAACGCCATTTCAAATCCCGCCAATGAATCGATCACCAGGCGCTTGGCCCCAATCCTCTTGACCGCATCGAGAATCTCATTCATGGTTTCGTCTACCGAGAGGTCCAGTGGACGAAGGTAGAGGATTAGAAGCGTCCCTTCCTTCTGCGGCGCTTCTAAATCCAGACCGAAAGTGCCGGCCCGATCCGCGTACGCTTGCGGCCGTTCTTCAAACACCGCCACAATGCCCGGCTCCCCTCGGCGTATCCCTTCGGCAATGAACTGGGTTGCCAGGACAGACTTTCCCGTTCCAGAAGCCCCCGTTACCAACACACTATCGCCTTCCGGAATGCCCCCGCCCATCATGCTGTCCAACATCGGAATCCCGATGGAGAGGCGCCGCTGGCTGGGTGGCTTGCTCTTGTGTCCGCTCAGCCCAAAAGTACGTGAAAAGGCCTGCAGACCGGCATCGGTGATGCGAAAGGTATGCAGACCCGGAACAGAAGCCTGCCCTCGTAGCTTTACGATCTGCAACTTTCGCACGACGGAATTTCGTTCCGCAATTTGGCTCAGCCAGAAAAGGCCATCGGCCACGGTGAATATGGGATTGTCACGCAACTCATCCACGGCATATTCGCCAATCAAAAAGGTCGTCGCTTGCCAACTTGCCAGGAACAGCGCAAGTTGCTGGATGAAGGCTTGCAGGTCCATCTCGCTGGGGCTGCCTTGCGGCCTACGTACCATCGTGCGGAACGAGTCCACCACAACGACGGCAGGGCTGGCTTTCTCCACCTCTCTGATAATCTCCGCTAAAACCGCGCCCAAATCCTTCTCCAGCACCACCTGGCTCAGATTGATGAAGCGGATCGAGCCAGGCAACTTGGCCGGGTCGAAAAACGTGTACTGCTGCTGGTATCGCAGCATTTTAATGGCGGACTCACCAAGGACGGTGAAATAGAGCGCCGGACGCTCAGGAGTGGCATTGGCGAACACAAACTGGTGTGCGAGCGTGGTCTTGCCGCTTCCCGGAGCACCAGCAATGATGTTGAAAGAGAATTCAGGGAGGCCGCCGCCCATGATTTCATCAAGACCGAGCACCCCGGTCGGCAGTTTGTGAATCGCTACTTTATCTCGTGTGCTCATGCTTTTCTCCCGTCCCAGAATCATCGAACACTGCGTCCGGCCACACATCCCCTAGCAGTCGCAACGTTAACGCTTCGCCAATAAAGGCATGAAGCAGTCCCAGCAACTGGCTAAGCAAAATGATTCCGCTCTCTCCAGCCAGGTGCTTATCGCCTTCCAATTCAGCTTCGCCCCGCACCTGTAAGGAGCCGTCCGCGGTGACCTGCATCGAGCTAAGGCTGGGAGCTTCCACATTGGCCAGCGTCAGGGCACGCAAAGCGAGTGCGCGAAAGCCGGCAACTCCCGCGAGCGCACATAGGCTCCGGCGCAGCTTTTCATAAACGCGAGAGATTGTGGACCCCGTTGTCAGGGAGGTGTTGTCGGCAGCGGCTTCTTCCGCAAGAAGTCGCTGGGCCAAATCTCGTGTCCCTAGTGAAAGCATCGCTCCATCCCGTGGGAAATGCGCCGTCACACCTAGGCGTGTGACATCGGCACCAATGGTACGCTTATCGCTCGGGTTGGGGAAACTTCTGAGAGGACGAAAGGGTGATTCCGTCGCAGAAAGGTCGCGTGCGTTAGTGATCTGAGGTGCCGCTTCCGTTCTCCTGCGAGCTCCAGTGGCAATCCCGCAAAACTTACATTAAATAGCGCTCCCGTTTTTGCTTCGGCGCTCTCTTCTGCGGCTCCTCGGCCTTGGTTCTGATGAGAGCGAGAACCTCCAATACAGTGGCTGTGTTGCGGACATTCCCTGAGACGCTCATAAGGGCATCTTCGACAGAAGGATTCTGGTCTGCCAACAACTCAAGACGGTCGCCGATGCTGTTGAGATGGCCAACTTCTTTCAGAATGTCCTGGTATGCCGTGATGGTGCCCAATTCTGTCGTGACAGTGAGCTTAGGGAACACATCCTGCACCAGTTGGAGTGTCATAGCTGGGCCGAGTAAAGAAAGAAACAGCCCGAGTAGCTGGGCGGTAAGCAGGACGTCTCCTTCAGAGGCCTGGTGCGGGTCACTTTGCGCCGCAAGTTCCCTGAAGCCCTGTAAGAACCCATCTGCCGTGACCTGCAGGGCGCGAAGACTGGGAGCTTCCGTCCTCGCTAACGTCAGAGCGCGAGCCAGGAGCGAGCGATAGCCTGCAACTCCCGCCAGCGCACAAAGAGGCCCGCGCAACTTTTCACAGACTCGAACGGCCAGAGACTGCGCTGGCTCCGAGGCACTGCCAGCAGCAGCTTCGTATGCAAGAAGGCTCCGGGCTAATTCCTTTGTTTCCTGGGAGAACATCATTGTGTACCCGTGTAAAACAAACCGAGTTTAAAACTGCATTAGAGGCGAGGAAAAGAATACTAACACCTTTTGGCGCTGCGCGTGGATAGGCGACAATTCCCGCTCTCAGGCAAGCGACCAAGCGCCTAGTTCCTCTTCTACTTTGTCAAGATATCGCGGTCCTCATCGTAACGCTACTCTTTCTTTTCCGCTTGGTCCGCCGCTCTCGTTGGCAACTCGGTCCAACCCCTTCCATCTTCTGAGTCTCCACTGGACTTTTCGAGTCAACAAACTCCGGTGTGTCTTCCTGATTCGACATCGTTGTTATCTTGCAGGGATCCTGGCGGCCGTGGAAGGCGCGGTAGTGCTACCGAGCGGACCAACAACCTAAGTCCCAGATTGAAGTTTGACAGCGCCCTAACCGGAGAACTGTTCCTTATTGCTCAGTTCCGGCAATTTGCCATTGATCGCACGGCGGTGATCCACAAGCGTGCTTGTCAGTGTCACGCGATCTTGAGGCGGCTGAAAATGGGTACGTTGGCAATGTCTACATTCAACGCAAAGACAACTGCGCCTGCGAGCGTTCCGGGCATGACGAATTTCGGCCTTGATGGCGCAGGTCTTACATTCACCCGCGTTTCCGACCAGATGATGTGTCCCACAGAACTGCCTTCGAGCTTTGATGAGTGAGCATTCTTGCTCAGACGGCATTATGCCAACGCGGCTAGCGTAAGCAGTACCTCGCATGCTCGGTGATGTGATCAACGCAGAGATGCAGCAAGAGGGTAAAAACAAGTCTGGCAAAACCGGATTGTATGGGATTAATTGTTTAAGAGAGGTCATGCGATGGCGAACAGCTACGAACCAAAAACAAGCGCTGAAGCGAGGGCATCCATCCAAGCACATCTTGACAGGATTGTTGATGACTTCAGCAAGTCCCTCCGCATGTGTAACGAGGCTGCCGAGTTCCTCTTTGCGGGATCAGAGCAGAAGCGCAACGAAGTCCAGACCTTGAAACTGAAGCCGACTCGCTCCGATCTCTGAGGCTGCTCCAATCGCCTTCCAGCGCTCAATTTGCTGCAGAACATATTCAGAATGGAGGACGAGGCCCATCACTTGTAAAGTGGCAGGCCTCGTGGAGGTCGTCTTGCGCAGATTTACCGTGAAGAGCCGAGTAGAGCTGGGTCCGGCATGGACGTCTGAGCTCTTGCGGCTTGCGGATGAAGCGCAAGGTTGATGTCGAAGATGCTTGTATCTTTTTTGAGGTTAAAGCGTCCTTCGGTAATGTAGAGGGCAGCAATACTGCCCACAACGGTTGGGCTCAGCAGAGCGAGCGGCACCACGTATTTCTTGGACTTGAGTAATCCTTCGGCCACGTCGTCCACCCGCTTGCTGCGTGGGATGCTTCCCGGTACTTGAGGGATTATGAAGGAAGACAACTCCAGAATCGGGTGGTGCCGCGCATAGCTGTCAAGTGATTTGGCGACCTGCTTTGGCGTAGTGATACCTGCATCCGTAAAGAAGTTGCGGCGAATGGCGTGCGGAGCGTAGAAGTTGAGCACGGTGCGAGCGAAGTCTGCGCAGTTGGCGAACAAGAGACTGTAATGCGCTTTGTTCTTCTGCTTGCTGAAGTGCTGGATGAATGCCTCGTCTTGCTCCGGGCTTGTTTCAATTTGGAAGCCATAGAGCTTCCGGTCATAGGCGGAGCCGACCAGTTGCGTCCAGTTGCCCGGCGGCGCATGGCCATCGGCGCCGTTGGGAACCAGCAGGAGCAAGTGGGCGCGGCGATAGGTATCTCGGAGCTCCGCGACGGACTCGGCATCGGCCGAAGCAGGAATTTTCTGCATCGAATCCACCGCGTACAAGTAGCCAAGCAGAGGGATCGCAAGCCAGTCGTATCCCGCTACCCGGTGATAGCGGCTGATGACGACGCCAACCTCTCCGGGCCTGCAACGGCGTAAGCGCGTCGGCGAGGAAGCACAGACATTCGTCAGGTAAACTGCCGCGTGTCCGGTTGGGTCCATGGCCCCCATCTTCCCATAAGGTTCTTCCAGGAAGAAGGCCGCGTCCGCATGCGCCGGCACCAGAGCCAGCAGCACAAATATCAAAGGCCAGAGCTGATTTCGCGTCATTGATTTCAAGTTGCTCCTGCGTTGCGTCCAGAGCTGCTGCGAAGACCGAAGCCTGCGTCACACAAAATGCTGCTGCAAGCTACTATGCGCCATTTGTCCTTCGCGAGCTGGTCAATACGGCTCAGTGCGAGAGATGGACCGATCGAAGTGCCCGGCGCGGGGCCAGCGGCCGAGTATTCCCCGCGATGGTCACTATTGACCAGTAACTCAGACGCGGGAGCCTGATAGTGGAGACCGGATGACCTTCGATGAAGGCGGAGGTCACACACCTCTGCACCGCCCGGGAGGGCAAAGAAATGTTGATGAATGCTGCGCAGTTGGAAGGTTTCGTGATCCGAGCCACGGACGGCGAAATTGGGACAGTCGATCAACTCTACTTCGACGATGAGACATGGGCGATTCGCTATCTAACGGTTGAAACCGGTGGCTGGCTGGGAGGCCGCGAGGTGCTGATCTCCCCGGTCTCCGTCATTGCGACAGACTGGCGGGGCAAACGAATCGACGTGGCGCTGACGAAGAAGCAGGTGGAAGCCAGCCCCAACATTGACACGCACCGTCCCGTATCGCGACAGGACGAAGCCGCATACTTAGGCTATTACGGGTACCCCTATTATTGGGGCTTCTACCCCATGGGCTTAGCTGATCCGACCGCTAACTTCAAAAATGAACTCCCGGCGGATAGGATTCGAAGGGAGTCAACGGATTCACATCTGCGCTGCATACAAGCCGTCACCGGATATCACATTGAGGCCGCGGATGGCGAAATCGGACACGTGGAAGGCTTCGTCCTGGACGATGAGACCTGGGCGATCCGTTACATGGAAGTCGCCACACAGAATTGGCTGCCGGGCAAGAAGGTGCTGGTTGCACCCTCGTGGATCCAGCGAGTGAGTTGGGCTGACTCGACGGTCTATGTCGGCCTCTCCCGCGACGCCATCCAGACCGGCCCGGAGTTCGACAAGTCCGCGCCGATCACTCGTGACTATGAGGACCGCCTCTATACTCACTACGGTCTTGCGCCGTACTGGGCGCACCACGCGGACAGCGAACCCGTTCTTCGTTAGCCTTAGAAACTCTGGCCTGGGCATCCGGTAAGACGGGCGTCCATCGTTATTTCAACTGCTGCACGCTTCGCGCGCGAGCGCCGCGAACTGGAGAAACTTATGATGCACGTTAGCGAAGAACTGGAGCGCAGCCACCTCGAACATCGTCCGTACTGGAAGCGGGCGCATCACGATTGGCGCTTCTGGGTGGCCCTTGTTCTCATGCTCGTAGCCATGTTCATTTATTTGATGACGGATGACCTGTCCATCGTGCCCCACATCCGGACACGGCCAGCGCAGTCACACAGTTCGGGAGGCAGCGCAACGCGATGAAGGCAATGTCATGAAAAGAACGCACATTGCCACACCGGCGGCGAACATTGCCTTGCCAATGCGGGCCGCACATCATCTGCGCGGAAGCGATCAGGGGCCACGTCAGCAGCGCAGTCCAGAGGAGCGTAATCCCAAGCTGGGCCCCCGCGACAGTATGTGGCAATTCCGGAAGGATCATCGTCGGCGGCCCCGGTAATCACACCGGGGCCGATTGTCTTCAACAACCTTCGCGTCCAACGAGATAGGGAATTCGTTCCCCAAGCCACCGTGAAGCCCGCTCACAACAAGAGCGGAGTTGAGTAGCGGAATTACTCGGGGGTCTCGTTGTCCGCAGTCTCTTCCTGCACCTCCGTTTGTTTCCAGCTGGAGTCCGGGTTGAATGCCTTTATCAACTTGTCGGCAACGTCCGTTTTGGCACCAAGATCTCTCTGCATGACGAAGCCATCCTCGTCGACGATGAACGTCATCACGCCGGACGATCTGTACTCGGCAGGATAGGCTAAGAAGGCGAAGCCTCCGGTCATTTTGCCGTTCACCACGTAGTCCTTTGCGCCGCCGGGAGCGTTCTTGCCCTGGCTTGTGATGAGTTCGAAGTAGTATCCGCGGAAGGGGCTTGCGCCTCCGGTCTGGTGGGCGTCGTGGCCCTTTGCCGCC
The DNA here is from genome assembly GCA_963737175.1 of uncultured Acidobacteriota bacterium. Classification (GTDB taxonomy): domain Bacteria; phylum Acidobacteriota; class Terriglobia; order Terriglobales; family Acidobacteriaceae; genus TOLSYN. The sequence continues at coordinate 397,115 of CAVTRQ010000012.1, read as the reverse complement.
GCCGATGCGACCAGCGGACCGATGGGGCTCTGGGGCTCAAAACCCGTAGAGTTCCAGAAGAGGCCGTTGTGCCGGCCTTCATCACTGAACATCTGCCGCGCGTATTCGCCGTTGTGAGTAGAGCGATATTCCTTTTGTGCCAACGCGAGCTCCTGGCAGACCCGAATCGCGGACATTTCGTTCCGTCCGATGCGCCTGAAGAGGATCTCCTGTTTGCCGGCCTCGGTGTCGAAATACCAGAGCTTGCCCTTGTTCATCAGGGGGATGGGCGTCGGCCAATTTTCGCCGCCGATGTACAGAACGGCAACCTCCGCCGATTCCCTTACCAGGCGGTGCATCTCCTTGTACTTCTGCACGAAGTTGGCTCGGCTGGTGGCGTCCTCGACCTCGTCCCCCGAGGAGACAATCTGCCTTGCGTCAGGACCCAGAATTCCGATCATTGTTTTTTCATCGTTATCCTGTGTCGCCGCCAACAGCGCGCTGCTTGCCTCTTCCGGCGAAGAGAAGGTCTTCTGGCCGTGCTGCTGTGCCATGGAGCGGATGGGAAGGAACGCTACTAGTAAAATCACCAGCACAAGCCCTGAAAGATTGGTCCAACGGGATGTGTTGAGGTTCAGCTTTGTCGGCCGCATACGATATCTCTCCATTTCAAAATTTGGGAAGCAGTTAGGAACTTAGACGACGCAGCGATTACCTGTGGCCGCCGCCGCCGTGTGCACCACCACCGCCGCCGCCGTGTGCGGATGCAAAACTAGCGCTGCCGCGTGAAGAGAAGCTCTTGGCCTGCGCGCCGTGGCCATAGTTACTGAATGCGCCGGAGCGAGTACCGCTCTGGCCTTTCGGAGCAGCATATCCACGGGCAGCTTTCGAGTTACCGTCAAAAGGCCTGGCGGATGCATTGCCGCGATTGCCGCCGCCTACACGAGCGCCTCGGGCGTAGTTGCTGCGGTTATAGAACGTGTTGCTCCGTGAATAGTAGCGGCCACGGTTAAACATCGCATAGTGGTTGTGCCAATCAAATCCCCAATTCCCCCAGCCCCATCCGAAGCCTCCGAAGAAGCCGATTCCAAAACCGGGACCGAACGAGAGGTAGGGGCCGCCAAACCAGATTCCGGGATACTGGTACCATCCGGGCCACGCCATCACCGGGCCGCCGTAAACCAACCACGGGTCGTATGCAGGCACGTAGACAATCTGAGCATCGGCAGGCTGAATAACGATGGATGAGTCTTGCTCCGTTACAGTCTGCTGCGCCGTGGAGTTCAAGTTGCCGGCACCCCGCGCACGCTCGCGCATTGTCTGCACGGCAGCCATCACATCCTGCTGCTGATTGTAGTAAGCATCGCCAAGCGACGAGGTCCAGGAAAGGTTCTTGTCCATGTTACCGAGGACGGAGGGGAATGCGGTGAGGGCCTTCACGCTCGGATCCCAAGCCTGCTGATTCACGGCCTGGCCCAGAGCGTCACCTTTTAGATCGGGATTGGCCTGTACCCACCGGTCCGCTTGGACGACCTGCTCGGGAAACGTAGACGCAGCCAGAACCTGCGCCACAAGAGAGTCCGGATACAACGCAATGGGTGCCACTAATTGCTGCAACTGCTCAGGAGCCAGCTGGGCAGCCGGCCCCTGCGCGTCTTGCTGTGCTACGACTGGCATAGCGATAAAGAAAATGGCCAAAAGCGGCGCAAAAATACGCATGCCAATTCGAGGCCATGTGAATCCTGCTAAATGTCCAGTTGTGCTCATGTTCGTGCATCTCCTGTGACGTCATCGCGTGGCATTGCCGCGCGCAATACAGATCACAAGGTAAGCGTTGAGAGAAGGCCGGTCTGTTCACAATTGACCACATCCAACGGAAACTACGGAAGAACATGCCGGGACATCGTCAAATCTTCAGCGCACTGGTTCGCGATGGAGCGTCGCCGCCGAACGGGATCACCGCCATTCATGTCGGCGAAAATCGCCAAATAAAGCAATGGTTATCTCCAAAGCCAGCCGCACCAGCAGCGAAGCGTTTCAGCTATTGACACTTCGCTAAAAAGCCTTTGCATACGGGACAAGTCCTCTGCCACATAACGCAGCTCGCCACAAATCGTACGCATGCCTCCTACCGGCGGCTGCCAAGAGACGCCACGATCCGGTGAAATCCGCCCTCGCGATGGCAAAGCATGGTTGCTGCTTTTTATTTAGGAACGATCCGGATCAGTTGTTGGCTTTTGCGCTTCAGAGCGTAAGCCGAAAGGAATCCGGCGGTGCTGACACTTAGCTCGAGAGCTCTTTGCAGCAATTGCAAAGGCGGTGCCGCAAAAAGGTCGTATAGCAGCGTTCTTAGAGGATTTTCCATATCTTTAACGTTACCAAGTCAGAATGGAGACTTCTGAGCTATTGGGCTCATATGGCGCGGAAAAAGGGGTCACGATTTTTTAGTCATCAAGGAGAAAGGTATGCAATGCTTCATGTACGTGCAAACTTCCGTTGTAGTCGATGTATCCCATCTTCCGAAAACGGTTCATAAAGTAACTTACTCTAGACCGGGTAGTGCCAACCATTTCCGCGAGCGTTTCCTGGTCTATCTTTGGGACGTCTGCATTCGGCTTTGCGTCCATTCCAAAGTCTGCCAGCAGTAACAGAATTCTTGCCAATCGCTTTTCACTGGAACTGCAGACTTGATCCACTAAGTCCTCTTCGATCCTGCCAATACGAAATAGAAGATGCGAAGTGAAGAGCTTGGCAAAAGCCGGTTCTTGTCGAAGGATGCGTACAATGGCTTGCCGTTCTACCCGGGTGATCGAGGAAGGCCGAATCGTGGTTGCGGTAGAGGGCCGCAACGCGGATCTGGTCAGGCAATTTTCGCCAAAGAAATCACCGCGCCGCAAGATAGCGATCACTGCCTTTTTTCCACCCTTGGACATGACCGTCAACTTCACATTGCCATTCTGGACATAGAACATGGCATCGGATTTATCGCCCTGCGCAAAAATGGCCTGACCGCTCTGGTAGTCCTGAGTGGTCGACTGAGTACCGATGCTTTCGGATGAACCCAAAGAATTGAACGCAAGAAGATCTTTATCGGCCATAGCAGACTCCTCGGGCGACAAGTTTTTCAATACTTAGCTTATTAACTTCAGTTGGGGATGCGCTGGTCAATCAAGCTCACATTAGAAGATTGTTGTCCTTACGTGCTGATTTCATCACGTGTTCTGCAGGCCTGAGACTGTATCGGATTGCTCAGCGCGCCAGGTCGAGCAATGGGACACTCATCCTGCAGGCGCTTTTGATGCTTACTGGGAAATCTTTGCGCTGCCGGAGGTCGCAGCAGCGTGGCTGTGATGATCTTCTAACTGAAAGAAACTGGAGATAGCAATGACCGACCGCAATTCCGTTGTAGCCATTTATGACACGCACGAACAGGCAGAGCAGGCAGTTAAGTGCCTTCAAGAGGCTGGTATCGACATGAAGAGCCTGTCGATCGCGGCGAAAGATCAGCACACCGATGAACACGTCGTCGGTTACTACAATACTGGCGACCGCATGAAGCATTGGGGGAAAATGGGCGCTTTCTGGGGCGGATTCTGGGGACTGCTTTTTGGATCTGCGTTTTTTGCCATACCGGGCATCGGCCCCATTCTCGTTGCTGGTCCTCTGGTGGCCTGGATCGTGGCTGGACTGGAGGGCGCAGTGGTTGTGGGTGGCGTCAGCGCGATCGGTGGAGGGTTGGCGAGTATCGGGATACCGAAGGACAGCATCCTTGAGTACGAGCTTGCGCTGAAAACCGACAAATTTCTGCTGATCGTTCACGGCTCGCCGGATGCCGTGGCCAAAGCAAAAGACATCATCAATGGAACAAAACACAGCTCATGTACAGTGCATAGCGAGACTGCTCTGGTTAGCTAGTCTCTCGCGGGGCACAGTCGAGGAGAACACCATGCCACAGAGCACACACGCTCGAGCATCAGAACTGCACAACCTTGCAATACACGCTCATCAGGCGGCTGTCGTTGCCCACGACAAGGGAGATCACCTGACAGCTCACGAACTCAGCAAGCGGGCGCTTGAACATTCCATGAATGCCTTTGGGCTTGCCGAAAAGCTCGCGGCAGAGGCGGACAAATCCGGCAAGATGCGGGCGTGAACTGGTGTCGCCGTTTCGGCGGTCCTTGGCGAACCAATATAACAAGCAATCAATGATTCAACGGATGGCGGGCGTGCAGAAGAGCTGGATTATTTCCTGGTCTTCTGCACGGCTTTTTATGCGCGCAAAATACTTACAGAGTCAGGAACGGGGTCGATGTCGCGACTAGTCGTGCAGCACGACGCTAACCAGCGAGCTGTGGACGTGCATGCCCCCGCCGCTGTAATCAATGAAGCCGAGTTCTCTGAAGCGGTTGAGAAAAAAGCTGACACGCGAACGGGTTGTGCCGATCATTTCGGCGAGGGTTTCCTGACTCATCTTGGCGATCAGCGGGATCGGCTTAGACTCCTGTCCAAAGTTTGCCAGCAGCAGGAGAAGCCGGGCCAGGCGTTTTTCGCTGGAGTTGAAGAGGTGGTCCACCAGGTCGGCTTCCATGCGAATGTTGCGGGAAAGCAGGTAGGCGAGAAAGCGTTCGGCAAATTCCGGGTCTTTATGTAGCAGGTCAAGCATTACCCGTTTCTCCACGCGGATAATTGTGCTGTTCTGCTCGGCGCTGGCGGTGGCCATGCGCAGCGGTTGGCCTGCCAGGCAGCCCTCGCCGAAAAAGCTGTCTTGTGGCAGAATGGCAACCACTGCTTCTTTGCCGCTCTTGGATACCACCGTGAGCTTCACCTTGCCGCTCTGGACGTAGAACACCGCGTCTGCCGGGTCTCCTTGCGAAAAGACGGACTCCGCTGCGGGGTATTCCCGGCTTGTTTTTCCAATCGAGAGCTTTGTCAGCAATAGGCGGGGGTCGAAGGAAGGAGCCAGTTCCGGTGGTGCACTTCTCTTCACCGAACTCAACCGCGCGGCACGGGATGCAGCCGGGCGCACAGCCTTGCGCCCCGTATCTTGAGTCCTGTGTCCGATACTGTCCATCGTTTGAGGTAGCTTGACGGCCATCGTGATCTCCTGCCTGGAGTCAACAGCACGGGAATTCCCGTGTATGCAATTATACGCCGCACATGGCTGTAAAGTTGCTTGGTTCAACTGAGCACTATTGCTCAGACGGCTCCATCGCAGGCCGCTAAGGTTGGAGATACCTCGACACGCCTCCAATGCGATGGACGCAGGCATGCCGTGCCGGGGTAGAAAAACAGAGGCCTCACCATGAAGAAAATAATCTTGTTCGTTGTGCTAGTCAGTCTGACCAGCCTGGGCTGGGCACAGTCGCGACGCGAAAAATCCACCGACCGTATGGATAATGCGGCTAAAGTACTGCATGAAATCATGGGTGCGCCGGATAAAGGCATTCCAGAAGAAGTATTCGAACACGCAAAATGCATTGCAGTTGTTCCGCACATGATCAAGGGCGGCTTTGTGTTTGGCGCCGAGAACGGCCGAGGCGTGGCAACGTGCCGTACCGCTGAAGGTTGGAGCGCGCCGGCATTCTTTGCGATTACGGGCGGCAACTGGGGATTGCAGATCGGTATCGAAGGGATCGACCTGGTCATGATCATCCAGAATGACAAAGGTATGCAGCGTTTGCTGCAGAGCAAGTTTGAACTGGGAGCTGATGCCTCTGCAGCAGCGGGACCGGTTGGACGTCATGCGTCAGCCGACACCGATTGGAAGCTGAATACAGAGATTCTGACTTACTCTCGCGCCAAGGGTGCATTTGCTGGGCTCACGTTGGATGGCGCCTCGATTCGCCGGGACGACGATTCGATGGAAGCAATCTACGGCCGTCATGTTTCAACCCGGGCTGTATTGACAGGCAGAGTAGCGCCCACAGAAGCGTCCGAGCACTTCCTGAATGCAGTGAGAGGCGCCAAAGCGCAGGCCGTCGCAGGAAACTAACTAACTACGAATATGAGGCGTGTGCCCGGAGATTCCGGGCGCACCGCCAGTTGAAGAGAGGTTTGCTATGCTTTGGACAATTTTCGTGATCATCCTGATTCTATGGCTGCTGGGCTTCAGCCTTCACATCGCCGGCAGCCTGATTCATCTCCTGCTGGTTGTGGCGCTGGTGGTCCTGATCTTCAATATAGTAACTGGACGGCGAAGCGCGCTGTAAAGCTGGAACGAATTGGGGAGCTATACATGCTATCAGAAGAGAATGCATCACTGATCGGTAACTATCTTCCTCGGCAGTGTGGGATCGCGACCTTCACGACAAATTTGTGCGACGCGATCGGCAAAGAGTATGAAGCGGTGCAATTGTTGGCTGTGCCGGTCAACGATCCCGGCTCGCATTACAGTTATTTCCCCGGGTACGGTTTGAACTGACGGAGGGCGATCCTTCTTCCTGTGAGGACGCGGCCGACTTCCTCAACTTCAGCAACGTCGAATCTGGTCTGAACAGCACATCGTGCGCTCGCCTTCCCGCAGTTTGAGAGAAGGACGAAGAACTCGGTGCTTGGCCGCAACACCAAGCCGGCACTTTTGCTGCGCTAGTTGTGATCCTGATGTCAGCACTCCTTTCTCAAGTGGCCCATACCGGGGCCTGGCGAACCCGTTGTCGCTTGCCTGAAGTTCTTGAAGGTGCCTTTGAACGCCACGTCGCCTTTATCGAGCAGAAGCGGACGATTCGAGAAACTCGGTGATCCCCCACGCGACGCATAACACGGGATGCATGACACAGTAAGAGCGGCGGAGCTGTTATGCTCCGCCGCTTGTTGTTCGTGAGCTGCCAACTTCAGCAGCTACCGGCTAGCGGTGTTCGCCGCCACCGTGCGATTCGCCGCCGCCACCGTGAGAGCCGCCACCGTGAGAGCCGCCACCACGCGCTGCTGGGGCATGCGAGCTACCATGGCTCGACCCACCACCATGGGACGCTCCACTACTCGCTGCCGCAGGATGGGAGCCACGTACAGAGGCATTCCCGCGGAATCCGCCATTGTTGCCGTGCATTGCCGATGAGCCACGTCCACCACCGTCTCGGCGTCCGGCGACATACCGTCCTCCACCACCACCGTTGAAGCGATGACCACCCCAGCCGTGGTTATAGCCCCAGCTCGCCCACGGGCCCACGCCCAGGAAGATGCCGTTGTAGAAATAGCCCGGCCCATAAAAGCCCATGGGTGCGCAGCCGTAGGGTGCATATTCGTAGTAGCCATAGGAACAGACGGGTGGAGTTTCCACGTTGATAACAATCTGTGCGTTGGCCGCCGGCACCAAGGCCAGAGACGCGAACAAAGTTGTTGTACCGATCAGAAGCAGACTGCGCGTTGCGAACTTATGAGCCCAGGGAGCCACGCTCTTAACTTGCCACATTTTCTTATCCTCCGGAATTTCCGCTTTTGATCGGAAGTTGGCCGATCTCCAGTATCAGTTCCTTGCTCATAGATAACTGGTCAATATTGACCGTCATCCGCAAGAATCGTTTTTGGAGCGGTGAAAAGCTGTGGTCCGCCTCTTGAGGACGGACCACGCTAGATCGCAACTACCTAAGCTATTGCTTCGTCGTGATTTCCTTCTTTTTCGCCGCGGAAGTTGCTGGCTTGCCAGTCTCCGCAGTCTCGAGTAGGGTCAGTGAATCCGCGGCGTTGAATGGAAATTCGCGGACTGACTGCTGAGCCTTCTGACCATCCGTGCTCAGAGTGATGTCCACACGGCGGTTGCTGGCGAGGAAGATCGTATTGCTATGATCGAGCAACCTCTGCCGTTGTTCCGTGCTTAGTTCGGGGTTTCGTTCCACCGAGCTTCTCACTTCGGCTTCGCTGAGTTCATGTTGCTTGCCGAATGCCTCGGTCTGAATACTTGCTGCCGGAACGCCCTTTTCGACCAGGAAGCGCTTGGTGCGTTCAACGCGCCTTTCGGAAAGTGCCTGATTGTATTCCACCGAACCGCGCGGGTCAGCATGGCCTTCTAGAGTCAAGCGAGCCTCTGGCTTGCTTTGAAGATAGGTCTGGAAATCACTGGCGAGCGTAGCAAGAGTGTTCTCCTGACTGGGTAGCAGGCCACCGTCGGGATTCTTGTCCGTGGGCTTGGCGGTTGCGAAATACACGCTGCGGATCGCCAGTCTTTTCGCGATGGCAATCACTTCCGGTGTCTCCACGACAACGGCAGGCGCCGGCGTTTGCACGCTCACCGTAGTTGTGGAAGTCGCCGTGAGCGGAGGATTGCGGTTATCGCTTGCAGTGCAGGTGACGGTGATCGGCCCCGGCTCTGCGCTCCTGGCTTCCAGGGTAGCAGTTGAGCCGTTGCCGGAAATGCTTCCGGCGCTGGCGGCATAGCTGTAAGTCAGGCTGCGGCCGTCAGGACTGCTGGCATTCGAAGTGATGATTGAGGTCCCGCCCATCGGTATCCTCGTCGGGTTCGGCGAGCACGAAATGGACGGCGGATTCGGCTGCTTCACGGTGAAGCTGGCGCTAGCGGAAGCGACTCCCCTACGGCTTCCGTCGCTCAGGTTGGCCGTGACTTGGTAGGAACCCGGCGCCAATCCGTCGGTGTCAATCTGAGTGGAAGGGCTGCTGCCGGAAACCTTTACTCCGGTGCCGGACCAGTTGTATTTGACCGTACGCTTGGGATTGAAATTGGATCCGCCGGCAGTCGCGGTCACTGGCTCGCCTGCAAAGACTTCCGTTGGCTGTACCGAGCAAGTCGCACTGGGTGCCACCGCAGGCGCTCCGCCGCCGAACATAAACACGGCTCCGCTCTGCAGCCGCACGCCCGTGAGAACGGTGGTCGGAGTCGAAGACGAAGGCCCGTACCGGTAGCTGGACATTACATAGTCGGCCCTGATCGGCCGCAAAGCAAAGTGCTTGGTCAGATTGATATCCAGACCACCGCCCGCCATGAGCCCTAACTTGTCGACATGATGGAAGCCTTCAGGGTAAAGACGTTGGTCGCCGCCTAGCACCTCAAGGAATGGAGAGAGATGAGAATATCGCAAGGTGAACTTTGGGCCGATAGATAGGGTGGATAAATCGGCGTCCCGGCAGCACGCGCCCGGTATGCCTTTTTCACTGATACCCCAATGGTCGCTGGCATCGACGGTGAGGCCGAAATGCCGAGTAAAGTCATAGGTGACGGCAGCACCAGCGCCGCGCGGATTCGAGTCCAAGCGGCTGGTCACTGGAACCAATCCTGTTGGAAGGATACCGTGCACGTCCGCGCCGGGATACCAGAACGAGTATCCGCCGTAAACTTCCCACTTGGGAGCAGGTTGTTCCTGAGCCACGGCCAGCGTGCCAAACGCGCACAGGAGAGCTGCCGTTGCCGACAGTGTTGCTAAAAGACGACCACGATGGCCGATCGAATGAGATGACATGCGAATATTCTCCGAACTTCAATAACGCGAAATGTTTTGTTCAGCCTGTGGGTTAGTGGGACCAGCCTTTCGCTGGTCCCACTGCGAGCAACCCATTACTGACAGGGAGGAACATTAACCGTGGAGGTGTCCAATGTGACGGCCCCGCTGAGGGCTAACGCTCTTCCATTAAGAGTCGCGCCGGTTGTAGCCGTGACGGATGCCTCCGCCATGATTGTCCCCACGAATATGGTGTTCGTCCCCAGCGTCGCTGAACTGCCGACCTGCCAGAGCACGTTCTTGGATTGAGCACCGTTGATCAGGATGACTTCGCTGTTACCGGCTGCCGTAACGAGCGTGGATACGACCTGGAAGGTCCAGGCGGCATTTGGATTGCCCTGACCATCGAGGGTGAGGTTCCCAGTGATTCCCAGCGAGGGCTGGGCGCTGGTCGTGCGATAGACGCCCGGCGGAAGTGTCTGCCCTCCTATGTCTGCAGTAAGGACGGCACCTCCAGCTGCTCCGGCTGCATTGTTGTACGCAGTCGTCAAGTCACCCTGGGCGGTCTGGGCAACCGCATCGCCGGCATCGATGGTGCCTGTGATGGATGCCGGTGGTCCGAATCCGGTTACTGCGGTTCCTGGCCACACCCCAACATTCCCACTGACGGTTGTAACGGTGCCAGTCACATTGGTAACCGTAGAGCCGGCCAGAATTCCGAAAGTGCATGCCGTTCCCAGACCTGAGACAGGCGGAGGTAGCGTACACGCAGCGGAGGTCGTGAACGTCCACACATAATTAGCAGCCAAAGGGTTGCCGTAGGTGTCAGTCACTCCGGTGGTGATTGTGGCGGTAAAGGTTGTGCTCGGTGCAAGACTAACCGTAGGTGTAAAAGTGGCAATATCGGTCGCCGCAACGTAGGTGACCGTGCCGGCCACGGTCGTCACGCCTGCTTGCAACGTGAATGTTGAGCTGGTGATGGTCGCAGGGTTCATCGCTTTGCTGAACGTTGCGGTGATAACCGCCGTATTGGGGCAAATCGGAGTAGCAATGTTCGGCGGAGTTACGAGCGTCACAGTCGGCGGAGTAATCGCACACGATGCGGATGTCGTGAAGGTCCACACCTTTTCAGCCGCCAGAGGAGTGCCCGACGTATTCGCCACCGCGGTGGTAAGCGTGGCGGTAAAAGTTGTACTCGGTGCAAGACTAACCGTGGGAGTGAAGGTGGCAGTCTGGGTCGCCACGGCGTAGGTGACAGCTCCAGCCACGCTCGTCTCGCCCGGCCCGGTCAAAGTAAACGTAGAAGAATTGATGGTCGCAGGGTTCATCGCCTGACTGAATGCCGCGCTGACAACGGCCATTTCGGGGCAAACGCCATTCAATGGAGTGATGAGGGTCACGGCAGGGGCGACAGGGGGAACAGGAGGAACAGGAGGAACAGGGGGGGCAGGGGCAGCCGCACACGAAGGAGAGGTCGTGAACGTCCATTCGTAACTGGCCTCCATCGTGTTGCCGTAAGTGTCAGTCACATCGGTGCTAATCGTGGCGCTGAACTCGGTGCTCAAAGCAAGACTGGTCGAAGGTATAAAAGTAGCAACATCAGTCGCCGATGCGTATGTGACTTGCCCCGCAACGCTCGCGCCACCTGGTCCGGTGACCGTAAACGTAGACTTGTTGATCGTCGCAGGATTCATCGCCTTACTAAAGGTTGCGCTGACAATGGTGCTGCTGGGACAAACGGCTACATTGCCGTCGGCTGGAGTTACAGACGTCACAGTAGGCGGCGTTTGTTGAGCACCGGGCCCCGCACTCGGGTTCTTGTTCGGATTACAGCATCCCGTAGCGAAACCAAGTAGCAGGAGTGCCGTGAAACAGATCATGTAATTACTGTTCGTCCTCATTCGCGCCTCTTCTTGTCGGCCAGTGACCGAAGTTCCTCGTTGCAGATGCGATATTAGCTGCTCTGGATAATGCAGACTGTCCAACATTGCTCACTTCGGTTCCTGTGGAGCGCGCCCAGGGGTAACTTTAGTACACGACTCTCTTTGGCAATTTCGTACTATTAATCGGCATCTGAACAGCAAGCGTTGGAATACTGATTGCGCCGCTGCCTCCACATAGTGGCGTGGTTAGCAGACATAAAGTTGATCAGTGGATCGAACCTGCTCGACAATGCTTCTCGGCGAATCCGTACCAGTCGAAACTGGAGTGCGGGTAAACACATGCCGGAGCGTGGTAAGGCGTGGAGAGGCGACGGCGACCGTCATTGCGACGGGGGCGTACAAAGTCTGGACGCATAGCCGAGCGCGTCCGCACGGCTTGTATAGAGAGCACGCGGCGAAGACCGTCGTGCTCGTGGTGCGAAATCTCGGCATGGGCAATCACCCTCTGGTGGTGATGTACGCCCCATGCTCATAGTTTGTTCCGCGACCTCTTGCTTTTCTTAATCTATATGGCCGAGAAAGTTGTAGCTTGTTAACTCTTTCCGTTCCTCGCGAGAGTGCGCCTTACCTTCGCCGCATCGACAATCCCGCCAGCATCCCCACCGCAAGACCTGTAACCAAGGTCGCTGCAACTGTGACCAGTGGATTTCGCTGGATGCGCCGAGCGGAATCATTCACAAAGTCCTCGGCAGCGTCGCCGCCCTGCTTGGCTGCGCGCTTGGCTACTTCCACGCCGTCCGCGACCACGTCTGCCATTGCCGCGGATACACGAGAAGCCTCGCGAACGGACCGAGTGAAGTGCTCACCAGCTTTTTCTACTATGGTTTGCGACATATAATTCCTCCGTCATTTTGCATGAAGTGTCGACTCGCTACCAACGGAGCTTTAGAACATGAGCCCCTGCGAACGCGGCAATGATCCCTTGCAGGCTTTGGTGACTACGCGTTTCCTGTTCTGATTGCCCCTGTGCATACCCTGGGGTGTAGTCACAATGATCTGTCTCCACTAGAGTGCCATTTGCGGCTGAAGAAGAATGGTCAATCGAGCTCACAATCCCGCCATGTCCCGCACTCGCCGAGAAGGCGCCTCGCGGCGAGGCCGTCCCGGAGAGCAAATTCAGCCCAACGATCTGCTGCGGATACTAGAAGCGTTAAAGATGGAAGCCAACGTAACCTCGCCGGTGGCTGGTAAAGTCAGGAACGTACGATAAGCACGACAGTCGAACCGGCCAGAAATGCACTCCACTTTCGAGGTTTCGTTCATCCAAGCGTACGGTTCTGCCGCCGCTGCTGGAACCGCTGCGCAGCAAGGCATATAGTTAAAGGAGAGGTACGGAGTACTTTGGTGAAAAAATACACGCGGTTCAAGGGTCTGTTGATTGCTGGTCTGATTGCATTCCTGGCGCTGTCGGCGACTCCTACGGCTCGAGCGGCCGATGCAAGCCCGTCAACAGATTCGGTTTCCTACCGGCTGCGTCTTTATCACCTGCACACCGGCGAACGTCTGAACCTTGTCTATCGGATAGGTGATCAGTACCTCGCCGGCCCAATAGCGGAGCTGAACCATTTTCTCCGTGATCACCGCAGCGGGGATGTGAAGGACTATGACATCAGGGAATTCGATCTCCTGCATGATCTGCTGGTTAAGCTAGGCCGCCCCGACGGCGAAATCGACATTGTATGCGGCTATCGCACTCCGGCGAGCAACAGCTATCTCCGCAAACACGGAACCGGCGTTGCGCTGAACAGCCAACACATGGAAGCGAAGGCCATTGATATTCGCATTCCGGGAGTCCCTACAGCCGAGGTTCGCGACGCGGCCCTGTCCCTGCAGCGTGGGGGTGTGGGCTATTACGAGAAATCCGATTTTGTTCATGTGGACGTAGGCCGAGTGCGCCGTTGGTAGTGTCAATCCGGGATTAGTCATACGGGGGTCCCTTTGCTAGCCTTGCATTCAGCAAGCGATCGTGCCCATAGATGTCGTCGAAGAAATAGACTTCGCCATTTTCCTCAACCACCGCAGTCACATACACAATCACCACTGGCACGGGGCTGGTAAGTTTCACCTGCTGATTATTGGGACCTGAGTTCATGGCTGCACTGATGGACTCCTGCGTCCATTTCGGCTGATCTTGCAGCAGCCACGCCGCGAGTTCCACTGGCTTTTCCACCCGTATGCATCCATGGCTGAAGTCACGGCGCGCCTGAGAAAACAGTTCTGGCGCGGGCGTGCTGTGCAGGTACACATCCTGCTCGTTGGGGAAGATGAATTTCACCAGCCCGAGCGAATTAGTCGGTCCTGGCCTCTGGCGCACCAAGAGCTTGCCTGACCGCAATTGCGCCAGGATGTTAGCGCTCACCGCTCCCGTGGTCACCACTCGGCCAGCCTGATCGGTGATCTCGAGATTCTCGTGCGCCAGATATCTACTGTTCTTCCGTATGTCAGGAACGACTTCCGCGATGGTAATGTCCCGTGGAACATTCCAATACGGGCGGAAGACGATATACTGCATCTCTTTTGCGAAGACAGGAGTCTGAGCCAGTTTCTTGCCCACCACGACTTCCATGCGCATGGCGATTTTGTGATCGCTCTCAAATGTCCGCAAGAGGAATTCTGGAATATTCACTACGATTGGTAAGTGCGGATAGCCTGCCGGTAGCCACCGCCACCGCTCCAAAGCGTCTTCTAACTGAAGCACGCGATCGCTCAATGGAGTGTTCAGATCGCGCAGTGTTTCCTTGCCCAATATGCCGTCCGCTTGCAATCCGTGCCGGGATTGAAAATGCTTGACCGCCTCTACCAGTTGTCCATCGAAGACGCCGGAGTTTGTATCCACGACCGCGCTTTGCGGCAGATCGCCGCGCAATCGCAGGTGTTGTGTTAGCTGTGCAATCCCTGCATAGGCCTCGCCGATTCCTAGGTCATTCTTCACATCAGGCAATGGCGCGTCGTGGTCTTGGGATGCAAGGGAAAGATAGGTTTGTAGAGCAACCTCGGTGCGTTTGTAGCCAGTATACTGGGGCTCGACTGTGCTCAGTACTTCCGGAACATTGTTTGCTGCCAATATCTTCTGGGCCAGAAACCGTGGCAGATCGTACTTCTGCTGATCAATCATGACGCTGAACTCTGAGCGCTTTGGGTTAACACGTCCGCCGTGCAGGTCGGAGATATACCGCATGGCGCACACGGTCAGCGCCGCATCGAAGCGTGCCAGCGTATCCGGGTTTCCGGACGCGGCCTTCAGCGCACTCAGACGCTGCGGCCAGCGTGATGCGTCGTAGTCTTCCGGGATTAGACCTCTCTTCTGGCTGCTGACGAGTTCCGCAATGACGGCCAGTGCTTGGGGAGATGCTTGCCCATCCCGTACCCACACTGGTGCATAGTTCACCGCCTTATACAGCTCTTGCGCACGTAGACGATAATCTGTGAAGTTTGGCCATCGCAGATCAGCCAGCGTTCCACCGGCAGCGATCGCCTGCAGTCGCTCGGCGATCGGCGCCGGCGTACCATTTGCCGGGGCCGTTTTGGGCGCCACTTGTGAACTGCATTCAAGCGCGAGCAGCCACGGAAGCAGCAACAGAGCGCTGATTGTAACAAGGTGCGTTCTAACTCGCATTTTCATTTTTTGTGATCTCCGTCAACGTTCCCTCTAGGTGCTCGACGGCCTCAAGAACTATCTTCATGTATAACCTATCGAGCGTCCCCAAGTCTGAGCAATATTGACCTTCTCTGGAATTGCCATGGTTTGTTTTCCGCGTTAGACGGATTGCATCACGAGCTGGTGGGAGGTGACGCCGCAGTCGGCGGCGGATCTATTGGGCAGGCAGCTCAGTACGGATCAGAGACTCCACTTGATTCCACACGCTAAGACGCGGTCGTGCCATGGATACGCGCGGCAGTTGTACTCGCTCTGTTGATAGTCGAATTGGAAGTCACCAATAACTGTGGTACGTGTTGGGTCAGCGGCACGAATCGACGGCTGGCCAAATCTTTATTTCGATAACATGTCACGACTGTATCGGATTGCTCAGCGTGCTACTTCGAGTGATGGGACACTTAAATTGCGAACGTCAAGGTCGCTTGCCTAGTAATAGACTAAAGACTCGAAAACGTTCCCAGGAGGATTCCCGTGAAGAAAATAATGCTTGTCCTACTGACCGGCGTTCTGCTGCTAAGCGCAGCGATGCCAGCATTCGCCGGACGGCACCATAGACACCATCACCATCATCATCATGACACCATCGTCATCAGGCCGTAACTGAGTTGAGCGCGAAAGCAAGCTGACCTGCGTCTCCCTGAGCAGGCAGCAGCGCACTGGGGGTATTCGGCACCCGCCTACGGTGCTGCTCGTCCGCATCGCCCGAGTTAGCCCGCGCTGGACTGCGATGCTTCAAGTCGTCCACTCAAGGCACGGCCAGGATGAAGTCCCCGCCGAAAATAACCTAATCTGCTCAAACTCGCCGCCCGAAGCGCCAGCCATTAAATCAACCCTGCCGTCAGTGCAGGAAGTGAATTGCAAATGGCAAACCGATCGCCAGTAACACCGCCAGATACAGCGCTCCCATGATGGCGCCCAGTCGCCAGAAGTCTTTGGTGGGGATATAGCCACTGCTATACCAGATTGGCGCAGGCCCACTGGCATAGGGGGTAAGTACGCCCATCAAACCCAGCGAATAAACCAGCACCAGAGTCACAGCTTTAGCCGGAACGCCCGGCACCGACAGGACAGCCAGCAGAAAAACCGGCAGCAGCGCGGTGGCCTGTGCCGTGATGCTGGCAAACAGATAGTGAACGATGAAGAAGACCGCAACGGTGGCGATCAACATCGGAACCAGTGGAATGCGGGTCATGTAAGTAGCTGCTTTGGAGCCGAACCAGGCAAGAAAACCAACCGTGCTGAGCCCTTCTGCCATAGCGACCAATGTCGCAAACCAGACCAGGACACTCCATGCCTGTTTATTGGCGAGGATGTCATTCCAGGTGACTACCTTGGCGAGCAGCATCACTGAGATTACGGCCAAAGCGACGGTGACCGGGCTTATCCAGCGGCCGCCAACGATCCAGCCCACCAGCGCCGCCAAAGCCAGCAAGCCCATGGTCACTTCACTCCGGGTGATCCGTCCCATGGTGACGAGTTCGCTGCCAGCCCAGCTTGCAACCGCGTCGCCACGCTTGATCTCTGGCGGATAAAGGAAATAGGCAAGCAGCGGTGTCGCCGCGAACAACAGAATCCCGACCGGGAGAAAGCCCAGTGCCCACATGCCCCAAGAGATGTCAACGTGTGCAACCTTGCGCGCAATTTCCACTGCCAGCAGGTTGGGCGCTAGCGCGGTCAAAAACATGGAACTGGTAACGCAGGTGGTGGCAAAGCCGGTCCACATCAGGTATCCGCCAATTTTTCGCGGGTTATCATTGGGAAACGAACCGTAGAGCGGGGGTATGTTCTTCACGATGGGATAAATTGTGCCTCCACTTCGCGCCGTGTTCGAAGGCATTACTGGAGAGAGAAATAGATCGGAGAGCGCTATCGCGTAGCCCAGGCCGAGGGTTCGGCGGCCCAGTGCCTTGACCAGTAGCAGCGCGATCCGTCGGCCCAGTCCAGTCGCTTCATATCCCAGCGCAAACATGTTCGCAGCAAAAATGAGCCACACAGCATCGTTGGAAAATCCCGAGAGCGCCCATTTCATCGCCCCGTCCGGAGTTTTCCCAACCAATAACAATCCTGCAGCGAGCGTAACGCCGATAAAGCCAATCGCCGCACCTGGCAGCGGTTCGGTGATCAGGGCGGCAATGACAGAGGCAAACAGTGCGAAGTAATGCCACGCTGTCACGGTCAGACCGGAAGGCGCAGGTATTAGAAGCAGTATGAGTCCCAGGACCAGAGGTGCAATCCATTTTCGAAGCTGTTTGGAAGTGGTAGGCGCGGCGCTAACGGGCGCGACTGTTTCTGGGGGCGCAACGGTGGGCGAGGGCATGGCATTGCCTCCTCAATCCGAAGAACGATGCTCTGACGCGCTCAGCATCGCAGTAATGCTAGCTGCTGGCGGTGACGAACAACCGTGTGCAACGTGACGAGCAAGCCTCGGAATACGCGGCAGAAGTGTCCGCGGCTTGCCTGCCTACTCTCCTGCAGGCCACATCAAGATGCCACAACCGTCGCGCCGAAGCTGAGCTGTATTGA
This sequence comes from uncultured Acidobacteriota bacterium, assembly GCA_963737175.1. Classification (GTDB taxonomy): domain Bacteria; phylum Acidobacteriota; class Terriglobia; order Terriglobales; family Acidobacteriaceae; genus TOLSYN. The sequence goes on along the minus strand of CAVTRQ010000012.1, from coordinate 379,626 downwards.
CCATCTTTCAGAGCGCCACGAGTAAATAGGGATACTCGGAGATAAACATGGAGCATACGGAGATGTCCCCATTATTTGTAGACACTCGGGTTATCGATTGCGGAGTAAACTTCGACGAAGTTGCTACGCAGAGCAGTGAGGCGCACTCTGGCCGGCAGCGAGCGAGATGATTTGCGAGGCAATCCCCTTCAGTTTCGGGAACCCCGGCGGTAACGCCCTTTATGACGAGTCAGCAGCCGAACTCGGATGGCACCGCCAAACGGATGCGCGGCAATGTTGAGATGGTTTCGAACAGCGTGGTGATGATGACCGTGCTGTGTGACATTTTCATGTTCGCAACCTACTCTGTTCATGTTTTCAAGGTACATATGGGAAATATTTGTGACATTGACTGAGCCGTAAAAAGTCGCGCAACTGGCCAGGGTGAAGGCAGGTTGGCCGGAAGCGGTAATTGCCACCTTGCTCAGGAAATCCAGCCGTTCGGGGATGAGACCCAAGGCCGCAATGCACTCCTCCAGCGATTCAGTCGTGCTTCTTGATTAGCTCGATTTGCACCGCTAGATGATGGAAGAACCTCTATGCCGTATCCGAGGCGGCGTACATCTTCCTTCGCCTCTCCTGCTTCTTTGCCATTGAAGCAGACCAGTTTTAGCTTTGGAGCGTCAGTCTTGAGCGTCCGGAAGTCGTTCCGTTCCATTTCGGTGATGTCTTTGTCCATGCTTCCGGGTCGAACACAATGGCAATAGACGTCCCAAAGCCCAATCTTGTTGGCCAACAGAATTTGCCGTCGTCCATCGTAGGGTAGAGCGGTCAAAGGTTGGCTTACGACCTCGGTCAGTATTTTCCAGAAATCATTCCCCGGATTCCCGTAATACTCTCCCTTTGAGAGGGAGATGTCGCTCGGCAAGCTCCCGAGAATGAGAACCTCAGTGTTTCGATCAAGTACTGGCGGAAGACCAGATTTTTTCATGGTGACCTCAGCCACAAGCCCACGCCGACCTCCGGGACAATATAAATGTGTTTACCGGGAGCGGGAAAGAGCCTGACAACTTCGTGAAGCAAAATCAACAACCGATTCTGAAGGAGTTGGGGCTCGACGGGAGAGCCCACGCCTTCCGTCACGGGAATGCCACAATGCTTGACTCGCTACACGCCACGATGGCCGTCCGCCAAGAGCGGATTGGTTATGTGGACGCGAAGACAACAATGAGGTACACGCACATCGTCAGAGCCGACGATATTGAGGTAGCAGGGAAGCTTGGAGCACTTCTGGACAAGGAATTCTTTGCCCAAGATTTGCCTAAGTGGCCACCAGACAGGGAAACGGCCTCCGGTAAGTTCACGGAAGCCGTTTAGAATCAGTAAGGTTTTGGTTGCGGGGGCAAGATTTGAACTTGCGACCTTTGGGTTATGAGAGCTGTAAGCAACGTATTATCATGCAGTTAGAGAACACGGGTGGCGCTGTAAGTTATTGAAAAGAGCCGTAGGGAATCCTTATTGGCCCTGTAATGGCCCTGTGAAACTGGCTTTAGCGCGTCGCAAGAATGTGAGAGTCCCGTCATTCATCTGTTGATCCTGGCTTCGGGACCGCGTCGCAGTTGAGATCGGCGTTTCCCGTTACTAGTCTATCGAGAGCCCCCAAGAGCAGCTCTCCAGTCGCCTGCCGGAATCGAGCAGGTGCCGCATTCCGGCGACTTCTTCACCTCAGACAGTGAACGTCTAGTGTTCTCCGTATTTAACCGCCGAGGCAATACGATGACCAGTGCGTAAGCGCGTTGCGAGATCCAGAAAGGTTGGGGGCAGACTCGGTTGCCAGACTTTGCGAATTCGGGGAAATTCCTGAAACTCTGGTTCCAATTCAAGGATAGTCTGTTTAATATCATTGTTGGGAGTGAGCGATGAGAATGGTGTCCCGGACTGGCGCGTTTGCGTTGATGGCGATGCTGGGTATTCTTCTTGTCTTCTTTTTCCCTGCCCCCTCCGGACCATTCAGCGTTACCAATGGGCCTGCAACCGCATTTCGCGCCTTGGCCGCTGCCCGCGGTCTGTTTGCTGCAATGAGTGCGGCTTTGCTGGTGGCTGCTCTTCGACGGTGCGTTCTCTATTTGCGCTTTACGATGGGAACTGCCGTCCAGATGAACCACGATCCTGCGCTTCTCGCTCTCCGCTGTTAGACCCAACCTCGCCGTTTCCATCTGACTTTTGATTTCACTTTGTATTTCCAGCTTCCCCTAAGGAGGAGTGTATGAATGCTCGTTTCCTGCGCTTTGCAGGTCTGTCTTTCGTCCTGTCCGCGATCTTATTACTCGGCGCCTGCCACAAAAAGTCGGTCCCGGTTGCCCCACCCCAGGCTCCGCCGCCTCCGGCAAAACCAACCGCTACATTTAGCGCGTCGCCTTCCAATGTGCAGCGCGGCCAGTCCGTGCAACTGACTTGGAGCACGCAGAACGCCACTGATGTAACCATTGACCCGATCGGAGCGGTCGCTCTCAGCGGGACCGAGAGCCTTGCCCCATCGGAATCGACGACCTACACACTGACCGCCAAGGGTCCGGGAGGTACGATCCAGGCGACCGCACGTGTGACTGTTACGGTGCCGCCCCCACCTGTGGCGGTTCAAGCAGGGCCTTCGGATCTGGAGCTGTTTCAGCGGAATGTGAAAGACATCTACTTCGACTACGACAGATACGACGTGAGACCAGCCGACGCAGCCGTGCTCAAGGCGGATGCGGATTTCCTGGCTGCCCACCCGAGCTACAAGGTCCTAATCTCCGGACACTGCGATGAGCGCGGTTCGGAGGACTACAACATGGCGCTCGGATCGAGCCGTGCCAATGGGGTTCGCGACCAGCTTGTAAAGCTCGGAATTGCTCGCGACCGGATCAAGACCATCAGCTACGGCAAAGAGAAGCCTTTCTGCACTGAACAGAACGAGACGTGCTGGCAGCAGAATCGCCGCGCACACTTCTCGCTCGACCAGTAACGGACAGGGAGTAGCGAGTGAGGGCCTATCCCCCAGGCCCTCACTCTGCTGTTTCGGACGAGCGACCATCTCCGGCAGGTGTTGTTGGATTTGGATGAACGCGCAAGCTAACGCATGAAAGAATAGTTCGTCAGTGTCAGGTATGGCTGTGTGTGCACAAAGGAGTACAGCATTGGTTATCGCGAATTCATTGCCTATTACTTGTTCTTTTTCTCGTTCCGGGTTGTTTTGCATACGCCGATAGCTCATTCGACCTTTCCGGGCCGCGGATAGAGGTGAACGTAACGCGAGCGGGCGAAACTCTGCCAATCTCCGAAGTACCCAATTTGCAACCCGGCGACAGGCTTTGGATTCACCCTGCGTTTCCCGATAACGAGTCCGTACACTACCTGCTGGTCGTTGCATTTCTTCAAGGAGCCACCAATCCGCCACCGGACAACTGGTTCACAAAAGCCGAAACATGGACGCGGCAGGTACGCGAAGAAGGCATTGTTGTTACCGTTCCCGAGCATGCCCAGCAGGCTCTGTTCTTCCTCGCTCCACAGACTGGAGGCGACTTCAGCACGCTGCGCTCGGCGGTCCAGGGAAAGCCGGGAGCCTTTGTGCGCGCCGCACAGGACTTGAATCTCGCAAGTCAGAGCCGTTTGCGCGTCGACAAGTATTTGAATGCGATTGGCGATGTTTCGGCAAAGGATCCAAAAGCACTCCATGAGCGTTCCACGCTGCTCGCGCGCAGTTTGAAAATCAAGGTTAATGAGCAATGTTTTGACAAGCCGCGAGCAGCAGGCGCCGTGCCTGATGCAGAGCTCCGATCAAATGGTCCTGGACGACGGGCATGGACAATCCATGCTGGCGCCGTTGTCCTCTGGACCAGAGGTCGATCTGCTGGGAGCTGTGAGTGCGACGCCACAGGGTGGCGGTGGAGCCTACAGTCCCTATATCGGCGTGGTTGTCGACATGGCGAAGGTGATGGAAAACCTCCATACCGCCCAGTATCAATACATTCCGGCACTGGCGTTGCCACGAAAGGGAGCAGTTGAATCTGAAGCTCAACAATCCGCCATCGTTTCACAAGCCGAAATCTGTGCTGGTCGTTGCCCTGCCTCCGGTAAAACCGGCCTCCCTCCCCGTTCTTACCCCAGTTGAGCCAAAGCAGGTGTACTGCGCGCAGAATCCATCGCTCGCCCTGGCGGCGGATGGCGCCCCGTTGGTCTTTGCGACTGAACTCGCGCATGGTTTCACGCTCCACGTTCAGAACAAGGCAGGAAAGAGCGTGAATCTTCCGGTAAAGCCAGATCCGTCGCGCGGTGGATTCGTGGTGGATGGGAGCATTCCGAAGTTGGAGGAACTCGGTCCGGACGCGAGCGGCACTCTGCACGGAAGCTGGGGATTTGAGAGCTTTGAAGGTCCGACCTTCCACCTGAGAAACGCTCCGGCCGCTGCTCACTGGGAGCCTTTCTGCCGAGGACGAGAACGCTCTCGTCGTCGGCCGCGAAGACACCTTCCATCTGCATTCCGAAGTTTGCTGCCTGCGTGCAAGAAATCAGCGTCAAGAATCAGCATGACAAACCCGCCAAGACAAGCTGGAAGATGGTTGCGCCGGATGACATCGAAGTGAAGGTGTCTTTGGCAGACGTCGAGCCGGGCACCGCGACGCTGACGGTAAAACAGTTCGCGGCTGACGAAGCCAATCGATGTACCTCTGCACACTTATGCCGAGGAGGGCCATCTCGACCATTTCACAATTCATGCCGGCGACCAGCAAGGAGTGCTGAAAGGCGCCCGGCTCGACCTGGTTGCGAGCCTTGAAGTCAACGGCGCGCACTTTCTGCCGGCGAGTTTGACCCGAGTCGGAAAGCTGGATGAGTTGAGTCTGCTGGCGCAGGATGTGCCAGCATCGGGTTTTCAGGAAGAGCAAAAGCTCACGACCCAGGTGAACCTGAAAGATGGACGCGTGCTGAAACTTGCAGACCACGGTTGAGCCGCAGCGCCCAAAGCTGACTCTCATCAGCAAGCGCATTCAGGTTGCTCAATCCGCGATTCGTCTGGGAAGCCCGGACGACCTGCCGCTGGATGGCCGAATCTCGTTTTTTCGTGAAATCTGAGATACCCGCCAAATTTCCGCACGACGAGAAGATCGAAGTTGCCAGCGCCGATGGCTCCTTCCACACCGTGTTGAGTCTGGCAGACAAGAATCTTTCATTGCAGGATTCGCAGACCGCGGTAGCTGTTCTTGATCCGCTCAAGAGCTTCGGCGACTCTGCCTTTGGATCGCTTCAATTCAGGCCCGTGGCCGCCGATGGCACGGCGGGTGACTGGCAACCGCTCGCCCATCTTGTCCGGGTTCCACATCTCAAAGAAGTGCGCTGCCCGGATGATCCTGAGAAACAATGCACGCTGAGCGGAGACCTGCTCTATCTGATCGACTCGATTGCCTCGGATCCGGACTTCACGCACGCGGTCTCCGTGCCTTCGGGCTTTGCCGACACGAGCCTCACGGTGCCGCGCCCGACTGGAACGGTTCTGTACATCAAGCTTCGAGACGATCCCGCCACGATCAACACTGCGGTTCTTCCGGTTCTGCCTGATCAGTTTTCAACTCCAGCATCATGAACGGAGATTCTGTTACGTCGAAATTGCAAGGAGAGACCGCCATCACCGGGGAAAATGATCAGGTCGCCGATTTTATCTCGCCCGAGAGCCTGTGATCCTGACGCTGCTCTCAGTGTTGGCGCTAGTGTTTTTCCTGGCTGTGACAGGACTGTCCCATGTTTTTCATGCCCAGCAGGAGTCTCTCGGAAGCCGATGGTTTACTCGCGGTACCATAGACCTCAAGCAACAGCGCTTCCAACCGGCCGTGTCCGACTTCCGAACTGCGTTGCTATACTCGCGTGACAACTACGCTTATCAGCTCAACCTAGCCGAGGCGCTGATCGGCCTGAGGCGGACCAGTGAAGCCCATGCTTACCTGGTCAACCTGTGGGAACGGGAGCCTGAGAATGGGCTGGTGAACCTCGAACTCGCGCGCATCGCCGTGCAAAATGGAGAAACCGAACAGGCTCTTCGTTACTATCACAATGCGATCTACGCCACCTGGCCCGGCGATCAGGAGGTCGAACGCCGAGACACACGCCTGGAGCTAATTGAATTTCTGTTGGGCACCAATGCCAAGACACAGGCACAGTCTGAGTTGATCGCGCTTGCAGCAAATTTGGCTGACGATCCATCGCAGCACACGCGCGTCGGGGAGCTCTTTTTGCCAGGCGCGGGACTACGAACATGCGCTTGCCGAGTACAGCCTGAGCCTGAAGTCAGAGCCTCAAAACCCGGCAGCATTGGCGGGCGCTGGACGGGCGGCCTTCGAACTGGGCCGCTACGCACAGGCCGAGCGGTATCTTCAGGCCGCGGTGATCAGCCAATCCCGGTGATGCGCAACTCGCTGACCAGCTCAAAGACACGGCACTGGTACTGCGCATGGATCCTTTCCGGCGACAGATCCCGTTTGCCCAGAGAAACAGGATTGTCATCGAGGATTTTGCAGCAGCAGGTGAGCGGGTCAAGTCCTGTGCCGCTGCCGGCAATTCGAACGGGCCTGTCTCGTCTCCAGGCTCGCAGCAGAGCCTTGCCGAGAATTGGACGAAGATGAAGCCGCAGATTACAGAGAGAGGTCTGCGGCGGAATCCGGAATTGGTAGAGACGGCGATGGACCTGGTGTTTGAGATCGAGCGCAAAGCCAATGTCGATTGCGGAGCTCCAACCGGGACGGACATGGCACTACTGCTGATCTCAAAATTGCATGAAGGGAACTAGCGTGGACATCTCGCCCATCTCGCCGATTGAGGCTCCGCTCCCGGAGCGCGCTTCCGGAACTCTTCTGCGGCCGTTTTACGCGAAGAGCATTTCTTCCTGATCCTATCGGTCTTCATCGGAGTCTTCTCCGCACTCGCCATCGTCTGCTTCCGCTTCGCCATCGAGTGGTGCCGCATCTATCTCCTGGGATCGGGATACACGCTCTCGCCAATCCGGCTCTTGCTGGCGCCCAGCCTCGCGGGCCTGGTCATCGCCGTGCTGGTCATTCATCGTCTTTCCGCGGGCGCGGGGCAGCGGCGTCAATCAAACCAAGGCCGCGCTCTACATCTACGACGGCTACATTCCCTTCCGCACCGCCGTCGGCAAGTTCATCACGGCGGCGCTGGCCATCGGCTCCGGACACTCCCTGGGGCCCGAAGATCCATCGCTGCAGATCGGCGCCTGCATGGCCTCTGCCCTCGGCCGGCGCCTGCATCTATCCAGGGAGCGAATGCGCCTGATCGCGCCCGTTGGTGCCGCCGCCGGACTGGCCGCCGCCTTCAACGCGCCGATCTCGGCCGTACTCTTCGTGATCGAAGAGGTCATCGGCCGCTGGACCGCCGGCATCCTCGGCTCGGTAGTTCTCTCCGCCGTATCCAGCGTCGTGGTCATGCGCTGGTTTCTCGGCTCCGAGCCGCTCTTCAGAATCCCCGCCGTGCAACTGCAGCATCCCTCGGAACTCATCGCCTATTCCATCCTTGGGGTCGTCGGCGGTCTGGCTTCGGTGGCGTTTTCCGCCGGCATTGGCGTGCTGCGTCCCCGGCTCAAGGCGCTGCCGCGCTGGACCCAGTATTTTCAGCCCGCCGTCGCAGGTCTGCTGATCGGACTCATCGGTGTCCTGGGTGCGCCGCAGGTCATGGGAGCCGGCTACGAGTACATGGACGAAGCCATGCACGGCCAGTTCACCTGGCAAATGCTGGCCATCCTCGCCGGACTCAAGATCGTTGCCACCCTGCTTTCCTTCGTCAGCGGCACTCCCGGTGGCATGTTTGCCCCAACGTTGTTTATCGGCGCCATGCTGGGTGCATCCGTAGGCGGCGCGGAACATGCATCTTCTGCCCCACCTTGCCGCGTCACCGGGAACCTACGCTCTGGTGGGCATGGGAGTACTGTTTGCCGGCTTCCTGCGCGCTCCCATGACCTCGGTCTTCATGGTTCTCGAAGTCAGCGGAAACTACTCCATCATCGTTCCCGTCATCGTGGCCAACACCATCGCCTACGCGATTGCACGCGCCTTGCAGCCCACGGCGATCTTCGACGTGCTCACCCGCCAGGACGGCCTGGATCTGCCCTCCATGGAAGAGCAGCGGGAAGAAGGTATCCTGCGCGTGGAGGACGCGATGCGCCCGCCAACAGGCCAGGTGCTGGACGCAGAGGAATTGCTCGATCATGCCTTGCAGCGCACGGATCAGAATTCAGCCGATGTTCTACTCGTTCGATTGGATCCCACCGCGTGGAGCAGTCTCACCAGAGCAGGAACTCGAAAGCCATGGTCGAGGAGGGCAAAGGCGGTCTCACCCTGAGCCTCGGTTCTGGCCAGCCGCAAGATTCCTTTCTTGCATCCCGATCATCCGCTGGATATGGCACTGCGGTACGTGGATCGCTGGCCCCTCGTGCCGGTCGTCAGCCGCGCCGACTTCCGCAAACTAGAAGGAGTAATTTCCCAAGCCGATGTACTCAAGCGCTATCGCGAATATGGAGAAGAATAGATGATGACGCCAAAGCCTGTGTCTTTGAACGTGAAGGGGCTATCCTGCGTAAGGCACGGTCAAAACCGGGCAGCGAGCCTCGGAGATAACATCGTAAGACCGTTGACCCCGGCAGGTGAGCCGCAATTCGAGCCCTGATTCCCGTGCTGCAATTCAATCCCATAACGATGAGATCAACTTCGCGAGTTGCCGCAACGTGCCAGAATACGTTCGCTGCGCAATCCAAACTCGACCACGACTTCACAGTCTTCTGCGGAACCCTTGGAGCCTTGCCTGCGTATCTGTTCGCGCAGAAATTCGAAGGTCTTAGGCGCTGCTGCTACGGGTGGCTCCTCACTCGTCCATTCGTTCACGTGTAGCAGCAACATGGAGGCATCATAGGTGTGCGCCAGCGATGAGGCGTACGGCATCGCGTGTGCCGCTGCCGCCGAAAAGTCCGTTGCGTAGAGGACTCGCCTGAAGTCCCACGAGCGCGAAACCTTGGGTCCCACCGTCAGCACGGGCCTCGTCGCCAGATAGGCAATTTCTTCCGCAATCGAACCCGTCAATAATTTCTTGATTCCTTGCCAGCCGTGCGTCCCAATCACGATCAGATCAATCTCGCATCGTGCTTGCCGCATCCAACAGCTTTGCCCTGATGCTGCCATGATCGATCAGCACTTCATGAGGTAAGTCGCGGAGTCCGCCGGGCAAATTCATCAAGCCCTCTTCGACCTCCGCCTCCAACTTATCCAGCATTCCTCGCGATGCCGGGCTGAAGCGGATCGTAGTCTTCGTCCGCGACGATGTGTGCGAGGAAGACCTTGCCGCCGTAATGACGTGCGATGCTAGTCGCAAATGGAAACGCTCGCAGCGAGCCTGGTGACAAGTCCATTGCGAACAAAATGTTCTGAAACGAAATCCGAGGAATCCAGTGCTGTTCGGCGGTGCTCATTGGATTCGTCCTCCGGATAGGCCTTGCAGTAATTTCGATGCCTTCGGTGCATCAGAGGTCGCTTATACTCGGCAAGACCGCCGTGTTGTTGTCATCCTCAGCAAGTGCCTGCGGTCCTGGGATTTGTCAGCCCGATTTTTCACCAGCAGCACTTCTGTGCACAGGAACAGAGCCATTCGGGAAGAGCCGTCCCGGCGAATCCCTGTCCGATCCAACAATGTCCTGCTAAAGGGAATCATACGAACGTGGTTAGGTTGCCGAGACTCTCGCAAGCAGCAGTGCTGGATGAACTGTCCGCTGAAATGGAGGTGACACTTTGATAAAGGAAGGCGAGCCAACGCTGTTAATTGAGTCAGTCTTCCTCGGCGTGATTGGCGCATTGAGCGCGCAGCTATTTATGTGGGTGCTACGGATTTGTAACCATTTCTTTCTCTACACGCTCGCCGGCTACCGCCCGCCAGGATTGTCCGAGAGCGGTTCATTGGCGCAGGCAATCGGTCCGCACGGTCTCTGGCTCATCCCGCTTGTCACCACACTCGGAGGTCTGTTGTCTGGTGCTCTGGTCTACGGCTTCGCTCCCGAAGCCGAGGGTCATGGAACTGACGCTGTGGTGGACGCATATCATCGCAAGCAGGGTCTAATCCGGCCGCAAGTGCCGCCGGTTAAGCTACTAGCCTCGGCAATTACTATCGGCTCCGGCGGTGCTGCTGGACGAGAAGGACCCATTGCACTTACGGCTGCGGGTCTAGCTTCGATCTACGCCACACTAGCGCACCGCACCGAAGAAGAGCGTAGGCTGCTAGTGCTGATCGGCATGGCCGCCGGACTCTCTGCCATCTTTCGTACTCCACTGGGGACAGCCGTATTCGCCATTGAGGTGCTGTACGGAAATATGGAGTTCGAACTCGGAGCCTTTCTGTACACGATGGTCTCGTCAGCCGTTGCCTATGCTGTGAACGGCCTTTTTGTCGGTTTTCAACCCCTGTTTCGGCTTCCGGTCATCCCGATCCCCGCATTGTCGGATTACGCATGGTACGCCGTGCTAGGAGTGGCTAGCGGCATAATCGCGACTTTGTTACCGGTCGTGTTCTATCGAGTGCGCGATGTCTTTCGCGCTCTGCCGATTCCTGTGTGGACGAAGCCAGCACTTGGGGGCCTGGGCGTGGGAGTGTTGGCCTTAAAGTTTCCACAGGTATTGGGAGGTGGTTACGGTTGGATCCAGCAGGCGATCGATGGTCACCTAGCAGTTCAGCTACTTCTGATACTGGTATTCGCAAAGATTGCCGCCTTCTCGCTCACAGTCTCCTCTGGCGGTTCCGGCGGTGTCTTTGCACCTTCTCTTTTTATCGGTGCCATGCTAGGGGGAGGCTTTGCGGCAATATTCCACCAGCCATCAGCCGAGTTTGTCATCGTCGGAATGGCGGCCGTATTCGGGGCCGCGGCGCGGGTTCCAGTCGCCACGATGTTGATGGTCACCGAGATGGCCGCCGGCTATCACCTGCTTGTGCCCGCGGGAACGGCGGTAATGCTCAGCTATTTACTCCAGGGTAGACTCTCTTCTTTCTTCAAATACCGCAGCTTGTACGAAGGGCAGGTGGCTACGAGACAAGACTCGCCAGCGCACTATTTGGAACATATTCAGGTAGCACTCAGCCTGCTCGGCAGAGAAACGGTACCGCTGGTCGATAAACTCGGCCACATTGATCTGGTACGCCTTCTGAAGTCAGGGGTAGAGTTCGATTTGCCCGCCGACAAACAACTGACTCTGGTACCGTTACCCGGCGATAGCTCCTATCTAGGCAAGTCAATTGGAGAGCTTTACCACGATTTGAACGAAGACGAATTCGAGATTGCGGCAGTCCTGCGCTCAGACAAAGTCCTGATACCTCGTTCCGGAACTCTGCTGGAGGGAGATCGCCTCTTGTTGATCGCTTCGCCGTCTGCGCTCGAAAGGTTTGCGAAACGCATTGCGCCACTATCCGAATCACCAGAGAGTAGAACGAAGGCGGGATAACGAATTCGCAACCTCACTCAGCATTGAGGTGACTTGAAGGAGAGGGACTCGCTAGTGCAGACCACTGCGGTGAGTAGCGATGTGCGAGGAAAGTGTCGAGGGAGATCCATCCGGAGCCGAAGATGAGAATGAGCACGGCGGCAAAGAGGAAGGTGTAGGGATCGGCGCCGTAGAATTTTCCGGGATTCCTGAAGATCGAGAGTAGGGCTTCGTGATCGGCAGTGAGATAGGCAACGAACATGTTTCCGGTGAGCACCAGGCCGGTGAGGCGCGAGGCAAGGCCGAGGATGAGCAAGAGTCCGCCGAAGAACTCCACGCAGCCGACAAAGAGCGCGGTGGGGCCGGGCGCGGGAATGCCAAGCGTTGTGAAGAACTGCGTGACCTGGGCGAGGTTGTGCAGCTTTCCCCAGCCCGTCTGCATGAATTGCACTCCCCAGTAAAGGCGCACGAAGAGAAGAAGGGGCGACTGCGCGAAGGTGCCGATCGAGGTAAGCCAGCCGTTAACTTTGGTGAAAGTGCGGATGAGGAAGGTCATGTTGGCTCCTAGTTGGCCGGCGGGCTGGGCTTGCAGAACCAACCGAGCGCGGCGAACAGCGTGAAAGTGTCCTGGATATGTTGCCGGCATTGTTCCGCGGTGAGCGGCGAAGCGGAGTAGGCGAAGCCGATGGCGTCAGCGATGGTTGCGCCAGTAGCGAGGGAGTTGAGCAAGCGGAACATCTCGCAGTCGAGACGCTTGTAGTGCACGATGAGTTCGAAGCGATGGATGGCGAGATAGACGGGGGCCGCGGATTTGGCGCGCTCGATGCGCTTCTGCGTGAGGGCTCCTGGGGCACCCGCGCGGCGCTTGGCTGATTCTCGAATCTCCAACACGAGGGAATCGACGGCGTGTGCGGCCTCGATAATGCGCAGGTGCGGCTGGAGTTGCAACGAAGAACTGGGATCGATTGAGGCGATGTCCTCGGGGGTGAGGCGCTCATGCTCGGCGCCGTCAAAGGATTCGATCTCTGCCCACTCAAGCTTGGCCATACTGAGGGCGATGGTGTAATTGGGGCCGACGAGCGCGGGGTGTGCGGCCATCCACTCGGCAAGATGCTGACCGAGATTGCGCATGGTGAAGGACTGCGAGGGACAGTCGTGCAGGTAACTGCGGCGGAGGAGGTCAAAGCGCCTGGCTCCGAGCAGGGCGCGGACTCCGGGGAAGTCTTCGCTGAAGGCATCGAGCACGCGCGACCAGTAAGAGCGGTTATAGATCTCAAGGCGCTCGAAAGCGGTGAGGCGTGAGTTGGGTATCACGAGGGCAACGCCGTCGCGGCTGCCCCGCTTCATGTTGCCGCGCGTTGAGAGCGGCTGCATGACGGCGCGGGCGAGAGTGCGCTGAAAGTCGAGCAGGGCGGTCATGCGGGCGCTCCAGCGAGTTGCGGCTCTTCGGCGGCGGCGGTAACAGCGTCGAGATATTTCCGGGCCTTCAGGGCTTCGTTGTGAACTTCTTCTAAGGGCGGGATGCGGTCGTCCCACTCAAGCAGGGTGGCGGTAGGGCCGGTGCGCGCCAGAGCGCGCTCGTAGAGCTTCCATACGGGATCGATGACGGGATGATCGTGCGTATCCAGGATGAAGCGCTCGTAGCGCGAGTGCCCGGCAATGTGCATCTGCGCTACACGTTCGGCGGGGATGAAGTCCACGTACTCAGCTGGGTCGAACTCGTGATTGATGGAGCTGACGTAGATGTTGTTGACATCGAGCAGAATGCCGCAGTCGGCGCGCTCGACGACCTCGGTGAGGAACTCCCACTCGGTCATCTCGGAGTCATGAAATTCAGCATAGCTGCTGACGTTTTCAAGGACAACGGGAACTTCGACGTAGTCCTGCACGCGTCGGATGTTGGCCGCGGCAACCTCGACGGCCTCCCATGTGTAGGGAAGCGGAAGCAGGTCGTGAGTGTAGCGGCCATCGACGCTGCCCCAGCAGAGATGGTCGGAGAGCCATGGAGTTCCGGTGCGGCGGACGAGCGACTTGAGGCGCTTGAGGTGCTCGCGATTGAGTGGCTGCGGCGAGCCAAAATACATCGAGACTCCGTGCTGCACTACTTTATATTGTTCGAGTATCTGGTCGAGGATGGCGAGCGGACGGCCCCCGTCGATCATGTAGTTTTCCGAGATGATTTCAAACCAGTCCACTACCGGCTTCTTCTCAAGAATGTGCTGGTAGTGCGGAACGCGAAGACCAATTCCAATTCCGTATTCGGTGAAGCCGTTGAATCGATTGGCCGGCATGAGTATGCCTTTCGATAGAGGAATCAGGAGGACCGGGCCACGCCGGTCCCCGCATGTGCTGTCGAGCGCTGCTCTAAACCGCCTTCTTGGAGCCGTCGGTGGCGCATCCGCCCTTGCCCTTGCAGGAGTTCTTGGCCTTTGCAGCCGTTGTCGCCCGACTTGCAGCCGCCCTTGCCCTTGCAGGAGTTCTGGCCTTTACAGGCGTGCTTCTCGGTCTTGTGGTTCGTCGAAGCTGGACGAGGCAGACAGGCCCAGGGCGCGGCGTGATGCTGGTTGGCGCCGGAGTTGTTGGTGATGGTGGCGGCGGAGACCGTCGTGGTGGCGCCGGTCAGCAGGCCGGACATGGCAGCGGTCATCAGCAGAGACTTCATCGTAGCTTTGGTCATTGGAGTTTTCCCTTTCAGATAAGTTGTGGTTGGTTGTTTGGCGACCGGCTGCTACCGGCTGGCTGGAACTGCCTGGTAACGCCCATGTGACTCGATGGAGGATCGGAAAGTTACAGCGCAAGATGAAAATCCTTTTTCATGATTAATTTCCTTGCCGCTGTAACTTTGTAGGGAGTATTCGGGTCTTCTGATTAGCAGGGATGATTGCGTTCGGCGCTCCAGGGCAGGTGCGTGAATTCAGCGTCGGACAGAGACGGGAACGGATGGCCGCAGCCGCGGACGACCGCGGCGCGTGAGGCCGGCATGATTGCCCGCATCCTGGCCGGAGAGCGCGAGCTGTTTCACGAACTGATCCGCCCCTACGAGCGCGGGCTGTACGTGGCCGCCTACTCGATCGTGCAGCACGAGGCCGACGCCGAAGACATTGCGCAGGAGGCGGTGATCAAGGCCTACAAGGGACTGAAGCATTTCCGCGGCGACGCGAAGTTCAGCACCTGGCTGATGGCGATCACCTTGAATGAAGCGCGCAGCCGCTATCGGCAGACGAAGGGCGATCAGCTCGATTCTCTGGACGATCGCGAGGAAGCGCAGGGCGACTACACGCCCTCGGTGCTCGCCGACTGGCGCTACATTCCCTCGGAGCAATTGGAGCGCAAGGAGCTGCGGCAGGCGCTGCAGGAGGCGATGGCCAAGCTCTCGCCAGAGCACCGCGAAGTCCTGATCATGCGCGACGTGAGGGGCATGAGCATTGCCGAAACCGCCGCGGCAACCGGAGTGAACGAAGGACTGGTAAAGGTTCGACTCTTCCGCGCGCGGCTGTCGATGCAGAAGCTGCTGGCGCCCCAGTTAGCGCCAAAGCAGCGCGGACTGATGGGCTGGCTGACCCGAAAAGCTGGTGGCAGATGAAGATCGATTGCAAACACGTATGGGCGCAGGTCTCCGATTACATCGACGGATCGGTGACACCGGAAGTGCGCGAGGCCATTGAACGTCACCTTGCGAATTGCCGCTACTGCTCGGCGGTGATGGACTCGACGCGCAACATTCTGGTGCTGGTGGGCGACGCGCGGACCTTTGAGATTCCGGTAAACTTTGGCGAGCGCCTGCACAACCGACTGCAGGAATCGATGGATGCGACGGAGCCCGGAATAGGTCGGGACACCGGTCGATTCGCAGACGCGTATCGCTCGAGAGCGGGGCGCTGTGTTGAACACGTGGCTCCTAGCGAAACCGCGCGTGATTGCTGTCGATTGTTGCGAACCTCTGCTGCTGGATACTACGTAGCCGAGTGTGGATACAGTTCGAGACCGGAGAGTGAGGCGTGGGAAGATTGCGAGGCGTCTGGATTGGCTGGGCCTCACTGGCGATGGCGGCCGTGGAGTCGATCTGCGTCGCAGCAGTAGCGCTCAGCGGCGTGCGCGTGCTGCTCGGCATGACGTCACTGCTGGCAGCCGGTGCAGCTGGTCCGGCACACGGATTTCACCGCAACGCGGTGCGCCTCCCCATCTTGTGGATTGCCGGTCTTCTCGCGGCGCTCAACCTGCTTCTGCTCTGGAACGAGGATCGCATTCGCCGCAACCCGGCGGCGCAGTGGCGCCTGCAGCCGCTCACTTCCCGGCAACGCCGCGCGAGGTGGATACAACTGGCCACTTCGGTGGCCACTCTGTTGCTGATCCTCGGCGAGGTCATCACCCACCCATGGTTCCACATCGAGCACTGAACCCAAGCTGCATGAGGTGTTTGGCGAGGAGATTCGCATTGGTGAGAATCGGCGGCCGGGGACAGAAATGACGATATCTCCTGTTCCTATCCTGACTATCCTGTTCTCTCTCAACTGAGTTTCTATCTTTATCATCTTCCTCAGCCAAAGCAGAAGCTTCTAAGACAACAATGTCTATAAATATAGGGAGCACAAGAACAACCCTGCCAGCAGAACGAACCATGTTCTCCCCGCCAAAAAAATCACCCTCGTCATCGATCGAACCCCGCTACACCGGCAGAATCTCATTGAAAGCTGTTAATCAAA
Organism: uncultured Acidobacteriota bacterium; assembly: GCA_963737175.1. GTDB lineage: Bacteria > Acidobacteriota > Terriglobia > Terriglobales > Acidobacteriaceae > TOLSYN. The sequence goes on along the minus strand of CAVTRQ010000012.1, from coordinate 363,455 downwards.
CATAGCTATCAATCCTGTACAGGCAAGACGGGTATGTCGCGGGTCAGCGAAGAGGCGAAGACTGCGCTGGCATCTTCACTGTTCTGGTACTGGGGACGGATCTCGTCGGCGTCGGCCAGGAAGGTGGCGCCGGCATTCCAGAACAGGTTGAGCAGAGCGCGACGGTCAAAGTTGACCCAGATGAGGGAGCCTGCGATGCCGCGTTTGTTACAGCTGTAGGCGCGCACGTCGGCAGATCCCATGGTGTAGATAGGAGCTTTCTCTCGAGTGATGGAGTAGGAAATGGCTTGGAACTTTGGCTCGGAGCGTATTGGAATAGATACTCAGAATGGTTATTCATTCCGCGGTTTTCTGCTTGAGTACCTCGCCAAGATTAATCTCCGCCGCCTGCTTCAGGAAGGCGTCCCCGGTCGCCATTGCTTGCGCACTGCTATTTTGCTGCGCGAACGAGAGAATGAACAATGCAAGCACGATTATGCTACTTGCCAGCATTGACCTGCTTTTCATACAAGCCTCCGAATAATCGGGATGTCCTCCGCACAGGCGGGGGATGCCATGCAGCCAGGTTTGCGTGCTGGATTAGTACGAGAAACGCCGCAGGGACTTCGCTCACAACCGGCCCAGCTTAGGACCGCCCCTCACCGGGTAGGCGAACTGGCGTTGGACGCCACGGGGTGGCATGACAACTGTGAGTCGTAGGCGCATTCAGAGGTCGCTCGTGATTGATACAGCCTTACTGCTGCAGCGACGCGATGTACTTCGTCAGATTGCGAATACGCAATTGCATCACACCATCGCTCGTCGTTCCCATCGAGGCAAAGATCGGACCCCAAACCGGCATGTCCTTCGAGCCGTGACTAGGAGTGTCGAAGTCGCCCTTGATCGTCTGGGACTACGTGATTCTCAGGGAACTTACCTTTGTTCTTTGCCGCAAGCTGTGTCAAATCCGTAGGGACGGATTTGAGGGCGGATGCTGCCGGGCCGTCTCCTTTGCCGTCCTTTCCATGACATGAGGCACAGTACGCCATGTACATAGCCTTGCCAGAGGATGCCGGCGTGTAAGGCGCTGGAATTTTCTTGACTTGTGCTTTGGGCGCCTCCGGAGTTGCCGCCTCCTGGCCTGAGCTCTCGCCCGCGAGAAGGGCAACCGGGACTGCAATCAGAATTGCTGCAGCAAAGAAAATGAACCGTCGGATCATAATTGTTCCCCTCACTAGAATTCCAGCTTAGCCTGAAAAGCGATCATGCGCGGACTGCTGTCGCCACCCAAGCCCACGCCAAGCAGGCCAGTCGGTGGAGAGGTGGTATACGTCAGCGCCCCGAATCCTGTCTGCGTCGAAGGATTTCCCGGAACGCCGGCCAGCACCATGCTGGGCAGTGCAAAGTTGGGATGATTGAAGACGTTGAAGAACTGCGCGTCCACTCTCATGGTGAGCTTGTCGCTGAAGAGGAATTTGTTTTGTCAGATACATGTCGGACCAGACGAATCCAGGGCCGCGGAACTGATTCCTGCCAGTGTTGCCAAATTGGCAGTTTGCCGCGCTATCTCCGCCAACGCAGGCGCCCGTGCTGGGATCAACCGCCGAGATGAAGGCATCAGGATTGAGCCACTGCACCGTGCCCGGCTGCGTGGACGCAAGGTTGCAGTGGCGGCAGTAGGGATCGACTCCGGGCACGAGACTTGCGAACTGCGGACCGCTGCCCTGCACGATGCCGTTTCCGTTTGCCGAGTATGGCGTGCTCAGCACGGAGAACGGAACGCCGCTGTGCCAGAACAACGTTCCCGAGACTTGCCAGTCGTTCACGAGATGCCCGAGCCATTGGCTGCGGACCTTTACCGGCAATTGGTACACATACTGCGCGTTGAGATTTTGGCGAATGTCATAGTCGCAGGGACCGTAGTCGCGATGAAGGTTTCCCGGCAGAGGCGAGAGAATCCCGCCCGCCGAGAATTGCAGGAATCCGCCGTTTGAGACTTCATCCATGCAGCGGCTCCACGTGTAGTTGATCTGCCCCTGCAAACCGTGTCCGAGACGCTTCATCGCCGTAAGTTGAAGGCCGTTGTAGTGGCTGTTTGCGCCGGTCGAGAACTGCGTCACCGCGGCAAATCGCGGGTCGGTCGGCTGCATGAAGGGGAACGGTGCGAAGCAGCCTGGGCATACTGTCTGATAGCCATTCACCTGCGTCAGATAGGGCTGATTGACGGCGCGCGTGCCAACGTACTGCGCTTTTACGCTAGCGGTTGTTCCGATCTGATGCTCAAGGCCAAGGCTCCACTCCATGAAGTACGGTGCGTGAAGCTCTCCGCTGGGCACCGCCGTAATCGCGACAGGCGGAAGGCAGGTTGCGGCATTAGCAAGTGATGAGGCGCATGAGAGCTGGCCTTGCGAAAATCCAGCACCGAAACTCTGATTTGCGGCTACGGTGGCGTCGACGGCACTGTTCGGCACGCCAGGCGCAATTGCCGTGCCGCCTACCGTGCCGAGGAGCCCGCCCTGAAAGGTCCTGACGTAAGGCGGATTAGTGCCGACTACATCGGCGATACTGCCCGGCATGATGTCGCTGAAAATTCCAAAGCCACTCCGAAGCACCGTATTCGGTTCGAGCTGCCAAGCAATCGCCGTGCGCGGTTGAAGAATTGCGACCGGGGTGGATGAGAACAGATTGCCGAGATGAGTCTGGATCACGGTGTTCAATGGCTGATTGACATCATGGGATATCGAATCGAAGGAGCCAGTGAGACGGCCAATCTGCTGGTGTGGGTTCAAGGGATTGGAATTGTAAGTATCGCGGATGCCGATCGTCCAAGTCAGCTTCGGTGTGAGCTTCCACGTGTCCTGTGCGTAGAAATCCAGGTTGAGAAAGTTGAACGGCTCGTTTGGCGAGGTTGGGAAGGTCTGCTGTCGCCGTGGATGCCACGCCGTAGATGAACTGCGGCAGGGTCGTATACGAAACCGTAGGCACCGTGCCCTCGCCAAAGTCATAGTCATTGAGGCGAAAGATGCGGGTATTTGTGCCGAACCTGAATTCGTGAGCGCCGTGGCTCCAGGCCAGATTGTCGTTGATGAAGAATCGCGAAGCCCGCCTTCCCTGAAGCCAGGTGTTGTCGAGGCCTCCGATGGTGGTGAAGGGCGCATTGGCTCCGCTGCCTTGCAGCACAATCGGGAATGCAGAGAGGGTCTGCTGAAAATTACTTGGCGCAAACAAGCTCTCATACCAGGAGAATGCGGGATTGAAGTAGTTCACCACGTTCTGCGAAAACACGTGCGTGTATCCAGAAGCGAATGAGTAGAGCGGCTGAGAAGACACCGCGTTAAACACCGGGTTGATCGGGTCTGTCCAGACAGCCTGCAGCCCGGTGTCGGACTGAAAGCGAAACCAAGCGGTATTGTTCGCGTTGATGTTGTAGTCGATGCGAGCGGTCTGCACCTGCTCGCTGTCATCGCTGGAGTGGGAGATGCCTCTGCGATTGGCGCAGCCATCTCCATCATTGCTTGACGCAAGAGTGCCATTCGCGTTTAACGGACATCCGAGCACAGCAAGAGGCGATCCGCTGGTGTTTCCGTATAGCGAAAACATCTTCCGGTAGAAACGCAACCTCCTGAGGTGCGGGCGCATACTTCGAGCCGGTTACAGAGTCCGTCCCGCCAAAAGGAAGCTGTTGAAGCACATAATTGCTGGAAGGCGGTGCTCGGAAGCGTTGCGGTCGTGAAGATGGGCAGGGCAATCCGCACCCATTCGCTATCGAAAAAGAAGAACAGTTTGTTGTGGATAATCGGCCCGCCCAGGCTGCCGCCGAAGTGGTTCACGTTCGAGCGTGGCTTGTGAATGCCGGGCGTCTCGTTCAGAAAGTAATCCTCCGCACTCAAAACCGAGCCGCTCCACAACTCATAGAGATTGCCGTGGAACTGATTGGTGCCGGATTTGGTGACGTAGTTGACCTGCGAAGCGCCGTACCGGCCCTGGTCTACGGAATAGGAAAGCGTGTTGACGGTGACCTCCGAGATTGAATTCATTCCCAAAACAAGATTGGTCGCAAGGCCGCTGTTGAGGTTGGTGAGCGGATCGTTGGTTTCCAGGCCGTCAACGATGTAGCCGTTGGAGAGCGCTGGCAGCCCGTTGAATTCCACGTTGCCGTAGCCATTCGAACTTCCAACGAAATCATTGCCGCTGCCAGCGGTATTGATGAGGGCTCCTGCGGCAAACTGCAAAGGATAGGTCAGATCGCCGCCGGGGTTCGGCAGGTCTTCCAGGGCCTTCGCACTCAGAGTGGTAGAGGTATTGGCATTGGCCGTATTGATCAGCGGGGCCTCGCTGCTTACCTCTACCGACTCATTTGATTGAGCCACATTCAGCGTGAAGTTCACCGTTTGCTTCTGGCCGAGCCCTGACACAACACTATCGTTCTGCTTCGGCTGGAAGCCTTGCGCCTCCACTTTGACCGAATAAGCACCCGGCTTTAGCTGGGGGAAGTTGAAGCGGCCCGCGTCATCGGTCTTGGCGCTACGCTTTAGCCCGGTTTCCTGATTCGTAATCGTGATGCTGGCACCCGGAACAACCGCCCCGGTCGAATCGGTCACCTCGCCGACGATGGCGCTGGTGGTTTCGCCTTGGCCGAAAACCCTCGCAGGGAAAGATGGACGCGGCAATCATCAGCACAACGAGAACCACGACCCGCGACAAGAGGAACGCGGAATCACATTGGAGGTGTTCTGGTGCAGCCAGTCTCATGTCTACTCCGTGGCGGCAAGGTGCGGACAGTCCACACCCTCCCTGAACAGCCATAGTAGACTATGAGATGTTAACCATAGTTAACGAGTTGCAGATAATTATGCTTTCTCGACCCAAACTCTCTCGGCAGCAGGCGCGCCCAGCCGAATGGTTCGATTTTCGATGGCTAAGGTGACGGTGCCATCGTAGTTCCGGCTCTGGATGGTCAACGGAACGCCGGGGCGGATTCCTTCGCCTTCAAAGAAGTCCAACAGTTTGCGGTCGCGTTCGTAAACGCTGGCGACGCGGTATCCAGAGCCTTCCTCCGCTTCGCTGAGCAGGCGCTGGCCTTTCTTCCGCCGTGCCGCGGGGCTCCTCAGGGCGAGGCTATTTCCATGGGGACAAATGTCCTTGTCGCCTAGCTTCTCCACAAGCTTCTTTTCAAATGCCGGAGAGACGGCATGTTCCAGACGTTCGGCTTCCTCGTGGATCTCGTACCACGGCATGCCGAAGATCTCCGACAGCATGCGTTCAATTAGGTGATGGCGAAAGATGATCTGTTCGGCAACCTGACGCCCCTGAGCAGTTAGCTGAACACGGCCCTCGCTCTTAACCGTGACCATGCCGTCCTTTTTCAGGCGCTTCAAGGCTGCGGTTACTGCAGGGCGCGTCACGGCAAGCCAATGGGCAAGCGTGGCGGAGATCACGGTTTTGCCTTCGGCCTCAGCCTCGGCAATTGCCTTCAGGTAGTCCTCTTTGGAAACAGTAATCATCGTGAAACTCGGCAGAGTTCCTCCGGTGCAGTTTAGCACCGTCCTGCTTCATGGATTTCGTTGCCTACCCTCACGTCATTTCCCCCAGTGAACATGCGCAACGAAAATTCAATCCGCCAGGCAGGATAGGTGCCGCCAATTGGTGTAATTTCCCAGATTCCGACCTCGGGCCGGTATCGCAGTTGAGATCGGCGTTTTCCGTTACCGCGCAAACCTAGTATTCATTCAAGTCAGCCACCAGCGGACCGCCGTTTTCCGGTGGATCGGAATCCGATGCAACTGGTCGAGGTGAAGGGAATCAGCAAGCGCACAAAGCGCCCGATCATCCTCACCGAAGAACAGTGCGTGGAGTTGATCCATCGTCTGCCGGCGCCCTATCGCACCATGGTGATCGTGGCCATTTGTACGGGTTGTCGCGTTAGCGAAATCCTGGCCTTGCGCTGGAGCCGTATCGATTTCGAGCGGCTCACGATGCAGGTGAGGGTGAAGGTGGTCAATGGCCGCCTTGGCCGGGTGAAGACGGAATGCTCAGAAGACGACCTTCCGCTCGATTCCGACTTCGCGGCAGCTCTGAAGGACTGGAAAACTCAGTGTCCGAATCAGTAGGGGACTGGGTCTTTCCGAGTCCGATCACGGATCGCTGCTATCACGCCGGCCCAATCCAGCAGGATTACATTCGTCCTGCGGGGGAGAAGCTTGGGCTGGAAGGAGTGGGTTGGCATTCGTTTCGCCACACCTACCGCTCATGGCTCGACGCGACGGGAGCCCCGATCGGAGTGCAGCAGAAGCTGATGCGTCACGCTCAGGTCAGTACGGCAGGCGCAAGGGGCGTAGCTGGAACTTCACGGCATGAAAAAAGGCTGCTCGGGGCAGCCTTTTTCAGTCGTTTTTACAACCCAGTTCCTTAATGGATCTTTATTGGACCTGCGGTCGGAGCATTTGAAACTCGCAACTGATTGAATCGATTGGTTGCGGGGGCAAGATTTGAACTTGCGACCTTTGGGTTATGAGCCCAACGAGCTACCAGGCTGCTCCACCCCGCAATCTGATAGTAACAATCGAGTGGGGCAGCGTCAAACCATTGGAGAGGAAAGGTGTGGAAAAGACTGAGCCACATCCATTCTGGTCATTGTATTTGAGGACACGAGCGCGATTCCTGGGTTTAGCGAATGACCTCCTTTGCACACCGGGCTTCTCGGGATTGAGGCTACGTAAGTAGTCGAGTCCTGGAAACGCGATGGCGCTCGGGCAATTTGGCCCGCGCTTGGCAACTTTGATTGGTGCAAACCTTGAGTTTAGAGTGGCATCCTACCGGGTTGTCCCGCGCTAGCCAATCGAAGAGTTCGAGGCCGAGAGCAGTGTATCGGTTCTCGCTCTTTTGAGTTGAGAACATGGCCACGATTTGCCGCAGCCCGATGGTTTGCCTGATTGGCCTGGTCCTTATCTCGGGCGCACTATTTGCGCAGGTACTTCCATCAACGGTCGAAAAGGTCGAGCCGTCCGGTTGGCAGGCGGGGCCTGCGTCAAATCTCATGCTGACCCTCTCCGGGCGGCATATGGATGGCGTGCTGCGCGTTACGGTGAAGCATAAAGGGGTGCAGGTGATTGGCATCGAGTCACGGGACGCTAACCACCTGTTTGTATTGCTGCACATTGGGGCGAATGCCGAGCCTGGGACAATGATGCTGCAGCTCTTCACGCAATTTATGACCACGTTTGCTGCCGTGCCGATGTTCAGCGAGTTGTCTTCGCGAAGCAAGCCAAGCGCTGATAAGTGAGTGGTGTGGAAAAGCCGGAACTGCCGCTTCCGGAGAGCGCTAATTCCAGTACAACAGCGTGACCCGGTAGGCCACGAATGCCGCCACATAGGCCACCGCGGTCATGTAGAGGAACTGGATGACCGGCCACTTCCAACTGTTGGTCTCGCGCCGCACCACGGCCATGGTGGACATGCACTGCATGGCGAAGGCGAAGAAGACCAGCAGAGCAATGGCTCCCGCCGGAGTCAGGTCGCTTTTGAGCGCCTCCTGCAATGCCATGGCGTGCGACTCAGGATCGACTCCATGCAGCGTTCCCATGGTGGCGATGATGACCTCGCGCGCGGCAAAGGAGCTGAGCAGGCCAACCCCGATCCTCCAGTTGAAGCCGAGCGGACGGATGGCGGGTTCGATAAAGTGTCCGACCTTGGCGATGGCGCTGTCGGCAATCTGCGGAGGCTGTCCATTGTGCATGGGCAGGTAGGTGAGCGCCCACGAGCAGGATGCTGACGCCGAGGATCACGGTTCCGGCGCGGAAGATGAATGCGTTGGCGCGATCCATCAGGCGCAGGCCCAGCGATTTCCACTTCGGCCAGCGGTACGGCGGCAACTCCATGATGAATGCGACATCGCGGCTGCGCAGCACCGAACTCTTCAAGGCCTTGGCGGTTGACCACGGCCATGGCAAAGCCAAGCACATACAAACTCAACATGGCGACCGCGCGGGTTCCCACCATCGGTCCCAGCACCGGACGGTTGGGGATGAACGCCGCAATCACCATGGTGTAAACCGGCAGCCGCGCCGAACAGGTCATGAACGGTGCGATCAGAATGGTGGCGATGCGGTCGCGCTTGTTCTCGATCGTGCGCGTCGCCATGATGGCCGGAACGGCGCATCCGTAGGCGGAAAGCAGCGGGATGAACGACTTTCCGTTCAGGCCGACCTTTGCCATCACCTTGTCGGAGATCACCGCGGCTCGCGCCAGGTAGCCGGAATCTTCCAGAATGCCGATGACGAGGAAGAGAAGCAGAATCTGCGGCAGAAAGACCAGCACCGATCCGGCGCCCTTCCAGACTCCGTTGACCACCAGCGAATTGATCAGGCCGGCGGGGAGCAGGTTGGAGAGATGAACCGCGACGCCGTCCAGCAGCTTCTGCAGCAGGTCGCTGGCCGGCTGGCCCAGCGAGAAAATGGTCTGGAAGACGGCGACGATGACGACCGCGAAAGATCACTCCGCCCCAGAGTTTGTGGAGGAAGATCGAATCCAGGCGGCGGGTCCACTCCGGAGTTGCGCCGCGCCGGTAGGCGGCATGGGAACCCATTCGCACTGCCCATTCGCGGCAGTGTCGCGGATCTCCGAAGATCGGTAGCTCCAGCGGCTCGGGCAACTTGCGGGGTCGCGACCAGGAAGTTCGCCACCGCATGCAGGCCTTCGCCGGTAACCGCGCTGACCAGCGCGACCGGAGTGCCAAGCTGCCGCGCCAGAGGAAGCACATCCACCTGTCCGCCCTGCTTGTGCAGCTCGTCGGCCATGTTGAGCAGAACGAGCGTGGGCAGTCCCAGGGCGATGACCCGCCCGGCCAGCACAAGATGCCGGTTGAGGTTGTTGGAGTCCAGTACCAGGATGATGGCGTCCGGGCGCTCGGCGCCGGGCATTTCGCCGTTCAGCACGTCAACGGTGACTTTTTCGTCTTCCGATTTCGGATTGAGACTGTAGACGCCGGGAAGATCGATCAGCGACAACTTCCTCGCCCGAATCCAGACGAAAGCTTCCGGTGTGGTGCTCCACGGTGACGCCGGGGAAGTTGCCGACCTTCTGGCGCAATCCGGTCAGGCGATTGAAAAGCGTGGTCTTGCCGGCGTTGGGGGGCCCAACGACGGCGACGGTCTTATAGACCGCCGACCCTCTTGCCGGCCTTCGAACTAAGAACGGTCCCTTGAATCGACTCCGGAACACTCACCGCTTACCTCATCTCTGCTTCCGCATCGCGCAAGGGACGCACGGCGATACAGCGGGAGAGGTCGCGGCGCAGCGCTACCTCGGTTCCATCGACGCGGTAGACGCGCGGATTGCCACCGGGGCCGCTGCGGGCCACCAGAACCTCCAGGCCCGGCACAAAGCCAAGATTCATCAGATGTTCGGCGATGCTCTGAGGCATGTCGAAGTCTTCCAGAATTCCGCTCTCGCCCACGGCGAGATCGCAAAGGGTGTGGTTCGGTTTGGTGGCGGGAACTTTCATGAAGTTGAAAACCATTTTCAATACCAAATCAATTGTAACTCTCTTTGGCTCCATCTTCCACGGACCAAAGTCACAATCCTTTGTGACCTCTGAACACATTTCGGGAAAGTCTGCTGAGTAACAGTACTTACGAACTCCTCGGCCGGATGAACTGTTCATCGGGTTGCCGTGAACGGCAGGCCGGCGAATTGCCTGCAACTTCATTCCATTCTCTGTCATCCAACAGCATGGCGCGCTGGGGCGAGGTGCCGGCTCGCAGGATGCCGGATTGGGCTGATGTGCTCGAACGCGAATATCAGAGGTTGCCGGCGAGGCGGGGTGAGGCAAATGGAAAATCCGCTGCAGATCAAGCGCATTCATCACGTGGAATTCTGGGTTGGCAATGCCAGACAGGCCGCGTTCTTCTACCGCAACGCATTCGGATTTTCGCAGGTGGCCTACCGCGGACAGGAGACGGGCAGCCGGGAGATGGCCTCCTACGCGCTGACCCAAGGCAAGGCAACTTTTGTCGTGAGCACGCCGCTGACTCCGTCGCATCCGGCCGCCGAGCACATTCGCCGCCACGGCGACGGCGTTCGCGACATTGCGCTCGAAGTGGCGCGACGCGGACCTGGCATTCGAGCAGGCGCTGGCGCGCGGCGCCGAGGCCGCCGAGGCGCCGCACGATCTGAAGGACGAGTTTGGGACGGTGCGCCGCGCCGCCATCCGCACCTATGGCGACACCATTCATTCGCTGCTCTCGCGGCGCGGATACAGCGGCCCGTTTCTGCCCGGCTATGCCGAGCAGACGCATTGCCGGCGACGACGTGGGCATCCTGCGCATCGATCACATGGTGGGCAACGTCGAGCTGGGACAGATGAACCGCTGGGCGGATTTCTACTCGAAAATATTCGGCTTCCATCGCTTCATCAGCTTTGACGACAAGGACATCTCGACCGAGTACAGCGCGCTGATGTCCATCGTCATGTCGGACGACTCCTACTCGGTGAAGTTTCCCATCAACGAGCCGGCGCCGGGATTGCGCAAGAGCCAGATCGACGAATACCTGGAGGCCTACCAGGGCGCGGGCGTGCAGCACATCGCGCTGCAGGTGACCGACGTGCTCTCCACCGTGGACAAACTGCAGCGCAACGGAGTGCAGTTTCTGCGCGTGCCGGACAGCTACTACGACACCTTGCGCGACCGCGTCGGAGAACTTGATGAGCCGCTGGAGGAGATCAAGCGCCTGGGCATTCTGGTGGACAAGGACGAGGAGGGCTATCTGCTGCAGATCTTCACCCGTCCGGTGGAGGACCGGCCGACGCGTCTTTTACGAGATCATCCAGCGCAAGGGAAGCCGCGGCTTCGGCAAGGGAAATTTCAAGGCGCTGTTTGAAGCAATCGAACTGGAGCAGGCGCGGCGGGGCAATCTGTAGCCGGCACCGGCGCATGAGCGCGCAATGACAGGGAATGCGATGAGCAACGATGCCATGACGGTCACGAGCAAGGCGGCGATACGCCACCAGCTCAGGAGCCGGTCAGTGCCCGGCTACCAATCGGGATTCGGCAACGAGTTTGCGACCGAAGCGGTTGCGGGCGCGCTGCCGGTGGGACAGAATGCGCCGCAGCAGGTGCCCTTCGGGCTCTATGCCGAGCAACTCAGCGGCACCGCCTTCACCGCGCCGCGCGCGCTCAACCGGCGCACCTGGGTCTATCGCATTCGTCCCAGCGTGATGCACAAGCCCTATCGCCAGATCGCCAACGGATGGCTGCGCTCGACGCCGTTTGACGAGGTGCCTGCGCCGCCCAATCAACTGCGCTGGAGTCCCGTGCCGATGCCGGACCAGCCAACGGATTTTCTCGGCGGCCTGCGTCACGCTGGCGGGCAATGGCGATCTGGCGAGCGCACAGCGGCGTGGCGATTCACGTCTATGCGGCCAACCGCAGCATGGAGTCGCTCTACTGCTACAACGCGGACGGCGAACTGCTGCTGGTGCCGCAGATGGGGCGGCTTGCTGATCCACACCGAGCTGGGACGCATCGCGCTGGCGCCCGGTGAAATCGCGGTTGTGCCGCGTGGCATCAAGTTTCGCGTGGAACTGCTGGACGGCGAAGCCCGCGGCTATGTCTGCGAAAACTACGGCGCGAGCTTTCGTCTGCCGGAGTTGGGAGCCATCGGCGCCAACTGCCTTGCCAATTCGCGCGACTTTCAGACTCCGGTCGCGGCCTTTGAAGACATCGAGCGCAGCGTGCGGGTGATCTGCAAATTCCAGGGAAATCTGTGGGAGAGCGAGTACGATCACTCGCCGCTGGACGTGGTTGCCTGGCACGGCAACTATGCGCCCTACAAGTACGATCTGGCGCGCTTCTGCGTCATCAACACGCGTCAGCTTCGATCATCCCGACCCGTCGATCTTCACCGTGCTTACCTCGCCCTCGGACACGCCGGGCACGGCGAACTGCGACTTCGCCATCTTTCCTCCGCGCTGGATGGTTGCCGAACACACCTTCCGCCCGCCGTGGTTCCATCGCAATTTCATGAACGAGTTCATGGGGCTGATTCGCGGCGAGTATGACGCCAAGGCCGAGGGCTTTTTGCCCGGCGGCGCCAGCCTGCACAACTGCATGAGCGGCCACGGTCCCGATGCGACCAGCTACGAGCGTGCCGTCGACCGCCGCACTGCAACCGCAATATCTTGCGGACACCCTGGCCTTCATGTTTGAAACGCGCTTCGTCTGCCGTCCCACGCGCTTTGCCCTGGAGACCGCCGAACTGCAGCACGAGTACTACACCTGCTGGCAGAATCTGAAGCGCAACTTCCCGCGGAGTTAAGCGATCATGTCCACCCCGGTTCGCACCACGGCCGCCTCGCTGCGAGTGTTGCTCGAGCGGAATCATCGACTACGCCGGCCTGTTTGCGCCCGCATCGCTGGACATGACGACCAGCGTCAACAACTACGCGCGCTATCTCAACCATCCGCAGCGCTGGGCGCTGGGACGATTCGTGCTTCCGGTGGCGCGGCTGGATGAATTTATGAGCGCGCGGGAAACATCCGTCCCGGAGCCGTGGCATCTGAGCGGAATCGTCTCGGCCAACGATTGGCTGACCGATCTGGCGGAGGTCGATGACTTCAATCGCAAGGCCTCCGGTGCGCGTGATCGATTCAGTCGAGGTGCGCGTCTGCACCTGGAGGAGATTGAGCTGGTCCGCGAACATCGGCCGCCGGGTACTGCTGTGTTCTACGAAATTGCGCCGGAGCAGGCCGATGAGTTGCTGCCGATGCTGCGCGCGCATTGGCGGCTGCGCCAAGCTGCGTACGGGTGGAGTGGTGGCGGAGGCGTTTCCCTCGCGTCGAGCAGATTGGCGCGATTCATTGCGCGGTGCGCGGAGTTGGGCGTGCCCTTCAAGGCCACCGCGGGGCTGCATCATCCGCTGCGTTGCATGCGCCCGCTCACCTATGACGCCAGACTCGCGCCCGGGCAGCGATGCACGGATTTCTGAACCTCTTTACCGCCGCTGCCATCGCGTGGAGTGCGGTGCGCTCCGGCGGCGCGGTTCCGCGCGCCGTGCTTGCCACTTGCCTTGCCGACCCGGAGCGCGCAAACTGGCACTTCGGCGAAGACGCGCTGACCTGGAGCGGGGATGAGGAGCCGGTGCGAATCGATGTGGAGGCGCTCCGCTAGATGCGCTCGAACTTTGCGCTGAGCTTCGGCTCCTGCTCCTTCGAGGAGCCCATCCAGGAGATGCGCGAGCTCGACCTGCTATGAAGATGGAACTGAGACGAAACTCACGATCCGGCGCGCGTTCCTTCGTGGAGTCGGCCAACGCCGCAGGACTGCGATTTTCCCATCCAGAATCTTCCCTTCGGCGCGTTTACCAACGGACAGAACTCGTGCGCGAGTCTCTGCGTTGCCATCGGCGATCAGGTGCTCGATCTGGACGCGGCTGCCGAACGCGCCTTGCTGGACGATGTGGATGACAGCACCTATGAGGTGTGCCAGGAATCGTCGCTGAATTCGCTGATGGGCCTTGGTCCCGCGCACTGGACGGCGTTGCGCCGCGCTCTGTTTCGCCTGCTGAGTGAGCACTCGCCGCATCGCGACGGAAGCCGCATTGTGCCTGCTCGCGCAGCAGGACGTCACCATGGTCTTGCCGGTCGAGATCGGCGACTACACCGACTTCTACGCATCGGTGCATCATGCCAGCAACGTTGGAGCGCTCTTTCGTCCGGAGAATCCGTTGCTGCCCAATTACAAGTGGGTGCCCATCGGCTATCATGGACGCGCCTCCACCATCGTGGTCAGCGGAACCGACATCCGCCGTCCCTGGGGCCAGCTGCAAGCTGCCTTCATGCCGAGGAGCCGCAGTTTGCTCCGTCGCGCCGCCTCGACTACGAACTCGAGGTTGGAGCTCTCGTCGGCGTGGGCAACGAGATGGGCGAACCGATTCCGATCGCGCAGGCCGGCGATCACATCTTCGGACTCTGCCTGGTGAACGACTGGTCGGCGCGCGACATTCAATCCTGGGAGTATCAGCCGCTCGGTCCGTTCCTCTGCCAAAAGCTTTGCCACCACGGTCTCGCCCTGGATCGTCACCGCCGAGGCGCTTGCGCCATTTCGTGTTCCCGCGGCTCGCCGCGTGCACCGGGCGATCCGCAGCCGCTGCCGTATCTGGCGGACCCGGACGATCAGCAGAGCGGCGGCTTCGATCTTGACGGTCGAAGGTCTATCTGCAAACGGCCGCGATGCGAGCGGCGGGCTGCCCGCCGCATCGCATCAGCCGAGGCAACCTCCGCGACATGTACTGGACCTTTGCGCAGATGCTCGCCCACCACACCTCGAACGGCTGCGATCTCCGGCCCGGCGATCTGCTCGCCAGCGGCACCGTCTCCGGGCCCGGCCCGGAGGCGCGCGGCTGCCTGCTGGAAATTACGCGCGGCGGAGCCGATCCCATCCTGCTTCCGGACGGGAGCAAAGCGCACCTTCCTCGAAGATGGAGACGAAGTGATCTTGCGGGCCTACTGCCAGCGCCCTGGGGCCGTCCGCATCGGCTTTGGCGAGTGCACGCGGAACTCTGATTGCCGGCTCGCTAGACCCAGTCCGGGCGCATCATTTCTTTCAGCTATGGAGAATCGAGAACGACCGCCTTGCGCATTGAGAAGCGCTCGCGCACGTGGTAGAACGTAGCTGTAGCTTCCGGATCAAACTTATGAACGCCGGCTGGCATCTGCGCTTTGCCAGGGAGGCAATTTGACCTGGATATCGCGAATGCTTTGAGCAGGCGGTCGCGGCAGCAGTCGCTGGAGCAACCGTGCTGACGGCGAACACCCGTTCGGCACGCGCCATCCAGGCGGCTGCCGAACGGCGTTCGGCGAATCTCCAGCGCTGCATGGCTCACGCCCGATGTGCTGCCCTATGGGGCGTTCGTGGAGCGGCTTTATTCGGATGCGGTGGTATTGGGCGCCGTCTCCGTTCAGGCTCTGCAGCGGGAGCAGGAGTTGCAGTTGTGGCGGCAGATCATCGAGCGCTCGGCCAGCGGGCGGGAGATGTTGCTGCCGGAGTCTGCCGCGCTTCTGGCATCGCAGTCCTTCCGCACGGCATTCGAGTATGACATCGCGCTCGACTCGCCGCTGATGAGTTCCTCCAGCGACACGCGGGCGTTCTCCATATGGTCTGCGGAGTTTCGACGCCAACTTGTGGCGCGCCGGTGGACGTGCGCGGCGCTCTTCACGCGCGAACTGGCTCCGTGCTTGTCGTCATTGCGGCTTCCGTCGCGAGTTTTCATCTTTCTCGCTGAGAGCACGCCCGCTCAACGCAACTTCCTGGCAGCGCTTTCAGATGCAGGTGTGCAGGTTATCACTGCTCCGAAAGCCGAAGATGCGGCCGCTGCCGCGCCGCTGCGGTATGAGTTCGATGGCGTCGCGGATGAGTTGCAAGCAGCGGCGCAATGGGCGCGCCGAGAGGTGGAAGCCGCGTCCGAGGCGCGCATCGGCGTCATCATCTTTGATCTGGAGCGGCAGCTTCCTCGGGTCGCGAGCGCATTTCGTTCCGTGCTTCATCCCGAGCATCTACTCGGTCGCCAGACGCCCTCCGCGTTTGAGATTGCATCGCCCGTTGCGCTCGCCGAATATCCCGTCGTGCATTGTGCTCTGCAGGTGCTCTCGCTGTTTGCGGCTCCCCTCGAGTTTCACTCTTTTCAGTCTGCGTTGAGTTCGCCTTACCTGGCGGTGGAGCCGAAGGCGGTTGCGAGGTTTCTTGCTCAGGTAAGGCCGCGTGCCCGCCGCTACGTTAGTTATGAGGATCTCGCGAGGTGGCTACAGGAGTCGCACGAGTTACCGGGACTGCGTGCCGCACTGGAGGGACTGCCCAAGCACTCGGCATTTTCTTCGCAGCAGGCGGCTGCTTACTGGGCCGATATTTCGCGGAGGATACTCGAAGCCCTCGGCTGGCCGGGCGCTTCATTGGATAGCGAGGAGTTCCAGTGTACGCAAAGCTGGCGTGAGCTTCTCGCCGCTGTTTCGTCTTTGGAGTTGCTCGAATGGCGCAGCGACTTTCGCGGCTTTGTAGGAAGGCTGGAACGTGCCGCGGCAACGCAGAAGTTCAAGCCCGAAACGCTGAATGCGCCGGTGCAAATTATGGATGCGGCGGAGGCGGAAGGTTCCGTCTTCGATGCGCTATGGATTGGCTCTTGCAGCGACGACTTATGGCCAGACTCGCCGAGGGTTTCGCCGCTGATTCCGATTGCATTGCTGAAAGCGGCGGGCGTAGCGGTGGTGGGAACGCCGCAGGCAGATGCGCGTATTTCGCGCATCACATCGCGGTTACTGCATTCGGCGCCACGGCTTTCACTGAGCCTGGCGCGGCGCACCGAGGACGAACGCGAGCAGCGTTGGAGTCCGTCTTTCACGCACCTTCCGGTCGCGAGCGAGATCGTTGAAACGGCGCCGCTGCTGGCACAGCGCTTTGAGACGGCGCCCCTCGATGCAATAGCCGACTTCACGGCTCCCGCGCTTGCCATCCGGTGAGGTCGCGCGAGGCGGAACCTCGCTGTTGCAGGAGCAGTCGAACTGTCCCTTCCGCGCATTTGCGACTCGCCGGCTTCTGGCCAAGGAGACTCAAGGGCCGAACGAGGCGCTTGCTCCCACCGAAAAAGGTAAGGTGATCGATCTGGCTCTGCAGTTGATTTGGGAGCAGTTGAAAGACAGCGAGGGATTGCAGCGTGCCGACCGTCGCTGCGATTGTTGAGGCCGCCGTGGATGAGGCGATGGCGCGGGAGTTGCCGTCGAGTAACGACCCATGGAGCATTCGTTTTCTGGCGCTCGAACGGCAGCGCACGATTGAAGTGCTCACCGAATGGCTCACGCTGGAATCCACGCGGAAGCCGTTCCATGTGGTCGGCCACCAACTTGCGGTTGAAGTGAGACTGGCGGGGCTGAGCCTGCGTGGCCGCCTTGATCGTCTCGATGAGATCGACGATGCTCATGTGGTGATTGACTATAAGACCGGCGGCTCAATCGCCGTGAGCGCCTGGCAGGTTCCCCGTCCGCGAATGCCGCAATTACCGTTCTACGCGTTGGCGATGCTGCAACAGAAGTTCGATCTTGCAGGTGTGTCATTTGCCATTGTTCGCAAGGACGCGCCGGCGTTCAAGGGCTATTTGCGCAAAAAAGATTTGCTGCCGTGCACAGACCCGACCACACGCAGCTTTGATGGGATGGCGTTTGATGACTACGCTCTGAAATGGGCGGAAGAATTGGAGCGCATCGCAGGATCGTTTGTCCAAGGGAATGCGGCGGTTGACCCGAAGATTCCGCCTGGAAGAAGTGGCTCGCCTTGCGAGCATTGCCACTTGGTGCCGCTGTGCCGCATTGGTGATCGTGCAAACGATAATTTCGAGGGTGAGGGCGAGAGCGATGAGTAGTCCCACTCCAGGCACCGTGCTCTCCGACGCCAGTATTCGCCGCGCCGTTCTGGAACCAACGCAATCCTGGATGCTGCAGGCTCCTGCCGGTTCGGGCAAGACCGAATTGCTGATGCAACGGTTCCTCGCCTGTCTCGCCAGGGTAGAGCAGCCGGAGTCCGTGCTTGCCATTACGTTCACGCGCAAAGCTGCGGCAGAGATGCGCAGCCGCATTCTGCTGGCGCTGCAGCGTGCCGGGCAAGCCGACCCATCGGAGATTTCGGAATCTCCGGCGCACGAGCGGCAATCGCTGCAATTGGCGCGCGCGGTCCTGGATACGTCCGCCGCGCTCGGATGGAACCTTCTCGAGCATCCCACGCGCTTACAGGTTCGTACGCTGGATTCGTTTTGCGAGTCGGTGGCGCAACGAGCGCCCTTCAAGGGTTTGCTCGGAGGCGTGGCGCAGGTCACGGAAGACGCACAGCCGCTTTATGAATCGGCGGCTCAGCGAGTCATCGATCAACTTGCAGAGCCGGGCGCGCGCGGTGATGCGGTTGCAAGCCTGCTCGTTCATCTCGACAACGACGTGCGCGGCGCTCGCGATCTGCTGGCCGCGATGCTTGCACAGCGCGACCAGTGGCTGCACTTCTTGGGACGCTCGGATGCGTTTGACGCATCGCAGCAGCAAAGCCTCAGAAGCAAGCTCGAAGCAGCGCTGGCGCTCTCGGTGGAAGAAGACCTTGCGCTCGTCCGGGCGCGCATCCAGACTGCATTGACGAGCGCGCAAGCGACGGAATTATTCGGGCTGATGCGCTATTCGGCGGAACAGCTCGCAAACGGAATAACTTTCTCCGCACCGGTGATTGAATCAATCGCTGCCAGCGCAGAGGTAGTTTCGATCTCATCACAGAGCCTGCGCGATGTGTCTTGGCCGGCGGCGGGCGCTGTGAATCTGCCTGCATGGCGCACTATCTGTGAATTCCTGTTAACGGCAGAGCGGAGCAAGCCGGCACTGCGCAAGACGGTGGATAAACGCAATGGCTTTCCTGCGGCCTCGCCGGAAGGGAAAATTCAACGCAAGCGCTGTATCGAGTTATTCGCCGACCTGGCGCAAATGCCCGGTGCGGTGGAGGTGTGCGAGGCGCTGAACCGAGTTCGCCGCCTGCCCGATCCGCGGTACACCGAGTCGCAGTGGAAGTTCATGCGTGCGCTCTTGGAGATTATGCCGCTGGCCGCGGCCAATCTCAAAGTTGTCTTCTCGGAGCAGGGCGTGATCGACTTTGCCGAATACGCGCAGCGTGCTCTGGACGCGATTGGCGAGGAGGCCGACCCCACGGAGTTGGGCCTGCAACTGGGGTATCGCATCCGGCACATTCTCGTCGATGAATTTCAGGATACGAGTCGCGTCCAAGTCGAACTGCTGGCGCGTCTGCTCGGCACATGGGAGGCGGACGAACAGGGTTCCACTTTCTATGTTGGCGATCCCATGCAGTCGATCTACGCATTCCGGCAGGCCGACGTTGCCATCTATCAACAGGCGCGTACGGATGGCATTGGCGGGCACCTTCACAGTTTCAATCGTCTCACCGGGAACTTTCGTTCCCAGCGGAATCTGGTGGAGTGGTTCAACCGGATTTTTCCGGTCATTCTTCGCGAGGACAGCGATCTGACCAACGCAGTTCAATATGCGGGGGCGGAGGCTTCGCGCCCGGCTCTCGACGGACCGGCTGTGCTCACAAAGGGATTCGCGAAGGGAGACCGGGCGGGTGAGGCGAAGCATCTGGCGGAGTGCATCCGGCGCGAGCTGGCGATCCCCACACCCACCAATCAGAAGCCCTCCACGATTGCGGTGCTGGTGCGCTCGCGAACTCACCTTCCGGAGTTGGTGGAGGCGCTACACGCAGCGGGGATTGACTATCGCGCGGTAAAAACTGACCGGCTCTCGGATCGTCCGCTGGTTCGCGATCTGGATGCGCTACGCACGGCCCTGACGAATCTTGCCGATCGTACCGCGTGGCTCGCAATTTTGCGTGCGCCTTGGTGCGGCCTTGCGCTGGCGGATTTGCTGGAACTGTGCCGGGGAGATGAACGCTCCACCGTGCGCGAACTTTTACGGCAGCGTGGGGCGCGGCTTTCAGAAGCTGCGCAGCTGGCGCTGGCGCGTTGCGTTCCTGTGCTGAAAGATGCACTGGCGAGGCGAGGACGTGCCTCGCTGCGAGCTTTGGTGGAGTCCACTTGGTTGCGGCTCGGAGGCCCGGCGTGCTTGGCCGATCGGGAGCAGGGAATTGGCGACGCCGAAGCATATTTCGCCCTGCTGGACGAGCAATCGTCGGCGGGCGTGCTGCGCGACTCGGAGAACTTTGCCGGGAAGCTGCACGACCTGTTTGCGCCCGCCGATCTGCGCGTAGCGGCATTCGTGTCGAGATCATGCCCATTCATCAGGCGAAGGGGTTGGAGTGGGACATAGTCTTTCTGCCTGCGCTGGAGCGCCGTTCGCGGCAGGATGAAAAGAGTCTGCTCTATTGGCGTCTGCGGCGGCGCGGCGAGCAGGAATTTCTTTTGCTCGGGCCGATGGAGGCGCTGGGGAAGAAGGATCGCAAGGCGGCCACGATCGAAGGATATCTGCGCGACCTTGCCGGCGATTGTTCGCGCGAAGAACTGAAGCGCCTGTTCTATGTTGCCGCCACACGCGCGCGAAAGCGGCTCTATCTCTCGGCTGCGGTGCCGGAGGGCCGTCAGCCTGATGCTAATTCCATCCTGCGTCTGCTCTGGGATATTCCGGGAATGCAACAGGAGTTTGCGCCTCCCGCGGCACGAGAGCCCGCGATACAAGAGGGTGCCACGCAAGCCAAAGAGGAGACCAAGCCGGAGTTGTTGCTGCGCCGCCTGCCTGCGACTTTTGCTCGCCCCTGAAATGCCGGAGCCGTTGCAGTGGAGTTCTCTGCAGCGAAAATCTTGCGAAGAGGAGCATCGCTTCGAGTGGGTGGGCGATCTGCTGCTCGCGCATCGGCGTGGTTGCGCACGGCTTTCTCCAGCGCATCGCCCTGGAAGGCGCTGTCCCATTGGGATGCGAAGCGCGTGCTTTCGGCGAGGCCGGCGATTTCGGCTGCGCTGTCGCGTGCAGGCGTCATGCGCGGTGAACTGGAGCAGGGAATTGCGCGTGTCTCCGAGGCGTTGAGCAGGACGCTCGAAGACGAGCGTGGCCGTTGGCTGCTTTCGCCGCACCCGGAGCATCGCTGCGAACTTGCGGTGTCGGCGGTGATTGAAGGAAGCTTGGAGCACGTGCGCGTCGACCGCACCTTTATCGAGGAGGGAACGCGCTGGTTGATCGACTACAAGATCACCGAGCAACTCGGAGGGGATTCGCGCCGCTTCGTGCAAATGCAGGTGGAGAAGTACCGTCCGGATCATGCAGCGCTACGCTCGCGTTCTGCGCATCTTCGACCCGCGTCCAGTGCGGTGCGCGCTCTATCTTCCGCTGCTGGGGGAGTTCTGTCCCGTGGAGGTTGAACTTCCGTCGTACGCTGTTCGAGTTCCGCAATCGTGAGCGCAACCGTGAAAAGCCGCGCGCAACGGTTTAAACTCTTCTCAGCCGCATGAGCCAGAATCGATTTGCCATTCTGCTTCTTCTTGCCGCTTTGCTGCCTCGGCACCTCTGCGTTCGCCGCGCAAGACACAGCTCCGGCCGATCCGCCCCGGCAACAATGCGCTTGCGGCGCGTGGCTTCAACGAACTTTACAACATGGATTACGATCCCGCGATTCGCGATTTATCCGAGCTCGCAACGCGAACATCCGGACGATCCATTTACCTCGAACTATTTGCTGGCCGCCGAAGTATTCAAGGAGTTGAACCGCATCGGAGCGCTCGATACCGAAACCTATTCGAGCGAAAGCTTTCTCACCAGCAAGCCGCGGCGGCCGCTCGATATGGCCGCACAGAAGCGAATCTTTGATCTGATCGCACGCGTTGAGTCGCTCTGCAACGCACGCCTGCAGAAGAACCCCGATGACACGGATGCACTCTATCGCGCGCGGCGTGGCGCGCGGCTTTCGCGCCACCTATATGGGCATGGCCGAGAAGTCGTGGCTGGCGGCGATTCGCTCGGCGCTGGCCGCGCGGCGCGATCACGAGCGCGTGCTTGAACTGGACCCTGGGTATGTGGATGCCAAGATGACGGTTGGAATCCACAACTACATCATCGGTTCGCTGAACTGGGCGGGGCGCGCGGCGGTGGCGCTGGTGGGAGTCACGGGCAATCGCCAGAAGGGTCTGGAGTATCTGCGCGAGGTGAGCCGCTCGCACGGCACGTCGAGCAATGACGCGGCCCTGGCCCTCAGCCTGTTTCTGCGGCGCGAGCAGCGCTATCCCGAGGCGCTCGAACTGGTGGGCCGAGTTTCTCGTGAGTATCCCAGAAACTTCCTTCTTGTCATCGAATACGCGCACCTGCTCAATGCTGCCGGTCACGGACGCGAGGCCATCGCGCAATATCGACTGGTACTGGAGAAGGGACGGCAAGGGAAGTATTCGACCTTCCAGCCCGAACTGGCGGCATGGGGATTGGGCGTCTCTCTGCGCGGGCAGCGCGAGTTCGAGCAGGCGGCCAGCGCCTTCGATCTGGTTACCACGTGCAGCGACGCCGATCCAGCGCTGATCGACCGGGCCAACGTTGCAGCCGGAGAGATGTACGACGCTCTTGGGAGGCGCGAGCAGGCGGTTGCGCACTATCGCAGGGCGATAGCCGCAGGCCGCGATGGCGAGTATCTGGCGGCGGCGCGGAAACATCTCCGCCATCCCTACCAGTGTAGTGATAGCGGCTTCATCAGCGCGCGGTAGCGAACTTCGCGCCGACAAAACGGGGCATGGCCTGAGCCATGCCCCTGTATTGTCTCGCGCCAAGCGGATTAGAAGCGGACGCTGAAGTCCTTATCGGGTTCCATGTGAATGCCTTCCACAAAGCGAACTTTGCGCGATGCCATCTTCATGATCAACGATGAGGTGCGCACGCCTTCGCCGAAGAAGCGGACACCCTGCATCAGCGGGCCTTCGGTCACGCCGGTCGCGGCGAAGATGATGTTTTCGCCGGGAGCCAGTTCCTCGGCGGTATAGGTCTTGTGTACGTCGCGTGATTCCGTACTCGGTCATACGCTCGCGCTGTTCGTCGGTATAACCGGTCAGCCTGCCCACCATGTAGCCATTCAGGCAGCGCATGGCGGCGGCGGTAATCACGCCTTCCGGCGCGCCGCCCGTACCCATCACGGCGTGGACGCCGGTGCCGCGCACGGCCGCCGCGATTCCCGGAGCCAGGTCGCCATCGCCGATCAGCTTGATGCGCGCGCCCGCCCGGCGAATCTCGTTGATCAGTGTCTCATGGCGAGGACGGTCCAGCACGATCATCACCAGATCCTCGACGTCGCGATGCAGAGCCTTGGCGATCATCCTAAGATTCACCGCCGTCGGCGCGTCCAGATCCACCGAGCCCTTGCAGGCCGGGCCGACGACGATTTTTTCCATGTAGCAGTCCGGAGCGTGCAGCAGTCCGCCGCGTTCGCTGGCAGCCAGCACGCAGATCGAGCCCGGCGCGCCGGTGGCGCAAAGGTTCGTGCCCTCCAGCGGGTCGACTGCGATGTCCACTTCCGGATAAATGATGCCTTCCTTTGGCGCGCGTCCGACCTTCTCTCCGATGTAGAGCATCGGAGCTTCGTCGCGCTCGCCTTCGCCAATCACGATGGTGCCGCGCATCGGGACCGTGTCCATGACGCGGCGCATCGTTTCCGTTGCGACCTGATCGGCCGTCTTGCGGTCGCCGGTTCCCATTTGTCGGGCTGAAGCGATGGCTGCCGCCTCAACCACTCGCAACAATTCCAGTGCGAGATCCGATTCCAGGTTCGACTGGATATTGTCTTCCAGATGGACTGGTTTGTTTTGAAGCTGTGTCGCCATGATTGCTCCTGATTCTACCGGCCGCGGCTTCTGTGTCTTACTTGCTCTTGGCCTTGTGCCGTCTTCCACTTTGTTGTCTCGGGAAAAACATCAGCCCCAATTCTGGTTCGGCGGGGCCAATTGTGCTGCTGAATTCAGAACGCGTCAATGCCGGTGATCGCCGCTCCCAGAATTAGCGTGTGAACGTCGTGCGTTCCCTCGTAGGTTTTCACCGACTCAAGATTCGCCATGTGACGGAACACCGGATACTCATCCGCAATTCCGTTTGCGCCAAGAATGTCGCGCGCCAGGCGGGCGCACTCCAGGGCCATCCACACGTTGTTTCGCTTGGCCATCGAATATGTGGAAGTGCTGTGCCTTTTCCTGATCTTTCAACCGGCCCACCTGCAGCGCCAACAGTTGAGCCTTGCTGATTTCGGTGATCATCCAGACCAGCTTCTCCTGCACCAGTTGATGGCGACGCGATGGGCTGGTCGCGGAACTGCTTGCGAAATTGCGCATATTGCAGAGCCGTGTCGTAGCACGCCATTGCCGCGCCGATCACTCCCCAGGCAATGCCGAATCGAGCCTGGTTCAGGCACATCAGCGCCGACTTCAGCCCGTCGCTCTTCGGCAGCAGGTTTTCCTTTGGAATCCGCACGTCCTGCAGCGACAGCGACGAGGTGACCGAGGCGCGCAGCGACCACTTTCCATGCACGTCCTTGGCGGTGAAGCCAGGACGGTCGGTCTCCACCAGGAATCCGCGAACCTTTCCGCCGTGCTCCTCGCTCTTTGCCCAGATCACGGCCACGTCGGCGATTGAGCCCGAGGTGATCCACATCTTTTCGCCGTTGAGCACGTAATCATCGCCGTCGGGCACGGCGCGGGTGCGCATTGCCTCCGGGTTGGAGCCGGCATCGGGCTCGGTCAGTCCGAAGCATCCCAGCTTCTCTCCCTTGGCCATCGCCGGGAGCCAGCGCTGCTTCTGCTCCTCGCTGCCAAAGGTGTAAATCGGGTACATCACCAGGCTGCTCTGCACGCTGGCGAACGAGCGCAATCCGCTGTCGCCGCGCTCCAACTCCTGCATGATCAGGCCGTACTCCACGCTGCTCATGCCTGCGCAGCCGTAGCCCTGAAGGGTGGGGCCAAAGAAGCCGAGCTCGCGCCATCGGCGCAATCAATTCAGCCGGAAACCGGCCCTGGCGATTGCAGTCTTCAATGATCGGGATCAGATTATCTTCTACAAACTGGCGGGCCGTGGCGCGCACCATGCGCTCATCTTCGGTGAGCAGGGAATCGAATTCGAGGAAATCCACACCACGGAACTTAAGCGCCATAAGGATTGCCGACAACACTGCGAGGCCTGTCGCCAAGCCTGGGCGAACACTTGACAGTAACAAAGGCGGAATCCGAAGGTCAATGATTCTTGCCACATCCGCAACGGATTTCACCGTTTGCAACCGCGCCCTGCCGCTTCTACCACTGCTTCCGCTTGCGCAATTCGGTGATGTGCGCCACATGGTGAGCGCCGTGCCAGGCATAGAGTCGCAAGCATTTTGTCCAGGGACATCGACACCGGCTTCCGGATGTGTCAGCGTCCGTTCCCAATCCTCGGCCTTCATGCTGCGGAGCAATACGACCCAGCGGGCATGCAAATTTTCCACCAGCGCCAGGCTTACGTCGATCGGAGTGACCCGACTGTCGGCCAGATCGGCCCAGGCGGCCTCCTGAAACGGCTTGATCGTCGGATTGTCTTCCGTCAGCGCCAGTTTGTATCGAACATAGGCGTTCATGTGGCTATCGGCGAGGTGATGGGTCACTTGCCTTACGCGTCCATCCACCCTCGCGATACGGTGTGTCCAGTTGTTTTCCATTCAGCCCGGTCACCGCCTGCTTCAGGCGCTCCGGTGCTTCGGCAATGGTGTCGATCAGATTCTTGCGTTCGTCGGGTGTGTTGGGTCCTCTGCTCCGATCGAACTTCCCAATCGGGAAACGTAGATCTTCCATGTTGCTCCTCCCACTCGCTGTCACCGCCTTTTCAGCATACAGCGTCCTGCCGCTCGGGCTCCAGATCTATCGCGCTTAATCCTGTCAACAGCTTACAGCGCCGGTGTTAGCACTCGTGTGTTGCTCGGAAATTCTTTTGGGCACCGATTCATCGTACTGGACCCGGCACGGAATGGCTACCGTTTCCGCTCCGACCGGGCTGTAATCTCGTTGGCTGCCGGGGTGGATTGATCGACACAGAACCGGAAATGTCCTGTTGTGCGCGCAGAAAGGACGTGGTAATAGTGAGTTGCTGCCGGATCTGAGAGTCGGCGAGCCTGGGTGCGCGCGGTTGATGAAACCATCTGGATGGACGCTCTCAGAGATCGGCGAGAGAGACAAATTGTTGCAAGCAACCCCGGCTCCGGTATTGCCCGCCAGCTC
This sequence comes from uncultured Acidobacteriota bacterium, assembly GCA_963737175.1. Classification (GTDB taxonomy): domain Bacteria; phylum Acidobacteriota; class Terriglobia; order Terriglobales; family Acidobacteriaceae; genus TOLSYN. Next base: position 337,741 of record CAVTRQ010000012.1, on the reverse strand, counting down.
GCTCTCCCGCGCGGGCCGGCGTTTGTTTTCATTTCCGGCGGTCCTGGCCTGCTCGCTTGCCTATATGGTGTTCCTGTTTTCAAGACGCAACATTGCCGATCCCGATTTGTGGTGGCATCTGCGTAACGCCCAGTATCTGTTGACCAGAGGCCATCTTCCGGTGGTGGATTCCTATTCCTACACCGCGCCGGGAGCCGCTGTCCTTCCCTTCGAATGGCTGGCGGAAATTCCTTATTATCTGGCGTACAAGTGGGCGGGCCTTCCGGCTGTGTTTGTTCTTGTTTTCTTGATTTGCACCGCGATTATCATGGGCGTTTTTCGCCTTAGCTATCTCGCCAGTCATGACGTCAAGAACGCCTTTGTCGCCACCCTCGGCGGCACCGTTCTGGCTGCAGTCTCGCTCGGCGCTCGAACTCTATTGTTTGGCTGGTTGTATCTGGTTGTTCTGCTTTTGATTCTGGAAGCAGTGAGGCGAGAGGGCTGGAAATGGCTCTGGCTGGTGCCCCCGCTATTTTGCCTGTGGGTGAACTCGCACGGTTCATGGCCCATGGGCATGGTATTGTTTGGCATCTTTATCGCCGCTGGGTTGCTGGAAGGCGCTTGGGGGCAAGTCTACGCAACGCGCTGGTCAGGAGAGCAACTGCGAAAGCTACTGGTCACGGCTGGCGCCTCCGTCGCCGCGCTGTTCGTTAATCCGTTTGGATATCATCTCGTCTTCCTTCCATTTCAGGTCATGTTCGGAGCCGCATCCTCCGGGCTCGGTAACATTCAGGAGTTTGCCTCAGTCGACTTCCACACGCCCTGGGGAAAAGTCGCAATGATCCTGATTGTAGGAGTGCTGCTGGTCGCGGTCTTCTCACGGGAGCGTTGGCGGCTGGACGAACTTGCTTTCATCATCGTGGCTCTCTACTACTCCCTGACGTACATACGGTTCATCTTCCTGGCGGGAATTCTTGCGCCCCCCATCTTCGCCAGGCGTCTCAAGCTAATGAGTCCGTATGACAGGAACTCCGACCGGCGGCTACCGAACGCAGTCGCTCTTGTCATCTTGCTCTGCTTGTTTGTCGTCAGCCTGCCCTACCGCTCCAGATTTCAGGGCCCAGTCAAGTATCCCGAGGGCGCTGTTTCCTACATGAAAGCCAATGGAATTCAGGGCAGGATGTTTCATGAGTGGGTCTGGGGCGGATACCTGATCTGGCACACGCCGGAGTTGAAGGTCTTCATCGATGGCCGGGGCGATCCCTACGGCTCTACCGGCGTGTTCAAGGATTATCTGTCGGCCATCTCCAACCAGAATCCCCAGGCCGTGCTCGACAAGTATCAAGTGGAATATGTGCTGATGCCGGCTGACAGTGCGCTGGCGAAGTTCTTAGAGCGCAGTCCGATATGGACCGTGCGATACAGCGATGAGACAAGCATACTTTTCCATCGATCTCCAACGTCGTGAAGGTCGGAGGGCCTTGCTATGTCTGATAAGCCGTCGGCAACGATACTTTCCGCCTCCGCCGGACCTGCAGCCGTATCTGTTGAAAGACGGCAGGCAGCATGGGCGCAGTGGGTACTGCCATCCATTGCTGATGTATTTTTCCTCGTCTTCCTCGGCCTTCTTGCATTCAGTCCGCTGAGTAAGGTCTTGCTCGGCGATGCGGACACCGGTTGGCACATTCGAGACGGCGAATTCATCCTGGCCACGCGCTCGGTGCCGCATACCGATCTATTCTCATACACCAGAGCGGGCCAACCGTGGTATGCGTGGGAGTGGCTCTATGACGCGGTGATTGCTACGGTCCACCATGCCGCGGGCCTGAACGGTGTCGTACTCTTTACCGCCGTGGTCATTGCCGGCACGTTCGCGCTTCTGTTTCATTTTGTTCTGCGGCGAAGCGGCAGTTTTGTGGTGGCCCTGTTATTGACGCTGCTCGCCGCCGCTGCCGCGCAGATCCACATGTTGGCCAGGCCACACGTCCTGAGCTGGCTGTTTGTGCTGCTTTGGGTGGAAGCGCTGTACCGCTTTGAAGAAGGGAAGGGTTCGGCGTTGTTATGGCTTCCGCCCTTGATGCTGCTATGGGTCAATGTACACGGTGGCTTTGTCCTCGGCCTCGCGCTGCTCGCATTGTTTGGCTGTGCCCACATCTGGAACTATCTGGCGGCTCCAAGCGCAGGAAACCGTAAGCAGATTGCTCAGCTAGCCATTGTCTTCTGTACATGCCTTGCGGTCACGTTGCTGACGCCCTATGGCTACAAACTGCACGTGCACGTGTATCAATACCTGTCCAATAGCTTCTTGATGAACTTCATCAGCGAGTTCATGTCGCCCAACTTTCATGTATCCGGATATGGCTATTTCGAAGCATTCATCTTGTTATCCGTTTTTGGAGCGGTGTTGGCGCACCATCGGGTTACTACCGTCGATTTGTTACTCATATTATTTTCGATTCATGCCGGCTTGTATGCGGCGCGCAATATACCCATCTCGGCCATCATGATGAGTTTGTCCATGGGTCCGATGTTGGTCGGGCTGCTCTCACCCGGAGCCGGTCAGCGCCCCTGCCCGCGCTGGCTTGACTCTCTGCTTGCTCCGGTTCGTGACATCTCCGAAAGCATGGGCACCATGGAGAAGCGCTTCCGCGGTCATGCGCTTGTACTGGTCGTGCTGGCCGTATCGGCGGCAATCGTACTGAATGGCGGGCGAGTGCTATCGGTGCAGGTCGCTTCTGCCCACTTCGATGAAAAAGAATTTCCCGTGAAGGCAACAGAGTTCATCGCAGCAAAAGGGATTCACGATCACCTCTTCAACTCTGACGCCTGGAGTGGGTATCTGATTTACAAGCTTTATCCCACGACGAAACTCTATTTCGACGACCGCCACGATTTCTATGGCGAAGCTTTCATCAAGGAATATAAGAAGGCCGCCACCGGCGGCTGGCAATGGCGGGAGCCGCTGGAAAAGTATCAAGTCAAGTGGGTATTAATCGCTTCGGATTCGCCGCTGTCCAGCGTATTGAAGCAAAGCCAGAATTGGCGCGTCGAATACGACGATGGCTTGGCGATTGTCTTCGCTCGCATCCAATAGCCAGTGGTTCCTATCCTGCGCCGATGTTACTGTAGGTTACTATGGAGCTCGATAGATCCGCCCACACGTAACTTCCTCGGGTAACTCCGCGGTGCCTCCGCAATACCACGACGGCAAATAGCTTCCCTTTGATTGCCACATGTGTGCCCGATGCTGCCCAAATAAGGTGCATATAAGGTTGTTTATCTTCCCGCGCCACGTAAAAAAAACTCGATAGAGGATTTCTTACAACCTTAGCAGCAACTCTGAAGCAGCTACCCTGCATCAATAAAAGCACAACAAGAATTTGACGGGGGCATCCCTGGCAAAGCTTGGTAGTGGCGTAGCTCAGTAGCTAGTTGTAGCCCGATTCTGGGCTACCTGAGAAGTTTAACCACCCACCCCTTAAGGAGAGCTCCGAAATGAAGGCTTATATTTTGCACACCCTCCGCAGCCTGCACAACGATGAGTCCGGCCAGGATTTGATCGAGTACGCGCTGGTCGCGTCTTTGCTCGCGTTCGGCGCAGTTGCCACGATGAGCACGCTGTCCACCAACATCAACAGCGTATTCACCGTGATCAACAGCAAGTTAGTAAGCGCCGGTTAGAGCGGTTGCGAGCCGTTGTGCCCTCAAGAGGCAATCGGACGGGCCAGGAAGTGCGAATCCCAACGTTGTGATTCGGCGCGCTTTCCTGGCCCCCCGGTTATCAGCATTAGCAAGCTATCAAACAAGGCGGAAGTTGATGACGACGGAATCCTCATTTATGGCCGGTGCGTTGATTGTTGCGGGAGCAGGCGGAATCACGGATGTGATGACTCGCCGCATCCCTAACAAACTTACCTATCTGGGGATGATGGTTGCCATCGCGGGCCGCTTCGCGCTGCAGGGCTGGCATGGTCTGGGGAGCGCAATCGCCGGAGGCCTTCTTGCCGGCGGCGCGTTTCTCATGTTTTTTCTGGTTCATGCCATGGGCGCCGGCGACGTCAAATTGATCACCGCAGTTGGCTGTCTTGCCGGACCAGGGCCAGCGATTGAGATTGTTCTCGCCTCGGCCATTGCTGGCGGCATCTTCGCCATCGTCGTTTCGCTTTGGCAGGGGAGACTGCGCACCGTGCTGGTCAATGCCGGCAATCTGATCAGGTTTCATGCCGCGGCGGGAGCCGAGGTGCATCCGAGCCTGAACCTTTCCAACCGCAGTGGCCGCTCGTCTGCCCTACGGTGTCGCGATTGCGGCTGGAGTTCTGTATTCAGTACTGGCTTTCTATCGCCGAGGTGGCATATGAACTCGAAACGAATTGCTACTGGCCGTTGTGTTGGCTTCGGCCATCGCGGGACTGGTGTGCTTTGGCTTTTATTCGCGGCTTCGCAAGCAACAGGCCGAAAGCTGCACAGTGATCAAGGTGGTCGCGGCCACCAAGCCGTTGTCGGCCGGCTCGCCGATCAGCGCCGACAGCGTCGCTTTAATCGATTGGCCTGCCAGCATGCCTTTGAGCGGTGCGTTTACGAAAGCCGACGATGTGATTGGCCGGTCGGTGATCTATCCAATTAACGAGCATGAGCCGATTCTCGATCACGATGTTGCTTCGGCCGGCTCTGGAATCGGACTGACGGTAAAGATTCCCGAAGGGCATGCGCGCGGTCTCGGTGCGGTCAAACGATGTTGTCGGCGTGGCCGGCTTCCTTTATCCAGGCTCGCACGTCGATGTGCTCGTGACCTCCAAGGGTGAAAACTCTCAGGTTCCGCTGACCCAGACCGTTCTGCCGAATGTCGAGGTGCTCACGGCCGGACAGAAGATCGAACCTGACCCCACGGGAAAGCCTGAGACGGTGAATGTCGTAACTCTGTTGCTCAAGCCAGAGGACGGCGAGAGGCTAGTTCTGGCCTCAACCCAGGGTGCGATTCAGTTCGTGCTTCGCAACGGTGCCGATCAAAAAACTCCCGAGACCAAAGCCGTAAACATGGCGGAGCTGATGGGTGGGATCAAGGTTCCCGTGGTGCGAAAAAAGGTAGTTGTGGTCAAGGCTCCCCCCCGCGCAGTGAAGTCGGTCGTCTTCCATGAGGTGGAGACGATTAGCGGCGGCAAGAGGTCGGTGGATAAGTTCGAGTAACTTGCGCTGAGAACTAGTTCCAGAAAGAGGAAAGTCGAAATGCGAGCGCTTCACCCTGTTGTCAATTCGCACTTGCTGTCGTACTCTGCGCTGCCGCGCTGGATGCGCCGCAGAGGCGCCAGCCGGAAAGACTAGCTGCCACGCCAGCGCCTTCCAAGGCTGCGCCAGAGGTGGCGGCTCAAGAACAGCAAAGTGTGCAGCCGGCGTTGGCTCCGGAAACGCAATCGGTGCACGTTCAGGTGGGCCGGTCGATCATTCTCAACACCCAAGCCCGCTTGCGGCGCATTGTGGTGAGTAATCCGAGCGTGCTGGATACGACGACGGTCAGCCCGACCCAGGTGGTGATTACCGCAAAGGCGCCGGGCAGCAGCAGCCTTGTGTTGTGGGATGAAGGCTCAAACGCACGTATTGTCGATGTCTACGCCGATGTTGATATATCCGGACTTCAGGAGGGAATTAAGTCGGCGTACCCTCACGAAGCCGTGCAGGTTGAAGCGGAGCAGGGAAAAATCGTAGCCACCGGAACGGTCGCAAGCAAAGCAGAAGCGGACGAAATTCTGCGGATGGCAGGCGTTTATTCCAAGGAAGTCGTCGACTCGTTAATCATCGAGTCGCCGCGCCACCAAAAGCAGATCATGCTCAAGGTGCAGTTTGCTGAAGTGGACCGCACAAAGCTGGAACAGTTCGGCTTCAACATTCTGAGCACGGGCGCGGCGAATACCCCGGGAGCCATTGGGACCGGTCAGTTCGGTCCGCCATCGCTCAACGGCTCACTTAGCAATACCATCGGCGGCCCGGCGCAGGGTTACTCTACCAGCCTTTCGGCCTCTAACTTGTTGAACATTTTCCTGTTCCGTCCCGACCTCAACCTGGGCGCGACGATTCAGGATCTTGAACAGAAAAATGTTCTGCAGATTTTGTCTGAACCCAATCTGATGGCGCGTAGCGGCGAGCCTGCCAAGTTTCTGGCTGGCGGCGAGTTTCCTTTCCCGGTGGTTCAGGGCGGAGTGGGCAGCGCCGTTGCCGTGACCATTCAGTTCAAGCCCTATGGCGTAAAGCTGGATTTCACTGGCACCATCGATGGCGACATCATTCGGCTAAAGATCGCGCCTGAAGTCAGCACGCTTGATTTCACGAACGCAGTCACGATCTCCGGCTTTGAGATCCCCGCCATTTCCACCCGGCGGGCGGAAACCGAAGTCGAACTGCGCGACGGACAAAGCTTTGGCATCGCCGGCCTGCTGGACAAACGCACCACGGCACTCCTCAGCAAAATGCCTGGCATCGGGGATATTCCAATTCTTGGGCAACTGTTTCGATCAAAGTCAATAAATCAAACCAACTCTGAGCTTCTCGTATTGGTAACGCCGGTCATCGTGGACCCAGTGTCGGAGAAGATGGCTGCGCCTCCAACGCCAAAGATGTCAGTACCTAACATGGAAGATAGACATTTCGACCGGCTGATGGACGGAAAGTCCAATCCGGCGGCAACCGCAACGAGTGACAACAAGTAATAACGAGGCAGGGCAAAGTGAGCACTATGGTTCCCCAAGCATCTCGCCGCACGCTCGGTATCGTGACGGTCTCTGTGGACAAACGGGCCGTCGCAGGTTTGCACGACATCGTGAATTCACTCTCAGGTTTTGAGATTACGGGTGAACTTGATCGGTCGGACGCAACTGACGCAACTTTCATGCAGGCTATGCAGCAATGGCAGCCCGACGTCTGCATGATTGACTTCGATAATGATCGTGAAGCTCGCGGCTTCGCGCGCTGAGCAGATTAAGAGCGCGATGCCTTCGACCGCGGTCTTCGCATTGGCTTCGGACTCGCGTCCTGAGCGCATCATCGAGGCGATGCGCTCGGGATGTTCGGAGTATCTTCTGAAGCCGCCTGCGCGGGACCGGGTGGTGGAAGCCCTGGTCAAGCACGAGCAAAAAAAGAAGGATCGCAGCACTCCGGTGAAGAAGGGAAAGGTATATGCCTTCGTGGGCGTGAAGGGCGGCACCGGGGTGACGACGCTTGCCACCCATATCGCAGCTCTCGCGGCTCAGAATGGGACCAAGACCCTGCTGATTGACCAGCATCCTGACCTGGGCGATGTCTCGGTGTATCTGAGGCTGGGGGAGCATAAGTATCACTTCTTCGAACTGGTGCAGAACATTCATCGGCTCGACTCCGAACTCCTTCAGGGATTTGTCGCGAAGCACTCGTCTGGACTGCACGTTCTCGCCGCTCCAGACTCGTTTGGTACGGGAAGCAAGCCATCGGAGACCGCGCTGGAAGGCACGCTCGATTTTCTGCGGGAAGAATATGATCTGGTGCTTATCGACTGCGCTCCTGGATTGAATGCGTACAACGTCGGCGCCATCGACCGAGCCGACGCGGTGTATCTGATCGCTGCCCCTGAGCTGCCGTCGATCCGAAACCTGCTTCGCTACTTGGAGCACCTGAAGGACTTCAACTGTCCGCCGGAAAAGATGCGGGTCGTTATCAATCGCTACGACAAGCGGGCGGCGATCCGGCAAGATCAGATCGAAAAGACCATCCGGATGCCAGTATCGTTTCTGGTTCCAAACAGCTATGCCGAGGTGATCGACGCAATCAACGTCGGCATGCCGATATCGTCCACTGCAAAATCGGAGTTGGCCGCGACATTCCAGCGATGGATTGACACACTGGTCGAGCGGCCAGTGTCACAGCCGGCAAGCAGGAATCGAAGCGCCGGTTTGGAATTCTGGGCCTTTAAGCCTGGCAAAAAAGAGGGACAATGGCACAATTCGAGCGCGACATCATAGTGAAAACGAACATTCTGGAAGCAGACCAGTGGGCCAGGAGAGACCTGAAGCCCGCGGGCTACCAGGAAATGAAGTCAGTTCTTCACCGGGATCTGCTCAGCCGGATTGATCTTGAGAAGCTGAATTACCTCGACACCAACCATGCGCGAAGCCAGATTCAGGCGGTGATACAGGATCTGGTGGCGCACTCGAACACTCCACTGAGTGCCTCCGAACGGGAACGGCTGTCGCGCGAGGTGCTGGACGAGGTCTTTGGCCTCGGCCCCCTGGAGCCGCTGCTACAGGACCCGACCATCAGCGACATTTTGGTCAACACCTACTCCAACGTATTCGTTGAGCGCGCTGGACTGCTTGAGGAAACCAACGTTGTCTTCAAAGACGATGTTCACCTCATGCACATCATCGACAAGATTGTTTCCGCCGTAGGCCGCCGAGTGGACGAATCATCGCCGATGGTGGACGCGCGCCTGCCCGATGGATCGCGCGTCAACGTGATCATTCCCCCGCTCGCCGTGGATGGTCCGATCTTATCCATTCGCCGCTTCGGGACGATTCCTCTGGAAATCGAGGATCTGATCGCAAACCACACCATGACGCCGCAGATGCGGGACCTGCTGCACGGCGCGGTCAAGGCAAGATTGAACATTGTCATCTCAGGCGGAACCGGCTCCGGAAAGACGACGCTGCTGAACGTGCTCTCGCGCTACATCTCGGAAAAAGAACGAATCGTGACCGTCGAAGATTCGGCCGAACTGCAGTTGAAACAGCGGCATGTCGTGCGTCTGGAGTGCCGTCCGCCAAACGTCGAGGGCAGAGGCGCAGTGCACCAGCGCCAATTGGTAATCAACTGTCTCCGTATGCGCCCGGATCGCATCATCATCGGCGAAGTACGCGGTGAGGAAGCCCTGGACATGCTGCAAGCCATGAACACCGGCCATGACGGATCGTTGACGACGATTCACGCCAACAGCCCCCGTGACGCAATCTCGCGTATGGAAACCATGGCGCTGATGGCCAACCTGAATCTGCCGGAGAAAGCGGTCCGTCAACAGATTGCGTCAGCGGTCGACGTCATTGTGCAAGTTTCGCGCATGAGCGATGGTACCCGGCGGGTGACCCATTTGAGCGAGATCACCGGCATGGATCAGGACATCGTCAGCATGCAGGATATTTACCGCTTCGAGAAGCGTGGAATTGGGGCCAACAGCCGCGTACTGGGCCGGTTCTACTCGACGGGAGTGACCCCGAGATTTGCGGAGAAAATCACCGCATCGGGGATCGCAGTTCCGCCCAACCTTTTTGATATGGCCGTTGACGTGTAACTCGGCTTGGAAAGGATTCACCCATGCTGATCATCGTGTTCCTGGTGATAGCGGTCGAAACGTTCTTCGTCGTGTTAATGATGACGAAACCGACCAAGAAAGAGGTAGAACTTGGGAAGCGGCTTGCCGGCTTCGACCGCGGCTCCGCTGATCAGATCGTTGATCCGGACATCCTGAAGCGTGAGGTCTACAGCGATCTTCCGCTGCTCAACGCGATTTTGATGCGAATCAAGCCGGCCGCAGATATCGACACCCTGCTCAAGCAAGCCAACTGCGGTTGGACGGTTGGCCAGATGTTGAGTGGCTCGCTCGCGATTTTCGTCGTGGTCGGAGTGCTGGGCGCGGCGTGGTTGCACAGCACATCCATCGCACTCGTCCTCGGTCTTGTGGGCGCAAACGGACCGTATGTCTATTTGGTCATAAAGAGGAAGGCGAGGTTGCACAGTTTCGCAGCCATTTTGCCCGATGCCATCGATCTCATGGGACGTGCGCTTCGCGCGGGTCATGCGATTACGGCGGCGATCGAGATGGTTGCGCGAGAGATCCCCGATCCGGTGGGAGCAGAGTTTCGCCGCGTCTTCGAAGAACAGAACTTTGGCTTGCCAATTCGAGAAGCGCTAGTGAATCTTGCAAAACGCGTACCGGTGCCGGACCTGCAATTTCTGGTCACAGCCATGTTGGTGCAGAAGGAAACGGGTGGCAACCTGGCCGAGGTTCTGGACAAGACCGGAGCGGTCATTCGTGAGCGTGGCCGGCTGCTTGGCCAGTTGAGGATCTACACCGCGCAAGGACGCATGACGGGATGGATTCTGGGCCTGCTGCCCTTCGTCGTCTTTGGATTAATGAATTTTCTCAATCGTGGTTATGTACGCGTCATGATCGACGATCCTGCCGGACGCAAGGCGATATGGATCGGGCTTGGATTGATGTCTGCTGGCGTGTATATGATCCGAAAAATCGTGGATATCAAGGTATAACGTCATGATCGGAATGATCGTTGCAATCGTGTTGACCTTCGTTCTCAGCTTGGCTCTGTTGCTCCTGCTGATGAGCGGGAAATCTCCGGTCGCCGTTAGACTGAGCGAAATCGCCGGGGTTGAATCCAGCGCAGCGCCGTCCCCATCCTCGGGCATCGAGGTGGCATCTCGATTTACGCAATGGTTCGCACCACTGCGGAAAATGATTGGGCTCGCGGATGACGTTGACGTGTCGCAACGGCTTGCAGCAGCCGGATATCGCGAACCCGTCTACGTGAACCTCTACTACACCGTGAAGTTGTTGGGGCCAGTAGTGGCCGCTTTGATCGCAGGCTTTCTGCTCCGGGGAGAGAATATTTTCCTGTGGTTCATGATCATGGCGGCGATCGGCTTTCTCGGACCAGATTTCTGGTTGACCAGCGCGGTGAAAAAGCGTAGGGAGAGAATCCGGTTGGCGCTTCCCGACGCGCTTGATCTGCTCGTCATCTGCATGGAGGCCGGTCTAGGCATGGACCAGGCGTTGATTCGCATCGGCGAGGAACTGCGTATCGCCCACAAGGACTTGAGCGACGAATTCTTGCTGATCCGCCTGGAGCAACGCGCCGGTAAGCCGCGCGTCGAGGCGTGGCGCAACATGGCGAATCGAACCGGCCTGGAGGTCGTGCGCTCGTTCGTCAATATGCTGGTGCAAACCGAGCGCTTCGGCACGCCACTTTCGAAGTCGCTGGGATACTTCGCGGATTCCTTGCGGACACGCCGCCGTCAGCAGGCGGAAGAGATGGCGGCAAAGACCACCGTCAAGCTTGTGTTTCCACTGGTGTTTTTCATTTTTCCGAGCATGTTCATCGTCTTGCTGGTGCCTGCACTTCTATCCATCAGCAGAAGCTTTATGACCAGTTTCAAATAACTCAAGGAATAAGGAGACAGGAGACCTATGGATACCGTCACGATCATTCGAGCCCTTTCCGGTGTCCTGTTCGCAGTGGTGCTGTTCATTTTGGTTCAGCGCCGTAAGAGTCAAGCGAATGGATAGTTTCAGAGTGCAGCTTGGAGGGTACCCGCGACATGGTTCGTGTTTACAACGCGACTAAGAATAGTTGTCTTGGCGAGCAGATCGCAATGGCCAACAGTAGTGTGCGGCGGCTGGTGGGTCTGCTCGGCAAGAGCTCTCTCGCCCGCGGATGCGGATTGTTCATCGTGCCTTCGCAGGCGATTCACACCGTCGGGATGGCATTTCCGATCGACGTTATTTTTGTCGACAAGAAATACAGCGTGTTGGGTATGCGCGAGGCAGTGCGCCCATTCCGCATAACCCGTGTGTTCTGGAAGGCGCTCGGCGTCCTGGAATTGCCGACCGGAACGATCAGCGGTTCACGCACGGAAGTTGGTGATCAACTCAGGGTCGATCTCGCAGGTTAACCCGAGCGATTCGCTGGCTGCCGCGCAGAACCGGGAAATCTTAAGGGGGCCGGCAATGCGACCGAGTACAGGAAGGATTAGTCTTTGGCCCGCGGCAGTGATCGGGTTCGTGTTGGTACTTGCCGCGTTGTCCATCACGCCCACGCTTAGGCTCAAAGCCGAGCCACCGTCTGACTTCGTTGGGTTGCGCGCGCCTGCCGGGGCGCCGCAAGCCGCGCTGGCAGCGGCCTATTGGGAGGTGGCGGTGCGCGTGATTCGGTGGAAGTACAATCGCGCCTCTGCGTTGCCGGAGCAGGCGCCGGAGGATTTCAAACTGGTGCATGATATGGCTCATCCTGCCATTGCCGAAGACGGCGCATCGCGTCTTGCCTATTGGACCAAACTTCGCGAGGAGTGGCCGAAGCCGGAGAACTGGCAGACAACCTTAGTTTTCGATGTGAGTTGGATGGTACGGGGCGCTCAAAGTATGACGCGCGATGTCCTTACCTTTATTAACCAGACGTAGCCTTACGGGAAAACGATCGGTGCCCGCGGACCAACGATAAGCAGATAGTGGGGCTTAGGATGATGAACACGGAATCCAATGCGAACGGTCGCGTTACGCGCGTGGAGGACAATACATCGCGCGAGCCCGGGATGTTTGGCGGCGACTTGGTTGCACCCTCGCTGCCTGGTCGCGGGCTGCTCTATTCAGTGTTAGTTCACGGGTTCCTGGTGGTTTCGTTTGTCTATGTTCCGTGGAGCTACTGGCTGCCGCGTGACGTGCGACTGGTCACGGCGCAGTCTATGATGGCAACCCACGAAGTGCTGCTGCTGCCCGCGCTGGAGTCGATGGGAAGCGGAGGGTCTGCCGCCTCATCGAGGAACAACGGAGACAACAAGAAGGAAGATGCCGCTCCGTCATCCGAGGCCAAGGCCAGACAGGGAGTGGTGTATAAGGGACCGCAACTGATTGTCTCCGATCCTCCGCATCCAGACAATTTCATTCAGACCATTCGGCAGCCAAATCTGGTGGCGCCGCCGAGACTGCCGGCTCCATTGCCACTTCCGCCGATGGTTTCCATGGCGTCGGCCAAGCCGGAACTCGCGCCTCCCTCGCCGCGACCGGCCCCGGAGATTCCTCAGAACGAGCCGCTCAAGGTGGTGGATTCCGCGCCCTTGAGTGCTTTAGTTGAGGCGCCCAAACTGCCGCTTCCCACAACAGATGCCCTGGTCCATGCCGTGGTCGCCGACGTGGCCCCTGCGCCGATGCCGAAGCTGGCGCATCGAGACCCGCCCGCAAAGACCGAAAAGAAGGAGCGCAACGTCCTGGTGGTCGATGCGTTTTTGATGCCGGAGAGTAAGCCTTCTCCGATTCCGCCGGGAGAATTATCCGGGACGTTCACGTTATCGCCGGTTGGAGCAACCGCCATCGGGCTGGCGGGTGGCGGTGTGGAAATCAAGGGCGCGCCCGGCATGGGGAATGCATCCGGCGCTGCTGCGGGCGCAAGCGCTACGGGCGCGGCCACAACTCCGAATGCAGGTGCGGCCACAACTCCGAATGCGGGCAACAAACAGGCAGCCGGCGTTGGCGAAGGCAAGGGGGTTCGCGCTGCGGTTGCAACGGGCACAGGCTCAGGCCACGGCGGCACGGGTGGTGGCGGCGGTTACGGAGCTGGGTTGCATACCTCAGGAAATGGCGGCGCACCGGGAACGGGTTTCGGGAGCAGTCCTTTCCCGGACATCATGATCCAGGGCGGAAGAGCCGGCAATCGGGGTGGTATCGCCGGAGCGCCGGGTGCCGGAGCGCCGGTGACCGGGGCTTCCAAACCGCAAACCAATTACGAAATCACCATCGTCGCCAATGGCGCCAGCGGAGGCGGCTTCAAGGACTTCGGCGTCTTTCGGGATGAAGCCTCCTACACCGTCTATCTAGACATGGCTGATGCCGGTGCGCACGGCTCAAGTTGGACATTGCAGTACGCGCTGGATTCACATCCTGCGCCGGCGCGCTCGGTTCCGTCTTCACGGCCCCACGGTCAGGTTGTGCCTCCGTATGCGACCTTGAAATCGCTTCCGCGCTTTTCTGTTGAGGCAGCGCGAAGAGGCCGTGGCGGCACGATTGTAGTTTTTGGAGTCATCAACCGGCAAGGGAAGCTTGAGGATCTGCGAATCATGCAGAGCCCGGAACCCGGCCTCAATCAGTTCATGTTGGACTCGCTGACGAAGTGGCGCTTCCGGCCAGCGCAGGTCGACGGGGTGCAGGTAGCCGTGAAGATTCTGTTAGGCGTTCCTGTCGACTCCGTGCCGGCGAGCGATTCTTCATTTCAGATTGGATTCACGCGAGATAAAGCTCATGAAGAAGCCAGATTCTGAACTGGGCGTTTACATCATCGCCGATATGGTTTCTTCATTTATTTCAGCTACTCAGGCTGCCATATGCTGCGTTATGGAATCCATGTACTTAGGAAATGTGGCACGGAGAGAGCTTCGCGTGCGATAGAGCTTTCGATTCAGAGTACAAGATTGCGTAAGGCGGATCCGGAGTGAACGATGCGCAACTTCCAGATGAGACGGACGGCAAAAACGATGTGCAGGACGGAGCTTCCGATGCTCAAGCGAAACCAATCCTGCCGGGGACAAGCCCTACTTGAGTTCAGCCTGGTGGCGATGCTCTTCTTTCTTCTCGCCTTCGCGGCGATCGATTTCTGCTGGCTGTTGTTCAACCAAATGAGCATGCAGAATGCCGTGCGCGCAGCGTGCCGCTACGCCTCCACCGGAGATTACATTACCAGTCCTACTACGGGAACGTCGATCGGTCGCGTTAACTCGATCACCCAGATATTGCAGCAGGCCGCGGTGGGAACAAACATCCAGAGCATCGTGATTTCCAGCGTAGCTGGCGGAACCTGTAACTCTAGCGGTCTACCGTTAGGGTGCGCCGGCGGCCCCGGCGACACCGTGACCGTCAAGGCCGTTTGCGGTGTTCCGCTGCTGACGAACGTGTTCGGAAGTTTTTTCACTGGTGACACGTTTAATTTCACGGTGAGTGCGACGTTCAAGGATGAACCATTTCCGTCGGCCCAGACCAACTAGAGGAGATCGCTGTGATGGCATTCGCATCTTGCAAACGACCACGGAAGAGAGCAAGCGGTGAACGGGGGCAGGCGCTGCTGGAAATGCTGCCCGTCGTTTCGCTGCTGCTGTTGATCACCTTTGGAGTGGTCGAATGCAGCTACGCTCTCTGGCAGCTCGAAGTCATCACCGCGCTGACGAGGGAAGGTTCGAATCTGGCCTCGCGTGGCGCGACGTTGCCGGGTTTACCTCCGTCGCTGATGAATACGCTGCAGGCTTCGGCCAACGCCGTGATCACCGACGGAAGTGTCCTGAACTTAGCCAATAATGGAGAGGTTATCGTTACAGCGGTGCAACGCCAGAGCACAGGGTACGTGATCATCGGCCAATATCCGAGTGGGAATTATGCCGCCAGCAGCAGAATCGGAGCGATGGGCGGCAGCGCAGCTCTCCCTGCCATCGCGAGCCCGATTCCGGTGAACAACACCATTTATGTCACGGAGGTTTTCACCCAATATTCGTCCATTACTCCGCTAGGGGCGTTTGTGAACATCACAATGCCGTCAACCTTGTACGATGTCGCGTACTTCTAGGATGGCCTCGCGTGAATAGGTTGGACTGCAAGACGTATCAGATGTAAGAGGAAGAGCACAATGATCACTCGCCGAAATGTCAGGAAGGCAGAACGCGGACAGGTTCTCATTATGTGCGCGGTCTCCATGCTCGTTTTGCTGCTATTCGTCGGCTTCGCCATCGATTTCGGTGTAGCCTATGTGACGAAAGCCCAACTTGGCAAAGCGTCCGATGCCGCTGCCCTCGTTGCTGCAAGGTATTCGGCTCAGGGAGCAACCAAGGCCGAGGCGATGGCGCAAAGCGCATTCGCCATGAATTACAACTCCTCCAGTCTTGACTACACCGCGGCGCCGACTGTCACGGTGACACGCTCTACCGACACCGGCGGTGATACGGTCTTTACCGTCAATACCTCCGCAACTACCAAGACATTCTTCACCGGACTGTTACCTGGGTTCGCCACGATGAATGTCGTTAATTCCGCTCAGTCCGTGGCCGCAAGAGTTGAGATGACGATAGTACTGGACCGGTCAGGTTCCATGAGCAGCGACGGCGGCTCAACCAACCTACCGACTGCCGTTTCGGACTTCATCACCTACTTTGACGATACATACGACAGTGTAGCTCTGGTCACTTTTGCCACGTATCCAACGACCGTCATGACGATGAGGACGGGCAACTTCCAAGCTCTGGTCACGCAGGATGCCAGCAGCATAAATTGGGGCGGAAATACTTACTCCGATGGAGCGCTTCAGCAGGCATTCACCCAGGAGATGCAGCCCGTCACCGGGAACGTAAAGAAGGTGGTGGTCTTCTTCACGGACGGCGGCGCAAATATGATAGAGAACAGCCTGGCATGCGGGACGCCCTCCAGGCTGACGAGCGGTACCTGGAACATCGGTGGACAGGATCCGCCATCAACGGACGTTGGATTTATGAATCCCACAACCGGAGCCGACTCAGGGTGCTACATAAACGAAAGCATTTGTTGCACCAATCCAGGAACATTTCCTTCTGCGAGCCAGGGTTCAACCGTGGCTCCAGCCTGGACCGCCGCCGGACCTGTAGTTACCCCCTGGAACACGACTGGACCTCAGGTTCCAATCACCTATGCCAATGTGCAAGCCGATGCATTGTATCGCGCAATTGGGGACGCAAACGCAATGCGCGCCCAGGGCATCACTGTGTACTCGATCGGTCTTGGCTCTGCCCCCGCTCCCGCAGATCCGACGTTCCTTTGCCAGGTTGCCAACGATTCCTCCTGCAGCCCAACGTATAATCCGAACCTGCCCACGGGCGTAATGGAGTATGCGCCGACCGGTGCGGATCTCGCCCCGGCCTTTCAGCAGATCGCGTCGATCATACGTCTCCGGCTGACTCAGTAAGGGTCAGCTCGGAGCGTCTCGTTCGCAACTTGTCCGTGCGGTCTTTGTGCATTGCAGAAGCGTTGCAGTAAGTCACGCCGCTGAGCCGTAGAGGAAGCAAGTGAGTTCGGCAAATTGACTGGCGCGTTAGACGCACTTCGTGTATCTAATCCAGCATGACGACCGAATCGGCGGATGTGATAGTGATTGGTGCTGGTGTGGCCGGCCTCACCGCAGCGCGGCTGCTCGCGGAGGCTGGCCTTCGTGTTCTCATTCTGGAAGCACGCGATCGCATTGGCGGGCGCGTCTGGACCACCCACTCGACGGATGGCGTGCCCGTCGAATTGGGCGCTGAGTTTATTCACGGACGCCCTCGCGCCATCTTCGACCTTGTGCGCTCGGCGAACCTTGATGTGCGCGAGTTCGACGGCCCGCAATGGATTCAAACAGACTGCAAACTGCAGCGTAGCGGAGATTTCTTCGCTCGCATTAAATCCATTCTGGATGAGATGAGCGACCGCGCCCCGGACTGCTCCTTTGCCAAATTCCTCGATGAGTTCTGTTCCGGCGAGGATGAGGCCAAGCTGTGGGGGTTCGAATATGTCGAGGGGTTCCATGGTGCGCTCGCGGAACGCATCAGTGTGCATTCGCTCGTCCGCAGCAGGAAGGCCGAAAAGGGAGTAGAAGGCAGCCGCTCTTTTCAATTTGTGCACGGCTATGAGTCGCTGCTGCAAGCACTGAAGGACGCACTGCCTCCGAGTCTGGTCAGTATCCGACTCAACACCGTCGTAAACCTTGTGCGCTGGGCGAAGCACGATGTGCGGCTTCGGGCGCAGACGCCAGGCGGAACAGTTGAATTCAGAGCTCCGCGCGCGATTGTGACCCTGCCCCTCGGTGTGATGCAGGCGCCGCACAACGCCCCCGGCGCGGTATGCTTTGAGCCCGCACTGGAGGAGAAAGCATCGGCATTGCTGCTGCTTTACATGGGACAGACGATCCGCATCTCGCTGCTCTTTAGCCGGAGGTGGTGGGAGCAGGTAGCAGCCAGCAGCGGCGAACCAGGCGCGCTGCGGGACATGAGTATGGTGTTTACGCACCAGGAGTGGTTCCCGACCTGGTGGACGCGGGCGGTAACCTCCGCGCCGATTCTGACCGGTTGGGCTGCTTCTCGTCGTGGTGAGCGCCTGAGCGGCAAGCCCGCTCTGTTTATCAGGGACAGAGCTCTCGAATCGCTCGCCACCATCTTCGAGTTTCCGCGCCCTGAGCTGGAAGCCATGCTGCAGAGCTGGCACGTACACGATTGGCAGTCGGACCCGTATGCGCGCGGCTCTTACAGTTATGTCGGCGTCGGCGGCGAAGGCGCGCAGGCCGAACTCGCCGCGTCCATGGCAGACACGCTGTTCTTTGCCGGCGAGGCGACCAACAGCGAAGGAGACCATGGCACCGTGCATGGTGCGATCGCAACTGGCGAGCGAGCCGCCCGTGAAATCCTAAGCTGAGGTTTGCTGGGCAGCCCTGGTCTTAGTAGATGACTGTCTGCTTCCTATCGCAACGTACATATTTGTTAGCTCCGCAACGCTTCCGGAGATTGTGGAAAACCATTTTCCGCTGCGCTCCGTCCAACACTGACGTGAGGCGAGGCATGGGCTAGAGGACCGTAGTTACTCGCTATTGCGTTCGGCTGCCGCCGAATCTTCCACCGACCATCCAGCAACCCTCCATCGCTGGCCTGTCTTCTGAAAAACTTCGGCGTTGCGGTTCACCATGCTTATTGTGCTGAAGGAGACTCCGATGTCAGAGTTCGCCGAAGACAAGGCCAAAAAGGTCAACAAGCGGAACTGGGTCAGTCTGGTTCCCTACGGATTGAATCAACAACACCCCAATAACTACCGCGAGATTCTGGAATCCGTCTGGGAGAACCGCGACAATCTCGGCTACGCCTTTCGAATCCTGAGTGACGGTTGTTGCGATGGCTGCTCGCTCGGCACCAGCGGCATGCATGACTGGACGATGAAAGGCATTCATCTCTGCGCCGTGCGCTTGCAGTTATTGCGGCTGAACACCATGCCCGCCATGGACGCGAAATTGTTCGAGGACGTCGCACAACTGCAGGGGCTCTCCGAGAGGCAGTTGCGAAAGCTTGGCCGCTTGCCTGCGCCGATGGTGCGCCGCAAGGGTGACAAGGGCTTTCAAGTAATCACCTGGGACGACGCCACAACACTGATTGCCGATAAGCTGCGCGAAACCGATCCCAAGCGCCTTGCCTGGTACCTGACCTCCCGTGGCCTTACCAATGAGGCCTATTACGCCCACCAGAAGGTTGCGCGCTTCATCGGCACCAATCATGTTGATACCAGCGCCCGCATCTGCCATGCCCCCAGCACCTCGGGCTTGATGGCGACCGTTGGTTGTGCCGCGACCACCTGCTCGTACTCCGATTGGATTGGCGCCGATCTCATCGTTCTGGTCGGCACTAACCTGGCCAACAATCAGCCGGTCGCCACCAAGTATCTCCATTACGCCAAGAAGGCCGGAACCAAGGTCTTCGTCGTCAATCCGTACCGCGAACCCGGATTGGATCGTTACTGGATACCCTCAGTGACCGAGAGCGCACTGTTCGGCACCAAGATCGCCGACGATCACTTCCAGATTCACACCGGCGGCGACACCGCCTTCTTCCACGGAGTACTGAAGTATCTAGTTGAGCGCGACTGGATCGATCGCGAGTTCATTGCTCAGCGCACTGCCGGATGGAGTGAAGTGGAGGCCAAGGTGCGCAGCCTGTCCTGGGAGACGCTGGAGAGCGGCTCGGGACTGACACGCGAGGACATGTTCCGCTTCGCCGAGACATTCGGAAAGGCTCGCCACGCCATCATCGTCTGGAGCATGGGCATTACCCAGCACGCATACGGCAGCGACAACGTGCGTGCGATCGTCAACCTGCAACTTGCCAAGGGCAACATTGGCCGTGAGCACACCGGACTGATGCCGATTCGCGGCCACAGTGGCGTGCAAGGCGGAGCCGAGATGGGCGGACAACCCAGCGCGTATGTCATGGGCTTCCCGGTCGGAGAGCTGAACGCGAAGAAGTTCGCCTCCGTTGAGATGTGGGGCTTCGAGCCGCCTTCATGGAAGGGGCTTACTGCCGCCCATATGGTTCTGGCCGCCGACCGCGGCGAAATCGATGTACTCTGGCAGAGTGGAGGCAATTTCAAGTCAACGCTGCCGGAACCGGAGATGGTCAATCGCGCTCTCGGAAAGATTAAGCTGCGCATTCATCAAGACATCGTCGCCAACCCAACGATGTTTGTCGAGCCGGCAGAGATGGTCGTGCTGCTGCCTTCCAGAACCCGTTACGAGCAACGCGGCGGAGGAACGGAGACCAGCACCGAGCGGCGGGTGATCTACAGTCCGGAGATCCCTGGGCCGCGTCCGGGCGATACTCGCGACGAATGGGAGATCCCGGTCATGGTGGCCCGCAAGTTCGACCCCGTGCGCTCGGTTGCCGCGTTCCCTTGGCGAGATACGCAAGACATTCGCAACGAAATCGAGCGCGTTTGTCCAACGTATAAGGGGATTGCGAAGCTGCAGAAGAAAGGCGATCAATTCCAGTACGGCGGTCCGCGGTTGCTGGTGGACCGCTGCCTGACGCCCGATGGCCTGGGCCATTTCACCGCCGTGCCGCTTCCGGAAGAAGCTGTTCCCGCGGGCCGTTTCCTGCTGTCGACGCGGCGCGGCAAGCAATTCAATAGCATCATGCTGGCCGCTAAGGACCCTATCACCGGCGCTCAACGCGACGACGTCATCATGTCTGCCGAGGATGCCGAGCGCATGGGTCTGAAGAACGGAGACGCAATTACGTTGCGCAACGAGCACGGTTCATTCTCGGGACGAGTGCGAGTTGACCGCATCAAACCTGGCTGTCTGCAGGCGCATTGGCCCGAGATCAACGTGATCATTCCCGCCGGCCGGCTGGACCCAAGCGGCGTGCCTGATTACAACGCGACCGTGGAAGTCGTCGGAGGAAGTTGCCTGGCCGCTGAGCCGGTGAGCGGTAGCATGGCTGCCGATTAGCCGGGAGGCGTATGCGGGATGATTCCCGCCGAGGAGTTGAATGTGATTCCGCGCATGGTGTCCGTAACCGGGGTCAAGGAATGGAGCGACGGCAGAGCTGCGCACGCTGGACGACTATCTCGTCGGCGAAGAGCCGCTTGAGATTCGCGTCGGCGACGTGCCCCTCAGCGTCACCATGCGCACCCCCGGTCACGATCTCGAACTGGCGACCGGCTTTCTTTTCACCGAAGGCCTGATCGCGGGCCGCGACGCAGATCGCCTCGGTCCGCCATGAGCCCGATGCCAGACAGAACGGAGCCAATCGCGTACGGGTCGATCTGGCTCCCGGTATCGTGCTTGATCCCGAGGCCACCCGGCGCAACTTCTACGCCACCTCGAGTTGCGGAGTCTGCGGCAAGGCTTCGATCGACGCGGTGCGTGTGCGCCGCATCGAGCCTCCCAACCCGGAGTGCGTCGTCGATCCCGAGTTGCTCTGCCGTCTGCCCGATCAACTGCGCGCGGCGCAGCCGGTGTTTCAGCAGGACCGGCGCATTGCATGCCGCCGGCCTGTTCAGCCTGGACGGTGAGTTGCTGGTTCTCCGCGAGGACGTAGGCAGGCACAATGCGGTGGACAAGGTGATCGGATGGGCGCTGGCGAATGACCGCGTGCCGCTGAGCGATTCGCTGCTGATGGTAAGTGGACGCGGCGGCTTTGAGATCGTGCAGAAAGCGTTGGTGGCGGGCGTTCCGGTGCTCGCCTCGGTATCGGCGCCCTCGGACCTGGCGGTGAATCTCGCCCGCGAGTTCGGTATGACGCTCATCGGATTCCTGCGCGGACGCAGATTCGTGATCTACTCGGGAGCGGAACGGCTCGCGTCTGCCGGCTCTCGGATCAGTAGCTCCGAGCGCGTTGTTTGAGCTTGAGCATCTGGCTTGAGCCTGACAATGAAACGGAGGTGAAGGGAAGCAACGCGCCTACAAGAAAATAGCGGCGCTCTGTAGTGAACGCGGCAGCGAACTCGCGAATGCGTCGGCCCTGGCTGGTTCCTGGATCGGCTTTGCCATCGTTATTAAGAAATGGAGAAAAGCCATGGCCACAGATCGTCTCGCGAACCGCTGGGGAATTGCTGTCGCAGCGGTCATCATGCAGCTCTGCCTGGGTGCCGTTTATGGGTGGAGCGTTTTCGTCAAACCGCTGACCAACTCCGAACACTGGACGCTTACGCAGGTCTCACTTACCTTCACACTCTCCGTCGTCTGCCTCGGGGCGGGAACCGTCGTCGGCGGACTGTGGCAAGATCGCGTCGGTCCGCGCCGGGTCGCCACCGTTGCCGGAATTCTCTACGGCCTCGGCTACATGGTGGCGGCGCTGGCAGCTTCCAATCACTCCCTGGCCGGAATGTATCTTGGTTACGGCGCGATTGCCGGCTTCGGCATGGGCATGGGTTATATCTGTCCGGTCGCCACTCTGGTCAAATGGTTTCCAGACCGGCGCGGCCTGATGACCGGAGTCGCGGTCTGCGGTTATGGCGCGGGCGCATTGGTGATGAGCCCGCTCGCCGCCCGCGAAATCCTTGCTCGTGGGCGTGCCGGCCACGTTTCCTGACCCTTGGAATTGTGTACCTGATTCTGGTGGTGCTCACGGCGCAGTTTTATCAGAATCCTCCGCAAGGCTGGCGTCCTGCAGGTTGGGAGCCGCGCTCTGCCGTCTCCAAGGCCGCCTCAACCTACGACTTCACGGTGAAAGAGGCGATGTCCACGCCCCAGTTCTGGCTCCTCTGGGTCATGCTCTTCCTGAACGTCTCCGCCGGAATCATGGTCATCAGCCAAGCGTCGCCGATGGCGCAGCAACTGGTCGGACTCACCCCCGTAGCCGCCGCCGGCATTGTCGGCGTGATCTCAATCTTCAACGGCTTGGGACGCGTCTTCTGGGCCGCAGTCTCCGACTATCTCGGCCGCGCCCGGGTCTATTTCCTGCTTTATCTCATTCAGGTCGGCGTCTTCTTTGCGCTGCCGCACCTGCACACGGCGGCGCTGTTCACCACGCGCGGTGGCGCTCGTCGGACTCTGCTATGGCGGCGGCTTCGGCACCATGCCGTCGTTCACCGCGGACTTCTTCGGCGCAAAGTACATGGGTGGAATCTATGGCTGGATACTGCTTGCCTGGGGAGCTCGGGGCGATTCCGTCTCCCATTCTGATTGCCCGGGTCCGGCAGACCACCGGGACCTATCAGCCCGCGATTCTGGTCATCGCGATCGTGATGGTGTGCTCGCTCGTCTTGCCGCTCATCGCCCGTCGCCCAAAACACGCCGAGCCTGAGAAAGAAATTTCGATGCCTAGCGAAAGGAACGCTGCGTAGTTTAAATTCTGGGACCGGCGCATTCATCGCTGCTCCGTCGCGATGATATACAATCAGAGAGCTACCCGGTGGCGCGACAGTCTTCTGCGCGTCTGTGCTGAACTTCCCGCACGTCCCGCCGCCGTGGGTTCCGGTGCAAGCGAAAGCTTCCTGGGTGGTTCCCGGGCAGAAGCCCGCCAGTTTTCTGCGCGGTGTCCTATGCCCTGCCAGAGCAATTCCGCCGCGCCCCGCGCCGGCCTTCGATAGGAGTTTCCCGCAATGGCTAAGATCGCAAAAACAGGTGACCGCAAAAAAGTTATGGATACCTCCAAGAGCACCAGCTGTCCGAAGTGCGAAAAGCCCACCCGGATCGTCAAGCGCGTGAAGGATCGTGAACGCAATGTTCCGGGCGGCGTCTTCATCTCGTGCTCGGCTTGCGAGTTCTACGAAAAGCTGTAACTGACTTTCAGCCCGCAACACCGGCAAAGCGCGCCTCCATGCGAGGCGCGTTTTCTTATGCTATATCAGCTGACTTTGCGGTTCTGGAAATCCGCTTCGCTTCTGCCCTGCTCGTGTGTCGCGCCACAAAGCCCGCGCCAATGATGACGACGTGAATGTCTTTTGTGGTGTGCACGTTCAGTTGTCCTCAGGTGGTAACTACATACCATGAGGTTTTTCGCTTGAAGGAATCCCGGTGAATTACCCTATTACCGATGGGTAAGTTTTATACAAGTGTAATGGCTTGATGCGAAATCATTGTGCTACTCTGGAGTACATCAACGAGTGGAAACTTTTGCTGGTTTGCAGTGTCCTTTCGGTCACCGCCCAATAGTTTGCATGCGTATGTTCAATTGGGATTTCGTGCGCAACCCTGATCGGGTTACGCTGAGGGAATACTTCGTTCTTCTGGCGATGCGCTGATTTCGATTTGCTGATGTAGTCGAAATCTCCGGGTCTGTGGTGCAGTTTGGAGCGTTCAGTGGGAAGTTTTGCATCATCGCGAGAGGTCAGGCAGAGTTCATCGGTGCGCGGGGGCGAGCGGCCCTGGGCTTTGCGCATGGAACGATTCGCAAAGCGTGGCTTTGATATTGTTTTTTCTTTGCTTGCGTTGATTTTTATCTCTCCCGTCCTGCTGATGATCGCCATCTTGGTGAAGCTGGACTCCGAAGGGCCAGTGCTGTACATCTCCGAGCGAATCGGCCGGAATGGAGAGCGCTTCCGTTTCTTAAAATTCAGGACGATGGTGAAGGACGCCGATTCGTTACGCGGTGCGTTGCTGCATTTGAACGAGCGGCAGGGCAACCTGTTTAAGATGTCGAACGACCCCCGCATGACTGGCTTGGGACGCATTTTGCGGCGCTACAGCCTGGACGAGTTGCCGCAGTTCTTCAGCGTTCTTACCGGACACATGAGCGTGGTGGGACCGCGTCCGTGCCTGACCAGCGAGTATGCTCGCTACACAAAGGGGCAGCGCCGTCGCGTGCAGGCCGTACCCGGCATCACCGGACTCTGGCAGGTAGAGGCGCGCTCGGACCCTTCGGTGGAGACGTACTTCAGGCTGGATACTTATTACGTTGAAAACTGGAGTTTGCGGCTCGATGCGAGGATTCTGCTGAAGACCGTTTTTGTGGTGTTCGCGGGAACGGGCCAATAGACCTTGCACATACTTGTCCTCAGCATCAATTACTGGCCCGACGAAACCGGAATCGCCGCCTTCAATACTTGGCGTTGCGAGTACCTTGCCGCGCAAGGACACCAGGTAACGATCTGCACCGGCGCTCCGTACTATCCGGAGTGGCGCGTTCCGGAGCGGTACCGGGGCAAACTCTTCCAGCGTGAAGCGCGCAATGGAGTAACGATCCTCCGCTCCTGGATGTACGTGCCTCAGACGCTCAACACCAAGAAGCGCATTCTGCACGAGGCGTCGTTCCTGGCCTCCTCGTTTGCGTGCGCGCTCAGCGTCAAGAAGCCTGACCTGATCTTTGCTGTCTCGCCGCCGCTGGGGCTGGGATTGACGGCTGCGGCACTCAGCAGTTTGTGGCGCGTACCGTTCATCTTTGACGTGGAAGATCTGCAGCCGGACGCTGCGGTCGAACTGGGCATGATGAAGGGTAAGTCCATGATTCGCGCGCTCTATGGGATCGAGCGCCTGGCATACCAGCGGGCTGCGCTGGTCAGCACGATTACGGAAGGAATGCGGCAGCGTATCGTGGAGAAGGGAATCGATCCGGCAAAGGTCGTACTGTTCCCGCCACGCGCGGACTCCTCGCTCTACACGCTGCGCGAGCGCTTCGACGGTTCGGTATTTCGCGAGAAGTATGGACTGCGCGGAAAGCTCATTGTCTCTCATTCCGGAAACATGGGAGTGAAGCAAGGGCTGGCGGTAATCCTTGAGGCTGCCGAGAAATCGCGCGACCGGGAAGATATCCAATACGTCTTTGTGGGCGATGGAGCGATGCGCCCGCAACTGGAAGCGCAGGCCCGGAGCCGCAATTTGAACAACGTCCGCTTCCTTCCGCTGCTGGATAGCGATATGTTCGGGCAGATGCTGGCCGCCACCGACATTGCTCTGATCACACAACAGCAGATCGTCTCCAACATCGTCTTTCCGTCCAAGACGGTGACTTTGCTCTCGGCTGGATGTCCGGTGATTGCCTCCGTGAATTCCGGAAGCGAAGTTGCCAGGGCGGTGCTGCGCTCGGGAGCGGGGTTGGTCGTGGAACCGGAGAATGCCAGCGCTCTATTGGATGCGATCCATGAGCTTGCAAAGAGCCGCGAAACGCTGGCCAGCATGAGCCTGAAGGCGCGGCAGTTTGCCATTGAGTCCTGGGATGAGCGCTTCACGCTGCCGCGTATGGAGCAGGAATTCGTGGATTGCGCGAAGCGGTGGCAGCATCAATCCGTGATGCAGTGCGACACGTAAGTTACTGCGACGTGGGGGCCAAAAAGCGGCCGAAGTTCCTAACAGGCCCAGGTTGCCCGCATCCAGAGTTTCTGGCTATAATGGAGCACCCCCAAGGTTCACGTCCTGCATAAGGACAGAATGTTTGCCCCATGCCCGCAAATCCGTTGGACTGAGAAAAAGGCGAAATGAAAAAGTATTCTGTCGCAGTTCTGCTGCTGCTCTTTTCGGCGAGCTTAGGATTTTGTCAGGCACCAAAGGCCGCATTAAACGCATCCAGCTCTGATCTGTATTTCGGTTACATCACGACGTCTCCCGATTTCGGACCGCAGCTGTTCAGCTACCGTTTCAATGGCGGGGAAATTGCGTATACCAATCGACTGACTCCTCGTTGGGCTGTGATTGCTTCGGCGGCAACTGTGTTCGGAACCGTTTATGACGTGACCCAGTTTTCAGGAACGGCGGGTCTGAAATTCAATTTCTTGACCGGCCGCTTTCGCCCCTATGCAACTACCCAGATTGGTTTCGCCTATCAGTCCTCCAATGGTATGTACGCTGGTGATCACCATCCTCCTTTAAAGCCCAAAACGACCGATATCGAGGACGGTCTCACCTATCGGTTCGGAAGTGGCGCCGATCTCCAACTCAGCCCCAGAGTCTATTGGCGCCTTGTGCAATGGGATGAACAGCCTCAGCCTTGGGCCCGCCATACTCCCTTCTATGTAAATTTCAGCAGTGGAATAGGAGTCCGGTTCTAGTCAGAGTGGTTTCCTGATGGAACTAGATCCGGCCAGACCGACCCCGCATTGGCGGGGTATTTCTGGATGTGGCGGCGTTTCGTGCGTGACCGTCGACCTCTGGAAAATGACCGCCCAGGGGCTCTCGTCTTAGTTGCTAAATTAGGGGATCTCATCCTACTTGACTGAATACCTTAGTGAGTCAAGTCGTTAATTATAAATAGTTTGATGGAGAACTCTTAGAACTAATGCAGCATTAATTCCATGGCGAAGTGAGAACATCTCCTGATGTGAGAAACGGAAGCCGGACCGTATCTTGGATTCCATGAAACGACTCCTCGCGTTATCCGTACTTCTCGTTTTCGCTGCGATCATCTCAAGCTGCGGAAGCGGCTCGGCCAAGGTTACGCCTCCAAATTCGTCGACATCGCCGAACCCGTCTCCGACCCCGACCTCTACCTCGACCACCACGGCCCTGCAACTTACCAGCTCTTCGCTTGCCAACGGAAGCGTGGGCAGCGGCTATTCAGCAACCCTGCAGGCCACCGGCGGAACCGCGCCTTACACCTGGAGCCTGACCTCCGGCTCCCTGCCTGCGGGATTGGCTCTCTCCACCGCCGGCACCATCAGCGGCACACCCACGAGCAGTGCAGCTTCCGCCTTTAGCGTCACCGTCAAGGATTCCGAGAGCACGCCCCAGACCACCACTTCCAAGCTGACCCTCACCATCGTTGCCGCCGCATCAGCACCAACGCCAACACCGACGCCAACACCGGCACCGACGCCGACACCAACACCAACGCCAGCCCCAACGCCGACGCCGACACCAGCCCCGACGCCGACACCAGCCCCGGCACCGACACCAGCCCCGGCACCAACGCCGACACCAGCCCCGGCACCAACGCCGACACCAGCCCCGGCACCAACGCCGACACCAACGCCTCTCCAAGCTCTGCAACTTACTACCACTTCTCTTGCGAGCGGCACGGTTGGCAGCGCCTACTCGGCGACTTTGACCGCAACCGGCGGAACCTCGCCGTACACCTGGAGCCTGGCATCCGGCACCTTGCCTGCGGGATTGACCTTCTCCACCAGCGGCGCCATCAGCGGCACACCGACTGCCAGCGGAGCTTCCTCCCTCAGCATCACGGTGAAGGATTCCGAGAGCACGCCTCAGGCAGCCACTTCCACTCTTGCCCTCACCATCGCTGCTGCTCCGTCTACTTCGTCCACTCCGCCGCCAACCACCACCGGCAGCGCAACGCTAGCGAGCGCTTATAGCGCCTTCATCGCGACGACGTACACGTCAAACGCAAGCTATACGGCAGCGAAGACTTACTACGTCAGCCCGAGCGGCAGTGACTCCAACGCCGGCACCTCGGCCTCGCCGTGGGCGACGATGGCTCATGCCGCCTCGACGGTTTCAGGCTGCTCCCTGGTGCTCTTCGAGCCCGGGACTTACACCGTATCCAGCGGTCGCACGGCGGAGATCACCAATAGCGGTACGAGCACCTGTCATACCGCCTACGTTGCGACGGCCTACGCCAGTTCGATTCTGGTCACGTCCAACGACAACGCCAATGATGCGGCAATCTGGATCAATGCCAGCTATGTGGATGTAGTCGGCTTCGACATCAACGACCCGATGGGCTGCATGGGCGTGTATACGGATGGAAGTTACATCAACATGACCTACAACCGCGTCCATGACATTGACAACAGCTCCGGTGCCTACTCTTGCGGCAACGGCGTGGGCGGTGGTGGCATCCTGGGAGCGATTGGAGCCAGTAACTATAACAACTGGTCGGATAACGTCGTCTGGAATGTGGGACCGAGTGGCGATCACTTTACTCATGGCCTCTACACCACTTCGTCGTACAACACGATCCAGAACAACATTGTGTACAACGCCTCGGGTGCTTGTATCCAGGCTTACCACGAGCCCAGTAACGACATCATCACCAACAACACCCTTGTCGGATGCGGCTATAACGGATTCTTGTTCGGAGCCGAATCCGGATACGCCTACAGCAACTCGGTGTTCAGCAACAATGCCATGTACGGTAACTCCGGCTCTGACATTAACGCTTGCGGCGCGAGCGGCTGCGGAGTCGCAATCGGTGCGGGCAACGTCTTCTCCAACAATGACACCGCAAGCAGCGGTGGCAACAACATCGGCGATCTCTCCAGCGTCGGTGAATCGTTGGTGAATAACATCACCGGTAATCCGGAGTTTCTCGATGTCGCCTCCCCCGCATCGAGCGGCAACTTCGACTTTACCAACCCAGGCTCACCGTTACTCACCGCCGGAACTGCGACCGATGCGCCGAAGACCGACATCCTCGGAGCCACGCGTAACACCGCTGACCCGTCGATTGGAGCCTATGAAAACTAACTCATAACATAACCCGAGGTGCCGGTCCGTACAGATCTGCACCACTCGGCCAATGCCGTAAGTTTAATCTCGCCAGGTCTCAGGACCTGGCGAGATTTTTGTCACTGTCTGGAGAAGAGGAAGAATCGGCACTAAGATGCCATAGGGAGCTTTGTAGTGGGATGAAGCCGCCGGAGGTTCGTATCGACGAAGCCGTGAAGAAGTCGCCTCGCCGCCTGCTGATTTTCGCCACATTCGCATTGCTGCTCGTCGGGTTTTGGCTGGAATTGCAGTCGCTGCCTCAGGCGCTTGCGCTCGGTGCTCCGCTGGTTTCCGCTTTTGCCGGATTCGCGCTGCTCTTGGCGCCACTGTGGTTCTTTGCCTTCGGAGCAGGCGCGCGTCTGCGCACGCTGTTGCAGGCTCCCCAGTTCGGTTGCAGATTGACGCGGGTTGCGGCTCCAGCCCTACTGGTTGTGCCGTACCTTCTCTACGCGTTGCCGCTCGGCGAGTTTCAATGGCGCTTCGCCTGCGCTTTGGCGCTCACGCCGGTAATCCTGAGCGCGCTGCTTGAGCTGGCTCCAAAAGCACAAAGGCTACTCTGGCAGGATGCGGTTGTGCTCTTCACGCTGGCGCTGATGCTCGAGTTGCGCCTGTTCAGCGGCGCGTGGCCGCATCCCGGACTGGGTAGCCTGCCCAAGCTCTACCTCTGCGATGTTGCGCTTTATCTCTACTTAGTGGTGAGGGAGGTGGAGGGTGTGGGCTACTCGTTCACGCCGAACGTCAGCGCCTTCGCCATCGGCGTGCGCGAGTGGCTCTATTTCAGTCCATTTGCGTTTGGACTCGGCTTTGCTTTGCACTTCATAAGCTTTTACCCGCGGGTGCACTCCGCGGCACACATCGCGGCGGGCGTGCTCGTTACCTTCCTGCTTACTGCGGTGCCGGAAGAGCTTTTCTACCGAGGCCTCCTGCAGAACCTGTTGGAGCCGCATCTCGGACGCCTGCGCGCCCTGGCCGTCGCCAGTTTGCTCTTTGGCCTCTCGCATTTCCACAAGGGCGCGGCCTTCAACTGGCGTTACGTCCTGCTGGCCGCCGTTGCTGGCGTCTTTTACGGACGGGCTTGGCGGGCCCGGCGGCAGTTGCTGGCTTCCAGTCTCACACACACACTGGTGGATGTCGTGTGGTCTCTTTGGTTCCGATAAAAAGGTTCCGATAGAAAATTTGCAGAGCTGAGCGTTCAACGGCACGGCGGCGTCCGGATCGAGTCGCGGAGTCAACTCCGCAGAATCAAGGGTGCGAGGGATCGGCCTCGGCCGTCTGGCGCAATGACAGTGTGTCAGTTTCCGAATCGTAGTCGAACATTTCCGCATAGCGTCCCCAGTTCAGCGCCGTTTCAATCTGCAACTTGACCTCCGGCTCGGAAAAATGCTCGTCCAGAACATCGCGGAAGAATTCCACCGGAACTTTGTGGTCTGACTTGCAAGCCAGCATACTATTCATCTGCTGCAGCAGCACGACACGGTCCAGCAGGGCTTTGCGGAACAAGAGCTTCCGCGCGGAGATCTCGGCATCGGCAAACGCCTCGCCTTCGGCTGTGACCTTCACATCGCCCTCGGAGGCCTGGGCGAAGCCGAGCAGCGTTGCGGCCTCGATGATCGGCAGCAGATCGTCCACTTCCATCCTCAGGTCATCGGCAACGTGGTAAACATCTTCCTTGCCGCCGCGGTCTTTGAGCAATTCAAGTAAACCTGCAACTCCACCCGGACGCGCATGCGGCAGCATATGAGGCGCCGGCTTCGCCGCCTGCGGCCTGCCCGACGGCGGAGCCAGCTCCAATTCCGGCTGCGTCATCACTTTGTAGATGTAGTCCACATACACCAGAAAGTCTGCCGAGCCGCGCTCGCGTGGTTGGCTTAAGCCAATCCGGAAATTCGCTCGAATCCGCGCTGGATTCCGCCCCAGAACAATTACGCGGTCGGCCAGCAAAACCGCCTCTTCTATATTGTGCGTAACAAGAAAAATGCTCTTCGTCGGGATCTTCTTTCCCAGCCAGAGCTCCATCAGTTCACCGCGAAGGTTCTCCGCCGTGAGCACGTCCAGCGCAGAGAATGGCTCGTCCATGAAAAGCACCTCCGGCTCGACGGCCAGCGCGCGTGCGAATCCTACCCGTTGTTTCATTCCGCCCGAGAGCTCTTTTGGATATGCCGTTTCAAAGCCCTTCAGGCCCACCGTGTGCAGGGCTTTAATCGCGCGGCGGTGACGTTCCTGATGCGGCATTCCGTGCGCAATCAGGGGTGCTTCCACGTTCTCTACCACCGTGAGCCAGGGGAAAAGCGCAAAGCTTTGAAAGACGATGGCCACATTTGGAGAACACTCGCGGATCGGTTTGCCATGCCACAGCACCTCACCGGCTGACAGATCTGAAAGTCCGGTAAGCATCCGCAGCAGAGTAGATTTGCCGGACCCTGAAGGCCCCAGCAGCGCAACGATGGACCCTGCTTCCACCGTCAAGTCGGTGGCCGCGATCACCAGGATCTGGTGGCCGTCCGGTTGTTGGAAGCGTTTCTCGACCGCCCGGGCCTCGATGATTCGCTCCGCGGCTTCGGCAGCCTCCGCCGGCTTCGCATCTGCGAGGCGGCGCTCCTCGCCAGGCAAGGCACCCGGTGGCTCGGCGGAGAGTTCATCCATCAGCTGACGCCACGCCTCCTCGGGCAGTTCGTCGAAGAAGCGCATGCGGTCGTCGGCATTCATCAGGTCGACAATCGAGCGCAACTCCCGCGGCCGCGAGTGCAGCAGCACATACTGGTCATAGTAGGGAAGATTGGGCAAGAGTTCGGCGGCGAAGTCGGTGCGAAGCAGACGAAACAGCTCCTGCTGTGGGCCAGTCGGCAAGTTCAGTAGATTCGTGGCGGCGGACGGAAGATCAAGTTGCTGCAGCAGCGCAGCCGCATCGGCCCATTGTCCAAGAGAGACAGCGTCGCGAAGCTGCTCGGATACCGACCGTTTCATTCTCCCTCCGACGGGAACAGAGTATCATTCACGACCGGGCCAAGGCAGAGGCAAGCGCAATACCTTTGCAGGAATAAGCGAATCCCGCGCCGCCTCAGCTTTTCAAAGAGTAACTCCAGCAGAAGAAGCCGAGCTGCCTCGACCCGGGCTGCAGGCAGCAGTATCCCGGCGCATCGCATCTAAGTTCGCGATTATTGCCAGCCTTCAGTAAATGGACGCCAAATGGATGCCAAAATCGAGCTTTACCTGGTGCTGGGGTGAGTAACCTTTGGCCGGGTACATAACAGTCGTCATCCTAATACCAAAAGCTGGAGAAATTACTAAAGATGACCGCATACGAAAATCTTGAAGGCGAGTCAGCGTCGCTGAGCGCAAGGTCGCTGAACGAAGATGCTCTGGACCAATTATTCCGTAAGGCAAGGAGCCATTCCTTCTGGCTTCCCAAGCCCGTCGATGATGACACACTACGGAAATTGTATGAGTTGATGAAGTGGGGACCGACAAGCGCCAACAGTTGTCCGGCTCGGATTCTATTTCTGCGGAGCGTGGAAGCCAAACAGAGACTCGTCCCCGCGCTCGCTCCGCCCAATGTAGAAAAGGTTCTGGCCGCCCCGGTGACGGCGATCATCGGACTCGATTTTCGCTTCTTCGATCTGCTGCCGAAGCTGTTTCCGCAATCGCCCGGCTTCAAAGACATGTTCGAAAAATCTCCCGAGCTGGCCGATGCCACCGCCCGCCGCAATTCGAGCCTCCAGGGTGCATACCTGATTCTTGCCGCTCGTGCTCTCGGCCTGGATTGCGGGCCAATGTCCGGCTTTGATAACGCGAAAGTGGACCAGGAATTCTTCGGCGCGGGAAGGGAAATGTCAGATTGCGATCAGGAGTTTTTTCCGTTGACCCACGTTCGCTCTAATTTCCTGTGCAACATTGGGTATGGCGATCGTTCACGGCTGTTTCCGCGCAACCCTCGCTTGGATTTCGAGGAGGCCTGCGCTCTGCTCTGAACTGCTCGTAGGCATTCACGCGACGGAGCGCCGCTGGCGCGATCACGATTGAGGGCAAAATGAATCCTTCGTTTATCGAAGCACTTCGCTCACTCGTCGGCCGGGGACTGATCACCGCTCGTGACGAGCTGCGTACGTATGAATGCGACGGCCTGACCAATTTTCGCGTGGTGCCGCTCGCCGTTGTCTTGCCCTCGAATGCAGAGCAGGTGCAAGCCATCGTACGGCTCTGCGCGCAGGAGCACGTTGCCTTTGTCGCCCGCGGCTCCGGCACCGGACTGAGCGGTGGC
The DNA here is from genome assembly GCA_963737175.1 of uncultured Acidobacteriota bacterium. GTDB lineage: Bacteria > Acidobacteriota > Terriglobia > Terriglobales > Acidobacteriaceae > TOLSYN. Next base: position 304,366 of record CAVTRQ010000012.1, on the reverse strand, counting down.
GCACTTCCGGTCGAAGGCGGCATTGTGATCAGCCTCGCGCGCTTGAACCGCATCCTCTCGCTGGATATCCCCAATGCGCGTGTGGTGGTTGAGCCCGGCGTTATCAATGCCGCAGTCACGCAACGCGTCGCTCCTTACGGATACTTCTATGCTCCCGACCCGTCCTCGCAGTCTGTCTGCACGATAGGCGGCAATGTTGCGGAAAACTCTGGGGGTGCGCATTGCCTCAAGTACGGCTTTACCACTACCCATGTTCTCGGACTCGAAGTAGTGCTGCCCGACGGCTCGCTCGTGCAACTCGGCGGCAACACCCTGGATGCGCCGGGATACGATCTAGCCGGCGTGTTCGTGGGCTCGGAAGGAACGCTCGGAGTGACCACAAAGGTTATGCTCCGCATCGTAAAGCGCCCGGAGGTCGTCCAAACCCTGCTCGCCGCCTTCGATTCAACCAATGCTGCCGGAGCCGCTGTGAGCGACATCATAGCCTCGGGAATCCTGCCTGCCGCAATTGAAATGATGGACAACCTCGCCATCCAGGCCGCCGAAGCCTCGGTCCACGCCGGCTACCCCAACTGTGGCGGTCTTCTCCTCGTCGAGCTCGATGGCTCCGCAGCCGAGGTCGAGGCCCTGATGGCCCAGGTCAAGGAGAAGTGCCTTTTCAACCACGCATCAGAGATCCGCGTAGCTCAGAGCGAAGCCGAACGGATCGTGATTTGGAAGGGGCGCAAAGCGGCTTTTGCCGCCATGGGCCGCATCTCTCCCAACTACATCGTGCAGGACGGAGTTATTCCACGAACTGCTCTGCCGCAGGTGATGGAGGAGATCGTGCGCCTGAGCGCCCTGGCGGGACTCCGCGTTGCGAACGTCTTCCATGCCGGAGACGGCAACCTGCACCCGCTCGTTTTGTACGATCGCCGCATTCAAGGGCAGGAGCAGGATGCAGAACAACTTTCGGGCGAGATCCTGAAGCTCTGCGTCCGGGTCGGCGGTTCCATCACCGGAGAGCATGGCGTCGGAGAGGAAAAGAAGATGTTCATGTCCGAGATGTTCGCCGAACCTGATTTGCAGACCATGCAGTTGGTCCGATGTGCCTTTGATCCTGATCATCTGGCGAATCCCGGAAAGATGTTTCCGCGTACTCCATTGTGCGCGGAGAAACCGGGGCCTTACGTTCCGCACCCGCTTGAAATCTCTGGCGAGGCGCAGTTCTTCTAGCGATGCTTGGATGGAAGCTATGCCTGGATTCGCAAAAACAAATTCGGCGCAAGCGCTCGATGACCTGCGCCCGATCGTCGTCGAAGGAGTTGTCCGCCGCGGCGTCTCCTCGGACGAAATATGCGGAGTGACTCCTGAGCTGTACGTCGAACCCGCCAATGAGGCTGAGTTGGCACGGGTACTGGAGTACGCAAACCGGGCCGGGATGCTGGTGGCTCCGCGCGGCGGCGGCACAAAGATGGATTGGGGCACCGCCGCTCAGGCCATTGATCTGATGATTTCGTCTGCAAAGTTTGCCCGCATCCTGGAGTACGCACCGGCGGACATGACGGTCACGGTAGGGGCCGGAGTTACCATGGCGCAACTTCAAAGCGCACTTGCCGAGCATCGGCAACGCCTGGCGCTCGATCCCTTGTGGCCCGACCGTGCAACCGTCGGTGGCGTCATCGCGACCAATGACGGCGGCGCGTTGCGCTTGCGCTACGGCGGCGTTCGCGACCTCATCATTGGCATCACGGTAGTTTTGGGCGACGGCACCATTGCGACAAGCGGTGGCAAAGTGGTGAAGAACGTCGCTGGCTATGACCTGCCCAAGTTGATGTCCGGCGCGCTTGGCACCCTTGGAATCATCACCCGCGCCGTCTTTCGCCTCCATCCTCTGCCGGCGCAGTCCCAGACACATAGCTTTACCTTCCGCAATCGTGAAAAGGCAAACGAGTTCATGCTCGCGGTCGTCGATTCCGTTGTCGTCCCCACAGGTTTGCAGATGAGAACCGGAGCCACCGGCGTGATCGCCGTCGATGTAAGAATCGACGGGATTGCTGCGGGCATTGCCGCGCAGACGGAAACAGTGTGCGAACTCGCCGGTGAAGGAAGTCCCGGGAAGCCTGACTTCGATCCCTGGCAGGCGCGCGAGCAACTCTGGAACAGCAGCGCCTCTGCAACCATCTGCAAGTTGAGCATGTTGCCTACTCAACTAAGCTCGACGGCTGAATTCGTGCGCGAAGCGCTCAGCGACAATGCCGACTGGACTTTACTAATGCACTCAACCGGACTTTCCTGGTTGCAGGCCGATGCCGCCGACTGCGCACAGATCGCGGATTTCATCTCGTCGATTCGAGCCTTCCTCGCGCCTGCTGGCGGAACAGCGGTTGTGCTGAAAGCGCCTCCGACGCTGCGGCAGAAGGTGGATCTCTGGGGCTCTGCTGGTACCGCGCTGCCCCTGATGAAGAGGATCAAGGAACAGTTCGATCCTCGCGGAATTCTCAATCGCGGACGATTCGTGGGGGGCATATGACTCAGCATTTGATGCAGAGAACGGTTCCAGTCGAATCAGAGCATGGTGCGTCAAGCGCCTACGATTCGCATCATCCGCCCTCGCTGGAGTTGATCGACCAATGCGTGCATTGCGGCTTCTGTCTTCCCACGTGTCCAACCTACCTGCTCTGGAACGAGGAGATGGATTCTCCGCGCGGGCGTATTTACCTCATGAAAATGGGCGCGGAAGGCGGCGCGGCGCGCATGGACGAAAAATTTGTCAGCCACTTCGACAAATGCCTGGGATGCATGGCTTGCGTGACCGCATGTCCCTCCGGTGTGCAGTACGGAAAGCTGATTGAGGCGACACGCGCGCAGATTGAGCGTAACTACAAACGTCCGTTCCTTGATCGGCTCTTTCGCAAGCTGATCTTCTCGTTGTTTCCCTATCCGAATCGCCTGCGCTGGCTGATGCTTCCATTCTGGCTTTATCAGAGGTCGGGACTGCGCTGGCTGCTCCGCAGGAGCGGGTTGCTCCGCCTGCTTCCGCAGCGTCTGCGCTCGATGGAATCGCTTTTGCCCGAGATCCATCTTCGTGCTCTGTTCGCGCCCATCCCTCGCAGCGTTCTCCCGCAAGGCACCCCACAATCCAAGCCGTGCCTGCGGGTCGGTGTGCTGCTGGGTTGTGTGCAGCGCGTTCTGTTCAGTAACGTGAATGCGGCAACCGTTCGCGTGCTCGCCGCGCTCGGCTGCGAAGTCGTGGTGCCTCCACAGCAGGAATGCTGCGGCGCACTGATGGCCCACGCCGGACGCGAAGCCGAGGCGCTGAATGCAGCACGGCGCATCATCGAAATCTTCGAGCGGGCCGATGTCGACGCCATCGCGGTCAACTCCGCCGGATGCGGTTCCAATATAAAGGAATACGCACACCTGCTGCGCGATGACCCTGAATTTGCAGAACGGGCTCAAGCAATTTCTGCGAAGTGCCGCGACATCAGCGAACTGGTCGCTGAGTTCGGTTTTGAGAGCCCAGCCAATCCCCTTCGGTTGAAGATCGCCTATCATGACTCCTGCCATCTCCAGCACGCGCAAGGCATCCGCACCCAGCCCAGGCAGTTGCTGAACGCCATTCCCGGCCTTGAGTTGACTGAGCTGCCGGAGGCTGCGATCTGCTGCGGCTCTGCCGGTGTATTTAACCTGATCGAGCCTGAAACGGCGCGCCAGCTTGCCGACCGCAAAGCCCAGCACATCATCCACTCAGAAGCGCAGGCGCTGGTTTCCGCCAATCCAGGCTGTCTTCTTCACATTGCAAGCGGACTCCGGAGAGCAGGCCATCCCCTGCCTGTCTTCCACCTCATTGAGCTCATCGACGCCGCGCTCGGCCCCTCGCCCAGCGCCCGCCACCGGCATCGGGTCGGCGAGCGACCGATCGGATCTTCGGAATGATCGAGGTTACCAGGTGTTTCGTGCCTTCGATGTCGAGTCAGGCTACAGCGGGGTGCGGACGATCGTTGGCTCCAATTTCTTCAGCTCTCTCAATGTTGTGATGGGCTCATATTCCAGACTTTCTGGAATGCCGGATTTGTGAGACCCTGATGTACAGGTCTTCATCGTACAGCAGGCCATACATATGCGTATCATCGATCGATTCTGAGTCAACAGACAAGCGGTGCAAAGTCATCAAGCAGTTTGGATCGGCTCACGATAGGCGGAGGAAGATATGCGGGTTGCAATGCGAAAGATAGCCGGTTTGGCGGTTGCTGCCATGCTTCTGAGCATGGCCCACCCGCTCCATGCTCAGGACGATACTCAGAACGCGGCCGTGGATCAGAAGCTCAAAGCGCAGTTCACGCTGACCAAGGTAACGGCGGACAGAAGCGACATCGTTACACCGGGCAGCATACTGGTCCTGCACAAGGACGGCCTGTTGATGTACGCCACTACCTCGCCCATGCCGCCGATGAATACCTATAAGAGCGGGAAGATCACACAAGGCTGGGGCGGCTTTGGGCGTGATCTTGGAATCACGATGCGTACGGGCGGCAAGGGAACTTCCAATGACTATCCCAAGCGGAAATTCGTCAACGGTGAAAAATTCTGGATTACATCCTATACCGTCCAGAATGACGGAATCCTCTTACAGTTTTATAGCGATCCATATGACGATATCCGTTACTATGGACAACTGAAAATTCCCTATCCAAAGGGTGCAACTCCACCCGTGGACGATCTGCTGAAAACCATCGGCGAGGTGGTGACAGCCGACAGCGCACCGCCGAATGCCGCGGCTCCCACTCCGGTTTCGGCTCCCGCGCTGGCTCCGGCTCCGGCGGCCGCTCCCGATGCAGGCTTCGCACCTGTCGCGCCCCCTCCACCGCCAGCCGACGCACCGCCTGCGCCGCCCAAAACCGTCGCTCTTGGGCAAACCACGGATCAGGTTGTGGCGATCCTTGGTCCGCCACAAAAGATCGCCAACCTAGGCGCCAAAGAGATTTACTACTACCCGGATATGAAGGTGATCCTTATCAAAGGCAAAGTGACCGACGTCCAGTAGTGTTCGAATTCGATTGCGAATTATTCGATACGGCCGAAAGTGAAGAAGGAGAGGTTCATGTTCAATTTGCATTCATGGAAGGCACGGGTTGCTGTGGTTCTGTTGCTGTTAGGCGCAGTAGGCATGCGCGCGGACGATAAGAAGAAACCGGCTGCGCCAGCCAAGCCTGCTGCTGCTCCGGCCAAGCCTGCCGCGGGCGGTGCGGCAGGCCATGCCGCAACTAGCGGCGCTGCCGCAACCCACGGGCCGACGGCAAGCGGCGGGGCAGCCCATACGAGTCCTACGGCAAACCATCCCACTGCGAACGGCGGCGTCACCTCTCATACGGCAACCACTGGCGGTGCAGCACACACCGGCGCGCCCGCCACGGTAGGGCACGCGCCCGCTGGGCGAGTCAATACTGGAATCTCGGGCAGGCCTGCGCCGGCAGGAGTTCACACCCAACAACTGCGCGGCGGCAACGCGATCCAGCGCCGCCCCGACGGCCACGTCAGCGATGTGCATGACGCAAAACGCGGTATGGATATCCATCATGGATTGAACGGCAGCCGCCGGGTCTCCGTCGAGCGCGCCGATCATTCGCGGATTGTCGCCGAGCGCGGACGCCCGGGATACATTCAGCGCTCCTACAACTACCATGGTCATGACTTCGCGCGGCGCAGCTACTATTACCACGGACGTATGTATGACAACTATTACCGTGGCTATGCCTATCGCGGAGTCTATCTGAACGTTTACGCGCCGGTCCGCTTCTATCCGGCCGGCTATTACGGTTGGGCCTATCACCCTTGGGGTGCGCCGGTGGCCTACGCCTGGGGATTTGGCGGCAACCCATGGTATGGCTACTATGGATTCTACTTCACCCCATACCCGGTGTATCCGAGCGCCTCGCTCTGGCTGACCGATTACATGATCTCAAGCGAACTGGCTGCCGCCTATCAGGCAGGACAAGAATCCGCAACCTTGCCGCCCGCCGAGCAAAGTGGCAACGCTCCCCCCGTGCTGACTCCGGAAGTAAAGCAGATGATCGCCGACGAAGTCCGCAACGAAATTGCGTTGGAGAACGCCGACGCGCAGCAGAGTGCAAATAACCAGGATCCCGACCCTGGCTCCAGCAGTATTGCCAGAACGCTGGCCGATGGCCATCCTCACATCTTTGTCACCGGCAGTGCCCTCGATGTTGTGGACGACTCAGGAGCCGAGTGCGCTCTGAGCGATGGCGATGTTCTGCAATTGACCTCGCCGCTGACCGATCCCAATGCCACCGCTGCTTCTCTGGTCGTGCTCTCCAGCAAGGGTAGACGCGAGTGCGCTAAGTCCGCCACGGTTACGGTGGCTCTAGCCGACCTCCAGGAGATGCAGAACCACATGCGGGAGACCATAGACCGCGGGATGGAGGAGCTCCAACAGAAGCAAGGCAAAGGTGGAATTCCAGCAGCGCCGCCATCGGCGACTGCTCCTCCCACCACCGCCGCCTTTGCCGCAGTCGCTCCACCGCCGGACCCCAATGATGCCGCCGAGATCAATAATCAAATGAAGGCGGCAGACCAATCCGAGCAGGACGTGACCTCCCAGGCAGCGCAGGACGGCGGGGCTCACTGATCGAACCCTCGATTGCGGCGGCCGTTCATTACGGCCGCCGCAATCAAGACATGTGGAGTTCTACAGAAACGAACTTCTTTTTTCTAAAACGCATATTTCAAAGAGAGCGTTCCGATGTTGGTATGGAAGTCCCGTGGGAGTGCCACCAACTGGTTCGCCGACACATTCCCTTCCTTCTCGGTGTAGTTGTAGTAGCCATAGTTACCCTTGAAAGTAACGCCCTTTGCCACCTCAAGTGCAACGCCGGCATTAACCCTGTGCCAGTTGAGATCCTGGGAGCCGAGGGGCTGATCCGGGAACGGACCTAAGAAGGCAATCGTACCCGCACTGGTCGTGGCTCCGGTGATGCTAGTTCCAGGGTTGCCGGGAATGCCCGGCGAATTACCGGACACATCGCCCAGCACTTGTAAAGGTAAGCCATTGTCGGCACGCAGCCAGCTGTCGTAACCAGTGGTGCTGGTGATGTCATAACCCAGGTTCAGGGTGACGCGATGGATTGGCCGAACGGTGAGAATTACATAGCCAGTGTTCGTGTTCTCCTGGTAGATCTGAGTCAACGGCACCGTTGGGCTCGTGGCACTAGCTGTTACGTTGAGCTGGACTGGCACGGTTGGTTGGTTGGTGGTGACAGGGCAGGGGGCCGAAGCGCCGCCCGCTTCCACGCCGGCTGACAGCAACATGCAAGCTGGGATGCTGAACCTCTGGTCCATATAAGTCCAACCAAAGTCAATCCCCGCGCGCCAGTTGGGATGCAGGCTTACTCCCAGCGTGTAGTAGCGGTTATGGCTCTTCGTGCCGTAAGCAGGAGTAGCGGCAGGGAACAGATTAACGCCGGGACCGCCGAAGTTCTCAGCCCAGTTATTTCTGGATTCGATGAAATGTACCCCACCGTTGATGCTGGACCAACGGTTTACCTTGTAAACCGTGTTGGCTCGCACCCGCTGCTCGTGACGCGGTGCAATTTGTGTGAATCCATTGTCGGCACTCATAAGTTCCGCATCGGCATTGATCCGCCATTGGTCGGTGGGACGAAGAACGACACCGAAGAGCGCCGTGTCCTGGTTGATCTTATCGGTAGACAGCGGAGCGGTAGAAATAGTAGTCGCTCCGGGCGGCCCGACGAGGCCGCCTGCCAGCGTCGGGGTATTGGTGGTTGCTGACAGGAAGGCGGTCCGCAGCTCGCGACGTCCGTAGCGGTAACCAACATAAGCACTGTAGTGGCGGCTGGGAGCCCAATTCAAGGTCGTCGTGTTGAAGTATGTGCGCTCGGCCTCAAGGGTGTTGTAGTTCACTCCCGAACTGGCAGTGAGGCCCGCTGGCGCGTTACCGATAGTAGGAATACCCGGAACGCTGCAGGGAGCGCCAGTTGGAGTCGAGAGGGTCTCGCCAGCGGCGAGGGTCGAGTAACAGTTGTTGGTCAATTGATGGAAGACTCCGGGATCGCGCCAATCAAGCCAGCGAAACTTATCCGAAATGCTCCAACTCTTAGTGAGATGGTAAGTCAGGCCTAGATCGGCGCTGCCTGAGACTCGATTCGTATTCGCCGGGCCGGTGACCTGGTAAGCGGTGTTGTCGGTTCGCGAGACCAAGCCGTAAAAGAGATCGTTATAGTTCAGAACCTTCGAGTTACCTGAGCTGGCCGTGCCGCTGGCAGTGACGTCCAACTTGCGGAAATAGTTGGACCGCAACGACAACTGCGAAGTCGGGAAAAAGGAGCGAACATTCTCGTCGCGAGAGTAACTGAAAACTCCGGTATTACACAAAGGGTTAAGAACGCCAGGAGCGGGGATGTAGGGTTGAGGGACCCCTGCTACGGTGACAGCACAGGGTGGAAAGTAAAGAGGGATTGAGACGCTTCGTCCACCTGCGCCCAGCGTGTACGGATTTACAGGGTTGTTCACGTAGGCCGTATCGACCTTGTCGTGCTCGAAGAACTGGTCAAAGCTCAACGTGGTCCGCGCCAGAGGCCGCACGTCTACGCCAAACGTCCAGCGATCGGAGCGCGACTGCATATGCTGGGTCAAATCGATGTTGACATCTTCCAGGCTGGAATCGACCGTTCCGTTGTTGTCGTTGCGCGCAAAGCCCAAGCGGACTCGGATCGACCGACTGGGGAAACAGGGTCAGGTTGAAGTCGCCCATGTTGCGCGTCGTGTCTTGCAGGTGCGGGCTATTCGAGTAAAAGTAGTTCGCCTGCGGGTTAAACACGGCCGCGCAAGGGCGGATCGCGCCAGCGACGACGGTGCTGCAATTGGTAATGCCCGGATTCAGCGTCAGCGGATTCGCAAACAGGTCGTAATCGAAGAAGTTCTGATCGCGCCGGTATAGAGCGACGAAGTTATACCACTTGCTCTTCTCGATCCGCAGCCGCGCCATGTCATTCGGGTCGCCGCCGAATCCGAAGCTGCTCAGATACAGGTTGTCGAAGAACCCCCCGCCGCGGGTCATCGGGCGCATCGACAGCTCCTGCCCAAGCAGGCGCGGACCGCTCTGCAGGTTGACCAGCGTGTCATACATCTGCGAATTGCCACTGACTGCGGTGATGCGTCCGCCGAATTCGATCGACTGCTGCACCGCGTAGTTACGCCAAACATGTCCAATCGAGGCGCTGTCGTCCTCCTGACCAACGACCATGCCCTGGCCCATCGCCAGCGACGGAACAAGCAGCACCAGAAGCGGTGACGGCCATCAAGCATCTTCCGCTCATACGGCACCTCCTTTGCAGCGGTTCTCTTCCGGAAAGGAGAAGTCGCGGCGAATGTTGATTTGTATTTGCCATCGTTTTTCTCCTGATCTTTTATTTGAAGAAGACGTCACTCAAGTTCGAGCCGTGGATGTTCGAGTGGCAGTCGATGCACTGCTGCAGCCTCGTGTTCTGCGTGTGCCCAATGGCAGAGGTCGCGGCATGGCACTGCAAGCACAGCGAGTTCGTGCGTGCGCTCGTCAGCATGCGAGGATTCGTGGAGCCGTGCGGAAAGTGGCAGGACGTGCATCCCTCAACCTTGACCGGGTCGTGTTCGAAGACGAATGGCCCACGCTTCTCGCTGTGGCACTTGAAGCAAACCGCATCCTGGTCCGGCGTCGACCGAAGCTGGCGTGCCACCAACGTACCGTGCGGATTGTGGCAATCATTGCACTGGATCAACCCTTCTTCCACGCGATGATGGAACGGCTTCTGGAAATCGGCTTGCTGCTCGGCGTGGCAAGAGAAGCACAACGGCGTCTGCCGCTGTACCAGCAGGTGTTCCTGCTTCGAGTGATGCACAGAGTGGCAGGATGTGCAGGTGACGCCATTCTCGTTGTGAGTAGAACGCATGAATTCGCGCTGCTCGGGATTTGACTCGTGGCAGGCCAAGCAACGCTTCGTGACCTGTTCCGGCTTCACCCCTTTGAAGGTGAATATCTTGCTTTTGTCGCCGCCTCCGGCCACGTGCGCCGCGCCCGGTCCATGGCATGATTCGCAGCCATGAACCTCTTCGCCCCGGATCTTGGGCAACATAGTTCTGTAATGCGGGCTTGCGTCGATGTTTTTGAACTGATCTTCGTGGCAGCTCTTGCAGGTGTCGGAACCCACGTACTGCGAGCCGCTGGTTAGATCGGTGGCGTTCTGCGGATCGGTCGGCTTCGCCGTTGCGCCCAGTGCCAGTGCGGCAGAGATGCCCAAACCCAGGATCATCCCTGCCAACCGCATCGGCCACCGAAGTTTTTCTTGTTTCCGGCTGTGAAAGATCGTTGTTGCATCACGTCTTGGCTGTGAATCTCGCCTGCAATCACTCACGGATCCCCTCCTGGTGCGAGAGTTGCACATCAACTGTGATTCCGCCGCAATTAGAACCGCGTTCGATTCGAGAAGATGCCGTCTCGGCGAAAAAAAATAGAATCCAGTTTCGGATCGGGCGCAATTTGCCTGGATTCTGTTTCCGGGTGGTCTTTTAAACCGTGCGAGCAAATGTTCGCGGGTGGCATTTTTCATTGCCGCAATACTATGAACACCAATCGATGAGAGAATGCAGCGAAAGACGGTTGGATTATGATGCAGTCAGCGACATGCTATGAGAAAGGGAAGACGCAATGCGTGCATGGTTGATGGACTCATATGAGGGTGTTGAGAAGCTGCGGTTCGACGAGGCTCCCGATCCACAGCCTGGCCCCGGACAGGTCGTGCTCAAAATGAAATATGCGGCGCTGAATCCGGCCGACGCGTTCCTTGCCCAGGCGCAGTACCCGGCCAAGCCCAAGTTGCCGCACGTGCTCGGGCGCGATGGCGTTGGCGAAATCGTGGCCATTGGCGCGGGAGTCGAGAATGTGCACCCCGGCGAGACCGTCGGCATCCTCCGGGGAGAAAACGGCGTGGAGATCTGGGGCACGCTGGCCGAGAAGACGGTCGTGGATTCCGCGCTCTTGATTCCAGTGCCGTCTGGCTGGTCTCTGCAAGAGGTTGCCGGAGCCCCACTGGTCTTTCTCACGGCATGGCAGGCGTTGACGCAGTGGAGCGATCCCTCGGCGCCGCCCGCGCCGGGTTCCGTGCTGTTGATCACCGGCGCGTCCGGCGGTGTGGGTTCGGCATCGGTGCTGCTTGGAAAATCGATGGGTCTGACCGTCGTGGGATTATCGCGTAGCGCGCAGAAGGCCGCCCAACTCAAGCAACTCGGCGCCGATTTTGTCTTCGATCCCTCCGAAGCAGGACTGCGCAAACTTGTTCTCTCGGCCATCGCTCCCAAGCGCGTGGATATTGTCGTGGATAATGTGGGCGGCGCGCTCTTCAACGAGGTCATTGCCATGCTGGGTTATGCCGGACGCATCAGTGTCGTCGGCAGGAGCGCTGGCGTGGTTCCAGAGTTCAATACCGCAACCCTGTTCTTCCGTAGAAATCGAATCGGCGGCGTCACCGTGGGAGACTATTCCCCGGCGGAAGCACAGGACGCATGGAGCAAGATCGTCGGCCGCCTTGACGCGCTAGGCAAGCGCCCCGTGGTCGACGGAGTGTTTCCCTTCGCCGACGTGAAAGCAGCGTTTGCGCGGCTCAATCAAGGACCGATGGGTAAGGTGCTCGTCAAAATTGCCGGCGAATGAAGATTCATCGAGCGTGGCAGAAACATAGGAATTAGGCAGCGAGAGCAGGTTCGCCCCGGTGCAACTCTGAATCCTTTGTCACTGAAAGACGATTTGAATAATTAATGCTAGCATCACAAAGATCTGTGAGCGGCCTCACATACTTATACGCCGGGAATGCGGCAATGTGACCCCACGAATTATCAGTCCGGGAAAGTTTGACCAGAATGGGGCTGGTCGCCGGATCGCAGCGGCGGGATTGTTGAGGCCGTTGTTTTTGTAGGAGTTGCAGGGTATTGCGTGCGTGGAAGCGGCAGGCGCTGCTGCCAATTCGCGCGATGTTGAAGTCCGTTGCAATGCCGGAGCATTAGGTGCTCCGCGTGGCGCGGCTGGTTTTGCAGTTGATCGGCTAGTTTGCAGTTGAATAGTCTCTTGCAGTCGAATAGTCTGCTGTTGAATAGTCTGCTGTTTGAGGAATACCTCGAACTCACCGGGTGGAACCACGCTCTTGTCGGTGGTGTACCCGCAGGATGTAGCGCAATATCAGCTGAGCCGGCAGCGAACGCCTGCGGCTATCTTAAGGAGAAGCAACGACCATGGCACTCAAAGAGAAGCTAAGCAAGAAGATTGAGGAGTTCCGTCCCCGTACCGCATCGCTCGTCAAGGATTTCGGTCAGGTCATTATCGATCAGGTCACTATCGACCAATGTATCGGTGGCGCGCGTGATATTCGCTCCCTGGTTACCGATATCTCCTACCTCGATCCCCAGGAAGGTATCCGCTTCCGCGGCAAGACAATCCCTGAGACATTCGCGGCTCTCCCCAAGGCAAAGGATTCGACATATCCCACAGTAGAAGCCTTCTGGAACTTCCTCCTTACAGGTGACGTGCCGACCCAAGCTGAAGTCGACGAAACTGTCGCCGAATTCAAGGTTCGCCAGAACGTTCCTGACTATGTGTGGCAAGCCATTCGCGCCCTGCCGCGTGACAGCCACCCCATGGTGATGCTCTCCACCGCCATGCTGGCCATGCAGAAGGACTCCAAGTTCGCGGCCTTCTACAGCTCGGGTAAGTTCAACAAGAAGATCGCATGGGAATATGTCTATGAAGACGCCTGCGATATCGTTGCCCGTATCCCGATCGTCGCCGCTTTCATCTACAACCTGAAGTATCGCAACGACGTCCAGATTGCGATCGATCCGAGCCTCGATATGGGCGCGAACTTCGCCCACATGATCGGCCAGTGCAAAGAGTACAAGGATGTTGCCCGTATGTACTTCATCCTGCACTCCGACCATGAGTCCGGTAATGTCTCCGCCCACACCACTCACCTGGTGCACTCGGCTCTCTCCGATCCCTACTACTCCTATGCCGCCGGCCTCTGTGGCCTTGCTGGCCCGCTGCATGGCCTGGCAAACCAGGAAGTTCTGGACTGGACCATTAAGTTCCAGGAAAAGTACTGCAAAGGCGTAGAGCCGACCAAGGAACTGATCACCAAGGCTCTGTGGGATACCCTCAATGCCGGTCAGGTTGTTCCGGGTTACGGTCACGCCGTTCTGCGCAAGACCGATCCCCGCTACATGTCGCAGCGTGAGTTCTGTCTCGCCACCCCGGGCCTCAAGGACGATCCTCTCTTCAAGGTTGTCTCGATGATCTTTGAAGTGGCTCCTGGCGTTCTGACTCAGCAGGGCAAGGCCAAGAATCCTTGGCCGAATGTCGATGCACAGTCCGGCGTCATCCAGTGGTACTTCGGCCTCCGCGAGTGGGACTTCTACACCGTCCTGTTTGGGGTCGGTCGCGCCCTTGGCTGCATGGCCAACATCACCTGGGACCGCGGTCTCGGTTATGCGATCGAGCGTCCGAAGTCGGTCACCACGCAGATGCTGGAGCAGTGGGCTGCTGAAGGTGGTCGCAAGTTGCCGGCGCCGAAAGAAGCTGTGGGAGCCGCCAAGTAGTCCTTGTAGCGGAATTGCACTTAGAATAACCAGGCCGCAGCCCAGTAATGCTGGGCTGCGGCTACAGGGTATGCCGAGCAATACGCAATAAATAAAAGGCTGGAGTCATCTCCAGCCTTTTATGGCGTCCCAAAAGTGCTTATTAGATTCGGCGTAAGTCTTCCATTGCTGACGCGATTTGAGGTGGTCTCGTGTGTGCTTTGTTTGAAGTATGTTCCAAGTCCACGCGGAAATCCCGGATTGCGGTGCACGCTCTGCCCTCAACTATCGAGGCGACGAAGAGCGGCTTCGATCGCTGTCGCTCCCTCATCCTGTGCGCTTTTCGATACTCCAGAACCCAATCGAGCAGTGATCCTTGGTTCGCTCACGTCTACGCTCGGGCAAATCGCCAAATCGTCCGACGGAGTTCACGCTCGTGCTCTGAGGTCGGCCTAATCCGCGGAGTACGAGCCCTGTGTTGGATCGGCTAACATTGTGCTGTTCGGATTGCCATGAGAAAGGCAAGAGCGTAGAAATGTTTGCTGAGCTTTTTGGTGTTACTCGGAGCACTTAAGTTGCAAGTTCACAAAACCGAGCCATCTCGGAACCACTTCATTGTTTCCATCACGGAGCCAGAGAAAGTGAACCCCACCGCAGGGGTGGGGTTCGGCCGGTCTGAGTTAACCCGGCTTTGGCAATTTCAGTTGTCAAAGCCGTTCCTATACAGGCGAGGGACGTTCACCTACTGAGCGACTGGAACCGTACCGATAATCGGGATCGATGCTGGCTCGTAGAGTTTTACAGCGAACGCATCCTGGTCCTGGGTAGCGAGGCCTCCTGTATACCTCATTCCCACCGTGTACACGTATCGGGCGGCGTTCACAAAAGCCGAAGGGGGCTGGTACACGGCAATCCCGTTGATTGTCGCGCCGAGCAAGGTTGCGTAGTCTTGCGCATTCAGTTGCGGCGTAAGCTTCGTTACCCAACCGGCCGTGGGATTCGGCGTGAGCACCTGCGCTCCGGGGAAGTTTGATGAGGAAGTTCTGCCGGAGACGTAAACACCGTTGCCGAAGACCGCGATCGCGGTTGCATCCGTGGAGCCGTTCGGGCCACCCAGATAAGTCGAGTACGTTATGCCACCGTACGAGTCGAGCGCGGTGACAAACGCACTGTCACCCGCCAGAGAGGGGCGACTGGTCTGGAAAGCGCCGAATGTGGTCGGGAAGTAGGTATTGAAAGCGACGTTTCCGGTGACGTACGCATCCTCGCCAGCCAAAGCGATGGCCGTTCCGGAGCAACTGCCGCCTCCGAACTCGGTCGAATAGACAAACCCAGTGAAGGTATTGTTGATGCTGGCGACAAACACGTTGCCGCCCGCGATGAGGGTTACGGGCATGGTATGCGGGAAATCGGAGGACCAAGTCTGCCCGGTAATATACACCCAGTGGTTTGCGTCGACTGCGATGCCGTTTCCCCAATCGGAGCTGCTGCCGCCGATGTATGCGGAATTCACGAGTTCACCGTTGCTGTTGAGTTTTGCTACAAACGCGTCGTATCCGCCGTGGTTGGTGGTTTGCCAGGTGCCGACGATGGGGAAGTCGGTGGAGTACGTGATGCCCGTGATGTAGGCCGCATGCGAGGAGTCGATCGCGATGGCGTTTGCCTCATCGTAGATCGATCCGGCTAGTTTCACGGAGTAGATCTCCTGGCCGGTGAGAGAAAACTTGGTAACAAACGCATGCAGTCCGCTGCTGGCGGAGCCGATGAGCTGGCCCGGAAAATTGGTAGACGAGGTATAGCCGCAGATAAACACTCCAGTCGAATCGACAGCGATTCCCGTCCCGGCGTCGATGCCATTTCCACCCCAGTAGGTAGAGAACAGGATGGCGCCCGCTGAAGACAGCTTGGTTACAAAAGCATCGTAGCCGCCCTGGGAAGTTGCAAAAATTTCATCAACAACGGGAAAGTTCGTCGAAAGGGTGTATCCCGTGAGGTATGCATTTCCGGCGCCGTCGACGGCCACGGCATTCGCTGCATCCTGGCTGTTTCCTGACAGAAACGTAGTGAAGCTGACAGTGGGGTCGATCACCAGCGGCTGCCGACGATCATAAGCCGCCAGCTTGAACGCTGCCTGTTTGCCATCGAGAATCTGATAGCTCCCCGCGACCTCTACCTGCTGGCTCCCGACTTGCTGGTATACCCTGGGCCGGGCGTGCCGTACTTCCGAACCGTTTTTGGTGGTGATCAACAAATCGCCAGTCGAATTATCAACACGCAGGCGTGCTCCTTCGAACGACAACCGGATGCGGCTGGGATCTGCACCCGGAGCAATCACGAAGTCATACTCCAACTGCCGCTGATTTCCGTAGTACACCAGATCCACACCGGGATAAACGCCCTCATACTTCACTTTGGCGAAGCTGGGAAGCTCGGTGCGCCATTTACTCTGGTCATTCCCCGTCAGGTAATTCGCCTTACCGGGCAACTCTTCCAGTCCTACGAGCTGAGGATTCGGCTCGGCGCCGACGAGGGCCATTCGAAGAACAGTGCTCTTGGCTTTTTCGTGTAGCTCGCGTTCCAGGGCTTCCATGGGAGCAGGCCGCGTGCTGTTCGCCGCCGGCTGTTCTTGCATCGACAGAACAGCTTCCTTGCCGGTAAGGAACAGAACGTAGCCAGGACCCCGCGAGAGAAACTTCACTTGCGGGTCCGTCTGTCCCGTGTTGGGCTCGAAGCTGAGTGGCTGCTTTCCGTAAGCTTCCATTACTGCGTGGCGATCTACGGAGGGGGTTGGCGTGGTGGGGCCAGCTTGCGCGAAACTCGCGGGAGCGCCAATCGCAAACGATGCGATCAGGGCTCCCAACATTCCTAGACTGTAGTTAGCTTTCATAAACTCCTCGGAGGTTCCTAGCGAGAACCGACTTGAGATTCGTGCCGCCTCGAGTTTGCATTGCTGCATCCTTGGAATCGGCTCGTGCCCTCTTTAATGCAACGCACGGGCCACAATGCAAACGGGCAAGATTCGGTTTGCTGCATCAGCCGAAAGTCTCGCAGCGAGAACAACATCCGAGCGAAGGCAACGGTCCAGGCCGGCAGGCACCTGTTCTGCTTGGGAGTGGGATCGCTATCCGAACGGATAGGCATGTTATCCGTCCAGATAGTGGGAACACGGTTGGTAGTGCGGCCTGGCGCGTAAGAAAATAATTCGATCGTTCACGGTGGACATCGGCCGGGTTCGCACAGGGCAACCGCACGCCTTGCTTCCGATTCTGACCAGTGACGGCAGTTCACAGCGGGATTGGCTCGGAAGCAACGTCCAATCTGCAGGAGAGCAAAGCTCTGCGATTGAGGTAGTTTGAAATTCACAGTACAAGTTGCGGCGAGAACCGACGTTGGTTGCGTCCGGTCAAACAACGAAGACTTCTTCGGTTACGAAACGGATGCAGGGATCTTTGTTGTCTGCGACGGCGTAGGCGGCGAGGTGGCCGGCGAGGTGGCCAGTCAGATCGGCGTGCGTACAGTGCTGGATTACTTCCATGGTGCCGCTGAGAGCGGGAAGTATCCGGTCTGCGGTCGTCTCTTTGACGGTGTTTCGCAGCATGCCAATGCGCTGGCGAGCGCCATCCAGATGGCGAACCGGTGCATTCTGAATGCGGCGATGGAGGACCCTAGCCGCGCAGGCATGAGTACCACGATCGTCGCTGGATTGGTGAGGGAGACGAGCATCTCGATTGCTCATGTTGGGGACAGCCGTATTTACCTGATCCGGGGCGCAGTTATCCAGCAGCTTACGGTGGACCATTCACTCGTGATGGAGCAGGTGCGGCGAGGAATGATATCCCTCGAGGAGGCGGCACAAGCTGGAGGGCAGAACTGCATCATCCGCGCGCTTGGGGCGGAGGTCGAAGTCGAACCCGATGTGGCCGACTTGGAGCCACAGCCGGGCGATGTTCTGCTGTTCACGAGCGATGGCTTGACGCGTCATGTGAGTGACTCGCAAATTGCACGGATCGTCCTGCAAGCAGCTTCGCTCGACGATGCTTGCGAAGCGCTGATTGAAGCCGCAAAGACGAGCGGCGGCTCAGACAACATAACCTGCGTGCTAGTGCGTCTGGCGTCGAAGCAGCCCTGGTACCGCAAGCTGATTGCCGGCGAGGAAGAGCGGAAATAGCTAAGCATGATCTCCGGTGTGCTCATGACAAGCAGCACTCGATGGGTGCTGAAAACCGTTGGCTAAGACGTATTCTGTATGGCAACTTTGGGGCGAGAATCCTCATCTTCTCACGCGATCGCAATGCTCATGGGCTTGGTGTCTGCATTGAATCGCGCATTTTCATTCGTCGCGTTATGCCTGTTGCTGGCGCTTGCCGTCTCGGCGCAGGAGATCGGCACGGTGACTCTCGTTGAAGGACCATTGCGGATCATTCGAGGTGCGACTTTGCTTCAGGGAGGGGAAGGTGTGCGCCTCCATTCGGGCGATATCATTGAGAGTTCGAAGGCAGGATTCGTGCAATTAGAGTTCACCGGAGGTGCGATCGTAGCACTCGGCGATTCGACGCGAGTTTATCTCTATACCTTCAGCCGCGGGGACGCGGAGTTGGTATTGTTGAGCGGCTGGCTGAAGGGCCAGCGCAGCTCCAATGGTGCCGTTTACCGCTATGACAGCCCGCTACTGGCGGCGGCAACTCAGGACGGTACCATCGTCATGCATTCCACGGCGGAGCGATCGGAAATCTTCGTCGAATCCGGCTCCGCCCGCATCGGCGAGGTAAGCGCGGGCGGAGTTTGGCATGATCCACGTTTGGTGAAAGCCGGACAGTTTGCGTCGCGCATGGCTGGCAAGGAGATCGCGGTCGCTCCTCGTTTCAGTTCGCCGTTTGTCGAGTCGATGCCGCATCAGTTCCGGGACACATTTCTCCCTCTTCTGTCCCACTTCAGCGGAAAGCCGCCACAGCCGAAACGCGACCACGAAGTCAGCTATGCGGAGATCCAGCCGTGGCTGACCATTGGGCAGGCGTGGCGCAGGGGCTTCGTCAAACGCTTCGATGTCCGCCTCAACGACCCAGAATTCCGCAAGGCGTTGGAAGCTCATGTAAGAGATCACCCCGAATGGGACCCTGTCCTGCATCCCGAACGCTACAAGCAGAGAACGTCGCCGGCGGCTACTGGCAATCCCGATGCCGGGAATGTGAGGAACACAAATTGAAACTGATTTTGAAGGTCAACCTTGTTTTGCTCCTTGTGTTTGCGCTTGGCTTTATCTCCGTGGGATATCTGACCAACAGGCTGCTCGCAGGCAAACGCGAAGACGGAAATCTCCGAGAATGCGCGGATCATGATGGAAGCTGCATTGGCCGTGCGGAAGTACACGAGTACTGAGATCAAGCCGCTTCTGGAGACGCAGATCAAGTATTCTTTCCTGCCTCAGATTGTGCCGGCGTACTCGGCGAATCAATACTTCGCTCAACTACGGAAGAAATTTCCCGACTATTCCTACAAAGAGGCAACCCTGAATCCAACCAATCCGATCAATCACGCCACCGACTGGGAGGCTGATATTGTGAACCAATTCCGGCAGTCACCCGAAAAGCTGGAGCAGGTGGGCGAGCGCGCCACCCCGAACGGCCCGTCGTTTTACATGGCGCGCCCGATGAAGGTGGTGGATGGCACGTGCCTGGCCTGTCACGACACAGCCGAGACGGCACCCAGGACGGTGGTGGAGCGTTATGGAAGAGATAATGGCTTCGGCTGGAAGGTGAACGACATCATAGGCGCGCAGATCGTGTCAGTACCGATGCAACTGCCGATGGAGCGGGCAAACCATGTCCTGAAAGCCTTCATGATCTATCTGGCAGTGGCCTTTGCCGTAATCTTTTGTGCCTTGAATGGCATGCTGTACATGCTCGTGGTCCGCCCCGTAAAGCAGTTGGCCAAAGTGGCCGACGAGGTGAGCCTAGGGAATATGGACGTACCGGAGTTTCAGGTTTCCGGCAAAGACGAAATCGCAAAATTGTCGGAGTCTTTTGACCGCATGCGCAAAAGTCTGGTGCAAGCGATCAAAATGCTGGAGTCTTCCTGATTCAACGCGTTAGCACCGAGGGTGCAAAGCACCCACGTATGGCTGCGACGCTCACCATGCCAGCCAGGAAGTCCGCGTGCGGTATTCCGCCGACTATCCGTTTTACATGCCCAGATAAGGTAATAAGTCCACCCACCGCGCCCGGCTCCTTGGAGAGTGTCCGGCTACGCCGCCCATAATCAATTCGAAATTCTGCTGAGCATCAGATTTAGACACTGCGTATACCGCACCACAATCGTCTGAGGTAACTCGCTCAATGCTGGTCCCATCTTTTGCTGGCGGCAGCGGATTCCGCCATACGACTTCTGCTGTCATAACTCCTCCTTGTGTATTTCTCAGGTAGCCTGCACCGTCTTGGCTCCTGTCCTGACTATGGCAATCGATCGGCCATCCTCGCAAAGCTTGCATCATGGTGTCGGCGCCCGCGCATGGCTTGATATTCAATAGCATGCAAACCGCTGCGGCAGAGGCCACCAGGTTGGCAGGAGCATGTCCCTATCTGGTGGGTTAGTCGGACTAGCTGATCAGATAGTTATTTGCAGGGGAAGGCTTGACTTGGTTTATGACAACGCCGATGAGATTTGCGCCCGTCCGGAGAATTGTGGACAGAGCTTCTGAAACCATCTTTCGATGGGTCGCGCCGGCTTTGGTTAAAAACAGTACGCCATCAGCAAACGCAGCCAGTTCTTGTGTTTCCGAAGCACCAAGGACATGGGGTGCATCGATAATGATCAAATCGAAATCGCGGCGGACTTTGTCCAATATCTTGGAAAAACCAATACTGATCAAATCGGTAGCGCGCCGCGGCAGAGGACCGCTTGGCATCATGAAGAGTCGAGGCTGCTCCGATTCGCGGATGGCGTCTGCATAGGATCTTTTGCCCTGGAGTACATCTGCAAATCCAGTCGTGACCTCCTCGGCAAATAGCTTGTGCAGTGCCGGACGCCGGAAGTTGGCATCGATCAGCAGCACCTTTCTGCCGAGTTGGGCACAGGCAATTGCAAGTTGAGCCGCTGTGGTCGATTTGCCTTCGCCAGGTAAGGCGCTGGTGACCAGCACGCTCCGTATCGGGCGATCATTCGACGCCAGGGTTAATGCCGTTCGCACAGTCCGAATGGCTTCATCATAGGATGAGATCAGCTCAGCCGAGCGCTTTGAATGATTCACCGCGGCGGCGAGATTAAGAGACATCTCGGACGGAAGTTTTGCAGCGGGTATTGCAGCCAGTACATTGATGCGAAGTTGGCGTGCAATCTCGTCTGAATCGGAGAAGGTGGTATTCAATGCGTTTGCAAAGAGCGCGACGAAAACTCCGATAATAGATGAGACGATCAGCGCAAAAGCCAGATCGATTGGCAGCCTCGGAAAGATTTGTTGGCGTGGCGCGATCGCTTGCGCGGCTATCTGCACCGTTGCGTTCTGAAATTGCTGGTTGATGTGGGCTATTCGGGTTCGAGTCGCCAAGTCGTCATATGCCTTTTTGTCCTTGTCCACCTCGCTTCGCAGTTGCTCATATTGAAGCGCGGTAGTTCTGAGGCCCTCTCCTTCTGCTTTGGTTTGTTGGAGGACAGCGTGCAGGCGGTTCTCGCGTTCCAAAGCCTGCTGATACTCGGCCTTGGCCCGTTCTTTTGCTCTCGTTTGAAGTTCTTCCACTTGGGATTGAACTTCCTGCACCTGTTTTTGGGCCTTCGCGTATTCCGGATGACCTTCCCCATAGTAGGAACGAGTCAAGGCGAACTGCTGACGGGCGGCGTTCAGGCGCTGAATGGCCTCGTTGAGCAGGGTGTCCTGTGCTGCCGCCTGAGCTGTCTGTGCGGATGCCAGCGTTTGAGATCCACTCACCTGTGCCAGGACGGCTTCGCGGCGAATTCTTTCCTCCTGCGCAGTTGTGAACTCTGAATCTATTTGTGAGAGACGAGCCGTGAGTATGGCCGATCTCTGAGACGGATCAACCATGTTCAAGTGTTTTTCAAATTCAGCCAATTGCTTAGCCGAGGTTTCCATCTTTGTACGCAACGCAGTCATGTCCTGCGCAACTAAACCGGAAATCTGTTCGTACGAATCTTTCGCCGTATCGTTGGCGTGCTCGGCTAACGACTGCGCAACCGCGTTGGCAACATCCGCGGCGAGTTGCGGATCGTGGGCTCGATAGGCGATTCGTACCAGGTAGGTGTTCGACAGCCGCGAAATTTTCAGACCATTCAACTTAATTGGGCCTGCCGTCGTCACCTGTTTTGTGTCGGGAGCCTTGAATGGATTTTCGATCGCAAGCAGGTTATACCGTTCGACAACCGAACGGAGGACCGGTTCCGACTGCGCCATTTCTATCTGGGTGGTTATGATCTTGTCTAGGTCGGTGACGGAGGCGACCTGGGACGAACCCTCGCCCATTCCTTCGCCAACGGTGTTGCGGTCAACCTTGACCAGAGCAGTGGCTTCGTAAACCTTAGGTACAACAAATTGGAACGCGACAGCAGCGGCCATCGCGAGGCCGACGAATGTCAGCAATTTCCACTGTTGCCTTTTGATCATTTTCGCGAAGCGGACAAGGGAGGTGGAATCTACGACGGGACTCAGTTCCGGTGATAGAGGCGCAACCGCCAGTGGAACTGCTGGATTCGAGAATTGGCGACGAGGGCGTTCAATGGGACGCAACTCCGGCGCCCCGCCGCTTGCAGGATAGGGAATACACCTTGTGAGATCCGAAACTTGGTTTTCCTTTGATCGATTAAGCGCCGAGGCATCATCTCCTTCTTCCAGGAAAACAAGCTCGGTGCTTCCGACACGAATAAAATCTCCATGCTGCAGGATCTTCTCTCGTATCGCAGTGCCATTCACAAATGTGCCATTGAGACTTTTACAGTCGCTGATCAGGTATGTGCCACGGTCGGCTTTTATGGTGCACTGCATGCGCGAAATCGCATCGTCTGCAAGCCATAGCCCAGTTTGTGGATCGCGGCCGATGGTCAGTTCATCTTGGTTCAGTCGAAGTACGGCCCCCTTCTTAGACCCACAGGTAATCACGAGGCTGGGCAGCATCGCAGCCTTACCAATGAGCGTGGTGAACACGCTGACAGAATTCGAATTCTTTGCAGGCTCAACTTTTGGATCAACGTAGGTCATTGGATTTCCACCCTCCATACGGCTCTCTAGGGCATGAATCATGCCGTCGGTGCGCGAGGCGATTCGTAATGGTTATTTCAGTGTGTCAGCACCGCGTTTTCACGATACGAACGTCCGTCGGGGCTGCGGTCTATCTAAGCGGTGGACCACTGTCGTCTCAGGTAGGCCCTGGCGGAGAAGCAGAACTAAAACGGGTGCGCGACGATTAACCCTGAACCCACCGATTCGCCGAAGCCAGCAATACGCTCAAGCACCTTGGCGTACTGCATCTTCTTATTCTCGGGAACATAAAGAATGTCATTTGGCTGAAGGGGCACGTCAGGTGATTTCCGTTTCAGTATTTCTCGCAAGGGAATCGCGATCTCTTTGCGTTTATCCGTACCCTCAGCAATGCGATAAACATAGGCTTGGCTTGCGGTCGAGGGTAGGGGGCCTTGTGACATCGCCATTGCCTTGAGTACGGACGAGCCTTCGATGTCGTTGAATCGGTAAATCCCGGGCGATCTCACGTTTCCCACGACGAAGAACTTGGGAGCGTCCGGCACCCGAATCTCTTCTCCACCGTGCAGAGAAATATTGAGCGCAGGATTTTTGCCGGCGATTAAATCCTTGATCGAAATTCGGGTCGAGGTTCTGGCTCCGGTTGCTTTCTCTGGAGTCGACACGATAAGCTCCGGGCCTGCATCTTGAGCAATTCCTTGAGCACGCGCGATTGCGTCCAGTAACTTCAGATCACCTGTCGCCTGAATGATTGTGGGAGCCTTTACGGCACCAGCCACGGTTACCTGCCGGCTTCTGTACTCGAGTACCGTCGCCGATACTATAGGTGCCACCAGGATTCGGTCGTGGATCAGCGTTTCCGCCACCGCGCGGGCAATATCGGTCGGAACCATTCCGCCAACAGAAATTGGTTCATGCACCAGCGGTAAGCAAATGCGGCCGTCGTTGGAGACCCGGTAGCTACGCGTGAGTTCAGGGGCTCCAGTAACAGAAATGAAGATAAGATCCCCAACACCCACTGGATCATCGCCGAGGTTGGCAGTTACTGCCCCAGCGACCTGAGATGCATCGCGTTGCGGCACTGCCGCCGCGTTAAAACTGGACTCTGCGTGCGCACAGAGAACGCTGAGGCAAGCCGCAAAGACCACAACGCTGGAACGAAGAACTCGCATTACCATACCCTCGCAAGCAAACATCGGTTAGTGAGTAGCACGTTGCCAAAGAGCCACGTGATTGTCCGTCTGGCAGTAGATATCCATGCGGATGCCGGTAGATCATTCTGGCGCGCCAGAGGAACTGCTCGCTGCAGCCCTCCGGCGCTTGATTGCCATTAGTTCCGTACGCCGTACTGATTCCCGTCCTGTCCGTTGTTAGTCGGATGGTGGTTGCGAGGTGCTGCTGTTGCTGGAACTGCTGTTGCTGTAGCTGCTGTTGCCGTAATTGCCGTTGCCATAACCGTCGTTGCCATAACCGTCATGATCATGTCCACCGTGACCATAATGGCCATAGCCGTCGTGGCCGGAGCCGTCATAGCAATAGCCGTCATGGCAATGTCCGTCGTAGCCGGAGCCATAACCATCATGGCCATAGCAGTGCGAACCGTAGCAGTCATGGCCGCAGCCGTTCTTGTAATAGGACCCGTTGTTCTGCTGCGTCTGTCCCTGGTAGTTGCTGTGGTTCTGGGCGAATCCAACGGTGGAAGTAGCGATCAGCAGTGCTATCGGCCAGATCATGTTCTTAATGTTTTTCATTGTGGGTGTCTCCTGTTCCTTGTGTTTGTCGAACGCCTTATGGAAGGGTTCTTGATTTATGACCTTTGCTTGCGGTCATGCCTTCTTAAATGCACCCACCGTGCCATACCGCATAGGAGCAGTCGGCTCGCGACGAACGAAACAAATCGTACGTGTTTTCAGAGGTTTATCAATGCAGCGGCGGACGAGCAGTATAGAAATCTAAAAGCAGATGCACTGGATACCTATCCAAAAAGCGAGTCGCGCCTATCGGATCGGATAGACGATGATCGCTCATAATCTCTTCTGCTCTGAAGTGCAATCCTGAATCCGCCCGGCAACTAAGGACGGCAGAGGTGAAGCCGTGAAAACATGATTGCAACGTTGGCCTACGTGGAATGGAGAGAACCAGTGCGCGGCCGGGACCATAGTCGGATTTCTGGCATCTCACAACATTACAGCGATTGCGAAAGGCCGGTTTTTTCCCAAGTATCAGGAGGTGTAGGGAATGGAAGAACCAAGACTTGTCATCATGAGTGGCGCCAAAAGAGGCACGATTGCTCGACTGAGTGGGTCGGAAATGACCATTGGCCGGGATTCGATGAGCGGGCTATGCATGAGCGAGGAGTCTATATCCCGCAAACACTGCGCTGTCCTAAAGGATGGCGACAAATACCGAATCGTTGATTTCAACAGTCGCAATGGAACCTTCGTCAATGGCATTCCGATACGAGCGAAAGCTTTGCTGCATGGGGACACGATTCGGCTCGGGGCCGCCGAACTCCTGTTCCTGGTGGAAGAGGAAACGGAAGAGGAAAACGAAGTAGCGCCGGCGAAGGACCCCGAATGCACGATTGTGATGTCCGGAACTCAGCTTCGGGTGGGATTGGGTTCCGCTGTGCCGGACGTTGGAACCTTGGTGCGCGACCTCGATGTTTTGTTGAAGCTCAGTCGCCGCATTAACACTATAGATAAGGTCGACACGCTGCAACGCGAATTGCTGGAAATCACTCTTGAGGTCG
Source organism: uncultured Acidobacteriota bacterium (assembly GCA_963737175.1). Taxonomy (GTDB): domain Bacteria; phylum Acidobacteriota; class Terriglobia; order Terriglobales; family Acidobacteriaceae; genus TOLSYN. The sequence continues at coordinate 278,801 of CAVTRQ010000012.1, read as the reverse complement.
TTCCCGCCGAGCGGGGCTTTGTCATCGTCAACTCGCAAGGCGGCGACCTCAATGCGATTGGCCGGAGCCGCGACGGACGCAAGGCTTCGCCTCAGGAGTTGAACTGGAAGATCGTCAATCGTGCGTTGTGGGAAAGTGCAAACATCGTAAACGAACCGGAAGCTGCGGGAAAAGAACAGGGGAACGATTCGCGGGTGCTTTGTGTCCCGCTCACTGCGACGAAAATGACGACCGGCGTGATTTATCTTGTCGCGAACCAAGATGCTGCATTCGGCGAGAGCCACGTGCAGTTCGTGGGTACGTTAGCCAGTATTTTTGCCATTGCCTTTGAGAACGTCATGCATATGGAATCTCTCGAAGACGAGAACAGCCGGCTTCGGAGAGAGATCGAGGTGGAACAGACGCTTATTGGGGAGAGTTCAGCGATGGCGTCGGTGATGGGATTCATCTCTCGCGCTGCGCCGACGGATTCAACTGTACTCATCCTGGGGGAAAGCGGTACCGGCAAGGAACTGGTGGCACGAGCCATACACGAGAACAGCCCTCGAAGAGACAACCCATTCGTGGCCATTAATTGCGCTGCAATTACGGAGACGTTGCTGGAAAGTGAATTATTCGGCCATGAAAAAGGCGCGTTCACCGGTGCCACAGGTTTGAAGAAAGGAAGGCTGGAAATCGCTAACTCCGGAACTTTATTCCTCGACGAGATTGGAGAGATGCCGCTGACACTGCAGGCCAAGCTTCTGCGAGTCTTGCAAAACCGCGAGTTCGAACGCGTCGGCAGTACGCGTTCCATGAAAGTGGACGCGCGTTTTGTGGCCGCAACTAACCGGGATCTGGAGAAAGCGATGCAAGCCGGCACCTTCCGCCCGGATCTTTTTTACAGGCTGAATGTGGTCTCCGTCACGACGCCCCCATTGCGTGCGCACCGCGAAGACATTCCGCTACTTGCCATGTATTTCGCTGCCGAGTGTTCAAAAAAATGCAAACGCCCGCTGAAGGGCATTTCGCCCCAGGCACGTGCACTTTTAATGAGTTACTCCTGGCCGGGAAACGTGAGGGAATTGGAGAACGCAATTGAACGGGCAGTCGTATTGGGCGCAGGCGATACGATAGTGCCGGAAGATCTGCCTGAAGCACTGCTGGAGGGCCAGTCGGAGGTAAGTGCCGCTTCGAAATACTATCAATCGATTAACGAGTTGAAAAAGCAATTGATCTTAGAGGCAATTGAACAGGGGGGCGGAATCATCACGGAAGCCGCGAAGATTCTTGGTGTGCATCCCAACTACCTGCACCGGCTAATCCGAAACCTGCAGCTTCGCGCACCGCAGAAGGGGAGCGCGGCGTAAAAAGTAACAGATCGCTTACAAATCGGAGAAGCCGGAATCTCGCAAGAAACGAGCCCGGTCTGCGCTGTTTTCAAGATGTTCGGCGAGGAGGTTGTAAAGTGTGCGAAGGTTGTCCGCGCGTTGTGCCGCCCTTTTGACCAGAACACCCGAGATGGGGCCAAGATGACGTGCGAGCAAATGGGCGGCGCGGTCAACGTCAGCTTGCCTAAGCTGACTTTGGGAGGTTGGGGCGACTAGGCCGGTAAGACCGGAAGACGAAGGTTCCACCGCTGGCGGGTTCGGGGTTGTGTTCTGCTTCGCCACGGCTTTCCCGGAGAGAAAGGCCCTCCGGTCACTCTCCCGTTCTAAGTGCGCAGCGAGAAGCGCATAGAGCTCTTCGGAATTGTTCGTTCGGGCTGCAGCTTTCTTGACAAGTATCCGCGCCAATGGTCCGAGAAAGAAGGCGAGTTCTTTCTCCACTTTGACTAACGTCTCAGCTTGCCACCCCGAAATATTCCTTAAGGTCGCAGCTGGCCCCGCATAGTTGGTCTCAGTGGGGACGTAGGCGGCGGAAGGGTTCGTAGGCTCCGATGTGGTTTGCTGTTGCGGGGCAAGAGTTGGCTCGTTGCCGATCAACTCTCGCCTCAACCGATCCGGAAGAACCTGGCCCTCGGGGGGTGTCATTTCCAATACAGTGTTGTCGTTCGATGGCGTCGCTCTCTGCGCAGGCGAGCTGGAAGGCGATCCCATTTCGCGGGTAGTCGCCTCAGACGCACAGGAAAGTGAGAAGCCAGTAACCTCCGGTCCGGCATTCCGCGTCCCGGTGGGCACGTTGTTTGCCTCCCTGCGGCACTGATTCATCGCGGCTATCAGATCGTCGTAACGCGCCCGCAGGTCAGGCGGCACTCTGTCGATAAAATCACTTGCCGACCGGAGTGACGCAATCGCCTCTTGAGGCTTCCCGGAATTCAGCAAATTCCGAGCAGCAACGATCCGCGCATTGACCCACTTGCGGTTTTCCGATAATTCACGGTGCCGTTCGGAGATGCTTCTGAGCCTCAGCAATGAGGGCTCGTCCGGGAAACTACGCAGGCCATTTTCAATCTGCGCCAGCGCGGCCAGATAGTCGTCGCAGTCGAGTAAGCGTTCGATCTCAAACGTGAGTACCTGTAGTTGCTCGCGTCGCTCCTGCTCAATTCCCTCCTTTGCCAATTGAACTAAGCCGCGCAAATTCGGCACATTCGGATCGAGTTCCTTCACTCGCTCGAGTACTTCGAGCACCTCAACAAACTGTCGCGCTCCGATCTGGCGATGAGCTGTCTCCATGAGCGTTTGCAGTCGACGACGCTTCTCGCGGCGTGCAATCTCGGCGGATATCTCATCGCGCAGGCCAACGGCGGGTGCGTGCTCTGGTTCCCTCGATAATAATTGGTCCAGATATTTCAATGCCCGGTCGAGATCGTTACTACCGCGTGCGGATTGTGCCAGACTCATATACTCCTGGATGAAATCCGCCCGGGCCTTCGCGCGATTGAGATGATCTCTGATATCCACCAGTTCGGGGTTGGTCTGATCGAGGGCGATTGCGTGCTCCACGAAGCGTAACGCCTCGTCGAATTGTTCCTGCTTCGCAGCTTCCTCCGCTTGCTTCCGCAACTGTTGTACTTGCTCGGCGCGCCGACGCTCCAAGATTAACTTTTGCAAGGCGCGCATACGCTGATTCGCAGTCTGGTTCTCCGGGTCAAGCTTGAGCAATTCCAGCAAGTGCTCTCGTGCGCTGGTCAGTCCTCCCTGCGCAATCGAGCTGTCTGCTTTTACTAACAGCTCAGCTACCAGACCGGCTTTCAGCTGTAATTGTATCTGGGTCAGATCAAATGCCAGTTCGTCTGCGGTCTGGTAGCGTTCGCCGTTATCTTTTGCGAGCGCCCGCTCGATAATCGCGTCCAGGTCAGGAGGGTAGGACTTTAAATAACGCGAAAGCGGCACAGGCGGATCGTGCATAATTTTGATCAACGTTGCACGTACATCTTCGCCTTTGAACGGCAGGTTATAAGTGAGCAGTTGATAAAGTACGGTTCCGGTGGCGAAGAGATCCGTACGTGTGTCGATATCGCTTTCCCTGATCTGCTCAGGCGACATGTAGTGAATGCTGCCCATTACCTGACCGGGGCGGGTAACGCGATCATCACCCATTCGGGCGATTCCAAAATCGACAATCTTAACGGCCCCCTCGCGCAACACCATAATGTTGGCGGGCTTAATATCACGGTGAATGATATTACGGTCGTGGGCATACTGCAGCCCGCGACAGACTTGCACGATGTAATTGATCTTTTCGAGCAGGCTGAGGTCGCGCTGGGAATTGATGATTGAATCCAGGCTCTCGCCATCAAGAAATTCCATGACGAGGTATGGTTCTCCTGCCTGGTCCCCCACGTCGTACACGGTAACGATGTTGGGATGACGAAGGCTGGCGGTGGATTTTGCCTCCCGATAGAAACGCTTCAGCAGGTCCGGATCATCCGCAAAGCCACCCGTCATCATCTTGATTGCAACCGTTCGGCCAAGCAGGGGATCGGTGGCCTTGTAAACCAAGCCCATTCCCCCTCGCCCGATGGTTTTGACGACGTCATACTTTCCGATATGTGTGATCTTGTTATCCGCCATGCGCTTGTTAACTCTTCAACACCAGAGCAATACGAAGCGGCGACCAGCCGGACTGAGCTATGCTGTTACCCATCGACAATTCGCCACTTGGCGAGGTTAGAGATTACAGCCTTCACCGCAAAACGACAAGCGCACACGAGCATTTCGCCACGTAACTCCTGTGCTCGGTAGTTCATCGCCACCCCAATCAAGTCTCGCAAACAATAATAAGATGAGCTTTACCTCTTCTAAGCTGTACCTACTTACGTCACCTACTCACAGCCACATGTCCTAGGTCCGTCGCCTGATTCTTTGATCAAACCAGCACTATGCAATCGCTGACTCGTCTGCTAATGCAGAACTCTGATCGCGCAGCTCTCCAGTATGCACTCCTTGATGGACCAAGCCGGCAAAGAGTTCGAACAGCTCCGGATCGATTGCGCCAGCGTTTACCTCGGCCCGAAGGATTTCGAGGGCACCTTCCGGGCTGAGGGCCTTCTTGTAAGGCCGGTCGGAGGCAGTCAACGCGTCGAAGGTGTCCACGATGGTGAGCATGCGTGTCTGCACGGGGATTGCCGCCGCAGTGAGCCGGTAGGGATAGCCAGAGCCGTTCAGCTTCTCGTGATGACCGGCGGCGATAGCGATCACGCCACGCACTTCCGCCGTCCACGGTATCTGGCTGAGAAAGCGTACGGTGTTGATCACGTGCGCTTCGATGTGGGCACGCTCCTCCGGGTCCAGCGAGCCCTTGGGAATCGAGAGCAGGCTGGCTTCCTCCTTGGTGACCAGGGGTTGAGAAATGCCGTCGAGGTCGGAGTAGGTGCACGATGCGGCCTCTGCTAACTGGGTGCACACGCTCTCCGGAGTCACGGTGGGCAGATTCGATTGCTGAACGGAGTTCCACAGCGAATCGAGTTCGTCCCAGTATTCCCGTAAGCTGGCTTCAGTTTGTTGTTCATTCTGCCGATAAGCGACTTCTCCATGAGCCAGCAGAAACTCCAGCTGTGCGCGCAGCGACTCAGCCTCAGCGGTGCGCTTGGCAAACAAAAATCGATGGCGCAGCGACTCCAATTGCGCGGGATAGAGCTTGGTCGCCTTCAGCAGTACATCTTCGCGAACACCTACTTTGCCGAAGTCGTGCAGCAGCGCGGCATAGCGGAGTTCTTTCATCTGGTTGGGCGTGAATTGAATTTGGGCTAGCGGGCCCGTGGTGGTGCGGTTGACCGCCGCCGCCAGTGCCAATGCCATTTGCGCCACCCGGAATGAATGCCCGCAGGTTGTTGGATCGCGTTCTTCAATAGCGATCACCGAGGCGCGCACAAACCCTTCAAACAAGTTCTCGATAGAGGCCAGCAAGCGGCTGTTCTGAAGCGCTACGGCGGCTTGGCTCGCCAGCGACAGAATCAGTTCGCGATGATGAACCGTAAACGGAACCACCTGGGCGGCCATGGCAGCGAGGGAAGTCAGTTTGGCGGCTGGGTCGCGCCGGGAGTTCATGAGTTGCAACACCCCGACAACTTCGTCCTTTTCATTGCGCATCGGGACCGCAAGGATCGACTTGGTTCGGTAGCCGAGACGCGTGTCGAAACTGCGATTGATAGCGTATGGGAGTCCCGGCGGAGGGTTGTAGGCGTCTTCCAGGTGGACACACTCTCCGGTCAGCGCGACATGACCTGCGATAGAGTCCTCGCTGATCTCCACGATCGTCTCCTCGAAGGGCACGGAAACAGTGTCGTTTTGCGCCCAGGCAAAGCGCAGGCTGCGTGGACGTGGAATGTCCTCCGCCTGGAGGGAACCCGGAACAGACGGGCGCCATTCCGGCGCGAAAGCGTAAGGCGAACTGGCCGAGCCTTGGAGTGAATCATCTTGCCCACCCTCCACCAGGTAAATCGAACCAGCATCGGCAGCAGTAATCTGGCGCGCCTTAGTCAGGATCATTTCTAGCAGCTTGGGAATTTGGTGCTCTGCGGAGAGTGCCACGCCAATACGGTTCAACTCGTCGATTTCGCCGGAAGTTGCCCTCAAGCGCTCTGTCAACTCATGGTGGAGATTGTCTAGATCAATGTCGTGGAGCGCATTTTCGATGATTCGCTCGACGAGCGGGGGCGGGGTGGACGGTGGCAAATAGGCGAATACGGCAACATCCAGCCACGGGTTCTTGTAGCGGGTGTCGCTAAGAGCGATGATGCGCACACCGCGGCGCTGCAAACTCCCCCAGCGTTCAACCAGAGCCTGTTCCGAGGCGGTGATCAATACCTTTGCGGGAATAGAATCAGGCGCCAGGACATCCCATGGAACCTGGTTGAACTTGCATAATCCACCCAGCACCGCGCGGGCCGCGACATCCCCTTCAAAATAAGCTACTTCTGGAAGCCCCGGAAAGAACCCGGCTTGGCTGTCGGCCCTTGCGGACATAGAGCCCTCCCTGAGCCTCCGCAACCACCATAAGAGCCAGTCGCAGAATCTGGCACCACGTAAACTTCGCGAGTTAGATTCATTCACGCATTGGCGAGTTGCAGCTCGCCATGCCTTGTTCCATAAGTGGGGGAATCTCCGCTACGGGTACTCGCATCTCGCTACGGTAAGAGTGACACTGCGCGATCATTGATTTGTTCCCGCTATCCGCAGCGCTCTGATTCAGGTACGACCGACGAGTGCGCTGCATCTCAAAACACTAATCACCTCGCTCACGGGAGAGTGTGTCTTGGGAATCGAACGGGCGTATTTCCTAACAGCAACACAGGAAAAAAAGAAGCTGCACCTAGGCGCTGGTAGCTCCTGGACAATCGGCCGCTCCGCTGAGAACGCATTTGTCTTCGATGATATGGCCATGTCGAGGTGCCACGCCGTCGTGCAGCGGATGCAACTCGGCAAGTTCTATTTCATAGATTTCGGGAGCAGCAATGGCTCTACGCTGAATGGCCGGCGCGTCACAACGCCGGTTGAACTGCACAACGGAGATTCGCTTGTTTGCGGCGAGACAAAGCTTGTGTTCTGCAATCCCAGGCCCGAGTCGCAGGCAGAAAAATCAGTATTGGGAGACGAGGGAACAACTGTTCTGCAACCCAAACGCCTTGTGACCGTCCTGGTGGTTGACATTCGCGATTTCACTCCGCTGGCCCGGCAGATCGATGAGGGGCTATTGGCGCGAAGTATCGGCACTTGGTTTCGAAAACTTGGCTCTATGTTCCGGCGAAACGGCTGCGCCACGGAGAAGTACATAGGAGATGCAGCCATGGCGGTTTGGGTCCATGAAAACCAGATGCCGGACCAGGAGCAGATTTGTCTCGTGCTGGAGACTCTCCTGGAAATCCAGGGGCTCACCGCCGGATTGCACGAACAATTCTCACTTCCATCCCCGGTGCGCATTGGCGCTGGAATCAATACCGGACCAAGTATTGTAGGCAATTGCGGCCCGCAAGAAAACCCGGACTTCAGCCCTCTGGGTGAGAGCGTCAACACGGCATTTCGTCTTGAAAGCACCACAAAAAATAGCGGATTTGATCTTGCCCTGGGCGGATTGACATTCGAGTGCCTAAGCAGTGCTCCGGACGCTGTAAAGTATTTCGAGAAGCGAATGGTTGAACTAAAAGGATACGAAGAGCCCGTGAAGGCCTGGTTCACTACCTACCCGAAGCTCAGCGAGTTTCTGGTTCGGCAGCGATAGCCTCGCCAGAGTAATGACGCGAGATCGTCGTCTTCAGAGTTTCTGCTAACGCTATCCCATTGTCGTAGCAACTTATCCTGAATCAGTTGCCCAACGCTGCCATAGCTCCGTCTGCGATCTTTCGAACATTGCTGCGAATTTAAATATTGTGAAGGCGCACTGAGCAAGGAACCCTTGGATTCTCCTGCCCAGGGAGGTTGGTTCTGGAAACTCCGCTTGATCTGCTTTAAGAAGAGCTCCGAGACCCTCACGGGCAACGTCGCCATTACACGGATAGTTGCTCGAATGACTTGCGAAACGCCCGCGAAGAGGTCGTAAAAGAGTTGAGAATCCAGTAACGGGCCCTAACGGACCCTTGGATTCTCAATAAATGGCGTGATTTCAATCGGATAGCTGGTGAGCGCGCTGGGACTCGAACCCAGGACCCACGCCTTAAAAGGGCGTTGCTCTACCAACTGAGCTACGCGCCCACGCAAGTCTAGCCTACCACAAACCGCGCTGCCTTCCGCAAGCCGATCACGCTCAACAAGGAGGCAGCGTGCTGGCGCAGTCCTGTGGCAACGGCTTTCTCTTGGGTCATAGCTTGGTCTTGAACAACATTGCCGCCAAGAGTGCCGCCACCGTAGCCAGCAACCACTCGATCCGCCATGTCTGCACCGCCTGCCACTCCGCCAGCGTCGAGGTGTTGTAGACCAAGCCGGTCATCACTGTAGCCAGCATGAATATGACGGCCGCCAGTACGAATATCAGCGAAGCTGTGGAAAGCCCCAGCCGACTCCGCATGGCGTCCAGATCGAGCCAGTCCTTGAGCGGATTATGCTTTTCCTGAGCGCCCTCGCGGCCGAGTCCGCAGGTGTGGCAGAAGCGCGCCCCGATCGCATAGGGAGTGCCGCAGATGGCGCAGGATGCCGCATTCCCCAACGTCTGGGAGGCACGCATCTGAAGCGGATTGCCTGTGCTTGGCGCAGGACGCCAGTACTCGTGAGACGGCCCGCGCGTGATATCTGCCATGCCTAGCTCCCCAATCTTCTGGTTGCATGTGGTGGGCCAAACAAAATTGCCGCGATCCCTAGGCCGGATGGGACGTCGCGCCCATGCCGGATGAGAAACAATTACCTTCCCCATGAATTAATATCCCGCGCTGTTTTAACTTTTTGAGGGCATGGCGACCACGTTGCGACCCCGCTCGGGCTTTGCCCAGACCGAAAGCAAAAGCAGCTCGGCATGAGTAAATTCCAGAATCGTCGGGCGCGGATGCTCCGCGGTGAATACGTGTTCGTCCAGGATTTCGTGGAGAGCCTCCAAAGAAATGCACAAAGTGTGCGCGGCCTCGAGCTTCGCTGTAGTACTGCTTCATCGGTTTTTTCAGAGTCAACATAAGTAGGCGTCCTTGCATTCCGGAGGCGACGTTACCTTTGTACCTTGCCGGTGCTGCCAGCGCATATGAGGTGAATTGCTCATATTACCGTGTAATTCAGCTACTTACGCTTAGAAGAATGAACTTCAACCTATGCTCGGCGCTATTCCCGCCGGGCGAGCAAGGTCGGCAGGTCGGCCACCGAGGCCAGCAGCGCGTCCTGCGGCTCGCAGATCAGGCGTTCGCGGCGGATATTGGCCGCTCAGTACGCCTACATTCAGGGCAACTCCAGCGTTTGCCGCCGATTGCAGATCCAGCGGAGTATCGCCGACATTCACCACCTCGCTGCACCGAGCGGCAGCGGCAGCGCTCCATGGCGTGGAAGATCAGGTACGGCGCGGGCCGGCCAGCCGCGACCTCGTCGCTGGAAACCGTGGCGGCAAACCACTCCTGCCAACCCAGCCGGCGCACCACCAGCTCCAGCGTGGGCTGCCAAAGCCGGTGGTCAGCGCCAGCTGCATCCCGCGCTTGCGCAGCGACTCGAAGACCTCCTCGGCGCCGGCAATGGGAGCCAGTTGCTCCTCGTAGCGGGCATTCACCAGACGGAAAAAGTCGCCGTAAACCGCCTCCACCGCCGCGTCGGTGAGCGGCTTCGTTGCGCTTGCGCCAGCCGAAGAAGCGAATCACCTCGCGCTTGGCTCCGCCCTTGAACTCGGTCAACTCCTCGCCGCCCACGCCCATGCCATGCGCCGCCAGCGCGTCCACCAGCGACGACACCGACCTCGCCGTGATCCTCGATCACGGTTCCCGCCACATCAAAGATTGCCAGCTTGAGTTCGCTGCATGAATGAAAAAACGAGTGCGCGGCATGGAATCACGCGCACTCCTCTCAGCTTACCGCAAAGCGCCACGCAGCGTCGCTGTGCCCGGTTCTGCGGACGGAAAAACACGGTGCCTTCTGGATACCGTCAGGCGCTCCATTCGTTGTAACATCTATTTTTGCAGGGAGCCACGCATGGAGCAATTCGACGTACTCATCATCGGCGCCGGTCCCACCGGCCTGGCCTGCGCCATCGAGGCGCAGCGCGCGGGCTATTCCGTGGTTGCCGTGGACAAGGGCTGCCTGGTCAACTCGCTTTACAACTACCCCACCAACATGACCTTCTTCACCACGCCGGAGCTGCTGGAGATCGGCGACATTCCCTTCGTCAGCGCGCAGCAGAAGCCCTCGCGCCAGGAGGCGCTGGAGTACTACCGCAAGGTCGCGGAGTTCTATCGCCTGGACGTGCGCCAGTACCACACCGTGACCCGCATCGAGGGCGCCGACGGCGCGTTCCTGGTGCACTGCACCGACCGGCTCTCCCGTCCCGCCGAGTTCCTGGCGCGCAAGCTGGTGGTTGCCACCGGCTACTACGATCTGCCCAACCGCCTCGGCGTGTCCGGGCGAGGATCTGCCCAAGGTCACGCACTACTATCGCGAGCCGCATCCCTACAACAACTCGGACGTGGTGGTGGTTGGGGCGAAGAATTCCGCGGCCATCGCCGCCCTGGAGCTATGGCGTCACGGCGCGCGCGTCACCCTGGTGCATCGCGGCGCGGCCATCTCGCCCAACGTCAAGTACTGGATCAAGCCGGACATCGAAAATCGCATCAAGAACCACGAGATCGCCGCCTACTTCAACACGTCCATCCGCGAGATCACTCCGGACGCCATTCTGCTGGAGACTCCGCAGGGCGAGCTGCGGCTGAAGAACGACTTTGTGCTGGCCATGACCGGCTATCATCCCGACTTCGCCTTCCTGCGCGCGCTGGGCGTGGAACTCTCGCAGCAACCCTCCTCCAAGCCCGTGGTGGACGCGCACACCCTGGAGAGCAACGTGGCGGGAATCTATCTGGCGGGCGTGATCATCGCCGGCATGAACACCAACGAAATCTTCATCGAGAACGGGCGCTACCACGGGCGGCAGATCGCCGAAGATCTGCGCCGCAAGCTGGGCGCGCCCACCACCGAGCCGTTCATTCCCGAGCACGCGCGAAAGGCTGCCTCCGGGGTCGCCCCTCCGGCGCATCTGCGCAACGCCGAGTAGACCCGAATGCAGCTCAGCCGTCAGTCCAGCGTGACGGCATTGCCCGTCTGCTGGGTGAGCAGGCGTGCCACCAGCGGCAGCAGCGGCTCGCCGCTCTGGCCGAGCACAAAGTCGGTGTAGGATTCGCTCCAGTCGAGCTTGAAGCTGGTGGAGCAGCGCCGAGATCCAGATCTGCCGCGCCGACGAATTCGGCGCGATGACGAAGGTTCCGGGCGGCTCGTCGAAGCTCAGGTGCAAGGCTCCGCCGCGCTCCTCCACATCAAAGCCCGCTGCTTCCTCTACCGCGTACAGAGCGCGTGTCAGCCGCTCCATGGCATCGTTCGGCGTGTTTCTGGAAAGTTCTGTTCGTCCATACCGTGATCATACGACAGACTTCGCCGGGTTAGCTCCGGCATCCCCGCCCGCTGCCCTCGACGTTGGTCCCTTCCTCGTAGTCGTTCCAGGTCTCAATCATCAGGAAGGGAAGCGGTCGGCTGGCGTCGTAGTAGTGCCGGAACATCTGCAGCGATTCCTCCAGGGTACGCCCGCAGCGCGGGTTCATGTGCCGGTTGCGGCTCCACGAGGCGCGCGTGTCATTGAAGCCCGGCCACGCTCCTCCCACCGCCAGCTTTTGCGGATAGCTGCGAGTCATCGTGGAGTAGAAATCATCCAGATATTGCTGGCCCCAGTTGCTGCCGTCGCGCTGCCAGCCGCCCTTGCCCGGCTGTACCCACGCATAGAAGCCGTCAAAGGCTCCGGCCCACTTTTCGCTCGGATCCTTGTAAATCAGCATCGGCCGTTCATCCCAGCTATTTACCACCTGCCGCACCCGGTTCCAGTCGGTGTTGCCCTCCTTGGGAAAGATAAAAATCACCGGCTGGCCGTTGTAGCGCAGGTACGCCGAACTGGGTACCTGCGACGTGCGCGAGACATAACGCTGGTATGCGTACTTCAAGTCGGCCAGAACCGCCTCGGTGGCGTTGGCCGGGTCGCTGTCATCCTCGTCGTACATCAGCGCCACCCGGAAGCCGTCGCGATCGCCGTCTGCCACCTGCTGCAGCAGGGCATAGGCGGCGTCCTCAAACGAGTGCTGCCTGCCGTACCAGTTCACCACGAATCCCGAGATGCCGAGTTGCTTGGCGTCGCCGATCTGGCGCTCCAGCACGCGTGCGGTCCTGCGACGAGTAACCCACGTCGATGTGGCCATCGCCTCCAAACCAGGGCTGGTACGCGGCCAGCATCACCGGCTGGTGGCTGGAGGATAAGCCGCTCTGCTCTCGCAACGAGTGCTTGTAGTCTGCGTGGCCGCAGCCCAGACAAAGCCCAGAAGAATGATCGCGAGAGTTGTGGGTAGAAAATATTTCAACTTTTGCGGCGGTGTGGCGCTCCCCGTCGCCCGCGCGGGCGCGAGGGCTGGGTATGGGAGGAGTTTCGGTCTTTGCAGCAGCATGGCACCACGCGTCTGGCCTAAGGCGTACTGGGTTTAGATGTGCCTTTTGGCAGCACTGTTGGTTCCCGCATCATGCGCGAGCCAAGCTGCCGTTCTCCATAGGACCTTCGTGCCGTATAATTGCCTTGAATCGAAGCTCTAAGTTCCTGCATCGAAGGGGGTACATGACGGACACAAAGCCAAAACCGCGCGTGCTTGTGGTCGATGACGAACATGTCATAGCCGACACGCTGGCCATCATTTTGAATCAGGCAGGCTTTGATGCCTCCGCCGTTTACACCGGCAACGATGCAGTCGATTTGGCCCGCATCGAGAAGCCCGACCTCATCATCAGCGACGTCATCATGCCCGACATGAACGGCATTGAAGCCGCAATTCACATTCGCGCGATTCCTGCCTGCCTGCAAGATACTGCTCTTCTCCGGCCAGGCCGCCACGGCTGATCTGCTGGAGAACGCCCGCGCGCGTGGCTATGAATTTCAAATTCTCGCCAAGCCGGTTCACCCGCAGGACCTGCTGGCAAAGCTTCGCGAATAAAGCTTCGGGAATAACGTTCATCAAGCTTCGCGAGTAACACTTCGCGCAACACAAAAGCCCTGCCACGCCGCAGGGCTTAATCTTTTGTGCGCTCCATATTTGCGCTCTGAGTCTCGAAGCCTACATCTCGCGCCGGCCCTCAAGCGCTCTCTGCAGGGTTACTTCATCGGCGTATTCAATATCGCTCCGGCGGGGATGCCGGTTGCAATTCGCGTAACCCGTACCCCGGTCGGCTTCAGTTGACCGCGCCAGGAACACGGCCGTCGCCTCGCCCTCCACGGTTGGATTGGTCGCCAGAATCACCTCGTCGAGCGAGCCGCTCTCGGCTCGGCGCATCAGGTTTGCAATGCGCAGTTGCTCGGGGCCAACGCCGTGGATCGGCGACAAAGTTCCGTGCAGCACGTGATAGCCGCCGTTGTAGGTGTGTCCCTTTTCCACGGCGGCAATATTGGTCGGCTCTTCCACCACGCAAACCACGCCGCTGGTTGCGCGTAGCGCTGGAGCAGTACACGCACGGGTCCACGTCGGTGATGTTATTGCACACCGAGCAGAGCCGCAGCGCGGCCTTGATCTCGCGGATCGCGCCGGCCAACTGTTCGGCGTCTTCGTCCGAGCCGCGAAGGATGTGGAAGGCGTAACGCTGCGCGCTCTTGCTGCCCACGCCCGGCAGCTTCTTCAACTCGTCAATCAGTCGAGCCATGGGCTCGGCAAACTTAGACATGGCTACCTACAATTCAAAATGTGAAAGGACCGTCCGGCAGCGTAACACTTCCGCGGCGAGCACAAAAATGGCATGAAACCATAAGCGCCATTCCACGATTCCACGGCGGTTTACTGCCAGTATCAGGAACAAGCACAGCCAAAAAGGCGCCCCGCAACAATAGGCGTCCAATCCCAGCAAACCCAAATAACCTAGGACGGCAAGCCGCGTCCAACCAAGGGCGAAACTCAATAGGCAACACACAAGCACCAACCATGACCCATTCAGAAAGCCGGGTAGCTGTACCGACCACTCGGAGCCACTAACGCTCTCAGTCATTACGCTACGCTCTCCCGTGCCGCGTCCTAGAACAATCCTGGCGGCAGCCCCATTCCGCCCAGCAATCCGCCCAGTTGCGATTGCATGGCCGCATCCACCTTGCGCGCGGCTTCGTTCACCGCCGCCGTCACCAGGTCCTGCAACATCTCCACGTCGGTGGCCGCGTCCTTTTCGATCTTCACCGAGAGCACCTGTTTTTCGCCATTCATGCGCACCACCACGGCGCCGCCGCCGGCCGAAGCCTCGACCTGCGTCTCGCGCATCTTCTGCTGCATCTGCTGCTGCATCTCCTGCGCGCGCGTCATCATTTCCTGCATCTGCTTCATGTCCATCTGCGTCACCTCTCCGAGCGGTCCATCACAATGCGGATCTCTGCTCCGAACTTCTCCATCATGCGTTTCACCACCGGCTCTTCGGCGGCCCGTGTCTTGAGGCTCTCGCTGGCTGCCGCGCTGCGGAGCGCTGGAGCGGCGCGGCTTCGACTCTGCCGCAGCTCGTCGCCCCGCCCACCAGCCGAACCTTGACCGCGCGCCCTGCCACTTGGGTCGCCGCCTGGTTGGAGAGCTTCTCCTGCTCCCGCGTGTAACTCAGCTCGATCATGCTCTCCGACATTTCGACCTGGATGGAAACCTGGTCGCCCTCGCCGGACCAGTGTCCCTCTTCCAGGGCGTGCACCAGCATCTGCGAGCCGCCTGCTCTCCATCGCCTGCAACACCGCCTCGCGGATCGCATCCACGTCGAGGGCTGTGTCGGATGCTCCGCTGCGGGCGCAACCGCCAGCGCGCTGCCGTTGTCGAAGGGCATCGCTGCCTGCGGGCTGCTGCCATCTGCGGGCGGCATCGCCAGCGCGCTGCCGAATGCCTGCGGAATGGGCTGCCCACTGCCAGACTCATCGGCCGTTTGGCATGCCGCAGGCCCGGCGCTGCGTCCGGCCGGAGGACATATCTTCGCGTCCCTTGCGCGCCTTATCGGCTTCAAACGGAGAAGGCTTGGAGGCAGGCTGTCCGAAGGGCGAACCGCCTCCACCCATCGGCGGAACACCGGGCGGGCGCGAGGTGAACGCCGGAGGCGCGTGCCGCCGGACGCTGCGGACGCGTCGGATCGATCGCCTGGGTCCGCCGGACGCTGCGCCGCCGGAGCTGCCGGCTGTCGTGATGGCATGAGACGTCGCCGCGCTTGCCGCATCCGTCAGGCTCACGCTGCTCAGCAGTTGTTCCAGCGGAAGCAGGCGCTGCGCGTGCACCATCTTCAGCAGTCCCAACTCCAGATGGAAGCGCTGCTCCTGCTTGTAACTCACGTCGCCGTGGGTGCGCAGCATGATCTGCAAAAAGCGCGTCAGCTCCTCTTCGCCAAACTGCGCGGCAACGTCGGCGACGCGCTTGCTTTTCGTCGGCGCTGATCTGCAGAATCGGACTCTCGGTTCCGGCCACCTTGGCCACCAGCGCATTGCGCAGGAAGCGAACCGTCTGCCGCGCGAAGTGGGTTGCGCTCTGGCCCTCCACCATCAGCTTGTCGACGATCCGCAGCACCTCGTCGCTGGAGTTCTCATGCACCGCCTTCATCACCCGCTCCAGCACCTCGGTGGAAACGTTGCCCACCAGTCCGCGCACCACCTCGGCGGTCACCGTGTCGCCGCAGCAGGAGATGGCCTGGTCCATGATGCTGAGCGCGTCGCGCATCGAGCCGTCGCCGGCCTCGGCCAGCAGCGCCAGCGCGTCCTCATCCACCGTCAGCCCCTCGGTCCGGCTGATCTCGCGCAGGTGGTTGACGATCTCGTCAAAGCGCACCGCGTGAAAGCTGAAGTGCTGGCAGCGCGAGCGGATCGTCTGCGGAATGTCCTCGGGCTGCGTCGTCGCCATCATGAAGACCACCCACGGGGGCGGCTCTTCCAGGGTCTTCAGCAGCGCGTTGAAGGCGGCGTCGGTCACCTGGTGAGCTTCGTCGAGGATGAAGATGCGATAGCGGTCGCGTGCCGGTTCGGCCGTGGCCGTGGCGATCAGGCCGCGCACCTCTTCGATGCCGCGATTGGTCGCCGCGTCGATTTCGATCACGTCCATGGCCCCCACCGAGCCCTCGCGAATCTCGCGGCAGGAGTCGCACACCCCGCACGGTTCGGCCACCGGACGGTCGCTGGACTGGCAGTTCAAGGCCATCGCCAGGATGCGGGCGATCGTGGTCTTTCCAATGCCGCGATGTCCGCTGAAAATGTAGCCGTGGGCGATGCGCTGTTGCTCCAGCGCATTCTTCAGGGTGCGCACCACGTGATCCTGTCCGATCACATCGGCGAACTTTTGGGGACGGTATTTGCGCGCCAGAACGGTATAGCTCATGGGAGAATCTGATTATAACCGCCGAGCGCCTGCGGCCGGAGGGCCATTTTTGGCCGTACCGCCGCCAAGCCGGCGGCGGAGTTCAAACTGCAAGGGAGTCCGATGCAGACGCTGGGTTCGCGCATCGTGTATCGGAATCGCTGGATGACCGTGCGGGAGGATGATATCCGCCGCCCCGATGGCTCCGAAGGGAATCTTCGGAGTGGTGGAGAAGCCCGATGCTGCCATGGTCATTCCCGTCGAGAATGGCAGGGTACACATGGTCCAGCAGTTTAAGTACGCCGTCGGCGCCCGCTTCTGGGAGTTTCCCCAGGGCACCTGGGAGCAGGCCGCCAATTACACCATCGAGGAACTTGCCCGCGGCGAACTGCGCGAGGAGACCGGCCTGGTCGCCACCGAACTCGAATTCCTGGCCCGCATCTACATCGCTTACGGTTTTCTCACTCAGCCCTTGCACGTCTTTGTCGCCACCGGACTTACTCAACTCGATGCGCAGCCCGAGCACGAGGAGCAGGACATCATTCGCGGAAGCTTTACCTGGAGCGAGTTTCATCAGCATGGTGCGAAGACGGACGAGATCGCCGACTGCGCACACCCTGGCCGCGCTCTCGCTGCTTCGCCTCAAGCGTCCTGACCTGGCAGGGTAGGGTTGCAAACTGCGCAGTTACTTATGCAACCCTTTTCCGTCCGTCCAACCTGGGAATGTACCGCTTAGTAACTAAATTAGACGGATAACTTAACTCAGCTAAGTTATTTTTTGTTACACTGTGATGATGGTAAATCAAGCGATCAGCTGCAGCAGTAAATCAGTTGAAGCAGGAGCACATCCGGCTTTGTAAAGAATTGGCTCGCGTCGATGACGCGCTTTCCGCTCTGGGTAGCTTGGATGGCGTGCCGGCTCTCCCAGCCAAGAGCGGCAAGAAGGTCAAAGCCGCCGCTGCCGTAAAGGGCAAGCGCAAGATCTCGGCCGCTGCGCGCAAGAAGATGTCAGAAGCGGCGCGTGCCCGCTGGGCCGCTCGCAAAAAAGAAAAGACTCCCGCGAAGTAAGCCGGGAGCCAGCTCTGCCGTATCCGCACATTTCTCGCGCGCCCGCACTGGGTGGCGCGAGGAGTGTGCTTTCCTTTGGCTTGCGGAAGCTCTATTTCTTTGCCACCCGTCTTCCTTTGGTGGCCTTCTTGCTTGACCGGCTCTCCGGCCGCCCGTTTACGCTTTTTCAATTCCTTTGGCGAATACATCGTCCCCCGGCATTGTTCGGCGCCGCAGGTGCAGGGCGCATCCCCTCGCCGTCGTAGAGGTAGTAGTCGTACACCAGTTCCTCGCCCGGCTTCAATGTCGCGAATCGCGCGAATCCAGACGTGCTCGTCTTCGTCCTCTTCGGTTTCGCAGTTGGGCGCGCAGGAGTGGTTCAGGTACATGGCCATGCTGTAGCCATCGACGACATAGGTGCCATCGCCCACTCCGAACAGGTAGGTATAAGGCCGCTCGCTGTAGAGATTGTCGGCATCGTCATGTTTCATGCGGGTACCGGTGTACTCCACGACCAGCGTTCCTTTCGGAATGCGTTCCAGGGTAAAGACACCGGCGGCATGGATGGCGGAAGAGCGGACGATCAGGCGCATGATGAATGGATTGTAAATGCTGGCGGCCGGAGCTAGCAAATGTTGCGCATTGAACTATGCGCTTCGTCAACCGTCACGGTCAGACACAGGCTCGGACCATCCATGTCACAAGCAGACGCTCAGCTGTCACTAGGTGACACTGGTCACAGCCGTACGTAATGCGGAGTGATTGATAAACACAGCTCGTTGAGGCGTAATGACACGATAACACGGCAAATACATCATATGCAATCAGCGTCGTGTATTCCGCGGCAGGATGGATTAGCTTGCGCCGCTATTGGTGGTCATTCATTCGGTCTTATCTGAAGCACGGAATGATGCAGGCAAATGTCACCGCACAGGATATGACATGGCAAATGACGCTATCGAAAAGGAAACAATAGCCCAGAGTTTGAAAAATGCGGGCTACTCACGTCGAGATTTCTTGCAGCTTTGTACGACCATCGTGGCAACGGCTCCCATGGGACTGGCCCTCACCGAGAAGGCTACCCCGGCAGAAGATCGCCAAGACGGTCGCAAAGGCAAAGAAACCCTCGGTCGTATGGCTTCACTTCCAAGACTGCACCGGGTGCTCGGAGACGCTTCTCCGCACCTCCAAACCCGATGTTGCAGACCTCATCCTCAACATCATCTCTCTCGACTATCACGAAACCCTGATGGTTGCCTGCGGTCAGCAGGCCGAAGACGCCCTGAAGTCGGCCGTCACGGAAAACGCCGGAAAGTTCGTGCTGGTTGTCGAAGGCGCAATCCCGACCAAAGAGCAGGGAATTTACATGATGCTGGGTGGCCGTCCGGCGCTGGAAGTCCTGAAAGAAGTAGGCTCCAAGGCTGCGGCGATCATCGCCATCGGCTCCTGCGCCTCCTGGGGCGGCGTGCCCTCGGCGGATCCGAATCCCACCGGCGCGACCGGCGTGGATCTCGATCATCACCGACAAGCCGATCGTCAATATTCCGGGTTGCCCGCCGAATCCGTACACGCTTCTGGGCGTGGTGCTCGAGTTTGCCGTGATGGGTAAACTGCCGGCCTGCGACGACCTCAAGCGTCCCAAGTTCGCCTATGATCGCCTGATCCACGACCACTGCCCGCGCCGCGCGCATTTCGATGCCGGACGATTCGCCGGACAGTTCGGCGACGCCAGTCATCGCGAAGGCTATTGCCTCTTCAAGCTCGGCTGCAAAGGTCCGGTTACCCATGCCGGATGCTCCACCCGTCACTTCAACGAAATGGTGGATGCCTGGCCGATCGGCGATTGGCGCTCCCTGCTTTGGCTGCACCGAACAGTCGGTGGGCTTCCGCATTCCCGCCTTCGACCGGGTTGCCGATGTTCACACCTGCGACTCCGCCCGACACCTATGCTCCCATCTCCAGCTCGGTTGGCAAGTTTGGCGCTGCTGCTGCCGGTCTGGTCGGCCTCGCTGCCGGTGCACTGGGCGGCGCGACCTGGGCGGCCTCGCAGAGGCTGGCCAGCAGCGAAGAAACCATTGCCGACAGAGACCAAGTCGACGACTGTCGGAGGTAAGTAGCCATGGCAATGACACGCCGCGAGGCATTCAAAAATCTCGCCAAGGGCAGTCTGCCGATTCTTGCGGCAGGTTGCGTGTCCACCGCTCTTCCGGAGAGTCGCCCACGCCGAGGAGGAGAAACAGGCCCAAAGGGCGCACTCGGTCTGCTCTACGATGCGACCAAGTGCGTTGGATGCAAGTCGTGCATGGTGGCGTGTTCGCAGGCCAATGACCTGGAGCCCGACACCCGCACCGACGGTCTCCACCAGGCTCCTCCCGACACTGAACTACTTCGACCAAGAACATCATCAAGCTGTACCGCACGGCCGATGGTTCGGATCACTCGTATTTCAAGCAGCAGTGCATGCACTGCGCCGATCCGGCCTGCGTGACGGCCTGCATGTTCGGCGGCCTGCGCAAGGACAAGGAGACGGGCATCGTCTGGTGGTTGGGCACCAAGTGCGTCGGCTGCCGCTACTGCGAGATCGCCTGTCCCTTCCACATTCCGGCTTTCCAGTGGGATGGCTTCAATCCCAAGATCGTCAAGTGCGAGCTTTGCCGCGAACGTCTCGGCAAAGGTCTGGCAGCCTGGCTGCACCACGGTTTGCCCGACCCAGGCGGTGATCTACGGACGTCGTGAAGATCTGCTTGCCGGAAGCCAAGCGCCGCATTGCCGCCAACCCTGGCCGTTACTTTGAAAACAGGGTGTACGGCGAGACCGATGGCGGCGGCACGCAGGTTCTGTATCTCTCTCGCGTGTCAGCTTTGCCAAGCATCGGATTGCCCGCGCTTGGCGAATGACTCGATGCCTGACGGTTGAAGTATCCAGCACAAGATCTACAAGTGGATGGCTCTGCCGATGGCACTTTACGCCGGCATGGTCTTCTTCGCCAGTAAGAACTTCAAGGAGCACGCACATCACTTGGTCGAGGATCAGAAGAAGACCGGATTGAGGCCACAACTATGACACGGTGGGAGAGAAGTGTTCCTGTCTACGGTGTCCCCGTGATCAATCGCGGATTCTGGGCGTCTGCTGATCGTCGTCGTGGTCGGCATGGTGCTGATCGGTGTTCCGCGAAGTCGTCGGCCTGGGCGGATCATCTCCGGAATGTCCGACCCCTACGCATGGGGGCTCTGGAAAACCTTTAACGTGATGGTCCTGACCGGTCTTGGCTCCGGCGGTTTCGCCGTGGGCATCGCCGCCTGGGTCTTTAACCGCACCAAAGCTGCACTCGGTGATGCGGGTAGCGCTGCTTACCAGCTTCCTCGCCTACTTCACCGGCCTTGCTATGCTTGGCGTCGATGTGGGCCGCCCCTGGAACTTCTACTGGGTCATGCTTCCCTGGCAATGGAACCTGCACTCTCCGCTGCTGGAAATCGCGGTCTGCATGTCGATGTATGCGACCTGTGCCGCTGTTTCTGGAAAACCTGCCGCCGCTGTTTGAGTACGTGATCTATGAGTCATCCCAGATGGCGGCGGTATCGCGAAGTTCTGCGAGAAAGTGCATGAAAAAGGTGTATCCCTTTATTATCGGCCTCGCCTACATCCTGCCCATCATGCACCAGTCTTCGCTGGGCGCACTGATGCTGCTGGGTGGCAATCGCGTCTATCCGCTCTGGCAAACGCCATTCCTGCCCCTGATTTACGTCTGGGCGGCGGCGTTCCTGGGATACAACTGCGTTGTTCTCTGCCTGCTTCTGGCCAAGATCGCGTGGAAGCGCGATGTTGACCCTGAGGTTCTGGCCGAGCTGAACAAGATTACCGTACTGGGTCGTCTTCACCTGGACCGCTTTCCGCTTCGCCGACATTCTGGTTCGCGGAAAGATTCTCCTGGCCCTGATACCTTCGGCCTACTCCCTCCTGTTCTGGACCGAGACGATCCTGATTGCGGGATCGGCCTACGTTCTTTACTCGGAGAGGGGTAAGAAGTTACAGACCATGTTCATGGCGCACGCAGGTTGCGCGCTGGGCGGCATGATCTATCGCTTCAGCCCGACGACTCTGGCCTTCCGGCCCAGGACTGGGGCATTCTATTTCCCGTCTGCCATCGAGATACTCATCTGCATCGGTTTCATTGCACTCATGGTATTGGGCTACATCATTGCCGTTAAGAAACTGGCGATTCTGCCCGGCACCAACGCCGACTGGCTCAAGATGGCGAAATACGAAGAGCAGGTAAAACCCGGCATACAGTTGACTGGCTACGCACCAGCGGAACATTGATCCACGACATCGACGAGAAGGTTTCCAAAATGGCGAACCGTATAACGATAGACCCCATCAGCAGGATCGAAGGCCACCTCCGCGTTGACGTGGAAGTGGATAACGGAGCAATTTCCAACTCCTGGGCCTCCTGCACCATGTGGCGCGGCATCGAGAACATTCTCAAGGGCCGCGACCCTCGCGAAGCCTGGTTATTTACCCAGCGCTTCTGCGGCGTCTGCACCACGGTGCACGCGATGGCAAGCGTCCGTTCGGTGGAAGATGCACTGAAGCTTGAAATTCCGCCGAACGCTCAGTACATCCGCAATCTCATCCTGATCAACCACGGACTGCACGATCACATTGTGCACTTCTATCAGTTGTCGGCCCTGGACTTCGTAGACATCCTGAAGATTCCCGCCGCCGACGCCGGCAAGACCAGCGCCCTGGCCGAGAGCCTGACCCACTGGACCGGACAACTCCAAGCGTGAGATGCAGGCGGCGCAGGACAAGGTCAAGGCCGTGGCCGCCAGCGGACAGCTCGGCATCTTCACCAATGGCTACTGGGGGCACCCGGCCATGAAGCTGAGCCCCGAGGTTAACCTGCTGGCCTTTGCGCACTACATTCAGGCCCTAGAGTACCAGCGCAAGTCGGTGCAGGCCGTGGCCATCCTCGGTTCCAAGAGCCCGCACATCCAGAACCTCACCGTCGGCGGCGTCTCCAACGCCATCAACCTTGACAGCCTTGCGACCCTCAACATGGATCGCCTGTTCATGATCAAGAAGTTGATGGACGAGGTCAAGCCGTTCGTCGATCAGGTCTATCTGCCCGACGTCTGCGCCATCGCTGCCATGTACGCCGACTGGTTCAACTACGGTGCCGGCGTCACCAACTACCTGGCCTCCCCGGATCTGCCGACCGACGGCAAGAACACCAAGTTCGACCTGCCCGGCGGCTACATCCTGGATGGCAACCTCTCCGGCGTTCACCGCTTCGACGGCTTCCGCGACAAGGTCTTCATCGACGGCGTCACCGAAGAAACCAAGCACGCCTGGTACAAGGGCGAGGAACCGCTCCATCCGTGGAAGGGCGAGACCGATCCCGAGTACACCGATTGGAATGCCGAAGGCAAGTACTCCTGGGTCAAGGCGCCCCGCTTCCAGGGCCGTCCGATGCAGGTTGGTCCGCTGGCTCAGATCCTGGTCGGCTATGCTTCCGGAGACCCGCTCACCCGCAAGCACACGGACAAGGCACTGGACCTCATCTCGACCATCGCCGGCCGCAAGATCGGCGTTGCCCAGTTGCAGTCCACCATGGGCCGTCACGTGGCTCGCGCCATCCGCGCCTCGATGCTGGCCGAACTCGGCGAAAAGCACTGGCAGTTGCTGGTCGACAATATCGCCTCGGGTGACGTTGCCATCCACAACAATCCGGAGTTCCCCGCGGGCGAAATCGAGGGCGTGGGCGTGCATGAAGCTCCGCGCGGCCTGCTCTCGCACTGGACGGTGATCAAGGGCGGCAAGATCGAGAACTATCAGGCGGTCGTGCCCTCCACCTGGAACGGCTCTCCGCGCGACGCCAAGGGACAGCATGGCCCGTATGAAGCTTCGCTGCTTCATAACCCCATTGCCGATCCGGTTCGTCCGCTGGAGGCCATCCGTACCATTCACTCGTTCGATCCCTGCATGGCCTGCGCCTGCCACACCTTCGATCCCGAAGGCAAGCCGGTCGCAACCGTAAAGGTGCTGTAGACGTATGAAGAAGATCAGGATCTGCGGTGTCGGCAGTGTCCTTCTCGGCGATGATGCCGTGGGACCCTACACGGCCCGTTGGATCGCGGCCAACTACGAGTTCGGGGAGGGTGTCGAGGTCGAAGACCTCGGCACCCCCGGGCTCGACTTGATCGCCTACATGACCGGAATCGATGTGCTGATCCTGATCGACTCGGTTGAGAACCGCGAGCCGGCTGGCACGGTGACTGTCTATGACAAGGCAGCACATCACCCGCCAGCGGCCCGCCGTCCGCCTCGATCCCGCATTCGCCCTGCATTACCGAATCCATCTTCATCGCCGAGACTGGCCGGCGATGGCCCCGAAGATGTATATCTCATCGGAGTTACCGGCGAACAGCTGGAGGTCGGAGCCCCGCTCAGCGATGCCGTGCGGAACGCCATTCCGCTCGCGGTGGAAACGGTGCTGGAGCGCGTTGTCCGTCCACGGCGGCAGCTTCCGCAAGCGCGAAATTCCTGCCGATCCTCAAATCTGGTGGGAGCGAGCGCTGATCGGCTTGGGTGGCGAGCCGGTTCCCTCGATTAACGAATCACCGGGATCGATCAAGTAACGCTGTGGTAGTTACTGTTGTTCCTATATCTTTCGCGCAAGAGTACAGTTTTGATTGAGTCCAGTCTCCTGTATCGCCTACACTACAGCTCTTAGTACCATGGTTAAGGAGCCGAAGAATGGGCGCCATCAGAGTACCTCCCGACGATATTTCCGCCCTGCTTTCGCGGGTGGAACTGGATCGCTCGCAGTACAAGGTGTTCGAGCGCCGTCTGGGAGGCCAGAACGATGCTGGCGTATTCCCCCGGCTTGCCATCCATACCGCTGCCAAGACACACACGCGCGTGAATTCTCCCGCCGCTGATTCCGCAGCCCACGTTTCGCAAGCCTCCCATCCCCGTTGGAACGTGCTGAATTCGCTGATCTCCGTCGAACACACGGCTCATGCGACCGCAACGGAAGAACTTCTAGTTCCGATGCTTACCTTCAGCGCAGATTCGGGCGGCGTCGGCAAGACCACGATTCTCACTACGCTCGCCAGCATCCTTTCCAGCATGGGTGAGAGCATATTCCTGGCGTTCTCCGATTCCCAGTGCACCCTGCCAATGCATTTCGGCGGACAACAGGTTGTCTCTGGGCGCATTCGCACTCTTATTCCTCCCAAGCGCGATTTCGGCGAACTGCATCTTTACGCCTGTTCACAGGACGAATGCGGAAGCGACCAAAATGTTGACTGGCTGCCGCGCCAAGTCAATCCCCTGGTGGCTGAAGTTGGCCGTGTTCTCTGTGAAATTACGAATTCCGAAATGCCTCAGCGGCAGACCCGCGAGCTGGGCACTATCAACCTTCGCGTTCTGGTTCCGGACATCAGCTCCGTGCTTGCCGTGACCCGCGATCTGGCTGCGTTAGAGAACGAGCCCGACTCCGAGCGTAGCTTCTACCTGCTTAACAAGTTCGATTCCTCGGTGCCATTTCATAGGGACGTGCGGGATCGCCTGAGCGCCGTTCTGGGTGAGCGTCTGTTGCCCTTTGCAATTCGCCGCACCGATCAGCTTCCAGAGGCTCTCGCGGCCGGCGTCACCATCATGGACTATGCGCCCGAGGCCCCTGTCTTCGGGGACTTCAAACTGTTGGCTGAGTGGCTTCGCAACTCCATGCATCGCAATGAGATCGAACCGGCGCGCCGCCTCATCTAGCTTGATCCCGATTCTCTTACTGCGTCTCCGTCAAGTCCTGTTCGGCGGCAATGGCCAGCGACTCCTGGGTCAGCCGGTCCACCCTGCGCAGGGCAGGGAAGAACCAGCTCCACAGGGCGACGACCGACGATGGTTCCAACTCCGCCGGCAATCACCGCCGGCACCGTTCCCATCCACTGCGCGGTGATTCCGCTCTCAAACTGTCCGAACTCATTCGAGGCGCCGATGAACAGCATGTTCACGGCGCTCACCCGCCCGCGCATCTCGTCCGGAGTGGCCAACTGCACCAGCGGTCGAACGCACGATCACCGACACCATGTCGGCCGCTCCCACCACGAACAGCGCAAACATCGACAGATATAGATTGCGCGATAGTCCGAAGACCACCGTCGCCGCTCCAAAGGCGGCAACGCAACACAGCATCTTCACCCCGGCCCGCCGCCGCAGAGGAACATAGGCAAGCACCAGCGCCATCAACCCGGCGCCAACGCCAGGCGAGGCGCGCAGCAGGCCAAGCGCCGCGTGGTCCCGCGTTCAGAATCTCGCGCGCAAACACCGGCAGCAGCGCCACGGCTCCGCCCAGCAGCACGGCGAACAGGTCCAGCGTGGTGGTGCCAAGAATCAGCTTGTTGCGCCAGACGTACTGGAAGCCCGCCAGCACCGTCTTCCAGTCGCGTCCCCGGCTCATCTGCTGCACGCCCTGGATGCGGATGGCCAGCATCAGCAGAACGCTGGCCGCCAGCGCCGTGGCGGCCGTCAGGTAGACCGCAACCGGCGCTCCCGCGCAGCGCGTAGAGCACGCCGCCGATCACCGGTCCAAGAATGGTTGCGGCGTTGAAGATCGACGAGCCCCAGGCCGCCGCGTTGGGAAACACCTCGGCCGGCACCAGCAGCGGCGAGAAGGCCTGTCCCGCCGGACCGTTGAAGACGCGCACGAATCCCACGGCCACCAGCACCGCATACATCGGGCGCATACGCCCGTGCAGTCCGTGCAGGGTGATCGCCAGCAGCGCCAGCGAGCACAGCGCGAAACTCGAGTAGCAGGCCAGCAGCACATGCCGCCGGTCGAAGCGGTCTGCCACGTGGCCGCCCAGCAGAAACAGCAGCAGTCCGGGAAGAAATTGCGCCAGCCCCACCAGGCCCAGGTCCAGCGGCCGGCGCGTGATCTCGTAAATCTGCCAGCCCACGGCCACCGACTGCATCTCCAGTGCGGCCACCATCAGGAAGCGGGCCGCCTGGAAGAGGCGAAAGTTCGGGTAGCGGAATGCGGCGCCTGGCCGCGCGATGGTCCGCTCTGCTTCGGTCGTCATGCCTGCTTCTACTTTGCCACAGCCGCCGCCGGGCGCGCTTGCCTGGGGCCGCGGCCGTGAGCCGGAGCCGCCGGCGACTTCCGCCTCGGGCAGCGGAATTTCGATCGCCGGGATGCCATAATGCAGTATGACGCAATCCTCCAGGCCGCCCGTCGCTGGCTTCCGCCGCCCTGCGCTGGCAGCGCGACTCCTTCCGCGCCCGCGGCCTTGTGGGCTCGTTCCGCTATCTTGCCGAGCCAGTTCGTCGAATGCGTCAAGGACTCGCTGCCGGAGCGCCGCCGCAGCCGCTTCGGAGACATCGACTACGATTGCGATCACGCCGTGGACACCACCTGGGCGCGCCTGCCGCTTTCGGTGCGCCTGCGCGAGGTCTTCAGCGAGCGCCTCTACCAGCCCACCGTCGAAGAAGAGTTTGCCGCCATCATGCAGCATCTGGCGAGCCGTCGACTTCGAGACCTTTACCTTCATCGATCTTGGCTCCGGCAAGGGACGCGCCTTGCTGCTGGCGGCCATGTATCCCTTTGCCCGCATCGTTGGGGTCGAAGTGCAGCCGGAGCTCGATGCCATCGCGCGCCAGAACATCGAGCGCTTCTGCCGAGCCCGGCCAGCAGTGCCACCAGCATCGAGTCGCTCTGCGCCGACGCCCGCGAATACGACTTTCCCCTCACCAACATCGTGCTCTATCTGTTCAATCCGTTTCCGGACTACGTCCTGCGCGAGGTTCTGACCAACCTGGTCGCCTCGGCGCGGCGTCACGCCGCGCTCGATCTTCGTCCTCTACAACGCTCCCTTCGAAAGCAGGAGTTTGAGCGCATCCCCGAACTGCGGCAATACTACGAGACCCGCAGTATCAGCTCTATCGCGTCCAAATCGAGTAACTCAGCCCTAACTGCCGTCTTGTCTTATGCTGACGCCACCATCGACGGGTGTGCCAGTTCGGCGGACCTCGTACGACCTTGCCTGTGCTCCAGGTCACTGTCCTGTGTGTACGTCACAGGCGAGTGTGACGTATGCACTTCCCTTGGGTGCGTGGTAAACCTTACAAGCTAAGTCGTAGGATGTGTTCGGTTCGGATTCGTGAAGGCGTCTTTCTTGATCGGGCGGTCTCATGCGGACGAATGCATCGAGTGCGGCTGAGTTTCAGAAGCCGCCTGCCAGTCGGGTCCGGAGCCCGGGCGAGCAAAACAGGGGGTCACATGCTTTCACCGTACGGCCTGGACATCATCGAGAGCTGTCTTACCTGCAAGATGCGGACCGACCAGATCTTCTGCGATCTGCCCGAATCCGCCCTGCAGTCCTTTGAACAGATCAAGTACGCAACCGCCTATCCCAAGGGTGCAATTCTGTTCGTCGAAGGCCAGGCGCCGCGCGGCATCTTCGTGCTTTGCAAGGGACGGGTGAAACTGTCCATCTGCTCCACCGACGGCAAAACGCTGATTCTCAAGATTGCCGAAGCCGGCGAAGTTCTCGGACTCAGCGCCTCGGTCAGCGGCAAACCCTACGAACTCACCGCCGAAACCATCGATCCCTGCCAGGTCAACTTCGTCAAGCGTGAGGATTTTCTGCGCTTCCTGAAGGAGCACGCCGACGCCTGCCTGCGCGTTGCCGAGCAACTCAGCGAGAAATACAACACTGCCTGCCGTGAAATCCGCTCCCTTGGACTGTCCCACTCGGCCGCCGAAAAGCTCGCCAAGCTGCTGCTGGAGTGGACGGTCAAGAACGGCGAAGGCGCCAAGCAGGAGCCGCGCATCAAACTCGCCCTCACCCACGAGGAGATCGCCCAGATGATCGGAACCTCGCGCGAAACCGTCACCCGCCTCTTTGCGGAGATGAAGAAGCGGCAGATCGTACAGGCCAAGGGTTCCACTTTGGTGATCCGGAACAAGAGTGCACTCAAGGCCTTGGCTACTGCCTAAGCAAGTATTACATAAGCATTTATAGCCATTTTCCAGATACGAGGGTCCGGCCCTGCGCCGGACCTTTTCGTGTTGTTGCGTGTAGTCTGTTTCGTCACACGTTCCCCAAGCGCGGTGGAGCCAGAACGGAACTGCGTGTGGCAGGACTCACGTTAGCGGGTGACTGGAATCACTGCGTCGGCAGCCCGGGCAAAAGATAAAAACCTAGCATGGAGAGTCGTATGCAAGCCAAGTTGCAGCCACTGCGCATTCCGCTCAGATCGTCCCTTCTGCGAGATGTCGCCGGATGCGATCCGCGGCTTCGACGAAATCAAGGAGCAGTCCGTTCTCGGAAAAGGTGCGCTTCTGTTCACCGAAGGCCGTCCCGTCCCGCGGAGTCTACATGCTCTGCGAAGGCCGCGCCAAGCTCTCCATCTGTTCGGAGAGCGGCAAGCGCCTCATGTTGCGCGTGGCCGGCCCTGGCGAAGTCCTGGGGTTGGGAGCCGACCTTGAGCGGCGAGGCCTACGAGGTCACCGCGGAATTGCTGGATGCCGCGCAGGTCGTTTTCGTGAAGCGCAAGGATCTTCTCAAGTTCCTGCGTGACAACCCCTCGATCTGCATGGAAGTGGTGCGCCGTCTCAGCGACGATCTGCACGGCGCCTACGAGCGCGTGCGTTCCATCGGACTCAACCGCGCCCGCCGGGCTCGTGTGCCGCGCGGCCGCCGGGATGGCCTGTTAATTGCACGTGCGACCTCGGCAATGTTCAGGCGCCGCGGATCAACCTGCTCACTTGATCCCGCACAGTCAGCCCAGGAAGCTACTTGCAATTCGCGTTCGCCGGGTTGATCATTCCAAGCAACTGCTGGAGGGAATTCGGCAATTTCCAACGGTGTTCAGTGGAAACAGCGGTATGTCCCTGCAGCGCCTCCAATCGCTGCCAGTACGCCCGGTCGTCCCCTGTAATAGGCCTTAAATCACATCTCCAATCGCTGTGTCGCGAGCGCGATGTCTTTGCCGGGATGTGATGCAAGTCACGGAAGGTCGTGAGATGCACTCACTGCCCTCAGGTGCGCTGTGGATGCGAAAACCATTATGTCCTGTAAAAGCGGCAGGAGTGTGTCTGAACTGGCCGCCGCTTTCAGGAACCTTGAGAACAGTACAGGAGAATCGATGAAGAAATTCTTTGCATTTGCAATCGTTGCCACCATGGCAATGCCCCTCTTTGCTGCCGATGGTGCCGCGATTTTCAAGGCCAAATGCGCCGGTTGTCACGGAGCCGATGGTCTCAAAGCCATGCCCGCCATGGGCGTTAAGCCGCTGAACGCCCCGGACACTCAAGCCAAGTCCGAGGCTCAGTTGATCGCCGCGATTACCAACGGTGTGGGAAAGATGCCGGCATTTGACGGCAAGCTTTCCGCCGAGGAAATCAGCTGCTGTCACCTAGTGCTTCGCTGAAGTAAGAACATAATCTGTCAATTGTTGGATTGGGCCGCCCGGGCCAACTGTGCCCGGGCAGCTACTTGAGTTTGGTTCATCGCTGAATTCGAAGGTGAAGGGCTCGTGAAGAAGCTTAAAACTGTTCTGGATTATCTGCCTGGTGCTTGCCTGCGCCGGGTTTGCCTACGCAGGGACCAGCAGCCGCCCCAGCCAAGCTCACCAACGACGACTGTCTTGCCTGTCACAGCGATGCCTCGATGGTCAACGGCAAGGAAGTGCATGGAGACGCATTCAAGGCGTCGATTCACGGTTCCATGTTCTCCTGCGTGGATTGCCACACCAACATCAAGAGCCTTCCGCACGAGGCCGGTCTCGCCAAACCAACTTGCGTCACCTGCCATGCCGACGAACAGAAGATGTTCGACAACGGTGTTCACGGGAAGGCGCTGGCTGCCGGCAATGCCAAAGCTGCAAATTGCGAAAGCTGCCACGGCAATATTCATGAAATCCTACCGGCCAGCGATCCCAAGTCCCGTTCCGCCAGAGTCAACATTCCCAAGATGTGCGGCCAGTGCCACTCCCAGGCCGATCCCCGGCATGGCTGGCAAACCGGCTCTCGCCTATCAGGAGTCGGTCCACGGCAAGCTGGTAGCCGCCGGCAACGACAAAGCCGCGGTCTGCTCGGATTGCCACGGCACTCATGACATTCGCCGCGCCGAGCGATCCTCACTTCGCCGGTCTTCCGCGCCAACGTTCCCAAGACCTGCGCCAAGTGCCATACCGGTGAGGCAGCGCTCGTTCGCCAAGAGCATTCACGGCAAGGTTCTGGCCGACGGCAATACCCATGCTCCGGTCTGCACCGACTGCCATGGCGTTCACACCATCAAGGCCGCCAACGACAAAGTGTCGTCGGTATCGCCGAAAAATCAGGGCGACGTCGCCTGCGCCCAGTGCCACAACAACGTGAGGATGACCGCAGGAGTTCGGCATTCCGGGCGGACGCACCGACAGCTATAACGCCAGCTATCACGGCATGGCGAACGCGGTGGGCTCCACAGCGTACCGCAAGCTGCTCATCCTGCCACGGTACCCACAACATCCTTCCGTCGTCGGATCCAGCGATCCACCATCAACCCGGCCAACCTGGTCAAGACCTGCGGACAGTGCCATCCCGGCGCCAACGCCAACTTCGCCAAGGGCAAGATCCACCTCGATCCCGCAGCCGATCGCCAAGGCCGACTTCGGCACCAAGGTGATCAACTGGGTTCGCAAGCGTTTACATCCTGATGATCGTCTGCGGTGATCGGCTTCATGTTCCTGCACAACCTCATGATCTTTGTGCGCAAGCTGATGCGATCGCAGCAAAGCATGGCGGCCATCACGCCAACGGTCCCCGGGTGGTTGTGCGCATGACCAAGAACCAGCGCATTCAGCACTTCCTGCTGTTGGTCTCGTTCTTCACCCTGGTCATCACCGGATTCGCCCTCAAGTATCCGGATGCCGCGACCCGCTTCATCTTTGTCAACGAAATCGGCCGCAGCTACATTCACCGTGTCGCCGGCGTGTCTGATGATCGCGGTCAGCCTCTACCACGTCTTCTACCTCGCTTTCACCGCCGAGGGACGCCGCATGTTCGATGGACATGCTGCCCGAGCTGAAGGACGCGACCGACATAGTGGATGTCTTCGCCTACTATCTCGGATTCTCCAGCAAGAAGCCGCAATTCAAGCGCTTCAACTACGCCGAGAAGATGGAATACTGGGCGCTGGTCTGGGGCACGTTTGTCATGGCTCTCACCGGTCTGATGATCTGGTTCAAGGTCATCTCTACCGACGCCGTTCCGCGCTGGTGGATCGACGTTGCCATCACGATCCACTTCTACGAGGCGATTCTGGCCACGTTGGCCATCATCGTCTGGCACTTCTATCAGGTCATTCTCGATCCCGACACCTACCCGGTGAACTTCGCGTTCCTCGATGGCAAAATGTCGGTCGAGCATTACCAGGAAGAACACGGGCTCGATTCCGCGACCCTGTCGCAGTACGCAGGCGCAGCTGGAGACGAAGTCAAAACCCATCACGTAACCACCAAGTAGCAGGTACGAAAACGGCAGCAGACTGTGGTCTGCTGCCGTTTCCTCTGTACTACCTACCTGCAATTCAGGACAGACCGTGCTGCACTATAATTGCAGGAAGATCCGAATGACAGTTTCCAGGCCAAGATACATCTGAAAGGACAAATTGCGTGGTCATAATGAGTAAACGTGCCTGGCAGGTAAAACAGACGCCAACCCGATCCCGCTCCCGCCGAGACAACCCCGGCGTCTACCTGCCCTTCCAGCTTCGTGCCTGCGGGCCATGCTCCCGGGATTGATCGTGGCCTTAGCCGTGCTGCTCTCCTCGGCGCCTGCCTGGGCGACTGGCGCAGCGGAGCAGAGCCAAACCTGCCTGGCATGCCACGGCGACAAGAGCATGACCACCAAGCATGGAGGCGAAGGTGGTTTCGCTGTTCGTCGATGGCAAGAAATTTTCGCCCTCGGTTCACGGCAGCGTAGGCTGCACCGGCTGCCATGCCGATCTTGAGGGCAAGGATCTGCCGCACCGCAAGCCCGCGAAGGTCAACTGCGGAAACTGCCACACGCAGGAGCAGGAGCTGTATTCCAAGTTCCTTGCACGGCAAAGCGGCTGCGCATGGCGACCCACTGGCGCCGCATTGCGTGAACTGTCACGGGAACCACGATATTGTGCCGGTCAAGGATAAGCAGATCCTCGGTAGCTCCGCTGAAAATTCCGTTCGTCTGCGGCTCGTGCCATCAAGAAGGCACGCCGGTGCAGAAGAACCGCAATATCGGCCAGCACGATATCCTGGCAAACTACACCGAAAGTATTCACGGCGAGGGCGTGCTCAAGATGGGGCTGGTGGTGTCGGCCACCTGCGTCTCGTGCCATACGGCGCACAGCATCCTTCCACACACCGACCCCAATTCGTCGATCGCGCGGCGCAACATCGCGGAGACGTGCACCAAGTGCCACGGGAAGATTGAAATTGTGCACCAGCAAGACGATCCGCGGCGAACTGTGGGAGAAAGAGGCAAACGTACTCCCCGCCTGCGTGGATTGCCACCAGCCACACAAGGTACGCAATGTCTTTTACGACCTCGGCATGGCCAACGCGGACTGCATGCGCTGCCACGCCGATGCGAACCTCAAGGCTCGTGATGGCCGCTCGATGTTGGTCAACGAAATCGAGGTCGCCGGCTCGCGCCATGCCAAGGTCTCCTGCAGCCAGTGCCACTCCGAGGTGACTGTCTCGCACGTCCGGCCCTGCGAGACGATCACGCACAAGGTCGACTGCTCCAAGTGCCATGACGCCGTGGGCGAGGATTTCGGGCGCAGCATCCACGGGCAGCTTACCGCCAAGAACGATGTCAACGCACCTGGTTGCAAAGACTGTCACGGCACGCACGGTATCCTGGGAAAACAGGACCCGAAGTCGACGACTTTTCCGACCAATGTTCCGGGCCTTTGCAGCAAGTGTCATTCTGAAGGCAAGAAAGCCGCGATGCGTTACACCGGAAGCCAGCACAATATCATCACCAATTACACTGAAAGCATTCACGGCAAGGGTCTGTTGGAGAGCGGGTTGTCAGTAACGGCGACTTGCACCAGCTGCCACACCGCGCACCGCATCCTGCCGGCGAAGGACCCAGCCTCAACGGTGAATCCGAAGAATGTGCCGGGGACCTGCGGCAAGTGCCATATTGGCATTGAAGCGCAGTTCGTCAACAGCATCCACTCGCCTACCGTCACTCGCACAGACAAGGCACTGCCGGTTTGCAGTACCTGCCATACCGCGCACACCATTAGCCGCACCGATGAATCCGGCTTCCAACTCGGCATCATGAACACGTGCGGCAAGTGCCACGCGGAAGTTGCCACGGCCTACTTCGAGACCTACCATGGCAAGGTTTCGCGCCTTGGCTACACCAACGCGGCAAAGTGCTACGACTGCCACGGTTCGCATGACATCGCAAAGGTGTCTGATCCGCGCTCGCACCTGAGCCGCGCCAATGTAGTTGCGACCTGCAGCAAGTGCCATGTCGGCGCGACGCGCCGTTTTGCCGGCTACCTCACCCATGCGACTCACCATGACCCCAAGAAGTACCCCATCCTGTTCGGGGCGTTCTGGGCAATGACCGGACTGCTGGTCGGCACGTTCGTTATCGGTGGTCTTCACACCGTGTTGTGGCTGCCGCGAGCGTTCCAGATGCGCCGCGAACTCAAGGAGGCCGAAGCCAAAGAAGAGGCAGCCCTCCTTGCCGAAGCCCAAGCGGAACCGCCGACTCCGCCTTCCGGGAAGCAGTGATGAGTAATAATGTTGAGCCAAAATCAGGAGAGTGCAACGTGACCGCAAAGTCTCGATCGATCCTCTGCAACCGCGCATGGGGAGGAGCATCACGGCGGGCTCGAATTCGTGCGCTTCGTTCCGCTGGAGCGAGGCCTCCACGCGACCATGGTGGTCTCTTTCATCACCTTGGCACTGACAGGGATGACGCTCAAGTTTTCCTACACCCCGTGGGCGCGTGAGGTATCACACCTGCTGGGAGGATTTCAATCCGCCGGTTATATCCACCGTACCGCCGCCGTGGTCATGTTCTGTCTTTTTGTGACCCACCTGGTGTCGCTGCGGAATCTGAAGAACCGTGAGTACAAATCCTGGGCCGATATGCTCCTCGGGCCCAACTCCATGGTGCCGACCTTAAAGGATGGCCGGGAGTTCGTCCAGACCATGAAGTGGTTTCTCGGAAAAGGTCCTCGTCCGCAATATGGGCGCTGGACCTATTGGGAGAAATTCGACTACTTCGCGGTGTTCTGGGGCATTTTCATCATCGGCTCCACCGGTCTTTCGCTGTGGTTCCCGATCTTGTTTACCCGGATTTTGCCGGGATGGTTCATCAATTTGGCAACCATCATTCACAGCGACGAAGCGTTGCTGGCAACCGGCTTTATCTTCACCGTGCACTTCTTCAATACCCACCTGCGGCCGGAGAAGTTTCCCATGGATGTGGTTGTGTTCACCGGCCAGATGCCGCTGGCGGAGTTGAAACGCGACAAACCGATGGAGTATGAATCGTTGGTTCGCAAAGGGGAACTCAAGCGCCATTTGGCGGAGCCTCATCCGGCGGTGGTTGTGAAAATGATCCGGGCGTTTGCCTGGGTTGCGCTCACCATCGGCTTCAGCATCGTCATCGGGATCATTTATGCCATGATCTTTGCGTACCGCTAGAACGGTCGCAGGGATGATGTGTCCTGACTGGGTCACGATTTTAGTTCCGTCGCCGGCATCGCGCCGCTGGGGCGATGCCGGCGGAGAGTGATACTGAAATCTGGTGACCCAGAGGCTGCTGGTCAGCTACACTAATTCCACTCTGCTCCTCTATCTGCGATTCAGGACAGACTGTGCCGCACTACAGTTGCAGGAGATTTGAATGACCGATTCCGGGCCCAACACGCCCAACTCCCCAAACGGCGGAGGGTTCTCCTACAGGTCGTTGTTGCGTAACTACATCAGCCTCTCCGGACTGGCGTTGGCGTTCATCGCACTGGCCAACATCATTGTCCTTTTCCTCATTGACGCCACCTCCTCTCAGCCCAATCCGTACGTCGGGCTCCTCGCCTACATGGTGCTCCCCGGATTTCTGGTGGCGGGCCTCGCCCTGACCACTTTCGGCATATTTCGCGAGCGCCATCGCCGGCTCAAGGCGATCTCCGCGGCCCCCCTGCAGGTCAACATCGACCTGTCCCACCCCGAACAACAAAGCCGCCTCGTCTTCTTTGTCAGCACGGTGGTCATTTTCATCCTGCTCAGCGCCTTGGGGAGCTACCGCGCCTATGAGTTCACCGACTCCACCACCTTCTGCGGCCAACTCTGCCACACCGTGATGCACCCCGAGGCGACCGCCCACGATCACTCGGCGCACGCTCGCGTCAGTTGTGTGGACTGCCACGTCGGCTCCGGTGCAAGCTGGTATGTAAAGTCGAAGATGTCCGGGTTACGTCAGGTTTTCAAGACCGTGACCGACACCTACCCTCGCCCGATCGAGACTCCCGTCGGCAATCTCCGCCCCGCCTCGCAAACCTGCGAGCAGTGCCACTGGCCGCGCCGCTTCTGGGGAGCCCAGCTCAAGGTCTTTAACCACTTCTGCCTCCGACGAAGCCAATACTCCCCGTCAGGTCCGGTTGCTCATCAAGACCGGTGGCGGTGATCCGAACTTAGGCAGCGAAGCCGCAGGAATTCACTGGCACATGAACATCGCCAACAAGATCGAGTACAGGAGCGATCCCAAGCGCCAGACGATGCTCCTGGGTCCGCAGTGACCGATCCGAATGGCAATGTCACCGAGTACACCGCCGCTGGAGCCGATCCGGCCGCAATCAGCTAAGCTCGAGCAGCGCCGCATGGATTGCGTCGATTGCCACAATCGTCCGACCCACGTCTACACTCCACCGGACCGCGCCGTCGATCAGGCCATGGCCTCCAACCTCATCAGCACCAACCCTGCCCTTTGCCAAGCAGCAAGGCGTGCAGGTTCTGACCGCTGAGTACAAGACCAGCGACGAGGCTCAGGCGGCCATCGCGAAGCAGATTCCGGCCTTCTACCAAGAGAAGTATCCGCAGGTGGCCACACGTCCACGCCGGCGATATCCAGAACATGGTGACTGGAGCTGCAGCGCATCTTCCGCGAAAACATCTTCCCGGAGATGAAGGTGGATTGGCGCACACACCCCGATAACGTCGGCCACTATTACTTCAACGGCTGCTTCCGCTGCCATGACGGCAACCACACCAGCAAGGATGGCAAGGTCATCACCAAGGAGTGCAACTCCTGCCATACCGTGCTCAGTCAGGAAGAGGGCGTGCTGCCCGCAGGCCGTTGTGAATACCGCAATGACGTTTCAGCACCCCGATCGATCTGGGTGACCTGAGCTCCGTCAACTGCTCCGACTGCCACAACGGCGGCGTCGGACCGTAACAGCAAAGAATCCAGGCCCCGGTGGATACTCTCGCCGGGGCCGTTTTTCACCAACCGCAAGTCATTCTGTTGGTTATATCTCACAGTACTGCCGTGATATGCGTCACAACCGTGCTGTGACTTAAATCATAACTCTCTTCCTATCCATCCTCGTATCTTTAGTTTGCGGTCGGTAGTTCAGATCGTTCGTTTAGGAGATCTCATGAGTGCGAGCCCTCGGCCGGCGCCGGCCAAGCATCTGCCGCGCCTTGTTTTTTGGGAAGTCACCAAAGGCTGTAATCTTCGTTGCGTGCATTGCCGTGCCACGGCCACCGAGCTTGCCTCCCCCTCCGACCTGCCCACGAAGCTAAGCGCTGGACATCATCGATCAGATTGCCGCATTCGCGAATCCCATCCTGGTGCTTTCCGGCGGCGAACCGCTCTATCGCTCGGATATCTTCCAGCTCGCGAAGTATGCCACCGACAAAGGTCTGCGCGTCGCCTTGGCCACCAACGGCACCCTGGTCACCAAGGAAGTGGCGCAGAAGATTGTCGACGCCGGCGTCAAGCGCGTCTCCATCTCCCTGGACGGCGCCAATGCCGAGACCCACGACACCTTCCGCGGAATTCCCGGAGCCTTCGACGCGGCCATCTACGGCTTCAAGAATCTGAAAGAGCTCGGCATGCCGGTGCAGATCAACATGACGATCGCCAAGCACAATGCCGTCGAACTGCCCAACGTGCTGGAACATGGTGCGCGGCCTCGGGGCCGACGCCCTTCACACCTTCCTGCTCGTTCCCGTCGGCTGCGGCGTCGATATCGCCGAGTCGCAGATGGTTGCTCCCGATGAGTATGAGCGCATCCTCAACTGGTTCTACGATCAGGCCTCCACCGGCGACATCGAACTCAAGGCCACCTGCGCGCCCCACTACTTCCGCGTGGTGCGCCAGCGTCGCGCCGCCGAGCGCAAGCAGGAGGGCTACGGTGCCAGCTTCCGCCGCGGTTGAAGCCCAGCCCGCCATCGGCGCCACCGAAATGACCATGCCCGGCTCCACCGGCATGGCCTTCAAGACCGACTTCGAGAAGTTTGGCAAGAGCGGCATCCGCCACGACGGGATGCCGCATCCGCACGGCCATCCTGGTGGAGACCCGAACGCCATGAACGCGATGACCAAGGGCTGCCTTGCCGGAACCGGCGTCTGCTTCCTCTCCTTCGACGGCGAAGTCTTCCCTTGCGGATACCTGCCCGCCATCGCCGGCGATCTGAAGAAGCAGCCGTTCTCCGAGATCTGGAACGATTCGCAGGTCTTTGCCGATCTGCGCGACACCGACAAGCTGGAAGGCAAGTGCGGCTGCTGCGAATTCCGCAACGTCTGCATGGGCTGTCGCGCCCGCGCCTACGCGGTCGACGGCAACTACATGGCCGCTGAGCCCTTCTGTGTCTATCAGCCCAAGGCGCTGGCCACAAAAGAGTAACGCCGCAGAAGAATAACGGCAATTGCATCTCGATTAACCAGAACGGCGCGGGCTATCCCGCGCCGTTCCCGTCTGTGGCGCAAGCCTTACCGGGCGCTCAAATCTCCCTGGCTCGATTCGGCTTTCGCTACCGGAGCAGGAATGGTGATATCGATCGGCGTTACCGGACCGAGTGCTGCGAGTTGTTTCTCAAACTCGCTGGCGTTGCCCACCACCAGCACCTTCAGGTCTTCCTTGTGGATGTACTTGTTGGCCACCCGCAGCACCTCGGCCGAGGTCACCTTCTCCACTCCCGCGCGATATTGTTCGAGGAAGTCGCTCGGGTAGCCGTAGAACTCATAGGTCTCCTGCTCGCGCAGAACCTTGGAAGGAGTATCGAAGTTGAAGATGAAAGAATTCAGGATCTGCGTCCTTGGCGCGCTTCATCTCCAACTCGCTCGGCGCCTCTTTCTGCAGCAGGTCTACCTGCTCCCAGAGTCCCTTGATCGCCTCGGTCGTGGTCTCCGTCTT
Source organism: uncultured Acidobacteriota bacterium (assembly GCA_963737175.1). Classification (GTDB taxonomy): domain Bacteria; phylum Acidobacteriota; class Terriglobia; order Terriglobales; family Acidobacteriaceae; genus TOLSYN. The sequence goes on along the minus strand of CAVTRQ010000012.1, from coordinate 239,936 downwards.
GGTTCCGATCTCCAAGATGGTCAGTCCCGGATGATCCCAACTGCTGCCGACGCCGCCGCCGACCGCATAGGCCAGGCCCGCCTTGGTGCGCAGATTGACGAACAGCCGCGACGAAAATCCTCCGCCGAAAATTTCGTTCATCACCTGCAGCGCAAAGTAGTCCGGGTTCCTGCGCTCGATTCCCATGCCGATCATGCGAATTTCGCTCTGGTTCACGTCGCTTTTGTTCACCAGGTAGATGCCGGCTTTTGCCGGTTCAATCGCGATCTTCGGCTCCTCAATCTTTTCACCCTTGGGCCAGTCGCCAAAGGCCTTGCGCAGCGTTGCCTCCATCTCCTTCGAGTCGAAGTCGCCCACCACGCCGAAGATGATGTTGTTCGGAGTGGTATGCTGCTTGTGCCATTGCAGCAGATCTTCGCGCGTCACCGCCGCGACCGTCGCGTACTCGGGAATCCGCGCGTAGGCGCTGTTCTTGCCATAGCCGAGAATGTCGGTCTGAATCTGGGCGATGTCCTCGGTCTCATCGTTGCGGCGTGAGATGCTGCTGTCCATCTGCTTCTTGGCCAGCGCCAGTTTGTCTTCCCGGAAGGCCGGGTTGCGCAGCAAGTCTACGAAAATGTTCAGCACGTCCGGGAAGTCGGCTTTCAGGCAGCTCAAGCTGATCGTGGTGCTCGCGTCGCTGCCAACCGTTTCCACCTTGGCTGCGCGCGCCTCCAGGTAGTCATCCAGTTCATCGCCTGAAAGTTTTTCGGTGCCGCCGAGTGCGCCATGTTTCGCCGTATATATCGACCAATCCGGTCTTATCCGCCGGTTCCGAGTCCGACCCGCCGCGAATCATTGCCGAGCCCGAGATCAGGGGCAGTTCGTGATTCTCGGTGAGAAACACGACCATGCCATTGGCCAATTCCACCCGCCTGGGCTCCTGCGGCTTGAAGGCGGGCAGCGCGGGAATCGTGATCTGCTTCCAGTTTGTCGCAATCCGGCTGTTTGTGCCCGCAGCCGCTTTTGGCGCGCTCTCCTGCGCCTGCATGGAAGCCAGCAACAAGCCAGCGCTCAGCGCTGCCATCAGAAACTTTGTCTTCATCGCTGTGCCCCCTTCGCCGCGCTGCTGGTTTCCAGGATTCCGACCGTGCGATTGGTCTCCTGGAAAACCTCATTCGCCACGCGCTTTACGTCCTCGTTGGTCACCGCGTCAATCTTATCGATCCGGCGGAACAACTCGCGCCAGTCGCCGTACCTCAATTGGTTCTCAGCCAGGTTCCTCGCCAGTCCCTCGTTGTTGGCCAGGCTGCGCAGCAGGGAGGCTTTGGAGCGCGTCTTCACCATCCTCAATTCCTCGGCGCTCGCTCCATCGGTCTTCAGCTTTTCAATGGCTTCGTGGATCGCGTTGCTCATTTCGGTTGCGCTGTGTCCTTGCGAGGGCACGGCATAAAACGCGTAAAGATCGCGGTACTTGTCTCCGGGGAATCCGCTGAAGCCTGCCGCTTCTACCGCGATTTTCTGGTCGCGTACCAGCGAGCGGTACAGGCGCGAGGTGCGCCCGTCGCTCATCACCCCGCTGATGACCGAATACACAACGTCGTCTTTATCGCGGTAACTCGGCTTCTGGTAGCCCTCAATGTAGATCGGTTGCGAGGCTTCGTGTAGCACCACGCTGCGCTCGGAGTTCTGCTTGGTCTGCGTCGTAACGTACTCTTCCGGCTTGGGTCCGGAAGGAATGCGTCCGAAATATTTTTCCACCAGCGCGAAGACCTTCTCCGCGTCCAGATCGCCCACCACGGCCACCACCATATTGCTTGGCACGTAATAGGTCTTAAAGAAGTTTGCCGCGTCGGTGGCGGAGAAGTGTCGCAGGTCGCTGGAATAGCCAATCCCAGGACGGTGATAGGGGCTGCCGTCGTAAGCAACGGAGAGAAGTTGCTCCACCAATCGTCCATCGGGCGATGAGTCCGTGCGCATCCGCCGCTCCTCCATTACCACGTCGCGCTCCTTGTAGAACTCGCGCATCACAGGCCGCAGAAAGCGCTCCGACTCCAGATAGGCCCAAAGTTCCAACCGGTTGGCAGGCAGAGAGTAAAAGTATTGGGTGTTGTCCAACCCGGTTGAAGCGTTCAGTCCCACTCCGCCATTACGCTCGATGATCTCTCCAAACTCGTTTTTCACGACATACTTGTCGGCTTCTTCGCGAGCCTTATCCCACGCCGCTTTCAGCTCCGCAACCTTCTTCTCATCGCGGTTTACCAGACGATTATTTTCCCGGTCATAGGCCGCGTAAGCCACCTCCACCTTCGCCAGAGCCGCTTTTTCCGCGGGGTAATTCGTGGTGCCGATCTCGTCCGTGCCCTTGAAGGCCATGTGTTCCATCATGTGCGCCAGCCCGGTCTTACCCTCCGGATCCTGCGCATCGCCGGCATCCACCACCGTAAAGAAAGAGAAGACCGGCGCTTGCGGACGGCTTAAGAACAGAACGGTAAGTCCATTGGGAAGGGTTTTAACGTGAACTCGTTTCTCAAATGACGCTAAGTCCTGCGCCAGTACTGTCTGCATGGCACAGAACAGCACCAGTAGAGGAAGGTAGGCTTTCAGCCGTCTCATCGTGCCTCCGTGGAAGCCTTGCGAGCCTCCGAACTTCCGAGCCTTCGAGTGTACCGCCCAGCGGCGGAGAGTGTCGAACCGGAGCCGGCAGGATTCCCCGACTTATACTTCCCAGGCTTAGACTTCGAAGACTCGGTACGGCGTGCAGACGCCACATGCCTTCAAAATCGGCAGCGCAACATTGTGTACAGGAATGCCCGCTGTAGTCTTGCCCTCCGGTGAGCCATGATGGGCGTGGCCGTGCAGCACCAGGTTCGCGCCATGCCGGTCCACCACCTCGGCCAGCCGCGAATTTCCGAGGAATGGATAGATCTCCGTCGGCTCGCCTTTCACCGTATCGCCGATGGGAGCGTAATGCACAACCACCACCCGGCGATCGGTGCGCAGTTGTGCCATCGCGCGCTCCAACTTCAACGCCTCGTCGATGGAGGTCTGCACAAAGGCCTTCACCTCGGGCTCGCCGAATGCGGTGAGCATGCCGCGCCCGAAACCCCCGAGAAATCCCTTGGTCCCGGCAAAGCCCACCCCATCGCGCTCATAGCCACTGCCATCCAGCACCTTGATTCCTTCCGCCGACATCAGTTTCATCAACTCGTCCTGCTGTCCGCTCTCAAAGTCATGATTGCCCAGTACGGCGACGATGGGAATGCGCAGCCGCACCAGCATGGTCAGCAGCGAATTCATCTCGGAAACGCGCCCGTAGTTGGTGAGATCCCCGGCGAGTACCAGCACATCGGCGTCGTCGCGCACGCGCAACATCTGCTCGCGAATCTTGTCATAGCTCTGCGGAGTGTAGTGGAGGTCCGCAACTGCCGCAATTCTCATTCATCTTCCTCGCGGTGTGCCCGGAATGCACCCAGGGTGCATCGGGGCGCGCAATCCGCCTTTCGTGGTCCTAGCTCTCACCACGCGCTGGCTTCCTCGCGCCTCTCATCTGCTCATTCAGATTCGCCATCCCCCACTCCATGGTGTCGATGGCAAACATCTTTTCATCGATCAGGCTGCCGCGGAAAGCGGCGCGCGGGTTGGGGTGATCGAGTTCATCGCGCAGACCGGGATAACAGCTCATTCCACAGCGTGCGCGGCACAAACTCCGAATGTGCGGGATAGATGTACTGGTAGAGCACGAGCACCCACAGCAACACCATCCAGTGTTCGCCGATCAATTGCAGAATGCGATTCCAGTCCAGCTTGCCGCCGGTTCCATGGATGACGTGCACGATGTCGGCGCCGTCAAAGCGCTCGCGGCGAGTGACGAACAACTTGGATGCGATCAGCTCCTCGGCGGCCAGAACCTTCACCAGAACGCCCAGCACCTCGGCGTTACTGGCACGGTCGATCCACTCGCGCTGCACCGTAATTACCGCGTTGCTCATGCCGGTGATGAGGTCCACGTAATAGTCTGCCGCGCCGCGCTTTGCAGAGCCACACCGGGTCGCAGACTTCGGTCTCAAAGTCTTCGGCAGAGAGCAACTCAAGTGCGCGGGGCACGTCTTCGTGGAGGAGAAAGAGGTCGAGATCCTTGGTGTCGCGCCAGATTCCGGTGTGCTGATGCAGCGCGAACGCTCCGCTCACCGCGAATGGAATGTGCCTGCGCGATGAAAAGCCTGAGCACCTCAACGAACATAGCTCGTTGCTCGGGCGCAAACACGGGAGGAGTGGAGCTGCTCATCGGCAGCGCTCTTTCATCGGTCGCAGACATCAGCAGTTGGATGATCGGCAGGGGCAGTGTGTTGCGGTTGAGCGCAAGGATGGTTTCAGTAAAGTCCGGGCTCGCCCGCCGGACGAGTCTTCCAGCGCCGGTGTACCCAGAGCCACTGATCGGGATGAGCACGCACCGCCTGCTCGATGGCCGCGGTGTAGTTCTGGGTGTTGGCCACGGCGTCGGCGTCATCGTCTCCGGTGCAGACGGTGGGAATTGCCGGTTCAAAGCGGATGCGGTACTTGCCCAGGGCCTCGTCCCAGATGGTGAAGGCCGGAAGCACGGCGGCGCCGGTGTGCATGGCGAGCCGCGCGATCCCGCCCGCGGTGCAGGCAGGCAGGCCGAAGTAGTTTACGAAGACTCCCTGCGGCGGAGTCATGTTGGTGTCCATCAGCGCGCCTACGGTCTCGCCACGCTTCATCGCGGCCAGCAGGCCGCGCGCGTACTCATCCTTGGCGTAGGTCTTGTTGCCGTGCAGCGTGCGCAGACGGCGGACCCAGCCGTCGAGCAGGGGATTGTCGAGGTCGCGCACGATGATGTTCAGCCAATGGCCGTGCAAGGAGTGGACAAACGAGCCGATCTCCCAGCCGCCCAGGTGCGCGGTCATAAAGAGCACGCCCTTGCCCCGGTCGCGCGCGGCCAGATAGTTCTCCAGCCCGTCGTAGACGGCGATGCGATCGACATTTTCCAGGGTGTAGTCGGGGAACTTTGGAATCTCGGCGAGCAGACGCCCCAGCGAGAGATAGACGCCCTTCAGAATGCGCTTCGCGTTCGGCCGCGATCTTGTCCGGAAAGGCCAGTTCAAGGTTGCGCATGCCGACCCGCCGCAGCCGCGGATGGCACCAATAAAACATGATGGCGATCCCACGGGCAACGCCGCGCGCCACCGGACGCGGCAACCATCGCAGCGTCTGTGCGATGAGCCAGACAGGAAGATACTCCAACCAAAATCGCATGAGCGAAGGTTGACCGTATCAAATCCTGAAGTTGCAAGGTCAACCAAGTGAATGCGAGTTGCTGGCGCAGGATTCCCTCGGTGAGTGTCACGTGTCAACGTTCAAAGCTTTCAAAAACGTTGACACCCAAACCCAAGCCGCAACGCCCGTCTCGGATGCGAGGCGGGCGTTGCGCTATCGGAGCAGCCGGCTAAGCTGCCGAAACCAAGCTTACCGGCCTTACTTTCCTGCGTACTTTACTAGCGCATCCCGCCAGGGCACTGCTTCCTCGGGCGATTCGATATTGCCCAGCAGGATGGTTCGGAAGGGCACCATGCGGCCATAGAAGTCGCGGGTATCGTCCCGGTGCTGGGTGAGCACGGCGCCATTGAGCGAGATGCCCACAAAGGCGCCACGGGCGCGCGAGTAGGTGAGCACCTCGGCGCGCAGCTTCCAATCCGTCGAGGCGTCGGCGTGGCGGCCCACCGGACCGGCGGCAACGCTGGCGTCGGCGCCCAACTTAACCTTGCTTCGCAGCAGGTCGTTCATGCCGCGATCGTTCATGATCAGCATCACGATGTCGGCCGCCTGTCCGCCAATCTGAAAGCCGACGCTGCCGCCTCTGAGGGAGAAGAATGCGGGCGCGCTCCAGCCCTTGTCCGTGCGGCAACTGGCCACCCCCTTGCCGTAGGCTCCGCCCACTCCGAAGGCCGCCTTCAGCATGCTGGGAATCACCGCAATGCACTGGGCCTTGGAGATTACCTCCTCGGGAACTCCGCTGTCCGGGGCCGACATAATCTCTTTGATCACCGTGGCGCTGTCCTGCAGGCGGTCAATGTCATCGGCGCGGTCGGCAAGGGCCGCGGTGGTGGAGAGAAGCACGACGAGCGCAATCAGAATGTTCTTCATTTCAGTTGTTATTTCCTTCCTGCCGCAATGAATCCTTCACTGCTGCATCATAACTCTTTGTCATTTGGATTCGAATGGGTAGGATGCTAACGAGCTATAACGCGTGCGATCGCAGTATCCAAAACTTCTCTGGTGAAAATCGCGCCTGATGTTTTCCTGGTGCGTTGGCGATAAATCGCCGTGGTTTCGCACAATACGACAATGTCTTCTATCTCCGCCGGGTTCACAACGCAATCCAGGATTCGCGAGCTGAATTCCTCTTCGCTCATTTCTGCAAGCCGGAAGCCGCGGCGCTGTGCCTCGGTAAGATAAAAGTGAGTGACCTCGGATAACACCCGCGCCGCCGCCTCGGAAACTTCCGGGCGGTCGGCGGAATTCAGCCCGGCGCCGGGAAGAGCCAGTTTGATTCCGAAGACGTTATCCAGTTCGCTGTCTGCCGCAAACCATACCGTCGTTGCCACCACCAGTACGTTCGGTGCCTCTGAGGTGGTCTCAATCAGCGCATCCAGTTCAGCCAGTAACTCCGGGTCGTCTGTCTTGTATGCCAAGTCGATGCGCGGCAGCAGCAACATTACTTTCTTACGCTTGTGGCCGCGCACGATGTCCTTGGCTTTGGCCAGTGCGTTCGTGTCTCGCGGGTTGTAAACGGTCACCAGGCGCTCGATGCCGGCCATCTGGGCGATGCGCTGCGCCAAGCTCTTTTTCCCGCTCTGGTTGGGTCCAATGATGAGCACCTCGTTGCCGATCTTCAGATCCTTATAGGCCGTCGGCGTTCGCGCCCGATCCACCAGATCGGCGATGCTTTCCAGCAAGCTGTCAAGGCCCGCCAGGCGCGGGCTCAGGCTGCTGACGGGAACATCATCCAGACTGAGATAGATCCGTTCGCGCCGCTTGCGGAAATCGGAAATGAACTCGATGAAGACAGGAAGCGCCGCGATCGATCCGACGATCGTTGCCAGAACCAGGACCTCTTCGGTCAGCAGTAACGCGGAGTCGCTGCCTGCGGCAGGGTCGAACATACGTTGAGGATAACACCGGGGCGGATTCCCGGGGGGATTCGAGGTGTAATTCCGGGCCTCACGCGATCATGGTCACCGGATAGGTGACCATGATCGACACGAGAGCTTCGATACGAATTGCCGAGGCCGTCTAGCGGCTTGAGACCAGCGAGTGGGTAATGGCGTGGACCGAGAGCGCGATGCGATTCTGCACGCCGACCTTGCGCATCAGCTTGGCGACGTGCGCCTTTACCGTGCGCTCCTCGATGCCGAGTGCGGCGCCGATCTCCTTGTTGGAGCGTCCGGCGACGAGCAGTTCGAGCACCTCTTTTTCGCGGTCGGTAAAGGTGACGCGGCCGGCGGGAAAGATTCTTCCCGGCGAGGAGGTGACGCGCTCGATAAAGGTGGAGAGCACGCGGCGCGGCGCCCACACCGAGCCCTGGTGGACGATGCGGATGGCCATGGCGAACTCGTTGGGGCTGGCGGCCTCATCGACGTATCCCTTGGCGCCGGCCGCCAGAGCCTTCAAGATCATTTCGTCGTCGGCGCCCGCTCCGGTGACCAGGATGCGCAGATCGGGGCGCGTGGCCTTGAGTCCGGCCATCACGTCGAACAGATTCTGATCGCCGCGGCTGCCGAGCAGGATGAGATCGGCGTCGGCATTGCTGGCGATGTCGCTGGCCGAAGCCGAGACCAGTTCCATGTCCGGCTCGGAATCGAAGAGCGCGCGAAATCCGATGAAGCGCAGCGGATCGCTCTCGACCACGGCGATTTTCACTTTGGTCGATGGATGGGAATGGTGCGCTGGAGAAATCTCCGCGCCTTTCTTCTTCGCCGCATGAGCCGCATGGACGGCGACGGAGTCTTTGATCTTGGAACATTCGCCATTCCGTAAGCATACGCAGCTTTGCGAGAAAAAACACGTGAAAAATCAGCATTTCGCTGTTGTACGCAGGGACACGTCCAATTGGCCCGCATGTCCTGTGTACCTGGCAGTTCTAAGCGAGGCCACCGTGCTGTGTGCGGGCCAACTGCGCGAGTCCGGGGCCGTACTTCTCTGCCTCGCGGAACTAAGGAGATTCTCCGTGAATACCTAGGTGCTCCTGTGCATTCCCGCGCCTGCCAGGATAGGGCACACTCTTCCCATAAACCTGAACGACAGATGTTTGGACTGAAGTTCTTCACTGAGCAGAATTCTCTGGGGGAATACGCGCAGGGAGAGGGCAAGGTCCAGGAACATGGGCCGCGGAACTTACAAACCAGTCTCGCCGCGGCCTGTTCTTCCATACTCGCAGCGTTCAGGGCTCCACTCGTCCAGCAGGAGACATGACGCGCCGCCACGTACTCGCCGGATTATTATTTTTGCCCTCTTGCTCGGCAGCGGCCTTCGCCGCCGGGGCACCAATCGCCTCGCCCCAAATCGCGCAACCCACGCGCACGAATTCGAAAGCCTTGAACTGCAGTACCTCGCCAGCAAGAATCCAGAGCAGCGCAAGCAATTGGTAGGCGAACTGAAGGCGCTGGCAAAGAGCAGTCCGACCGAAGACGCTGCCGCGCTCAACGCAGCGGTCTCCGCCATGCTGCCGGCGGCCGATTCCGCGCCGAGAAGCCGAAGTGCTGATGCAGATCGCGGCGGCCCATCCCGTCGAAGCGCTACCGGGCGCGCCCGCGCTGCCTGCGGACAACGAGTTTCTGGTGGACGCGCGGCGCGCGGCCGAGGCGGCAAAGCACGCCAGCGGAGACGTCGAGGCTCTGGCTGACATCCGCATCGATCGCCTTCGCAAAGACAGCCTGGGGCGCGACGGACTGACTTCGGCGCACCTGCAGCAGATTTGGCGGATCAATAGCGAGCAGGGTGCAAGGAACTTTTCCTCCCATTCGGTGATGTATGCAGCCATGAGCGAGACGCTTTGCATCGTCCGGGCGCGGGTGCTCAAGCGCAATGGTGGCGAGATCGCCGCCCTCGTCTCCGCGGACCAACCGGTCGAGGAGCGGAGCTCGTCGATGTACTTTGACTCCCGCTCGCGCGAATTACGTTTTCCGCAGCTGCAGCCGGGCGATTTGGTGGAGCTTGACTATCGCCTGCTGCCGGCGGCAGCGGTCAATCCCTGGGCCGGCTACTACGCGCGCATGGATCTGTTTCGCGATTCTTTTCCCACCCGGCTGCGGCGGCGAGTGCTGATCGCGCCCAGTTCGCTGAAGCTGTATGCGATCGAGCACGGACTGGCTGCGGCCACCGTGCGGCAAAAGGGCGAGGAGACCACCCGGATCTGGGAGATGCGCGAGATCGCAGCCCAGCCCTTTGAGGCGCTTTCGCCGGGAGCCAGCGCCAGCGGACCCTACCTGCATGTCTCCACGATTGGCTCGATCGAGGAGTTTGGCCGCTGGTACAGCGGGCTACTGGATCCAGGACTGAAGCTGGATGAGAATCTGCAAGCCATCGCCAGTCAGATTCTGGAGCGCAATCTGAGCCCGCAGGCCAAGGTACAGGCGGTGTATGAGAGTGTGCAGCGCGGCACCAAGTATGTGGCCTTCGAGTTCGGCGTACACAGTTACCAGCCCTATCCGCTGGCCACCGTGGAGCGGCGCGGCTTTGGTGACTGCAAGGACAAGGCCGCGATGATCGTGGCGCTGCTGCGTGCCGTTGGCGTGCCAGCCGAATTCGCCATGATGCGCACCCGCTCGGCGGGCGATGTGGACCCGGAGGCGTATTCGGTCCAGCTCTTCAACCACGCCGTGGCCTACGTGCCGGATTTCAATCTCTACCTCGACGGGACCGCCGAATATGCGGCGCCGGGCGAGCTACCCCCAGATGACCAGGGCGCAATGGTCATGACCGTCGACGCCGAAGGAAAAGCAACGCGACGCACCGTACCGCTATCGGCGCCTGAGGCCAATCGCGTCACCCGCGAGGTCACCGCACAGCTCAACCGCGATGGTCGTTTGGAATTCTCTTCGCAGACAAAGTTTTCAGGATATTTTGCCGCTGAGCAGCGGCGCACCAGCGAGTCCGTCGATTTGGCGGGAAGCTATCGCGCAACCCTGGCCCAGTTCTACCCCTCGGTGAAGATCGCGCACGCGGTAGCCGAGGGGACGGCCCGGGCTTCGCGGGAAGTGGAATTGAAGATCGAGGGATCGATCGGCGCGGCCCAGGGCTCGCACGAGGTGACCCTGCGCAGCTCGCTGAATACGGCCGGGCTGATCCGGAAATATGCGTCCCAGCGGCTGCGGCGGAATCCGCTGCTGGTGCCCCCGGCTCCGAGCGAGCACGAGGTCTTTGATTACGAGCTCCCCGAGGACGCCGGAGCCGTGCTGCCAGCCGACACCAGCCTGCAGACAGCGTTTGGAAGAGTTGAGGTGAGCTACCAGCGGCAGGGACGCAAGCTGCGCGTGGAAACCTACACCGAGCTGGTTCCGCTGACCGTAGACCCAGCAGATTACCCGGCCTTCCGCGCATTCTGCCAAGCTGCGGACGAGGCTCTACAGCGCGAAATCAGGATCGCGCTGCCATGAAACCTCCTCGCACCACAGGCAGAGAGGCGTCTATCGCCACGCAGTCGCCATCTCGCATTGCCACCTGGCATTGGACGCTCATCGCAACTCTGCTGACCGCCAGCATCGCCTTATTCGCGCAAACATCGAGAGCGCAGAGCGCGCAAACGTCGAGTCCACATCGCCCGAGCCACGCCAGGAGCAAGGCAACGCGCACGGTCGCCGATGCGCGCTCCGGAAACGAGCTGAGGAGCAACATGCACGATGCGGAGTTGCTGGAAGACTCGCGCGAGGCAGGGCTGCTTACGAACTGGCATCTGGACGGACGATTCGGGAGCGGCGGCGAAGAGGAATTCGCGCACGAGTTTGCGCCCGAGAAAGAAGCGGCAAAACCGGCGGCGCACCCCAAGCAACCATTACATTACGAGCTGGTCTTTCCCGAAGGCAGATTCGTTCTGCCGCCTGCCCTGGCCGCGCGCAAGGGCGTTTTCTACGTCCGCTCCAGCGCCTATCTGAGCGACAGCGGGGAATGGAATGTCTACCTGGAGAGCGCTGCCGAGGCTGTCGTTTTCGTGGATGGCCAAAGGGTGCTTGACAGCGGGCCGAGAGCAGCAGGAGTGCGGCGCGGATCGATTCACGCCGAGAGCGGCTACCACAGCGTGATGGTGAAATTTACCGCCCAGGCAGCTCCCTTCCGGGTCGCCATTCTGCCGCCGAATTCCGGTTCGCGGCGGAAGAACAACACTCCCTACCTGCAGGCCGCGCCCGCCTCGGAAGACATGATGGCGAAGCAGATGGGCGAAGTGCTGATGGCCAGCCGACAGTAGCGATCGAAGCAAATCCCTACCCGCTGAACTCCTCTTGCCCTTGCTCGAAGGCGTCGACGCTACGGCGCTCGGCGTCTTCTGCGAACTTCTCACTCAGCCGGCTGAGTGCAGCGAAGATCTGGCTGGCGCGATCGACGTATTCGGGAGCATTCTCCCAGATCGCTTCAAAGCGCTCCGGATACTCGCTGGCGAGCAGCGCCAGGCCGCTGGCAATGGAGGCAATGCCAATCTTGCGGCGCCCCGAGAGCGCCAGCACCGCGCCGGCTCCAACGGCACTGTAGACCAACGCTTTCTTCCAGTTCTGCATGATTTCCTCCACCGGTGACTGACCGGCAATCAATCCTCGGCAAACAATCCATAATTCCGCATTTAGACTTCCAAAGCGCAACGGCTGTTGCTCGCCCAGCGCCCGCAGCGCCAAGCCAGCCGCAGCCCTGCCGTACGAAGTTACATTCTAACCCTAAGCACAGGATTGTGAAGCCAGCGCCCGCAGCCGGAGCGGCATCCGTGCCGCGCACCCGCCACAGCACCAGCGGCCGGAGCGGCACGCGTACCCGTCGCCGAACTCAGCACCAGCGGCCGACCGAGCTCCCGTCAGGCGCTTCGGGAGCGGGCCGTCGCGCTGCGTTTGCGGGCCGGGCGTGGAAGCTTTCGCACGGCACTTGGCGGCTCGGCGCTCTGGACGCGCTGTGGCGTAGCGCCACCCTCCGCCATCTGAGGCAGTTGCTGGTGCAGGCTGAGCACCGGGGCGAAGAGGTCGCCGTGGCGCTCCACCCGCTCAAGCACCTGGGCGGCAGTGAACTCCAGCTTCGCCGGATCGCCAGCTTGCAGACAGCGGCCGACCTCCGCCCAGCTTACCGGAGTGGAAACCGTGGGGTGCGGGCGGGCACGCAGCGAGTAGACGCAAACCGTGGTTTTGTGCTCGTCGTTCTGGCTCCAGTCCACCAGAACCTTTCCCTCCCGGAGCGATTTCTTCATATCGCTGACTACCACCTCCGGATGCTTGCGTTCCAGGCTCAGCGCAAGCTGGTGAGCAAAGGGCTTGGTTTCCTCGTAGCTCACGCCCGAGTTGAGCGGAACGTAAACCTGCAGCCCCTTGGAGCCGGAGGTCTTGGCAAAGCTCCGCAGTCCCAAGCGGAGGAAGGCATCGCGCACCCAGAGCGCCACCTGGCAGCATTGCACAATGGTCGCTGGCGCGCCTGGGTCCAGATCGAAGACCATGGTCGAGGGCTGCGGCATCGCCGAGGCCATCGAGAGCGAGGTGTGCAGCTCCAGGGAGGCCAGGTTGGCCGCCCACACCAAGCTGGGCAGGTTCTGCGCCACGCAGTACTCCATCCAGCGGTGGCCGCCTTCGCTCCAGATGGGAGCCGTCGCCACCCATTCCGGATGTCGGCGCGGGCAGTTCTTCTCATAGAAGAACATTCCCTCAACCCCGTCCGGATACCGCTTCAACGTCAATGGGCGTCCCGCCAGATGCGGCAGCAGCATCGGCGCCACCCGAACGTAGTAGTCAATCACCTGTCCCTTGGTGAAGCCGGTCTCCGGGTAGAGAACTTTGTCCAGGTTGCTCAGCGAGAGACGGCGACCCTCAATCTCGACGATGGTTTCGCGGCGCGGCATGGATTAATTAGATGCGGGTGAGTGGACCAGAGTCACTATCCTCTCGAAAGAGAATCGCAGCAATGGTACAACCAACGTATGAAAACGAGTGAATTGGCGGAACGGATTGGCGCCATCTGCGAAGGCGGCGACGTGGAGGTGAGTGGGGTTGCCAGCTTTGCCGCCGCCACCGCGCAGAGTCTGGTATTCGTCGAGCAGGCGCGCTTCCTCGAAGCCGCCCTCGATTCCTTGGCCGCCGCGGTGATTGTCCCCGCCGACGCCGCGCCTGTGCCCAGCCCTAAAGCCAGGGCTGCAAATGGGGGCGCGAATGGAGTCGCAAATCACGTTGCAAGCAACGACGCGAACGGCAAAGTGCTGCTGCGTGCCCGCCATCCCCGGCTGGCCTTTGCCCGCGCCGCCGAGGAGTTGCTCCGCCACGAGACCTGCCAACTTCAGGCTACAGGTGATCCGTCGAAGCTCAATCCGAGAGCGGTGGACGCCTCCGCCATCGTCGATCCCTCCGCCGAACTGCATCCCACCGCCAGCGTCGCGGCACTTGCGGTGATCGGTGCCGGAGCCAGAATCGGCGCGCGCAGCCGCATCGGCCCCGCCACCATCGTCGCTCCCGGCGTCGTAATTGGCGAGGATTGCCACCTCGTGGCGCGGGTCGTGGTCCATGCCGGCACCACCATTGGCGACCGCGCGATCGTAAAGTCTGGCGCGGTTCTCGGCAGTGACGGCTTTGGCTTCGTCCCCGACCCCGCCACCGGACGCTTCCACAAGTTCCCGCAGATCGGCCACCTCGAAATCGGCAACGATGTCGAGATCGGCGCCAACACCACCATCGACCGCGGCGCGCTCGATGCCACAGTCATCGGCGATGGAGTCAAACTCGACAACCTGGTGCAGATCGGCCACAACGTCCACCTCGGCCGCAACGTCGTCATCGCCGCGCAGACGGGCATCAGCGGCAGCACCGTGATCGAGGACAACGTCCTCATCGGCGGGCAAGTCGGCATTGGCGATCACGTCCACGTCGAGCAGGGCATAATCCTCGGCTCGCAGTGCGGCATCCCCAGCAAAAAAGTGCTGCGCGGCAAAGGCATCCTCTTCTGGGGAACTCCCGCCCGCCCTATTGCCGAGTACCTGAAAGAGCTGGCTACCCTGGCAAGGCTAACGCGGAAAAAGTAAGGTGATGGCCCACAGCTCTACACCGCGGTGGGGATGGCTAGTGAACTACAACCTTGAAACCTTTGGAGCTGACCCTGGCCTTTAAGACGCTTTCCGCTCGGGGATGTCCGCGTTCGGGAGGACTGCGATGTTCTCCACGACGGGTTTTGGACGAGCGCTGCCGCCTTCGATGGCGACGCGGGCGATGCTGACATTGAGCAGGGAAGCAGCGAGACTAAGGGCGAACATGTTGGTGACGCGGATCAGCGTGCCCGCCTCGCTTTGGTTCATGCCGAGTTCAGCGAGGTCGCTGGAATTGAACTCGACGGGGCCGGGCAGTTCGGGGACAAAGGTCTGCGCGTCCTCGCGCATCGAGCTCTGACAATACTGGAAGAGTTCCGAGACGACGATGGGTTTGACCGAGTTCCAGTAGCTCTGGAAAAAGCCGGGCCAGTGGGCGAAGGCCTGATAAACGGTATGTGTGACTTCGGCATTGGTGGCCATACGGATATCGGCATAGACGCTCTTGACGGTGGGATCGGCGCTCTCTTCATCGACCATCGTAAGGCTGCGACGGGGCTTAGGCGCGGGCGCGGCCGTGCGAGGAATCTCGTCGCTTCCCGCGGTGCCTTCAAAGGACTCGGAGAGAAATGATGCGAGCAGAAGGCTGAGCGGGACCGAGTAACAGAAGAAGTCGATACACTCCTTCAACTCTTCGCTGGCGCCGGGAATGAACTGCTGGCGGGCGACTTCGGACTTGAGGTTGGGGACCTGAAAGTAGCTGTGGACGCGCGTATAGGCGTCGGCGCGCAAGCGCTGGGCGCAGGAGAAAAACGCCTGCGACTGGACAATCGGGCGCACCGTACCCCAGAAGTGACCGAGAAAGCGTGGGTGAGCGCCAAGGAACTGGAAAAAGCTGCTGATGTGCGGCACGCCAAACACCTGCTGCATATCGCAATAGATCTCCAGCACGCGCCCGGTCGCTTGCGAGAGAGGAACTAAACTTACGATCTGCCCCCTTTTCCAACTCGTCATAGATAGTTAAGATGACAAATCCAGAGCAGAGGTTCACAACCGCGAATACAAATCAGCGAGGATTCGCGACGGAGCGGGCGCAGGCTGAAGCGAGCCTAGGCCGGTTGCGGGAGAAGTAAGCGGGAGAGGTAGACGTGTATGATAGCGGGCGTTATGGACGAGTTCCAGGTTCTGTTCGATCACGGCGAAAGCTCCGAACTGCTGGACCCGGCGATGGCGCCGCTACGGCAAGCTGGGCTTTCCGGCTCCTGCGGCGGGCAGGCCATGGGTCTATGCCAACTTTGTGCAGACGCTGGATGGTATTGTCTCCCTGCTGGGCGATGAGGCGGGCGGGGCCGATATCGGCGGATTGCCCGAGGATCGCTGGCTGATGGACCTGCTGCGGGCCCACGCCGATGCGGTGATGCTGGGCATGGGAACGCTGCGCGAGGAGCAAAGGATGGGACGGCCACGGCCGCGGGGTCCGGTGTTCCGGATCGTGGACGCAGGGATGCAACAACTGAGGACGAAGCTGCGGCCGGGGCAGAGAACGCAATGTGCTGGTGACGGCGCGGGCAGATTTCCAGATGAGCGACTACGCGGTCTTTGACGGTGAATATGTGGACGTCACGGTGGTGACGACGCGGGAGGGAGCCGCGAAGCTGGAGGCACAGCGCGAATCTCATGCCTGGGTGGACATCATTGCGGTGGATGCAGCGGCTGCAGGCGAGGGCGTGGATTTGCGGCAGGCAGTGGCCGCACTGGAGGAGCGTTACGGGATCAGCTATCTGCTCTGCGAGGGCGGACCGACGCTGTATTCGGGAATGCTCACGGCAGGGCTGATCGATGAAAAGTTTCGTGACCGTTTCGCCGCTCGAGGTGGGCCGGTTGAGCGCGCAAGGGCCGCAGGCCGACGGTGCTGCCGGAGGTGGGATTCAGCAAGGAAGATGCGGTGCGCTGGAGTTGGTTGAGTTGCCGGAAAGTGGGCGACTACCAGTTCCACAGATTCCGCCGCAAAGTGAGCGGCATTTGTTAGACTCTGGACTGTGAAAGGCATCCACAAGAGCGCCTGGCTGCTGGCGGTTGCCTCCGGGCTGCTGCAGGTTCTGATTTTTCCCCGACCTAATTTGTACTGGCTATGCTGGATTGCGCTGGCGCCGCTGATGTATGCGCTGCTGCGGGCGCGCGAGGCGGACGCGACCGAGCTGCTGACCGACGAGACGTACTCGTTTCTGGTTCCGGCGCGGGCCTGGCAGGGATTTCTGCTGGGATGGGCTTCGGGGACGGTCTTTTACTTTGGGACCTGTTACTGGGTGTATTCGGTGATGCACTCCTATGGCGGGCTGTCGCCGGTGATTTCGTTTCTGCTGCTGGTTCTGTTCTCGCTCTACATTGGACTGCATCATGGGATCTTTGGCGCGCTGATGGCGATGGCGGGACGGTCGCGGGCGGGCTTCAGCCGGAAGGCGCTGGTGCTGGCGCCGTTTCTGTGGGTTGCGGTGGAGCTGCTGCGGGCGCTACGTGGTGAGCTTTCCGTGGGCGCTGCTGGGGACGGCGCAGATTGACAACCTGCCGCTGGCGCGGCTGGCCAGCGTGACCGGCGTGTATGGTGTGTCGTTTGAAATCGCGCTGGTGAATACGGTGTTTGCGGCGGCCATGCTGGTGCATCGCAAGCGGAGGATGACGCTGCTGGTGGCGGCACTGACCGGGGCGATTGCGCTGCAGGCCACGGTGCTGGTGAAGGCGGAGCCGAGCGAGGTGGAAGCGCACGCCACGCTGGTGCAACAGAATGTGCCCATCGTGCGGCAATGGACCTACGAAGCATACAAGCGGCTGGTGGATGAGCTGAGTGCGATGAGCCGGGCTCCGCAGGCCGGCGAAGGACGCGAGCATTGCGCCGCTGATTGTGTGGCCGGAGTCGCCGGCGCCGTTTGAGACCGACGACCGGCTGTTCACCGAGTCCACGGCGGCGCTGGCGCGGCAGCAGCGGTCGTGGCTGCTGGCGGGAGCGACGGCGGTGCAGCCGGCGGCCAAGCCGGGCGAGGCGGAGCAGATGTTATAACTCGGCGGTGCTGGTGTCTCCCGACGGGAGCGGTGGTGCAGCGCTATGACAAGGTGCACCTGGTGCCGTGGGGCGAGTACATTCCGTTTGCGTGGGCATTCGGCTTTGCGAAGGCGCTGACCCATGAGGTGGGAACGTACACGGCTTCGGGAGCCGAGCGCACGCCGCTGGAGGTGGGATCGCACCGCTACGGGGTGTTTATCTGCTATGAGTCGGTGTTTCCGCACGAGGTACGGCAGTTTGCCGAGCACGGGGCCGAGGTGTTCGTAAACATCTCAAACGATGGCTGGTTTGGCGACTCGGGCGCGCCGTGGCAGGGCTTGAACATGGCGCGGATGCGGGCGGTGGAGAATCATCGCTGGCTGCTGCGCTGCACCAACACGGGGATTACCGCGTCGATCGATCCGCTGGGACGGGTGGTGGCGGTGGCTCCGCGGAACCAGCGAGTTGGCGCTGGATGCGCCGTACGGGCTGCTGAGCGATACGACATTCTATACGCGCTATGGGGACTGGTTTCCGATACTGTGTGCCATAATCTCAATCACGGGATTGCTCTGGCGCGACCATGGCGGAGCGCACATGACGCACCCGGTTCCCGTATAGGAGCAGGACATGCATGATCGATCAGCAGCTCGAGCAGGAGTTCTCGGCATTGCGCGGCAAGGTGCGCGAGCTACAGGAGTATCTTTGACTCGCCTAAATTGAAGGCGGAGTTGGAGAAGGTAGAAGAGCAGACCGCCGACCCGAATTTCTGGAACGATTCCGAAAACTCACAGAAGACGATGCGCGAACGCAAGCGCCTGGAGGACGCCCTGGCGACCGACAGCGAATTGACGCGGCGCGTGGAGGATATCTCCGCCTATTTTGAGCTGGCCAGCGAAGGCGAGCAGGTGGATGAGGAAGTCGCGCGCGAGATGAACGGGCTGCGCGAGGTGGTGGAGAAGCTGGAGACAGAGACGCTGCTGAGCGGCGAACTGGATCGCAGCAACGCCATCGTGACGATTCATCCGGGCGCAGGGGGCACGGAGTCACAGGACTGGGCGGAGATGCTGCTGCGGATGTTCCTGCGCTGGTGCGAACGCAAAGGCTTTGAGACGGTGATCAACGACCTGCAGCCCGGCGACGAGGCGGGGATCAAGTCGGTGACCTTCAGCGTGACGGGCGAGTTCGCCTACGGACTGCTGACCAGCGAGATTGGAGTACACCGGCTGGTGCGGATTTCTCCGTTCGATCAGCAGGCGCGGCGGCATACGTCGTTTGCCAGCGTGTACGTTTCGCCGGAGATCGACGACAGCATTGAAGTGATCATCAAGCCGGAAGACATAAGGATCGACACCTATCGCTCCGGCGGCAAGGGCGGGCAACACGTGAACACGACGGATTCGGCGGTGCGGATTACGCACTTTCCGACCGGGATCGTGGTGGCCTGCCAGAACGAACGCTCGCAGCACAGCAACCGGGAGCGCGGCTTCAAGATGCTGCGGTCGAGGATCTACGAGTGGGAGCTGGAGAAGAAACGGGCGGCGAGCAGGAAGGTGGAGGATTCAAAGCTGGACATCGACTTCGGCTCGCAGATCCGCTCCTACGTGCTGCAACCGTATCGCATGGCGAAGGACCACCGCACCAAGATGGAAGTGGGCGATGTGGATCGGGTGCTGGATGGAGATATCGATCCGTTCATCCGCGCCTACCTGCTGATGCGCAGGGCAGAGCAGAGGTAAGAGGCAAGAGGAAATGGATCAGCCGCTAAGAGCCGGACGAAAAGATCCGTGCGAGCGTTGAAGAGGCCGCTGGGCGTGCGCTTTGACGAGGCGCTGGTGCTGGCTTCGTCCCTGCATCGCGAGCAGGCGCGAAAGGCGAGCGGCGTGCCCTACGTTGCGCACCTGCTGGGCGTGGCTTCGCTGGTATCTGGAAGAGGGTGGCAGCGAGGACATGGCAATTGCGGCCCTGCTGCACGACGCGGCCGAAGACCAGGGCGGGGAAGCGGTGCTGGCGGAGATTGCGGCGGCATTCGGCGACCGAAGTGGCGCGGTGGGTGCGGCAGGCCAGCGACAGCTTCGTGCTCCCCAAGCCGGAGTGGGAGACGCGCAAACGGCATCACCTGGCAGAGATTCCGATGGCCGACCGGGAAGCGCGGCTGATCATGCTGGCAGACAAAGTCCACAATGCCCGATCGATTCTGGCGGACCATGCACGGGTGGGGCCGGTGATGTGGGAGCGCTTCAGCGTGCCGCGGGAGCGCACGATGTGGTACTACGAAACGTTGCTCGGAGTGTTCGAGCGCGGGCTCTCGCCGGTGCTCTACGACACGCTTGAGCGACTGCGTGAGGCGGATGAAGGAGCTGGACTGAATGGCTCGGATGGTGGAGTTGATTCGCGATGGCGAGTGCGCCGCCGTCGGTGATGCGGCGCGCCGCGCAGGGTGGGTTATCGCTGCCGGCGAGTGAGGCGATTGAGATTCTGGTGGCGCTGGCCGGAGCATCGCGAACTGGGAGCGGAGGCGGAAGCAGACGCTGCGAAGCTGGGACGAGGCGATCGCTGGTCGAAGTTGCCTCGGATGCCGGAACCCCGCCGGAGGTGCTGCGCCACCTGTTGAAGCTCCACGGGCAACGGCCCGCGGTGGTCGAGGCGCTGTGCGAGAATCCCGCGCTGGCGCTAGAGGAGTTGGAAGCGGCGGCAAGCCATGCCGGCGGCGAGGTGCTGCGGGCGATGATGCGGAGCGAGCGGGTGCGCAACTCAAGCCGGTTGTTGGAGCTGATGAGCGGCGAATCCGGCGACGGAGCCAGCGCGGCCGCACGCTGGACGCAATGGCTGGCAGACAGCCCAGGTCAAGAGACGGCAGAAGATGCTGCCGAAAGCTTCCTGACCGCAGCACGCGGAAGAGGTGGCGAAGGTGGATGAGCAGCCATTCGAACTGGTGGCGGCCGCCGAGGGCGAGGACGATCCACTCGACAAGCTGCTGACGCGCGCCAAAAACGGAGACACTGCGGCGGCAGAGCCTGAGGAGCACGAACAGCTCTCACTGCTGCAGAGGATTGGGCGCATGCGGGTGGGCGAGCGGATCAAGCTGGCGATGCGCGGCAATCGCGAAGAGCGCATGGTGCTGATCCGGGACCGCTCGAAGCTGGTCTCGCTGGCGGTGCTGGAGTCGCCGAAGGTGAACGACAGCGAGATGGAAACGTTTGCGGCGATGAAGAACATCCAGGAGACGGTGCTGCGGGCAATCTCCACCAAGCGCAAGTTACATCAAGAACTATGGAGTGTTGCGGGCACTGGCGAATAATCCGAAGACGCCGCTGGATGTTGCGCTGCCGCTGCTGGCGCATTTGATGGTGAAGGATCTGCGGGCGCTGGCGGTGAATAAGAATGTGAACGAGACGGTGCGCAAGGTGGCAATGAAGAGGTTCCGGATCAAAACGGAGCGGAAGAAAGACTGAAGCAGCCGGGGGCAAAGAACGTTGGAAGATCGCGTGCTGGAACTGTTGAGAAGGGCAAAGACGATTGCCGTGGTGGGGCTGTCGGACGACCCGGGCAGGCCGAGCTACGGAGTTTCCTCCTATCTCCAGAGCAAGGGATACCGGGTGGTGCCGATCAATCCGAAGCTGAGCGAGGTGCTGGGCGAAAAGGCGTATCCTTCGCTGAGCGAGGCGGCGCAAGACAGAGCAGATCGACATCGTGGACGTATTTCGCCGCCCCGATGCCGTACCGGCAATCGTGGACGAGGTGCTGGCATTGGGGATTCCGGCGCTGTGGCTGCAGGAGAACGTAGTGCACGAGGAGGCGGCGGAAAAGGCGCGACAGGCGGGGTGGTCGTGGTGATGGACAAGTGCATCCTGAAAGAGCACCGCAGGTACGGGCTGTAGAGCGCGCCGAAGTTGACCGCAATACCCGTCGCAACGCCAGGATCGTGCCGGGTACTCTGCCCTGTCGCAGCCATGCGGCGGGGCGATTTTGCTCGGCGAGCGGATAACGAATTGCGCGGTTGAGAGACGGGAAAGTAACCATAGCGGCTTGCGTCACATCGAATGGTAGGCAAGGATGAGGGTAGGCGGCATTTTGCCGGAAAATGGCATTGGGCTCTCACCAGAGTTCTACAACGTGTGAGGTCTGCCATGTTCCGCGAATTCAGTTCCGGGCGTGGGTCTGCAGAATGTGCCGCGCGCTCTAGGGCGGACGCAGGCCGGCCCAGTCAGTGGCCCAGTCAATGGATGGGAAAGTCCGTATTGCGTCTGCTGTTGCTGCTGGCAGTTGCATGTGGACCAGAGCTGTTTGCGCAGGGCGCGCCCACCCAGCAATCCGGGCAGATCAGTGCCGGAGCCGTGGCAGCCCAGCCGACTGCTATCCCCGAGGCTTCCGCATCGCAGTCTGCGACCCCGGTGAGTCAGCAAGCGGGGTCCGCGCCGAAGGCGCCTGAGCCCGCCAGTGCCCCGGTTGCGGGCGTAGTGCTGCCACCGGCGATGGCCACCAAGAGCAAGCTTCCGGCGGAGCGCCGCTACGACGAAGTGCACGTGAAGCCGATGGTGAAGTCGGAGGACGCGGCGAAGTTCGATCCGAATTCGGCGGCTGCGGCGGAAGCGGAAGTCGATCCGAGCGCTGCGGACGCATACCAAGCCGATTCGCGTGGATGTGGACCTGGTGCTGGTTCCGGTGACGATCACGGATCCGATGAACCGGCTGGTGACCGGACTGGAAAAGGAAAACTTCATGCTGCTGGACAACGGAGAGAAACAGGCGATCCAGCACTTTTCCAGCGAGGACGCGCCGATCTCGCTGGGCGTGATCTTCGATACCAGCGGCTCGATGTCCAACAAGATCGAGAAGGCGCGCGAGGCGGTGGTGGAGTTCTTCAAGACGGCGAATCCGGAAGACGAGTTTTTCCTGATTGCATTCAACGACAAGCCGACCCTGATCAGCGACTTTACGAGCAGTGTGGAGCAGGTGCAGGGGCAGCTTGTGTACACGGTTCCGAAAGGACGGACGGCGCTGCTGGATGCGATTTACCTGGGAATCGCCAAGATGCGCCAGGCCAAGCACCAGAGGAAGGCTCTGCTGATCATCTCCGATGGCGGCGACAATCGCAGCCGGTACACGGAGAATGAAATCAAGTCGATGGTAAAGGAGGCCGATGTTCAGATTTATGCGATTGGATTATTCGATCAGAACCCGCGCAGCGACGAGGAACGATTCGGACCACAGTTGCTGGCCGAAGTGACCGACGTGACCGGCGGTCGAACCTTCACCGTCGATAATCCGAACCAGTTGACCGATGTTGCGACCAAGATCGGAGTGGAGTTGCGCAACCAGTACGTGCTCGGCTATCGTCCCTCCAAGCCGGCGCACGATGGCAAGTGGCGCAAGGTCAGAGTGAAGCTGGTCACTCCGAAAGGTTTGCCGCAGCTCTCGGTATACGCAAAGACGGGGTACTATGCTCCAAATGAATAGAAGTGGTCGAGCAAGAGTCTGGATTGCAGCGCTGTTGTTGCTGCTCGCAATGTGCGGTGGGATGGCGGTTGCGACAGAGTTCGAGTGCCGCAAGCGGACAACCTCCTCGTCGCCGAAGGCGACGCCGCCGCAAAACGACGAGGATGTACTGCTGCCGCCTGAGGGTGTGAACCCGGACAAGCCGCAAGCCGAAACACCAACTCCGCCGGTTCTGCCCAGCCGGCACTCGGCCAACCAGCCAAGCGACACGGTGAATCTGCCCGCGGGACGCGAGGCGGAAAAGAACAGCAACGGGACGTTCGTCTTCAAGACCGAGGTGCAGGAGGTGACGCTGCACGCGACGGTTGTGGACGATCATCAGCGGCCGGTTACGACCCTGGACCGGGCTGCGTTCCAGGTTTTCGAGGATGGACAGCCGCAACGCATCACTTCGTTCCGCCGCGAAGATATTCCGGTGGCCCTGGCGATTGTGATCGACAACTCGGGCTCGATGCGCGACAAACGTCCGGGCGTGAACGCAGCGGCGCTCAACCTGGTGCGGTCGAGCAATCCCCAAGACCAGGTGTGCGTGATCAATTTCAACGATGAGTATTATCTCGATCAGGATTACACGGGCAACGTCGGCCTGCTGCAGGACGCGCTTGGAGCGGATTGAGGCGCGCGGAGGAACGGCGCTCTACGATGCGTTGGTGGCCACCAGCGACCACCTGATGAAGAGCGCGAAGCTGCAGAAGAAGATCATCCTGGTGGTGACCGACGGCGAGGACACGGCGAGCCGCGACACGCTGGAGCAGGCGGTTCGCGCGATTGCCGTGGATGGAGGACCGACGGTATATACCATCGGACTGCTGGGTCAGGAGCGCGAAAAGAAAGCCCGGCGCGCGTTGCGAATTCTGGCGGAGCAGACGGGCGGCGTTGCGTTCTTTCCGGCGAATGTGGACGAAGTGGAAGCCATCTCGCAGCAGATTGCGCACGACATCCGCAACCAATACACGATTGGGTACAAGCCCTCGACGCCCAAGACAGAGGGCGGCTACCGGCAGGTGAGAGTGGACGCCCAGGCCAACGGCTTTAAGAAGCTCTCGGTGCGGACGCGCAGCGGCTACTACGCGACCGGCGAGCAGACGGCCTCGGCCAGCAAATAGGGCCGGCGGAGCAGAAATAGAAACGCGGGAGGGATAGGGCTCGAGCTGCGGCTTCGAGCCTTTTTCATGATGCGCGGAACTGGGTTGACCGGTCATTGCCGGAGGCCGTAGCCTGAATGTTCGCGATCAGAATCCGATGCAGACAGGATTTCCCTTGATGAAATGCTCGATGCGGGTGGTGGATAGCGTTCTGGAGTTGATTGGATCGACGCCGATGGTGCGGTTGAAGAAAGTTGTGCCGGAGGGCGCCGCCGAGATCTGGGTCAAGCTGGAAGCATTCAATCCGGGCTTCAGCATCAAGGATCGCGCGGCGCTGGGGATGATCGAGCAGGCGGAGCGCGAGGGCGTGCTGCATCCGGGAGACACGATCGTGGAGGCGACGGCGGGAAACACCGGTGTGGGGTTGGCGCTGGTGGGAGTGCAGAAGGGGTACAAGGTGGTGTTTTTTGTGCCGGAAAAGTTTTCCAGGGAAAAGGTGATGCTGATGGAGTGCTTCGGCGCCAAGGTGTATCGGACGCCGACGGAAGAGGGAATGGAAGGCGCGATCCGCCGCGCCAGGAAGCTGGCGGAAGAGAACGAACACTTCTGGTTTGCGGCGCAGTTCTCTAATCCGGGCAATCCGCAGATTCACCACGACACGACGGGGCGCGAGATTTGGGAGCAGACGGAAGGGCGGATCGATGCATTCGTCTGCGGCGCGGGAACGGGCGGGACATTCACCGGCGTGGCACGCTACCTGAAGGAGCAGAATGCGAAGATTCTGACGGTGCTGAGCGACACGCAGAATTCGGTGTACAGCGGACAGAAGCCGGGTGAGCACGACGTGGAGGGAATTGGAGCGAGCTTCATTCCGGAGGTGTTTGACCGCGCGGTGTGCGATGAGACGGTGATCGTTCCCGGACGTTGAGGCTTTGCCATGGTGAAGCGGCTGGCGGTGGAGGAAGGCGTGCTCGGCGGTTCCAGCTCCGGAGCCAACGTCTGCGGCGCGATCGAAATCGCGAAACGGCTGGGCAAGGGAAAGCGGGTGGTCACGCTGATTCCGGATTCGGCGGAGCGCTATCTCTCGAAGGACATTTTCAACTACCAGGGCGCGGTGGAGCCAAAGCCGCAGGAAGTTTCAGACTAGAGGCGACGATGACGACAGAGCGCAAAGGATTTTCCACGCGGGCGATTCACGACGGGCAGGAACCAGAGGCGCTGACCGGCGCAGTCGGCGTACCGATCTATGCCACGTCGACCTACCAGCAGGACGAACTGGGCAAGCCGCGGCTGGGATATGAATATTCGCGGGTTTCCAATCCGACGCGGGACCGGCTGGAGACGAACCTTGCATCGCTGGAAGGCGGAGTGGCGGCGCGCGTGTTTGCCAGCGGAATGGCGGCGGTGACCGCATTCTGCCAGATGATGAAGGCGGGCGATCACGTGGTGGCCGGAGACAATCTGTACGGCGGGACTCCGCGATTCTTCAACCAGGTGATGGCGAAGTTCGGCGTTACATTCACATATGTCGATACAAAAAATCCGGAAAACGTGGCGGCGGCCATGCGAGGCAACACGCGTTACGTCTTCCTGGAGACGCCGACGAATCCGCTGATGGCACTGACCGATATTGCGGCGGTGAGCGCGGTGGCCCATGCCACGGGCGCCCAGGTGATCGTGGATAACACCTTCATGTCGCCGTATTTCCAGCGGCCGCTGGAACTGGGCGCGGACATGGTGCTGCACTCGACGACGAAGTTCCTGAACGGACACAGCGACGGATTGGGCGGAGTGATCGTGTGCTCGACCGAGGAGCAGGCGGCGGATCTGGCGCTTCCTGCAGAAGGCTTCGGGAGCGATTCTGTCTCCCTTTGAGAGCTGGCTGATTCTGCGCGGAGTGAAGACGCTGGCCGTGCGGATGAAGCAGCACGACGTGAATGGCCGCGCGGTGGCCGAGTATCTTGCAGAAGCATCCGCGCGTCGAGAAGGTGTTCTATCCGGGACTGGCGGAGCATCCGCAGCATGAACTGGCGAAGCGGCAGATGAAGGGCTTTGGCTCGATGATCACGATTGAGACCGGGTCGCTGGAGAACGCGAAGAAGATGCTGAAGCGTTTGAAGGTGTGCGTGCTCGGCGAGTCGCTGGGCGGAGTGGAGACGCTGATCTCGCATCCGGCGACGATGACCCATGCGGCGGTGGGCGCAGAAGGGCGAGCAAAGATCGGCCTGACCGACGGAATGGTCCGCATCTCGGTGGGAATTGAAGACCTGGACGACATCCTGGCCGATCTGGAGCAGGCGCTGGCGCCAATCTAACCATTGTGAACCGACCTGCCCTATTGGATGACCCCGTCGCCCTCAAGTCCCAGTGCCTGGCGATCCGACTCGATGTGGCCGTCGAGCAGGGAATCGAGAAAATAAAGCAGATCGATCACGGCGGACGGATCGCTGGCGTGCTTATCCTTCAAAAAGAATTGCAGCATGGAGAGCTGTTCCGCGTGTTTGGCGCAGCAGCGGCGATAAGCCGGAGAGTGGCGCTGGAGCAGAACTTTTTCGTCCGCTTCGAAATGTTCCCGAATGAGCGGAGCTAGGCGAGTCATCACATCGGCGGCAACCTCCCTCCCGTGTCCCTCGGCCATCGCATGGTTGAGTTCGTTTAACAATGAGTAGAGTTTGCGGTGCTGTTTATCGATGACCGGAATCCCGAGATTGTTCGATTCATTCCATGGCACGAGCATTGGCGCGTCGCTCCTGCTGGTCAAATCGGCCACAAAACGGCTGTACTTGAATTAAGAAATTGTTACCCGTGCACGGATGCTGCAATCCAGTCGAGATAGGATTGCGCACCGGATTCGACGACAAAGGAGATCAGCTCGGGAAGCTGGTACGAATGCAACTCGCCAAGCGCGTCTTGAATCGGGCGGAGCTGTGCCTCGGTAGATTTAATGAGGAGCAGGAACTCTTCGGAGTTTTCAACCTCGCCCTGCCAACGATAGACGGAAGAGATCGGCCCCAGAATATTGACGCAGGCGGCGAGGCGGCGGGAGACAAGTTCGGAGGCAAGGGTGTTGGCTTCCTCGCGGGAAGACACCGTGGTCAACATCAGGCGCGTATCGGTCATTGGGCGATTTCCTGTCATCAGTCGGGGACACACGTTGGGGATAAGCTACCGGAGCCGGCACCGGGCAGCAAGAGCAATTCGATTGCCCGAGCAGGAGAGCACACCGCGCTGATAGAATTTGTGCTGGCAACCATTGCACACGATCTCCAGGAGAGAAAGAAGAAAGATGGCGACACAGATCAAGTTCGGAACCTCCGGCTGGCGGGCGATTGTGGCCGATGAATTTACCGTGGCAAACGTCAAGCGCGCGGTCACCGGCATTGCGCGCTATGTGGCGGGTACGGGCAAGACCGATCCGAAGTTGGTCGTGGGACGCGATCCGCGATTCATGGGCGAGACGTTTGTGGACATTGCGGCGACGGTTCTGGAGAGCTACGGGATTACTCCGCTGGTGATCTCCGAGCCGGCGCCGACGCCGGCGATTGCCTGGGAAGTGATGCGGCAGAAGGCCGATGGCGCGATCAACTTCACGGCCTCGCACAATCCGGCGGAGTACAACGGAATCAAGTTTTCAACTCCGGATGGAGCCCCGGCGCTGCCGGAATTCACCAGCCAGATTGAGGCGGCGGTGGTGAAGGCGGACGAGGATGGCGGAGCCGCTCCGGAGGGAGCGAAAAAGGCGCAGCGCCAGGAGATTGAAGTGAAGTCGCACTACCTGGCGCGGATCAAGGAACTGGTGGACTTCAAGGCGATTCGCGAGCGCGGGCTGAAGGTTGCGTTCGATCCCATGTGGGGCGCATCGCGCGGGTACAGCGACGTGGTGCTGCGGGACGAGGGAATCGAGTGCGCGGTGGTACACGACACCCGCGACGTGCTGTTTGGCGGACACGCTCCGGAGCCGGATGGAGAGCTGCTCGACGAGCTGCGCCACAAGATGAAGGAGACGGGAGCAAAGATCGGCATCGCCTGCGATGGCGATGCGGACCGCTTTGGCATTGTGGACGAGGACGGCACCTACATCTCGCCGAACTACGTGATCGCGCTGCTGTTCGACTATCTGGTGGAGACCCGCGGCTGGCGGAACGGCGTGGCAAAGAGCGTTGCGACCACGAACCTGATCAACGCGGTTGCGGAGCATCATAAGATTGAGTTGTACGAGACGCCGGTGGGCTTCAAGTACATTGGCGAGCTGATCAAGCAGGACAAGATCGCCATCGGCGGCGAAGAGAGCGCGGGATTGACGATCCGGCATCACGTCCCGGAGAAGGACGGAGTGCTGGCCGGACTACTGCTGTGCGAGATGGTGGCCAAGCGGGGCAAGAGCCTGGGAACGCAGCTAAAAGAATTATTTGCCAAGTTGGTTCCTATTACCCGGAAAGACAGAACTTCCGCTTGACGGACGAAGCCAAAACGAAGTTCACTACGAAGTTAGGGACGAATCCGACGGAATTTGCGGGGCGCAAGGTCTCGCAGATTGTGCGGACCGACGGGCTGAAGCTGGTGCTCGACGACGGCTCGTGGGTATGCTATCGGGTGAGCGGCACCGAGCCGGTGGTGCGGGTGTACACGGAGGCGCGGCAGCCAGCGAAGATCTGGCGAAGCTGAGTGTGGCGGCCAAGCAGTGGGCGAACGAATAAGTGGCAGTTAGGAGAGGAGTTGACGATTCGGTGAAGCAGGTACGAGAGTTCGTGCGAGAAGCTGGTGCAGTGGCGCAGGCTGCTGGCCAGTGCCGTGTTTGCGGTGATCGCGGTGTGCCTGTGTGCGCACGTCATGCTGGGCAAGTAATGGATGGGTGAGCTACCGGCAGAAGAAGGCGGAGTACCAGAAGCTGCAGCAGGATCTGAAGCGCATGGACGAGGAAAACCGGCGGCTGGATGCGGAGATCAAAGCGCTGAAGAGCGATCCGAAGGCGATTGAGAAGGAAGCTCGCGAGCAGTTGCGCTATGCCAAGCCGGGCGAGGTGATCTATCTTCTTCCGGAGCAGCCCGGACAGCATCCAGCGCCCAGACTCCGCGCAGGCCGAGTCGGCGCAAGATAGCGGAGTTCCCGGAGAGCAAAGCAGCAACAGTATGAGCCACTGGAATCTCCAGTGGCTTTTTAATTGAGCAGGTAGACTAGCGAAAGTTAAAGTAACGCTTGAGGTCGAGGATGGGCTTCTCGAAGCGAACCACATGAGCGCGGCGAAGCCGATGGAGGCTGCCAGGCGAATGGCAACAATCGCCAGATTGCCGGGGATTCCGAAGCGGTCGAGAGGCTTATCCACATAGCCGCCAAGCATGGAAAAGACGAGGATGTGGGTGACGTAGAGGCCGTAGCTGATTTTTCCGACGAACAGAAGCGGACGAAGGGTGAGGGCGCGGCAGTAGAGCGTGGGACGCGGCGCAGCCTGGCCGAGCAGGGCCGCCAGCAACATTCCGCCAAAGCCGATGGCGAGCAGAGTGTCCGTCCATGCGGAGCCGCGGTGGAGCATGAGCGCGACGCCGGCGGCTCCGACGGCCAGAGCGGCGCGGGCGATCCACTTCCATACCGCAGGCGGCCAGTGCAGCACGCGCAAGGCGATGGCAATCAGTGAACCGACGGCGA
Source organism: uncultured Acidobacteriota bacterium (assembly GCA_963737175.1). Lineage (GTDB taxonomy): Bacteria > Acidobacteriota > Terriglobia > Terriglobales > Acidobacteriaceae > TOLSYN. Next base: position 210,424 of record CAVTRQ010000012.1, on the reverse strand, counting down.
GGCCGTCGAGGTGGGTGAGGGTGTTGGTCGGGGTGAAGCGGTATCCCGCAAAAGAGGCGCACCAGAGGCGAAGTGGCCAGCATGGCGGCGGCGGCCAGCAGCAGCCAGCGGCGGTGGAATGCTGCGGGCGATGGGGGTCCAGAAAAGGTAAAACTGCTGCTCGATGGCAAGGCTCCAGGTAGGGCCGATGGCTCCGGGCAAGGTGATGGGCCAGAGGTTCTGGACAAAGAGCAGAAGAAAGAGCCAGGGCGCGGCGGCGACGTCATGGAGCATCCAGCGGTAGCCGCTGAAGACGAACGGAAAAAAGAAGTAGAAGAGGAAGAGCAGCAGCCAATAGACCGGCCAGATGCGAAGGAAGCGGCGGGCGTAGAAATTCGAGTAGAAGCGCGAGGTGCCGATCCGGAGTCGAGAATGATTCCGGTGATGAGGAATCCGGAGAGGACGAAGAACAGACTGACGCCGCTCCATCCCCAGACGACGAATTTCTTCCAGAAATGTGCCCTGCAGGCGGGGATGGCAGTGATAGAGGACGAACGGCGAGGATGGCGATGCCGCGCAGTCCATCGAATGCGGGAATGAAGGCGGGCAGCCACGCCGGGCGCTGGCTCGCCGGGCGTTGCTAAGCGGCGCAACGGAAGGAGCCGCAATGGCCCCGGCTTCTGGCCTGGTGCGGTGACTGCCGTGGCCACTAGCGGGAAATTCCTTCCAGGGGTGAGCTGGCCGAGGCGTAAAGCTTACGGGGCATGCGTCCGGCGAGGAATCCTTCGCGCCCGGCGATGACCGCATGCTTCATGGCCGAGGCCATGAGAACCGGGTCGGCGGCGGCGGCGATGCCGGTATTCATGAGCACGGCGTCGTAGCCGAGTTCGAGGGCCAAGAGCGGCATCGGAGGGAGTTCCTACGCCGGCGTCGACAATGAGCGGAACCGAGGTAATGAGCTCGCGGAGAATGCGGAGGTTGGCCGTGTTCTGAATGCCGAGGCCGCTGCCGATGGGCGCGCCGAGAGGCATGACGACGGCTGCGCCAGCATCGACAAGACGAAGCGCAACTACTGGATCATCAGAGGTATAGGGGAGAACCGTAAAGCCTTCCTTCACCAGTACGCGAGTCGCTTCGATGGTGGCGGCAACGTCCGGGTAGAGAGTTTTCTGGTCGCCGATGACCTCGATCTTGACCCAGTCGCTGAGACCGACTTCGCGTCCGAGGCGGGCGACGCGAATGGCTTCGTCGGCGGTGTAGCAGCCGGCGGTGTTGGGCAGAAGAAAATACTTCTTGGGGTCGATGAAATCGAGCAGCGACTCCTTGCTGCGGTCGAGATTGACGCGGCGGACGGCGACGGTAACAACCTCAGCGCCACTGGCCTCCAGGGCGGCGGCGGTCTGGGGGCCATCCTTGTACTTTCCCGTGCCGACGATGAGACGGGAGTGGAACGATTTTCCTGCGATGACAAGTGAGTCCATGGAAGTATTGTAAATCACTTTGCAGACGAGAGGCGAAGAAGAGGACGGCAGCCAAGGTTGTGCGCAAGAAGCCTGCGCCGGACCTTGACAGCGCCGGGGAACCGGCGCTGAGCTCAGCACGTTGGCGCTGTCGGCCGGGGTGGCGTCGGCGTAAAGCTGCTCGATCTGCTCCTTGTAGCGCGCCTCGACGTTGCGGCGGCGCAGTTTGAGCGTGGGAGTGAGGGTTCCGTCTTCGATGCTGAGTTCTTCCGGGATGACCAGAACCTTCTTGAGGCGCTCGAAGCGGGCGAGGTTGTGATTCACCTGCTCGACGATGTCTTCGTAGAGCGACTGCACCTGGGGATCGGCCGACCAGCTCCTGGCGCGATTGGAACGAGATGCCGTTTTGCGCGGCCCAGTCCTCGAGGGCGGCGAAGGCCGGGACGATGACGACGGCGGGGAAGCGGCGGCGGTCGCCGAGGATGGCGGCTTCGGCGATGAAGCGATTGGCTTTCAGTGAGTTTTCGATGGGCTGCGGCGCGATGAACTTTCCGCCCGAGGTCTTGATGAGATCCTTCTTGCGGTCGGTGATGGAGAGGAAGCCATCGGCATCGAGGTTGGCAATGTCTCCGGTCTTGAACCAGTCGCCATCAAAGGCAGCGGCGCTCTCCTCGGGCATATTCCAGTAGCCCTTGAAGACGCTGGGACCGCGGACGAGCAACTCGCCGTCCTCGGCGATGCGCACCTCGACGTTCGAGAGCGGGCGGCCGACGGTGCCGAGTTTGTCGGGCGCGGGGCGAGTTGACGGCGATGACGGGCGAAGTTTCGGTGAGGCCGTACCCCTCATGAACGAGCAGGCCGATCTGGGCATACCATTCGGCGAGTTCTTTTCCCAGCGGAGCGCCGCCGGAGATGAAGATGCGAACCTTGCCGCCCATGGCTTCCAGCACCTTGGAGAACACGAGCCGATTGGCCAGCTTCCAGGTGAGCGAGGATGGGCGCTTGCCGGCGAGCACCTGGTCGAGATGCGCCCGGCCCACGGACATCGCCCAGCGGTAGACCGTTTTCTTGAAGCCGTGAGCAACTCCGCGCTGCACCTGGTTGTAGATCTTCTCGTAGACACGGGGAACGGCGACGAAGATGGTGGGATGGAGCTGGCGAAGGACGCGGGGCATGCTCCTCGATGAACGGACAATAAGCAATGGTGACGCCGCGATAGAGTTCGGCAAAATCGACGTGGCGCGCGGTGATGTGCGAGAGCGGAAGAAAGCTGACCGCAAGGTCGGTGTCGGCTCGAAGTCGAACTCATCGAGCGAGACCGAGAGATTCGAGGCGATGTTGCCGTGGGTGAGCATGGCGCCCTTGGGAACGCCGGTGGTGCCGCTGGTATAGATGAGGGTGGCCAGATCGTCCGGGGTGATGGCTTGGCGAGGGCATCGAGTTCGGGCACGCGCTGCCTGGGGCCGGCATCCATCAGAGCGGACATGGAGAGCGGCATCGGCATCCGGGGCGGGCTCGTCCATCAGGATGATGGTTTCGACGAAGGTCTCCGATTGAATGGAGCGCAGCTTGGCGAGCTGTGCGGCGGTGGAGACAAAGGCGGTGCTGGGCGCCGGAGTGACGGAGCAGAAAGGAAATCTGCTCGGCGGTGAGGGTGGCGTAGATAGGCACGGTGGCGGCGCCGAAGAGCAGGATGGCAAAGTCGGCGATGGTCCACTCGGGGCGATTCTCGGCGAGGATGGCGACGCGGTCGCCGTGGGAGATGCCCTGGCGGCGGAGCGCCTGGACGACGCCCATGACCCGGCGGTAGAGGTCGGAGGAAGAGATTGCATGCCACGCAGAGTCGCGCTCGAAGAGCATGACTCGGGACTGGTTGCGCTCCACGATCTGGAAGAAAATGTCAGCCAAGGTGCGTGGCTTGGGTTTCGCGTTCATAGCTCCGTCCCTTCAACGGCGGTCTTTCGGCGAGCTTACCTTTCTAAAGACGCGACGCGTTGGCCTGCTCGTGTGAGCTCTCATACCGGCTGCGTGGTTTGATGCTGAACCGTGCACGGAAGGCGCATCTCAATGACGGGAAACGGTAGGCCTGATTGAAAGATAATGAAGCGCCGCCACCGGAAGAGGAGAGCTGCGCAAGATCCGGATCGTCCAGCAACGGGTCAACCCCACGGAGGGTATGCTCATCCAAGTGTGTGGTGCGTGATCGGCGCGCCCGCGCCGTGGTGTGGCTGGGGCGGGAAGCCCAAATACAGTCGCCTGGATCTTGCCTGCCTGAATCTTGTCTGAAAGTGGAGCAGGCGATTCACGGCGGCGAAAGGAAACCCAGATTCAAAGATGGCATCGCGCTCGGCACCGACCTGGTACAAAGACGCAATCATCTACGAAATACACGTCCGGGCGTTCTACGACAGCGTGACCGACGGGATCGGCGATTTCGGCGGCCTGACGCAGAAGCTGGACTACCTGGAGGATCTGGGGGTTACCGCGGTATGGCTGCTGCCCTTCTGCCCCTCGCCATTGCGCGATGACGGCTACGATATCTCAAACTACAACGACGTACATCCCTCCTATGGCACGCTGAGAGACTTCCACCGCTTTCTGAAAGAGGCACACCGGCGCGAGTTGCGGGTGATCACCGAGCTGGTGCTCAACCACACTAGCGATCAGCATGAGTGGTTCCAGCGCTCGCGGCGCGCGGCCCGGGAAGCCGCTGGCGGAACTTCTACGTGTGGAGCGATACGCCGGAGAAGTACGCCGAAGCGCGCATCATCTTTAAGGATTTTGAGACCTCGAACTGGACCTGGGACCCGCTGGCGAAGGCCTACTACTGGCATCGCTTTTACTCGCATCAGCCGGATTTGAACTGGGACAATCCGGAGGTGAAGCAGGCGATGCTGGCGGCAATGGACTTCTGGTTCGACATGGGAGTGGATGGACTGCGTCTGGACGCCGTGCCGTACCTGTTCGAGCGCGAGGGCACGAACTGCGAAAACCTGCCGGAGACCCACGCCGCGCTGCGCGAGGTGCGAGCACACGTCGAGGAGAAGTATCACGACAAGATGCTGCTGGCGGAGGCGAACCAGTGGCCGGAAGATTCAGTTGCCTACTTTGGAGCCGGCGACGAGTGCCAGATGGCATTCAATTTCCCGGTGATGCCGCGGATGTTTATGTCGCTGCAGATGGAGGACCGCTATCCGCTGACCGACATCATGAAGTTGACGCCGCCGATTCCGGAGACCTGCCAATGGGCACTGTTTCTGCGCAACCACGACGAACTGACGCTGGAGATGGTGACCGACGAAGAGCGCGACTTCATGTATCGCACCTATGCGCATGACCGGCAGATGCGAATCAACTTGGGCATCCGGCGCAGACTCGCGCCGCTGCTGGAGAACGACCGGAGAAAGATCGAGCTGATGAACGCGCTGCTGTTCTCGCTGCCGGGAACGCCGATCATCTACTACGGCGACGAGATTGGCATGGGCGACAACGTATACCTTGGCGACCGCAATGGCGTGCGCACGCCGATGCAGTGGAGCGCGGACCGCAACGCGGGCTTCTCGCGGGCCAATCCGCAGCGGCTGTATCTGCCGGTCAACATCGATCCGGAGTACCACTACGAGGCCGTAAACGTGGAGACGCAGCAACGCAATCCACATTCGTTGCTGTGGTGGATGAAGCGCTTGATTGCGCAACGCAAGCAGTTCCGCGCGTTTGGGCGGGGATCGCTGGAGTTTCTATATCCTTCCAACCGTAAGGTGCTGGCGTTTTTTCGGCAATTTGAGGACGAGCGAATCCTGGTGGTGGCAAACCTGTCGCGCTTCAGCCAGGGAGTGGAACTCGATCTGCAGAAATTTCAGGGGGAGACGCTGCTGGAGATCTTCGGCGTCAGCCGCTTTCCGCCGATCACCGCAGGAGCCGTACTTTCTATCGCTCGCGCCGTACTCATTCTATTGGTTCCGGATGCTTGCCGAAAGAGGCGGGCGAGGAGTTGGCGGCCGAGGGCGATGGCTCGGCGCAAATTGCTACGATCCCAGTGGAATCGATCAAAGCGGTATGGAGCGAGAGCACGATGGAAGCGGTGGCGCGGATTCTGCCGCCATCTCTGCGCAAGCGCCGGTGGTTCCTGGGCCGCAACCGGACGATCACCCGAGTCGCGGTGGAAGATGTGATTCCGCTGCCCCGCCAGGACGTGGCGATCCTGCTGATTCGCGTGGAGTACAGCGACGGCGAAGACGAGAGGTACACGATTCCATTGGCCGTGGCCGCGCGGTGAGCAGGCCGAGGCGGTACTGCGCGATCACAAAGAGGCGGTGCTGGCGACGGCTGGAGTTTCGCGACGAAAGCTGGGTGGCTGCTGTACAGCGCGCTCATCGAGCGGACCTTCAGCGATGCGCTGCTGACCGCAGTGCTGAAGCGCAGCAAGTTCAAAGGCACGCGGGGAGAACTGTTGGCCGGGCACACCAAGGCGTTTCGCAAGGCGTGGTCGCAGGTGCGTTCGAATCGCGAGCCGCAGGTGCAGGCGACTGGATTCGCCGAACACCTTCGTGAATCTGGGCGAAGACTTTGTGCTGAAACTCTACCGCAAAGTCGAGGCCGGGTACGAATCCGGATCGTGAGATGGAAGAGTTTCTGACCGAGCAACCAATTTCGCCACATGCCAAGGGCGCTGGGCTGGCTGGAATATTGCAGCGCGAAGATGACGAGGAACAGCGAACGACGCTGGGGCTGGTGACCAGTTATGTGCGCGACGCAACCCTGGGCTGGCAATACACGATCGATCACCTGAGCCTGTACTTCGAGCGCGCGCTGGCGGTGCACGACGAAGACTGCGCGCGCGAAAGAGGTGATCAACGGCAGCCCGCTGACGCTGGCGCAGCGTCCGGTGCCGGCGCTGATGGCGGAGTTGCTGGGAACGGTTCGAAAACATGGCGCACCTGCTCGGGGTTCGCACGGCAGAGCTGCACGAAGCCTTGAGCAGCCGTCCGGAGGTGCAGGACGTTCTCGCCCGAGCCGTTTACCGATTTCTACCGCCATGGTCTTTATCACGGGATGCTGGGGCAGATGGGACGCTCGCTGGACGCGCTGCGCTCGCAGTTGAGTACGCTTCCCGAAGAGGTGCGGCTGGCGGCCGAAGAACTGCTCGGCAAGCGAGGCCGACGATTCGCGGTGGCGTCTTCCCGCTGCGCGATCAGCGGATCTCGGGGGCACGCATCCGGATTCATGGAGACTACCAGCTCAGCAACCTGCTGTTTACCGGCAACGACGTGATCATCCGGAACTTCGACGGTCCGGCGGGCAGGCCACTGAGCGAACGGCGCATCAAGCGCTCGGCGCTGCGCGACGTTGCGAGCATGATACGGTCGCTGCACTACGCGGCGCATGCGGTCTCGTTCGGCTATGTGCCCGGAGTGGTGAAGGGACGGGAGCAGGAGACGCGCCTCGACCGGTGGGCGGAGCACTGGCATGAGTGGGTTTCCGCGATGTTCTTGCAGGGCTATCTGGAGAGCATCGCGGGGCATGGATTTTCTGCCGCGAACGCGACTCCGAGAGGCAAATCCTGCTGCGGGCACACCTGATCGAGAAAGCGCTGCTGGAGATCGCCTACGAACTCGAACACAGGCCGGAGTGGGTGGGGATTCCCGTGCATGGACTTTCATCGCTGCTGAAATGGTGATCGGCAGAGCGTGCAGAGCGGCGAAAACAGCTAGCGTCGAGAGTGCGAGAGTGAGAAGACGGGAGGGCGAAAGCCTTCCTTTTGTTGTGCTCAAGTGGCGCAGACGGCCTGCCGATGGTTGAATCAGGAGCAAGTCGGGATGCCAGAGATTGAGGACCATCTATTTCGGAGTTTCAGCGATGCCATGCCCTATGGTGTCTGCCTGGTGGATCTGCAGGGCAAGATCATCTACTGGAACGCGGCGGCGGAGGGGATCACCGGGTACCTGGGGCCTGAGGTTCTGGGCCGCGCCTATCGCGGAGATCTGCTGATCCACTGCGAGGGCAACAAGCCGGCACCGAGGTGCAATGTCCGGTGATGGAGGTGCTGCGCGACGGCAGACCGGTAGTCGGCAGAGCTGTTCCTTCGCCACAAGCACGGACACCGCACGCCGATTCACGTCTTCGCATTTCCCCTGCGCGATTCGAACGGGGAGATGAGAGGCGTGGGCGAGATCTTCGATCCCTCGCAGGGAAAACAGGAGAGTCCGGCGTGGGCTGGACACTCGGACCGCGAGTTCGAGATGGCGACGGGACTGCCCGCCGTGGCGGAGAGCAGGGAGCAGTTGCAGACCCTGCTTCGCTCACGGTCGGCGTCCTCTTCGGCGCTGATACTGATTGAAATGTCAGAACAACACGCGATCCATGCAGCACGGCGGTACGGCGATGCTTCACCAGGCGCTTCGCGTGCTGGCCAAGACGGTTGCCGGGCTGCTGCCTCCGCGCCACTACGTTGGATGCTGGAGCGATTGGAGGCTGATCGCAATCGTTCCGGAGTGCAAGGCTGAGACGCTTGAAGCGCTGAAATCGAAACTGGCAGGCGTGGGTTCATCGTGCGCCGTGAAGTGGTGGGGTGATCGCGTGGTGGTCGGGATACGCGCGGCGGCGCGCTTGGTGGACCCATCGCAGACCGTGGATGCGCTGATTCAAGGGTTGGAGAAGGACTTGAAGAACACCGCGGACGGGAAAGAGTAAACGATGTTCATCATCATTGGCATTGTGGTGGTGTTCGGCTCGATTGTCGCCGGCTACCTGATGGAGCATGGGAACCTGAAGGTTCTGCTGCAACCGGCGGAGTTGATCATCATCGGAGGAGCGGCGCTTGGCACATTGCTGATCGCCAATCCTCTGCACGTGGTCAAGAAGATCGCCGGCGGAGTGATTGGCGCGCTGAAGGGTTCGCACTTCACCAAGGCGTTCTACCTGGAAACGCTGAAGATGTGCTACGAAATTCTGAACAAGGCAAGGAAAGATGGATTGCTGGCGATTGAGTCCGATATCGAAGAACCGGACAAGAGCCCGGTGTTTTCCAAGTATCCAAAGTTTCTCAAGGACCATCACACGCGGGACTTTGTCTGCGACACGCTGCGCATGGCGGTGACGGGCGGCATCGATCCGTTCGATCTCGACCAGATGATGGACCTCGACATGGAAGTGTCGCATCACGGTAGACAACGCGCCGATTGCAGCCCTGAGCACGGTTGCCGACTCGCTGCCCGGGTTGGGCATTGTGGCCGCGGTGCTGGGAGTGGTGATCACGATGGGTGCGCTGGGAGGGCCGCCGGAAGAGATTGGGCACAAGGTGGCGGCGGCCCTGGTGGGGACGTTTCTGGGCATTCTGCTTTGCTACGGACTGGTGGGGCCGCTGGCGTCGAACATGGCGAAGCAGGCAGAGGAAGAACATGCCTACGTGTACGTGATTCGGGTCGTGCTGATCTCATTCATCAAGGGTGCCGCTCCGATTCAGGCACTGGAATTCGGCAGACGCGCGATTCCGGGACACCTTCGGCCGAACTTCAACGACATGGAGAAGTCCTGCAAGGGAGGCGGAGCCGCCGCTGCCGCAGCCGCCGAGGGAGCTTAGGTGCCCGACGGTCCCATCATCATCAAGAAAGTATCCGGCCATGGCGGCCATCATGGCGGCGCGTGGAAGGTGGCCTACGCCGACTTTGTGACCGCGATGATGGCCTTGTTCATCGTGCTCTGGCTGCTGAACTCCAGCAAACAGGTGCAGGAGGCCGTGGGAGGATACTTCAAAGATCCGTCGGGTAATTCCAAAAAAGTGGGAAGCACGATGCGGGGCGCTGGGCAGAACCTGGACCTTCGAAAAGAAGACATGTACAAGATCAAGGATGCACTGGAGAAGCAAATCAAGTCGCTGCCGGATTTCGAAAAAATGAAAAAGCACATTGACATGACGATCACCGCGGAAGGACTTCGGATCGAACTGACGGAGGATGAAAAGGGGACATTCTTTGAGTTGGGCAGCGCCGTGCCAAGTCCCAGCGGGAAGGAGTTGCTGGTTTCGCTGGCGCAGGAGGTTGGAAAGCTTCCCAACTATGTTTCGATCGAAGGACACACCGACTCGAAGCCGTACTCCGGCGGGCTGACCGGATACAGCAACTGGGAGCTTTCCGTAGATCGAGCCAACGCGGCGCGCAAGATCATGCAAAGCTCTGGGCTGCAGGAGAACCAGGTTTCGCAGGTGCGGGGATTCGCCGATCAGCGGCCGCGAGCCAATGACAGACCGGACGATCCCGCCAATCGAAGAATCTCGCTCATCGTGGAATACCTCAACAAAGACACACCCGCAGACGATAAGCCAACGCGGCGAGACAGACGAGACGCAAGAGTCCCAACGGAAACCCCATCGCCGGCGAGCACGGCGAGGCGAACGAAGCGCGGCAAAAGGAATAGTGGCGAAGAAAACGGCGGAGCCGATTGGCTCCGCCGCTTGTGATCGAAACTAGTGTTAGAGGCTAGTTTGACACGCCATCTCCGCGATGCGTTGCTTCCACTCGCGCGGTCCCGTCTCGATGCACGGAGGTTCCGTTGGAATCGACGGCCACGGTCACCGGCATGTCTTCGACCTCGAACTCATAGATCGCCTCCATTCCGAGATCCGCAAAGGCCAGCACCTTCGACTTCTTGATCGCCTTGGCAACCAGGTAGGCAGCACCGCCGACCGCCATCAGGTACACAGACTTGTTGTCCTTGATCGCCTCGATTGCCGCGGGGCCGCGTTCGGCCTTGCCGACCATGCCGAGCAATCCTGTCTGCTCCAGCATCTGGCGGGTGTATTTATCCATGCGCGTCGAGGTCGTGGGGCCGGCAGGTCCAACGGCTTCGTCGCGCACCGGGTCGACCGGGCCGACGTAGTAGATGAAGCGATCGGTGAAGTCCACCGGAAGCTTCTCGCCACGATTCAGCATATCGGTCATGCGTTGGTGCGCGGCGTCGCGCCCGGTCAGCAGCTTGCCGCTGAGCAGAATCACCTCGCCGGGCTTCCACGACAACACCTCTTCGCGGGTCACCTTGTCGAGATCGACGCGGCGCGCGTTGGCGGGGCTGTAGGTGAGTTCGGGCCAGTCCTTGAGCGACGGCGGCTGTGAGCGAAACCGCACCGGAGCCGTCGAGGACGAAGTGCGCGTGACGGGTTGCGGCGCAGTTGGGAATCATCGCCACCGGCAGATTGGCGGCGTGGGTGGGATAGTCCTTCACCTTGACGTCGAGCACGGTGGTGAGCCCGCCGAGGCCCTGCGCTCCGATGCCGAGGGCATTGATCTTGTCATAGAGTTCCAGGCGCAGCTCTTCGGCGCGAGTCTTGGCGCCGCGGGCTTTCAGATCCTGAATGTCGATCGGCTCCATGAGCGCTTCCTTGGCGATCAACATTGCTTTTTCCGCAGTGCCGCCAATGCCGAGGGCGATGATTCCGGGAGGGCACCAGCCGCCGCCCATGGTGGGCACGGTCTTCAGCACCCACTCGACGATGGAGTCGGATGGATTGAGCATGGCGAACTTGGACTTGGCTTCCGAGCCGCCGCCCTTGGCGGCAACAATCACGTCGACCTTGTTGCCCGGAACGATGGAGACGTTGACCACGGCTGGAGTGTTGTCGTTCGTGTTCTTGCGCGCTTGCCCGCCGGATCGGCGAGCACGGAGGCGCGCAGCTTGTTCTCCGGCAGCAGGTAAGCGCGGCGGACACCCTCGTTGACCATGTCTTCCAGGCTCAATGTGCCGTTGAAGTGGACATCCATTCCGACCTTGAGGAAGACGGTTACGATGCCGGTGTCCTGGCAGATGGGGCGATGGCCTTCGGCGCACATACGCGAGTTAATCAGCAACTGCGCGATGGCGTCCTTGGCGGCAGGAGCCTGCTCGCGCTCGTAGGCGGCGGTGAGGCTGCGGATGAAATCGACCGGATGGTAGTAGGAGATGAACTGTAATGCGTCGGCGACGCTCTGGATCAGATCTTCCTGCTGAATGATTGTCATGAAACATGCTCCCATTCTTTAGGCGCTAAAGGCGAAATAACATTATCAAACAAAAGCGCGCAGGGGGAGAACAATGTTTGCCAGAAGGCCTCGCCGGCGTGGCTCTAGGACTAAATAATCGGCGCCCGCCCGCTTCCTTGCCACGGCGGCGGGCCAACCGAGTCGCCAACGCCTGGCGGCGGAGCCCAGTCATCGAGCGGCAAAAATGCACCGCCGAGGTAGCCGAACACCAGTTCGACTCCCTCGGCGGTGCAAACAGCCCAGAACGATGTTCGCTCCGTTATGCCTTTACTGCCTTGGTTTCGCTCGGATCTTTCTTCGCGGTGCTCTTGGTGGCATCGGGCAGCCAGTCCATCATGCTGCGCAGCTTGGCTCCGACCGCTTCGATCGGGTGCTTCTTTTCGGCCTCGCGCAGGGCGGTGAAATGTCTTGTTGCCGCCACGGTGCTCGGCGACCCATTCGCGGGCGAAGTCGCCCTCTGAATGTCGGCCAGCACCTTCTTCATGGCCTGGCGGGTGGCGTCGCCGACAACGGCTTCGCCGCGGGTCAGGTCGCCATACTCGGCGGTGTTGGAGATGGAGTAGCGCATGCGGGCGAGGCCGCCTTCGTAGATCAGGTCCACGATCAGCTTCATCTCGTGCAGACACTCGAAGTAGGCGATCTCGGGCTGGTAGCCGGCCTCGACCAGGGTCTCAAAGCCCTTCTTGATCAGCGAGGTGAGTCCGCCGCAGAGAACGGCCTGCTCGCCGAAGAGGTCGCTCTCGGTCTCTTCCTTGAAGGTGGTCTGCAGAACTCCGGCGCGGGTGGAACCGATGCCGTCGGCATAGGCCAGGGCAAGCTCGTGCGCCTTGCCGCTGGCATCCTGGATAGATGGCGATCAGCGCGGGAACGCCGCGGCCTTCGGTGTACTGGCGGCGAACCAGGTGACCGGGGCTCTTGGGGGCGATCATCACCACGTCCACGTCGGGCGGAGGCACGATGGTCTTGAAGTGGATCGAGAAGCCGTGCGAGAAGCCGAGCACCTTTCCCTTGGTCAGGTAGGGGCGGATGAACTCTTCGTAAAGCTCGCTCTGGGTTTCGTCGGGCGTGAGAATCTGGAGATAATCGGCGCGCTTTGCGGCTTCGGCGGGTGCAACTACCTCGAAACCATCTTCGCGGGCGCGCTGCGCGGTTCCGCGCGCGGGGTCCAGACCGATGATGACGTTGTAACCGCTTTCACGCAGGTTGAGCGCCTGGGCATGACCCTGACTGCCGTATCCAAAGACGGCAATGGTTTTGCGCTTGAGCGCGTCGGGATGGGCGTCGTGGGCGTAAAAGATAGTGGCCAAGGAGGCTCCTTTTGATATGAAAAACCGACCGCTGCGGTCGGTTTTTAAAATGCTCTGTCATTTGGGGTTGTATGTCAATGGCTAATTGAAAAAACTAATAGCATCAGAAATGCGAATACTGCGCTGCATGGCTCTGGCTGCGGCGGAGGCACGAATTTGCGTGCCAACGGCTTTCCCAGGCATAATGCAGCGGTGACGAACCCGACCGAGCCCAGCCCCGCGCCTAACCTTGCAGGATTTTGAACAACGGTTTCAGGATCGCCACCTGCTCCATGGAGCGGTGGAGAAATGGGCGCGCGAGAAGCCGGCGGCGGTGGCGCTCATCGACGCGGAGCGCGACCGGAAGGTGACGTGGGCGGAATTTGACGCGCATCACCCGCGCGTCTGGCGATGCTGCTGCTGGAGCGCGGCTTTGGCAAAGGAGATTTTTTCGCCAGCCTGCTTCCGCTGACCAGCGAGCACATCTTTCTGGAGTATGCGTGCTTCCGCATCGGAGCGATCTTTGTGCCGCTGGATCTGCGGCTTACCCAGGCGGAGTTGATGCGAAGCTTGACCCTGGTGCAGCCGGCGGGATTCGCCTTCGTACAGGACTCCCTGGGCTCCCGGACGCGGCGGCGTTTTGCGCGGAGGTGCAGAAGCGAGTTTCCGCTGAAGCTGACGGTGCAGTTTGCCGCGCCGGAGGACTGTGCCGACGGGGCGATTCCAGCGTGGCGAGCTTCTGGGCGAGGCGACGGGATTGCGCAGGCTGGCGAGGGTGACGAAGATCGCAGACGGCTGCGCAACAGCTTATGCCGAGGCTGCGGCGCGGGTTTCGCCGGAAGATGGCGCGCTGGTGATCTTTACCACCGGCTCGACCGGTTCGCCCAAGCCGGCGCTGCTCTCGCATCGCAACATCTCCTGCCAGGCGATGTGCCTGAGTCAGGCGTTGCTGCAGCGGTTCGGAGAGGGAACTGGTGACGCTGGTGAATCTGCCGCCGAGCCATGTGGGCTGCCAGACCGAGCTGCTGATGAGCACGATCTTCGATGGCGGGCTGCGCCGTGCTGGTTTCCATCTTCGATCCGCTGCGTTCGGTGCGTGCCATCGCCGATTACGAGGTCACGGCGCTGGGACAGATTCCGGCGATGTTCGAGTTCGAGTGGAGGTTGAAGGAGTTCGATTCGTTCGACTTTTCCAGCCTGGAGTTTGCGGCCTACGGCGGTCAGCAGGTTTCGCCGGCGTTCGTGGAAAAGATGGCACAGATGGCGCCGAACGTGGGCACGGGGCTGGGACTGACCGAAGCGGCGGGATTCTGCACCTATCTTCGCGCTGCCGAGCGAGCGTGCCGGCTGAGTGCGCGGCCAGCCTGGGCTTCGATATGCCGGTGTATCCGATGACGATCCGCGCGGCCATGCAGGCCAACGGCGCGGCCGGGGAAGAGCTGCCGGACGGAGACGCTGGGGCACGTCTGCTTCCGCGGGCCGCAGACGTTTCTGGGATACGTCAACGACCCGGCGGCGACGGCGGAGGCGATCTCCAGCGACGGCTATCTCTACACGGGAGACATGGGCTTTCGCGATGCAGCGGGACTGCACCTGGCCGGACGCGCGAAGCTGATCATGAAGCCCGCGGGCTACCAGGTTTTCCCAGGCGACGTTGAGAACCACTTCTGCGCGCTTGGAGGGAGTTGCGCTGTGCGCCGCGGTGGGTGTGCCGCACCCGGTCATCTCGGAGGCGATCGTCGCCTTTGTGGAGACGCGGCCGGGCAGCGAGGCTCGGAGCGGTCTCAACTGGAGCGGCATGCGCGCGGGCTCGCCGCCTATATGCGGCCGCATCATTACGTGCTGCTCGATCCGGGGCAGATGCCGCTGAACCGCGTGGCCAAGGCGGACTACCTGGTGCTGCGCGAGCGCGCGCTGCGGGAGACGGAGGCGCTGAAGGAGCAGGGGCGATGGATCGTCATCGCCCGAGTGAGTGCCAGAGCCCGGCCTCAACGGTTCAGCGGCAGGGTGAAGGAGAACACCGAACCGCGGCCCGGCTGGGTGGTCAACGAGATGGTGCCGCCGTGCGCTTCCACAATTGCCTTGGCGATGGCGAGGCCCATGCCCGTGCCCTGCACGCTCTGGCGCTGGCCGCGTCCGCGATAAAACTTGTCGAAGATCATGTTCTGGTCGATGGCGTCGATCCCCGGTCCCTGGTCCGCCACGCTGGTGACCAGCATGTTTCCCTGCACCTCGGCGGTGATGGTGATGGGCGTGCCGCGCGGCGAATACTTGCCGGCGTTATCGAGCAGCTGCGAAAGGATCTCCTCGGTGTGCCGCAGGTCCATCTTCACCCGGGGCAAGCGGTCGCTTACATTCAGCTTCACCTCGTGCCGTGCAAGCGATTTCTGATTGGTCTCCAGCGCGGCATCGATGGCCTCGCGGATGTCATGCGGCTGCAGGTTCAGCTCCACGGCGTGGGCGTCGAGCTGAGACATTTGCGCGGCCTCGCCCACCAGCCGGTCCAGCCGGTCGCTCTCTTCATTGATGACCGTCAGCAACTCTTTGCGTGGATGCCTCGTCGAGTTCGGCGTCGCTCAGCAGCGACTGCGCCGAAGCCTTGATGGCCGTGAGCGGCGTGCGGAAGTCGTGGGTGACCGAATCGAGGAGGATGGAGCGAAGGCGCTCGCTCTCGCGTCCGGCCTCGGAATGGGCCAGCTTCTCCACGGCTCCGGCACGCTCGATGGCGATGGCGACCAGGCTGCCAATGGCCTCCAGGCTCTCGCGTCGAAAGGTTTCCGCCGACCACGGCGAGCGCGCCCACCGAGCGGAGTCCGATGCGCAGGGGACGGATGCGAAGGTTCTTGGCGGGGTCGCTGACCGGCTCGCCGCGGCTGCAGACGCGCTGCAGATCCTCGCTGGAGATCAGCTCTTGCGCACGCAGGTCGGAGTAGTACACCTTCTTGCTGTGTGACGGAGAACATTCCGGCGAAGTCGGCGCCGAAGATCTCGACCACCTTGACGGGAATTGCATTGACCAGGCCGAGCACGTTGTCCGCGGTCAGCATCTGCTGGCTGAAGGCGTAGAGCTGCTCCAGTTCGCGGCGGCGGCTGTTGGCGTTGTCGGTCTCCCGCCGCGCACGTTCGGAGAGCTGGCTGGCAATGATGGCAGTGAGCAGAAAGGTGAAGAGCGCAATCCAGTTCTGCGGATCGGCGATGGTGAAGGTGCCAATCGGCGGCAGGAAAAAGAAGTTGTAGGCCAGGGTGGCGACGACGGAAAGAAAAATCGCGCAACGCAGTCCCCAGGCGGCGGAAACCACCAGCACGGCGAGCAGGAATGCGAATCCGGCGGTACTGGCATTGGCGTGCAGGAAGCGGCAGAAGGCGACCAGTACGGCCACCAAAGCACAGGAAGACAGATAGCGGGCGGCTTGGGTCTGCAGGAGCTTGTTCACAGCTCGGAATTGTAGCGTATTCGACAATTCCTGGTTCTTGCTTGACAATAGGCGCGGTATGCAGAAGACACCCGAACAGTGGCTGGAAGAAACCGCGCCAACCAAGAAGCGAGGACTTTTCAAGCTCTTCCTCGGCTATGCTCCCGGTGTTGGCAAGACCTACAGCATGTTGAGCGAGGGCATTCGGCGCTACAGCCGCGGCGAAAATGTGGTGATCGGAGTGGTGGAAAGCCACGGCCGTCCGGCGACCGCCGAACTTGCCGGACGATTGCCCGCGGTGCCGCGAAAACAACTGGTTTACAAGGGAACCACCTTCGACGAAATGGACGTCGACGCGATTCTGGAACTTCATCCGGAAATCGTGCTGGTGGACGAACTGGCCCATACCAACATCGAAGGCAGCAAGCATCGCAAGCGCTACGAAGACGTGATGGATCTGCTGAACGCGGAGATCGACGTGATTTCGACGATGAACGTGCAGCACATTGAGAGCGTGACGCCGCTGGTGGGACGCATCACCGGAGTCGTGGTGCGGGAGACGGTTCCGGACTGGGTGATGCAGCGGGTGGACGAAATCGTTCTCGCCGACCTGACTCCGGAAGCGCTGCAGGCCCGCATGAGGCGCGGCGATATCTATCCGCTGGAGCGCAGCGACCGTGCGCTCTCGAACTTCTTCCGTCCGGGAAATCTCATCGCGCTGCGCGAACTGGCGCTGCGGCAGGTGGGCAGCGTGGTGGACCGCAGCCTTGAAAGCTACATGGAGAAGGAGCACATCGAGAACCGCACGCCGATCACGGAGCGGATCGCGGTCTGCATCAGTTCGAATCCGATCGCGCAGTATCTGATTGCGCGCACCGCCAGGATGGCGGAGAGGATCGGGGCGGAATTCTTTGTGGTGTACGTGGACATTGGCCGCGACGATGCTCCCGAATATCGGCGGACGCTGGAGGAAAACATCCGCTTTGCCGAAAACCTGGGCGCGCAGATCGTGAAGACGCAGGGCAAGAAGGTTGCGGCGGAAGTGGCCAAGATCGTGCGCGAGAAGCATATTACGCAGGTGGTGTTTGGCCGCTCGGCGCTGACCGGATGGAGAAAATTCCTCTACCTTTCGGCCATTCACGATTTTCTTCGCGATGCTCCGGCGGTGGACGTGCATATTGTGACCCAGGAGCCGAAATGACGCATGACGCCAACGACGCGCAGCGCAACATTCTGGTGGTGGACGACGAGTCGCAGATTACGCGCGTGCTGCGGACGGCGCTCTCCGGCCACGGTTACAACGTGAGGACCGCGGGCGACGGCGACGAGGCGCTGGAAGTGATGCGGGAATGGACGCCGGATCTGGTCATCACCGATCTTTCCATGCCGAACATGGGCGGGCTGGAGCTGTGCCGCAGAATCCGCAGCAAGTCCGCGGTTCCCATCATCGTGCTCTCGGTTCGCGGCGAGGAAAAACCGAAGGTCGAGGCCCTGGATTCGGGGCCGACGACTACGTAACCAAGCCTTTCAACATGAATGAACTGGTGGCCCGGGTTCGCGCCGGGCTGCGCCGGGCAGCCCGTCCGGCGCAGGAAGAAAACGCGAGCAAGATCGAAGCCGGTGATTTTCACATCGATCTGCTGACCCGGCTGGTGACGGTGCGCGGCCGTGAGGTGCGGCTGACTCCGAAGGAATTCGATCTGCTCAGCTACCTGGCGAAAAATCCTGGCAGGGTGATCACCCATCACACGCTGCTGGCCGCGGTGTGGGGCGGAATGAGCACGCAACAGCCGGAGTATCTGCACGTCTTCATGAATCATCTCCGCAAGAAGCTTGAGCCGGAAGATGGCTCGGTTCGCTACATTGTGACCGAAAAATGGGTCGGCTACCGCTTCGAACCGGGCGATCACGAAGTAGTCCGCTTCCCGGAACTGCGCTGCCTGCCGACCGTCGCTATTCACCTCTGTTTCCGCACTTCCTTCCCTCTGCGTTTAGGAACAATTAAGGCACTCTTTATTCGTGCTTTAGGCCAGGTCGATATCCAATCGAATTGAAGGCTGGACGAAGCAGAGTTCAATGGCTCGCCCGCCTGGGAGGTTCGTATGTTGGTCCTGGCGACGTTTATCTCGATCTGCGTGGTGGCCGTTCTCTTTCTGCTTCGATTCCTCTTCGCGCTTGAAGCCGGAATCGAGAGCCGAACGCAGGCGGTCAACGGCGAGACTCGAGCGCATCTCCACCTACCGTTCCGTCGCTCCGGAGCCGGCGCTTACGCTTCGGCGCCTGCGCTCACTCTGGTTCATTCCAATGCAGAGCTGGCCCACAGCTCTCCGTCCGGCATTCCAGACGCATCCCTTCATCGCGACCAAAGATCTCAGCTCAAGGAAGCGTAATGGGGTTACGATGTCTGCCGGACAGTTTGCCGAAAGGCGGGCCAACGTTGGAAGCGATTCCGAAGCGGACCCGCTTAGGAACTTTTTAGAATTCTTAGCCGGCTTCATAGCGCGAATCGAATTCCAACTGAAAAAGGAAGTGGCAGCGCGGTGTTCGCGGCTGCTAGGAGAGCGAATGATGCAGGATTTTGGATTTGTGGTGATCACAATTGTTTTCTTCGCGCTGTCGATTGGCTACGTTCACTTTTGTGAGCGCATCAGATAAGGGAGATGGAGATGGAAACGATCGTGATGCTGGCGGTGACCGCGCTGATGATGGTGTATCTGCTCTTACGCACTACTGTGTCCGGAGAAATTCTGAGATGACCATCAACGGATGGTTGCAAATCGCGTTTTTCCTGCTGCTGGTCCTGGCCGTGACCAAGCCGCTCGGCCTCTTCATGGCGCGCGTGTTCAACCGCGAAAAGACCTTTCTGGACCCGGTGCTGCGGCCGGTCGAGAAACTGATCTACCGCACCACCGGCGTGGATGAAGAGCACGAAATGGCCTGGACCGAGTATGCCGTTGCCATGCTGCTGTTCAGCGTGGTCTCCATGCTGCTGCTCTACCTGATCCAGCGCGTGCAGGGCTTCCTGCCGTTCAATCCGCAGAAACTGGGAGCCGTCAGTCCGCCGATCCTTGGCGTTGAATACGGCGGCGTCGTTTACCACCAATACCAACTGGCAGGCCTACTGCGGGTGAAACCACGATGAGCTATTTCACCCAGATGGCCGGGCTGGCGTATCACAACTTCGTTTCGGCGGCGACCGGCATCGCGCTGGCGATTGCGTTGATTCGCGGCATCGCGCGGCGCGAGATGAAGACCATCGGAAACTTCTGGGTGGACCTGGTTCGCTGCACGCTGTGGGTGCTGCTGCCGTTCTGCGTGGTTGGCGCGCTGGTGCTGGTGTCGCAGGGAGTGGTGCAGAACCTGAAGCCGTACGACACGGTGAAGATCGTGGAGCCGCAGCAGGTTCCGCACCTGGGCGCCGATGGCAAGCCGGCGGTTGGACGCCGACGGCAAGCCGGTGATGGACACGGTGACCGATCAGACGATCGCGCAAGGGCCGGTGGCTTCGCAGGAGTTCATCAAGGAATTTGGCACCAACGGCGGCGGCTTCTTCAACGCCAACAGCGCTCATCCGTTTGAGAACCCAACGCCGCTCACGAACCTGATTGAGATGTTCTGCTATCTTTGCCATCGGCGCCGGACTTACCTACACGCTGGGCCACATGACCGGCTCGCTGCGGCATGGCTGGGCGGTGTGGGGCGCGATGGCCGTGCTGTTTCTGGCGGGCGTGACGGTCGCCTACTGGGCGGAGGCGCAGGGCAATCCGCTGCTGCACGGCGTGGATCAGCACGCCAGCGCGATGCAGACGGGCGGCAACATGGAAGGCAAGGAGGTGCGCTTCGGCATCGCCAATTCCGCACTCTGGGCCACGGTCACCACGGACACCAGTTGCGGCGCGGTCAATAGCATGCACGATTCGTTTACTCCCCTGGGCGGAATGATTCCGCTGATCAACATCTCGCTGGGTGAGGTCATCTTCGGCGGCGTCGGTTCGGGCATGTACGGCATGGTGGTGTTTCGTCATACTGACCGTCTTCATCGCCGGCCTGATGGTCGGACGAACGCCGGAGTATCTGGGCAAGAAGATCGAGGCGTACGAGGTGAAGATGGCTATGCTGTTCGCGCTCATCTTCCCGCTCATTATCCTGGTACTGACCGGCGATCTCCAGCGTGAAGCCGTTCGGCACCTCGTCCATCGCCAATCCGGGACCGCACGGGCTTTCACAGATTCTCTATGCGTTCACCGAGGCCGCCGGAAACAACGGATCGGCCTTCGGCGGCCTGAACGCCAACACAACCTGGTACAACATCGCGCTTGGGTTTGCGATGCTGGGCGGGCGCTTCCTGATGAAGATTCCGATGCTGGCCATTGCCGGCAGCCTGGCGAAGAAGAAATACGTTCCGCCGTCGGTAGGAACGTTTCCGGTTACCACGCCGCTGTTCAGCGTTCTGCTGATCGGAGTCATTCTCATTCTGGGCGCGCTGACGTTTTTCCCCGCGCTCAGCCTTGGACCAATTCTTGAGCACCTGATGATGAATGCAGGAAAGGCCTTCTAAGGAAATCATGTCGAGCACAGCGAAAAGTCGCAAGTCCATCTGGGATCCGACCATCGTTCGCGGAGCGGCCATTGATTCCGTGCTCAAACTCAACCCGCGCAAGATGATGGGCAATCCCGTCATGTTCGTGGTTGAGGTGGGCAGCGTGATCACCACGATTCTGCTGATCCTGCGCCCGCACGAGGCGTTCAAGTTCAATCTGCAGATCACGCTCTGGCTGTGGTTCACCGTGATGTTTGCCAACTTTGCCGAGGCCATGGCCGAGGGGCGCGGCAAGGCGCAGGCGGATACGCTGCGCAAGGCTCGCTCGGAAACCGTCGCCAATCGCCTGACTGGCCGATGGAGGGGTGGAGCAGGTTGCCAGCTCCGTCCTGCGGGCGCAGGACGTGGTGCTGGTCTCGGCCGGAGAGTTTATCCCCGGCGACGGCGAGATCATCGACGGCATCGCGTCGGTCGATGAGTCGGCGATCACCGGCGAATCGGCTCCGGTGATTCGTGAATCCGGCGGCGACCGTTCGGCGGTGACCGGCGGCACGCGCGTGCTCTCCGATCAGATCAAGGTGAAGATCACCTCCAACCCCGGCGAGACGTTCCTGGACCGCATGATCGCCCTGGTGGAAGGCGCCGAGACGACAGAAGACGCCGAACGAGATCGCGCTGAACATTCTGCTCGCCGGACTGACCATCGTCTTTCTGCTGGCGGTGGTCACGCTGCAGCCGTTTGCCATTTATTCGGGCGCGCCGCAAACCGTGTTCGTGCTGGTCTCGCTGCTGGTCTGCCTGATTCCGACGACGATTGGCGGACTGCTTTCGGCGATTGGAATCGCGGGCATGGACAGGCTGGTGCAGCACAACGTGCTCGCCATGTCCGGCCGCGCCGTGGAAGCCGCCGGCGACGTCAACACGCTGCTGCTCGATAAGACCGGCACCATCACGCTGGGCAATCGTCAGGCCTCGCGCTTTGTGCCCGCGCCGGGAGTTACCGAAGCGGAGCTGGCCGATGCGGCGCAGCTTTCCTCGCTCGCCGACGAGACGCCGGAAGGCCGCTCGATCGTGGTGCTGGCGAAGGAGAAGTACAACCTGCGCGGGCGTGAACTGCACGAGCATCATGCCGAGTTTGTTCCCTTCACGGCGCAGACCAGGATGTCCGGCGTGAACCTGAACGGCTTCCAGATTCGCAAGGGCTCGGTGGACGCCATCGAACGCTTACGTGCAGGAGAACGCAGGGCACGTTTGCCCCGGAGGTGCGGGACCTTGGTGGATGAGATTGCGCGCGCCGGCAGCACTCCGCTGGTGGTGGCGGAGCGGCAGCGCGGCGCGCTGGGAGTGATCGAGCTGAAGGACATCGTCAAGGGCGGAATGCGCGAGCGCTTCGACCAGCTGCGGGCGATGGGAATTCGCACGGTCATGATTACCGGCGACAATCCGTTGACCGCCGCGGCGATTGCGCGCGAGGCCGGCGTGGACGACTTTCTTGCCCAGGCCACGCCCAAGGACAAGATGGACCTGATCCGCAAGGAGCAGGCCGACGGCAAGCTGGTGGCGATGACCGGCGACGGCACCAACGACGCTCCCGCGCTGGCGCAGGCCGACGTGGGCGTGGCGATGAACTCCGGCACGCAGGCGGCGAAAGAGGCCGGCAACATGGTCGATCTCGACTCCAACCCGACCAAGCTGATCGAGATTGTGGGCATCGGCAAGCAACTGCTGATGACGCGCGGCGCGCTGACGACGTTTTCGATTGCCAACGACGTTGCCAAATACTTCGCGATCATTCCCGCGATGTTTGCCGTGACCTTCCCGGTGCTGAACGCGCTGAACATCATGCACCTGAAGAACGCCGCAGTCGGCGGTGCTTTCGGCGGTCATCTTCAACGCGATCATCATCATCATGCTGATCCCGCTGGCGCTGAAGGGCATCACAGTACCGTCCGATGGGGGCGGCGGCGCTGCTGCGGCGCAACCTGCTCATCTACGGCGTGGGCGGAATTATCGCGCCCTTTATCGGCATCAAGCTGATCGACATTCTGATTACCAGCATGGGGCTGGCGTAGGCGGAAGGTGAACGATGAAACGGAATCTCATTACCGCGATTTTGATGACCGTAGTTACGACCATTCTGCTTCGGGCTGGTGTATCCGCTGGTGGTCACCGGCGCTGGCGCAGGTGATGTTTCCCGACAAGGCGAACGGACAGCTGATCGTGCAAGACGGCAAGGTGATTGGCTCGCGAATCATTGCGCAGCCGTTTACCGGCGCGGGATATTTTCATCCGCGCGCCTCGGCCGCGGGCACGAACGGATACGACGCGGCCAACTCCGGCGCCACCAATCTAGGCCCGACCAACCAGAAGCTGGTGGATCGCGTGAAAGCAGGACGTGGCCGCGGCCCAGAGCGAGAACCCCGGCAAGCCGGTTCCGGCCGATTACGTGACGACGTCGGCTTCCGGACTGGACCCGGATATCACGCCCGCCAACGCCGAGTTCCAGGCGCCGCGCGTCGCCAAGGAGCGCGGCATCAGCGAAGAACAATTGCTGGCGCTGGTTCATCAGCACACCGAAGGAGCGCGAGTTTCACTTCCTGGGAGAGGCCCGGGTCAACGTGCTGGAGTTGAACCTGGATCTGGACTCGAAATATCCCGCTGCAGAAGCGCGCATCACGCTAGCGACTCAGCCGTAGCAAGCAGCAGCAGAAGATGGCCTCGCGAGAGGCCATTTTTTTGTGCGCGTTTGAAATAGAGCCCGACGAGGGTGTATGTTCAGCCCTGCTATGGCGAATCTTCCGCGTCACACACATTGGCCCTCCGAAGAGAGGCGCGCCGCAGGCCAAGCGCGCCGCAAGCAAATGAAGCGGCAGCACTCACGGGCTGTGGGACGCGAAACTGCGCCGCCATGATCCTCTGAAGCTGCTGGAAGAAAGCATGTGCGGGCGGGTTCCGGCGCTGGTTCCGCTGAAGTATGAACGATGCTGGCCTCGCCGTTTGGATACTTTCGCGGAGCCGTTCCGGTGATGGCGGCCGACCTGGCGATGCTGCCCAACACCGGCATCGTGAACCAGATCTGCGGCGATGCTCACGTGCGCAACCTGGGAGCGTATGCCGCGCCGGATGGACGGCTGGTCTTCGACATCAACGATTTTGACGAGACGACGCGTGCGCCGTTTGAGTGGGACTTGAAGCGTCTGGCGACCAGCCTGGTGCTGGCGGGCAGGGAAGCGGGCGCCAAAGGACGGCTTCGCCAGGGATGCGGTGCTGGCGTTCGTTGAGCGCTACCAGAAATTCGCGCGCATCCTTGCCGAACTGCCGGTGCTGGAGATGGCTCGCTACCAGGTGCATCGCTTGATGAAGGTGGCGCCGCTTGCCGACGTTCTGATGAAGGCCGAGCGTGCGACTCCGACGCACATCTCTGGAGAGCCTGACGGTTCCAGCGAAGCGGGGAACAGGACGCATCTTCCGCGAGCACAAGCCATTGCTCTACCGGATTGGCGGATCGCAGAGCAACGCCAGGTGCTGGCCGCGATGAAAGAGTACCGCGAGACTCTCTTGCCCGAGCGGCGACATCTTCTGGCGCAGTACCGGCCCATCGACGTGTGCTTCAAGGTGGTGGGCACGGGCAGCGTGGGAACCCGCGACTACTGCATTTACATGGAAGGCAATGGCCCAGGCGACCCGCTGTTTCTGCAGATCAAGGAAGAGGTGGGCTCGGCCTACCTGCGCTATTTGAATGATGAGCCGAAGAAGTCGCACTGGGGCCGTCTGGTCGCCGAGGGACAGCTTGCGATGCAGATGCCCATCCGATCCCCTGCTGGGATGGACGACGATTGCCAATCGCGACTACCTGGTGCGCCAACTAAACGACCACAAGGCCGCAATTGAAATGGAAGTGCTGAAGGGGCCCGGTTTGGCTGCCTATGCGCGAGGTTTGCGGAGAGTTGCTGGCGCGTGGACACGCGCGCTCCGGAGATGTGCAGATGATCATGGGATACATCGGCAACGGGCGATAGCCTGGCGGATGCGCTGGCGGACTTTGCCGTGGCATATGCCGACCAGACAGAGGCGGACTGGGAGCAGTTGCGGAAGTCGAAACATGCGCACCGCAGCGCCGCTGCAGAGGAAAGCCGCGGCAAAATAAGCCGGCTCCTCCGCAAGGGTGGAGCCGGGACGAGCTTAGCCTTCCGAGGCTTCCATCTCAATCGCACGCGGGAACAAAATGTTGTTCTCCAGATGAATGTGCTGATGAAGGTCCTGCTCGAATTCCTTGAGGCCGGCATAGAATGCGTGAAAGGTCGTGCAGGCGTCCGCAGGTGGAGTGAAACCACGGCTCAATTGTTTGATTTCCGCGAGCAGTGCTCCTGCCGCATCGTGCTCCTGGGTCATCATCGCAATCGGATTTGCCACCGTTCCAAAGCAACCATGCGGTCTGGCCTCTCCATTCAACAGGGCGCGCTCGAGTTTTGCGATGTAGGGAAACAGAACCAACTCCTCTTTGGCAAGGTGCTGCGTCAGTTCCGCGTCCAACTTCATTAACGCGGCATGAATCTCCGCTACTTCAGCGTGGTTGGAACCATGCCGTGCAACGACCTTTTTGGCCAGCGTGTCCAGGCGCGGCAGCTCTCTCTTCACATACTCGTGATGGGTGGACGTGATGTGCTCGACGAGGCTTTCAAGGGAGGCATTGTTCCAGTCCTTCGCACCCGCGTCCGGCGTTTCCGCAGCCGATTCCAGCGCAGCCAGCAGGCTGCCGATTTCGATATCCTGCTCTGTGCAGGCGACTGCGAGAGGCTTTCGCCCTCCGCAGCAGTAGTCAATTCCAAACTGCTCGAATACTCGAATGGACGAGGGCTGGTTCAGTGCAATCTCACGGACGGTTTCAGTCAGGGTAGGCATTTCAATCTCCTTGAGTCCTCAGAATAGGAGAACGCCGCCTGAGCCGCAGCGACCAAAGTCACTTGCAGCGCAACGCAATACAAAACGCAATACAATGGAGCTTACAATATCTACACGCGAGGGGTTCCAGTGCCAACTGAACGCATCGATCTGGCGGCCATCCTGCAGAAGACAGCCCTGTTTTCCAATCTCTCTTCACCGGAACTGCAATTACTGGCCGCGCGAACCACAAGGAAGATTTTCCACTCTGGCGAATCTCTGTTTTACGAAGGCGAGCCGTGCAAGGGATTGCACATCATCTCACAAGGCCGGGTGCGGATCTTCAAAACCTCGGCGAGTGGCCGCGAACAGGTTCTTGGCCGTCAATGGCGCAGGCGAAACCGTGGCCGAGGTGCCGGTCTTTGATGGCGGACCTTATCCGGCTTCCGTCATTGCCTTGGAAGACACCGAGATTGCATTCATCTCACGCAAGGATTTCCACGATTATTGTCTCGATCATCCCGAAGTTGCGCTCAAGGTGCTGGCCTTTGTCGGCGCCAGGCTGCGCGGGCTCGTCGGCATCATCGAGGAACTATCCTTCACCACCATTCGCCAGCGGCTGGTCGCGATGCTGGTGCGGCTGGCGCAGAGCGATGGCAAGCCAGGCGCGCGAGGCATCGAGATTCTGCTGCCTGGCAGCCATCAGGAGCTGGCCAATCAACTCGGAACCGTCCGCGAGTTAGTTTCGCGCAACCTAATGCGCTTGCAGGCAGAGAGCCTGATCGACGTCGATGCCAGGCAGATCGTGATCAAAGACCTGAAAGGCCTGGCATCGCTGCTCGAAGCAACGTAAGGCTCGACCGTCCGCGTTAGTTCTGCGGCGAAGTGGACCATTGCAGCCGCGAAGGTGTCAACGAAACAACTGGAACACCCGGCACCGCGGGAATCACACTTGTGCTCACCTGGGTCGACGGGAACCAGGGCGGTCCAAACCCCGGGGTAAGGAATCTTCGATCGTAGTAAGTGTTAGACGTGTTGATGGTCACGCCGTGCGCGAAAGCTTCCATTCTTCCGCCCACAATGTTAAGCGTATTGATGCCGTTGCCGGGAGTTTCGAGCCCGCACTCGCCGGAGGTGCAACCACTACCGACGGCGGCCATCGCCGCATCGATTTCCAGATTGTTATTGGAGTATGTGCTGTTGAGCACGAGATTCCCGGACTGAGTAAACAGCCCGAGTACCTGGCCGTAGTTGTTTGCCGGGATCAAAGTGTCGGCTGTATTAAGGGTGACAGGCTCTTCTCTGTAGAGGAGGTCGCCGACAACGTTAATGTCGCCGTTGGCAACCACCGTGAGCGCCACGCCGTTTTGAATTGCGGCTAGCCCCTGGCCCGGACCGCTAATGCCGGTATAGTTTCCTCCGCCGCTAGGTCCGCCAATGTCCCCGTTCGCGTATACCAAGGTTTGAGCTGTCGGCGTCCCCGTCACGTCGCTCATCGGGACGCCTGTCAGGGTGGTGGTCGTGGAGCCGCTATTCATCGTCGTGGTATTCAGCGCGATGTCGGTGGTGATCGTGGTCGTGGTCGTACCCTGTACGATGGTGTAAATCTGGGTTGGGTTCCCATGACTATCGGTCCCAGGGGCTAGCGTGATCGAGGTCGCACCACCTTCCAGATAGAAGCCCCCGCCAGTCATCGTGCCGGCCGCAGCCGTTCCGCTGTAGGGGAGATAAACTCCCGTGGTGGCTCCGCCGGTGGGGTACGCAGTGCCACTAATGTTCTTAAGGTGTGCATTGCGGTTTGCATTGGTGACGGCGGGAGGATCGGGGCTTGTGGAACTGCCACATACGTTGCTGCCCTCACCGCAGCCCGTGCTATCAAGCACCGCCCACTGCTGGCTGAAGTCATCGGTGGGCAGAGGAGCGGTCGCCGCATTCACAATCAAGCCTTCCTGAAAGTTGGGCGCGATGGTTGTTGAGTTATAGGTAGCACTGGTGTTGGCGGAGTCTACATAGTGGTAGCCGCCCCCGCTGGTGAAGTCATACGATACCGTCGGGCCAGCTTGGGCAACGGTGTCTGTAAAAATGTAACTTCCTCCCGAGCCAAAGTTCCACGAGCCATTTGTAAACTGCGGGCCGGTGATGGTGCCATAGACAAGCGGGTTCGTGTTGGCGGTGAAATTGCTAATGAATGCTCCAAAGGACGAGAAACTTGTTGTTGTCGTCGTGGCCCCGGAAGAGACGGTGGCAGGAGTAACCGTGATCGCCAGGGTTCCCATTTCCTTGGTTTGGACCTGCTGAAGACCGTTGCCTTGGCCTAATGCAATAAGGTTGTACTGGAACGTATAGGTGCAGCCGCCGGTACCGCAGGTCGTAGGAGTCGTTGCGGGGGCAAAGGTGGAATTGGGCGAAAGCATGAACCCGCCCGGCCACGAGGTGGCTGACTGTCCTGAGTTGATAGTGGTTGAATTGCTGCCGCCCCAGCTATGAAAGCTGCCGCCCCAGGTCGCCAAAACATTGGTAAGAGCAGTGCTCGCAGCCGTCGTTGCATTGGCGATGGGGAGCGTCGTGCATCCTGGAGCGGCGCCGGTTCCCCATGCCGCGCAGGGAGTCAAACTGACCTGCGCCTGGATCTGGGTTTGTAGGGCCTGCCGGGCGACGTTCAAACCGGCATCGGCCGAGTAATATGCGCTCCGGTAGTTTCCGTAGTAGCCATTGATCAACATGTCGGAATTAACCGAGAGCACCATTCCAAGGCCAAGAACGCTCATCAGGATCAGCAGCAGCAGGCTCGTGATCAGCGCGATGCCTCGCGCGCTCCTGTTGCGGACGACCGGGAGAGTGCCGCTCTTAACCTTTCGCACGGACTGCCTACGGAAGAGTGCTGATTCTATTCTCATCGTAGTTCCTCAGAAATTCATGTTGCGCGGGTTGACGACTATAACCGACCCCTGGACCTGGTATGGGCCATTATCGAACGTGTTGCGATACACATAATTGTGGGTGTAGACCGGAGCGGTTCGTCCGATCAAAGAAACACGGATCGAGCGCAGAAGGGTAAACTGATACGCATTCGCGCCATTATTCGCACCCGTCGAGCCGGGATCAAGAGTGTAGGAAGACGCATCGTAATTGTAGTATGTCTGGTTGGGACTGGTGGTAGGGTCATTCCAGACCGTCCCGCCCACTTTGAATCCAATCACCTGTTCCATCACGTTGGTAGTAACTCCACCTTGCGTGCGCTGCAGAGTAGGGTTTTGATTCCCGGCATAATCGGTTGCCGCCGAATTGACCGTGTAGGTGATGGGCGCAAGCTTAAAAATAAAATCCCCTATCCCGGCGCTCCCTCCACCACAGAACTGTTGGGTCAGATAAACAGTTCCTACGCTGGTGGGTGGACAGGGTGTGGTGTTACTGCAAGCCGAGATGTTCAGCGGATCATATTGTAGGGTGTTGACCCCGCTGATGACGGTTCCGGCAGTCAGCGGGCCTCCGGCGACGACCGTTGTGCTGGTCGTTGGATGGAATGTGAATTTGATGGCGTTGCCGGAGACGGTTGGGACCGCCGTCAATATGACCGAGGTATACTGCTGGCCGCCATTCTGAATCAAAAGCAACTGATCGCCTATCTTGTAGGGCAGCGTGGCAGCATTCAGGGCACCCAGTTGACCATAGGCATTCCCGGAATTTGTCTGAGAGCAGTTTGCGGTGCCGACACCCCCGGTACTGTCGGTGGCGTTCAAGACGGGATATGTGCTATCGACCTGGATGATATTCAGCGTATCGAAACAACTCGCGCCATAGGTGCCGATAATGGAAGCGCCAGTGGGAGCGGTATAGCAGCCCGAACCCGAACCCGCGGTAACAACATTATTGACCAGGGTTACGCCCAGAGCGCCGGATGGATTATTCGCGATCTGGTAGTAGTAACTGCCCGCGTTCGCCAGATCCATTTGCAGCATTGAGACTGAGTTACGAAGCGCCAAATTCAGTCCCACCCGCCCATTCACTCCGATCGATGCGTTTTGCTGTTGGTTGAGCAGCAAGAAAGCCGCGGTACTGATGACGATGAAAACCGCAACCGCGACCATCAGTTCGATCAGAGATGTACCACGCTCAACCCGCTCCTTGCGCCTCTCTCCCGTGACGAACCCGGTTGCAAAAGCTTTGTTCATGGCCGCACCACACTCATCTGAAAGTTGACCACGCCCGGGGATACCGATTTGTCCAGCAACGTGACCGCTACGGTAATGCGTCGCACCCCGGTTGCAACCGTGCCGCCGATGACCGGGTTGGCCTCAATGATCCAACGCCGATGAAAAGTCATATTGCTGGGAGCAACGGTGTTGGTCACTGGGGGGCTGCTAATCGTGCCATTCGGCGAATGGTAAGTCGTGTAATAGGTGGTGACGCCAGCCGTCGTGACCGAAGTCGTCTCCGCGAAGCATCCGCTGCTTCCGCTATTGCAATCGGCGGCGGTGTCGGTGACGTCGATGTTCACATCGTCGAAATAGTTGACGCTCTCCGTCGATGATCCGCAGGTGATGGATGTCGTCGTGTCCGCGCTGAGGCTACCTTCCGTGGTAGCAGGACTTTCCACGCAGATTTGGGGATCGCTTGTGTCTAGACCGGAGACCGGGTCGACAGAGTTACTCCAGCGATTCAAGTCCTCCAGCTTCTCCGAGGCCAAGGTTCCGGCCAGACTCATGTACTTCGACTGACGGCCCCGGGTGAGCATCGCTGCCGACAGCGCCGCCATGGCGGAGATGCCGACGATAAGAATCGACATGGCGATCACCACTTCCAGCAGCGTGAAACCCTGTGAGCAGCTCCGTCTAGGGAGCGGTGACTTTAACATAACCCACTCCTGAGACGTTGACGGTCTTGGTTTCGCCCCCATTGGCCTGCGACAGAACGAGCAGGTAGGGTGCCGACACCGCGCTTCCAACGATCGATACCGTTCCGCTCGGATTCAATTGCACGGACACGCTGGGAGTGGTAGCGCTAAGGGCAATCCCAGCGACGGAGGTGACGGTGATCTCCGAGGTCGTAAACGGGACCGGGCAGACAGTCAGCGATGAGTTTTGGCAATAGTTGACGAAGGTTGCACTGCATGCGGGCGGTGTCCCGGTGATGCTCTCGGCTGAGACCTGATAGGTCTGCTGGCCGGACTGCCGGGCGTAGAGTACCGCGACTTGCATAGGGCATCCCGTGG
Organism: uncultured Acidobacteriota bacterium; assembly: GCA_963737175.1. Classification (GTDB taxonomy): domain Bacteria; phylum Acidobacteriota; class Terriglobia; order Terriglobales; family Acidobacteriaceae; genus TOLSYN. The sequence continues at coordinate 179,643 of CAVTRQ010000012.1, read as the reverse complement.
AGATCGCCTGGTAACGCGCGCTCTGAATCGCACCGGCCAAGTTAGTGGCGGACGAGCCAAGATGCAGGTTACTCATACTGCTGTTTATGATAGGCATCGAGATCTTAAGCATGATGAGGGCGATGGTCAGAACTACCATAATTTCGAGGAGGGTAAAGCCAGCGCTCGAATTCGCAGGCTGTGTTCTCCGCCTGACCGTGGCCAGTGACAATGTCCGTGGATGCTCATCTCTCATAAAGCGCCTGCGCTGCAAGAAAAACAGAGTCTCTCGTCATGCAGTGTACACCCAAGTCAAGGGAAACAAAGCTCATAAATCGCGTTTCGTAGTACCTTCGTAATACAGGATTGCTGACTCGCGTGAGCATACCGCCGGGCAAGGACAAAACATATTCCGCTGGAGAGCACGTGGCTCGGGCGATCAGGCAACATGGCTGCTCGCGGGGAACGATTGGCGAACGCGGCAATAGTGTTCTGGGAACGCGGTAACCAGATAGGTAATGGTTCGCAAGGATTGCTTTATTGGACAACATCTCTGGTCATCGGCTGCCTCCTCGGGTATTGCCGCAGGGGTCAATGGTTCAGGGGTACTGCCTCCACCCATTTCGGGGCGGACAACCTGGATGCTCTGGATGGACTCAAGGAGATGAAGAAGTCGGTTGCGGCATCCTTGCGCGGCTGAGACATTCCCCTCTGATATAGTGTCCAGTTCTGTAGCTTTCGGTTCAGGCGGCTTCAGAGCTGATTCGCCGCCGGAGCTGAAAGGTCTCGCAACTGGAACCAGGAGGGTTCTCAATGAACACCTTTCCTATCCTACTCGGCGCGCTCTGTGTACACGCCCTAGCCTATCGGTACTACAGCGCATTCATCGCCGCCAAGGCGATGATGCTGGATGATCGCCGCATCACTGCTGAAGGCGAGCGATTCCATCTCCACTTATGTGAAGCCGGTCCAGCAGCGTCCGCAAGCACATTTGGAGGACGGCAATGAACAAAATCATGGACGACACCGCGTCCGGTGTTTGGAACAAGCTGTTATGGGCGGCGGCGATTGCGCTCTGCGTCATTTCGGTCGCGATCGTTGCCCTGCATCGAAGAGAGCCCGTCAATGCCGCCTGGCTTGTGATCGCCTCGGTCTGTATTTACCTCATCGCCTACCGCTTCTACGGACTACTCGTCGCACGAAGGATGCTTGGCGTCGATCCGACGCGGCAGACTCCGGCCTATCGCCACAACGACGGGTTGGATTACGTACCGACGAACCGGTATGTGCTCTATGGCCACCATTTTGCAGCAATCGCTGGCGCGGGCCCATTGGTTGGCCCTGTGCTGGCTGCCCAGATGGGCTATCTGCCGGGAACATTGTGGATTCTGGCGGGCGTAGTTTTCGCCGGCGCGGTGCAGGACATGACCGTGCTGTTCCTGTCGACACGGCGCGACGGCCGCTCGCTCGGGGACATGGTACGGTCCGAGATGGGAGCAGTCACTGGTACGATCGCGGGTCTGGGCGTGCTTCTGATCTGCGTGATCATCCTCGCAGTGCTCGCGCTCGTTGTTGTCAAGGCCCTGGCGGGCAGCCCCTGGGGCACCTTCACCGTCTTCTGTACCATCCCGATTGCGTTCATCATGGGAGTCTATTGCCGGTTCATCCGCCCTGGCCGCATCGCCGAGATGTCGGTCATCGGCGTGGTGCTACTCCTGGCGGCGCTCCTCTATGGGCGTACGGTCTCCGAGACACCGGCGCTTGCGACTCACTTTAACCTATCGGGCACATCGCTCGCCCTGATCATTATCGGCTATGGCTTTGTTGCCTCGGTGCTGCCGGTGTGGCTGCTGCTGGCTCCGCGGGACTATCTTTCGACGTTCCTCAAGGTCGGCACGATCGGTCTGCTGGCGGTCGGGGTCATCATCGTTCATCCCAACCTGCAGATGCCGTCGGTCACGCGCTTTATTGACGGAACGGGCCCGGTCTGGGCGGGCAGCCTTTTCCCGTTCCTCTTTATTACCATCGCCTGTGGCTCGGTCTCCGGTTGGCACGCGCTGATCTCGTCGGGAACCACGCCGAAAATGATCGAGAATGAGAACCAAATCGCGTTTATCGGTTATGGCGGCATGCTCATGGAATCGCTGGTCGCAATCATGTCCATGATCGGCGCTTCCGTGATCCATCCGGGTGTCTACTTTGCGATGAACAGTTCGGCCGGACTGATCGGTACCACTGCCGGCCATGCCGCGCAGGTGATCTCGTCGTGGGGCTTCACTGTGACTCCCGATGTATTGACGCAAATCGCAAGTAAAGTCGGCGAGACTAGCATCCTGTCGCGCACTGGCGGTGCTCCGACGCTTGCCGTTGGCATGGCGAGCATCCTGTCCAGTTTCCTGGGCGGCGACGTCATGATGGGGATCTGGTATCACTTCATCATCCTCTTTGAAGCACTGTTCATCCTGACGACGGTCGATGCCGGTACACGGGTTCTGCGGTTCATGATCCAGGATCTCGTCGGCAACGCCATCCCTGCCTTCCGGGAAACCAAGTCGTGGACGAACAACATCATTGGCTCGGCCCTGGCCTGTGTGCTTTGGGGGTATCTCCTGTATGCGGGAGTCGTTGACCCCTATGGCGGCATCTACACCATGTGGCCGCTCTTCGGCACCGTCAATCAGATGCTGGCGGCAATCGCGCTCACATTCTGCACAGTGGTCCTGTTCAAGATGAAGCGTGGACGCTACGCCTGGGTGACCAGTGTGCCGGCGATTTGGCTGCTGGTGTGTACGGTGACAGCAGGACTGGAAAAGTTGTTCGATCCTGATCCTGCGATTGGTTTTCTGAGCCATGCGGCGAAGTTTAGCAGTGCTCTGGCGTCCAATACGGTACTGGCGCCCGCCAAGACGCTGGTTCAAATGAACCGGGTTATCTTCAATGACTATCTGGATGCCGCACTGGCTGCCTTGTCCGTTGTGATCGTCTTAGTGGTAGTGGTGAGCGCCGTGATCGAGATCCGCAAGTCACTGGGAATTTCGGAGAGCACCGCGATCGAGATCGGCGGAGCGGTCGCTGTTGCGGGAGGAGGCAGCCGTGGGGACTAAAGAAAAGACGACCAAGCTCAACCTGTTATGCGAGCGCGTGGTACAGACCGCACGCCTCATGGTCGGTGTGCCCGATTACGAGTACTACGTTCAGCATCAGAGGAGGGCGCATCCCGGCGAGCCGATCATGAGTTATGAGCAATTCTTCCGGGAGCGTGTGGAGGCCCGCTATGCAATCGGGAAGGGCAAGTTCCGGGGGTGCTGCTAGCGGTCTTTCACCATCGGCGTGGCGCTGGTGCAAGAGTGCCATCTCGCCGGTGACGGAAGAGGGCGAAGTAACGATGGGCTGCCGCTAATTGAAGCCTCGGACAACAGAGCCGGGGATGCGCCTAGATTGGGCGAACGGGTGGCGATGGTAATCGCGCTGGGGGCTTCTGAGGCAATGTTGGCGGCGCGGTTGCGCCTTCGGCCAGCAATGGCAGCACATTGGAGACGCTGCCGGTGTAGGGAACACTCTGTGCCGGAATGTAGGCGGCCTGCACGCTGTGGATTCCCGCTCCGGGGATCATCACCTCGCTCAGCGAGGCACTGACTTGGCTGCCTCCATACTGGACGGTGAGTGCTCCGGCGCTGACGGTGAGCAGGTCGGGGACGCCATCGCCGTTGATGTCGGCTACCAGGGTGAAGCCGCCGCTGTAGGGAATGGCGCTCTCCTGAAAGATGCCGTCTCCAATGCCGAGGAACAACGAGCCGGAGATGATGATGTCCGGGATGCCGTCACCGTTGAAGTCGGCGATTGCGATGCCGCCGCCTGCGGCAGAGGTCAGAGGGGCTCCCGCTGGATAGTAGCGCGGCGGGATAAAGCTGCCGTCGCCACGGCCCAACTGGACGGCGGCGATTCCCGAGGATGGGCTGAAGAACAGGTCCGCGTTTCCGCTGCCGGTGAGATCGGCGGCGACCATCGTGCCGTAGACGCCGCTCACGTCCACCTTGTTTTGCAGGCTTCCGTTGCCCACGCCGTACCATTCGTCCACTTCAAAGCCGTTGCTCTGCAGGATCACGTCGAGCGCGCCATCGCCGTTGAAGTCACCTAGCACAAGGGAAATGTTGGAGTACAGCATGGCGGTGGTGTAGCTGGTTGCCGCCTGGAAGGTGCCGTCGCCATTGCCGTGTGATGTGGTCAGGGTGGTGGTGCCGCTCGCTCCGGCGGCGACAAGATCCAGTATGCCGTCGCCATCCAGATCGCCCAGGGCGATGGATGCGGGCACCATCGGCAGGGTGGAAGACTTTACCGCCTGGAAGGTGCCGTCACCGTTGCCTAGCAGGACGTCGATGTGGTTGCCAGTGGTGGTGAGGACGAGGTCCGGAACGCCGTCATGGTTAACATCGGCAATCAGGATCGAGGTTGGAACGTCGCTGCCGAGTTCGTAGTCCGTCTGCGCCGCGAAAGCTCCTTGTCCGCTTCCGAGCAGGATGTGAACGCTGTTGTTGACCGCGTCGGCCACCGCGAGATCGGTGATGCCGTCGCCGTTGAGGTCGGCGGCGGCGACCGAGGTTGCTAGGCCGGTGAGGGGAATGGATAAGGGAGCGTCGAAGGCCGGGGTGAGGCTGGCAGTACTTACGGCGACTGCGCCGAGAGTCGTGTTGGCCGTGGTGTCGGTGAAGGTGATGACGCCACTTGGTGGCACAAAACCACTGACAAACAAGCTGGCGGTGAGATCGTAGGCTTGGACGTTGGCAGCGTTGGCTACGGCCGCCAACTGGAGGGACGTGCCGGCTGCGTGAGCGACGGTAATGCTCTGCGGGGTAGTTACGAGAGCGGCGTTGACCAGAGCAGCGGAGCTTGGGGCGGCTGAGCCCGGGGCGGCGATCCCAGTGGCGGTGGCGTGGTAGCGGAGCTGGATGGAGTGCGTCCCGACGGCGAGCGGCAGCCGGAGCACCGCAGTGCCGGGGGCAAATCCTGCAGCCGGGCTGGAGCCCACCAGCGGCAGGGTGGCTAGCGGCGTCTTGCCGTCCAGAAAGGTTACGGTACCGGCGAGCTGGGGCGCGCCGTTGGCCTGGGTCACCGTCGCCGTCATCGTAATCGGCTGACCGAAGGATGGCGCCGAGGGGGTAAGGGTCAACGCCACGGCGCCCGATTGCAGGTTGCTGGGCAGAACGGTCGTGGCGGCGGCGTTGGAGACGGCAGCGCTCACATCGAGCGTGCCATAGGCGCCCATCCGGCCTGCGTACGTAGCGGTAAAGGCGTGGCTTCCGGCGACGAGCGGCGGCGTGGTAAAGGTGCTGGAGCTGGCATGGTACTGGCTTCCGAGCAGGGTCGCGCCGTCATACCAGGAGATCGTGTCATCCAGGTAGTAGGCGCCGCTCCATCCAGAGCCGACGGAAGCCAGGGAGAGGACGGCGGCATCGCCTGCGAGCAGGACGGAGGGAACATTGAGGCCGAGGCTGAGCTGGACGGTGTTGAACGGGACGGGCAGAGCGGTGGACGCGCTGCCCTGGAAGACTGTGTCTCCGCTGTAGAGCACGGTGAAAGCGTAGCTCCCGGCATCGCCCGGCGAAGAGTTCCAGTAGAGGATCATGCCATCGTTGTTGGGGAACAATTGCCATGGACCCGACGCGATGCTGCCGCCCTGGGGATTGCTTCCGGCGATGGTGAAGCTTCCGGTGGGCGCGGCTGCGGGAGTTGGCGTCGCCTGCGGCGTGAGCTGCAATCCAAAGCAGGGGTAATAGCCGAAGTACAGGGCTGGAGACGTGGGAAAGATGCAACTGTTTCCATTGCCCAGGGCGGTTTGGTAGCCGACGGTGATGGCGACCGTGGTGGGGATGAGAAGGCCTAGCGTGAGCGGGTTCGAGGTGCCGGGCAAATAGTGAGCGCCGCCGAAGGGCACATAGCTCGCCTGGATCGTCTGGGCCGAGGCTCCGAGGGCCTGATTGCTGACGGTCGCGCTCGCGATACTTTGCAACAGAGACGCGGTCAGGGCGTTGCCGGAAGCTCCCGTGGTGGTGGCCAGCAGATCCAAGATGCCATCGCCGTTGAGATCGGCCAAGGCAAAACTGTTGGGCGGGTTCGCGCTCCACTCCGGCCGGGTCAGAGCGGTGGGCGGGTTGAGGGTGCCATCCCCGTTGTTGGAATAAACGTACAGTGCCTGGCTCGGAGTTGAGCCTGTGCTCCAGGCCAGCAGTTGTACCAGTTGCGGCTGGCCGCTGCCGTCGAGGTCAGGGGCGGCCAGTGCCACGCCATTGATGGCGCTGTAGGTGAAGCCGACTGGGCTGTAGGACAGCGCGGGTTGGAAGGTTCCATCGCCGTTGCCCAGCGAGACTAGAAGTTGGGCCGGCTCCGAGGCGAGTGCGAAGGCAATGTCGGGCGCGCCGTCGCCATTGAAGTCGGCAACCACCGGGGTGAGCGCGGGCAAGGTGGCCGGTTGCGTGTAGGAGAGCTGGAAACCTCCATGGCCGTCGCCCAGCAGCAAGAACAGGCCGTTGGCTCCGGCGACCAGTAGGTCGAGATTGCCGTCGCGGTTGAAGTCGGCTACGGCCATGCCACTGGCGTTCTCGGCGGAGCCGAAGTTGCGCGCGGGCTGAAAGCTGCCATCTCCGTTTCCCAGCAGCACACTGACCAGACTCGAGTCTCCGGAGGCGACCGCCAGATCGGGGATGCCGTCGCCGTTGAAGTCCCCGGCTATGATCGCAACCGGGCTGCTGACCACGGCGAAGGTGCGTTTGGCTTGGAAGGTTCCATCGACGTTGCCGAGCAGCACGGAGACAGAGCCGCTGGAATTCACGATGACGATGTCGGGAATGCCGTCCTGGTTTACGTCCACGACGAGGGCCTGGATGGGCGAGGGATCGACGGCGTACTGGCTGGCCGTCTGAAAGCTTCCGTCGCCGTTGCCGAGCAGGACGCTGACCGTAGCTGCAGTGTTGTTGACGGTGATCGCATCCGGTATCCCGTCTCCATTCAGGTCGGCGGCGGTCACCGCGACGCCATCGGCCGGGCTGAGCCCGTCGGTGGCGATGGCTTGAACGGCGGCCAGGGCGATGGGAGCGGCAGCGGGTTGCAGGGTCGCCTGCCCGAGAACGGAGCCGGTGGTGGTGTTGGTAAAGGCTGCGGTGCCCGTGGGCGGCGTGGGGCCGCTTCCCGCAACCGATAACGTGAGGTCATAGTTCGCGGCGTTCTGGGCATTCTCAGCCGCCGTGAGGGTCGCGCTGGTGGGGGCGTTGCCGGTCACGCTCACGGTGGTTGCTGACGATAGCGCGGGCTGATAGACCGTGCCCTGCCCGTTATAGTGCGCGGTGATGGAGTTGGAGGCAATCGGCAGGCGCAGCTTGAGCGTTGCCGTGCCGGTGGTGAAGCCAGCGGCAGGATGGGGGCCGACGAGTTGCGCCCTTCCGAGCGACGCGCTGCCGTTGAAGAACGTAACCGTACCGCCGGTGACCGGCTGGCCGCCGTGACTCACCGTTGCCTGCAAGATGATTGGCTGTCCGTAGGCGGCTGCGCAGCCGCCTGCGGAGAGGCTGCCTGCTGAGGTGCCCGCCATCAGATTGACGAGCGTGGCCGCGCCGGGCAACGCTGCGGGAGTCACGGTCACGGTGAGTGCCGGGGAGGTGGCGCTGCGGTAGTTACTGTCACCGTTATAGGTCACGGTGAAGGAGTTCGCGCCACTGCTCAGCCTGGCGGCGGGTACACTGAACTCCGCCTGGGCTCCGGCCTGTCCAGTTGAAGCATTTGGGGAGGCGTAGACCGGCGCGCTCGCCAGCGTGGAGGCTCCATCCAGCAGAGTTACCGTGCCGCTAGGGGCAAGCGGGGCGTAGCTCTGAGTCTGGATGCTGACGATCAACTGTAGCTGCGCGGTTGAAAGCGGGTTGGAGCCGCTGGCGACGAGCGAGACGGTTGTGGCGGCGGGAAGCACCTGAAAGGCGAGCGTCGCACTGGTGCTGGTCTGAAAGCTGGAATCGCCGGAATAGCTTGCGCCGTAGCTGAAGCTGCCCAGCGTGGATTCCACTCCAACCCATTCCGCCATGCCTTGACTGTTCAAGGCAAGAGACTGGGTGGCCGGACTCCCGCCGGATGGGGTGGATACGAACTGGACGATGCCGGTGGGGACGCCGGTGCCCGAGGCGCCGGCCACTTGGATGTCGAGCGTGACCAGGGAGCCGTAGGGCACGGCGCCGAGCGTAGTCAAGGTCTTTGATCCCAGCACTAACTTCGGCGCAAGGCTGGTGCTGCTCGCCTCGGGCTGCACCGTCAGCGGAACCGGCGGCGACACACTCGGTGCGAAAGTGGTGTTGCCTGCGTAGCGCGCGGTTAGCTGATAGCTTCCGCCGGGCAGGGAAGTGAGCGAGCCGTTGAAGGCACCGTTGCTGAGGATTTCCTCGCCTGCGCTCTGCGAAGCCGGATTCGTGCTGCTGGTGAGGATGGCGACATCGCCGCTGGGAGTTCCGCCGCCGGACTGGGCGGAGACCGTAATGCCGAAGTTCACCGGCTGGCCATGCGTAATCGCCGCCGGAGATGCGGTCAAGCGCGCGACGGTGGCGGCGCGGGCTGCGGTGCTCCATTGATGGACCAGGTTGGCGACGTTGACGGAGCCAAGGCCGGTGACCGCATCGTAGCCGGTGCCTGCGGTCGAACCTGCCAGCGTGCCGTAGCTGCCGGACTCTTTGGCGCTACAGCCGGGGCTGCCTCCGGCACACGGCACGGAGTTGTTGCCCTCGGTGATGTCCTGAAAGATGCAACTGGCAAAGCTTGCGCCGGGGTTGGAGACGTTGCATTGGGAGAGAATCGGCGATTGCTCCGCCGCCAGGGTGTAGAGCGTGGGCGCGGCCTGTCCCTGCGGCTCGCCGGTCTGCTGATCCACCAGGGCCATCACTCCGGCGAACTCCGGAGTTGACAGGGAGGTGCCGCCGACGACGTAGAAATAGAAATCGCCGCTGGCAGGGTCAACCGAACACGAATTGAAGAGGCACAGCACATAGCCGTCATGCTGCGCCGCAGCCAGGGAGAGATCGGGCAGGTCGCGTGCTCCGTCGGAGGGAACTCCGGGGCCGCTCTGCCATGCGGGTTTGGCGTAGCCTCCGGTGCAGGTGATAGTGCTGCCACTGCGGGTGAAGGCCGTGCAATTACTGGCACCACCGCCGCCCGCATACAGATTGGACTGCCCCGCACAATCGGACGGAGAGCAACTCTCGTTCCAGGCCTGCTCGGGGATGTAGGACAGGACCGATCCGAAGGCGGCGTTGTTCTGCTGCGCCCAGTACGCGGCGTCGCCGTTCTCCGCCAACTGCGTTCCGCCCACGGCCAGGTTGTAGGGGCTCGATGCAAGCCCGTTGACGGCCGCGCCCTGAGTGGCCACGGTGGGGTCGTTCGCATCGCCGGTGGCGGTTGGAGTATCGCAGCCCGCCGCGCCTGAGTCGCCGGTGGAGACCATGACGGTGATCCCCTCGGCTGCGGCCTGCTCCCACAGTGCGGAATAGAATTGATTGCCGGTGGCGTCCAACTCTTCCTCACATGCGTTGTAGCTGAGGCTGATGACCTGCGCCAGGTTATTTTCCACCGCATAGAGAGCCGAGAGCGCGATTCCGTCAGTGTTGAAGGTTGAGCCGGAGACCACGAGCAAGAGCTTGGCGCTGGGTGCCATGGCTCCCGCATATTCCACGTCTGCTGTGGATTCGACCTGATCGTCGCCATAGCTTGGGCCGGGATCGACTCCATCGACGATCACCTGCAAGGCGTCCATCCGGTCGAAGGACTGAAAGAGGGCGCGATACTGCTGGAAGTCGGAGGTGAGAATGTTGCTGCGCCCCAGCAGGGCAATGCTCTGCCCGCTGCCGTCGATCCTCGCGGTTTCCGTCAGCAGCGGCTTTTGGTTATAGATGGTTTGAAGATCGTCGGCGACCAGAACGTGCAGCGGGGAATTGTTTGAGCCGTAAAAAGTCAGGGCTGGCTGGGTCGAACTCTGTGCCTGATAACGGCTGCTGCCCTTGCCGAGCAGATGAGCGGAGGACCTCGAATAGAAATCGTGCAAGGCGACAATGCCGGAGACAACCGGCGTCAATGTTGCGGGAATCCGTGGATTAGATGCGTTGGCATAGTGCGACTCACCGTTGACCACGTAGCGGTGGATCTCGGTGCGAAAGGCGCGCTGCACCTGGGCCGCCTTGCCGGAAAACTCGATGACGCCACGGCTGCCACTGACTCGGTTCACGGCGAGGCCGTGGGAGCCGAGCCATGATTGGATCGCGTCGATATCCTGCGGCGCAACGCCGAAGCGCTCTCCGAACTGCTGCGGGCTGAGCCAACGGTGAAAGTTCGGCGAATCCTTATCGCGCAGCGATTCCACGAAGCGGTCGAGAGCCTGTTGCCGCTCGGGCGAGCGCTTCAATACGAGAAGCATGCGCTCCATGGGCAGATCCGCAGGAGCTGCACCGCGGTCGAACTGAGGCGCTGCCGACGGATGCACGTTGCCCTTGAGCTCGGTCCACTCGCTCTCCTCGATGGTGCCGAAAATCCGCTGCGCGGAAGCGGGGGCAGCAGAGCCCGTACTCTGGGCGTGGAGCAGCGTGGCGGCACAGATCAGCAGAACCAGCCCGAGCGCAATCCGCGCCCAGCACCGGCAATGTTTTTGGCGGCTAGATCGCTTCCTCGCTGCCGGATCGGCGGGGACCGTAGGTGCGGAAGTTGCGGCGGCACCGGAGCTGCGATGGTCTTCAATCGAGCGATGCACGGCTGCGGCGGCCTCCCTTTCGAATGTTCCGGTGGCGCGGAGTTTCTTCGCGGAGCGCGGGAAACCGGGGCAAAGGCGCAGCCTCATTTACGCAAGCGGAGCTGTCTTTTGCAGCATGAATGCAGTTGTGACGCCGCTCAAAAGGAAACAGTCATACCGACCTGGAGCGGTGATTCAAATTGGGAAGGCACGGATACGCGGCAATGATAACAGAGACTCTGTTTGATCGCTGATGTGCCACCAAGAAGCGACTCACCGCCAAGTCGATTGCGCAGGCTAGTTGTCGTAGTCCTCGTCCAGCGAGCGCAAGAATGCGGCCAGCGCGGCAACGTCTTGTTCATCAAGAGAAATGTGGGTGAGTTCGGGATCTGCATTGCGAAGCTGGCCGGCTTTGGCAAGGTTGGAGATGCGAATGTAAAAGTGGAGCACATCTTCCAGGGTGGTCATGCGTCCGGTATGCAGATAGGGTGCGGAGTGTCCTAGATCGCGCAGACTCGGAGTTCGGAAGAGGGCAATGGTGTGCGGCAACTGCAGCTTCGGATCGCAGGGTCCGGTATCGCAGAGCAGACCGCGCATCTGGCTTTGTACCTCCGGATAATCCGGATTGGCAAAGACGTTCCACATCCCAAGGTCAGTCGCCGAGGGATTGTTGATTACAGGCACGGAGCGAAAGACGCCGGTGGCATGGGGATGGTTGGGCGTGGCGGGAAGGTAGCGATTGGGATGGCGGTTGCGTTCGGCATAGGAGGGCACCGGGAGCCGCGCAAAGCTGCCCGCGCCGTGCAGGGCGTCATACTCTTCCTGAGCCGCTCCCGTGTTGTGAAAGCGGACGTCTGTGAACTCCGGAGCGGGATGGCAGCGAAAGCAGTTGCCCGCGTGAGCGCTTATGTTTGAGGCGTCCGGCGCGCGATCCGAGGCAGGAGAATTCATGGCCGCAGCCATGATGGCGCAGAGAAGAAGGCTGGTGACAGCCGCAACGATCCAATCCGAGCGAAGTCTCCGCTGGCCTCGCGCCCTGCCGAGCAGCACTCCAAAGAGCGGCAGGCCGGTGAGTAGGAAGAACGGCGACATACGATTCGCGGCAAGACTTTTTGCGGTGAGTGCGTGCGGCTCTGGCGCGCCCTGGCGGAGAAAGATCTTGAGACCGGCGAGTTCCTGCTCGCCAAATTGCAGCACGTGGGGATGAAATCTGAGCCACCTTTCGTAGGGCAGGACAAAGCGGGGATTCTGCAACTGCTCTAATTTTTGCAGCAGGCGTTGCGAGTACTGCACATCGGTTTCGCCCTGGGCCGGCTGCGCGGGAAGATTGTTCTTGGCGAGAAACATGTCATAGGCGGAGCCGCTATGAACGCCGTCGGCAGTGCGTTCGAGGCGGAGCGAGTCGAGGTAGGCGGTGATGAGGCGGGCAACCTCGCGGAGGATCTGCCGGTCGGTGGCCGTGGTCACGTCGATGCGGAAATCGCTTGCGAGCCGGAACTGATCCGGCAGGTCAGGGGCGCTGCCCAGCATGAGCTTTGAGTACGATCCCCCGTACTGCTGGCCGAGTTCGTCGCGTCCACCGTCTTGGCGAATTACTTTTGCGATGTGATGGATTGCCTTACTCTGTTCGCTGGGCAGCCAACCCATATCCCTCCCTGTCAGCGTACTCTCGACCAGGCTGTTTGCACTCGCAAACTCGCCGTCGCCGTGGAGCAGAATCGCGGTGCGCCGTGGAAGAAAATCATCCACCATATTTCGCGAGTTTCTGATGGTTACGCTCTGTCCGTCGGCGCGCTCTGGAATCGGAGTGCGCGGCAAAAAGTCGCAGTAGGTGCGGTTCACTCCCGCAATCAACGAGGAAAACTCATCGACAAAGTGGCAGGAGCGGCAGTTGATCGACTTACCGGCAAACGGCGAGGTGTAAGGCACGCCGGCGGGCGGATTCCGGACCTGGGCCACCACCGGATCGCCCTGTGCCAGCGGCCGGTTTACCTCGCCGTTGGAGTGCGCGGCGAAATACTGCGCGAAGCGGGTTTCGAGAAAGAGGCGCTCTCCGAGCAACGTCTCCGGTGTATCCTGCGGTCGTTTCTTTTCCACCTTGCGCACCGTGGCGCGAGGGGATGGGTGCGACTGCGGCTGCGCCAGGCAGGGCAGGAATTGCCCAGAGATACACAACGTGAGAACGCAGACGAAAATATCGCGGGCAAACTTAGACGCCGACATGGCTTAGTTCTTCCGGAGCGCGAATTCAGCACTGCGAAATGGGCTAACGGTTCGCTGCAATTAGATGCCTGATCTGAAAGCGGTGATCACGATTCCGGCGCTTAGATTTTTCCGAAGTTGGCCAACATCAAATTTCAACGCAGCATCGAAATCGGCTTGCAAGCCACATTTCTGCTTGAGGTGCATGCCGGTATGTCGCATGTTGGCCGCTGTTTTGGGATCGGCACAATCGCTTTAGGTATTGGGCTCTGTTCAGGCTGTGGATCGGGAACTGCCGCGGGCCCCGGTAACAGTTCAAGTAACAGTTCAGTCGGCGGGCTGCAATCGTCGGTAAAGAACATTGTCATCATGATGCAGGAGAACCGCGGCTTCGATGAGTACTTCGGGCATCTCAACGAATATCGCACGGCGCAGGGCCTGCCGGCCGACGTCGACGATCTAAGTAACGCAGGTACGGTATCGGAACCCAGTTGGAATAACACGGGTAACATCCCGTCTTACCACATGTTGACCCAGTGCATTGGAGATGTGACTCCTTCCTGGCAGGAATCGCACAATGACATCAACCTTACGAGTCCGAACGAGGGAAGTTGGGGAAGTCCGCCTCCGATGAACGGCTTTGCCGCGATGGCGGGAGGGTATGCCCAGCACGACCCGACCTCGGGCGGCTTCGACGTTGCGGGAATGCGCGCGGTGGGCTATTACACGGCCAGCGATCTGCCTTTCTATTACTGGGCGGCGACGACCTTCGCCACTTCGGATCGCTGGTTCAGTCCCGCACTGACGCGCACCCAGCCCAACCGTATGTACATGCTTGCCGCTACTTCCAATGGATATGCATATCCGGGAGGAGCCGGCACGGGCCTTCCCGCGCTCAACATGAATGGCGTGAAGAGTATCTTCCAACTCCTGCAGGAGAACAACGTCACCTGGAGGGTCTATGTAACCGATAACTACGTGGCGGGCGACCTGTCTGGTATGGATACCTACGAAAATTATTTCCCGTGGGCCTATGGTTATGTGAGTAATTTCGTAGACGCCAAAACCTTTGCCAGCGATGCGGCGAATGGAACGCTTCCGCAGGTTGCTTTTATCGAGAGTGGCTATACGGAATCGGGCTCCGACGAGCATCCGCAGAATCCCATCGACAAAGGCGCGCAATATACCGAATCGCTGATCCAGGCGCTGATGAACAGCCCCTCGTGGGCGAACTCGGTGTTTTTCCTCACCTATGACGAAGGCGGCGGATTCTATGACCACGTTCCGCCGGTTTCCATGCCTAGCCCGGATGGCATCAAGCCGATTCTGCCGCCGGGCGATCCGACTGGAGACTTTGACACCACCGGTTTCCGCGTGCCGCTGATTGTGATCTCACCGTTCACCATTCCGGCATACGTTTCGCATAACAACGCCGATAATACGGCAATCCTAAAATTTATCGAGACCCGCTTTAACTTGCCACCTTTGACCAAGCGCGACGCGGCACAGATCGACATGACGGAGTTCTTCGACTGGAGTGCGCCTAACATGGCATCCACAAATCCGCCGGCGCAGCCATATCTGCCCTGTTACTTCGATCACTTGCCTTGATGATGCGCATGGATGATTCGCCGCTCCCACATTCGCCGAAAGATGGCGAAGGTGGGACACCCTCGGATGAGAGGGAACTGCTCTAGTGAAAATTATTTGATTCGGAAAGCTCTGCCAAGCTAAGAAGGCAAGCCGCTAGAAACTAGGTATAGACCTTAATTCATTCCGCGAAGCCATAGAGCGGAAGCGTTGATGTCGAATAAGTTATTCCATTCTGGATGGCAAATCGGGGTATTATGCCGGAGCTCTGGCTGGTTCTAACCACTCTCTTCTAGGTAAGATTTAGGCCACGATACTAAGCTGTTCGGCTAATCGCGAGCCGCATCTGCGGCACTTATTCTCGGCGTTGAAAACAATGATCGCTTGCTTGGCACCGCCGGGCTCGTGCAATCCGAGGTGAAGCGTGAAGCAATTGATTTTCCCGCTGTTGCTGTTGGTTGTGTGCTGGGGCTGCGGTTCTAGCGGTTCTAAGAGCACACAATCTACTCCACCGTCACCCACGTCACCCACGCCGGTTAATACTCCGACTCCGACTCCGACTCCAACTCCAACTTCCTTATCCGTCGCTACCACCGCGCTGCCTGCTGCAACGGTAGGAAGCGCATATTCAGCAACTCTGGCCGCCCAGGGCGGAACGCCTCCTTACACTTGGGGGATTACCTCGGGGCAGTTGCCGACGGGGCTGGCGCTCTCCAGCGCGGGAGTCATCAGTGGCACGCCCACAAGCTCCGGCGCATTCAACATCGTTGTACAGGTGACGGACTCGGCTACTTCGCCCGCAACGGCGAAGATGCGGGCTAGTGGGAAGATGGCCAGTGCGAAGATGAATTGAGAAGACGCGAAGCCGTGCGTGCGGCTGGTTTGGGTGAGGTGAACTTCGCTGGAAGCGTGCCTTACTCCCGCTCCAGCTTTTTCCCCAGCACCTCTTCCACGTCCTTCACTTTTCCCGCGAGCCTTCCGCTTGCTCCCCTGCGGTCGTCGATGGTGATGCTGGTGAGCACGCGCGGCGCTAGCTCCAGCATCCGGCGATGGCAGCGCATGATCACGTCCATCACTGGCTCGGCGTCGCCCTCGATGGTGGTATGCATTGCGCCTAGTTTGTAGGGAAGGCCCGAGGCGTCGACGATGGCCAGGACTTCGGCCACCAGCTTCTTCACTCCATCCTGGGTTCCCATGGGCACCACGGCAAAGCTTGCCAGCATAAGTTCCTCCCTCGCTTGCGGGTTAGAACGCGATGGCGGTGGCGCGCGCGGCCTGGGCGAGGAACTCCTTCTTCCACTCCGCGCCGGAGAACTTTTCGGCCAGAGCGACGGCAATGTGCAGCGGCTTCCACTCCCACGTCGCGGCTGCGTCCCAGGCCCTGCACGCAGGCCGGACAGTTGGTGAGCACGGTTGCTTTCTTGGCCTCGCCGATGGCTTCGACGAAGGCGTCGCGCTTGCGATGCAGCATCGCGTCGGTGATGTCCGGACGCGAGAGCGCGAGCGTTCCAGCCTCCGAACAGCAGTGCGGCACGGCCTGTCACGGAGCCAAAGCCGCCGAGTTCGTTCAGCACCTTGGCGCCTTGCCGTCGAGCGAGTCGTGACACGGCGCGTGGTAGAGGAACTGTGCCGTTCCCCGCCTTTCGCTAGGTGAGCCGCAGACCGCGCTCCAGCAGATAGCCGGCGATGTCCACCACGCGGCCAAACAGCTCGGTCGTATCCATATGCGTCAGGCCCTCGCGGCAGGTTCCGCAGGTGATGACGCAGGCGTCGAAGTCAAGATAGGCGAACATGGCGCGGATCTGGCTGAACAGAATCGTGTCGCGCAGCACGGTGCGCGAGTGCTGGCTGGTCTTCGCGTTGACGTGCGCAGGGAAGCCGCAGCACAGGAACGGAGGCGGCAGAACTCACCCGCGTTCCGAGCTTGACCAGGAGGTGGATCGTCGCCATCGAGATATCGGAGTAAAGCGCTCGGAGCCGCAGCCGGGGAAGTAGAAGACGGTCTTGCGATCGTCGCCGTTTCCGTTCTTCGATCCGGTTCGAAGACCAGCGCCTCGTCGGCGTCGCACTCGGGCAGAACGTCGCGCAGCGTCTGGCTGGGCACCGGCGCAACCGAAGAGGCCAGCAGGCGCAGAGGATAGAACGCGCTGGAAGCTCCGTCGGAGGGTTGCAGCGGCGCCACCAGCTTGCTGACCACGCGCTGGGCCGCGCCGCCGATCTGCACGACGGAGGTGCGGAAGAGATTGTTGAAGGCAGGCGAGCGGCTGTCCAGATACTTGAGCGTGAGCTGGGTTGCCAGCGGCGTGTGCTTGTATCCCCATTCGGAGAGAATCTCGCGCTCCAGCACGGAGACTGCGCCGGTGTCGATATCGACCGGGCAGGGCTTGAGGCACTTGTGGCAGATGGTGCAGTGGTCGGCAACCTCCTCCAGCCATTGCAGCAGTTCGAAGTGGGTCGAGCGCTCGCGCTGCGCGTCGTAGAGCAGCGCTTCGATCAGCGAGCCGATGGCGAGGTTCTTGTTGCGCGGATGGTAGAACATGCCGTGCGCCGGATAATAGACGCAGCAATCCGGCTTGCACTTTCCGCAGCGCACGCAATGCGCGATCTTGCGCGAGAGCTCTTCCAACTGGCCGTGCTGCAGAATGCGCGCTTCCAGTTCGAGCAAATTGAACGATGGCGTGAAGATGTGGCCGCAGCGCCTGGAAATCCTCCAGCTTGCCGGGATTCATCAGTCCCGCCCGGGTCCACCTCGCGGCGATAGGCCGAGAGTTCGGCGATGCGCTCCGGCTCCAGGTACTTGAGTTTGGTGAGGCCGATGCCGTGCTCGCCGGAGACCACGCCGCCCAGCGAGATGACCTTTTCCATCACGCGGTCGATGACATGGTCGGTGCGCTCCAGCATGGGCCGGTCGTTGGAGAGCACGGGCACGTTGACGTGTACGTTGCCGTCGCCGGCGTGCATGTGGGTCGCCAGCACGATGCGGCGGTCGCGCACCTCCTGGTAGGCGCGGTCGAGCGCGGCCAGCACCGCCGGATAGCCGCGCACCAGCTTGGTCAGTCCTTCGCGGAACTCCTGCAGATGCGTGAGTCCGCGCAGAGCTTCGGCCGGCGAGGCTCTGCAACTCTTCGCGGAAGCGCGCGCAGAGCTCCAGCGCGGCGGGCGTCTTGGCGGCGATCTGCTCGCGGTCGTCCTTGGACTGCGCTCCGGTGAAGACCTCCTCGGCGCGCTGGGCAGAAGCGAAGCTGCGCGTAGCGCTCCTCTTCGATGTTGATGGCATCGACGAAGCGCGCGAACTCGGCCAGCGTGTCCAGCGGGATGACGATGTCCTCGTTCATCTTGAAGGCGTTGGTGCGGCGGGCGATGGCACCGAGCTTTTTGCGGTCGGCCCAGAAGCGCTTGGCTTCGGCGGCGTCCTGCGCAACGAAGAGCAGCGTGTTGGGATGGGTTCGAGCAGGCGCGCACCCGCTCCACTCCGCGCTCGCCTGCTCGGCGGAGTCGCCGGCGATGTCGATCAGCAGCGCGGCCTTGGGGGTCTCGGCGCGCGGAGCCTTCACCTTGTAGTCGATGGCGCGAATGTACTCGTCGTCAAAGTGCTCGAGCGCCAGCAGCGCCTCGTTGCCGTCGGCGGGCAGAGGGAAGATGCGCGAGAGCTCAAGAATGACGCGGCTGGCCTCGTCGAAGTCCGGGCCGAAGAACTCCAGGCACAGGGTCTTGCTTGGCTTCGTACTCGGGATAGAGAACGAAGACCGCCGAGGTGATGATGCCGTCGGTGCCTTCCTTCTGCAGTCCGGGCACACCGCCCAGCGCCTTGTTGGTGATGTCCTTCCAGAGGCCGTTCTTGCGGATCTCGGTGCCGCGCAGCTAGATGTGCTTGACCAGCTTCCCCTGCTCGTCCAGCACGTCGAAGGTCACCGTGTCCTGCGGCAGAATCTTGCGCAACTGGTGATTGGTGCGGCGCACCGTCCAGCGCGTGCCGGAGGGCATGGCCATGCGCCACTCCAGCAGGTTGTCGATGCAGGTGCCCCAACGCACGGCGAGTTTGCCGCCCGCGTTTTCGGCGATGTTGCCGCCGAGGGTGCAGGCCCAGGCGCTGGTGGGATCGGTGGCAAAGACCAGCCCGTCTTCGGCGGCGTGCTCCATCGCCTTTTCGGTGATGACTCCGGCCTCGGCTTCCATGACATGAGCGGTCGCGGTGCTGCCGTCTTCGAGTTGAAACTCGCGCTGGCTGATGGCGCGGATGTGGTTGAGCTTTTCGGTGTTGACCACGATGCAGCCGGAGCGCAACGGCACCGCGCCGCCGGTGAGCCCGGTGCCGGCTCCGCGCGGAACCACCTTGAGTCCGAGGCGCGCGATGGCCAGCAGCAGCGGCGCCACCTGCTTTTCATCGTCGGGCGTGACCACGGCCAACGGCAGGTGCAGGCGCCAGTCGGTGGCATCCGTAGCGTGTGCGACCAGGGTGAAGGGATCGAAGAGAACGTTGTGCGCACCGACGATGGCGCGCCAGCTCGCGCTTGACGCGATTGCGCAGCTTCGGGCGTCTCCTCGACCTCGGTGCGGAAGTCGGCAAGCAGGGCGCGGCATCGCTCCAGAATGTCGAGCACGCGGGGATCGGCTTCGGCCTTGGCGGCAATCGTCTCCAGATCCTTGGTGGCATGTTCGAAGAAGCGCTTGCGGCGCGGAGCCGAGGCCACCAGTTCCTGAAAGAGGTAAGGATTGCGGCGATGAATCAGCACCTCGCCGAACAGGCGCATGAGGATGCGCGCCGAGCGGCCGGTGACGCGAGCGCTGCGCAGCTCGTCGAGGGTGCGAACGGTCTCTGCGCCAAGCAGAAACGACACCGCCTGACGGTCTCCGGCGGAGGTGTAGTTGAATGGAATCTCGCGGAGGCTGGGAGCCGCGCCGCCTGCCTGATTGGGTTGAACGCCATAGTTCAGGGTAGCAAATCCGGGCGGAGGTAAGAAGCTTTTGGCTGAGTAATCTTCGGCCCGGAAGGTAAAACAGAAAAGCCCGGAACGGTTAGTTCCGGGCTTTTGCTGTTAATCGAGATCTGCTTACAGAACCTGTACGTTCTCTGCCTGGAAGCCTTTGGGCCCCTTCACGACGTTGAACTGGACTGCCTGGCCTTCTTGAAGGCTCCGGAAACCGTTCGACTGAATTGCCGAAAAGTGCACGAAGACATCCTCGCCGTTCTGGCGGCTGATAAAGCCAAATCCCTTTGCGTCGTTAAACCACTTCACTGTTCCTTGTTCCACTGTGTTGTACCTTTTTTCTTGTGTATTGAATTTCCTGCTGAGAAGATCGGATGCTACTGAGAGTGGAACGCGGAAGTAATTCGGCGGTACCAGCTCAAAATCGCGTACGTTCCAACTTAGCCAGATTTCGATTAACACGATTATAAGTCACATTCGAGTGATACGCACAGAAATATTTTTTAGCCCTCGCAAGCCGCGCGCGCTGAGCCGCGACGGAATCTCCGCGGCGATTAAGGTATACTGCTGAAAATTTTTCAGCACCCTACGGGAGCTCTATGAAAGCAGTGATTTTAGCGGGGGGACTGGGAAGCCGACTGAGTGAAGAGACCGCGCAACGCCCCAAACCCATGGTTGAAATCGGCGGCTTTCCCATGCTCTGGCACATCATGAAGATTTACTCCTCTCATCATGTGAACGACTTTATCGTCTGCCTCGGCTATAAGGGATATTTCATCAAGGAATATTTCGCCAACTACTTCCTGCACTCCTCCGACGTTACCTTTGACTTGGCCAAGAACAGCATGGAAGTACACCAGAACTTCGGCGAGCCCTGGCGCGTCACGCTCATCGACACCGGCGGTGAGACGCAGACCGGCGGCCGCATCAAGCGCATTCTGCCTTATGTGAAGGATGAGGAATCCTTTTGCCTGACCTATGGCGACGGCGTCGGCGATGTCGATATCACCCGCTCCATCGAGTTCCACAAGCAGCATGGACGACTCGCCACGCTGACCGCCGTGCAGCCGGCAGGACGCTTCGGTTCGCTGGTGATGAAGGAAGACGCGATTCTCGATTTTCAGGAGAAGCCCGCCGGCGACGGGCAGTGGATCAACGGTGGCTTCTTCGTGCTGTCGCCAAAGGTTGGCGAATACATCGCGGGCGACTCGACTCCGTTCGAGCAGGACTCGCTGAAGCGGCTTGCCAAGGACGATCAGTTGCGCGCCTTTCATCACCGCGGTTTCTGGCAGCCGATGGACACGCTGCGCGATAAAAACCATCTGGAAGAACTTTGGGCCTCGGGAAAGGCCGCGTGGAAGACCTGGGAGTGAGCGTGTGACGAAGGCGATCGAGAGAGCGGTTGTAGGATAGTTGCGTCGAGTTCTGATGGAGCGTGCTATGGCAACGGTATTGGCTGGAGTTGAACCCCGCGAAGATCTGGGAACATTTTGAAGCACTGGCGGCCATTCCTCGCGCTTCCACCAAGGAAGCCGCGGCCCGCGATTATGTACTCCGCTTAGCCGCACGGCTCGGGCTGGAGTCGACGGTGGATGAGGCCGGCAATGTGGTGGTCCGCAAGCCTGCCTACCCTGGCCGCGAAGCCGCGCCGGTCACCGCCCTGCAGGGCCATCTTGACATGGTCTGCGAGAAGAACGAGGGCACGGATTTTAACTTCGACACCGATGGCATCCGCCTCGTCCGCAAGGAAGATTGGCTCTACGCCGACGGCACCACGCTGGGCTCCGGACAATGGCGTTGGCGTGGCCGCGGCGCTGGCCGTCATGGAGAGCAAGACGATCCAGCACGGCCCGATGGAGTTTGTCTTCACCGTAGAGGAGGAGACGACGCTGGGCGGCGCTTCGGCGTTCAAGGCCGGAGTGCTCAAGGCTCGCTACCTGCTGAACCTGGACAACGAAGAGAAGGGAACGCTGTGCATTGGATGCGCGGGCGGACTGAACACGCGGGCGCGGCGCAAGGTTGCGTTCCAGGTGGGCGGCGCGGGCGCCGGCTACCGGGTGAAGGTGAGCGGACTGCGGGGCGGCCACTCCGGCGTGGACATCCATCTGGGACGCGGCAATGCGATGCGCATTCTGGGCGGCACGCTGCAGCTGGTGATGGAGAAGATTCCGGTGGAGGCTGGCGGATCTGAAGGGCGGCAGCGCGCACAATGCGATTCCGCGCGAGGCTTCGGCGACTGCTGGTGACCGATGCCGCCAACGAGGCACAGCTCAAGTCCATTGTGGCGCAGTATGCGGAGGATGTTCGCACCGACCTGGGCGCCTTCGATCCTGACCTGCAGATCACGGTGGAGAAGGCCGAGCGTCCGCGCAGGTGATCGCCGCGGCAGACGCGAAGAAGGCGGTGGATCTGATCGCCAGCCTGCATCACGGCGTGCTGGCGATGAGTCCCGACGTGCCGGGACTGGTGCAGGATTCGACCAACGTCGCCACGGTGGGGCTGAAGGACGGGGTGGTGGAGATCGTGACCAGCCAGCGTTCGGCGATCGAGGGAAGCAAGAAGATCGCCAAGCGCCTGGTGGCGACCGCCTGCCGGCTGGCGGGCTTCGAGGTGGAACACTCCGGCAGCTATCCGGGATGGAAGCCGGAGCCGAACAGCGAGATCGTGCGCAAGTCGAAGGCGGTGTTTGAGGAGATGTACGGCTCGACGCCGAATCTGATCGCCATGCATGCGGGACTGGAGACCGGTGTGCTCGGCGTGAACTATCCGGAGATGCAGATGATTTCCTTCGGCCCGCAGATCGAGCATCCGCACAGCCCGGCCGAACGGGTGCAGATCTCTTCGGTGGCCGAGTTCTGGAAGTATCTGGTTGCGGTGCTGGAACGACTTTGATTCGCCCGGCGCTTTTCCGTGCGCAGATCTTTATATTTTTTTCATCTATTCATATTCAGATAATATTCAGAGAGCTGGTTCCTAGGGTTTGTCTAGGACTCCGGCGGGGAATTGCTCGGTGCCGAGCAAACTCTAGGTGGACACTTTCGAATCGAGATACTCATGCGGATTCTGGTGACGCGGTGGAGCGGGATTTCTGGGCTCCCATCTTTGTGAGCGGCTGCTGGCGGACGGTCACATGCGTGATTTGTGTGGACAACCTGCTGACCGGCCGGCTGGAAAACATGCGAAAGCTTTGCCGACGATCCCCGATTCAGCTTTGAGTCGCACGACATCTGCCGTCCCTTCGACTTTGGGCGCGGTGGATTTCATCTACGATTTCGCCTCTCCGGCAAGTCCCGGTGGATTACATGAAGTGGGGGCTGGAGACACTGGAAGTTGGTTCGTCCGGAACCCGCAACTGTCTTGAACTGGCGCACAAATACAAGGCCGGATTTCTTCTGGCCTCCACCTCGGAGTGCTATGGCGATCCGGACGTGCATCCACAGACCGAGTCGCTATTGGGGACATGTCAATCCGATTGGGCCGCGTTCGGTCTACGACGAAGCCAAGCGCTTTTCCGAAGCGCTGACCATGGCCTATCACCGCTATCGCGGCGTGGACACGCGCATCGTCCGCATCTTTAACACCTACGGCCCGCGCCTCCAACTCGACGATGGCCGCGTCATCTCCAACTTCATGAAGCAGGCTCTGCTCGGCGATGACATCACCATCTATGGCGATGGCAGCCAGACCCGCAGCTTCTGCTATGTGAGCGATGAGGTGGATGGCATCGTGCGCCTGGCCGCCTCCGGCGAGCACCTGCCGACCAACATCGGCAACCCTGGCGAGTTCACCATGCTGGAGTGCGCCAAGATCGTGCTGGAAGTCACGGGCTCGGCCAGCAAGCTGGTCTTTGCAGCCGCTTCCGCAGGACGATCCCAAGCAGCGCTGTCCCGATATTTCCAAGGCAAAAGCCCTGCTCGGATGGGAGCCTACGATCGATCTGCGGACCGGGTTGCTGCTGAGTCTCGACTACTTCCGCGAGAGTCTTGCGGCCGAGAGCCGGGGTTCCAAGATCGCCTTCTAACCCTTGCTAGGGCAGCATCTTCCGCTGCCTGGGCTTCTCGACCTCATCGGCCGTTCGTGCCCTCAATCCGTTGCCATTCCCCAATGCCACGCCGCAACGCTATAATCGAGGCTGTGTAGAGTCGATGGCCCCCTCCGCCGGATGTGGGGCTCAAACACCGCAATCCGTTCACAATGCAATCAGTTCTGGAGGATTTTCCTTGGGATCTCAGCTCACGCCCGTATTAACCGATTTTAAAGTTGCCGACCTTTCGCTTGCCGAGTGGGGCCGCAAGGAAATTTCCATTGCCGAAGCTCGAAATGCCCGGCCTGATGTCGATCCGCCGGAAGTATTCCGCGGAGAAGCCGCTGCAGGGCGTGCGCATCACCGGCTCGCTGCACATGACGATTCAGACCGCCGTGCTGATTGAGACCCTGGTCGAGCTTGGCGCCAGCGTGCGCTGGGCGAGCTGCAACATCTTCTCCACCCAGGACCACGCCGCCGCCGCCATTGCGCAGACCGGCGTTCCGGTCTTTGCCTGGAAGGGCGAGTCGCTGGAAGAGTACTGGGATTGCACCCTACCGCGCCGTCAGCCATCCCGAGGGCAAGGGCCCCGAGCTGGTGGTGGACGACGGCGGCGACGTGACCCTGCTCATCCACAAGGGCTATGAGCTGGAGAACGGCTCCGACTGGGTCAACACTCCCTCCGGATCGCACGAAGAGAAGGTCATCAAGGATCTGCTGAAGAAGGTCTACGCCGAGAACCCGCAGCGCTGGCATCAGATTGTTGCCGCCTGGCGCGGCGTCTCCGAGGAGACCACCACCGGCGTGCATCGCCTCTACCGCATGAAGGAAGAGGGCACGCTGCTGGTTCCCGCCATCAACGTCAACGACTCGGTGACCAAGTCGAAGTTCGACAATCTCTACGGCTGCCGCGAGTCGCTGGCCGACGGCATCAAGCGCGCCACCGACGTCATGATGGCCGGCAAGGTGGCCGTCATCTGCGGACACGGCGACGTGGGCAAGGGCTCGGCGCAGTCGCTGCGCGGCCTCGGCGCGCGCGTCATCGTCACCGAGATCGATCCCATCAACGCCCTGCAGGCGGCCATGGCCGGCTACCAGGTCACCACCATCGAGGAGACCCTCGGCACCGGCGACATCTACGTCACCTCCACCGGCAACGTGGACATCATCCGCCTGGAGCACATGGAGCGCATGAAGGACCAGGCCATCGTCTGCAACATCGGCCACTTCGACAACGAGATTGAAGTCGATCGCCTGAACAACGCGCCCGGCGTGGTGCGCACCAACATCAAGCCGCAGGTGGATATGTACACCTTCCCCGACGGCCACTCGATCTTCCTGCTGGCCGAAGGCCGCCTGGTGAACCTGGGCTGCGCCACCGGACATCCCAGCTTCGTCATGTCCAACAGCTTCTCCAACCAGACGCTGGCGCAGATCGACCTCTGGAAGAACCGCGACACGTACGCCAAAGAGGTGTACACGCTTCCCAAGAAGCTCGACGAAGAGGTCGCCCGGCTGCACCTGGAGAAGATCGGCGTCAAGCTGACCACGCTGACCCAGAAGCAGGCCGACTACATCGGCGTGCCGGTCGCAGGGGCCGTATAAGCCGGATACGCTACCGCTACTAGGCGTCGAAAGTTTGAAGAGCCATCGAGGGTGCCCCGTTCAAGCTCATCTGCTTGGGCGGGGCCTTTGACTTTGCGGTTGCTGGCGCGCACGAGGTGGAACGCCACACTCCAGCCGCAACGAGCTTTGGGCACGCGCAGAGGTCGGCCCTTCGATTGCTCGGCTGTGGGCCCCTCCGGTGTTACGATTCAGTCATCAGATATGGACCCGAACTTCTGGAAATCCCGCAAGGTTTTCCTTACCGGGCACACCGGCTTCAAGGGCAGTTGGCTCGCCCTCTGGCTGCTCTCGATGGGAGCCGAGGTCTGCGGCTACGCGCTCGATCCTCCGACCGAGCCGAGCCTCTATCGCCTGCTCGACCTGGACGGCCAGCTCCAGTCCATTCGCGGGGACGTTCGCGACCTGGCCGCGCTGGAATCCGCCATGCGCGACTTCGCGCCCGAGGTCGTCATCCACATGGCCGCGCAGCCGCTGGTGCGCCTCTCCTACCAGAGCCCGGTGGAGACCTACGCGGTCAACGTGCTCGGCACCGTCCATCTGCTCGACGCCGTCCGCCGCACGCCGAGCGTCCGCGCCGTCGTCGTCGTCACCAGCGACAAGTGCTACGAGAATCAGGAGTGGCACTGGCCCTATCGCGAGCACGAGCCGATGGGCGGACACGATCCCTACAGCAGCAGCAAAGGCTGCGCCGAGCTGGTCACCGCCGCCTATCGCCGCTCTTTCTTTCATCCCGACCGCCACGTCGCAGCACCAGGTTGCCGTGGCCTCGGCGCGCGCCGGCAACGTCATCGGCGGCGGCGACTGGGCGCTGGACCGCCTGGTCCCGGACATCATGCGCGCGTTCGCCGCCGGCGAGCCGGTCGTGATCCGCAATCCCGAGGCGGTGCGTCCCTGGCAGCACGTGCTGGAGCCGCTGGCCGGATATCTCGAGCTCGCCGAGCGCCTCTATCGCCGATGGCGCCGGCCTTCGCCGAGGGCTGGAACTTCGGTCCGGCCGATTCCGATGCGCGTCCGGTGCGCTATCTCGTCTCCGAGCTGGCGCAGGCTCTGGGGAGACGGCGGCCACGCTGGCAATGCAGTCGAGCCGGAACACGTCCACGAAGCGCATCTGCTGCGGCTGGACTCCTCCAAGGCCCGCGCCCAGCTCGGCTGGAGCCCGCGCTGGAGCTTCGACGAGACGCTCGCGCAACACCGTCGAGTGGTACAAGGCTTTTACCGCGGCGAGGATGTGCGCGCCTGTACCCTGCAATCAGATCCAATCGTTTATGCGGCAAGCGTAAGAGCTTCGAAGCTTCGTCCGCGCGGATGTGAGTGCATGACACACAGAAGAGCTACGCCAGCAAATCCTCCAACTGGTCACCGAATACACCAGGCAGCGGCACGCGCCGCGCGCCTTCGTCCCCGGCGAAACGCGTGATCCCTCCTTCGGGCAAGGTGTTTGGCGCCGAAGAGGTCTGCAACGCGGTCGATGCCTCGCTGGATTTCTGGCTCACCACGGGACGCTTCAATGCCGAGCTTCGAGCGCAAGCTCGCCGAGTTTCTCGATGTGCGCTGGGCCGTGACCACCAACTCCGGCTCGTCGGCCAACCTGCTGGCGCATTGCCGCGCTGACCTCGCCCAAGCTGGGCGAGCCGGCGCTGGCGCCCGGGCGATGAGGTCATCACCGTGGCCGCCGGCTTTCCCGACCACCGTCAACCCGGCGGTGCAGTACGGACTGATTCCCGTCTTTGTCGATGTCGACATTCCGACCTACAACATTCAGGCGGACAAGATCGAGGCGGCGATCACGGCAAAGACCCGCGCCATCATGGTCGCGCACACGCTCGGCAATCCCTTCAATCTCGCCGAGGTGATGCGCATCGCCAAGAAGCACGATCTGTGGCTGATCGAGGATTGCTGCGACGCCCTCGGGCTCGCGCTACAACGGCCAGCTCGTCGGCACCTTCGGCGACATCGCGACCCTCAGCTTTTATCCGGCCCACCACATCACCATGGGCGAGGGCGGCGCCGTGTTCTCCAACGACAACCAGCTCAAGGTGCTGGTCGAGTCGTTCCGCGACTGGGGACGCGACTGCTGGTGCGATCCCGGCAAGGACAACACCTGCGGCAAGCGATTCCAGTGGCAGCTCGGCGATCTGCCCTTCGGCTACGACCACAAGTACGTCTACTCGCACATCGGCTACAACCTGAAGATCACCGACTTCCAGGCCGCCGTCGGACTGGCGCAACTGGAGCGCGCCGACGGCTTCATCGCGCAGCGCCGCGCCAACTTCGCCTATCTCCACGAGCGGCTGAAGCCCTTCGAGGAGTTCCTGATCCTGCCCGAGGCGACGCCGAACTCCGAGCCCTCGTGGTTCGGATTTCCCGATCACCGTGCGGCCCGAGGCGCCGTTCTCCCGCCTGGAACTGCTGACCTTCTACGACGCAGCCAAGATCGGCAGCCGCCTGCTGTTCTCCGGAAACCTCACCCGCCAGCCCGCCTACAAGGACGTCGCCGTACCGCATCTCCGGCGACGCTCGACCAACACCGACATCATCATGAACCAGACCTTCTGGCTCGGCATCTATCCCGGCATCACCGCCGGAGATGATGGACTTTGTGGCCGAGCGCACCGGGGCCCTGGTCAAGACGAGCCAGTCGCGCGTTCGGTGAAGGCCCGGTAAGCAGGGAAGTGCGGGCGCGGAGCGTGTTGCCGCGCTTTTGATGGTGCATCGCCTTGGCTGCCGCCTCCGAACTGGTAGCATATGGAAGTGACACCTCATGGGAACTGCTGCAAGCTGGTAGCATAGGAGACGACAGCTCTTTGCGGGAAATGTGACTTGGACGTTCTGAACCACTACCTCATCGCGCCGCTTCGCCTGGGCTGCGGTTATTGTTTTATTTCTAGCCATCTATCTTGGCTCGGCCTTCTCGCCTGCGCTGCAGGACGACGTGGACACCTCTCACGCCGAGGCTGCTCGCGAGATGCTCACCCGCGGCGACTACGTCACCCTGCACATCAACGGCGTGCGCTACCTGGAAAAAGCGCCCCTGATGTACTGGCTGGTTGCCGGATGCTATCGCATCTTCGGCGTCAATGAATTTGCCACCCGCCTGCCCACCGTCGCCGCCATGTGTCTGCTCGTTCTGCTCGGCATGGTCTGGGGCAGCCGCGCCTTCGGCCCGCGTGCCGGACTCTACACGGGACTGTTCACCGCCACCGCGGTTGGATATTTTCTCTTCACCCGCGTGCTCATCCCGGAGGCGATTCTCAGCCTCCTGATCGCCGCCGCATTCTACTGCCTGGTCTCCGCCCTGGACCGTCCCAACGCGCGCTGGAGCTGGTACGCCGTCTACGCTCTGCTGGCTCTGGCCGTGCTCACCAAGGGACTTGCTCGCTCTGGTCGTCATCGGCATCACCCTGGTCGCCTATCTTGCCATCACCGGCGAATGGCGGCGCTGGCGCGAGTTCCATCTCTTCTCCGGACTGCTCCTGTTTTTCGTCATCGCCGCTCCCTGGCACATCCTGGCCGGCCTGCGCAATCCCGCCGTTGGAGACCATCACGGCTTCTTCTGGTTCTACTTCGTCAACGAACACTTTCTGCGCTTCCTCGGCAAGCGCATTCCCAAGGACTACAACAAGCTCCCCGGCTATCTCTACTGGACGCCTGCACCTGGTCTGGCTCTTTCCCTGGAGCCTCTACCTGCCCTGCGCTGCGCCGCCTCTGCCGCCGC
The DNA here is from genome assembly GCA_963737175.1 of uncultured Acidobacteriota bacterium. GTDB lineage: Bacteria > Acidobacteriota > Terriglobia > Terriglobales > Acidobacteriaceae > TOLSYN. The sequence continues at coordinate 150,835 of CAVTRQ010000012.1, read as the reverse complement.
GCTCGCACTCGGTGGCCCACATCCGCCTTCTTTTGGCGAATGTGGCGAGCACGCTCCGCTCGATTTCCGCGCCCGCACCCGCTGGATCTGCATCCTCTGGGCCTCGGTCACCTTGCTGTTCTTCGCCTTCTCCACCAATCAGGAGTACTACACCTTCCCCGCCTATCTCGCGCTCTTCCTGCTGCTGGCCTCCGCCCTTGCCGACGAAGAGGAGGAAGGCCGTCAACCCTGGCTGCTGGCCACCTCGGCCGTCAGTGTCGGCCGTGCGCCTGCTCTTTGCCGCCGTCCTCATCGGCGGGCTCTGGTCCTCGCGGCACCTGGCCTTTGTGCCGGATATCGGCGAGGTCCTCACCCGCACCAATCTGGAGCACGACACGCTCTCGATGGGCCACATCCTGAATCTCACCGGCGCAATCCTTTGCCGCCCTGCGCTTCCCGGCCATTCTCGCCGTCCTCGCTCTGGTCTTCGGTTCGCTGGCCGAACTCATCCTGCGCCTCCGGCGCAAGTACTTCGCCGCCACCTGGGCGCTCGCCGTCAGCATGACGGTATTCCTCATCGCCGCCCACATTGCCCTGCATCCGCTTCGATCCCTATCTCAGCTCGCACGTGCTTGCCATCCGCATCGAGCAGCAGCTCCAGCCGCAGGATCGCGTCCTCATCTACGGCGATCAGTCTTTTGGCTCTTCCCTGGTGTTTTATCTCCGCCATCCCGTTGAGCTGGTCAACGGACGCAGCACTTCCATGTGGTTTGGCTCCACCTTTCCGGACGCGCCCCACATCTTCCTGGATGACGCCGATCTGGTCCGCCTCTGGAACTCCGGCACCCGGGTCTTTCTTTTCGTGCCGGACTTCGAGCTCAAAAAGGTAGATGAAGTCCTGGGCAGCAATAAGCTGGTGTACGCCTCCAGCTCAGGGAAGCTCGTTTATACCAACCGGAACTGATTGCTCACTGGGTTTCTGGCGTGGGTTGTCGCGTGGTGGCGGGTTGTCGCGTCTCGCTGCGTAGCTCGACGTATCTGCGACCCAACTGGCGGGCAAAGAAAACGCCAGAGGCTTTGGCCCCTGGCGTCTTCGCAATCCGTATAGCTTACGCGAAGATCTCGCCCGGCAGGCTGTTCAGCGTGCGCGACTTCAACGTGTTCGTATTCTTCCGTGCGTGGGTGATCGGAATCGGCATGTTGCGCGGGTCTGATGACTTCATCTTGCCCAGTTCCTTGCGTTCGATGCGCAGTTTGAGGGTGCGCTCGAAGCGGCGCAGCTCGATCATCTCGGCGCCGCTGACGATCGTGGTCGCCCGGCCGGAAAGTCCGGCGCGGCCGGTGCGGCCGACGCGATGGATGAAGTCCTCGGCGATGCGAGGGCAGATCGTAGTTCACCACGTGGGCAACATCGCCCACGTGAATGCCGCGGGCGGCCACGTCGGTGGCCACCAGTACCTGGAAGCGTCCGGCTTCAAAGCCGGCCAGTGCCGCCGAACGCTGGCTCTGGGTGCGGTCGCCGTGGATCATCGAGGCGGCGAAGCCGTCGCGCATCAGGTCCTTGGCCAGCCGCTCGGTGCCGCGCTTGGTGCGGGCAAAGATCAGCGTCTTGCCGCTCTCGGTTATAGAGCAGTTCGCGCAGAACGTTGCCCTTCTGCATGGCCGGAACTTCATAGGCCTGCAGCTGTACGGATTCCGCCGGCTTCAGAACGTTGCCCAGCGCGATGCGAACCGCCGATGCGGGTGCACTTCAGCAGCAGTCCCTGCACCGACTTCTCCAGGGTTGCCGAGAAGCACAGGGTCTGGCGCTCGGCCGGCAGTGCGGCCAGGATGCGGGTGATCGCGGGCAAAAAGCCCATGTCCAGCATCCGGTCCACTTCGTCCATCACCAGCATGCGTACGCTGCGCAGATCGACGATCTTGCGCCGCATGTAATCTTCCAGCCGTCCCGGGGTGGCCACGACCATGCGGGCTCCCGCGCGCAGGGCGCGGATCTGAACCTTCTCGCTCAGTCCGCCGATGACCAGGGCCGCCGGCGGAGCTTTCTTCGAACGCAGTGCTTCATACTGCTCATGTACCTGGATGGCGAGTTCGCGCGTGGGCACCAGCACCAGCGCGTTGATTTTTCCCGCTGGCGTTGCCGCCAGCATTTCCATCACGGGGATCAGGAAGGCCAGCGTTTTACCGGTACCGGTCTGCGCTGTCGCAATCACGTCTTTGCCTTCAAGGGCCGGCGGAATCGCCTGAATCTGAACTGGGGTGGGGTTTACAAAGTTCTTTGCCGCAAGCGCCTGTTGTAGTTGCGCCTGGAGCGGCATTTCTTGAAATGTACTCATTCTATGGTTTTCTTCTTCTCTCTTTTACTGATGCGCGCGAGTTGGATGTGTGCGCGCGGAAACACATATCCTGCAATTTCTGTCGGGAGGAGATTTTGAGATCGAATCGCAGTGTTACTCGGCGGGGTCAACTCAGAATCGCGCATCCAACGTTCGCGAGATACTGTTTGCATAGTATCACAAAGCTTACTGTGATGCCATCGCGGTATTCTGGCGATTGTCTCTGAAACGATGACAGATGCAACGCACCGATGTTACCTCGATCCGACAACAGCAATTTTCAACGATAGGCAGAGCGATGTACCAGTGCTTGCCGTTTTGTGCGTACTCTGGCGCGACTGAAAAGCATGCACTGAATTCGCGAACTGCATCCGCGAAAGCCGCGCAATAATTTCCCGTGCCTCGTTGACTCTGGAGCAAACTCCGGTGTAATCTTTAGTCACTCAATATGATTTACATGGCTACAGCCCCGCTGACAAAACACCGGCGCTCGACGTACGCACAACAGGCGTACCGAAGCGAATTACCACCCGGTAGCGGGGAATAGAATCAGGCAATCTTAAACAGCCCGAGTACTACTCACCCGCCAACTACAAGCTAGGCGGGTTTCGTGTTTTTGGCTTCAGGTTTCCAGCGGAAGATGCGCACGCACGGGAGAGCAATGCGAGACAACAAGGAACTGCACGACGAGGATCACCAGCAACAGCACGCCAGCGGATTGCCGCCCGCGCAGGGTCTCTACGATCCGGCGAACGAGCATGACGCCTGCGGCCTCGGGTTCGTCGCCAGTATTCGCGGCGAAAAGAGCCACTCCATCGTGGAGAAGGGAATCGAGGTGCTCACGCACCTGGAGCACCGCGGAGCTTGCGGTTGCGATCCCGAGACCGGCGACGGCGCCGGCGTGCTGATTCAGATTCCGCATGAGTTCTTTGCGCGCGAGTGCGCCGCCCTGGGCATGACTCTGCCCGAGCCCGGCGGCTACGCGGTGGGCATGGTCTTTCTGCCCGTGGGCAAACTGGAGCGCCTGCAATGCGAAGGCGTGGTCGAAAAGATCATCGGCGAAGAAGGATTCGAGGTGATGGGCTGGCGCGACACGCCGGTCGATCCGCACGCGCGATCGGCCGCGTGGCGCGCGGCTCGCAGCCCTACATCGAGCAGATATTCCTCAAGACCCTGCAGCCGCTGGAGGAAACCGACTTCGAGCGCAAGCTCTACGTGGTGCGGCGGCGGATTGAAAACGAGATCGCGCACGCCGAGAATCGAAGGCAAGAGCCAACTTCTACATTCCGTCGCTCTCCTGCCGCACCATCGTGTACAAGGGCCTGCTGCTGGCTCCGCAGATCACCAAGTTCTATCCCGAGCTGAGCGATCCGCTGGTGAAGAGCGCGCTCTGCCTGGTTCACCAGCGCTTTTCCACCAACACCTTCCCGAGCTGGCCTCTGGCCCATCCCTTATCGCCACGTTGCGCACAACGGCGAAATCAACACCGTCAAGGGCAACGTCATCTGGATGAACGCGCGCCAGCGCCTGCTGGAGTCTTCGCTGTTCGGCGACGACCTGAAGAAGATCTTCCCGGTCATTGTTCCCGGCGGCAGCGACTCGGCCTCGCTGGACAATGCCGTGGAGCTGCTGCTGCACGCCGGACGCGAACTGCCGCACGTGATGGCCATGCTGATTCCCGAAGCCTGGTCGCGCAATCCGCACATGGACCCGGCCAAGCGCGCGTTTTACGAGTATCACGCGTCGCTGATGGAGCCGTGGGACGGTCCCGCGTCGCATGGCCTTTACCGATGGCCGCGTGATCGGCGCGACCCTGGACCGCAACGGTCTGCGTCCGGGCCGCTACGTGGTGACCACCGACGATCTGGTGGTGCTTTCCTCCGAGGTCGGAGTGCTGGAGTTTTCGCCCGAGCGGGTGAAGTACAAGGGCCGTCTGCAGCCGGGCCGCATGTTCCTGGTGGACACCGTTGCCGGACGCATCATCAGCGACGATGAGATCAAGGCGCAGCTCTGCCTCGCGCCAGCCCTACGCCGAGTGGATCAAGCAGAACCAGATCACGCTGGAGCAGTTGCCCGAGCCGACGCGCGTCCACGGCCCCAGCCACGAAACGATCATCGCGCGCCAGCGCGTCTTCGGCTACACCGAAGAGGACATCAAGATCATCCTGGAGCCGATGGCGCGCAACGGCGAGGAGCCGGTCGGTTCGATGGGCGCCGACACGCCGCTGGCCTGTCTGTCGGATCAGCCGCAGCTTCTGTTCAACTATTTCAAGCAGCTCTTTGCGCAGGTCACCAACCCGCCCATCGATCCGATTCGCGAGGACCTGCTGATGTCGCTGACCAGCTACATCGGAACCGAGCGCAACATTCTCGAGGAGACTCCGCTGAACTGTCACACCCTCAAGCTGCCGCAGCCGGTGCTGACCAATCGCGACCTGGAAAAGCTGCGCCGCGTTTCCAGCGGCGACCTGCTGGCGACCACGCTGTCGGCGGCCTTCCGCGTGGATGAGGATGGCGCTGGGACTGAAGCGCGGACTGGACGGCCTGTGCCGCCGCGCCTCGCTGGCCGTCGGAGTCCGGCTACACGCTGCTGATTATCTCCGACCGCGGCGTCGACAAGGACTACGCGCCGATTCCGTCGCTGCTGGCGCTGGCCGCGGTGCACAACCATCTGGTGAAGGAAGGTTCGCGCACCAAGATCGCGCTGATCGTGGAGAGCGGCGAGCCGCGCGAGGTGATGCACTTTGCGCTGCTGATCGGCTATGGCGCCAGCGCGGTGAATCCGTACCTGGCGATTGAAACCCTGGAGGACATGGTGCAGCGCGGCCTGCTTCCGCCGGAGATCACGGCCGAAAAGGCGGTGAAGAACTTCATCAAGGCCATCGACAAAGGATTGCTGAAGACCTTCTCGAAGATGGGCATCTCCACCTTGCAGAGCTATCGCGGCGCGCAGGTGTTTGAGGCCATCGGCCTGAACCGCGAACTGGTGCAGGATTATTTCTCCGGCACCGTCTCCCGCATCGAGGGAGTTGGGCTGGACGTGATCGCGCGCGAATCGGTTCTGCGTCACGAGCACGGCTTCCGCCCGCGCACCGCGTCGGAGCTGGAGCTGGAAGTCGGCGGCGCGTATCGCCATCGCATCGACGGCGAGTATCACCTGCTGAATCCGCAGACCATCAGCAAGCTGCAACATTCGGTGCGGCAGAACAACTCCAAGACCTTCCGCGAATACACCGATCTGATCGATCGGCAGAACAAGCAGCTCTGCACGCTGCGCGGACTGCTGCAATTGAAGGAGCTCGAGAAGCCGGTGCCGCTGGAGGAAGTGGAATCGGCGAAGGAGATTGTGAAGCGCTTTGCCACCGGCGCCATGTCCTACGGCTCCATCAGCAAGGAGGCGCACGAGACCCTGGCCATTGCGATGAACCGCATCGGAGGCCGCAGCAACACCGGCGAAGGCGGCGAGGATGCGGCGCGCTTCAAGCCCGACGCTCCGGCGATCTGCGGCGCAGTTCGGTGAAGCAGGTGGCCTCGGCGCGCTTCGGCGTGACCGCGCACTACCTGGTGAATGCCGACGAGTTGCAGATCAAGATGGCGCAGGGCGCAAAGCCCGGCGAGGGCGGACAGCTGCCGGGGCACAAGGTGGACGAGATGATCGCGCAGCTGCGCCACTCGACCCCGGGCGTCACGCTGATTTCGCCGCCGCCGCACCATGACATTTACTCGATTGAAGATCTGGCGCAGTTGATCTACGACCTGAAGAACGTGAACCCGCAGGCGCGCATCAGCGTGAAGCTGGTCTCCGAGGTGGGCGTGGGTACGGTTGCCGCCGGCGTTGCCAAGGCGCACGCCGACGTGGTGCTGATCAGCGGCGACAGCGGCGGCACCGGCGCATCGCCGCTCAGCTCCATCCGGCACGCGGGCATTCCGTGGGAGCTTGGACTGGCCGAGACGCAGCAGGTGCTGCTGCTGAACGATCTGCGCAGCCGCATTCGGGTGCAGACCGACGGCAAGCTGCAGACCGGACGCGACGTGGTGATCGCCGCGCTGCTCGGCGCCGAGGAGTTCGGCTTTGCCACCACGCCGCTGGTCACGCATGGGCTGCATCATGATGCGCAAGTGCCACCTCAACACCTGTCCCGTGGGCATTGCCACGCAGGACCCGGTGCTGCGCGCGCGCTTTGCCGGACAGCCCGAGCACGTGGTCAACTTCTTCTTCTTCCTCGCCGAGCAGGTGCGCGAATACATGGCGCGCCTCGGCTTCCGCACCTTTGACGAAATGGTGGGACGCGTGGACCGTCTGGAGGCTCGGCTGGCCAGCGATCACTGGAAGGCCAAGGGCATCGATCTGTCGACGATTCTCTATTCGCCGGCGCTGCCCACGCGCGTCGCGCGGCACTGCATTCACAAGCAGGATCATGGGCTGGAGCAGGCGCTCGATCACGAGTTGATGAGCGCGGTCAAACCGGCGCTGGAAGATGCCAAGCCGGTCGATGTGTCGTTCGCAATTCGCAACATTCATCGCTCGGTGGGAACCATGCTGAGCGGCGAGGTGGCGCGCCGTTACGGTGCCGAGGGGCTGCCGGACGAAACCATCCGGCTGCGCTTCAACGGCTCGGCTGGACAGAGCTTCGGCGCATTCCTTGCCAAGGGAATTTCGATGACCCTGGAGGGCGATGCCAACGATTACGTGGGCAAGGGACTCTCCGGCGGACGCATCGTGGTCGTATCCTCCGCGCGAATCGCGCTTCCGTCCCGAGGAGAACATCGTCGTCGGCAACGTCGTGCTCTACGGCGCCACCAGCGGCGAGGCCTACTTCAGCGGCATCGCCGGCGAGCGCTTCGCGGTGCGCAACTCCGGCGCCACGGCGGTGGTCGAGGGCGTGGGCGATCATGGCTGCGAGTACATGACCAAGGGCGTGGTGGCGGTGCTGGGCCACTGCGGCAGAAACTTTGCGGCCGGCATGAGCGGCGGTATCGCCTACGTCTATGACGAGCGCGGCGACTTCCACGAGAAGAGCTGCAACCTTGCATCGGTCGATCTGGAGCCGCTGTGGGCGACCGGAGGATGTGCGCATGCTGAAGGCGATGATCGAGGAACACGTGCGGCGCACCGGCAGTCCGCAGGCGAGGCGGATTCTCGCCGACTGGGAGTCGGTGCTGCCGCAATTTCGTGAAGGTCTTATCCGCACGAATTGAAGCGTGTGCTGGGAGTGGAGCGCAGCGGCAACACATTACAGCCGGCGCGCGCAGATGGTGGCCGCGGCCGTGGAGGTGCAGCGTGGGTAAGCCAACTGGATTCCTGGAATTCGAAAGAGTGCTGCCAGCTCGGCGTGCCCCGGAAGAACGGGTCAAGGACTGGTTTGAGATTTACCAGGAGTTTCCCGCGCACAGCGTGCAGCAGCAGGGCGCGCGCTGCATGGAGTGCGGCGTGCCGTTCTGCCATACCGGATGCCCGGTCAATAACCACATTCCGGACTGGAACGATCTGGTCTATCGCGGGCGCTGGGAAGAGGCGGTGCGGCGATTGCACACCACCAACAACTTCCCGGAGTTCACCGGCCGCATCTGTCCGGCTCCGTGCGAGGCCGCCTGCGTGCTGGGCAATCAACCAGCCTCCGGTCACCATCAAGCAGATTGAAAAAACCATTGTGGAGCGCGGCTGGGAAGAGGGTTGGATTCATCCCGAGCCCGCCCCTCGAACAGAGCGGCAAGAAGGTTGCGGTGATCGGTTCAGGGCCGGCCGGCCTGGCCGCCGCACAGCAGTTGAGCCGCGCCGGACACGCCGTGACCGTCTTTGAAAAAGCGGACCGCATCGGCGGCCTGCTGCGCTATGGCATTCCGAACTTCAAGCTGGAGAAGCATCTGATCGATCGCCGTCTGGCGCAGATGGAAGCCGAAGGGGTGAAGTTTGTGACCAGCGCGCATGTCGGCGTGAACGTGGATGTGGCGCAGTTGCGCAGCGAATTCGACGCCATCGTGCTGGCCGGTGGCTCGGAGGCGCCGCGCGATCTCAACGTTCCGGGACGCGAGTTGAAGGGCATTCACTTCGCCATGGAGTTCTTGCCGCAGCAGACCAAGCGTGTGCTCGGCGATACGATCCCGGCGGAGCTTTCGCATCCTGGCCACCGGAAAGAGGGTGGTCATCATCGGCGGTGGCGACACCGGCGCCGATTGCCTGGGCACCAGTTTGCGTCAGGGAGCGGCCAGCGTGCGGCAGTTTGAGATCATGCCCAAGCCGCCGGAGACGCGCTCCGAGCTGACGCCGTGGCCGCTGTGGCCGCTGCAACTGCGCACCGAGACCTCGCACGAAGAAGGCGGCACGCGCGAGTGGAGCCTGGGCACCGTGCGCTTCGAGGGCGACGCCGATGGAAACGTGGCGCGTCTGCACGCCGTGCAGGTGGGTCCGCCGCCCAAGTTCGAGCCGATCGCGGGAACCGAGAAGGTCGATCGAAGCCGACCTCGTGCTGCTTGCCATGGGCTTCACCGGGCCGGTGCGCAATGGACATGCTGGAGCAGTTGGGCGTTGCGCTGGACGGTCGCGGCAATGTGGCTACCGATGAGCGCAGCATGACTTCGGTGGAGGGCGTCTTCGCCGCCGGTGACATGCGGCGCGGACAGTCGCTGGTGGTGTGGGCGATCGCCGAAGGCCGCGCCGCCGCTGCCGGCGTCAACGCGTACCTGAGCATCGCCAAGTCAGTCGGAGCATAACGAAACAATGGGAGAGCGGGCGACCGCTCTCCTGAGCCGATCCTCCGCTCCACAGATTTCTACTGCGTCGGTGTGGACGGGGTTGGTGGGGAAGGCGCAGGCGTGGTTGGCGCAGGCGCGAAAGGTGAGTTGGACGGGCCGGGGTTCGGTGTCGTGACGCCGCCTGGTCCGCTGCTGGTTTGGGGGCCGGTGGAAGTGCCGGTGGGCGCAGCGCCGGTCGCGGTCGCGCCCATAAACGCATTTGGATTGTATGGACCCACCAGCAACTGGCCTTTGTCCTGAGTTGGGTCATAGATAAAGAACCACTCGCTATACTTCTTCTTTTCTCCGAATTCGTGAATTCCTTCCGTCTTCTGCTTGCTCACAACACCCAACATTGGTCCGCCGCCAAGAACTTGCCCGGTGGTAGCGGCATTGTCGTTGGTTCCCGTGCCGCTGGGAGCGCCGCCGGTGGTGGCCGTTCCCTGGGGTGAAGTGCCCGTCGTGCCGGTGGTGGTCGACCCCGTGTTGCTGCTGTCTGGGCTCTGGGCTGCGGCGCCGGTCGACGCGTTGCTCAGGGGGCTGGTATTCGCTGCGTTCTGATTCAGCAGGGAGCCAGCAGCTGCGGCGGCGAGTCCACCCGCGGCCGTTAGCCCACCGGCAGCCGTTGCTCCACCGCTGGTGGTTGCCCCACCGGTCGTGAGCCCACCAGCCGTCAGCTTAATGTCAGTGAGATGAACCAGCTTCCAGAGTCCATCGGGAGACATCGGATCCTTGTATCGCTTGCGCAAATATCGGATGTTGTTGGTCTTTTCCAACTGCTCGAGCGTGGTCGGATAGCTGCCGTTCTTTTTGTAGTAACGCTTGACCGCCCGCGAGTACTGATCGCCCCGGTGCATCATTTCCACCTCGCGATCGCGCTGGATGCCGCGCCGGTAATTCCGCGCCACTCCCAACATCGTAATGGTCATGACCGCGACCGCAAGCATCAGGACCAGCAGCATGTAGCCGGAGTCCTTGCCCCTGCCGCCCGCACGCCGCATTGGAATCCTGCGCATCATTCCTACCCTTGGATTCGTACCTACCCCTGCGTTCGAGAAATGCTCTGGCGGTTATTGTTCAGCAAATCCTCTACTTCCACGGCGGCCGGTGAGATGTGGACGATCTTGTAATGACGATTCACCACGTCTCCCTCGTGCGCAATCCAGATGTCGTCGCCCTGGGAGAGGAATGCTTCCGGCTTTTCACCGCTGCTGTTGCTGATTCCGAAATACTTCAGGTTAATTGGCGGCGGAGGCGGAGGAATATGAGCGTTTTGTCTTGCCGCTTCCTGCTGGCGCAGCAGCGGAGACACCTTCGCAGGGGGAACGTCTATCGTCTCGGCCCCGGCGCGAAAGATGTTCGTTCCCTTGCCTTCGTACTTCACTTTTTCGGAATTTGCTAGCAGATCCAACCGCAGTCGCGGGTCCAGCGACTCGCTTCCCGACGAAGATTTTCCTTTTTCCGTAGACGCTGCCGCCACCGGAGCAGGTTTCGCCGCCGGTTCGTTACTCGGTATCAGCGCCCAGGCCACGGTCAGGATCGCGACGATGCCCAGCACAATCGCTGCCCGCACTTTGGTCTTGTTTTCCGCCGCCGGTTTCATGCCGCGCTCCTGAGGAAGGTTGACAGGTGAACCGAGACCGTCAGGGTATCGCCCTGCATTCCTCCAAAGCTCACCGCGTCGATCAACAGCATCATCTTCTGCCTCTCGACCGCGTTAACGAACTGCATATCCTGCTGGTAGCTGCCCTGCACTTGAATGGTGATGCCGACGCCGTTGTATCCCGGAGGTGTGTTTTTGTCGCTGCGCTCGTCGTACTTTACGTTGGAGACCTTGACCCCTGCTTCGGTCGCGATGTGTGAGAGTTGTTCGGACATCGTCGAGTAACGCTGGGCCAGCCGCTCGCTGTCGAATTGAGTCTCCTCTTCGCGAGCCGCCGCAATCTTTTTGTCCATGCCCTGGACTGGAGCGGCGGCCTTTGCCTTCTCAATCTTTTCCAGCCGTAGCCGCTCGTATTCCTGCTCTCGCGCGTCGCGCGAACGGCCCGCCGGAGAGAGCAGCAGGGCAATCGCGGCCAGGCTCAGCAACAGCAGCACTCCCACCACAGCCAGCAACTGGGTCCGCACATCCCGCAGATCGAAGCTCATCGCGTCCCTCCTCTGGCTTCTGCAACTTTGGTTTCCGCCGTCGTTGCCTGCGTGGTGGCACCGGGAACATAGAGCGCCGTCAGCCGGAATTTCACCGTGTCCGTGCTGCCCCGCTCAATAAGTTCGCTCTCTTCCGTGATGCGCGCATTGCGGAACGAGGGCGATTTCTCCAAGCGCTTTACCAGTTCCACCGCGGCCTCCCGCGAGGTTCCCGCCACTTGCATGTGTACTGCCATGGTATTGGTGCTGCCCTGTAACTCCGGAGAGATGGAAACCACGTGCAGCTTTGGCGGCATGATCTGTTCCAGTTGCATGAACACGCGCGTCCACGAGAACGACTTTCGGACAATCAATCCATTGAGAAACTTTGAGGTATCCACCACCGACTTATTCTGCGGAAGCCCCAGTACGGCAAGTGCATCGGCATGCTGCCGGTCCAGTACGGCAATTTCCGATTCCATCGAGGAAATCCTTGCGCTCACGTCGCGCGATTGCCTCCAGGTGGAAGCCGCGGTCCACACCAGCGCGATCGTGCACAGCGCGAGCAGCAGCACCAGTCCGCCCCATTGCATCAGAAAGCGGCGCACATCCTGGTACGGCTTGGTTGCCAGATTGATGTTCAGTCGCACTGTTACGTTCCTCTTTCCTGTTTCCTAGAGCAGCGCTCCAATGGCTCCGGCAAAATCGTTGCGCAGTTGTGCCGGGATTACGCTCGGCCCGATCAGCTCCCGGACCCTTACTCCGGTCTGCTTCTCCAGCGGGCCTAACAACTGATCCAACTCGCGCACTCCGCTCACCAGCAACTGCGCTACGCTCATGCCGTAGTTGTCTTGGAAATACACCATCGAAGGATAGATGTCGTCGGCGATGCGCTCGGCGGTCGGCGCTCCCGCTCCTTCGAGGATTCGAAAGAGCAATAGCTGGCCGTCGTTTACCACGGCGATCGATGTCGCGTCCTGCCCGATCTTCAGCAGCATGGTGGGTTGGTCTTCGTCCACCGCGCCCAGCGCACCCAGGCTGGAAGGCAGCACTACGCCCGGCGAGCACCCAGCGGCGCGGAATGCCGACTCGTACTCCTCCAGCACGCTGTGCAACACCACCGCGGCGGCCACGTGCAGGCCCTGCGGAGTGCGCTGGGCATCGAAGCTCAGCGCGGCTTTTTCGATATCGAAGGGCAGCGACTTGCGCAGGCGGAAGCGAACCGCGGCGTCTGCCTCCTGGCGCCGCTCGGGGAGGGATTCGAAATCCAGCAGGGTCAGGCGCACGGCGGAATCCGGCAGCACCGCAATTACGTCCTGGCCGCGCCCACCCACGGCGGTTAACGCCAGTTCGATGGCTTCGGTGAGAGCCTGCGCGTCCTGCACGTTTTGCGCGCCGAGCGAAGGCGTCACAACCCCAGCCGCCAAGCCGTGGCAGTGCATGGGGCCGATCATGCCGGACTTCTCCTCCGTGCGTACGGCGGCTACGCCCTGCGCGGTGACCTCGCAGGCGATGTGAGGCAGGCGAATTACACTTCCTTTTTCGGCCATTAGCGGGTTGACTCGATGAACGTGACTTTGTTGATTTCCTTCAAGGTTGAAATTCCGGCTCTGACTTTATCCAGCGCCGCCTCACGCAGGAAATGCATACCTTCGTCGCGCGCCGCGCGCCGTATCTCCGAGCTGGGCCGCCGTTCCAGAATCAGTTCGCGGATGTGGTCGGTCAAATCCAGCAACTCGTGAATCGCGGTTCGTCCGTGGAATCCGGTTCCCCCGCACTCGATGCAGCCGGGCCCCTCGTAGAGCGGAATGCCGCGCCACTCCTCCGGCCTCAACCCGGCGGTTTCCAGCTGCGCGTCGCTGTAATGCACCTCTTGCTTGCAGTGCGAGCAGATCAGCCGCACCAGGCGCTGCGCCAGAATGCAGTTCAACGAAGAAACGAAGTTGTAGGGCTCCACGCCCATGTTCAGAAAGCGCCCAATCACGTCCACCACGTTGTTGGCGTGTACCGTGGTGAAGACCAGATGCCCGGTGAGAGCCGAGTTAATGGCGATCTGGGCCGTCTCCTGGTCGCGGATTTCGCCCACCATGATCTTGTCCGGGTCGTGGCGCAGAATCGAGCGCAGTCCTCGAGCAAAGGTCAGTCCCTTTTTCTCGTTCACTGGAATCTGAGTGATGCCGCGCAGTTGGTACTCCACCGGGTCTTCGATGGTGATGATCTTATCTTCGTCGCTCTTGATCTCATTCAGCGCGGCGTACAAGGTCGTCGTCTTGCCCGAGCCAGTGGGTCCGGTCACCAGCACCATTCCGTATGGCTCTGCAATGTATTGCCGGAACTTCTTAATGTCGTAATCGCTGAAGCCCACCACGTCCAGGGTCAGCTTCTGGAACTTCTCGCTCATCGACTCTTTGTCCAGCACGCGGAGCACGGCATCCTCGCCGTGGATGCTGGGCATGATGGAGACGCGGAAGTCGATGAAGCGTCCGTTGTAGCGCACCCGGAAGCGCCCATCCTGGGGGACGCGCCGCTCTGCGATATCCAACTCGCTCATCACCTTGATACGGGAGATGATGGTCGAGTGATGTTCCTTGGCAATCGGCTTCATCGCCTCCTGCAGTACGCCGTCGATGCGGTACTTGATCACCACGCAGTCGTCGCGGGTCTCCATGTGAATATCGCTGGCACGCCGCTGCAGGGCGGTGAAGATGGTGGTATCCACCAGGCGGATGATCGGGCTGATGTCGCTTTCCTGGGTCAGCTTCTCGATCGAGATGGTTTCGTCGCCGTTGGCGTCATCGTCGTGGATCACATCCAGCGTAAAGGTTTCGCCGGCCTCGTCCAACACCCGTTGCGACTGTTCGGTTTTCTTCAGGATGTCGGTGATCTCCGTCAGCGTCGCAACCCGCGGGACCACCCGGCGGTTGAGCAGCAAGCTGATCTCGTCGATCACCATTAACTGGCTGGGATCGGCAAGCGCAATCGCCAGCCGTCCATCTTCCAATTCCTGCAGCGGAATAAAATTAAACCGGAACATCAACTCGACCGGAACCTTCCGGAAGAGTTCATGCTGAATCTTGAATTCCTTCAACTCTACATATTCGCAGCGGTAGCGCTGCGCCAGTTCGTGGGCCCGCTTCTGCTCATCGTTCGAATTGGTGATCGGTTCTACAAAAAGCTGCTGTGTCATAAGCCTCGTTGCGTTCTTTGCGATTGGCCGCGCAACCGCCGAGCGTGAATTCTATCCTTGTTCCGCGCCTCGATCAGCCTGCCGTAAAGCTGAAGATCGGCAGGTAGAGCGAGATCAGAATAAAGCCGACGACGACGCCCATGAATACCAGGATCGCCGGCTCGATCAGCGACATTGCCGCCGACAGCGCCGACTGTACGTCCTCTTCGTAGAACTCCGCAATGGAACTCAGCATGGTCGGCAGCGCGCCGGTGGCTTCGCCCACCTCCACCATCTCCACGGCAAGGTCCGGGAATACTCCCGGTCTGTTCCAGGCTGTGCGCCAGCGACCGGCCCTCGCGTACACTCTTGGATGCCTCCGTGATGCCACGCACGATCAGGCGGCTGGACATTGACTGGCCCGCCGTCTCCAGCGCCGTAACCAGCGGCAGGCCGCCGGAGAGCAGGGTAGACATCATGCGCGAGAACACCGCAATCTGGTATCGCTGCCAGATGCTTCCGACCACCGGCAGATTCATTTTGATCTTGTCCATGATCTCTGCGCCCTGTTGCGTTTTGCCCCAGCGCCGCAGCAGCAGGTAGCTTGCAACCAACACAATCACGATGAGCGGCAGATACTTCTTGGCCGTCAGAGCCGTGGTGATGGTGAACTCCGTCATCGGCGGCAGCTTCTGGTTCAGATCGGAGAACAGCTCGGAAAACTTCGGGATCACGAACGTGACCAGCATGGTGACCAGGGCGAGCACGCCCACCACCAGGATCACCGGATACACCAGCGAGGAGATCAGCTTCTTGCGAAAGCTCAGAGCCAGGCGCTGGAAGGCGACATAGCGCGACAGAACCTCGTCGAGATTGCCGCTCTTCTCGCCCGCCATCAAAGTCGTCGAATAAATTTTTGGGAACGCGCCCTGTTTTTCAAAGGCGTCGGAGATAAGCTCCCCGCCCTTGGTGCGGTCGCGAACATCCTCCAGCAACATGCGGAAGTACTGGTTGCGCTGCCGCTTTGCCAGCAACTCCAGGGCCTGCACGATCGGGAAGACCGGCGCGCACCAAGGTCAGGAATTGCTGATTGAAGATGACGAATTGTTCCAGCGTGACGCGGCGCCGTTGCGGCAGGCGAATCTGACCGCCGGAGATAATCCCGCGCGGCTTAACCCAGTAAACCAAGTAACCGGATTGCTGGTAGCGATCGCGAATTTCCGCGGCGGAGTAGCCGGCTTCGGCCTTTTCCAGTACCTTGCCGCGCTCATCCGCCACGCGAATCACAAATTCGGCCATACGTTTCCACTCACGGCAGGCACGCTCGGCGCGAGCCTAGCCTTCAGTGTAACATTATGAAACCTCTGGGATTGTTGCCCTGGAGAACCAGCTTTTTATCCCAATCTCACAACTTCCCCGAGCCGGGAAATCTCCGCCGCGTCACGGCTCTAACTGATTGCTTTGCAAAACCTCAACGCCTGCCGGGGGACTGAAAGCTAAACTCCGCGTTGCTGACCGGAACGATTTTCCTGCTGGTTGTCCAGCCGGAACTCAGTCCTGCTTCCGTCCAACTCTTCCATCACAATCCGCCGCAGATAGCCCTGCCCGTCGCTCTCCAGCAGCACCTGTCGAGATGCGGTCTTCCATGCCCACGGGAATGCCGCGCAGGACCACATCTCCGGCGATCTCCGGGCGCACGTCGGGTGCCAGCGAGAGTCCGCGCAACTCCTTATTCAGTTTCGTTTGCCCCAGTAGAAAGCGCAGCGGGGAGCGCAAGTCATCCAGCTCTTTCAGCGCGGTTCGCCGGGCCTGGCGCTCGCCCGGAACATAGAACCAGGCGGTGGCTCCGTCGGTCACAAAGATTTTCTTTTGTGGGGAAGCATAATCCCAGCGCATCTTTCCCGGCTTCTTGATCCATAAGGTTCCGCTCTCGGTGCGCTGGATTCCTCCGCCGGAATAGATCTCCGTGAAATCCGCGCGCAGTGATTTCATGCCGTTGTAGCGGGCATCGATTCTGGCCGCCACCTGTCCGGCATCCGTCGCCGGGGGCTGGGCCCAGAGCGCCACACAGAGCAGCGGCAGCAGAAAGAGCGCAAGCTTGCGTCTTTTCATCATTGTTATTTCTTTGTGCCCCCGAATCCCTTTTCGGTGGGCAGGTCTGCGAGTTCCTGACCGGGTGGCAATCCACGCGTAATGAAGGGAAACAGATCGGGCTGCGCGACCTGTACCCGCCCAGCCACCAGACTGGTAAGGATTCTCCTTGGGATCGAGCGGTACGCGGCGCAGCATTCCCGCCGAGATCAACTCCGGCCAGCCCGAGGGCAGATACCCTCTCTCTTTCGTAAACTCGTCGACCCGATCCTGCAGAATCTTGACCTCGCTGTCCACTCTGAGGCAGCGCAGCCGGTTGACGGCGTTGGCCTTCACATTCTTATCTTCCGCGCTGTTCAGGATGTTGGTCCACATGTAGATTGCAGTTTCGGTTTCACCGGCGTGCCCCGCCAGGGCAGCGGCCATCACCTGCATCCAGGGATGGGCTCCCGGAATTTTCGAGCCACGTTCGAAGACATCGGCTGCCTTGGCAGGATCTTTCAACTCCAGCCAGTAAATGTATCCGAGGTCATAATAGAGCCGCCACTCCTGCGGATTTTCCCGAATGCCCTTTTCCACCAATCGCGCCGCCGCCCCCGGGTCTCCGGCTCCCTCCGGCGGCTTTTGCGCCAGAAAGACCGAGCCGAACTCGTAGGCTGGAAGCAGCTTCGGATCCAGGGTCGTGGTCATCTCCAGCAAGGGTGCCAGGATCAGGTACTGCTTCGCTTTGGTCCTGTGCTTCTCGCCAAAATACTGCACCACGCGAGTCCAATATATGTCAGCCAGCACTCCGGAGTAACCCAGGCTCATCCTCTTCACCACCGTGGGCGAAGGGATGTAGAGAACTTCCTGCAATGGCTCGTCTCCGCGCACGCGATCAATCTGGCGAACCAGCATCGCGCTGGCCGCCAGCAGCGCCGCCAGCAGCAGCGCGTAACTTGTCTGGACTCGTAGCTCTCTGTTCATTTCAGATTACGCCGCTCAAAGATCCAGACCGATGCGGTCAGCACCGCGGCCGCGTATACCACGACATAGAGAGTGTTCAGCAGAATCAGCTTCGGCTGTACCGCCGTGTCGTGCGCCACCTGGCCGATCACGTTGAGAGCCGCAAAGTTCGGCACCAGATAGGCCGCGCCGGTCATCAGCCAGCGCGTTGCGCCAGTGGCCATCTGGGCAAATCCGCGAAGGTCTTCGGCGAAGGTGCCCACGGCAAAAATCGCGAAGGCGAAGATCGAGGAAAACACCGGCGTCGAAAAGGTGGAGAACAGCAGCGCCAGCGCGGTAATCAGCACGAACTCCAGCAGGATGAAATAGATCGCGGTCAGCAGTTGCAGGTCGCCGCGCCCCAGCCCGTGGGAGACGTACATCACGGCCGCGAAGAAGCCCACGCTCATCAGCAGCGCGTTCACCGTCAAGGTCATCACCAAGCCAAGGAACTTGCCCGTAATGAACTCCCAGCGCCGCACCGGACGCGCCGCCAGAACGGTGTAAAGGGTCCGCTTCTCAATCTCCTTGGAGACCAGTCCAATCCCAATGAAAATCGCAATCACGATTCCGAACAGCGAGATCGCCGTCAGCCCCAGGTTGATCAATACGATCCGGTTGATCTCCAGTGAAATCTGGCCAAAGAGCACGGAAGAGCCCACGATCAGCAATGCAAACAGAATCAGGTTGTAGAGCACGCGGTCGCGTACCGCTTCGCGATAGGTGTTGAATGCGATCGCCGACAGCCGTCCGATCATGCCTGCACCTCGTTCGGCTTGGCTTCTCCAATGCGCGCCAGAAAGTAGTCCTCCAACGTCGCCCGCACCGGGGTCACGCTGGTAAGGCGGGCTTGACTTTTGCGCAGCGCGGCCAGAGCCGCTTCCAAGCGAACGCTCCGGCAGCAGCGCTCGCACCACATCGCCGGTTGCGTGGCAGCGTGCGCCCAGCGCGGAGAGCGCCGGAATCGCCTGCGCGCCGTTCCATACCACTTCCACGTCTCCGCTGACCTCGCGCAGCAGGTCTGCCACCACTCCCACGCCCTTCAACTCGCCTTTGTTCAGCACCGCAACCCGGTCACAGAGGGTTTCGGCATCGCTCAGAATGTGGGTGGAGAAAAAGATTGTCTTGCCCTCTTCGTTCAACGTCCTGCACCAGGTCGCGAACCTCACGCCGCCCGATCGGATCGAGACCGCTCATCGGCTCATCCAGCAGCACCAGCTTGGGATCGTGGACGATTGCCTGCGCAATTCCCACCCGTTGCAGCATGCCTTTGGAAAACTTGCGCAACTGCGTCTTGCCTGAATCACTCATTCCCACCCGGGCCAGCGCCATATCCACCTTGCGCTTGCGCTCGCGCGGCTCCACTCCGCTCAACCGCGCGTAGTAGTCCAGCAACTCCAGAGCGGTCAGGTGATCGTAGAAATACGGCTGTTCCGGAAGGAAGCCGATAAAGCGTTTGACGCTGATGTCGTTAAGCTCGCGGCCTAGAATACGGGCCGTGCCTCCGGTGGGAAACACCAGCCCCAGCAGCAGCTTCAGCGTTGTGGTTTTCCCGGCCCCGTTGGGGCCGAGGCAGCCGAAGACCTCGCCTTCTTCCACCGACAGCGTCAGTGGCTTCAGACCTTGCTTCAGCTTATTCCCGAAGAATCCGGTTCTGTAGGACTTTTCCAGTCCTTGAATCTCAATGGCGGCCATTGGCTTTGCCTGAATTATAGCCGACGGTTTGTGTCTCGTCAGGTTACTGAAATACTGGGCTAGCGGTTACGCAGCAAGCACGTCGGGGACTTTCGAACGATCGGCTGCGCACAAAAGTTAAGGAGGAGCAGTGAGCTCCTCCTTATGCCTTTAGTCCATCGATTCAAACTACTGCAGCGGTGCGTCGACTGCGGCGGCATGTCGCAGTGGTGTTGTAACGGAGTCACGCCCGAAGCATCGCTGAAGAAGTAGCGCGTGCCGGTCTGATCTGGAAATGGGATTGGCGTTGGAGGTGTAGTAGGTATTCGGAGTGGAGGCGCTGATGGTGATGAAGAAGTTGTATCCGCTCTTCGCGCAAGCCGTGGTGCCGACGCCAGTCGGGCAGCCCAGAACATTGTCCAGCAGGCAAGCGTTCGTGGTCGACGGGGTTCCGCAGACGGCGCTCGCGCCCGGTCCAAGCGAGTTCAGATCTGGGGCGAAGCCCATCGTCGGGAAGGTCGATGCGAAGGTGACCTCAGCGGTGTTGATGGTGCGCAATGAGCCCACGGCCGAAGATTCGTTGGCGGCAATACGCGAGCGCAGGAGGTTCGGAATAGCAATGGCGGCGATGATCAGGATGATCGCCACAACGATAAGAAGCTCAATCAGCGAGAAGCCCTTCTGTTTGCGCATGCGATAAATCTCCAAGGTTAAAAAAATCTGAGTTGTCGCTAATGACCCGACTCGACCTTAGTTCATGCAATCGGAATGCCACCTCGTGCCACTCGCTTTCAGAGTCTCCTTAGAGACTCATAAAAAAAGACTTATCCGGAATGCTCAGGAGTTGTCCGGTGGCTCGTCGGATCGTTTAGCTAAGATTATGACATCGCGCGTCAGCCTCGAGTGACAAAAAATGTCACAGTAATGTGATTAAGTAATGTACCAGTGCGGGTGGTTGGACGATGGTTGCTGGTACCAAATTCCATCGGGGGCAAAACAAGGTAAGTCCAAACAAGACGAAAGGCACCACCTTTTGGCGGTGCCTTTCGTTTCAGGCTTGAACCCTCCCCGGGCGCTTCGCCTGGAGACTTGTTGCCTATGCCTGCAACTACTGCAGCGGGGCGTCGGTTGCGGCGGCGATCGCGCTGGTGTTGTAACGGATCACGCCCGAAGCGTCGCTATAGAAGTGACGAGTACCGGTCTGAGAAGAGATAGGATCGGCGTTGGACGAGTAGAAGGGAATCGGAACCGCTCCGGAGCTGGTAACCATGAAGTTGTAACCGCTCTTGGCGCAGACAGCGGCGCTGGCAGAGGCGGTCGAGCAGCCCAGAACGTTATCCAGCAAGCAAGCGTTGGTGGTGCTGGGGGTTCCGCAGACGGCGCTGGAGCCCGGTCCGAGCTGGGCCAGTGCAACCGAGAAGCCCTGAGCCGGGAAGGTCGAGGCGTAGGTGACTTCTGCGGTGTTGATGGTGCGCAGTGAACCGACGGCCGAAGCTTCGTTCGCGGCGATGCGCGAGCGGAGCAGGTTCGGAATGGCAATGGCAGCGATGATCAGGATGATCGCCACAACGATAAGAAGCTCAATCAGCGAGAAGCCCTTCTGTTTGCGCATGCTAGTTAACTCCCTCTGCCCTTCATTAAGAAGGGGTTGAATTGATGTTGACACGCTATGACTAGAGCAATCGCCGTGCCACAATGCGGTCAGGGGCTACGGCTATTTCCCTAATAATCTCTATCCCATTTACCTATAACAACTTAGCCCAGTCGCGCCAGAGCCCGTGCGGGTTAAGGCGCGACTGGGCGGCTTCGCCAGTCATGAAAATGACATTTAGTGTCAGCTCGCGATGACACAAATTGTCGATCGGTCATTCGCGATGAGAATCAGGAGAGTAAAGCAGCCTTTGACTGCGCGCATCAGCAATCGATCTGCTCGCGTGAGAGCTTCAGTCCATTCAGATTTCCCAGTACGGTCACTGCGATCTGGTCCGCAATGAAGAACTCCTGAGCCACCCTCTGGACATCTTCCGCCTGCACGGCTTCGATCCGTTCGGTAATCTCATTCATCCCGTAGAAGCGGTCGTAGTACATCTCCTGCCGCGCCAGGTTGCTCATCCGCGCCATCGAAGATTCCAGGCTCAGCATCAGGCTGCCCTTCAACTGCGCCTTGGCACGAATCAGTTCCTCCCCGGTCACCGGCACGTCCTTCAATTGGCGGAACTCCTTCAGCACCGATTGCACCACCTTGGGCGCGGACTCCTTGGAGGTTCCCGCATACACCGCTAGGCAGCCAGTATCGCGGTAAGGGTTCAGTTCGCTGAAGATCGAGTACACCAGGCCCTGTTTTTCGCGCACATTCTGGAAGAGCCGGGAGCTCATCCCGCCCCCCAGCAGCGTGTTCAATACGAACGACGCATAGCGGTTCTCATGCGAAATCGAGTAGGACGGAACCCCGATGCAGAGCTGCACCTGCTCCAGCGATTTCTTATTCCGCATCGAGATCTTTGCCGTTGGCTTGGGCGCCATGTCCAGCAGTTCGCTGCTGGCGGCTGGCAGATGTCCGAACTTGCGCGTCGCCAGCTCCAGGAACTCATCATGCTGCAGGCTGCCGGCCGCTGCGATCACGATGTTTCCGGCCAGGAAGCGCTGCCGGTAGTAATCAAAGAGCAACTCTGGTCCAAACTTCTTCACCGTCTCGCGAGTGCCAAGAATCGGCCTGCCCAGCGGGTGATCCTTCCAGAAGTTCTGGACAAAGATCTCGTGAACCAGGTAATCGGGATTGTCCTCGTCCATCTTTATCTCTTCCATAATGACGCCGCGTTCCTTCTTCACGTCCGTATCATTAAAGGAAGGGTTCAGCACCAGGTCGGTCAGCACATCCATGGCGTCGCCCAGATGCTCGTCCAGAACTTTGACGTTGAAGCACACGCACTCTTTCGCGGTGAACGCGTCGAGGTTGCCGCCAAACGAATCCACCTGCCGGGCGATCATCTCCGCCGTGCGCGTGGTTGTGCCCTTGAATACCATGTGTTCGGCAAAATGAGAGATGCCGTTCACCTCGGGCTCTTCGTGGCGCGATCCCGTCCGGATCCATACCCCCGCCGATACCGAACGGATATGGGACATCTCTTCGCTGATAATGGTGAGTCCGTTGGGAAGGACCGTCCTGCGCACGTTCCGTAACGCGGTGTTCAAACTCGTCTCTAGGTTCATCGGGACTCCTTCGCTTGCCTGGCGGCGTGAATTCCGCACACGTCTATTATCGCCACTGCACCGGCTTGCCAGCTGTTCGCAGCTTGTTAACCGTGCCACTGTACAATCTTAAATGAGATCGACGGTCCGGATTTTCTGGAGCAGTCACTCCTTAGATGCATGATCGATGCTTCCACAATTCGAACTTTTAGGCCTTAATCTTCAAGAACTTACAGAGCTGGTCGAGGCGCTCGGCGAACCGGCCTTCCGCGCCCGCCAGCTCTTCGACGCCCTCTACCGCCAGCGCCTGGCCGCCGTGGACGACATTTCTACCCTCCCAAAGTCTCTCCGCTCGCGTCTGGTCTCCGAGGGCTATCGCACCGGATTGCCTGCCGATCGACCAACGTTTTGTCTCTCGCGACGGTACCGTTCGCTACCTTGTTCGTTTCTCCGATGGACAAAGCGTGGAGACGGTTTGGATGCCCGATGGCGACGGCGTGGAGGAGACCGAGGAACTGCTTCCCGCCAAGATGGCGAGGCCGGCTGAGCTCCGAAGCTCCGGCCAGCCAGCCAACCGCCGCGCGACCATCTGCCTCTCATCCCAGTCCGGATGCGCCGTCAACTGCAAGTTTTGCATGACCGCCTTGCTTGGCTTGCAGCGCAATCTGACAGCAGGGGAAATTGTGGGCCAAGTCCTGTTGGTTCTCAACGACCATCACATAGAAATCGGTCGCGACCGGATTAATTTGGTCTTTATGGGACAGGGCGAGCCGTTTCTGAACTATGACAACTTCATCCGCGCCATTCAGCTTTTGATTCTCGGTGCTGGGATCTCCGAATCGCGCATGACGGTTTCTACCTCGGGCATCGTCCCCCGCATCGCCAGCTTTGGCCGCGAGCCGGTTCGTCCCCACCTTGCCATCTCGCTCAACGCTTCCAACGACGAGGTGCGCGAGCGCGTCATGCCCATCAACCGCAAGTGGAACCTTGAGGCCATTATGGAAGCCGCGCGCCAGTTCCCGCTGCGCCTCCATGAGCGCCTCACCTTCGAGTACGTCTTGCTCTCCGGCGTCAATGACGCCGCCGGCGAAGCCCGCGAGGTGGTCGAACTGCTGCGCGGAATCCGCGCCAAGGTCAATCTCATCGCCCTCAATCCCGGTCCGGAGATCCCCTTTCAAACCCCATCTCCGGCGGCCGTCGAGTCCTTTCAGCAGATCCTGATCGCCGCCGGCATTCCCACCTACCTGCGCCGCCCGCGCGGACTCGACATCTACGCCGCCTGCGGACAACTCAAGCGCACCACCGCGCTGATTTCTCTGCCCCCGATTCTGCGCGTTGAGCCCGGTCGGCCTAAAGATTTGCTACCTCCAAGACGGATCGGAGCATCCCAATTCATGCAAGCCATGGAGGGACTATTATGTCCGAGCGCCTAACAGGATTCCGCGTGGCCATTCTAGCCACCGATCTCTTTGAAGAAGCTGAACTCATCGAGCCCCGCAAGGCACTCGATGAGGAGGGAGCTAAGACCGTTGTCATCGCCCCCCACGCCGGAGAAATCCAAGCCGTCCATCACGGTACCAAAACCCAGAAAGGTCAAGGTCGAAGAGACTCTGGCCGATGCCGATCCCGAGCAATTTCGACGCGCTTCTGACTCCCGGGAGGATCGGAGAACGTCGAGGCCCTGCGCAAAGAGCCGCTGGCGCTGGAGTTTGTCCGCCACATCGACCAGACTCGCCGCCCCGTCGCCGTCATCTGCCACGGTGGCTGGCTGCTGATCGCCGCTCATCTGGTCAAGGGACGCCACATGACCAGCTACAACGCCATCCAGGACGATTTTCGCAAGGCCGGAGCCTTCTGGACAGACAAGGAGGTAGTGCGCGACGGCAACTGGGTCTCCAGCCGCCAGCCCTCTGACATTCCTCACTTCAACCAGGAGATGCTGAACCTCTTCATCGACCATCAATCCCGCTCCCGCGTCGCCGCCTGATCGTCGAACGTCTTGAGCGAGCAGTACCGGAAGCGGCGATCGCCGAGTTCGCAGCCGGGAGGCGTCAGCCGCTCCGCAGCCCGCGCCTCCCGGCTGCGAATTCGCAATCGTAGCGCGGCAGCTCTCAGCGTCGTTGGCATCTGATCTGCTACCATAGACCTTGGCTGCATGCCTCTGACGGTTCCCATGTTCACCCTGCGCGACTACGATAAGCGCGACTTCGAGACGCTGTTCAAGCTGGATCGTCTCTGCTTCGACCCCGGCATTGCCTATAGCCGTCCTGAACTTGCCAGCTTCATCGAGCAGCGCCGTGCCTACACGGTCGTCGCCGAGTGGAACCAGGCAGTCCCGGAGGCAGCGACCGGAGGCGTGCTCCGAGGCGAGCGAAGCCATCCCGCGGTGAATCGAGCCCGCAGTGGATCAGGCAACGCCGGGCGCCATCTCTTCTTCCCAAGGCCAGCCGCGTCCTCCGCGCCGACCCATTGCCGGCTTCGTCACCTTTCATTACCAGCGCCAGGGATACGGCCACATCATCACCATCGACGTGCATCCTGACGCCCGCCGCCATCGCCTCGGCACTCTGCTGATCGATGCCGCCTGCGAGCGCCTGCGCAAGATGACGGCATTCATGGTGGTGCTGGAGGTCGCGGTCAACAACCACTCCGCCCTCGCCTTTTATGACAAGCACGGCTTCAAGCGCGTCAAAGTTCTGGAGCGCTACTACAACCGCGATGTGGATGCCATCTTCATGACCAAGCGCCTGTAAGCCGCGAGGCCCTCGCCGCCTACGCCGCTCGTCCGCCGAAGGCATGGCGAACTCCGGCGATTGCCAGCAGGAGTACCCCGAAAGCGCACACCCCATTCCATTGCCAGCGCAGCCAGGCCGCGGTGGAGACCGCCGAACCTAACGCGCCTCCAAGAAAATAAACGATCATATAAATTGTATTCACCCGGCTGCGCGCGCCCTCCACCAGGCTGAAGATGCGCGTCTGGTTGCCAATCTGCAGGGTCTGCTGCCCAATGTCGATGACGATGACTCCCACAACCAATCCCGCGATGTAGTAGCCGCCGACCCAGAGCACCACGTACCCGGCGGTCACCATTGCCAGGCCCAGCCCGATCACCCATCGCGCTCCTCTGCGGTCGGCATGGCGGCCGGCGAACATCGCGGCGAGGGCTCCGGCTGCGCCCACCACGCCGAAGCTGCCCGCCACTCCCGCTCCCATCTTGAAATGCGGAGTTCCCAGCAGGAAGGTCAGGTTCGTCCAGAACGAGGAGAATGCCGCAAACGCCAGGAAGCCTACGGCGGCAGCCTCGCGCAGCAGCGGTTGCTCCACCACCAGCCGCAACAGCGAGCGCAGCGCCTCCTTATAACTCACCGCCCGTACGGGAGGCAGCTCCGGAAGCCTCCACCGCAACAGCGGCACAAACACCGCGGTCGCCGCCGCCGTCACTAGGTAGACCGCGCGCCATCCCAGCAGGGAAGCGATCCAGCCGCTGACCGTCCGTCCCAGCAGAACTCCCAGCAGCAAGCCGGCCATCACGATTCCAATGGCGCGCCCGCTCTCGCCCCGCTTCACCAATTCGGGAGCGATCGGCACCAGCACATGGGTGACTGAGGCGGTCATGCCGATCGCGATGCTGGCCGCCGCCAGGGTCCACAGCGACGGCGCGAGTCCTGCGCCCAGCAGCGCCGCTGAGACGGCGGCAAAGAGCTTCACAATTAATCCGCGCCGCTCCGCCACGTCGCCCATCGGCACAAACACCAGGATCCCCGCCGCGTATCCGAGCTGCGTCGCCACTGCCACTAATCCTGCTTGGCGTGAGCTGCAATGGAATGTCCGGCTCATCTCCAGCAGCAGAGGCTGGTTATAGTAGATGGTTGCTACGCTCGCGCCGCTGGCCAGCCCAAGGAAGGGAAGCAGGCCGCGATGCTTGGGAGTTGGCATGGGTGCGTGATCGTCGCTGATAGAAAATTGCTCCCGCCAGTGTATCAGTTGGCCCGGCGCAAACGGGCCTAAGCCGTGCGCGAGGATTGGCGCGCCTCGAATGAATATCGGTGCTATGGTTTCCAAGATGCGGAATTCATTGCGCGTAATCTTCATTCTTCTCGCGCTGGTCAGCGCAACCCTGGCTGACGAGGTAGCGAACGCGGCGGCAGCCAACGATCCAACCGGTGCGCACTGGGCTGAGCAGACGCTTCACCAGATGTCGCTGGAGGAAAAAATCGGCCAGTTGTTCATGGTCTGGGCCAAGGTCGATTTCATGAACTTCGGCGGCTCTGACTACCTGATGCTGCGCGATGAGATGAAAAAGTACCACCTCGGCGCCTTCGGCATCACCTCTCACATCGATAGCGGCCTGCTGCTCAAGGGGAGTCCGCTGGACGCGGCGGTGCTCACCAACCAATTGCAGCGCGATAGCGAGCTGCCGCTGTTGTTTGCCGCCGACTTTGAGCGCGGCTTGCCGATGCGATTCCACGGCGGCACCGGCTTTCCTCATGCCATGGCGTTTGGCGCCACCGGCAACCTCCGGTACGCCTATCAGTTCGGACGCATCACCGCCGCCGAGGCGCGCGCCATCGGCGTGCACTGGAATTTCTATCCCGATGCCGACGTGAACTCCAATCCCGGCAATCCCATTATCAATACCCGCGCCTTCGGAGAAGACCCGGGCGAAGTCAGCGAACTGGTCACGGCCTTCATCCACGGAGTCCATGATGGGCACGGCATGGCCACCGCCAAGCATTTCCCAGGGCACGGCGATACCGATACTGATTCCCATCTTGCCCTCTCCCGCGTCATGGCCAGCCGCGAACGCCTCGATCAAGTCGAACTGCCACCCTTCCGTGCGGCCATCGCCGCCGGGGTCGATTCGGTGATGGTGGGCCAACTCCTTGTGCCGTCGCTTGAGCCTGATTCGCAGCGCGTCGCCACCCTCTCCTACGGCATCAGCACCCGCCTGCTCCAGGATGAGCTTGGGCTTCCGGGGCATCGTCATCACCGACGCAATGGATATGAACGGCGTCACCCGCATCTTCGGCGGCAACACCCCGCAGAGTGCCGGCCGTGCCGCCGTCGAGGCCGTGAAGGCTGGCGCCGACTACGTCCTCATCCCCGGAGATCTCGACGGCGCATACAACGGAGTTCTGGACGCGGCAAAGCGCGGAGAGATTCCCGAGAGCCGCATCGACGAATCCGTTCTCAAGATCCTGCGCGCCAAGGCCGCCCTCGGGCTGCACAAAAACCGCTTCGTCGATCTCAATGCTGTCAACGACCTGGTCGCCCGCCCCGAAAATCTGGCCCTGGCCCAGCAGATCGCCGACGACGCTGTCACCGTCGTGCGCCAGAATCACAAGCTGCTGCCGCTGCCTCCCGGCGAGGAGGTCGCTTCCAAGTTTGCCTACCACGCCGCCCCGGCCGCCGGAAATCGATCTTCTGGTGCTAGTCTTCACCGACGATTCGCGCAGCGAAAACGGACGTGCGCTGGTGCGCGAAGTCCGCGAGCGGGTGCCGGACGCGCGCGTCATCTACGTGGACGATTCGCTAGCTCCCGTGCTTGCTCCGCAGGTGCTGGAGGCGGTCGCCAGCGCCAAGCGCGTCATCGCAGCCGTTTATGTCATACCGTCGGCGGGGCGCGCCGCGGGCGACGCCGGCTCACTGGCGCTCGAGCGTGGCCCTTCCTCGGTGCTGGCCAACGTTCTCAAGGCCGCCAACGATAAAACCGTGGTCGTCGCCCTCGGCACTCCTTATGTGATCGTTCAGAACCCCAGCATCCGGAACTACGTTTGCACCTTCTCCAACGTCCCGGTCTCCGAGCAGAGCGCGGTCAAATTCCTCTTCGGAGAGATGCCCGCCCGCGGCCACCTGCCGGTGACCATCCCCGGCATCGCCGACCGCGAGCCCATGCCGCCGGCAACGCAGCCCTGAACCCAGTCCGCGGACTCATCGTACGGTGCTGCCCGAAGCCCACCCTCTAGCGCTTCATGCCGAGCATGGAAGCGGCTGGCGTGTGCGCCTCCGCTTTTTCGTCTTCGTCGTCGCGCAAGTGTCGGCCGAGTTGCAACTGCATTCCGAAGTAGCCAATGAGCTGGGATTGACCGCTGCTGGGTGGACTAAAGCTGCGTCCGGCCATGAAGATGAACAGCGCGTTGCGGTTCAATCGGTAGCGGCCGCCGAAATCGAAGGTGTTGTCACGCAGACCCACGGGAGTGCTATCGCTGTAGAACTCGCCCAGCACTTCCAGTCGCCGGGTCGCCTGGTGGCCAAACGCCAGGCCGCTGATCCAGTATCCCTTCTGCTGCGTAAACCAGTGGCCCACTTCCAGGTCTACATCGACGGGCCCGACCTTCTTCGTGACCTCCAGCGGCAGCAGGAAGAGGGGTCCGTCGTACACCAGGCCGCGGCGTACCGAGTTCGATGTGTTGTTCACCTCAAGCTGCGGGTAGGTACTAATGTTTAGATCGAGCTTTTCGTCCTGGAAGAAGCGGATCTTAACTCCGAACTTAGAGTCGCCTGGACCGGAGATCAGCGGGCTGTTGCCGATGCTGTTGTAAATGTATGGCATCTCATACTTGAGCTGGACGCGGTCGCCCCAGCCGTAATTCATATCGAGAATCGGCGTCTCGTATTGGTTGTCGCCGGGTTGGCGGTCGATGGTGTAGCCGAGGTTGATCTCATAGTTGCTACGTCCCGGCGTACCCGGATCGTCGGTCAACAAGGGTGGTCCGCCTTGCGCGAACAGCGAGAGGGGAGCGATCAAGAGCAGCGCCAAAGAACAGAAACGCGACACCAAACTCAAAGCACATAAACCACAACCTCTGTGAACCTGGACTTCTTTTTCAGCCTCGAAAATGGCAACCATCTTGAATGCAATTCTCCTGTTCGCAGCCTCGTGAAAGGATGCTTTGTCCGCAGCGTCCGATCGGGTGCAATCCGCGCCAACGGCACGACGGCTGCGAAACGGGTCAGTTCAGCAAGGATTCGTAAGCTACATCCTACGCGAGCTTCACGAATTTATTGTGAATTTCAGAGCGACTCAACGCTGTGCGGGGATCGGCCCATTTCCGCACACACTCCGGGCGGAGGATGGTTTGGTGGGAATGATGGGGGATACTTCAGCGAGGAAGATCAATTACATTTGAAGCGGCAGGCCATTGAAAACGGCTGCCGAGTTTGCGGGAAAGCGCCCGGTGTAATTCGCTTGTGTGGATAGATGCTGCTCCACCGGCCTGAAGTTGCATCTCGCGAAAAATGAAACCGGGCGCATTCAGACCGCCGCGCCCGGTTGCAGGGGAAAGGATCGAGCAGCCTAGGCCGCCACTTGTCCAAAACTCGTTGAGACCTTCGGCTTCCGGACCACAGCCGGACGAAGAACTTCTTCAGTCTCTTCGGGGTGCTTGGCCAGATAAAGATCCCGGCTGATCTCGCCAGTGCTGTTAATAAACTCGTAGGCGCTCGCATCTTCGAAAACCGATTCCACTTTCACTTTCATAATCTCCTCCGAGAAACCTGTTTGGAGCAACCCAACCGAAGGCTGCCGAGTTTCCGAAACACATCCGGCCTTACATCTGCGTGCTGCAAAGATGAGAAGCGCCGGGGGAATGATGCAGAATTATTTTTGATATCGATTCGGGTGCCAAGAATCTTTCGGTTACCGCCGAGCGAGGGGGGTGAGGGCTCGGCGCTTGCTCACCCGAATAGTTTTTCCATCTCCGACTCTAGCCGCTCCCAGAATGCCGGCACGCTCTTCACCCGGCACAGAACCATCATTCCATCCGGCGTCTGGATTGGGCTCAGACTGATTTCTACCCGAAACTCGCTTCCGTCTTTGCGGACCGCGGATAGATCGAGCCCCGCTCCGATGGGGCGGACATGCGGATTGCGAGCGAAATATCCCTCGCGACGAGCAATGTGCTGGGAACGGAAACGAGGTGGAACCAGGATCTCAACCTTCTGTCCCACCAACTCTGAATCCGAATAGCCGAAAAGTTGCTCACTCGGATGGTTCGTGAGGATGATGCGACCCTGAGCGTCGACCACCAGCATCGCATCCGCTTCGGCATCCAGAAACACACGGAAGTCGGATTGAATTGGGTTTGTAGCCGCGAGCGGCACTTGTGGATCACTCATGGAAGCACCGAAGCAACCACCTCGCCGTGCCGCCCGGAAGCACGGCCCTGTCGGCAGGGAAGCGCGGTGAAAGCTGGTTGCGAAAGCGCCTCGTCAACCAGTTCAATGCATTGATCCGATGCCGGTCGGCGCGCTGCGGTTTCCAACCTACGCAAAACCGTTGGCTTCACGGCAGAGGGAGTCCCACCCAAGCCCGGTGGTATCCATTCGCTCAAGCCGAATCGGTGAATTGCCAAACACTCGCTACCGCGAAATTGGAAGACGCGTCAAAGAAGGGGACGAAATGGGCTTGCATACGTGGCTTAGATAGTGCTCCGCATCCAGGCACTTCAACTGGCACGTATGGCAGCGAATCGGGCCCTTGACCTTGGAAACATGGTTGGCACTCCTCGGTTTGATTAGAGCCATCGTAACTTTCTCCTTCGTCTCATTTGCCGGGTTCTCCTATTCCATATTGCACGTGTGTCTCCCATTCGCAGAAATTGAAAACGAAGAACTTAGCTCGGCCTGTGGAAAAGTTTCCGCTCCCGGAATTACGCGAAACGCGAATTATTACACTGCCCAGGAAAATTCCTCCTCGCCCATGCCAGAGCAGAACGAAACTCTTTCACGGCCAGAGTAGAGGTACAATTCTCTGTCTGTCTTCTGACGATCAGACACGGAGTGAACGATGATTGGAAATCAAAAGGTATTGGAGCAACTGAATACCGCTCTCGCCTCAGAGCTAACCGCCATCGCCCAATACATGGCGCAATCGGAGATGTGCCAGAACTGGGGCTATGGGCGCCTTGGTGAACGCACCAAAGGCCGCGCCATCGAAGAGATGAAGCACGCCGAAGGATTGATTGAGCGGATTATCTTCCTCGATGGCATCCCAGCCGTAAATGTCTCACTCATCCCGAAACTGGGAACCAACCCGCAGACACAACTCGAAATTGATCTGGCCGATGAACTTGACGCTGTCAAGGAGTACAACGCAGCCGTCAAGATCTGCAGGGAGGCACACGACGATGGTACCCGTTCTCTGTTCGAGTCAATGATTAAGGACGAAGAGCGGCACGTCGATTTTCTTGAATCTCAACTCCATTCCATTAAGGAAATGGGCATCGAACTCTATCTCGCCCAGCAAGTGCGCGGCTAAGTATACTGCACTACGTGATTCGCTATTACTCGAAGCTATCTGCGAAACAGCAAAGCCCCTCAGTCTGATTCACTGAGGGGCTTTTACTTAGCGCGAAACTTGGAACGAAGCTGTTAACGCCGCCAGCCATACCCGCGCGGCCCGCCATATCGATATCCCCGCCCAATCACGACCCGTCCCGGATAAACATAAGGCGGATAAACATAACCCGGCGCGCACGACACATACGGCACGGGAGCTACATACGCATAAGGTCGTGGTCGTGCGACAACATACCCATATGCGGGATACCCATACGCCGGACGTACACCCACTCCCACCATGACCGCGGCATTTGCCTTCGGCGGAGCAACCAGCACCAGCGCGAAAACCAGACCGAACAACGCAGCTACCGTTCTCTTCAACATCTCCCAGACCTCCATGTTCATTGCGTACAAAACCCATCCGAGCATAAAAGTTGCGGCTTGCATTCCTCGGCGGTAAACGCCGGTCGCGCCTCGCTCCGCTGAAGATTTCTCCCGGCGATAAAGATGAAAATGTTGTGAAGCTCGAGCATCACAAGTGCGTAATCGAATGCCGCTATCGAAAGGCTTTATCGCAGCTATAAATAAGTGCACCGCTAGCGATGAGTTACATGATGAAAACCTCGTGAAAGTTGCGCATCCCTTGCTGCTTCAAACAACCTGCGAAGCGCATCCGGAATCTAGTTAGCTCAGCCAAGCAAGAAGGCCGGACCCGCCAAAACGGCTTGCTCAATAGCGAGCAAGTAAAGCGAACTGTATTTCACCTACAAGGAGGGGCCATGGACCCCAGTAACATGTCGTCTAGTAAGCAAAGCCCGGATGCCCGTTTCCTCACCGACTTCCAGGACCTCTGCAATATCGGTATGTCTCAGATGTTGGAGATTCAGAAAGCATCGCTCGCCACGGTCGCCGTTTTGAATTCATGCGTACTCAATAGCTTTAAGAATTCGTTCTGGTTCGCGCCCATCTTCGGTAATATTTTGGAAGCGGCGGCCCAGGCTTTTGCCTGTTACACGGATTTACAGATGAACATGCTCAGCCTATTGGCGCCTCATGCCTCATCCCGTGTGGCAGCATCGGAAAGCACGGTCGTGAGCAGTTCCTGCATCCAAATCCAGCCCGCGGAAGTGATGGAGCGCAGCATGGATATCGTAATCGCAGAGCACTTCACAATTCCGAGTAGCCGGGTGGTGAGCATCTCAGGCAATCAAGCCTTACCGGAAGAAGAATTGCAGGAGGACGAGGATGTGGTGATCCTGGCCTCATAGGCGCGTGCGATGTGCAAGAGTAAAGCGCCGGTTGACGCTGCAGCAGCCATATTCCCTGACCCGAGTTAGCAGAACACGCAATCACATGCGCACCTTTTGACATTGGGCAAGTTGCTCCCAAAAAAGGAGTAGCCTGTCCAATTCCTTGCCACACCCTGCCGACCATCCCTGGTGCTAGCGGTGCGTCCGGTGCGACATCGAACTATTCCGATGCTGCACCGAATCCACGAACAGGAATCGCTTTACTTTTCGACCTCCAGAATCCAGCTTTGGTCTTGCAAATTCAGCAACTCGGGATACAATCAGGCCAACGAGTCCTGAAAATGGAGATTTCAGCCCACACCGATTCAGGCGCAGGGGGACGGATATGCAGGTCAAGATGAGCAAAAGAATTGTGATCACCGGGTTTGTGGCATTGTTGTGTGTGCTAAGTGTCGGTTGCGGCAGCAGCAGTAGCAGCAACCCTATTTCCCAGAACGACGCCGCAGATTTTGTGGCGAATCTGGCAGGTGCAGGTTTTAATGGGCTCAGCGAGTCAGGGGCTGCGCGAGGCGCGTCGGCGGCCACGCTGAAGAACATTCAGGCGAACATGATGAAAATGTCCGCCAATCGAAACGTCAAGCCGCAAGAGGTAAATTATTCATGTACCGCCGCCGGTACGTGTACTTACAGTGGTGACTTCAACTATCTGACCACCTGTCAGACCGGTGGAAACATGGAAGCGGCCGCTGTTCTGAATGGCACCTCGACCTCGAACGGTACGGAAAACCTGAATTTTGACATTACAGTAACGGCAAGCGATTGGACCTGCGACGGGCCCACCATTAACTCCAATGGTGTGTCGATCAACTCGTCCTACGAGAGCCTGGAGCCGATACCGTTTACCATGACCATTAGTGGCGGGTTTACCTCCGGTTCGCAAAGCTGCAACTTGAACATCACCGCCAATGCGAATGCCGAAGGTAGCGGCGACATCAGCGGTACGGCTTGCGGCTACAGCATCAATAGCACTTTCTAGCCCGGTAAATTTACGGATTGAAGACGCAGGAAGCCTCTTCTGCTACAAACACGTTGCCGAGACGGTGTTTGTGGTTACAGAAGAGGCTTCCGTTGTTTGACGATAGCGTGAACGCCAACGCCGCGGCCCCGGCACAGGTGAAGCCCAGCCCGCCGCCAGTGGTCGAAAAACCAGAAAACGCCTCGACCGGATTCCTGTGGTAAACTTGCGCATGGCCGTTTATGGCTGGGTTGGGTGGTGATTTTGTTTGGCAGAAATTCGATTGCAAGAAGGCGAGTCCATTGAGAGCGCCCTGCGTCGCTTCAAGCGCAAAGTTCAGACGGAAGACATCATTAAGGAAGTGAAGCGTCACTCCTACTATCTGAAGCCGGGCGCCAAGCTCCGCGTAAAGCAAGCTCTGGCTCGTAAGCGGGCACAGAAGAAAATTCGCAAAGAGCCCAAAGATTAATCGTTTCTACCCGGGGCCGCTGCCATCGCGCAGCGGCCTTTCGTATTTTGCGCAGGCACACTCTTCCTGCAACTCCGTAACATCTTGGTGTCAGTGTTCAAAGCTCATCGGTTGCCCGTTGCCGTTGCGATGCCCGAGGCTCCTCCTGCCAGCCTAAGTTGCCGCACCCGTGCAATCATTTCGTTTTTTTTCACCGCATAAGAGACTACCCTTGAGGTCTTGGCGGATGCCGTTATCGGTTGCATCTGGCATGATGGTTGGCAGGCTTTGCTTAGGACGAGTCGCAGATGATGGAATTCCATATCTCCAGGGATGCACGCAACCGCTATCAGTTTGCGGAAACGCTCTTCTCCTTTACCGGAAACGTGGTTTTCGCAAACGTGGCGGCCAGCCGCGAGCTTGCCTACCGCATGAACCTGGTTCGCGATGTCGCAGAAGCATCCCGAGCGCGCCGTCAATGCCGCCGCGCTCTATGTCATGGGCCTGATCGATGAAGCCAGCCACGCGCGTCATGGCGCGCTATCGCCAGCAGTTTGATCCCAACGTGATGGTCGATGCGCTCTCTTTTTTCTCCGAGCAGGTCGGTGCGCAAGGAGTTGGACAAAATGCTGCTCGCCTTTGTCGCAGCAGTTTCCCGGCAGCAGCGTCTATCGTGGCGAGCAAACCCCCAGGCAATGGCTGGCCGGTTCCACCGATGGAATCCCGCACCGCGCCGCCGCCATGGAAGAGATGATGCTGCTCTGGATGGCGAATCGCAACGCTGGCCTTCCGTCCCTTCGAGGAGCTCTTCGAGGACCGCACCCTGGTGGAGAAGACCGCCTATCGCCGGGTCGCCGAGCAACTTCCCGCCTATTTCGCCACCCGTCCGCTGATTCCCGTCGAAGGCGCCGCGCCGGTCAATCTCTTTGACCTGCTGCGCGCCCCCGCCGTCTCGGCTCCCGGCTCCTTGAGCGAGCAGCTTTCCGTGATCCGCAAGCAAGTGGAAGTCCCTGCTCGGCGAAAGCCTGGAGCGCTTCCTGCTGATCGCCGGCGACATCCTGCACGAAGAGGAGCTGGCGATCTGGATGCGCTTCCATCCTCCCAATCCCGAATCCGAGGCCGCCGCCCGCGCCGCTGCCGCCAAGGCCGCCGAGGAAGCCGCGCGCCGCCGCCGCGAAGCCGGCACTCAGCAATGGCCTGGCTTGACCAGCCACTCCGAGGTTCCGGTCTTCGGCGATCCCGCCCACGAGTACGAAAAGTTCAGCGCCGACGTCGACTGGATGCCCACCGCCGTGCTGGTCGCCAAAAGCACCTACGTCTGGCTCGCCCAGCTCTCCCGAAAATACAGCCGAGCCATCGACCGCCTCGATCAGATTCCCGACGAAGACCTGGACGAACTGGCGCGCCGCGGTCTGAATTCGCTCTGGCTCATCGGCATCTGGGAGCGCAGCCGCGCCTCCAAGACCATCAAGCAGTTGTGCGGCAATCAGGATGCCGTCGCCTCCGCCTATTCGCTCTACGACTACCGCATCGCCGACGACCTGGGCGGAGAGTCCGCCTACATCACCCTGCGCGACCGCTGTTACCGGCGCGGCATCCGCCTCGCCAGTGACATGGTGCCCAACCACATGGGCATCGATTCGCCCTGGGTCGTCGAGCATCCCGACTGGTTCATCTCGCGTCCCGACTCGCCTTATCCCGCCTACAACTTCGATGGTCCCGATCTCTCGCCCGACCCGCGCGTCGAGATCAAGATCGAACAGCCACTACTACGAGCAGACCGATGCCGCCGTGGTCTTCCAGCGCCGCGACCGCCAGAGTGGCGAGACCCGCTACATCTATCACGGCAACGACGGCACCAGCTTTCCCTGGAACGATACCGCCCAGCTCGACTACCTGAATCCGGCCGTGCGCGAGCAGGTCATTCAGACCATCCTGCACGTCGCGCGCCTGTTTCCGGTGATCCGCTTTGACGCCGCCATGACCCTGGCCAAGCGGCATTTTCAGCGCCTCTGGTTCCCCAATCCCGGCAGCAGCGGAGCCATTCCCTCGCGCGCCGAGTACGCCATGACCACCGCCGAATTCAACCGGCACATGCCGCAGGAGTTCTGGCGCGAAGTGGTCGATCGCGTCGCCGCCGAGGTGCCCGGAACCCTCCTGCTGGCCGAGGCCTTCTGGCTCATGGAGGGCTACTTCGTCCGCACCCTCGGGCATGCATCGCGTCTACAACAGCGCCTTCATGAACATGATGCGCGACGAGGAAAACGCAAAGTACCGCTCGGTGATCAAGAACACCCTGGAGTTCGATCCCGACATCATGAAGCGCTACGTCAACTTCATGAGCAATCCCGACGAGCGCACCGCCATCGATCAGTTCGGCACCGGCGACAAGTGCTTCGGCGTCGCCACCCTCATGTCCACCCTGCCCGGATTGCCCATGTTCGGCCACGGCCAGATCGAGGGCTACACCGAAAAGTACGGCATGGAGTACCGCTGGCCGCGCTATCAGGAAGATCCCGACCCGGCGCTGGTCGAGCGCCACGAGCGCCAGATCGCGCCCCTGCTGCATCAGCGCGACGCTCTTCGCCGAGAGCGGCAACTTCCTGCTCTACGACTTTTTCCGCGAAGACGGCAGCGTCGATGAAAACGTCTTCGCCTACTCCAACCGCCGCGGCGATCGGCGCGCCCTGGTGCTCTACCACAACCGCTACGCCACCACGCGCGGCACCATCGACAAGTCCGCCGCCTATGCCGATAAGCAATCCGGTCATCTGCGCCAGCGGCGGCTCAAGGAAGGTCTCGACCTGCAGCGGCGATCCCGCGATCATCCTCGCCTATCGCGACTCGCTGACCGGCCTGCGACTATCTGCGCCGCTCGGTCAATCTGACCGAGCACGGCCTCACCATCGAACTGCACGCCTACCAGTGCCATGTCTTTCTCGACTGGCGCGAGCTGCGCGCAACCGCCGAGAAGCCCTGGGACCGCCTGTGCGACCATCTCGGCGGCCGTCGGCGTGCCCGATCTCGAAGACGCTCTCATCCGCCTCGACCTGCGTCCCGCGCACGATGCGCTTCGCCGTCTGCTGGAGCCGGCTCTGGTGCGCAATCTTCGCCGAACTCTCCGAGCGCGCGCCCCGCCGGTCCCGAGAAGTTGAAGGCGCTCGAACTGCAGCGCGACGATTTCTTCCGACACCGCCTGGAGCCGCTGCCGCGAATTCCTGCGCGAGGCGCAGTCCTTCTATCGCGGGCACAACGACGGTCGCTGGCTCCCGCACTTCGCCAATCCCGCCGCCATGGAGGAGCGATTCCGCGAGCGTGTGCGCGCCGCCATGCGCATTCCCGCGCTGGAGAAGCCTCTTCCCTGAACCGTGGCCTGTCGCTGCCCGCCGCGTTCTTCCCAGCCACAGTCCGCAGCTTGACGGCCACCGCCATGTGGGGTCCCGTGCTGGCCTGGTCCGTGCTTGAAGTGCTCGCCGAATCCGTCAATGCCGCAGAGCCCGGAGGCGTGCTGGCGCTCGATCTCTTCGACCGTCTGCGCCTGCGCGAGCCGCTTGGCGCACGCCTTCGAGTCCCTCGGATTCGAGGGCGAGGAAAGCTGGCGCGTCGCCGCCAGAATCAAGGTTGCCCTGCTGATCGAAGCCAAGGTCTTTGCACCGCAAAGACCAGCAGTTGCACGCCGGCGGAAGAGTCCTGCCGCAGCGATGCGGCCGCTTCATCCCGGTTCTCTCGCCCGCGCTCTGGCAGGACCCCGATGTTCGCTGGCTCACCGGAGCGCACGCCGCCGAGGGCCACTCCTATTTTGTCAAGGAGTCCTACGAGGAGTTGCTCTGGTGGCTCCAGCTTCCCGCGCTCTGCAAACTGGCGGCTGAATCCGTGCCCGCGCGCAGCAGCATTCAGCAGATCGGCAAGGCCGTCGCCGAGGCCGCAACCGCCGCTGCATCCGCAGAACTACGCGTATCGATGCTGTTGTTCGCAACGCGAGTCGCCGACATCCGCTGCAGTTGGCGAACGCGAGCTCCAGACTGAAGAAGAAACGGCAAAAGAAGACCAGAGGAGCGAAACTCCGGCGCCCAGGCTCTGGAGAGTAGATGCTCTGGCAGAGTAGAACATCGAACATGACGAACCGAATCCGATCCGCGCGGCAATCCTCACCGTCAGCGACAAAGGCTCCCGCGGCGAGCGCACCGACCAGAGCGGCCCGGCGCTCGTCGCGATGGCTCGCCGAGCGCAGTGACGTCGAAATCGCCGCCATCGGCCATGGTCGCCGACGAGCAGCCGCTCATCGCCAAGTCCTGCGGCAGTGGTCGGACTCCGGCGATGCGGACCTCATCCTGACCACCGGCGGCACCGGCGTCTCTCCGCGCGACGTTACTCCGGAGGCGACCCTGCAGGTGCTCGATCGCGTCATCCCCGGCTTCAGCGAAGCCATGCGCGCCGCCAGCCTCGCCAAAACTCCCTATCGCCATGCGTCTCCCGCGCCGTCTGCGGCATTCGCAATCGCACCCTGATTCTCAATCTTCCCGGCAGTCCCGCCGGCAGCCGTGGAAAATCTCGAAGCCGTCTGGGCCGCCGTGCCGCACACCATCCGCAAACTGCAAGGCGACCCTGACGACTGCGCCCCGCCGCAGAAGTAAATTCCGGGATGCACTCGCGGCCCTGGCAATTGCACGTCGGTCCTCTCGATGGCAGGCGCGGGAGCCTCGTCCACAGGCGGCGAAGCGCAGAACAGCTTCCAGCGGGAGCAGTGCCACCCAGCGCGCGCTGGCGGCCTTCATCCACAGTCGCGAAGCGATCTGCGTAATCGTCACCAGCTCCAGCACCAGGAAGCTGGCGCCCGTTGCCGCATGCGGCAGGTACACCCAGACGCCGATGCCGGCGCCAAACGCCGCCGCGGCGAACATCCGATTCCGATATAGCTTGCAAAGAGCCTGCCGGAGCGGAATGCGACTTTCAGGCTGCGCCGCAGCATCCGCAACAGTCCGCGTTCGTTGTCGCGCACCACCCGGGCCTGCGCCAGGTCGAACCACAGGCGCACCACAGCGCCAGCAGCACAATCACCAGCTTGCTCGCAACGTTGACGAAGAATCCCAGCCGCTCCTGCGGAGCATCGCTGGACAGTTTTCCCGCATAGCCTGCCGATTCCGCCATCGGCCGCCATCAGCAAGCCGAACGGCACCACCGAATACAGTGCCAGCCTCACCATCCGCCAGAAGAACAGCCCGGCAGTTTCCGAAGAACTCCGCCCGGCTCAGCTTTCGGTCTTCCAGGTACACCGTGAACACGCCGCCATCGATGAACAGCAGGTACAGCAGAAAGATCAGCGCCGCTCCAATCGCGCCCGGAGCCAGCGCAGCGCAGCCGACACATCCGGACGCTCCAGCAGCAGCACCAGCGTGCTCAAGTCAAATCCCGTCACCAGCTTGGCCGATTCCAGGCTGTGGTCCAGCACCGCGCTCAGCGTGGCGCGCACGGGCAGCGAGCCGAGCCACGCCAGCACCAGGTTCACCGCAAAGATCCACCACAGCAGGCGCTGATGACGCCACACCAATCCCGCCGAACTGCGAACGCTTCCGTTCATCGTCTTCTTCTCTCCTAAGCCAGCCAGCTCAGCGCCTGCTCCAGCCATTGCGTCAGCAGCGTCCAGTATCCGGCGAGTTTGCCGGTCGCCCTGCGATCCGCCTTCGCCGTCCAGCTATTGTTGAAGGGATCGCGATCCAGCCAGTAGCCATGATCCGGATCGACCTCCGCCGAGACCAGCTTCGCCTTGCGATCCCACGCTAAGCGATGCCAGCGGTCCTTGCCGTCCCAGCGCTCGCGCACCGTCGAGCCATCGTCGAACTTCGCCTCCAGCACCACCGGCAAGTCGAAGGTTGCCGCGCCGGTGCACCATCACTTCGTTGTAATAGACCGTGACGCCCTTCTTCTCCGGCTGCGTGCTGTACCAGTCCACCCGCTCGGAGCTCGCCGACAGAATGCGGTCGTCCAGCGTCTCGGTGCCGTAGATGGCCTGCTTCCAGTACCAGTCCAGGTTCTGTCCCACCGCCTCGTTCATCGCGGCGGTAAACTCGCTCCGGCGTGGGATGCTTGAACTTGTAGCGATCAAAGTAATCGCGCAGTCCGTGCAGCACCGTCTTTTCGCCGATCAGGCTCTCCAGCGTCAGCATCATCAGCGCGGTCTTCGAATAGCTGATCGCCGCCGTACGAGCTCGCCATCCACAAACAGCCACGCCGGACGCGACAGCGGATCGCGGTCGGCCATCGGCGCGTAGCTCATCCGATCCATGCCGCGCTCGCCCAGCGTGGCCAGCCGCGAATTCACGCTGGAGGTGTCCTTGCCATACAGCGCGTCCATCACCTTGGCTTCCATGTACTGGTTGATGCCCTCGTCCATCCACGCATCTTCGAATTCGTTGGTGGCCACCATGCCGTACCAGTACTGGTGCCCGAACTCGTGCTCCACCACGACCTCCGGTTCCAGCACCGATTTCGGCATCCACCACGTCGTGTCCGCCGTAATCAGCGTCGGATACTCCATCCCGCCCGCCGCGCTCGCCGCCGTGCGGCGGATCGACCACCGTGATCTGCGGATACGGATAGGCGCCAATCCACTCGTCGAACTTGCGCATCGTGCCCTTCAGCGCCTGCAGGTAGCGCGGCGCGCTGGCCATGTGTCCCGGCTGCATCAGCATCCGAATCTTCACCGTGCCGGCCGCTCAGCTCGATCGAGTCTTCCACCACCTTCGTCGTCGGGTCGGCCGTCCAGGCAAAGTCGTGAATGTCTTCGGCGTGGAAGCTCACCGTCTGCGTGCCGTTGCCGTTGTCCTTGGCCCCGGTCTGCACCCCGCTGGAGCCCACGTTCCATTTCGCCGGCAGCGTCAGCTTCACGTCGAAGGTGCCAAAGTCGGCGAAGAACTCGGTGTCGGCGTGGAACTGGTGACAGTTCCACGCGCCGTTCCACCACACGCCCACCTTTGGAAACCACTGTCCCGCCATCAGGAAGTCGCGCTTGTAGCCGGTGCGCGCCACCACCTCGGGAAACTTCGCCACAAAGTGAATCCGGAACTGGATGCTCTCGCCCGGCGCCAGCGGCTTGGGCAGCGCGATCTCAAACACCGTGCGGTCGTTCGCATTGCCGTCATCGGGCGAGACAAACTTCATCTGCTCTCGGTCACGTCGCCCGCGCCCACAATTTCCAGCGACTTCACCTCATTCGAGCCGAAGTGCTTGTCATCCCAGCCCGCACCCTTTTCCGCGTCGCGCTGTCCGTTTCGCTCCGCCTCCGTCATAAAGGTCGATTTCGGCTGGAACGCATTCAGATACAGATGGAAAGGGAAACTGGTCGAGCGTGGTGCCGGTCTGGTTGGTGTAGGTGAGCAACTTCGGTGGCGTCCAGCGTGTGCGTCTTGGCGTCGTAGCGTCCCTCGATCCGGTAGGCCACAACGCGTTCGCTCAACGGGGCGGTTTGGGCCGCGCCGCTGGCCGTCAGCAACGCCGCAACTGCGATCAGGCAAATGCGCCAGCAACGGATTTCCATCAGCCTCTCCTGGTATGCAAAGCCTTGGTCAAATCCTGCCGCCTGCCTGCCAGCGGAACGCCGTTCGGCTGCGCCTCGTAGCGCTACACAGCATACCAAGCTTCGACACAAGGATGCGCTGTAGTGGCTTCTGCCTGTGCCCTTAACTTTGAAACCTTGAAACTTTGAAACCTCTTTCCTTTCGCTTTCGGCTAAACTTCTCTCATGCGAGTGCTGGGCGTCGATTGTGGCGGCGAATACACCGGCTTTGGCGTTGTCGAAGGCGATGGCCGCTCGCTGACCTGCCTCACCGCCGGAGCCATCCGGCTCAATCCGCGCGAAGCCCTGGAACTCCGCCTCAAGAAGGTCTTCGACGGACTCTCGGCGCTGATCGTCGCAATACCAGCCCGAGGTGGTCGCCATCGAGGATGTCTTCTACTCCGTCAACGCCAAGAGCGCGCTCAAGCTGGGACACGTGCGCGGAGTTGCCATGATGTCGGCGGCGCAGCACGGTCTTTCCGTCGTCGCCTACGCGCCGCTGGCCATCAAGTCTGCCGTGGTCGGCTATGGCCGTGCCGAAAAGTCGCAGGTGCAGGTGATGGTGGCCCGCCTGCTCCACCTGGACGAGCTGCCCCAGCCCGCCGATGCCGCCGACGCCCTGGCCATCGCCATCTGCCACATTCACACCGCGGCCACTCTGCTGCGCCAAGCCGCGCAGCCGCCGCTGAACACCTGCGCCCGCGAGGCGGAGGACGTAGGTCCGTACCCGTCGCTCGGCTGAGCGTGACTGCCGTCTTATCGCAGCAATCTCCATCCGGCCAAGCCGAAATAATCTCGCAGGCATCCGCATCTTCCTGCGCGCGATGGAGTTCATACTGGTTGACAGCAGGAGTGTCGCCATGACCACCCGAAGAGTCCGGCTCCTTTGCTTCACCGTCGTGCTCTTTCTCTTTGTCGGCTTTACCGGCCTCTGCCTGCCCGGCGTCCGCATGGTCCGCCTCAGCCTGGCCCAGGGAGACGTGCAGATCGATCGCAACTCCGGCAGAGGTTGGGAGCAGGCCATCGATCAACATGCCTGTCATCGGCGGAGCGCGCATCTACGCCGCCGAAAATTCCAAAGCCGAGCTTGAGTT
Organism: uncultured Acidobacteriota bacterium; assembly: GCA_963737175.1. GTDB lineage: Bacteria > Acidobacteriota > Terriglobia > Terriglobales > Acidobacteriaceae > TOLSYN. Next base: position 107,916 of record CAVTRQ010000012.1, on the reverse strand, counting down.
CGAGGATGGCAGCAGCGTCCGTCTCGCCGGCCCGGCGCAAATCTCGCTGAAGCGAGCTTTCCTCTGCCCCCGATGGCTCTCCGGTGAACGAGATCGAGGTCGATTCCGGGGTGGTCTACGTCAATGCGCGGCTGCATGATCACGCCGAACTTTCGCATCTCTGCCTACAGCGGCGAATCCTTTGCCATCACCAAGCCCTCGCACCTGCGCTTCACGGTGGAGGAGCAGACGGCCTCGCTTGCCGTGATCGATGGCGAGGCGAGTCGCTCAGAGCGCCAGCGACCACGCCACCATCCGCAGCGGCGAAACCTACAACTACATCCTCGGACAGCCCGACAGCGCGGTTCGTCTGGACAAGGTTCCGCCGAAGCGGAAGACGCCTGGAATCAGCAGCGCGACAAGCTACAACGATCAGAACGCCTCCGCCGGAGCGCAGTACTCCGGCAGCGAAGATGCCAACGCGCCCGGCGTGGCCGATCTCGGCGACTACGGCACTTATTCCGACATTCCCGGTTACGGCGAAAGCTGGCAGCCCAACGACGTTGGCCCCGACTGGGATCCCTTCGACAACGGTGCCTGGTGCGACTACCCCGACTGGGGCTGGACCTTTGTCTCCGCCTACCCCTGGGGTTGGTCGCCGTTTTATTACGGCAACTGGTTCTACGTCAGCGGACGCGGCTGGTGGTGGCATCCCGGTCCGCGGCACGGCCCGGCGGCATGGCTTTGGCATCCGCGGCCTCCATTCTGGCCGGAGCTCCCCGCACGGCTTTAGCGCGCCTCATCCTCCCGCCGGCTCAGCCCACGGCACGGTAGCCGTCGCGGGCTCGCATCTTCGCGTCGGACCCATCGGCGTGACCCACGCTCATGGCCGCAGTCAGTGCGCGGATTTGCCGGCGCGAGCCGAACGGCCGCTTCCAGCGCACCGCCCGAGCCGATTTACCCGCCGCTTCACGAGCCGCTTCAGCCGGTGCCACATCCAGCCTCGTCCACGCGCCTGCCGGCGTCGAACGCTCACGCTCTGTCCATCAGCGGCCGGAAGGGATCGTACTACCCTCAGTGCGTTCCAGCCCCGGCCGCAACGGCTTATGAAGTCCGTCGCCCACCCGGCTGGCGGTGCGGCTCCGCACAGCTACGCCTATCAGCGGCAGCTCCGCCCCGCGCATCTACAATGTTCCGCGCAGCCCCATCGTGCGCGCGCGTCGAGCGCTCCTCCCGTCAGCTCCGCTCCGCACGTCAGCAGTGGCGTCGGCGGCGGTTTCCATGGCGGCGAGTGGAGTCAGTGGCGGCGGCGGATTCCACGGCGGCGGAGGTGGTCGCCGAGGTCGCTGCACGGCGGAGGCCGGTCATCGCTACGAGCCCGCGCCTCTTTTGCGCGGCTAAGGTGGGAACGAGCCAGCGAGTTGCTTGCCTTCTGCCTGCTTAACCTTGAATCTTTGAAACCTTGAAACCTTGAAACTGCCGTTACACCACCGCGATCCCCGCATACCCCACCACGTGCTCCCGGTCGCCGGAGACGTCTCCCGAGGTCGCATACTTCACCAGCTCGGCCGAAGTCGCGCCCAGCCGCAGCGCCGCCGTCAGCATCGCCACCGCCGGGCCATAGCCGCACATCGAAATGTTCTGTCCCGCGCACCGTCTCGAAGAGTCCCTTGGGCTGCAGCTCGCAGCACCTGCTCGATCGCCAGCGCATCCTTCACCCGGGTCTCCGCATCGCCCTCATAGTGGTTCATGTCGCTGGAGGCAACCATCAGCACCGGCTCGCCGCACTCGGCAATCACCTTGGCCATCACCACGCCCAGCGCGCTCAGCACCTCGAACTGCCCGATCCCCACCGTGATCGGCACAATGGCCAGGTCCTTGCGCAGCGCCTGCAGAAATGGCAGCTGCACCTCCACCGCGTGCTCGCGGAGCTGTGCCGCCGCGTCCTCGCGCAACAGCGGAAAGCCCTGCTTCAGCGCCTCGGCCAGCGTGCCGTCAATCTCCACATCGCCCAGCGGCGTGCGGAAGCTGCCCGCGCTCATGATCGACAGCGGCTCGCCCATCCCGGTGTGGTTCGGGCAAAGCACAATCACTTTTCGCGGCACCTCGATGTGCGCATACACCGCTCCCGCCACCGCTCCCGAATACACGTAGCCGGCATGGGGCGCGATCACTCCCAGCGCCCGCACCCGCGGGCCATCCTCCTGAGCGCCGCGTTCCAGAAAATCCTGTACCTCGCTCAGCAGTTCCGTCTTCGACCGCGGATAGAACTGCCCGGCCACCGCCGCTTCCCGCACCTCGCTCATTCCCGGCACCGTCTTCTTCTGCCCAGTCATCGCTTCACCTCCCGGTCTCCTCACGCTTCAGCGGTTTCTTCAGCTCCCGATACAGCCGCGCCATATCTTCCAATGCAATCGTCTCGGCCCGCGTGGTCGGCGCAATCCCCGCGCGCGCCAGGGCTGCCTTTGCAGCCGCCTTATCGTAGGCCAGTTTCAGGTTGTTGCTCACGGTTTTTCGCTTCTGCGCAAACATCACCTTCAAAAATCCGATGAAGCCTGCCTCGTCCACCTCCAAGCTCGGCAAAGCGCGGCTGCATCTTCATCCGGAAGACCGCCGAGCGCACCTTGGGCGGCGGGTCAAACGACTCCGGCCCCAGTTCGAACAGCTTCTGCACCGTGCCATACATCTGCGCCGTGGCGGAGAGCAGCCCGTAGTCCCGCGTTCCCGGAGCGGCCACCACCGGTCGGCCACTTCCTTCTGCACCATCAGCACCAGGGTCTCGATCCGGTCGCCCGCGGAAAACAACTTCAGCAGAATATCCGTCGTAATGTAGTACGGCAGATTTCCCACCACCTGCGTCTTGAACAATCCCGTCGGACGCAGATCGCGCAGCGGCCCCGGCGTTGAGCCCAGCACCGTTCCCAGGTCCACCTGCAGAATGTCGGCCTCCAGAATCTCCACATTGGTCAGCGGAGTAAAGCGCATGCGCAGTTGCGCCGCCAGCACCCGATCCAGCTCCACCGCAATCAGCCGGCCCGCGCGCTTGGCCAGCAACTCGGTCAGCGCCGCCTCGCCCGGACCAATCTCCACCACCGTGGTCTCTGAGATGTCGCCCAGCGCGTCCACAATGCGCTGCATCGCATCCAGGTCCACCAGAAAGTTCTGCCCCAGTTTGGGCTTCCTGGCTGCTCACCACTCGATTCGGTAAAACCTTCGCCAAGTTTGACCGCCTTTCGTTCCGCCCGATAGACTTCACGCTTGCGCGGTTTCCGCTCCCTGTTCCATGCTTAGGCCCCCGCGCATCCAACTCTGTTCGTGCTTTGCGGAGGCCCTGTGCACGTCCTGTTTGCCGCATCCGAGTGTGTTCCGTTTTCCAAAACCGGAGGACTTGCCGACGTAGTCGGAGCCCTGCCGCGCGCCATCGCCGGACTCGGCCACCAGGTCACAGTGTACCTGCCTCTCTACCGGCAGACGCAGCCCCATCTAAAAGATCCGCGCACCGTCATCGCCAGCATCACCGTTCCCTTTGATGACCGCTACCGCTTCTGCGCCGTCGTCGACGGCGGCCAGCAACACGGCGTCCAGCTACTACTTCATCGATTATCCACCGTTCTACGATCGCGATGCTCTCTACGGCACTCCGCTGGGCGACTATCGATGACAATCCCGAGCGCTTCGCCCTCTATTGCCGCGCCGTTCTGGAGGCCGCCAAAATCCTCGGCGTGCCCGATGTCTTCCACTGCCACGACTGGCAGACCGCGCTGATTCCCGTTCTCCTGCGCACCCTTTACGACGAAGACCCCGCGCTCCAGGGAATCCCCACGGTCTTCACCATCCACAACATCGGCTACCAGGGAGTCTTTTCCCCGGACACGCTTCCGCTCCTCATGTTGCCCTGGGATCTGTTCACCATCACCAAGCTGGAGTTCTTCGGCAAAGTGAACTTCCTCAAGGGCGCGCTGACTTACTCGGATTTCATCACCACCGTCAGCCGCAAGTACGCCCAGGAGATTCAGACCGTGGAGTACGGCTTCGGTCTGGAGGGCGTCCTGCGCAGCCGCAATCCCAACCGTCGCCGGCATTCTCAACGGCGTCGATTACGAAGAGTGGAATCCGGCCACCGACCGCTTCATCGCCGCCCATTATTCGGCGGAGTCGCTGGAGGGCAAGCAGGAGTGCCGCCGCGATCTGTTGCTCCGCTTCTCGCTCGACCCGGAATCCACCGCGCCGGTCGTCGGCATCGTCTCCCGCTTTGCCGCCCAGAAGGGATTCGATCTCATCGCCCTCGCCGCCGACCGCCTGGCGCACGAAAATGTCACCGTCGTCGTTCTCGGCTCCGGAGACAAGGATTACGAGGATCTCTTCCGCCGTCTCGTCCGCCAGTATCCCGGCCGCTTCGCCGTCAAGGTCGGATACGACAATGACATGGCGCATCGCATCGAGGCCGGCGCCGACATGTTCCTCATGCCCTCGCGCTACGAACCCTGCGGCCTCAACCAGATCTACTCGCTCAAGTACGGCACCGTCCCCGTCGTTCGCGCCACCGGCGGACTCGACGACACCATCGAACCCTACGATGTCCGCACCGGCAAAGGCACCGGCTTCAAGTTCCGCGAGTACACCCCGGAAGCGCTGCTGACGACCATGCAGGCGGCGCTCGCACTCTTCCGCCAAGCCCAAGGAGTGGCGCAAGCTCATGCTCAACGGCATGGCCCGCGACTTCTCCTGGACGGTCTCCGCCCGCGAGTACCTCAAGATTTATGAAAAGGTGCGCGCCGCGCGCCACGCCGTGCTCGCCTAAGAGTTCGCAAAGCTCAAGTGGAGTGCCCGGCGAGTACCAATATCGTTACCTCAGAGCTTGAGCCTCATCCGGCAAGATTGTGTCAGAATGAGGCACGATGCCATTTGTTCTGGGAATTGACGGAGGCGGCAAGCAAGTCCGCCGCCGCGATATCGAATGGACATATCCGTGCTTGCAACCCATACTGCGGGCGGATGCAATCTCAACTTCGTCTCCAGCGAGAAATGCCCGTCTGGCGCTTGGCGAAGCCGTGCATGGCGCGCTCTTCTGCCGCCGGAATTTCCGCCAACGCTCGTGACCAGCGTCTGTGCCGGCGTTGCCGGAGCCGCCTCACCCGAAATGCTGCAACCATCGCTGAAATCCTCGCCGGATCTTCTTCCCCGCGCTCCGTCCGCGTGGTTCGGAGACACGGTCATCGCCCTCGAAGCGGCCTTTTCCGGAGGCCCCGGCGTGGTCTGCATCTCCGGCACCGGCTCCGTCGCCTTTGGACGCAACGAGCGCGGCGAATGTCGCCCGCGCCGGCGGATGGGGACGTCTGGTCTCCGATGAAGGATCGGGACACTGGATCGGCCAGCGCGCGGTATCACAGTGCCTGCGCGCCATGGATATGGACCGCAGCAGCACTCTGGTCACCGGCATCATGAAGCACTGGCAGGATCGTCACCCGCGAGCAACTGGTGCAGCGCTGCCATCAGCGATCCGTCCCGCCTTCGCCGATCTGTTTCCCATCGTGCTCGCCGTCGCCGAAGCGGGCGACCCGCTCGCCAGTGAAATTCTCACCGCCGCCGGCATCGAACTGGCCCGCATCGCCCAGATCGTCCTGCGCCGCCTCTGGATCGGCCACACCAGCATGGAATCGCCATCACCGGCGGTGTCTTTGCCAACTCGCCCCGCATCCGCCACGTCTTCGGCAATATCATCCGCACCGACCGTCCCGAGGTTCAGCGTTCGCCTCAGTAAACGCCAGCCCTTCGAGGGAGCTCTGTTCCTGGCGCAACAAGCTTTGCCTAATAGCTCCGTCGGCGAATCCGCCTTTAGCCTCCTCCCGCCGGAAGAACTCCAGGATCGCCTTGGCCTGCTTTGTCCGTCACCACCGAGGTCAGCGCCGCGTAGTTCGCCTGCTTCACCGCGCGCAGCGATCCAAAGTGCTGCAGCAGTCTCCGCGTCGTCATCTCGCCCACTCCCGGAACATCGCGCAGCTCGGTGGCACGATCGCGCATCTGCCTGCGCTTGCGGTGGAAGGTGATGGCGAAGCGGTGAGCCTCGTCGCGAATCTGCTGAATCAGCAGCAGCACCGGCGAGTGACGGTCCAGCACAATCGGCTCGTCCTCCTGCCCGAAGAGATACAGAATCTCCTCCCGCTTGGCGATCGAGGCCAGCGGCTGCGCGGCCAGTCCCAGCTCCTCCAGCGCACGGGCCGCCGCGTGCAACTGTCCCAGTCCGCCGTCCATCAGCACCAGCGAAGGCATCGCCTGCTCTTCGTCGCGCACACGCCTGTAGCGGCGCGTCACCACCTCGTGCATCGACTTGAAGTCGTCGATCCCCTCCACCGTGCGGATGATGAACTTGCGGTAATCCGCGTTCTTCATCTTGCCCTCTTCCCACACCACCATCGACGCCACGGTCTCCGCGCCCTGGATGTGCGAGATGTCGAAGCACTCGATGCGCGACGGCAGCTCCGGCAGCAGGAAGACATCCTGCAGCACGCTCTTCAGCACATCGGTTCGCGGCTTCATCACCCGGAAGCGCTGATCGTAGGATTGCTTTGCGTTGGTGCCCGCCAGGTCGATCAGCGAGCGCTTGTCGCCGCGCTGCGGCGCCTCGATGTAGACGCGCGAGCCGCGTTTTTCGCTCAGCAACTCCTCCAGCGCCGCGCGGTCTTCAAAATCCACCGGAATGTAGATGGTGCGCGGAATGTAGGGTGCATCCAGGTAGAGCTGTTTCAGCAGGGTGCTGAAGAACTCGCCCACCTCAAAGCCCACCGCCGGCTCCAGTTCGCCCAGCTCCTCCCAGAAAAATTCGCGCCGGTCCAGCACCTTGCCGCCGCGCATGTGGAAGAGATTCACCGCCAGCAGATGGTTCTTCATAGTGGTAGCCGAGCACGTCGATGTCATCGCCTTCGGCCGCGGCCATGCGCTGCTTCTCGTGCAACTGCTCCACGGTCACGATCAGGTCGCGATACTTCGCCGCCATCTCGAACTGCATCTCTTCGGCCGCGCGCTCCATGCGCTCCCGCAGCGAGTCGGAAAGCTCGGTCGGCTTTCCCTCCAGCAGCAGACGCACGTCCTTCACCGCCTGCGGAATAAATCTCCGGAGTCGTCAGATCTTTTACGCACGGCCCCAGGCAGCGCTTGATGTGGAACTGCAAACACGGGCGCGGATGATCGCGCGTCAGGTCGATCTTGCACGAGGGAATCAGAAAGCTGCGATGGATCAGATCGACGATCCGGTAGGCAAGGTTGGCAGGGAAGTACGGCCCATAGTAGGTCGCCGCCGTCCTTGCGCAGCCGCCGCGTCACATACACCCGCGGATAGCGCTCGGCCGTCAGCTTGACGTAGGGATAGGTTTTGTCGTCTTTCAGCAGAATGTTGTAGTGCGGCTTCTTCTGCTTGATCAGATTGTTTTCAAGCGCCAGCGCCTCGCGCTCGTTGTCCACCACGATGTACTCGATATCGACGGCTTCGCGCAGCAGGCTTCCGGTCTTGGCGTTCTCGCTGGCGCCCTCCACAAAGTACGAGCGCACCCGCGCGCGCAGGTTCTTCGCCTTGCCGACGTAGATGACCTCGCCCTCGGCGTTCTTGTAGAGATAGACGCCCGGATTGGACGGAACCGTTTTGATCTTCTGATACAGATCCATGGTCTCAGCTCGCTGCCGGGGTGGCGCCCGAACTTCGCTCCGCGCATCCTCCACGCGGCAATCGTGCGCTGCGCTCCTATGAAAATTCTACCCGTCCAGGAAGGAATCTCCCGTCAACTTCCCTGTCGTCCTCTGTAACTTACTGAATCTGCAACGGATTCTGCTTGGCATCGTGCGTGCATCCTATCTCTGCGACTGTAGGCAGGCATCGGCTTCAGGATCGCCCACTGTCAGCGATCCGGGCCCAAGGAGCTTCTCATATGAAACGCTTTCTTCTTCCAGTTCTGGTCGTAGGCGCCATGGCCCTCACCGTCAGGCTGCGCCACCAAGAACGAAGTCTCGCAGCAGACTACCCCGGTGATTAACAAGATCGATGAGTTGGATGATCGCACCGCGCAGACGACTCGCGGCATTCACGATACCGATTCGCGCGCCCAGCAGGGAATTCAGGCAGTCGATGCCAAAGCCGCCGCCGCCGACCAGAAGGCGCTGGCCGCCGGTCAGCAGGCCGATCAGGCCCAGCAACTCGCCTCCACCGCCAACGCCGGCGTCAATGACCTCACCAACCGCGTGGTCAACTTCGACAACTATCATCCGGTCACCGAAGCCGCCGTGCACTTCGGCTTCGACAAAGCCGATCTCACCGCCAAGGACAAAGAGCAACTCGACGAAATCGGCCAGCAGATCCCCAACGTCAAGGGCTACATCGTGCAGATCGAGGGCCGCACCGACTCGGTGGGCGATCGCCAACTATAACTATGAACTCAGCCAGCGCCGCGCCGCCGCCGTCACCCAGTACCTGGCTTCCAAGTACAACGTGCCCGCGCACAAGATCTTCATCATCGGCCTCGGCAAAGACGCTCCGGTGGAGAAGAACAACAACGCCAAGGGCCGCGCTGAAAATCGCCGCGTCGATGTCCGCCTGATGACCAACAACCTCGAGTGCGCAAAATGCCGCCGCGATCCCGCCTGCCGCCGAGCCGCAGCAGGCTCCGTCGGCCACCGCCAATCCGCAACAATAGTCCGAAGCACATTAGCGCGCCCGAGCACTTTGCGCGCAACACATAGGCCGCTCCTCCCTCGAGCGGCCTGTGTGCTGTAGCAACACTTCCTCTCCCGCCTAGCTCTTTCCTCCGCCCACAAAGTGGACGATCTCCAACCGGTCGCCGTCCTTCAGCGCGGTCGCGCTCCAGCTTTCGCGCGGCACGATCTCGCGATTCAGTTCCACCGCAACCCGGTCGCCCTTCATGCCCAGCTCGTCGATCAGCGCGTCCAAGGTGGACGCCGCAAAGTTCCGCTCTTCTCCATTGATCACCAGACGCATAAAGACAAAATAGCAGATCGCTGGCTGATGGGCAAATATTCATCTTCTTCGCTCAATGTACGCTTGACTTCCAGGAAGCGGGTTTAATATGGTTGCAACATTTGTGTGCGATTTTGTTTCAAACATATTGTGGCACCTTGTTCCTTTGCAATTGATTCCGCAGTCGTCCGGTTTGGTGAAGGCATGAATCAGAGCTTCACATCCAGCCAGGTTTCCGAGCGCACCGGCCTCACCCCACGTCAGCTCCAGTGGTGGGATGAGCAGGGAATCGTGGTGCCTGCCCGCCAGGGCCATCGCCGTCTCTACTCCGCCAAGGATCTCGCCGAACTGGCCATCCTCTGCGATCTGCGCCGCCGCGGCTTCAGCCTGCAGCGCATTCGCAAGATGATTCTGTTGCTGCGCCGCGAATTCGGCCAGCGGCTCGCCGATCTCGCCTCTGGCGGCTCCGGCTCTGCACCTGCTCACCGACGGTGAAAGCGTCTTCCTCTGCGACTCCGAGCGCGGAGTGATCGATCTTTTGCGCAACACTCAGCAGCCCTTGCTTGCCATCTGCATTGGCCCGGTTCTCGAGCGCGTGCTGGCCCCAGCGCTAGCGCCCGGCGCGGCGACGGTTGCCGCGAACCCGCCAGCGCCTGCGGCTCCCAGGAAAGGTTCTCAACCGGTACGCGCGGCTCGCGCCAACCGTGCCATAGCCCAGCCATAACAGGCAGTCTTTTTCACAGACTGTGGAGGTGACACATGATCGTCGAGATCAACTATCTCCCCCAGTGGATCCCCGAACAGATGAGTCCCGGAACGGTTTTCGTCCTCGACAACGCCGGTGAGAGCGGCGACGAGAGCGATCCCTTCTGGGCCGTGCTCGCCTGCCCCGCCTGCGCCACCCTGGGCCTGATCACGCGCAAACAGATGGCCGGAATCGTTCCCATCATCTGCGGCTCGGAGCAATGCTCCGCGCAATTCCACATTCAAGGAGACGACATCATTCCCCGCCTCACGAGTTGATTCACGGGATCAACCGGAGAGGTGCGTCAGCAAGATTGAAGCGTTGCTGCATCGATCCCCCGGCTCTAAGGCTGGGGTATCGATTTGCCCACCCTAAGGTATTCAGAAGTCTCCGTTCGCCCCTTTGCCCTATTTGGCCCGGCGTTCTCCAACCAGCATCTTACTTTTTGTGGAACTAACCCCGGGCTTGCCGGTAATACTGGTAGGACTTCAGGTTGTCCGCAATGCCGTGAGCTCGATGCCGTTGACCGACACTCTTTCGGAGCCCCAACTCCTCCGTCTTGCCGTATCCGGCGACGAGGAAGCCTTTGCTGCGCTCTACGAAAGGTTGAAGTCCAATGTGTACCGCTTTGCCTTGCACATGAGCGGATCGGCGTCGCTCGCCGACGACATCACCCAGGACGCCTTCATCACGCTGGTGGAAGAGGGTGGCAAGTTCGACGAGTCCAAGGGGCAAGTGCTCTCGTTTCTTCTCGGCATCGCGCGCAACTTTGTCCGCCGCGCCTATCGTTCCCAGGCCCGCAACCACACCGCTGGTCAGCCGAGAACGAACAGGGAGAGGAGGTTGAACTTGCGCTGGAGAGTGGACACGACACCATTGCCGACGTACTCCGCGGCGAAACCGTCGATCTGGTCCGCGAAGCCGTCCAGTCCCTGCCTCCGCACTACCGCGAAGTGGTCGTTCTCTGCGATCTCTGTGAAATGTCGTACGCCGAGGCCAGTGCCCAGCTCGATTGCAACCTGGGAACCATTCGTTCCCGGCTCAATCGCGCTCACAGCCTGCTCGCCAAGAAACTTGAAACACGCATCCAGCCCTCGGGCAAACAGGCTGGCGGAATCATTCAAGGGTGTTTGCTATGAGATGTAACGATTTTGACGCTCACATCGACGAGATGCTTTCCGGCATTCTTCATCCGGACGCCAACCAGCACATGCGCCAGTGCGAACGCTGCACCTCGCACTTCCGCGCCCGTGCCGCGGTGCAGAACGGCCTTTCGCCAGCTGGCTTCGGCCACGCGGCCCGGCCCGTCGCGCGCCACCGATCGCGCGGTCATGGACGGATACCGCCGCCTTCAGCAGCGCCGCGCCGTTGCCGGGAATTCTGCCCTGACCCTGCCCGTGCAAGGCGCTGCGAAATCCGCTCGCCTATTGACCTTTCCCGGCCGCGGCCCCGCTCCGGGCCGAGGTCTCTCGCGCTTGGTGGACCAGCGCCGCCGCCGCTGCCCTGGTCTTTGCCGTGCTGGGCTCGGCAGTGCATCTCTGGAAGGGCGTTCCCACGGTGAATGCCCCGGCCGTGGCCACGGCGTCTGCGGTCCCCGCTCGCGCGGTCTCGGAGCCAGAGCAACGCGCATCCGCCGACGCTCCACGCCGTTCCGTTGTGGCCGTCAACCGTGCATCGCAGCGCCCGGCCCAGCTCCTGTCTCGGCCCAACGATTCTCAATCTATCGCCTCTCAGCCCAACGTCTCTGAATCTGAAGCAGCGCTCCTCCGTCCGGCGTCTTCCGGTTCGCCTGTGACTCACCGCGGAGGAACACGAACCCCGGCTCCATGCCGGTGACGCAGCTGTCCGGCCAATGCCGCGCCGATCCTGCGTCTTGGCCAGTTCGGGAGCAGCCAGCAACGTGGCTCAGTCGGCCAGTTCAACCTGGCCGGGATATTCCAATCTTATGTACTGCGATCCTGTGGTCTGTTCCGGACCGATGCAGGTGGTGCATATCAAGGTTCCGGTCGGTCAGGTCAAGCCCAACCTTGGTCAGACTGTGGGCAATACCTTTGTCAATGCTGAAGTTGTGGTCGGTCCCGACGGCGTCGCCCGCGCCATTCGGGTGGCGAATTAAGGCATCGGAAGCCGCAGTGATCGCGTGCGGGGAACGCGGATGGAGCCGTGACGGATCTGGAATTGGAACGGTTGCGAATGAGTCAGGAGTTACACCGGATGAGTCTTCGTTGGATCAGCGCCGCTTCGCTTTCGCTCGCGCTGGTTTTGCTTGCCTGGCCGGTGCAGGCCGCGGCGCAGGCGCCGTCGCCGCAACAGACGGTGCAGGCCGCGGACGCTCCGGCGCCAGGCGATAGTGCTCCGCCCATCACCGTGCAGATCGCTCCTCCGCCCATTTCGATCTCGTCGGCGATGCTCGGCATCTCCAGTCCGCTCGGAGCGCAGTCTGCTGCCGGCAAGCCGATCTATGCCGAATTCGTCACCGAGCATCACCAGAGCTTTACCGACGGCAACCGTATCTCGCCGCTCCACCTTCTCCAGCATCTATCGCGATGCCGAGGGCCGCATCCGCCGCGAGTCCCAGCTCTCCGTGCCGGGTCTGCCGGCCGGCATCTCCGCCACCACCTTCATCACCATCGTGGACCACCAGCTCGGCTACGGCTACGTCCTTGACCCGCAGGAGATGGTCGCCCATCGCTACGAACTGAACGGCGCCGGACCATCCTATGTGGCGCGCCTCAGCGCCCAGACCGTCGGCAGCGCGCTGCTGTCGCCCGATCCCAAAGCGCAGCCCGCCGCGACGGCGGCAAACTCCGCGCCGCCCGAGTGCGGTTCCGCTGACGCCGTGGCGGCTGCACGGCTTCTCCGCGCCATCGACCTTCCATCCCGGCCGATGGACGGCCGGCCAGCCCAGCAGCGTCCTGACGGATGCCGGCTTCGCCAGCAGCGCTCAACCATGCGCATCGATCAGCCATTTCTCGCTGCGCCGAACCCTGTGCGCACGGAGAATCTCGGCGAGCAGATCATCCTCGGCTTCCGCGTCCGAGGTACGCGCGTCATCACCACCCTGCCCGCCGGACAGATCGGCAATGACCGACCCATCGACATCGTCAGCGAGCAGTGGTTTTCGCCCGATCTCGAACTCGTGATGCGCAGCCTGCACCGCGACCCCTGGGCTGGCGAGTTCACCACCACGGTCACCAAGGTCAGCCGTGGCGATCAGCCAGCCTCGCTCTTTCAGATCCCTCCGCCTTACAAGGTCATCGACGCCGCCAGGGAGGACGAGCACCATGTCCTCGACGGCCACGGCGGCCACGCTCCCGGCCCGGCGCCCTGGTAATGACTTGGCGGTGAATCGTTGATTGCGGTGTCGACCCTTCGCCCGCGCCGCCGCGCCAACCAATCGCGAACCAATCGCGCTTACACCCCGTAAATCGGCCACCACGGCGAAGCCGCTTTTAGTCCGGCGTTTACGTTTTCGATGTTCTTCACGCCTTCGCACTTCCAGCCATTCGCGGAAGGCTGCCAGGCCTTTTTCGGCGAAGATCGGAACGCCATCGGCCCAGGTGGCGCGGCCGCAGAGCACGCCGTTGTACTTCACGCCGCTCTCGCCCACCAGCTCCAGGGTCTCGGAGAACTCCGCGTTGCTGACGCCCGCCGAGAGATAGATGAAAGGCTTGTTGGTCGCTTCGGCGGATTTGCGGAAGAGATCCTGCGCCTCGGCCTTGGTGTAGGCCTTCTCGCCCTTGAAGCTCTTGGTGCCTTCCACGAACTTCATATTGATCGGCACCTCGAGCTTCAGCACGTCCACGTTGTAGCGTCGGCTTGCTGAACTCGCGCATGTAGGCCTGCACGATCTCCGGCTTCTTCTTCGCGTAGGCCAGGCTCTTTTCGTCCAGGCCCTCTTCGTAGCCGATGATCTCGAGGAAAAACGGAATGTCGTTGGCCACGCACTCGTCGCCGATGCGCTCGGTCCAGGCGTGCTTCTGTTCGTTGATCTGCTTCGGGTCCGCAGGGCGCGTAGTAGAGCAGAATCTTAATGCAGTTGGCGCCTGCTTCCTTCAGCCGGCGCACGCTCCACAGGTCGAGCAGATCGGGAAGGCGTCCGGCAACCTGCTTGTCATAGCCGGTCTTTTCGTAGGCCAGCAGCAGGCCGGCCCGTGGGATTGCGCGCCTTGGCCGCGGGCAGACCCCACTCGGGGTCCAGCAGAATCGCGCTGGCGTAGCGGGTCAGCACCTCGCTGACCGCGATCTTGAAATTGATCAAGTCCTGCTCGGTTGCCTTGGGGCCGAGCGCCTTCTTCAGCGATCCGCGCTGATCCATGGCCGCGGCGGCAATCACGCCGCGCTCGTTTGAGACCGCTTTCAATCCAGCCAGTTTTCCGGGAGTAAGTTTCACGTTCATCCTCCTGCAACTCTCAGATGCGGGTCATCCGCGGCGCGACCGTATGCGGCCTGGCGCACATCGCAGCACAACCAGCTTACCGCAATTGGCGCGCATCTGCCTCAGCGCTGCCGCGGCGCAGCGGGATTTACAGCTTCACGCCGGCGGCCAGAAGCACCTCGCGCTGCCGCTCGGCCAGCTCGGCAATGCCTTTGCGGGCCAGCACCGTCATCTGCGCGAGTTGCTCATCGCTGAAGGGCTCGTGCTCGGCCGTGGCCTGAATCTCAATGAACTTGTCGGCCGCCGGTGAGCACGTAATTCATGTCCACCTGCGGCGCGCGAATCTTCTTCGTAGGCCAGGTCGAGCATCGCCACGCCATCCACAATGCCCACGCTGATGGCGGCGACCGTGTCCTTCAGCGGAAGCTGCTTGAGAGTTCCGCGAGCGACCAGCTTCTGCATGGCCAGAGCCATGGCCACAAAGCCTCCGGTGATAGATGCGGTGCGCGTGCCGCCGTCGGCCTGGATCACGTCGCAGTCGATCCACAGGGTGCGCTCGCCGAGCTTCGCCGTGTCGACCACGGCGCGCATGGAGCGGCCGATCAGCCGCTGAATCTCATGGGTGCGTCCGCCCTGCTTGCCCTTGGCGGCTTCGCGCGCGGTGCGGGTCAGGGTGGCGCGCGGCAGCATTCCGTACTCGCTGGTGACCCAGCCCTTGCCCTGGTTGCGCATCCATCCGGGAACGCTCTCTTCGATGGTGGCGGTGCAGATGACCCGCGTGTTTCCTACCTCGATCAGGCATGAGCCTTCGGCGGTGCGAATGAATTCAGGAGTCAACGTCAACGCGCGCATCTGGTCGAGCGCGCGATTGTCGGAACGAAAAATCATCTTGGTTTCCTTACTTCGCACAGGCCGCCTTGGTGATGGCGCCTGGTCTGATTTGCGGCAACGATTCACTTCTATGCTAATGGATGGAGGGGTAGGCCGTAACTGCAAAGATAATCGTTGCGTCAGCGCCAGACGATTCACCCTTTGCACACCCTCCCGCCTGCAAGGATTGACCGCGAAGGTAATGGTTCAACCGGTGGACTCGTCCTCTTGCGAGCTTTCAACGTATCTCATCGAGATCGGCACGCTCGACCGTCTTCGGCGGCAAAGCCGAGGAAGAGCGGGAGCCTGTTTGCGGAACTTCTCCACCGAGTCGGTGACGAAGAACTTGTAGCCCGGCTCGCCGGCTGCAAGGTCGTGGCCATCGAGATAGTGCAGCAGCGCGCGCGCGGTGGCTTCGGCGGAATCGACAATCTGAATGCGCTGCGGAACGACGCGCCGCAGCAGCGGACGCAGCAAGGGGTAATGAGTGCAGCCGAGCACCAATACATCGACATTTGCCGATGCGGTGCGCAGAGCCTCGATGGTGTAGATGCGCGCCACCTGCTCGGTCACCGGCGTGTCCAGCCAGCCCTCTTCGACCAGGGGCACCAGCAGCGGGCAGGCTTTCTCATGGGTGGCAAAGCCGCGGCGGGCCAGGGCGCGCTGATAGGCGTGGCTGGCGCAGGTCGCCTCGGTGGCAAAGACCAGCGCCTCGCGGCTCTTGGAGATGGCCGCGGCGGCGTCGGCTCCCGGCTCGATGACGCCGATGACCGGAATCGGGACTGCCGACTTGACGTCGTAGAGCGCCAGGGCAGAGGCCGTGTTGCAGCCGATCACCAGCAGGTCGATGCCGCGGGCGGCGAGGAAGCGCGCCGCCGCCGAGGCGTAGCGTGCAACGAACTCCTGCGACTTGGTTCCGTAGGGAAGGCGGGCGGTGTCGCCAAAGAAAAGGTAGTCGGCGTTGGGCACCAGCCGGGCAATGGCGCGCGAGGACCGTAAGCCCGCCGACGCCGGAGTCAAAGACTCCGATGGTAGGACGATGTGAGTTGGCAGTCACCTGAATCAATGTAGCGCAAAAGCGGGATGGGCGGGAGAGATGCATCCCACATTCGCCAACAGCGGGCGGATGTGAGCCACTCGCGGAGCGTTTTTGGAGTATGAATCTGTCATACTCCATGTTAAATTCAGCGAAACATATCTGAGGAGGGTTGCTGCCATGGCATCGCAGGAGAAGCGCACGTTCAGTTTGCCTACGGCGCTGTCAAAGTACATTGACAAGCTGGTGAAGTCCGGGGCCTATGCCTCGGGGAGCGAGGTGGTGAGGGCTGGACTGCGTTCGTTGCAGGAACGCGACCAGGCCGTGGAACGCTGGCTACGCGAAGATGTCGGAGCCGCCTATGACGCGCTGCAGGCGGAGCCAGAGCGGGCGGTTCCCGCAAGAGAAGTCTTCGCGGCACTGCGCGCCCGCCATGCGGATAGGAAGAAAAAGAGCGCGTGAAATATCGCTTGCTCTTCACTCCAGAGGCACAGGCAGATCTCCTGGAACTCTACGATTACATTGCCGAGCGGAGCGGAGAAGATCGCGCTCTGGGTTACATCGAACGCATTGAGGAGTGGGGCAGTCGTCTTGAATCCTTTCCGAAACGAGGCACTCCACGGGATGACGTTAGGCCGGGATTGCGAGTGGCCGGTTTTGAACGCCGCGTCTCCATCGCATTTCAAGTTGGGTCGGAGACAGTGACGATCCTTCGCATCCTCTACGCTGGACGCGATCTCGAGAAAACGCTTGGTGAGGCGGGGGAGTAAGCCAGCTCCGCCTCGAGTCGAAGACCCTGCCCGCCCCAATTCCGGCTCTGGACGTATCTTAATCCGACCAAAATAATCGCCATTTGTTAACTTCTGTGGAACTAATGATATAGGTTAGTTTCGACCGAAAGTTCCTGTTGCTTTTTCTGGTTTGCTGCATCTATACTCGTATTGGCGACTGAAAAGGTCGGAGATTGACGGAGAGACCTGTTCCATGCTGAAGCTTACCAAGAAGGCCGATTACGGATTGATTGCGGTGCGGCACCTGGCCGAGCACGCCGACTTGGGAGCGTGCAGCGCCAAGGATCTGGCGGAGATGTATGGGATTCCGCAGGAGGCGCTGGCGAAGATTCTGCAACGGCTGGCGCGGAGCAAGCTGCTGACTTCGCAGCATGGGACCAACGGCGGGTATGTGCTGTCGCGCGATCCGCGGACGATCTCGGCGCTGGAGGTGATTCGGGCGATCGAAGGGCCGCTGTTCATCACCTCCTGCAACTCGGAGAAGAAGGCTTGCAACCAGAGTTCGAAGTGTACGGTGCGCGAGCCGCTGCAGAAGGTGAGCCGCACGATTGAAGAGGTGCTCGGCCGGCTGACGGTGTGGGAGCTGCGTGAGCACACGGAGGATTCCGCCGCGGGGCGTTGCACCGAAGTTGCCGTGGAGGACGAGCTGGTCAGGATCGAAGTTGCTGGAGGGGGCTTTTCTGGAGGGAACTATGGGAAGTAACGGGGCAGTGAAGCTACCGATTTATATGGACAACCATGCCACTACGCGGATCGATCCGCGGGTGCTTGAGGCGATGCTGCCTTACTTTAGCGAGATCTATGGCAACGCCGCCAGCCGCAACCATGAGTTCGGCTGGATCGCCGAGAAAGCGGTGGACGGCGCTCGCGAGCAGATTGCCAAGCTGATCGGCGCCAGCGGGAAAGAGATCGTGCTGACCTCCGGCGCGACCGAGAGCAACAACCTTGCGATCAAGGGTGTGGCGGAGATGTATCGCGAGAAGGGCAACCACATCATCACCGAGGTGACCGAGCACAAGTGCGTGCTGGATACCTGCAAGCGGCTGGAGAAGCATGGCTACCGCGTCACCTATCTTCCCGTGCAAAAGGACGGGCTGATCGATCTGGATCAGTTGAAGGACGCGATGACGGACGAGACGATTCTGGTTTCGATCATGGCGGCGAATAACGAGATTGGAATTCTGCAGCCGATTCGCGAGATTGGAAAGCTCTGCCATGAGAAGGGCGTGCTGTTCCACACCGACGCGGTGCAGGCGGCGGGCAAGGTTCCGTTCAACGTGATTGAGGACAACGTGGATCTGGCTTCGGTCTCGGCGCACAAGATTTATGGCCCGAAGGGCGTGGGCGCGCTGTATGTTCGGCGGCGCAATCCGCGGGTGCAACTGGTAGCGCAGATGGACGGCGGCGGTCACGAGCGCGGGATGCGCAGCGGCACGCTGAATGTTCCGGGCATTGTGGGGATGGGCAAGGCTTGTGAGCTCGCGCAGCAGGAGATGGCCGAGGAATCGGTGCGGTTGCTGGGGTTGCGCGAGAGCTTGCGGGAGCAGATTACCTCGCAGCTCGACGAGGTTTATATCAACGGCAGCATGGAGCACCGGTTGCCGGGAAGCTTGAACATCAGCTTCGCCTATGTGGAGGGTGAGTCGCTGCTGATGGGGATCAACGATATTGCGGTTTCCAGCGGTTCGGCCTGCACCTCAGCCACGCTGGAGCCGAGTTACGTGCTGAAGGCATTGGGCGCGGGCGACGAACTGGCGCACAGTTCGATTCGCTTTGGGCTAGGGCGCTTCAACACCCAGGCCGAGGTGGATTACGTGGCGGCGAAGGTGGTGGATGTAGTGAATCGTCTGCGCGAGCTCTCGCCGCTGTACGAGATGCACAAGGAAGGCGTGGATCTTTCGAAGGTGAAGTGGGCGGCGGAGCCGGCGGCGCACTGAAGCGGCCTTCAGCCCCACATTTGCCAAAGGATGGCAGATGTGGGCCACGCGGTACTTAAAGAGATTTCGCGGTTCTGTGGGGGAATCGCGAATGTAGCGAGGGAATTGCAAGAAGGAGAACAGGGATGGCATACAGCGATAAGGTACTGGATCACTACACGCATCCGCGCAACGTTGGCACCATGGACAAGAACGCTGGAGAGGTAGGCACCGGGCTGGTTGGCGCCCCGGAGTGCGGCGACGTAATGAAGCTGCAGATTCGGGTGAACCCGGAGACTAAGATCATCGAGGATGCGAAGTTCAAGACGTTCGGCTGCGGCTCAGCGATTGCTTCCTCGTCTTTGGCGACGGAGTGGGTGAAGGGCAAGACGGTGGATGAGGCTCTGCAGATCAAGAACACCGATATTGTGAAAGAGCTCTCGCTGCCGCCGGTGAAAATTCACTGCTCAGTGCTGGCAGAAGATGCGATCCGCGCCGCCATCTCCGACTGGAAGAAGAAGAACAACGATTGAACGAAACTGAACCACTGGTTAGGAGCTGGAAACTGAACCACTGGTTAGGAGCTGACAGATGACAGAGCAGACTGCGGCAACGCAGGGAATCAACATCACGGAAAAGGCGCTGGAACACATTCGGGGGACGATGCAGAAAGAAGGCATCGATCCCGCGCAGGGCGGACTGCGCCTGGGCGTGCAAGGCGGCGGATGCTCGGGGCTTTCCTACAACGTTCGCTTTGACACGCAACCGCGCGAGCGCGACCGCGTCTTCGAATTCGGCGACATCCGCGTGTTCGTTGACCCGAAGTCGTTCATTTACCTGAACGGCATGACGGTGGAGTGGGAAGAGACGCTGATGCACCGTGGCTTCGTCTTCCAGAACCCGAATGCAAAGAAGAGCTGCGGCTGCGGCAGCAGCTTCTCCTAACGGAAGGGAAGGGAACGAATTGAGCGATCAACGCAACGCGGGGCCGGATGCGGCTCTACAGGTGACGCACGGGGAACATCATCGCCACCGGTGCTGGTCCTGCGGAGATATGCGCGCCGAACATTTCTGCGCGGAGTGCGGGCATGTGCAACCGGCACAGCCGACGGACTTCTTCTCGTTCTTTGGACTGCCGTGCAGGCTGGAACTGGATGAGGAGGCGCTGGAACGCGAGTATCTACGCGCTGAACCGGAAGCTGCATCCAGATGTGTACTCGCGCGCAACCGAGCGGGAGCAGGCGTGGAGCCTGGAGAAAACGTCGCAGCTTAATGACGCGTATCGGACCTTGAAGGACCCGATTACACGCACCGAATACCTGCTGATGCTGGAAGGCATTCAACTGGACGAGCAGAGCAAAACCGCGACCGAGCAGGCCCGGGCTTCCGGGGTGGACAAGAAACAGACGGTCCCGGCGGAGTTGCTGGAAGAGGCGTTCGAGTTGAACATGCTGCTGGAAGAAGCAAAGATGGGCGGCGTTGACGACGAGCTGCGCGGGCAACTGGGCTCGACGAGCCAGGGACTGACGACGCGGCTGAATGCGATGCAGGACGAGCTGCGCGCTGCCTGGAAACGGTGGGACGGCGGAGAGTCCGCGGCTACGGCGGAGATGGTGGATTTACTGAACCGCCGCAGCTACCTGTGCAACCTTGTACGCGACATCGATGAAGTTCTGAATTAATTGGACTCAATAGATTAAAAAATGACAGACGACAGAGTTGTAGGAATCGATCTCGGGACTACGAATTCACTGGTAGCTTACATGGCCGCCGGGCCTTCGCTTGCCAATCCGGACGCACCGGGCAAAGGAGTGTTCATACTTCCGGGCGAGGATGGTTTGAATCTGGTTCCTTCGGTGGTGGCCTTGGACCACGACGGCCACATGCTGGTGGGCAACGCGGCGCGCGAGGTACTGCTGACTTCGCCGGAGCGTGCCGTGTACAGCGTGAAGCGGTTGATGGGACGCGGGGTGGAGGATGTGCAGCAGGAACTCAAGCTGTTTCCCTTCCATCTTGCCGACGACCTTGCGGCGGGCGAAGTGCTGCGGATTCATCTGGGCGAGCGGACGTATACGCCTCCGGAAATTTCCGCGCAAATTTTGCGCCAGCTCAAGCGCAATGCCGAACGCTTTTTTGGCGCTCCGGTAAAGCAGGCGGTGATCACCGTGCCGGCGTATTTCAACGATGCGCAGCGGCAGGCGACCAAGGACGCGGGACGCATCGCGGGGTTGGACGTGCTGCGGCTGGTGAACGAGCCGACGGCCGCTTCACTTGCCTATGGGCTGGACCGCAAACAGAACGGCACCATCGCGGTGTATGACTTTGGCGGCGGCACGTTCGATGTTTCGATTCTTAAGTTGCAGGATGGAATCTTCGAGGTGATTGCCACCAACGGCGATACGCACCTGGGCGGGGACGACATCGACAACCTGCTGATTGCGGTCGCGGTGGAGGACATTGCCGGCGATCTGAAGGTGGATTTGCGCCAGCATCCGGATGCGATTCAGCGGCTGCGCCGGGCGGTGATCGAGGCGAAGATTGCACTGTCATCGCAGGAGGCGGCGGAGATCGAAGTGGAGCTGCCGGATGGCAGGCTGTATCAGCGCAGAATGACGCGCGAGATGTTCGAGCAGATGGTGCAGCCGATTGTGAACCGCACCCTGGGCCCCTGCCGGCAGGCGCTGAAGGACGCGGGGATGACTCCGGAGCAGGTGGACGAGGTCGTGCTGGTGGGCGGATCGACACGGATTCCGCTGGTGCGGCGGCAGGTGGAAGCGCTGTTTGGGCGCAAGCCTCACACCGAACTGAATCCCGACGAGGTGGTGGCGCTGGGCGCAGCGGTGCAGGCGAATATCCTGGCCGGCGGCTCGGCGGAGACCCAGGACATGCTGCTGCTGGACGTGACTCCGCTTTCGCTTGGCATTGAAGCACTGGGCGGAGTTACTGCGAAGATCATTCATCGCAACTCGACGATTCCGGCGAGCGCGACCGAACAATTTACGACCGGAGTGGAGGGCCAGATTTCGGTTGCGATTCACGTGCTGCAAGGCGAGAGGGAACTGGCAAAGGATTGCCGCTCATTGGCTCGCTTCGATCTGAAGGGAATTCCTCCGATGCCGGCGGGGCTGCCGCGCATCGAGGTGCGATTCCTGATCGACGCCAACGGAATTCTGCACGTCTCGGCGCGCGAGCAACGCAGCGGCAAGGAAGCCGAGATCCAGGTACAGCCGAGCTACGGGTTGACCGACGAGCAGGTGGAGAACATGATCCTGGACTCGTTCGACAACGCCGAAAAGGATCTGGCGGATCGCCAGTTGATTGAGGCCCGCAACGAGGCGGAGACGATTCTGACCGCGCTGGCGAAGGGGCGGAGCAGCGAAGCTTGGGGGATGTTGAGCACGAGCGAGCAAACCCAGGTGGACGAGCTGGAGCGAAGCCTGCGGCAGGCGATGGCGGGAGAGGACTATCAGACTGATCCGGAGTTCGATCGATGAGTTGAACCAGGCGACGATGCATCTGGCGGAGTTGATGATGGATGCCGCCGTCGGCAGCGCCCTGCGCGGCAAGAACATGGAGTCGACGGACATGGAAGACGGACCTGCGGCGCCGCATCCGATTGGCAAGGCCGAGTTCAGCTAGCGAAAATCGATTGATGTCGATGCATAGAATAGGACGCGAAAAATGTTAGAGCTGAAGACCGATCCCGCCGAGAACAAGGCTGAACTGGGGCCGAACGAGATACGCTTAACCGTGCTGCCGAGTGGCAAGAGCGTGGAATTCGAAGCGGGCAAATTACCCTACCAGGAGCACGGCAAGCCACAATCCATTCTGGATGTGGCGATTAACTTTGGCGTCCACCTGGAACATGCCTGCGGCGGCAATTGCGCCTGCACCACCTGCCACGTTGTGGTGAAGAAGGGCAAGGAGCTGCTGAACGAATGCAGCGAAGAAGAGGCGGACCGGCTGGACACGGCTGCGGATCTGCAACTGAATTCAAGGCTAGGTTGCATGGCCATCATTGAGAAGCCCGGCGAAGTGGTGGTTGAGATTCCTTCGTGGAATCGCAACTACATCTGCGAGGGCGGCGGCAGCACGCTGTAGCTGCGGTCGATCCAGCGGTGCGTACTCTGGCCGCACACTCAGTGCTTACACTCGGTACTGCCGAGGCGGAGGGTTGGGCGCTTCGAGCGCGAAGTTTTCTGTTGCCGTGATTGCGGAGGAACGATGAACGAGCTGCATTGGGGCGACGCCGACGACATTGGAATCGAGCTCTATGAGAAGTTTCCCGAGAGCGATCCGCTCACGATTCGCTTCACGGAATTGCTGCGTCTGGTAACCGAGCTGAAGAATTTTACGGACGACCCGCAGGCCTCGAATGAAGCGAAGCTGGAAGCGATCCAGATGGCGTGGTACGAGGAATGGAAAGATAATCAGGAATAGATCTGTACATCAAAGCTGCCGTTAAGGTCACCTCTCCTGGCAGGTTTTGATTCCCTGAAGGGCACGGGCGTTTTGAGAGTCGAGTTTGAGCGCCTGGTCGAAGGCCGAGACGGCTTCGGAGCACTTGCCTTGTGCGGCCAGGATCTCCCCACGCATGGCGTAGGCCGCGGCGCTCGGGTTCATTTCGATGCTGGCGGCGACATTCTCAAGCGCCTTTTCGTAGATTTTCGCTTCGAAGAGTTTGGCGGCCAGCTTCAATCGCCGAAGGGCTGCGGCCTCGTTGCTGTCGGTGAGGGCGGCGGGCGGGTTCAGCACTGCCGCCAACTCCTCGTCGCTGATTTCTTTCAAGAGATTGCGCACGCGAGCGCGAACCACCTCGGCATAGTTGACTTTGGTGAATGGCTGGTAGGCGACGAGCCTGTGTTGCTGGTCGCATATGACGGCCACCGGCACTTGTGCCACGCCTAATTTCCCGTACAGAACATCGCCCACATCAATGAGGACCAGCATCGAGAGGCCGGCCTCTTTCACAAGGGATTGCGCGTCGGCCTTGGGGGCTTGACTGGAAACAATGGCTACCCAATGGACGGACTTGCCGGCCAGGTCCTTTTCTACCGCAGCCAACTCTTTGAGGGCGATGCGCGAATAATCCTGGCCGGGCCTGAAAAAGATAATGACGTCCGCCGTGGCATTGGTCAGAAGGTGATCCGTACCCCCGGCAAGAGTGGGCATCTCGACATCCTCGACGAGAGTGCCGAGCTGGGCGTGGGTGTAGGCCCACGCCCCAGGACCGAAGGTCAGCCAAGCCAACAGCAGAAGGAGCCCACGAATTTGGTTACGGCTTGGCTTCATGGTTAGGCGCGGCCACACTCGCCGAACTCTTTGGCCGGGAATTATTGTACGACCTGGTGGCGTGGCAGGTCTTTGCACAGGAACCGCCGGTCTCGGTCTTGCTGAAGTTGATCTTGAGCATCCAGCCCTTGGTGCCGTAGGGGACAGCGTCGCGGATCTGGTGCTCCTGAACGGAGGCGTGAACTTCATGGCAGGCGCGGCAGCTGCGGCCATTGACGCTCTTGTTGACGTGGACGTAATGCAGATTGTTGCTGCCGTCGCGGAACTGCGTGAGTTCCTCGGTCTGCGGCTGGGTAAACGCTTTCTCCTCGTGACAGCCGAAGCAAAGCGCATAGTTCTGGGCATCGTAAGCGGAATAAAACTGAGCCGGGTATGCGTTGGTCAACAGCCGGAAGTTGTTGCTGCCGTGCGGCATGTGACAGGAGCTGCAATCCTGGGCAGCGACCGGCCCATGTTGATGCGGATTGTCGGCGAGCAACTTCGTTATATTGGTGAGCTTCTTGCCGTTGTGGTCCAGGACGTCATCCTTGCCGTGGCATTGCAGGCAAAGCTGCATGGGCAGTTGGACGAGCAGGTGCTCGATATTGGCGCCGTGCGGGTTGTGGCAGTTGATGCATTTGTCGCCCTGGGTGAGCGCGTCGTGCTTGACGGTCGCTTTGATCGCGGTCTCTTTGATCTGCTGATGGCAGCTCAAACACAGTGTTCCTGAATCTTCCAGAAGCAGCTTAGGCTGTTTTGAGTCGTGCGGGTTATGGCAGTTCAGGCAATTTTTCTGAGATGGCGGATGAGCGAACTTGCGCGTCAGCGTCTGCTGGAAATCGTCGTGACAGCCGAGGCATAGATCGTTGACGGCGGCCTTTACCGGACCAGGATTCTGGACATCATTATGTTGGTGGCAGATGCTGCAGTCGCCGGCGTCGTAGGGCGCATGGTAGGAGACTACTTTCTCGCTGGGAGGCAGAGGCGCGACCCTGCTGTCGCTAACCTTGACCACGACCGGGTGGGTGACGGCAAGGGGTGCGTGCTTCTTCTTGGCGGTCTCAGCGCCGCAGAGCAACGTGGCGAACAGCAATAGGCCCGTGACGCAAAGAGACCTCACGACGGGATTGATATTGCGGCGATTCGCAGGCGGAAGTGGAGCGGTGCAGTCTGTTGGAGCAGTGATCTGGATGTCGGAGTTCAAGCCGATGTCTCCCTTCGGGCGCTGGGGCGCGAGTCGCTCGCATGTACTGCTTTTGGAAATTTAGAAGTGCTCACACCGACTGCGGAAAATCAAGAAGACACGACGTCCGCACCCACACTCCTAAAAGCAGGAGTGCGAGCATAATCTTAGTCGGGTCAACAGTGTCTCTGAAGGATACAGAAAGAAGTCGCAATAGACAAGCCTGAATAGGCTTGCACGACTATTTTTGGTTCAACACGGATGGATTGAATCTTGCGATGGCTGAGTCCGGTGGGTTGCTCGGGACTCCTTTTTCGAAGTCCCGAGCGAGGCCAATCAGGCCAGGAAAAACGCTTTGGTGATCTCGATGTACTTGCCGGCCGGCAGGTGCTTGGCAAGCTCGCCGTGCGCCTTGCCGCCATCCTGCGCCAGAGCCAGGTTGCCAGCGGTGGGCGGGAGGTAGGCGGCCAACTTCTTGGCACTGTCGGCGATCAGGTTGCGAGCCATGTTGCCTTCCAACAGGTTGCGGAAGTTGGTGTTGGCCTCCGGACTCTCGACCTTCATCAGCCAACTATTGCCATAGGGATCTGCGGTCAGGGTCTCGGGATGACGCACCACTTCGTCGTTCAAATCGCTGACGGTGCCTTCGATTGGGGAGAGCATCTCCACCCACTCGCCGTTCACCCGGAAGCTCCATACCTTCTGTCCCTGACGAATCCATTGGCCGCGTTGCGGCAGGTTGACCTCCTCGGCCTTGCCAATCAGTTTGGCGGCAAAGTCATCGATCCCGGTGCGAACCAGATTCGGGCTTTCGTCCAGCGCCCAAGCGTGACCTTGATGGAAGCGGAAGTGTTCGGGGACTTCATAGCCCGCAACAATGGGCAGATCAGTGGGCTGAGCTTTTCGCACCCCGGCTTCGGTGGCGGGCGCCGTCTGCAGAACGTATTTGGGAGCTGGTTTGATGAACTTTGAGATCGCGATACAGATGACGAACATTGCAAAAACCAGAATGACTGTCATTGCCTTAACCTCCGCCCTTGCTCTGGGGCTCTTGTTTGAAGTTTCGCGGCTCCCGACGACTCCTTGATTGTTCCGCGTACGCGCTTTGTTAGTGCAGTCCAGTGGCCAATGCGAGGCTACGGAGCTATCCCGCAGAGAGCAGGGGAGTTAAAGCGAATGGCTGGCCCATCGTGAGATTTCGCAACAGGTGCAAGTGCGGCGTATTGCAACAGGTAAACGGAGTGCATCGATCCCGCCGCTGCGGTAACACCGCATGGAATCAATGACCTATGGATACGATGGAAAAATATGAGGTATTTTGTTACATCGATGCGAGTTGCATCGACTAACAGACGTTTTCCACAGGGCATGGGAAAGATAGCGAGAAAGATACGTCGGTAACTAGGCTGAAGGCCGACCCGGTTCTTGCGCTCCAGCGTCTTCTTCATCGCGTTCGCTGTGCTGAATCGACGGACGTCGCGCCTGTCGCGGCGGATCGACCTCCGCGAGAATGGAAGTGCAGGCAAGGAATATTCCAGCCGTCGAATGGCCATGCGTACATGTTCCGCGGGATCTTGGCGAGCCCGCTAACTTACGCGCGAGTTGCTCGTCTAACGTGCAGATGGGCCTTGGTAGGGTTTGCAGGTTGAGCAGGGAGGTCTGGGCGATGTTGACGGTAGACGATAGCACTCAGGTGATGAACTTCAATGCGGCTGTTTATGGGATCAATGCCATCAAGAAGGCAGCCTGTACGTTTGGCGGTCATTTCTATGTCCACATCGAACCGCACGGCCGGGTGACTCAAGTTCGTCTGATCCCCAAGTCATGCTGCAAGTCTCCGGCTGCGTTTGCCTGCGAGTTTTGCAATGAGGTGCTGGATGAAGAGCTGCGCGAAAGGGTCAGCGCCGAAATCGCGGGCATTCGCAAACTTCTGTTGGCGCGGGCGTTCTCAAACCCATTTTGCGTGGACTGCGCGCCGGCGATCCCGAATCAAGCAGCTCTCAACTAAACGTTCTTCCGTTGGCCTTGGTGCAGGGCTCAGCGCCGATGCCGAAATCGTGGCCGAATCCGGGGATGAGGGTGCGGCGAAGTTGCTCCCGGATTCCGGCTTCGGCGTAGGCTGGCGCTTCGATCTTCTTCGGGTTACTCCTTCAACTTCAACTTGTCCTTATTGGCCTCAAGAAATTCGCGCAACTCCTGCGCTTTGTCCAAGAGTTTGTTCCATTGCTCGTAATACAAGGTCACCGGGAAGCGGCCTAGTCCGTAGACGCTGACGCCGCCCTTGTCGCTGACTTTGAAACTCATGGTGCTGCCGCGTTGCTGTTTGGCTTCGAGGTCTGCGAGTTTTGCTTTAAGTTCTTCGTAACTTGGTTCGGTCATGCGGCTATCTCCGTTTGGATCGAGTATGCAGGATGACGCTGCTTGGGAATGCAGCTTTCACCGGGGATGGTAACAGCATCGGCCGTCCTCCACAATTGGAAGGGATGGGCGGAGCGGCGAATCAGGATTTGCGGGGGCATCCCGGTGGCTACCTTGCCGCGGGTTGGCCTGACCGTTTCATCAGTTTACTAAGGTTGTTCTGCGCCTCGGCATATCCGTGTTCGGCAGCCTTACGAAAGCAGCGAAGCGCTTGGGCGGTGTCCTTCGGGACACCTTTGCCGGTGGCATACGCTACGCCGAGGCTGTTCTGGGCCTGTGCGTCTCCCTGCTCGGCAGCCTTACGGTACCAGCGTACGGCCTCGGCATCATTTTTCTTAACACCTTCGCCGATCGTGTACATCGCTCCAAGGTTGTACTGAGCATCGGCGTCTCCCTGGTCGGCGGCCTTGCGGAAGCAGCGCACGGCTTCAGCTTTGTCTTTTGCGACACCCAGACCAAACTGATAGGTGAGGCCAAGGCTGAATTGCGCTGCGGCATTGCCTTGCTCCGCGGCCTTGCGGTACCAGGCGACGGCTTGTGTCTCGTCCTTCGGGACACCTTTGCCGGTGGCATACATTACGCCAAGGATGAACTGAGCCTTTGGGTATCCCTGGTCGGCGGCTTTGCGGTACCAACGCACGGCTTCGGCTTCATCCTTCGGGAGACCCTGGCCACTGTCATAGATCGAGGCCAGGAAGAACTGGGCCCCGGCGTGGCCCTGTTCGGCGGCCTGGCGGTACCAACGTGCAGCTTCTGGCTCATCCTTTGGAATCCCTTGGCCGGCGGCATAGGCATTGGCAAGGTTGAACTGCGCGACTGGATTCCCCTGCTCGGCGGCCTTGCGAAACCAGAGAGCGGCTTGGGCGTCGTCTTTGGGGAGAGTCCGGCCAGTGGCATATGCGAGGCCAAGTTTGCACTGAGCCTGGGCGTATCCCTGCTCGGCGGCCTTGCGGTACCAGCGCATGGCCTCGGCTTCATCTCTCGGTACACCTTGACCGCTGTCATACATCGAGCCCAGGAAGAACTGCGCCCCGGCGTGCCCATGTTCAGCGGCCTGACGATACCAGCGCATGGCCGCAGCTTCATCCTTCGGAAGCCCTGCGCCGGTCGCATACATTAAACCAATGTAGACCTGCGCCTGCGTGTCTCCTTGCTCGGCTTGCTTGATGAGTGCGGCAGGGTCCACAGAGGGAGACTGATTTGTACTTTGAGCCACCACCGGAGCGGCGGTCGAGAGAAGCAAAACGATGGGTAAAGTCCAACCCGAAAAACGGCCAGGGAAACGCAACGGGGCACCTCGGAGTTGATGGTGTCACTCAGCGGCGAATTAGGGAATGATCATTATGATTCTCCCTCGGTGGACGCTCGCGCGTGATCTTAACCCTACTCCAACCAAGTACTAAGTAGCTAAGTTACTAAGTACCGTTGGCGAGCTTACATCGGGGTTTGGCCGATGGCGTGGATTAGCGCGTCGTGCGCCTGTGCGTAATCGAGCTGAGACTGAAGCAGCACAGTTTTTGCATCGAACTCCTGAGCGACGGCCAAGTCCGATTGGGAGGCGAGGGCGGCTCCGTGGGCGAGTTCCTGCAGTAGCACACGACTGGACTCGGCGCGCGTTGCGAGCAGTTCCTGCGATACACTCAGCATCTGTTGGGTCCTCTCGAGTTGGTTGTACGCTGTCTGCACGGCGAGCTCAACCTCGTCGGTGACTCGTGAAAGATTCTCTTTTGCTTGCGACAACTGCGCCTTACGTTCATGCAGCACGGCCCGCTTATGCCCTGCGTCGAAGAGGTCATAGCCGAAGTGAATTCCAAAGGTGCCGAAGTTACGAGCCAGAAAGGGGACATTGTCCTGGTAGCTGTAGCGAGCGAAAGCCTCGACATCGGGAACCCTAATGTCCGCCTTGGCCAAACGGAGCGCAGCCTCCGCTTTCTCCACCTGATCACGAGCTTCAACGACCTCGGGATGTGAGGCAGTAGCAGTTGCAACGCATTCCTCGCGCCGGCAGGTCTCCTGAGATTCGGCGACAGCGGAATCAAGATCAAGGGCAGTGTTAAGCGGCAGGCCCATCAAGTCATTGAGCTTCAGTTTGAGGTCTGATAACTGAAGATCGGTCGTCAGCAGCTCTTGCTTGGCTTGCAAGGTTTGCGCGCGGCTTTCTATTAGATCCTGCTCCAGGGCGCTGCCCAACTTCACCTGTTGCTCTCGCTCGCTCTGCAACTCCTGCGATGCTTTGATCCGGGCTTCGGTGGCACTGCGGTGCGCCTCGGCAATCAGGATTGTGTAGTAAAGCTGATGAACCATGAGCGCTACATCGTTCTGGGTTCCGTGCGCCTTATCGCGAGAGGCTTTCAGCTCGGCCCGGGCCATATCGTTTTGCGACTTGATCTTCAGCAGCGTGGTCAACGGCTGCGTGAGCTGCGTGCCGCTGGTCGTCAGGTTGCGTCCGCCCTGGTTGAGGATGCTGCTGACGGGAGGAATCGGCCTTCCCGCCGCTTCGCCCAAGCCGCCCGCTTCGATCTCGATTAACTGGGTATCGGTGACGCGCGCAAAGGCGCTGTCATTGCGTATCAATGGAAAATAGGAACTCTTCGCTGCCTCCTTCGCGTGTTGTTTCTCGTCAACCGTGTAGCCGGCGATGCGGATGTTGTGGTTGTGCTCAAGCGCCAACTGGACGGCATCGTGCAAGGTGAGATGTCGCGGAGGAGCGGTTTGATCGGGCTCCGCGGCAAATACGAACGCGCGGGATAGCGCCAGAGCGACAACAAGGTGCATGGTTCGTTTCATTACTATTTCGACTCCTTCTTGGGGGCGGGAATCTGTTGCATGGCGCTCAGGTCGCCGTAGTTCAACGGTGATTTGCGCAGCAATGCAACAAGGATTAATGCGAATGCGCAGCTCCAAGCGATCAGTAGAAAGCCGTCGATAATGCTTAAGCTATAAGCCTGAAGGCGCACTCGGGACGAAATCAGATCGACCGCGCGGGAGCCGGCTGCGGCCATTCCTGATGACTTGGCATAGAGACCCGCGGTCATGGCGCGAATGTTCTGATCGGTGACCCAGTTGCCACTGCTGACGTGGAGTCCCAAGAGGTTCGAGTGCAGCCTTTCGCGCACGGCAATGAAGTGGCCCATGTAGATGGCGCCTGCGGTCCCGCCGAACAGACGGATGACGTGAAAGAACGCCGAAAAAGTCAGGACCCATTGTGGCTTTGCCAAGCCGCCAGTGAATATGGCCTGTAGAACGATGCATCCCACCAGCCCGATGAGAGAGAACGATTGTCCGACGCCGGTAAGTAACTCGGTGCGGTAGAAGTTCTGGGCCGCCCAGGTGCTGTCGTAATGAGCATTCAATACGGCTGAAAATGCGGTACAGGCTAAGCCAACGGCCAAGAGAATGCGAGAATCCAGTTTGCGGAGCAGCAGGAGACCGGCGATAAAGGTGACGGGCAGAAGCGGAAGAGCGCTCCAGATGATCGCAGGCCCAATCTGGTCAGGTTCAAAGCCGTGAATGGCCAGCGATTGTGGGACCAGGATGATGGTTGTGCAGAGGGTGAAGCGAAACCAGAAGAGTAGACAGGCGAGCAGCACGGTGTTCCATTTCCAGAGGTAGGGCAAGGCGACCAAAGGGTTGGGACCGCACAGCCGCCGCAAGAGTGAGCACAACAATAACAGCGACCCACCGAGAAAAAGACCGTTGTACACACCGGAGCGCCACCAATCGAGCCTCTGTCCTTGCTGGAGTGCGGCAAACAACAAGGCCAGCCCCAGGCTTAGGTACAAGAACCCAGCGAAGCTCGGCGCCGAAGCGTCTTTCTTCCTCGCGGCGGCGGGCGGTATTCCGTAATAAATACAGATCATCATTACCGGCGCAATTACGGCAGAGCCCCAAAACATCCAATGCCACGAAAGGTGGTCTCTATAGAATCCGTAGAGTGAGGGCGCTATGTTAACTGCTCCGTCTATAAAGGTCGCGTAGAAGGCGATGGTGAATGGCAGATAGCGAAGTGGAATGGCGCGCAGAGCAAAGGTCAGGGTAAGGGGATAAAAGGTACCTGAGGTCAGCCCGGCTACGATAAGAGCTGCGACTAACAGACTGTAACTATGTATGAGCGGTAGGAAAGTAGAGGTTACGGTAAACACTCCGGCCGCGAAAAGAAGGAGGCGGCGCGGCCCGAGCAAGCCTCCCAGGTAAACGCTGAATGGACCTATGAACATCAGCGATGCATTGAAGGCGCTACTCAGCCACGCACCAGCATCGTAGCTGATTCCGAGGTGACCCTTCAGGTCCGCCAATCCCAGGTCGAGCATGCGACCGGCAAGGGTGACAAGCCCGGCACCGAGAAGGACGCCGAGGGTTCCCAGCAGCGGTCTGCTCGAAACCTCTCCGGGGATCACAGCGGCAGCCGCGCGCGCGATCTGGGTTGGTGACGGTTGAGTAATTGCAGGTTCGCTAGCCATGCTATGCCTCTATCGCTTGGTGCGGACCGTTGCGGTCACAGAGAGTCCCGGGCGCAAACTCTTGGCGAGCTCCGTCTCATCGAGTTCGATCTTGACAGGGATGCGCTGAACAACTTTGGTGTAGTTACCGGTGGCATTATCCGGCGGCAGCAGCGAAAACTGCGATCCGCTCGCCGGGGCGATTTGGATTACTTTGCCATGGATAACTTGGCCGGGATATTGGTCAACCTGGATCTCGGCGGCATCGCCAGCCCGGACGTTGGTGAGCTGCGTTTCTTTGTAATTTGCCTGCACCCAGCGCGCGTGATCGACGAAGGGAATTACTTGAGTGCCAGGAGACACAAGCTGTCCTGGCCGGACTTGTCGTTCGCCGACGTTGCCGTCTCCCGGTGCAAAGATTTTCGTGTAACCAAGGTTGACCTGTGCAGCCACTAAACCGGCCTCTTTGGCGTGCAGGTCAGCGGCGAGCTGCAGCTCCTGAGACTCGAGGACACTTTTCTTGCGCCGCTCCGCTTCCGCTGTCAGTTCACTGCTGCGCAACGCGCTTCCGGCCTCGGTCACCCGCGCCTCACTGCTGGCATACTGGCCTGTCATGCTCTGTTCAGCGGCAACCGCCTGCTCCAACTTATCCTGTGTTGTCGAGTGAGTCTGATAAAGGCCTTCCTGGCGTTTGCGTTCGGAGCGGGCGCGCACCAGATTCGCTTCCACCGCGTCCTTGCCCGCCTTCGCGGCCACGATCTGCGCTTGGGCCTGATCGATTCCAGCCAGGGCCTTCTGAATGGCAGCGTCTTGCAGGTCGATCTGACGACGGTTGTTTTCGATGGCAGCGCGGGCCGCTTCTACAGCCGCGCTCGCCTGTGCTACCTGGGCCTGATAGTCGTTGTCCTCGAGCTCAACCAGGAGATCGCCTTTGTGCACCTGCTGGTAATCGGAGACGTCGACGTTGCGGACAATGCCAGGCACCTTGGTACTTAATGGCGTAAGGTCACCACGCACATAGGCATCGTCGGTAACTTGTTGAACGTGTCCACCTTCCCAGGAATTCCAATTGTGGATGACGGTGAATAGAACGACTAGAGCCAACAGCAGTATCAGGATTGGAGTGCCGTACTTCTGCCACCTGGACGTAACTGTCGCAGCGCCATGCGGTTCGTCCGTTGGAGTGCGAGCGGGCGGAACCGGTTCTGGGCCTGGCTTTGCAGGAGATAAGGGATGCGTCGACATAAAGGCTCCTTTAGTTGAGTGATGTGTACCGTAAACGGCTCGCAATCGCAGACAATGCTTAGCTGTAAAACGCCAGATAGCTTATGGAATCTCTTGTGGCTACCATTGATCGAAGTTGATTGTCCTTGCCGTGAATTGCTGCAAGCCTCCTTATCATTTTCTCTTCGGTATCAACTGGCTACGGATTCCCACTCAAAGTGTGTCCGCGGCTGCGATGCGGTGCCTGCATCGTCTTCACGACCGGGGCGCACAATACCGAGCTTCTTCATCCGGAATTGTAGAGTCGATCGATTGATTCCCAGCCGCGCCGCAGCACCATTCGGCCCGCCGAGGACCCACCTGGTCTCCTTTAGCGTTCGCGAGATGTGAGCACGCTCGGCCTCTTCCAATGTTTGGTGCTGCCCACTATGCGGCACAGTGATGGTGCG
Organism: uncultured Acidobacteriota bacterium; assembly: GCA_963737175.1. GTDB lineage: Bacteria > Acidobacteriota > Terriglobia > Terriglobales > Acidobacteriaceae > TOLSYN. The sequence continues at coordinate 74,255 of CAVTRQ010000012.1, read as the reverse complement.
ATGATGAAGGTCGCGGATAGGCACTCGTAATACGGGGCCTGGGGAAAGGATCACGGCCCGCTCGATTAGATTCTGTAACTCGCGGATATTCCCAGGCCAGTCGTACTCACATAAAGCCCTCATCGTCTCCGAAGAAACGCACTCATAACTCTTCCTCATAAGCCCGGCAAACTGCCTGACGAAATGCCACACCAGGAAAGGGATGTCCTCGCGCCGCTCGCGCAACGGCGGAACTCGAACGGGAAAAACATTCAATCGGTAAAAGAGATCAGAGCGGAACCTCTGCTCCTCGACCATTGCCGCTAGATTACGATTGGTTGCGGCAATCAGCCGGGCGTCGGTATGCAGCGTACGCGAACTCCCCAGCCTTTCAAATTCCCGCTCTTGCAGCACCCGAAGCAATTTCGGCTGGAGCTCAAGCGGAATTTCTCCGATCTCATCCAAAAATGCGGTGCCATGGTTCGCAACTTCGAATCGGCCAACTCGCTGCGCGATAGCCCCTGTAAACGCGCCCTTTTCGTGCCCAAAGAGTTCGCTCTCCAGCAGCCCGGTTGGAATCGCGGCGCAGTTCAGCTTGACGAACGCATTGGTGCAGCGAAAGCTGAGTTCGTGAATCGCGCGCGCGACCAACTCCTTACCAGTGCCGGTCTCGCCGTGAATCAATACGGTCGAGTCGGTGGGAGCGACCATCTTAATCTCGCGCAGCACGATACGAAGCGCGTTGCTTCGACCGACGATTCCATCGAAACCCGGCTCACCACAGGCCTCGTCTCCGAAGAGGGATTGGAGGTTGTCCTCCGCTTGGTCAGTGAGGCTATCCTCTCCAATTAAGCGCCTTCGTTCATCCTCCGGATACTGAACCGATGGATTGCTCATATAGCGTGACTCATCTCCGTGTACAGCGATACATGTACAATCATTCGAACCCATTGCGTTGCTCCACACTAACCGGGCGCTTATCCCCGAAACTGCCGTCGCAAATCATGAGCCAAGTGACGGGGCCGATGCGCTGAATACCCACCCCGGCTACGCTGATTTCCTGCTTTGCGTATCAGGGAAGATGATTGCCTTGGCAGTTCGGCCCGCAGATACCCATTCACGCTTCGGCTTCCAGTCTTGCCGTCTATAAAATCCGATCACTTTCGCCATGACTTACCTCACCAGTGTTTTCTTCATCGTCTTACCCCGCATTCAGGGTTCTTCTGTTTCGGTGCCTTTCTGCCACGATCCAGTCGCGGATGTATGCCGGACAATTCTCGAGCGTTACGTCTTCTGCTTCGCAGCGCGCCAAAAACCGAATTGTTGATTGGTCGACCAGCGTTACATCTTTCAAATCCAGAATCAGGTTGTGGTCTCTTGCTTCTAAACCGACAACCCGTTTCAACTCTTCCAAGTTTTCCACCTCGACTCGACCAATTAGAGTGAAAATCACGGACGCGTTCTTGGTCGATCTCAGAATCTTCAACATCGGGCTAGCCTTTCTTTCAAACCACAATCTCTTTTCTATGTGTTATGCAACGCGGCCGCCATTCCCAACCGCACTGAGAAGAAAAGGCTTGCGGTAATGACGAACTTACCAAGGGCTCGTAGATTTGCGAACTTCGTAAAGACATGAACGTGAAATTAGCGGAAGTCCAGAGGCGGCTAGTTGGCTTGAAGTAATGTTTAGCCGATCATCCGAGTGAAGTTATCGCCATAACGCAGTGTGTCCTGGGACTGGCACGTGGTTTGCATCAGTTATTGTTACCAAGGCGTTCATCGGAATTTGATCGCATCGTCGATGCTACTTAGATGGTGAAACCCTATGTCGCAGCCGTTGCCTAAGTACGCTCCCGTCGCGAGATTGACGCGTTCCTCGGTCGACATGACTGCGGATCGCCTTATTTTTGAACGATGTGATTTTGTGCTCGCCTGCGCACATGTGTTGTATACCAACGGGCAGTCGACTCACGAGACGGTGCAAGCAGCCGAGCGGCTTAGCGCTGAGCTTGGCCTGCGAGCCACGATGATTCCGCACTGGGAAGAGCTGGAATTGCGGGTCGCAGATGGCACTGGCTGTCAGGTTTCTCTTGATGGCGGCAGTCCCACTGGCATCAATATGCACCGCGTTGCCTCGGCAATGTCCGCGATCGAGACTTTTGCTGCCGGCCGGCCGGCGATCGGTGGCGCACTTGAAAACATCGAGGCAATTGCGCACGCACCGCCGGCTCCAACCTGGTTGTTTACGCTCGCGGCGACTGCGGGTGCTGCTGCGTTGGCGGCGATCTTCGGAGTACACCACCTGAAAGCAGTGGTACTCATCATGATCAGCGCAGCAGCCGGAGCACTTCTGCGTCGCACACTGGCGCGGTACAGCGCGAACACTCTTCTGCAGCCGCTTTGTGCGGCTTTGCTCGCCGGCATGATTGGTGCGCTTGCGGTGCGCTATGACCTGAGTTCGTCAATGCGGCTGGTAGCGGTGTGCCCCTGCATGATTCTAATTCCGGGCCCTCATGTTCTCAACGGCGCAATGGATCTGATTGATGCACGGATCAATCTGGGCGCGTCACGCATGGTCTACGCCGGTCTCGTCATGTTGGCAATCTGCGTAGGATTGCTCCTGGGAATGGGTGTTCTCGCGGTCTCTTTGCCAGTGGGCGAACCGGGCAGGAGCGCCACCTTATGGCTCGACGTGATTGCTGCCGGCGTGGCAGTTGCGGCGTACAGCGTTTTCTTCTCGACACCATTGCGTATGTTGGGGTGGCCAGTTGCCGTCGGAATGCTGGCTCATGCAGTAAGATGGGTGACTCTGAAGGCCGGCGCCGGGCCAGCGACCGGCGCTTTGGTCGCGTGTTTGTTGGTCGGGGCAATCCTTGCTCCAGTCGCGCGTCGCTGGCGGATGCCATTCGCCGCCATTGGCTTTGCTTCTGTAGTGTCAATGATACCGGGGCTCTACCTGTTCAGAATGGCGAGCGGACTGGTGCAACTCGCGTACAACTCGAATGCGAACTTTGACCTCCTGCGCGCAACCATTGCCGACGCCATGACGGCAATTACAATTATTCTTGCTATGAGCTTCGGCGTCGTTGCACCGAAGATGATTATTGATCGCTTCGATGGGCGTCAATGATCGGCGGGAGCGCTCCGGAGGCAATTAGCTAGCCCTGAAGTAATGTTTGTTGATCTTGAGGGACTTGATCTTCGATTCCAGAGTTGTTGACGGAATGCCTAGCTTTGCTGCCGCGCCCGCAGGTCCGGAGACTCGGCCCCTGGTTTCAGATAAAGCGGCTTCGATGATCTCCTTTTCCTGAAGTACTGGCTTCTTTAAGAGCGTGGGACCAGTTGCCGGAGGCGAAGACGAAGTCCGCGAGAGCCAACTCTCGTCGACTGAGAAGGTCTCTGTTTCACAGAGAACGAGGGATCTCTCAATCACATTCTGTAACTCTCGAATGTTACCTGGCCAAGGGTATGCCTGAATCGACTCCAAAGTTTTCTTGTCGATACTCTTTATCTTTTTTCCAGCTTGGCGCGAAAATCGGTCGATGAAGTACTCCACCAGCATGGCTATGTCTTCTTTCCGTTCCCGCAGTGGAGGTACTTCGATTGGAAAAACATTAAGCCGGTAAAACAGGTCACTTCGAAAGGTGCCGGCAGATATCGCCGTTTGCAAGTCGCGATTGGTGGCAGCAATGACCCGAACGTCAGTTCGAATTAATTGATTGCCCCCGACGCGCTCAATTTCATGCTCCTGCAGAACTCGCAGCAGCGCGATCTGCATTTCTGCTGGAAGTTCGCCGATCTCGTCCAGGAAAATCGTGCCACCTTCCGCCAATTCAAACTTACCCAAGCGCCGCTGCAATGCTCCGGTGAATGCGCCCTTTTCATGGCCGAACAATTCCGAGGCGATCAAATCTCGCGGGATGGCGGCGCAATTCACGCTCACAAAGTGACGCAAACGGCGCGGTGATCGGCGGTGGATCGCCCGAGCGACGAGTTCTTTGCCCGTGCCCGTCTCGCCGGTGATTAGAACGGTGGAGGCAGTCGGGGCGACTTTGGAAATCCGAGAGAGTACTGTTTGCAGGGCCGGAGAAGCGCCAACGATCTCCTCAAACATCGATGCCTTGCTGATTTCTTCGCGCAGCGCGATGTTCTCGTTTCGGAGTTTCTGTTCGGCCTGCTTGCGCTCTTCGATGTCAGTGGCGGCAGCATACCAACGCGTAACCTGTCCGTGTTCATCGCGCAATGGGTTATAACGGAGTAAGAACCAGCGATAGCTTCCATCCCCTTTGCGCAGACGCATCTCCAACGCGAAAGCAGCGCCACTGGAGAGAGCACGATCCAGATGCTCGGCGGCCCGTTCCCAATCATCGGGATGTAGGAACTCACTGCTATAACTCAATACCGAGCTATTAAATGTCTGCCGCCACTCTTGCAGAGTAAGGCCCAGGTAATCGAGCAGGACGCGGTTGGCGTACAGGCGTTCGCGCCCGGGTCCAAATACGGCGACCAACTGGGGAGCAAGATCTAAGACCTGTCTAAGCTCGGCCTCACGCTCGCGGACTTTCTCTTCGGCGTTTTTGCGTTCGGTAATGTCAGTGCCTGCCCCTAGAAACTCCTGGTTGCCGGATTCATCCTGCGTAGCGTGAGCCAGAGCGTGGAAATGCTTGACTCTCCCATCGGGCATTAGCAGGCGGTAAGTATGCTCGAAGTCCGTCCCTGTAACAGACGCTTGACTGATCACTTCCTGGAAGCCGGCACGGTCCTCGGGATGGACGCGCTGCACGATTAAGTCCATGGTTGGGTGAATCGTGCGGTCGTACTCGAAGATGCGATAGGTTTCATCCGACCAGACAATCTCTCCGCTGTCAGGCTTCCACCCGAAGCTGCCAGTGTGACTGAGCCTTTGGGCTTCGGCCAGGTAAGCTTCGCGGCGCTGCAACTTCTGAGTCAATTGCTCTTGCTCAGTTACATCCATGGCGGTGCCAAGAAACCCTTTAAGTCCCGTGTTGTCGAGAACGGGGACACCAACGCAGCGAATATAGCGAAGTTCACCGTTTGGTCGCACGATTCGCTTGGTTACATCAAATCTCGAAGCTTCGACAAGCATTCGCTTCATTAGCGAGGCCATGAACTCGCGATCTTGTGGATGAACGAGTGCGAGGTATTCCTCAGCACTTGGCGCTCCGTGGGCCGGATCGAGGCCATGTATATGAAAAAGTTCGTGCGACCAGTAGTCGAATCCTGCTAAAGGGTCAAAAACCCAGGTTCCCATATGGCCGAGGCGCTGCGCCTCGGCGAGATAGAACTCCCGTCTTTGGAGCTCCTGAGCGCTTTGGCGGAGCTGTTCTTCGGTACGCTTGCGCTCCTCGATGTCTATACTCGATCCACACCACTTGAGAATCTTTCCATGCTCGTCACGCATGGCAATTTTGTGGTGCAGCATCCAGCGATATTCACCATCCGCCCTCCGGACGCGTGCTTCGTGCAAGAAAGGCTCACCACTGGCCAAGGACGCTCGCCACTTTTGAACAATTCCTTCAAGGTCGTCGGGGTGAATGCACGCCGTCCATTTCCAACCCTGCAACTCTTCCAACGAACGACCGACATACTTGAGCCAGGTTTGATTGAAGAAATCCAAGTAGCCGTCGGGCAGACTGGTGTGAATCAGGCCCGGAGTGGAATCGATCAGGAGCTGAAGATCCGGGGTCTCCAGTACTCCCGCGCTCGGGATTTTGGAAGTGGTCACGTTACACTGACCGCCCGAATTTGGGGCAACCCTATTCGCGGTTGGATGTGGCGGGTCACAGCGAGGATCGCCCAAAACGTAAGGCTCTCTCCAGGACGGAAGGCCGCGTGGGCTAAGACTTGGCGATCATCATGAAAATGAGGGCCAATGGGAGATAGAGAATCGAGGCAAAGAGGAGTCGCCTGGCGACCGCATTGGTTCTGTGGAGGGCCAGTTGGAGGCCGCAATAGAGAAAAGCCGTGGAGAGTGCCAAGGCGATGATCGCGTACGGCAGCCCAGATCGGGTTAGCAGCGTAGGAGCGATGCTGACGGGCAACAAAAGGAGGAGCGGCAAAACACTTCCCACGGCCACGAATTGGCCTTTGCGCTGGCCCGGGGGCAGAACGAGGTAACCTGCTCGGGCGTAATCTTCGCGGTACATCCACGCGATCGACATGAAATGGGGGAATTGCCAGAGGAAGAGCATGGCATAAAGAATCCATGCCCCCAGACTAAATGTGCCGGTTGCGGCAGCCCATCCGATCAGCGGGGGCATTGCACCTGGAATGGCACCCGCCAACGTACACAGCGGGGTCTTTCGCTTCAGCGGCGTGTAGATGAATAGGTAACTCGCGAGGGTTATCGCCGCCAGCAGGCTCGCAAGCGCGTTGACCGCCAAGGCCAGATAAATTTCGCCCGCGACCGAGAGCACGATCCCGAAGCGCAGACCGGTCGCAGGGCTCAGCCTTCCGGCAGCCAACGGCCGACGCGCAGTCCGCCGCATCTGAGCGTCGAACTGACGTTCGAGATATTGATTGAGAGTAGCTGTCCCGCTAGCAACGAGCAGGGTACCGGCGAGAGTATGAATAAGTAGCCAGAATGGAAAACTGCCTAGTTGTCCTGGATACCCCAAGTAAAATCCGGCGAAGGTTGCGACCGCGATCAGGGTATTCACTTCTGGTTTCGTAAGCGCCCAGTAGTCAGACAAGACCAGAGAGCGTAGTGGCGGTCGAGGATGCGATTCGACGAGAACGTTTATTCCATTGATGGTGGGCTTGGTTGCCATGTTTACAGGGCCTCCGCAGGTCTACGCGCGTTACTCCGGTCTTGTTCCGAAGAGCACGGTGTTGAAGGCGAGAGAAGCTGGATTGTGACAACGACCGCTGGGACCAAGTAGATGAACGTGACAGAGACCCACATCAAAGCGCCGGCAAATTCTTGATCTTCCAGCGGCGAAATACCTGCGAGGTGAGGAAGCGCTGAGTAGGAGCCGTAGACAACGCGATCACAAAACGCAAGAGACGCGGAGAGCACATCGCAGGGCAAAGTTGCAAGAAAAAGGTACAAGGGAGTGGACCATCGAGGCCAGCGTGCGACACTCGGCCACGGCTGCACCACAGGCCACCAGAATAGAAGCCCGGTGGTTAGAAAACAGATGTGCTCGACTTCATGCCACCAGACCGACTTAAGCGCCAACTCAAACAGGGGAGGATAGTGCCACGCGATCACCGCGGTGCTGGCAGCGAGCAAGCAAAACATTGGGTGAGTAACAAAACCTGCGAGCCACTGCAGCGCCGGCAGACGAAACAGCGGGCCGAGAGCGACTCGGACGAAGCGCTGCGGGAGTCCATGCAGGAGGGGCATGAACGGCGCTCCTAGCAGAATTAATGGAGGAGCAACCGCCATCAGCAGAAGGTGTTGCAGCATGTGGAAACTGAGTAACTCATCGTCAAGCGCGTTGATAGGAGATCCGATCGCGATCCACAGCGCTGACAGACCGCTGATGAAGGCAGCAAACTGCGCAATCGAAATTGTGTGCGGGAAGGCTTTCCGGAGATGAAGCCAACCGCGCAGGTAGACACACGCGATCAGCAACAGTGTGAGGGTAACCGGCAATGGCATGGTCCACGAATCGATGGCGGAATTGATGGCAAGTGACATTGGGGACCTATGGCTGTGTCGAGGTAGGTTTCTCGTCGCTTCCGAGTGCGATGGTGCGGGAAGCATCCCGTGCCGGCGTCTGGTGCGCGGGATGCAGGGTCTTTAGAAACGCCACCAGGGCAGTCGTTTCCGCAGGGCTCAGGTTCTTGCCGTAGGCCGGCATATTGCCTCCGCCCTGAATCACCTGGCGGATCAGTTGATCTGGCGTAAGACGTAGCGCAACACTGTCCAGTGCGGGGCCGCGCTTGCCCCCGGCATCCCCGAGCGAATGACAGTTGTGACACTGTTTGGCTTGGAAGACGAGAGCACCTCGGCGCTCTAGGGCGGTACGTCCTTGCAGATCTTCTGCAGGGATGGGAAAGCTGCTCCACGCGTTCATCACAGGACTCCACGGCGTGTGTTCGCCTAAGTGCGTCAGCGACCCCAAGGCCACCGCAAGCACTAGAATCGTTAGGACGGCGATGGGCCTGCGTCTCCAGCTTTTCTCACCTTCACCGGCAACGAACGGAAGCGCAAATAACACAGCGAGCACGATGACTGGCGCGATTAGTAAGATCGGGGTTTCCGCTGCGGGCGGTAAGTAAGAAAGTACGGCGTAGATCCACAGGAAAAAGTAATCGGGACGGGGCGCCGTCTGGATGATCGTGGGATCCGGTTGGCCACCCGGACCGAAGGGCCCGAAATACAGAGCGCAAACTGCGACTGCAAGCAGAACGAATCCGGAGAAGAACAGATCCTTCCAAATAGCAAAGGGCACAAACGCCATGCCACGCTTGTGCGTTAGTTCCTGATATTCGCGCACGTAGGTGGCTTTGCGAACGATGCGTCCTGGCATGGGCCATTCGTTGATTCCGAGTTTCAGGACCAAGAGCAGGTGTATGCCGACAAATGCGATGAGCAGACCTGGTATTACAAAAACGTGCAAGGCGAAGAAGCGCGAAAGGGTTGCGGCTGCGATGATTGGGCCACCGAGTAAGAGATTTACAAGCGCGGGGCCAAGTACGGGAACTCGGCTGGAAATCGATGCTCCGATACCTAAGCCCCAGTAGGCGTCCTGGTCGAATCGAAGGACTTGCCCGGTAAAGGCCATGCCGAGGGTTACGAGCAAAAGAAAGATGCCGATAATCCAGGTAAGCTCTCGAGGAAACTTGTAGGCTCCGAAGAGGAAAACCTGCACCATGTGAATGAGCACGATGGCGAGCATGAAATTCGAACCCCAGCCATGCAGTGCACGAATGAACCACCCGAGGGGAACCGTGTGATTGAGAAGTTGAAGGCTATTCCAGGCTTCTCCTGCCGAAGGCACGTAGATCAGAGCTAACAGAATTCCGGTGACAATCTGCAGGATGAAAACGGCTAGCGCGGCGCAGCCGAAAACATAGAACCAACTCGCGGTTTCGCGTGGAACCGGATGTGCGGCTGTTTCGCGAAGGACAGTCCCGAGTTTGAGGCGCTCATCGAACCAAGTTCCGAGTCTTTCGATCACGCGCATTTCGATTTTCCTCCCGCAGTATTCGCAGCTCGACCGGGTGTTGGCATTTCGCCAACCTTGATGAAAAGGTTCCCATCTTCAACCTTGTAGCTGTACTGGAACAGACCGCGCTCCGGTGGACCAGAGGCACGAGAACCATCCTGGTAGTAGGCGCCGCCATGACACGGACACATGAACAGGTTCGACTGGGGGAACCAACGGACGGGGCATCCCAAGTGGGCGCAGTTGATGGCGAAGACCTGGAAACTTTGCCCGTCCACATTGCGAACCCAGCAGGGAATATCAGCCGTTTCCCCGTCCAAAGAACTGACGACCGGATTGCGAAACGTCGCGAGCCGGGTTTGCCCTGCGGGAAATTGTTCCAACGAGCCAAGCGAAAGCCAGGATTCGTAACCGGTCTTTCGGGTCGCGGGAGCCAGAAGATAGCGAACAATTGGCGTTGCCAAGGCTGCAGCCACGAAGCCATTGAAAAGCAAGCCGAGCTTGAAGAGCATGACGCGTCGTGTCATGCCGGTTTCTTTGGTCGGAGCTTTCTCGTTACCTGGTCTTGAGAGTTCTGTAGGTGCACTCATGGAAGTTCTCCTTCTGCGCGGCTCGGGGAAGAAGTAGGGAACGGCTGACCGGGAACTTTCGGCCGCTGCGCCGCAAGCCATGCGACAACATCGGAAATTTCCTGCGCTGACATCGGCTTGCCGGGTAGGTCGCCGCGCCAGTCGGGGGCACCCAGTTCAGGGCGTCCGACGATCACATTGGTTCGAAGATCTTGATCGCTCACCAGGGCGAGGTACGAGCCATCGACAATCGAACTGGCTTTCTTGCCCCCTCGACCCTCTGCGCCATGACACGATGAGCAGTATGTTGCGTACGCGGCGGCGCCGTGGAGCGGATCGCCGGGAGCCTGTGCTCGATACTGCGGCGGATTGGCATCGCGAAGCACATTGGGATTCGCCCAGTGGGAGCGGATTCCACTGACGATGGCATCGACCTGCTTGTCTGTGAGCATGCCGCCGGCACTCTCGGCGAAAGCGGGCATCGGAGTGCCAGGGACTCCGTTTGTCACAGTGCGGCGAATTGTTGCATCATCGGCAATCGTCAGGAAGACGGGATCGGACAAAGAAATCGCGGCGCCTCCTTTGCCATTCGAGCCGTGGCACCCTGCGCAGTTGTTTCCGTAAAGGACGTTGAAGTCCATCACCTGGGTGGGACGCTTCACCGGCGAACTTACTCTGTCTCGAGCAGGCAAGTTCGCGCAACTGGTGCAGACCAGCACAATGAAGATCGGCAGGATTGAACCGAAAGACAGGTGCTTCATTGTTTCCCTTCCTCTGAGTTTTTCTCGTCCATGGCACCAGGTGCCGCAATGCCGGCGCGGACGGCGAAAGGAAGGTGCTGCCACGTGTGCACTTGTTCTTGTTTCAAAACCACGATACCTGCAACGACACCGAAGCCCATTTGGCAGATGACGAACCAAAGCCAGTCAATACGCTGGTTGAGCACGGGATTGACCACGGCGAGAAAGCTATGGATCAAACCAGACCAGAGGATGGGGCCGACCAACCCTCCCGATAGAATGGGTCGGTGCGGAAACATGGGGAGCATGGCCCCGTAAAGAATCCCAACCAGCAAGGAGGTGAGAAGGTGAATCGCCGAAGCAGTGAGCAATGCGTCTAAATGAAAGGCCGAGATTTGTTCCGTGGTCTCGAGGGCGGGAAAGAATCCAGCCGCCAAGAGATTGATCGGGTACCAAATGCCGTGCCGGCTCACAAGTCCGTAAATCATCGCCAAGGCTGCCATGGCGACGCTTCCTGCCAAGCCTCCCTTCACCCCGGCGGAAATCGGGTAGATCTCAAGCGGCAGTCGTGCACGATGCAATTCCCGGCTCATCCATTCAACCCGAGCCACCACGGGGCGACTGGTTACGACCTCGAACGATTCAGGCACAAAGGAAACGGATTCATGACTTTCATGCGGCAGTACTTCGCAGAACCACCCTACGCATCCGCTGACCGACAAGAGCGCACCGAGGATGCTGATCGAGACGCTGGTGACCAATCCGGCAAAGAGCAAGGTGATGCCGCAGGCGAAAACAATCGGCCACGCTGTTGGAGCCGGCAATTCTACGGTTGATGTCTGCTCTTTTGTTTGTTGCCGTTGATCGGATGGTTGCGATGCCATCTTGAGTTCCTTTCCCTTAGCGTCCAATCACATAAACGACGGTGAACACCACGACCCACACGGCGTCCACGAAGTGCCAATAAAGAGATAAGACATCCACGCGCTCGGCGTGTTCTTCCCTTACTCTTCCAAGCAGCGCGAACACAAGGACGGCGAAGAGACCAATCAGGCCTGCCGTCACGTGAAAGGCATGGAGTCCGACTAGCGAGTAATACGTCGTTCCGAAAAGATTCGAGCTGATGGTCAAGCCTTCGTCGTAGATCAGGTGGTGCCACTCTTTTGCGGTTCCGTAAAGGAAAGTTGTGCCCAGTGCAAGGGTTACGAACCACAAAGTGTTGAAGACCTTTCTGCTTCCATGGCGGAGCGCTCTCGCAGCCAAATGAATCGTCAAACTGCTGGAAAGCAGACAGACCGTATAAAAGATTGGCACCCTAAGAACTTCATTCGGCGTTGGAGCTGTGAGGCTCTTGCCGATGTAGAAAATGTACGCGACGACAAAAATGGTGAAGATGGCGCTCTCGGCGGCAATCAGGCAGAACATGCCCACGCGCCCGCGTGAGGGGAGATCCCAGTGCAATTCCGGCTGAGGCAGTGTCATGGGTATTGCATTCATCGCCGTTTTCTCTCCTACTCGTACTTCCAGTCCGGATCGTCCGGGTGCTTGAGATCCCACAGCGGGCGGCGGCTTCTTACGGTGGGTATGGCGGCGAAGTTATACGCGGGCGGCGGCGAAGTGGTCGACCACTCAAGGGTCCATGCGTCCCAGGGATCGCGGCCCGCGTATTTGCCTCTGAAGTAAGACCACAGCAGGTTCGTTACGAAAACCAGGACACCGGCGGCCTGAAAGAAAACACCAATAGTGGCCAGGAGATTCCAAATCTCCCAGCCGCGTCCCGGCTCGTAGGTATAGATTCTTCGCGGCATCCCCAATAGGCCGGGGATGTGCATAAAGTCGAAGGTCAGATGAAAGCCGATGAAGAAAAGCCAGAAGTGCAGCTTACCTAACGTTTCGTTGCACAGATGTCCCGAGAACTTCGGAAACCAGTAATAGAAAGCTCCGAATAAGGCAAACAGGATTCCGCCCACGATTACGTAGTGGAAGTGCGCAACTACGAAATACGAATTCCCCAACTGCCAATCAAATGGCGCGGCACCCAGCATGATCCCTGTAAGTCCGGCGACCAAGAACTGAAATAAGAACGCAACGCAGAACAGCATCGGCGTTTTTAACTCAATCTTTCCTCCCCACATGGTAGCCAGCCAGTTGAAAATCTTGATACCGGTGGGGACGGAAATGGCCATTGTCGTTAGCACAAAGAAGCCGTTGCCGTTCGCACTCATACCGACGGTGAACATGTGGTGTGCCCATACGCTCATGCTGATAAATCCGATGCAGACCGTTGCGGCAACCATTATCGGATAGCCAAAAATTGGCTTTCGGGAGAACACCGGAACAATCTCGGAGACAAAGGCAAATGCCGGGATGACGAGAATATAAACTTCGGGATGGCCGAAGATCCAAAAGAAGTGCATCCAGATGACAGCAGAGCCCCCAGCTTGAGTGTCAAAGAAATGTCCGCCCAGGTAACGGTCGATCAGCAACATAACCTGGGCAGCCGTGAGCGGGCTTACTGCGAATATCACCATGCCTGCCATCACAAGGTTAAGCCAGGCAAGCAGTGGCATCCTTCCCAAGGTCATCCCAGGGCAGCGCATGCACAGGATCGTGGTCACAATATTGATTGCCGTACCGATGCTGCCAAAGCCAGAGACGAGCAACCCCAAGGTCCAGAAGTCGGTGCTGTGGCCGGGAGAGAACGTTTGCGCCGTCAATGGTGCGTAGGCAAACCATCCCACGTCGGGTGCGGTGCCTGCGCCGTAGAGGCCGTTTCCGCCGAGAAAGCTGAAGTAGAGAAGCAGTCCGCCGAATGCGGTGAGCCAGAAACTGAAAGCGTTGAGCCGGGGAAACGCCATATCGCGTGCCCCAATCATCAGCGGCACCAGGTAATTCGCGAAGCCGAAGACGAGAGGCATGGCCACAAAGAAAATCATGGTGGTGCCATGCATGGTGAACATGCGGTTGAATACCTGCGGCGAAACAAAATCGTTGTGCGGGCGGATGAGTTGAACGCGCAGGACCGTCGCTTCGACTCCGCCGATGACAAGGAAAAACAGAGCGTAAACGATGTACATGACGCCCAGCCGTTTGTGATCTACGGTCGTCACCCATTCATGAACGTTCTCGGTCAGGGGGCGAGATAGTGTCTGGGCCGCAGGCCACGTCGTCGAATCACTAGACATCGGGTACTCCTCAAAGCACCTAGCGAAGCGTTTCCAGATAGGCTGTCAGAGCGTTCAGGTCTTGATCGTTCAACCCCATTGCGGGCATTAGGCATCCAGGTTTGATCGCACTGGGATCTTTAATCCAGAGCCGCAAATTCTCTGGCGTATTCGGAGCGGCTCCGGCAGCAATGGTGTCGCGGCTCATCAGGTGCGTAAGATCAGGGCCGAAACGGCCATCTGCATTCGTGCCTGCAACGGCGTGGCAGTTGATGCATGCTGTCTTATCGAAGACACGCCGGCCTTCCGCAACTGCTTCGCTCACGCGCGCTGGTTGCTGTTGCGCCTGGGTCCAGCGATCGAACTCTTCCCGCGGCTGAACATACACGCGCAGCAACATCTTCGCGTGTTGCGTTCCGCAGTACTGGGCGCACTGCCCCAGATACAGGCCTGCTTCATGTGGATCAATCCACATGCTGTTTACGCGGTTTGGAATCATGTCGGTTTTGCCGGCCAGCCGAGGAACCCAAAAGCTGTGGTCAGTGTCCGCAGAGAGCAGCTTAAGGAATGTCGGTGTGGGGTGCGCGGGATCACTGACCGGCACGTGCAGTTCATTCGCGGTCACCACCTTCAGCCCTGGATAGCGAAACTCCCACCAGAACTGGTGACCGACTGCAATCACTTCAATCGCATTGGGCGGGGCCACGGCTTTTTGGACGTTGGCAATGACCCGCGCTGTTGCCATGAACAAAGCCACCACGATCAGGACCGGGATGACTGTCCATGCCAACTCCACCTGATTGCTTCCATAAACCTGCGGGGGCTCGCGGCCGTCATCGCTGCCTTTTCTTCTGAATCTAACGACCGCATAGACCAGCAGAGTGAAAACGGTCACGAATATCGCCGCGGTAACTGCGAGCACAAAGAGCGAGAGCCCAAAGATCGAGTTGGCTGGCGTGGACGCAGGCGCGAAGATGTTGGTGGGGCTCAATGGTTCGGCCAGATGTGCAAAGGCGGCGGAGACCGGGCAGATAAGCAGGAGGAGCAGCTCTGGGATACGAAGGCCCCCCAAGGCACTACCCGCGATACACGAACGTTTGCTCACATCTGTACCTCTCGTTCAGAACTCCGCTTACTGCCACTACCCTTGTGGGCCACGCTGGACGGTGGCCGACCAAGATCCGATCGTTGTCCCATACAACTTCGGTGCAATCGCTGTGCCGAACTGCAACAGGCGAGCAGTTGCTTCGCAACTTACTGAGTAAAAAACAGATCGAGCTCGCAGAGGCGTATTCGATTCCTAGTGCTCAGGTTGTTTGGCGTTAATGGGCCATCGGCTGCCAACGGTTTGGCACCCGGTTTGGCACCTTTGGCTACAAGCAACGTGCGAGCACGGGCGGCCTGCTGGCTCGCAATCAGGAGGGTTCCGATGAGCTGATTCACGGGAGAGATGCGGCAGGGTAGTGTGCTGCGGCAGGCGCCAACCGGTGGGCGCCTGCCAGTCCGTTAGCAGCCCTAGTGAGCACCTTGAGTGGAAAGCCACTTCGTCGCCAGCAGCACAAGAGTAGTCCATAGAACGTCTGCTGTGAGCAGATGTGTTATCTGAAGCCACATCGGCGCAAGCAAAATAACGTTGAGTACGCCGAGCGCGAGTTGGAAGAGGAAGATGAGGCTAACCACCAACGCA
The DNA here is from genome assembly GCA_963737175.1 of uncultured Acidobacteriota bacterium. Taxonomy (GTDB): domain Bacteria; phylum Acidobacteriota; class Terriglobia; order Terriglobales; family Acidobacteriaceae; genus TOLSYN. Next base: position 58,976 of record CAVTRQ010000012.1, on the reverse strand, counting down.
AGATTCTGGAGCGATCGGTTTGCCGACCTCCAGATGCGCGCCAAAAAACGGGCCACGAGCACCGCTGCTATAACAGCCATAGCTGGATGCAGGGCACGTAATCGTAATAGGTAATGGCTGTTGGACGAGAAATCTTCGGTGAACGCGGAAGCGAGAGACGCAGCCGGAAACAGCGTGTCTCCCAGAGCAGCCACGGTTCCAGTTGCTCCCGCCAGCAGCATTATCAGTGCCAAGGCCGGTATCAGCGCTCTGCCGGTTAGAGGCCAATGAAGCACGCTATCTGACGGCTTACCGACCCAGAACGCAGTGAGGGCGATAGCGCCGAGCAACAACATTGTATTCACGGAATGGAGTGAAAGTGAAATGGCGCGTGCTACCGATTTGTCCTGCGCCACATGTTCGAATAGGACCAGGAATGCCCCGAGGAGAGCTTCGTTCACAATGAGCAGCAATGCGATAGTTCCGGCCCAACGAGAAGGGTGCCTCCGAGGCATCGCCTGGCGGGTCCAGAGCCACAAGCACGCTAAGCCGACCAGGGCCGCTGCACTGCTCATACGGTGGGTGAATTCGATCACTGTCTGGATCTGCGGGTGAGAAATAACGCCATCGCACGACGGCCAGTGATTTCCACATCCAGCACCAGAGCCGGTGATGCGAACATACGCGCCCCACAATATAACCGCGACATTGTAAGCGAGAGTGCCCCATGCGAACGCCCTCAATGCGCGGCGAGAATGCTGCATTGAAGAGCCATCAAGAGTTGCTGTTGGGATCACCATCGCTCTGCTTTTCATTCGTGGCGTCTCAGGAAAACCATGCAGATCCCATCCCAGTGAGAATGGCCGACTCCATCGGGTGGAGAGTTTCTCAAGGAGACAATTCCTAGGTCGCTCCGGTCATGGTGAAAGTGGCGTTGCAGGTATTCACGGACAAGAATGGCACGATTTCTGGACGATGAGAGTTGGTCCTCCGGATCGGCTCCATCCGAATATCCTTCGACGACTATGGGTTCGTTGGGAAGCGAGTCTCCGTGTTGGCTAATGGCGGCATTCAAGAGTTGCATACCCTTGGCCGACAGTGTCTCTGAGTTACGGCCAGCTTTTGTGAAGAGCTCGGTTGCTGACAGCCATGCTCGCTCATTGGCTGGATTGCTGAAAACGTGATTCTTGCGATAACTATCGGGAGGAATACTGGCGAGGCTGTAGTACCCGCGATGGTGAAAGAAACCCCGCAGGAAGAGGTTGTGTTTCAGAGCCTCCGTATCTTCGGCCATGTTGGCGCTCGCGGCATTCACGTTGGATAGTGTTTCGCTCACGTTCGTAGCGGCATCAACTCCCTGTTCGTCCGGCCCCGTTGCCTTTGCAATCGTCTGGCGGATTCGCTTTGCACTCTCGTCGATATTCGACGCTGCGTCTCGTGCAGAGATGATGGTCGCGTCGAGCTTTCGTGTTACTCCGCGAGAGTGGATGTCTGACACCATACCGTCGACCTGCCCCGATGCATCACGTAAATCGGCAGTGGCCTGATGCACATTTGCGACCGATTGCCGGATGTTGGAAGCCAGAGCCTCATCTCGGAGCAACATTCCTGCCGCGCCACGACCTTGTTTCAGGCCGATGACAACATCGTCGGCATGCGCAACCGTGGTTTTAACTTCGGTGACAAGACCGTCGGCATGGGCAACCGTGGTTTTAACTTGGTCCAGTGTCCCACCAAGCTTCGGCCCAATTTGATTCAGCGTTGTATCCGCATCCTGGAGCAGTACCATACTTCTTTCAAGCAGCTTTGAGATGTCAATTGGCTCCTGGCTCGGAAGCGTGGCCAGAGGGCTTGCGGCAGGTGCCTGTGGGCTTCCTGAACGAACTGACAGATAAGTCCCGCCAACCACTCCCTCGGTGGCGATGGTAACGAAAGAATCGGTACGCACCAATCCGCGGAGAACCTGGGTGATCTGAAACTTGACTCGAAACGGCGATGAGGGACTGTTGGGCACGCCCACTTCGACAATTTCGCCCGCATCCATGCCGGCAACTTTCACCTTGGAACCTTTGGTTAGCCCGTCCAGATTCGTGAATTCCGTATAGAACTCGACATGACGTGCGAATGCTGCGTGCCGGTCTCCGACGAGGAATATTCCAACCATGAAGATCGTCAGTCCGGCCAAAACGAAAAGTCCGACAAGGAAATTGTGATTACGCATCTTTGTAATCCTTCGCTCTGATTGCGAGCACCTCCGTTGCTCGCGAGGCACAACTCAACATGCAAGAGATATGAGCTCGCGTGCGGTTTTGTTATCGCTGCGCTCGACCTCAGCCGCCGTCCCATGACAGACCAGATGCCCTTCGTCGAAGACAGCAAATCGGTCGCCGACGCGCCTGGCGCCACGCACATCATGTGTAACAACGATGAGAGTCGTCTGGCGCTCGGTCTTTTGTTGCAACAGGAGATCGTCAATTTCCGACGCGGTAATCCGGTCCAAGCCGCTGCTGGGTTCATCGGCGAGCAATATCTTTGGCTCCAGCACCAGCGCGCGTGCCAGCCCGGCGCGCTTGCGCATGCCTCCGGAAAGCTCCGACGGCATGGTCTTCTTGTCAGCGGCCAACCCAACCTGGCGGAGCACCTTATCCGCTAGGAATTCAATCTCGTCTTTGGATTTCTTTGTGAGGCGAGCCAGGGGGAGAGCAAGATTCTCATAGACCGTGAGGGAGTCGAACAAAGCGGCATCCTGAAAGAGAAATCCTATCTTACGGCGCACCCGGGACAGCTCTTCTTCATTGAAGTTGGTAATGTCCTCCTGCTCAATCCGTATTGAGCCCGCGTCAGGCTTCAAGAGCGCAATGGTGAGCTTCAGCGTCACGCTTTTGCCAGTTCCGCTTCGCCCAAGTATGCAGAGGGCCTCACCGGCAGCGACTTGGAATGAAACATCGCTAAGAACGCTCTTAACTCCGAACGACTTGGAAACGCGCTCAAAAGAGACTGCTGTAGAGCTGTCATGGTTCATAACGCAGTCCCGGGAAAAGCAAAGGCGATGCACTTGACGAGAATTACGTCCGACAGAATGAGTAACAGCGAAGACAGAACTACGGAATTCGTGGCAGCCTTTCCAACGCCTTCCGCACCTTCATTTGTGGTGTAGCCAAAGTAGGCCGAGACAGTTCCGATGATGAGTCCGAAGACAGCCGTCTTCAGGGTTGGAGGTACAAAATTCGCCCAATCCAGCGAGGCAAACGCACGCGTAATGTACAGGTGAAATGAAATGTGGGACGCCGCGTGCTCGGCCAGAAAACCCGCCAACAGCCCGGAGAAATCCATGAATAACGTCAAGAGCGGCATGGCAATTACACAGGCGAGGATACGCGGCACAACCAGGAATTTGAAGGAATCGATAGAGAGGGACTCAAGCCCGTCAATTTGCTCTGTAACCCTCATGTTGGCCAAAACGGCGCCGATGCCCGAACCCACGCGGCCCGCGAGGAGCAACCCGGCCACTAGAGGCCCGATTTCAACAAAGAACGCCAGAGATTGCACCGTCGGAATCTCCGCCTCCGCGCCGAATGTAACTAGCGTGCTGCGCGTGTGGAGGGTCATCACGGCTCCTAGAGCGAAGCCCGACGCGGCAATAAGAGGAACGGACCTGGAGCCGATCTCCGCTAACTGACGCGCTAGCTGGGTCGCCTCAAACGGAGGGCTGAAGAGATCTGCGATGGCCCGAAAACCAAAGAGACTTACCTTGCCTACGAATTCGAATATCTTCGTCAACGAGAACGCCTTCCGATCAAGACACCTTGTCAGCTCTTATCGTCTCTGTTGTTCTCGCGAAGTCTGGCTGACGCTTCTCCAGGAATGCCTTCATCGCTTCTATGGCTTCTGCCGAGCGTACGCGCGAGGCGAACTCATCGTTTTCCGCTCTCATCGCGTCTTCGACCTGCTGGCGTGTGGACCACTTCATCAGCCTCTTGCAGGCTTGGAGCGCGCTGGCTGGTTCTTGTGCCAACTTCTGTGCTGTTTCAGTTGCTGTAGTGAGTAGCATCTCGTCCGGTATTACCCGGGTCACGAGTCCCAACTCCGCGGCCCGTGGGGCGTCGAAAGATTGTCCTAACAGAATCAACTCGGCTGCGCGAACGTATCCGATAGACGCTGGAACCGAGCAGGTGGCCCCGAATTCCGGCACAAGGCCGAGATTAATAAATGGCATTTGGAATTTCGCGCTCTCGGCGGCGTAGACAAAATCGCATTGCGTCAGCATGGTGGTTCCGACTCCGGTCACCATGCCGTGTACGGCTGCGACGATTGGCTTATCAAAATTAAGTAGCGCATCCATGAAGCGTGCCTGCGGACTCTCGCCTGCCCCTGGAGGGTTCTTGACGAAGTCTTCAATGTCGTCGCCTGCGCAGAATGAATCTCCTGCGCCGTGCCAGAGAACGACTCCTATCTGGTTGTCGTTCGCCGCGGCGTTGAGCAGGTCTGTCAAAATCAGATACATGCTCTCCGTCATCGCATTTCTCATTGCCGGACGATTCAATTGAATCCGCAGGATACTTGCAGAGCGCTCGGTGTTGATGTCGCTCATTGTGTGCCTCTCGTCGAAGAAGTTAGAGACCCAGGAAACAGAGATGCGAAAATGATGGCGACTCTCGTTGGATTCATCTCTCGTTTTACCTCTTCGCCCGGATCTGCCGCCGGTGATTCCCGCCTTTGGGACTTAAGCACGGCAGATGCCATCAACAGAGAAGGTGTGCCGTAGTGGAAAACAGTTGAGGCTGAAGTACATGGAGGAAAGCGTCACGCAATTAGCTTTGTACTTGCCGAGAGAGCTGGTGCTAGCGGATTGCCGCTTGCCAAGCCATTGGCACCGACCGCCAGCTTAACCGCCGTGTGAATGCAGAATAAAGACCGAGATCTAGATGCTCGTCACGAGATTGAACAGTGGTACGTTGAATCGCAATTAACAAAAAAGAGCAGTACCGGACCGCTCAGTCATGCTTCCCCACATTTGCCAACGGATGGCAGATGTGGGCCATCGGTAGTCTGCTACACATTCTGAAGAGCGCGCCGGAGATGCCTACCAGAGTTCAAGTTAAATAAGTCAGTGAAAGCTGAGTTGCACAGGATCGACCTGAATTGGCGTTATGAGACGCGGCGATCATCACGCGGCGCGATTTCTTACGTCTTCACCCTGTGCCGATAGCTCATGGTACCTGGCCTGAACCGACCGTTGAATGAGAGCAAAGATCATTGCCGTGGAGACACCGAACATGAGGGCGCCATTTGCGGCTTCCAGCGGTCCCAGCAATCTCCACGACGCCGACATAGTCACATCACCATAACCCAAGCTCGTGTAGTTGGCTGCGGAGTGGTAGTATGCGTTTCCAAACTCCGGAAATTCACCGCAGATAACGAACAACACCGCCCACAAGGCGATCTCAATCAGGTGCGCCACGAGTGCGAATGATATCGTCACCGCGACGTTTGCAACATCGACCCAGAAGCTTACGCCCGAGCGTCCGAGTCTTATCTCCTGGCGAACGAAGCTTACGGTAGCGCTTACGGCCATCGCATGGATAAAGATCGTAGCTAAGACGGCGATTGCGCCAATCGCTAATGGAATCAGGATCGGAACTCGATGGATTTGCGTCATCAGCACACAATGGCTAGGCTGCGGCCTCTCCTTCGACCGGGCTGGCGGTTCTTGTTTCCAGTGCAGCGACCTTGCCCAAGCGTCGCAGATGACGCTCCGCCTGACTGAACTCGGCAGTCAGGAAGGCCTCGACAAGATCCCAAGCCAGCATCGGGCCCGTGATTCGTCCGCCGAGACAGATGATGTTCATATGATCATCCTCCACCCCTTGCCGGGCAGAGAAGTGGTCCTCGACCAGGCATGCGCGGACTCCTGCAATCTTGTTGGCGCACACTGTGGCGCCAACGCCGCTGCCGCAAACCGCCACTCCTCGTTCTACCTTGCCCGCCGCAACAGCCCTGGCCAGCGGGATAACAAAGTCCGGATAGTCGTCACCTGAGTTGAGCATGAAAGCGCCGAATTCGACAACCTCATGACCTGCTGCAGCGAGTCGTCCGTGCAGGTCCTCCTTTAACGCAAATCCGCCGTGATCGGTGGCAATTCCGACGCGCATATATCCTCCCTGATCGCTCGCAAACGAATTCGTCAATGTATCGTCGTAATCGTCTGCTATCGAGTTCGCACTCCACTCAAGCCACTTCTTCCCGAGGCAACGATGATCGGCTTGTTTCTTACGCCGCCTCGCTTTCGAGCACTGACACTTCATGGCTGGTTGGATTGCTCCAGCCTCCCATCGGTGTCACTCGTTCAATTTCACGTGGTCCCCAGGTATTCGTCTGATACTGGTAAACCGGCGTGCTCATTTTGAGTGCCGGATCGACGATGCGCCATGCTTCCTCCACGTAGTCCTCTCGCGCGAACAGCGTGGCATCACCTTCCATTGCCGCTCCCAAAACTCGCTCGTACGCATCCATGTCGGCGGCACGCGGAGACCGGTCGGCCGCCATTTCGACCGCCTGGCCCGCGATGCCTTCGCCCGGGGCCAGTACCATCATTCCCATGGCGATGGTGACCTCAGGACTGAGGCGGAGCCGCAAATGGTTTTCCGTCAAGGCACTTTCGGGAACCAATGCAGGAGGCTTACGAAACTTGCCGACAATTTCTGTGCAAGTCACGGGCAAGCATTTTCCGGCACGGAAGTAGAAGGGAACTCCTTTCCAGCGCCAGGAATTGATCTCCAGCCTGAGCGCGGCAAAGGTTTCCGTTTCCGAGTCCTTTGCTACGCCAGGTTCATCGCGGTAGCCGAGGAACTGGCCGCGTACGAGATCCTTCCCTTGGATCGGTGAAATCGCTTTCAGCACTTTTACTTTCTCGTCGCGCACGGACTCACTGTCCAATCGTGCTGGCGATTCCATCGTCAAGTTAGAAAGAATTTGAAAGAGGTGGTTCTGGACTACATCGCGGATGGTTCCAGTCTGATCGTAGAAGCCTCCTCGACCCTCAACGCCGAAGTCCTCTGCCATGGTGATTTGCACGCTCTCGATATAGGTGCGGTTCCAAAAGGCTTCAACAAAAGCATTCATAAAGCGGAACGCCAACATGTTGTTCACGGGCCGCTTGCCAAGATAATGGTCAATGCGGAAGATGTCCGCTTCGTCGAAGACCCCGAGCAAGACTTTGTTAAGACCTTGCGCCGAGGCAAGATCGTGCCCGAATGGCTTCTCGACAATAACCCGCGCACCCTGGGCACTATTCGATTTCGCTAACTGTTCCACGACGGTTTCGAAGAGAACAGGCGGAATGGCCAGGTAATGAGCGGGATGGTGTGCATCCTTGAGCTCCTTGCGAAGGGCTTGGAACGTGGCGGGGTCCTGATAGTCGCCGTCGACATATCGCAGCAAGCTGCACAGCTTTTCGAAGGCAACGGCGTCGACCCCACCATGTTTCTCCAGGCTCTCCTTGGCACGCGCCCGAAGCCGATCGAGGTTCCATCCGGCCTTGGCTACGCCGATGACCGGTACATTCAATTGTCCGCGTTTCACCATTGCCTGCAGTGCCGGGAATATCTTCTTGTAAGCAAGATCGCCCGTAGCACCGAAGAAGGCGAGCGCGTCTGAGTGGGAGTTGGTCATAGAAATTCTCAAGCAGCCTCTTTTATTCCTGATGGTTTTTCCAAGTGCCCGCCGAACTCATAACGCATGGCAGACAGGAGCTTGTTTTCGAACTCCGCTTCACCACGTGAGCTGAAGCGTTCGTAAAGAGCTGTGGTTAACACCGGGATGGGCACCGCTTCATCGATTGCTGCATTGATGGTCCAGCGTCCTTCGCCGGAGTCCGACACCCGCCCGGCGAACTTCGAGAGAGTCGGATCATCGAGCAAGGCGGTGGCTGTAAGATCCAGCAGCCAGGAGGCGATCACACTGCCGCGCCGCCATACTTCCGTAATGTTCCGCAGATCGAGCTCGTACTGGTAGTGTTCAGGATCGCGCAAGGGCGTGGTCTCAGCGTCGATCTTCGCCTCCTGCTTTCCGACGTTCGCGGAACGCAGCACCGCCAGCCCTTCGGCGTAGGCCGCCATGATTCCGTACTCAATTCCGTTGTGGACCATCTTGACGAAATGGCCGCCGCCGTTTGGACCGCAGTGCAGGTAGCCTTGCTCGGCAGTGCCATCATGCTTCTCGCGGCCGGGCGTGCGCGGAATGTCGCCGATACCGGGGGCAAGCGCGGCGAAGATCGGATCGAGGTGTTGAACCACGTCCTGCTCGCCGCCGATCATCATGCAGTAACCACGTTCGAGGCCCCAGACACCGCCGCTGGTGCCTACATCGACGTAGTGGATGCGCTTCGCTGTGAGTTCCTTAGCGCGGCGAATGTCGTCGACATAGTAGGAGTTCCCGCCATCGATGAGGATGTCGCCTGCCTCGAGGTGGGGCGCCAAGTCGCCGATGGTTTTGTCGACGGCCGCCGCGGGAACCATCAGCCACACTGCCCGCGGTTTCTTGAGCTTCGTCACCAGGTCCGCAAGCGAGGCTGATCCGATCGCGCTCTCCTTGACCAACTCGCTCACCATTTTCGGCGAGAGGTCGAATACAACACAGTCGTGGCCCTTCTGGATCAGCCGACGCGCCATGTTGGAGCCCATTCTTCCGAGTCCTACGATTCCAAGCTGCATAAACGCTCCTCTTCAAAGACCTTTCAACTCACTGGATGGTGCGATTTTTATGACATCGGTTGGCATCTCGCGAATGTTCCTCACAATATGTACAGAGGCTAGTTGAAGCCGATGCTGCTCATTGCGCCTCCTTGAGCTTGCGGTAGCGGCGAATCAAAGTGTTGGTTGAACTATCGTGCTTGAGCACAGGATCAGGACCGGCCTCGACTTCCGGAATGATTCGCTGCGCTAGAACCTTACCGAGTTCGACGCCCCACTGATCGAAGGAGTCGATGTTCCAGACAGCACCCTGGGTGAAGACTGAGTGCTCGTACAGGGCCACAAGTTTGCCGAGTGTTTCCGGTGTGAGGCGCTCGGCCAGAATCGTGTTCGATGGGCGGTTGCCTTCGAAAACTCGATGCGGCACGAGCCAGTCCGGCGTGCCCTCAGCCTTCACCTGCTCGGGCGTTTTGCCGAAGGCAAGCGCTTCTGTCTGGGCGAAAACATTGGCCAGCAACATGTCGTGATGCCGGCCAACCTGATTCAGCGGCTTGGTAAACGCAATGAAGTCGCATGGGATGAGGCGGGTTCCCTGATGGATCAACTGGTAGAAAGAGTGTTGCCCGTTCGTCCCTGGCTCACCCCAGTAGATCGGTCCGGTGTCATGGGCGACGGGATCCCCGTCGAGTGTGATGTGTTTTCCGTTGCTCTCCATCGTCAGTTGCTGCAGGTATGCGGGAAAGCGCTTCATGTACTGCTCGTAGGGCAACACAGCGACAGTCTGTGCGCCGAAGAAGTCGTTGTACCAGACAGAGAGCAGGCCCATAAGCACCGGCATGTTGTCTTCGAAAGCAGTGGTGCGGAAATGCTCGTCCATCTGGTGAAAGCCATCGAGCATGGCGCGGAAGTTGTCCGGCCCAATGGCGACCATCGTTGAAAGGCCGATCGCCGAATCCATCGAGTAGCGCCCGCCGACCCAATCCCAGAATTCGAACATGTTCGCCGTGTCGATACCGAACTTCGCCACTTCTGCTGCGTTGGTTGACACCGCGACAAAATGCTTTGCGACCGACTGCTCATCGCCACCAAGGCCGCCGAGTGACCAAGCGCGGGCCGTGTGGGCGTTGGTCATTGTCTCGAGTGTCGTAAAAGTTTTTGACGACACAATAAACAGCGTTTCCGCCGGATCGAGATCGCGCACCGCTTCCGCGAAGTCAGTGCCATCGATGTTGGAAACAAAGCGGAAGGTCATATCTCGCTGGCTATAGTGCTTGAGTGCTTCATAGGCCATGACCGGTCCGAGATCAGAGCCGCCAATGCCGATATTGAGTACGTTACGAATGCGCTTACCGGTTTGACCTTTCCACGCGCCGCTCCGCACGCGCTCGGAGAACCGCGCCATCTTGTCGAGTACGGCATGAACCTCGGGGACCACGTTCTTTCCGTCGACGAGAATGGAAGCTCCCTTCGGCGCACGAAGGGCTACGTGCAAGACTGCACGCCTCTCCGTGATGTTAATTTTTTCCCCGCTGAACATGGCGTCGATCCGCGCTCGCAAACCCGATTCTTCGGCGAGTTGAACAAGAAGCTTGAGCGTTTCGTCGGTGACACGATTCTTGGAGTAATCGAGATACAAGCCCACGGCATCAATCGCCATGCGCTCGCCACGCTTGGGATCGTCGGCAAACAATTGCCGTAGGTGCAGCTTCGAGGCACTGTTGTGGTGCAACGCGAGCTCGCTCCATGCCGAGCGCTTGAACACTTTCCGCCCTTCCGGTATTTGAGCGTGTGAGGCCATAGTTATGCTCCTTTCGTCTCTGCCTTTCCTGTTCTTATGTGGTGCTTCCCCGCGTTAACCGGCGGTTTTCAGCGTGGTGTTTTTTGTGTCGCTTTCATCGTGTCACCTTGTGGATTGCAAACTGCCGGTTGCCTCGGAAACGGCGGCGCGGTTGACAGTGGGATTTGAGCACGGCGGATGCCATCTTTCGGCGAAGGTTTGTAGTAACGGAAAATGCTTGAGGCTGAGATAGATAGAAAAGAAAATCACGCAATCTGCTGGTTCGTGCTAAGCGGGCTGGTGCCAGCGCATTACCGCTTGCCAAGCCATTGGCAGTGGTCCGGTAGCTCGGACGAAAGCTGAGCTGGCGTCGGCGGTCGCGTTCGAGATCGCTCTGGCGAGCGATCTCCTGGTGCTCTTTCCGGGCAGCGATGGTTGGCACCAACTCCGCTGCTCAAGTGACTTTTGCATTTCGCCCACGTTTCTCCGCGAAATCCATTCCGGGTTTACTGCTCTGGGTGATCCGCGGCGAGAGGTGAAGAACATCCGCTGCGTCTGAAGGTTTTCCGCGCTGGCGACCATACTCGTCTGGAGCACAGGATTATTGTGGAGCGAGTAACACATTCATTGCGGTATGCACTTGTGCCGGTATTACGGCCTGTATACGAAGGAGCACGGGGCAGAAAGCAAATTTTTTTGGAATCGTGCTGCCCGCAATTTTGCGGGCCTCCGGGCTCGCAGAGGCGCATCTGAGAAATCATGGCTGGAACAAGACGGCGTCATTACGAAGAACTCCGCTCAAATTCAGCCGGACAGTTATAGGAGGGATCCAGGCCATGCCGCTGACTACGGACGAAAAAATATTGACCCTTAGCCGTGACATTATCGAAGGATTAGACAAGGCTGACGGTGGCACTCATCCAGGTTTCAGACCTGTTCACGCGAAAGGCATCCTGCTGACCGGTGTGTTTGCGCCTTCGTCAGAGGCCGCGTCACTTACGCGCGCGCCGCATATCCAGCGCGATTCCACTCCGGTGACAGTGCGCTTCTCGGACTTCGCGGGAATTCCGACCGTTCCCGACAACGATCCTCAGAATGCGAGCCCACGCGGTTGCGCGATCCGCTTCCACCTTGCCGAGCATACTCATACAGACATCGTCGCTCATTCGGTCGACAGCTTCCCATCGCGCACTACGGAAGGATTTCTGGACTTCCTCAACGCATTGATTGCTATCGATCCAGCCGGACCCCACCCAAATGCCTTTGAGCAGTTCCTTGGCGCGCATCCCGCGGCTCTGACGTTTGTGCAGATCCCCAAGCCGATTCCCACGAGCTTTGCGAGGGAGTCGTTTTTCGCGGTATCAGCATTTAAATTCACGAGCGCGGATGGCACCTCCCGCTACGGACGCTATCGGGTGCTGCCGGCAGCAGGCAATGAATATTTGGACGAGGCGGGAGCGGCTGCGCAGACGTCAAACTTCCTCTTCGACGAGATCGCAGAACGGGTCGCGAAGGGCCCGGTGAAGTTTCGCATCGTTGTGCAGTTAGCGAGGGACAGTGACACGATCGACGATGCCACTGTCCGCTGGCCGGAGGATCGTCCGCAGGTGACGTTCGGCGAAATCAGTTTGACGGGGATTACTGCGAACAATGCCAGCGAGCAGCAGAACATCATCTTCGATCCCATCCCACGAGTGGATGGCATTGAGGCATCTGCCGATCCTCTGTTTGAGCCGCGGGCGAATATCTATCTGATGTCCGGACGACGGCGCAGAGCGGCCGGGAACAGCCGAGCTATCGAGCCGCGCGAGGCCGCATAGACAGAGCGGGATCAGACGCGATATGGCTCGACTACTGTCGGTAAACGTCGGACTTCCGCGTGACATCGAGTGGAAGGGTCGCACGGTGCATACCGGGATCTGGAAGGATCCGGTGCGTGGCCGTTGTCGTGTCGGTCGGTTAAATTTAGACGGAGACGGTCAAGGCGACCTGGCGGGACACGGGGGTGAGCAACGAGCCGTTTTCGTCTACCAGATTGAATCCTATCGCTATTGGCAGGAGCAGTTGAAGCGGACGGATTTCATCCCTGGACAATTCGGCGAGAACTTCACGGTTGAAGGATTGCCCGACGATGCTGTGTGCATCGGCGACCGTTATCAGATCGGCAGCGCACGCTTCGAGGTTACTCAACCTCGCGTTACCTGCTATCGCGTCGGCATCCGGATGAACGAGCCACGGATGGCGGCATTGCTCACCTCCAGCGGACGTCCGGGGTTTTACTTTCGCGTCCTCGAGGAAGGCGAGGTGGGCGCAGGCGACGAGATCGTAAAAGTCGGAGAGGCGGAGGAGCAAATGACCGTCAAGGAGATCAACGCGCTCCTCTATCTGCCCGATCCTGCCCGCGATCGACTGGAGCGCGCACTACGAGTCCAAGCGCTTGCGCCGGGATGGCGCTCTTCGTTCGAGGCGTTGCTGCAGAGCCAGGCGACTGGTGCGGGGAGTGGAAACGCGGGCCTGACGCCAGCAGCAGCGGCGCATCCGGCTGCACCGGGATTTCATCCGCTCGTGGTGACGGCGATCAATCAGGAGTCCGCAGACGTCCTATCGCTCACGATGCAGAGCGCGGACGGTCTTCAGCTTGGAAGGGCATTGCCAGGCCAGTACGTGGTCGTGCGTCTTCCGCCGACAGCCGGAGGCTCGCCGATTTTTCGCAGCTACTCGCTCTCGGGTCCTCCCTCGACGGAGCGCTATCGCATCAGCGTGAAGATCGAGCCAAATGGGACGGCTGGAAGCTACCTGCGGGAGCATGTCCAAGTGGGCTCTACTCTCGATGTCAGCGCGCCGCGCGGAAGCTTCATTCTGCGCTCCGGCGAGGGGCCGGTGGTGCTGATCAGTGCGGGAATCGGGGCGACGCCTGTGCTGGCGATGCTGCACGCGCTGGCGGCGGCCCGCTCGACGCGACAGGTGTTGTGGCTGCACGCCGCACGTGATCGGCAGCATCATCCGTTCGCCGACGAAGTCCGCCGCCTCATGCTCGCGCTGACGCTCGGCCGCAGCTATGTCTGTTACAGCAGGCCGGGCTCAGGCGACAAGGTGGGTGAGAATTTCGACGTAGCCGGTCACCTGTCGAGATCGGTCTTTGACGAGGTCGGCATCCCGCGAGAGGCGGATATTTACCTCTGCGGCCCGACCCGCTTCATGGCGGAGATGAAAGAGGCGCTCGCGGCCGTGGGCGTGGCGCCGGAGCGGATTCACGTGGAAATCTTCAACGGCAGCGAATCGATGACCCCGGGTGTGGTCGGTGCAACGACACGCGCTCCGCATCCGCCCAAGGACGACGCCAACACCGGGCCGCTGGTATCGTTCGCGCGCAGTGGTATCGCCGCACACTGGAAGGCGTCCTACGCGAGCATTTTGGAGCTGGCCGAGGCGTGCGATGTTCCGGTCCGTTGGGCCTGCCGGAGCGGTGTTTGTCACAGCTGTGAGAGTGGCTTGGTTTCGGGGGTGGTCGCCTATGGTCCGGAACCGCTCGAAAAGCCCGCCGACGGCAACCTTCTCGTTTGCTGCTCGCAGCCGACCGGCGACATCGTCATCGATTTGTGAGCTTGATCGAGGTTCGGCCCCAAGCAGCAATTCGCTCTCAAAGAGGGAGGAACGGTCCTTATGACCAAGGTAACTTCCAACCGCAGCACGTTTGACGATGCGGGTGAAGGGGCTCAAACGCCGCCCCTTCCCTCGTGATGCATTCTAGAAAGGAATATCGTCGTCGGTAATTTCGGTGCCGCGGGCGGGAGCGGAATCGAAGTCGCTGTTGCCACTCTGATCAAAGTCGCTGCCGCGCGAGGAGCGCCCGCTGGCGGAACCGCCCTCATCGCCACGTCCACCACCACCGAGTAGGACGAGATCGCTGGCAACGATCTCGGTTGTGTAGCGCTTCTGGCCCTGTTTGTCCTCCCAGGAGCGGGTTTGGAGGCGGCCCTCGACGTAGACCGAGCGGCCTTTTTTCAGGTACTCGGCGGCGATCTCAGCCAGTCGCTGCCACAACACGACGTTGTGCCACTCGGTGCGGTCCTGCCATTCGCCGCTCTTGTCCTTGAATCGCTCATTGGTTGCGATCGTCATAGTGGCCACGGCAGTGCCGCCGCTGGTGTGCTTCAGCTCCGGATCTTTGCCGAGATTTCCAATTAGAATGACCTTGTTTACGCTCTTCGCCATATTCTTACCATCTCCCTCTTGTGGACTGCCAATATCTCGTGTCAGGTACAAAATCTCGTGTCGAGTGACATTTTCCGGGTCACAAATGCTCAGTAGATTCAACCACTTACGAACCGTGAAAAAACTCCGTGTCATCCACGAAGCAATTGGCAGTTACCGACTCAACATTCTTTAGATTTAATACATTATCGAAAATCACTATCTCTGCTCGTAATGAGCGACGACTCAGTATACCCGTATGGCACGTCTCTGGAGAATGTTCGCGGTGGCTGATCACCGGCACCGATCTGCATGGAGCCGGACCAATCTGCCTGGCGGAACCCGAAGGGGAGCCGCCGGACAGCTCCGGTAACCGGCTGATCATCTGCATAGAGAGGAGAACCACAAGGAGTGAGGTGATTCGTATTCTGGGTATTGCCGGCAGCCTTCGTCGCGACTCCTACAACCGTGCAGCTTTGCGTGCGGTGGCAGAACTTGCGCCGCAAGATGTGAAGGTGGAGATCTTCGAACTCGATGGAATTCCTGGATTCAATCAGGACGAGGAGCAGAATCCACCGGCAACCAATGATTGGCAATACCGCCGAGCGATGATCCGCTCATGTCTATGATCGATCAATGTGCTCCTTACAAGCGAGTTTGTTCGACCTGTTGTGGCGTTTCGTCTCCAGACTCTAAAGACAGATTAGTTTTCGCATGCCGAGAGATTAACTAATCCGTGAATTAAGTGCAAAGGCCGTACTTGTGTTGGCAGCACAGCACTCAACGTGGCCTTGTAAGAACAACCGCCGCTGCAACTCCGTCTCTCCTGAGTTCCTGCAATATAAAAAATACCCATCCAAACTATTGGCACTTTCAGGTGCAACCCTTGCTGGGGAGCAACTGTCTATAGTTCGATACGGACGCCGGGTAGCCACAGAGTCGCGTGCCACTTGCCACTTACAGGGTAGAGTCATGCTGAAGGGATCCGCACCATTTTGGATCACTGGTCTATTTGTATTCGCTGCTTGCGGGGCCTTGTGCCAGAATCGGCCCTCGTCTGGCTTGACTCCGAGACTACCGCTAGATTCGGTCGCAATACAGAGCCTGCAGATGGGCACAGAGAAAGCACTTCCTGATTCTCTATCGCCTGTGCAGCCGTCCACACAAGAAGAGAGGGTTTACGCCTTCGCGAATGAAGAGGTCTGGCCTTTGTCACTCGACGCGCTCGACGTCAGCACCGCATTGGTGCGCGAAGCCTACCAGAGTACCCCGTCCATGATCACGGCTTCGCTGTCCGGCACCGGCACAGAGCCTCCGGTAGTTGCCGCTGGGCCGGGAATTATCACGACGATTGCGGGCAACCACAACCTTGGCCCAGGTTACGGCGGCGACGGTGGTACCGCTACTAGCGCACAATTTAGCGCTCCTCAAGCCATGGCGGTGGATGGGTCCGGTAACGTCTACATCGTGGACGGCGGGAACAACGTGATTCGCAAAGTGACGCCGAGCGGTACGATCACGACGGTGTTGGCCCATGATGGCCTGGATGGTTATACGGGCGTGGCCGTGGATGCATCTGGCAACATTTACGCCTTGAACGACACAATATGGAAGATGGTGCCAGGCGGCACCGTTACGTCGGTTGCGGGCGGCGGGGCAGGAGTTGTGGGGGTTGCGGTGGATGGCTCCGGCAATCTCTACCTCGCAGACCGGGTCAACAACATCATTCGAAAGCTCACGCCGAGCGGCACGATCACGACGGTTGCGGGCAACGGACCCTGCGCCGACCCCGAACTCGACATTTGCTACAGCGGCGACGGCGGCCCGGCCACCAGCGCGCAACTTCTCGGTCCGTGGGACGTTGCGGTGGATGGATCTGGCAACCTCTTCATTGCTGACACCGGTAATGACGTGATTCGGAAAGTAACTCCGGGTGGCACGATTACGACGGTTGCGGGTAAGTATGATTATGTTTCGAGTCGTCCTGGCCCGGTGGGGGGCTATAGCGGCGACGGAGGTGCGGCCACCAGCGCGCAGCTTAATAGTCCTCATAGCGTTGTGGTGGATGGCTCCGGCAATCTCTACATCGCCGACACTGGCAATAACGTAGTCCGCGAGGTGACTGCGGGTGGCACGATCAGCACGATTGTGGGCAACTACGGCTTGGGCCAGGGCTACGGCGGCGATGGTGGGGCGGCCACTAGCGCGCAACTTGCCGCCCCCTGGGGTGTCGCAATAAGCGCAGCGGGTGATCTCTATGTAGGAGACACGGGCAACAATGTAATTCGTGAGGTTGATGTTTCCGGTGCGACCGCACTCGCCTTTGCCAGCACCCAGGTTGGCGGGGCGAGCGCTTTGCGGGAGGTAACCGTACTGAACCTGGGCAAGCCCATGAAGTAACGTGGGATAGGCTTGAGAGTTTGGGCTGCATGAAAATGCAGCTCAAGTTGTAGCAAAATTGTGCGCCTTCGATCTTCGGATAATCGGTAACGCAGTCAGATTATCGACCTGCTTGAGCCACGGTCTAGGCCGTGGCATGTTGAGAGCCGTCACATGACTTCGTTTTGCAGTAATCATCAGCCCAATAATGGAATGAATGCATCAGGGCGGCGCGCCAGCGTTATCGTTAGGTATTACCGCCTACCTATTGGGCTAGCCATCATACCAGCTTTGCTGAGTGTCATGACGCTCGCTGCGTTTGCAGGGGTTACAGTCTCTTCACCTCAAAATGGATCCACGGTTCAGTCGCCGGTCACATTTGTTGCCAGCGCTACCGCATCGGGCCGGACCACGATTACTGGAATGGCCATTTATGTTGACACCAAAGAAGTCTATTCGACTAAATCGGCGAGCCTGAACACCAGCGTCACGATGTCAACCGGCAAACACTCGATTGTCGTGCAGGCGACGACCTCGACGAGAGGCACAACCTATTCCGCTGATTTGACCCTGACGGTTGCGAGCATACCCGCAACTCTGCAACTTACCCCAATCACTCTTGCGAACGGTACCGTGAACGTTGCTTACTCCGCGACCTTGTCGGCAACTGGAGGAACTACGCCTTACAAGTGGAGCGTTGCTTCCGGGGCCTTGCCCACAGGATTGAACCTCTCCTCTAGCGGTGCGATCACTGGCACGCCCACAGCTGCCGGCACATTCTCATTTACTGTCACCGTCACGGATTCCGAGTCACCGGCTCAGTCAGTGACATCAGGTACCCTTTCCATAACCGTTGGAATTGCGTCTCTTCAAGTTACCACCACTACTCTTACGAACGGTACAATCAACAGCACTTACTCCGCGACTTTGCAGGCGACCGGTGGCATTCAGCCTTACTCGTGGAGTATTTTTTCTGGAACCTTGCCTACGGGATTGACACTTACAACGAGCGGTACAACAAGCGGTGCGATTAGCGGCACACCTACGGCCACCGGTGCATCTTCATTAATCTTCACCGTCACGGACTCTGAGTCACCGGCCCAGTCAGCAAGTTCTGGCACTCTTACCCTTACCATTGGATCCACTGCTCCGTCAGCCACACTTACAACGGCGTATGCGGCGTTCACCGCAGCCAACTATACCTCGAACTCAAACTACAGCAGCAGCAACACTTACTATGTTTCTTCGACCGGCAGTGACAGCAATTCCGGCAGCGCAGCCTTACCGTGGGCGACGATGGCTCATGCGGCTACAAAGGTAACCGGGTGCGCGTTGGTTCTGGTTGAGCCAGGCACTTACGCGGTAGCGACTGGCCGGGTAGCGAAGATTACTAACAGCGGAACGTCGAGCTGCCATACGGCGTACGTTGCCACTGCATACTCCAGCTCTTATTTGGTTGCTACGGATGATGACGCGAATGATGCGACAGTGTGGATCAATGCCAGCTATGTGGATGTGGTCGGCTTCGATATCACCAACCAAAAAGGTTGCATCGGTGTCTACCCGAGTGGGACGTACTCAAATCTTTATTACAACAGAATTCATGACATTGACAATGGTTCCGGTGCTTACTCCTGCGGCAATGGCGTGGGCGGCGGCGGCATCCTCGGAGAGATCGGAACAAGCACCTACAATACCTGGTCGGATAACATTATCTGGAACGTTGGACCGAGCGGGGACCATTATACGCACGGCATTTATACTACCTCGCCGTACGGCACAATTCAGAATAACGTCGTCTATAACGCCTCCGGGGGTTGTATTCAGGCGTATCACCAGCCGGGTAACTCCATTGTCTCCAACAATACTCTGGTCGGATGCTATTGGGGCTACATCGTTGGCGCTGACTCCGGCTACACGGCCAATAACATGGTTTTCAACAACAACATAGTGTCCAATAACACGCAGTATGGCATTTACGAGTGTGGTACTGCGAGCTGCGGCGTTGCGATGGGTTCTAACAACACTTACTCGAACAACATCACCTACTTGAATACCGCCGGCAATCTGATGGAAGGCGGGACGCTGGTGAATAACCTTACTTCCAACCCCGAGTTGGTGGATGTGGCATCCCCTGCGAGCGGCGGTGACTTCGATCTCCAATCCGGCAGCCCCGCATTCGCTGCGGGTACAATCAGTGACGCTCCTTTAACCGATATTCTGGACGTGTCTCGCGGTACTTCCGTGACGATAGGAGCTTATGAGGAATAGATACGAAAAGTTAGTTTCTTCAGGCTGCCGCAGGGTGGCGGATCGGTAAGCGTGTAAGTCCAAAAGGTTCCGGACCAAAAATCCCTAACCAGTAAAGGGATGCGCTATGATAAGAAAAGTTGAGTTGCTTTGCATCTTCGCCATCGCAACTTGTCTTCTGAGCTTTCGGCCTGCAGTCCATGCGCAGGCTGTCGAGAATCCCGGCTACGCAGCCTATATCGCTTCCTATCAAGCGTACACCAACCAATTTTATGTGTCTCCCTCGGGTTCGGACACCAACGCTGGAACTCAAGCTGCACCTTGGGCAACCCTCGCCCATGCCGATGCCAGCGCTCCCGCCTGTTCCGTGATATGGGTCGAAGATGGAACCTACTCGGGAGGCTCATTGCCGGTTGTACATGCTCAGGTTAGCGGCACCTCGGCTTGTCACCGCGCCTTTGTTGCCGTGGACTATGGCGCCGCTTTTCTGCAATCGCCCAGTAACGTGACGAATGGCAATGTCGCAGGCTCGGTAGAAACCAATGCTGAAGCAGTATGGTCTTCGGGTAACTATGTCGATTGGGTGGGCTTTGACGTCTCTACCACCTCCTGTCATGGTATTTATGCGGATGGCTCCAACGCCATCCTTGCCTATAACCGCGCCCACGACATCGACAATGCTACCGTCCCCGGACAATCCGGGCCTGTACCCTGCTACGACGGCGGCGGCCTCCGATTCGCGCAGACCGGTACTCAGGGTGGCCTCATGGACCGCAATATCATTTGGAATACCGGTTACTCCGGTAATACCAACATGAACGGACTCCACGGTTCGAACCAGAACCAGGTCTTCACCAGCAATCTGATTTATAACTCATCGGGCGCTTGCATTTCGGTCTATCAATACGAGGAGAACGATGTCATCGCCAATAACACCATGGCTGGTTGCGCCACCGAAGGCATCGCTCTCGGCGCCGATTCCCCCGGCTGCGTGGGTGGCGTAGGGTCGGGACTTGTCGTCGCCAACAACATCATCGATGCCGATGCCTCCTTAGGCAATATTGATGCCTACTGTTCTTCCGGAACAGTTAGCGGCACCTTCACCAACAACCTGAACTACGGCGGAGGCAGAATTAACCTCGGAAGCGGAGGCACAGCGGTCAACACGGTCAGCGCTAATCCGGATTTGGTCGACATCGCCTCTCCCGCGTCTGGGGGCAACTTCCAATTGGAATCGGGATCGCCCGCGATAGGAGCAGGCATCCACAGCTACGCTCCAACTTACGACCTGGACGGCAACCTCCGTGCCAATCCACCGAGTATCGGAGCCTACGAATACACTGGTACTCAACCGTCACCACCGTCACCACCGGATGACCTAACCGCCAGCGGCGGCAATGATCGGGTGACATTGCGTTGGTCCGCTTCGAGTGGCGCCAGCAGCTACGATGTGTACCGCTCGGGGACCAGCGCAACGGGGTACGCGTTGCTTGCGGGAGGAGTTACCGGCACCAGCTACCTCGACACCACTGTGCACAACGGCACCACTTATTATTACGTAGTGACAGCAGTGGATGCGGCGGGGCAGAGCAGCTACTCCAATCAGGCGAGTGCAACTCCTCGCAAAACACGGTGACGCAAAGGCGAGTCTACTCATTCACCGGACGGAAAAGCGCAGGTACAACAGACCCGCAACGACGTAAGAGCATCCCATCACTTTAGACAGGAAATCGGAGTGAATTCGTCCGAGAGAAAACACGCATACACTAGCGCTTCCGCCGGACAGCCCGCGCTTCCCGAGCCATCTTTTGCCGAGCGTGCGCGCACTCTGCTACACCTGGGACGCATCGGAAGCCTCTCTACCCTCTCGCGAAAGCAGCCGGGTTTTCCTTTTGGCTCCGTCATGCCATACAGCTTGGATGAAGCCGGCCGACCTATTTTTCTCATCAGCACGATGGCCATGCACACTCAGAACCTGAAGGCGGAGGCGCGCGCAAGCCTGCTGGTAACACAGGCTAACGCTGAGGGCGACCCGCTGGGTGCGTCGAGGGTCACGCTGCTGGGAAACGTGCTTCCAGTCACGGAGCCGGAGCTGGCGCAGGCGCGCAAGCTTTACCTGGAGCGTTACGCCAACAGCAAGTACTGGGTAGACTACGAAGATTTTTCTTTTTACAGGATGGAGGTTGTGGATGTTTATTACGTAGGCGGCTTCGGCGTGATGGGATTGGTTACGGCCTCTGAGTACGGCGCCGCGCAGCCGGATCCGCTGGCCGACGCGATGGCCGGGATCATCGATCACATGAACGCCGATCACAAGGATTCCCTCGTCCTGCTGGCGCGGCGCTTTGCCGACATCGAGGCGGAGGAGGCGGCAATGACCTCGGTGGACCGCCTTGGCTTTCAGTTGCGATTAAAAACCGCGGAAGGGATACGCGGCGTACGCATTGCATTCCTTCGCGAGGTGACAAGCCCGGCAGAGACCAGAGGCGCTTTCGTCGAGATGGTGGAACAGGCGCGGCAAGGTTGATGTCCGGCTTCGGTGGGAGCCGTGCATAATTCTGAACCGTCTTCAAGTGACTTAGAGAGTCAAGCTTATGAAAGTGCCGGAAAAACCGCGTCTAAGTACACAACTAAGTACAACATCTTTTCCTGCTTCTGCGTCCTAACCAGTGCTGCACCTCTTTGACTTGCGTTGCGTGAACCCGACCCGCGAAGTGTTTGCGTCCTTCTTTGTCGTTGAGTTCGCGCCCGCGATGAGAGAAACCAAACTAAAGGTTGTCCGGCGTGAAGGCGCTTTCCGATATGTTGTGTAATCGTCGATCCAGTGATAGCTCCGATGCATCCAAAGGTCGCCTTGCTACTCTGCTTAGCTTATTGGCCGGGCTTCTGTTGCTGGGGATTGCCGCGCCGATGTGGGCTCAGGTGACCACCACGCAAACGGCGGTGACCTTCAGTTCGGTTGCGGTCGGAGCCTCGACCGGCAGCACGCAGATCCTTTCATTCACGGTTCCATCCGGCATTACGCTGGGAGGCATATCGGCGGTGAGCGAGGGGGCGGCGAATCTTGATTTCACGGTGGTTGCGGGCGGCACTTGCGCAGCCGGAAGCACGAAGACAACTTGCACGGTTCAGGTTCAGTTCCTGCCAAAGGCCGTTGGCCTACGCCTGGGAGCGGTGGTGCTCACCGACCAGAGTACCCCACCGAATACGCTGATCACGGTTCCGCTGTGCGGCACCGGCACGGGGCCATTGGCGGCCTTTGGGCCGGGAGTGATCACGACGATTGCGGGCGATTACAGTTTGGGGTGGGGCTACAGCGGCGACCTCGGCCCGGCCACCAGCGCGCAATTTAACAATCCCCAAGTCCTGGTATTTGATGGAGCCGGCAATCTCTACATTGTGGACGGAGGGAACAACGTAATTCGCGAGGTGACGCCGGGCGGCACGATCTCGACCGTTTTAAAAAATGGTGGGCTGGATGGTTATACGGGCGTTGCTATCGATGGAGCGGGCAATCTTTACGCCTTGAACGACGTCATCTGGAAGTTGCCGCCGGGCGGCACGAGTGCGATTATTCCGGGCGGCGGTTTGGGCGTGATGGGGATTGCCGTGGATGGATCAGGCAATCTCTACGTGGTCGACCGGATCAACGATATCGTCAGTAAAATTACGCCCGCTGGTACGATCACGACAGTTGCGGGCAGCGGCCCCTGCACCAGCTCAACCGGGATGTGCTTCGGCGGTGACGGAGGCCCAGCCACCAGTGCGCAACTTTCCGGTGCGTGGGACGTCGCTGTGGATGGCTCCGGCAATCTCTATATTGCCGACACGGGCAATGACGTGATTCGCAAGGTGACTCCGGGCGGCACGATCACCACGGTTGCAGGCAAATATGAGTACGTTGCGAGTAATCTTGGCCCCGTCGGAGGCTATGGCGGCGACGGCGGTCCGGCCACCAGCGCGCAGTTGAATAGTCCGTATAGCATTGCGTTGGATGGGGCCGGCAATCTCTATATCGCCGACACTCTCAACAACGTAATTCGCAAGGTAAATCCGAGCGGGACGATCTCGACGGTGGCGGGTGACTACGGTCTGGGAGCGGGTTACAGCGGCAACGGTGGTCCGGCCACCAGCGCGCAACTTGACGGTCCCAGAGGCATCGCCGTTGACGTAGCGGGCAATCTCTATATCGGCGACTCGAACAACAATGTGATTCGTAAGGTCGATGTTTCCGATGCGCCCTCGCTCACATTTGCCAGCACCGAGGTTGGCGCGGCGAGCGCTTCGCAGGATGTGAGCGTACTGAACTTGGGCAATGCGGCGCTGACGATCAGCCAGATCAGCACCGCCACGAACTTCTCCCTGGGCGGCTCGGATACCTCATGCAGTTCAACCGGCCAGGCGTTGAGCGCGGCGGCAAGTTGTGTGCTCGGCATCGAGTTCAACCCGACGGCGGGAGGGAGCATCGCAGGCAGCGTCGTGCTGACCGACAACACGCTGAACGCCAGCTCGGCTACCCAGACCATCACCCTGCAGGGTGCGGCGACCACCCCGCCTGCACCGCCCATTGCGGCTACCACCACGACGCTCACGGCGACCCCGGCTTCGGTGACGCTCGGCGCAATTACCACGCTGACCGCATCGGTGGGATCTGCCACGGCCGGAACCATTACCGGAAGCGTTACCTTCAAGGTGGGCAGCACGACGATTGGAACGTCCCCGGTTTCCGGTGGCACGGCAACGCTGAGCAACGTGACAGTGAGCACGTCAAACGGATTCAGTGTTGGCTCGGACCCGATCACGGCAAGCTACGGCGGAGGGTCGAACTTCTCGGGCTCCAGCGGTAACACGACGCTGACGGTGACGGCACCGGCGACTCCGCCGCCTCCGACTCCGCCAGCCGCGACGACCACGACGCTGACGGCGACCCCGGCTTCGGTGACGCTCGGCGCAACCACCACGTTGAGCGCATCGGTGGGCTCGGCCACAGCCGGAACCATCACCGGAAGCGTTACGTTCCAGGTGGGCAGCACGACGATCGGAACTTCCCCGGTCTCCGGTGGCACGGCGGTGCTGAGCAACGTGACGGTGAGCACGTCAAACGGATTCAGTGTTGGCTCCGACCCGATCACGGCAAGTTACAGCGGAGGTACGAACTTCTCGGCCTCCAGCGGTAACACGACGCTGACGGTAACGGCTGCCGCGCCGCCGACCGTGCCTACGTATACGTTTGGCATGGCCGATCCCGCGGCAACGGTTGCCGCAGGGAGCAGTGAAACCGTCGCACTCAACTTGACCTCAACGAACTACGCAGGGACCATAAACTTTGCCACCAGCGTCACCACGGCAAATGGCACAGCTTCGGCCGTTACCGCCAGCGCGTCTCCGGTCACGCTGACATCCGGAGGCAACGCAACTTGCACCGTCACGATTACAACCACTACGAGCGCGGCCACCCACGCTCCATCCGCTCCGTGGAAGAGCGGCATTGTGATGATGTGCGCCGTGCTGCTAGGCGCGCCCTTTACCCTCCGCCGCAAACGAGTGTTGGCAGTGCTGATGACGGCGCTGGCGATCTCGCTGGCCGGCTTCCTGATCGCCTGCGGGAGTGCCTCGTCCTCAACGAAATCGACGACGACAACCGCGCGGACGTACACGGTGACGGTGACGCCGACGGGTACGGGCACGGTGACAAACCCCGCGGCGGTGAGCATTACGGTGACCGTTCAGTAGCATGAACAGGAGCGAAAGAGGCACGTCTTCGGGCGTGCCTTTTTTTGTGCGCACGGTCTGTTGATCTCGAACAGAGTGGCTACGGCCTCAACGGTGTCTTCAACATGGATTCCAATCCAAGCCTAACTTTCTGCCGCAACGCTGTCCTGTGCAGGCTTGGTGGCTGTTATCCTGAGAAGTCGAGGACGGTTGTGCCGTCTTTCCGGCAGGATTGATTGACTGGCTACGCACACTTAACGCTGGCGCCGTATTTTTCATGGAAAAGGAATGATCGTGAAGCAGCTACGAAAGAACGCTCCTCTGAAGATCGCCGTCATCGGTTCCGGCTATGTTGGATTGATTGCCGCGGTTTGCTTCGCCGAAATCGGTCACTCGGTCGTTTGTGTGGACATTGACACGGAGAAGGTCTTCGAGCTCCAGTCCGGCGGGGTTCCAATCTACGAGGAGCGGCTGCCGGAGATGTTGGCTCGCCACCGGGGCCAGCGTCTGGTCTTTACCAGCGATCTGCCGTCGGCGGTGCGTGAGGCTGCGGTCATCTTCATCGCCGTGGGCACGCCCCAGTCGCCCACCGGTGAGGCCGATCTCTCCTACGTCGAAGCATCGGTTCGTGAGATCGCCTCGGAACTCCACGAGTACAAGGTGGTGGTGGAAAAGAGCACGGTTCCCGTGCTTACCAATCAGTGGATCAGCCGCACTCTCCGCTTCAATGGCGCCAAGGATGAGAACTTCGACGTGGTTTCCAATCCGGAGTTTCTTCGCGAGGGTACGGCCATCGAGGACTTCCTCTATCCCGACCGGATCGTCGTCGGCGCCGATGCCGAGCGGGCGCGTGTGGTGTTGCGCCAGGTTTACCAGCCGCTGATCGACGGCAGCTACTTCTCCCGTCCCGATCATGTTCCCGGTCCGTGCGATCTTAGCGGCGGAGTTCACTACCTGGAAACCAGCGCCAAGAGCGCCGAACTGATCAAGCACGCCTCCAATGCCTTCCTGGCGCTGAAGATTTCCTTCATCAATGCCGTCTCCAACATCTGCGAACTGGTTGGGACGGATGTGCAGGAGGTAGCCACCGGCATCGGCGCCGACTCTCGCATCGGTGCCCGCTTCCTGAACGCGGGAATCGGCTATGGAGGCTCCTGCTTTCCCAAGGATGTGCGCGCCTTTTACAAGATTGCGGAAACCGTCGGCTACGACTTCGAACTCCTGAAATCCGTCGAAGAGATCAATGAGAATCAGCAGCTTTGCTTTATGAAGAAGCTGCGCAGCGCGCTCTGGACCCTGAAAGGGAAGCACATCGGCGTTCTCGGCCTCGCCTTCAAGGGCGGCACCGATGACATTCGCGAGTCTCCGGCGATGAGGACGGTCAAGAGTCTTCTGGCAGCCGAATGCATCGTCTCCGTCTACGATCCGGCCGCAATGGAGAAGGCCCGGGTCATTTTGCCTCCCCATGAGAGTCTGCGCTACGCCAGCAACGAGTTCGAAGCAGCTCAAGACGCTCACGCGCTTTTGGTGGTGACCGAATGGCCGCAGTTTGCCGCGCTCGACCTCGAGCGTCTGCGGCAGGTGATGCGCTATCCGGTTGTGATTGATGGACGAAACCTTTTTAGCCTGACGAAGATGGCTGCCGCGGGCTTCCATTACTACAGCATGGGCCGTCCGCTAGCGGAGCCCAAATTACCTTCACGGAGCTAAGAAGAGCCTTGCTCGACGAGGGGGAAACTACTCCGTGACCGGGGTTGCCCCGGTCGTCGCGGCTCGTAATGCTGGTCTCTCTATCGCAAATGTCTTTACACTGCGAGTCGATCTATCGCCCCATTCCGCCGTTCAGGCGCATGACATATCGTCGCTTCGAAGACTGCTACAGTGAGACCTCAGATCCAGGACGCTAGATTTGCTCGGCGGCTGCCCATTGGCAGCCCAACATGCCGACTCTCGCCGCCAGTGCGACTCTTATTCCACCGTCATCAGCAACCCACCAGACTCTTCGCGGTGGGTTGGACATGGGCTGGCAACGAAGCAGCGAGCCGTGGCTACGGATTGCAACGCGGGCAAGCGCACATTGACTCGACACCCGTGCACTCAGGAACCGGCTTAACCGAAACAATGGTGGCATGTCCTGGATGGCGGAGCGTGGCTTTGAAGCTGGCTTGGGCTTCCTCGATGGTATCGCCAGGAGCTACCCCCCACATTTGCGCGCCTTCATAGATGCAATCGACTTCCCACCACGTCTGTACTTCATGATCAAGAAGAGCTGTCATAGTTTCACCTATCAGTAAAGAGATAATTACAATTTTGAAACGGGCCCGGTTGTACATTGACGGCTATCGGGGCCGTCTCCCGTTCGCTACCCTTGATTCGTCCACGCTGCGCTTCAAAACGGCAGCGGGGCACCAGGGGAGACCAAGGCGACCCGGTCGCCGGGCTTGATGACCGCGGCCTTCGGATCGAACACTCTGCCGTTCACAAAGATCACGCCGACTTGTCCGGTAGGGATCTCGAGTTGAGCCAGTAGCTCTCGTCCCGTGGTCTTCTCATCGATGTGGAGGTGCCGCGGGTTTGTCCAATGTCTCTTCTTGAACAGATCGGATAGCCACATAAATGCGTGGAGTTCAATGGTCGCGGTAGTAGTCGCCGTAGTTGTCGGCACAGAATGTCTTGAAGTGGTATGCGTGCATGTTGTCATGGCCGCCTCCTAAAAGTGTTCCCTGGTCGCGCTGCACTGGAACCTCAGCATCGCCCGTCTTGTACGCAACACTAAAGGGCAGTTTGATTTCCACTCATCGCAAAGGCTACGGCCGAAAATATGGTGTGTGTTATCAGCGAGATAACGGCTCCGCGATTTTGCATTCACACGGGCTTCACAATGGAACTGCCCATCGTTGGGCATGCTGCCCAAATCTGGGCAGCATGCGTCTGCCAAATGCAATTTCATCGCTTGAGTTTCGCTCCGTGAATCGGCGCAAGCAGAATTGGGATGTGGGTGGGAGGGCAGGGTAGAGATTTGGGAGACCGGGAGGCGAACAGACTCGATTCCGACAGAAAGAATTCGTCGGCGGCTGCGGTGAAGAAGGCCGGACAGATTCGCCAGCGTAGCTGGAATGATCGACGGAATCATCCGTCTGGCGGAGGTTCAGAGTATGTGAATTTTGTGTGGCAGAGCAGCACTGGTGGTCAGTGCTCGCTCCGGGGATCGCAAGAATGGGCAGTGGATACAGTTAGATACAGACGCTGCTCTTTCCTATACCCTCGACAAGAGCGTCCATCGCAGCATCATCGCCAACCAAATGAACGCCGTGGCGGCTCAGCTCAGCCAGAAGCTCCTTGCCAGCTGCATCGACAAAAGAAACATCCGCCAGTTCAATGCATACGTCCTGTGACTGCGGGCATGAGAGCACATCCTTGCAAACGTTCCTCAGCTCATTGACCCAAACAGACGCGAGTTTCCCCTCCAGGATGATTCTGAGATCGGGTTGGTCTCGAACTGTGATCCTGAGCATTTCGGTACCTCTCCTGATGAGACTAGAAGCAGTTTGGTTTCCATTTCTTCAGTGCTGCCCGCGCGCTTTGAAATGAGCCGGGAAAATGGCCGAATTTCCGTCTGAGAGCGTAAGCGCGGTCGCGGCTCGGCATCCGTCGTTGCCGAGTTGCTGCCCAAACCTGGGCAGCGTGACATGTCTTGGGCAAGTCGTTGAGGGCACGACGTTTCCTGGCGGGAACTCGGAGGCATAGGAGAGGGAACTGAGCTGGATGGAATCGGAGGAGGTGCAGGGTCGCATTGCAGGTTGCGGCAGGCGGGTCACGATCGCGCGCTGGGTCCGAACGAAACGCGCGTTATCCCTGACCCTGATCCGGTGCGTCGTGGCGCAAGATCCCGAGCTTTCGCATCTTGCCCTGCAAAGTGGTTCGTTTCAGGCCTAGCTTGGCGGCAGCTCCTTGCGGGCCGGAGATCACACCCCCGGTCTCGCGCAGGACGCGCGCGATATGATCGCGCTCGGCGGATTCCAGGGTTCCTTCGGCTTCGGAACTTTGCTTCGCCGCTTCTTTGAATTCTTTGATGGGAACATTCAAGACCGGTCCTGGGGAGAGGATCACGGCCCTTTCGATCAGGTTTTCCATCTCCCGAATGTTGCCTGGCCATGGCCATTTACAGAGCGCGTCCATCGCTTGTTGGGGAATCTTCTTGATCTTCTTGCCCATTTGACGCGCATACTTCTGGGTGAAGTGGTGGACGAGAACCGGGATATCGGCTTGGCGCTCGCGCAGCGGCGGCACGAGGATTGGAAATACTCGTAAGCGGTAGTAGAGGTCACTGCGGAATTGGTTATCGGCGACCATTTGGGCGAGGTCACGATTGGTCGCGGCAACCAATCGCACATCCACATGAATGGTTCGAGAGCTGCCCAGCCTTTCGAACTCGCCTTCCTGGAGCACGCGTAGCAGCTTGGGCTGTAGCTCCAGCGGGATATCCCCAACTTCGTCGAGAAAGATCGTTCCCTTGTTGGCTAATTCCAGCCTGCCGGTCCTCTGCGAGATGGCCCCGGTGAATGCGCCTTTCTCGTGTCCGAAGAGTTCGCTTTCCAGCAACCCGGTTGGAATGGCCGAGCAGTTGATCTTCACCATCGGACTCTCGGAGCGGCGGCTGAGCCGGTGAATCGCGCGCGCGATTAATTCTTTGCCCGTGCCGGTTTCCCCAAGGATCAGGACGGCGGCGTCGGTGGGCGCGACCGTCTGCACGTTTTGTAAAACTTCTCTTAGTCCGGTGCTCTCCCCGATGATTTCATCGAAATTCAATATGGTGCGAATCTCATCTTCGAGATAGGACTTTTCTTCGGCGAGCTTTTGCTTGAGTTCGGCAATCTCACGGAAAGCCAGAGCATTGTCGACGGCGATTGCCACCGGATTGGCGACCTGGCGAAGCAGGTCGGTTTCGTCGATACTGAACGCGTTTTCACGGCGGCTGGCAATCGTCAGCACGCCCACGGTGCGCCCCCGGTTCAGCAGGGGCAGGCAGCAAATGGATTTCAGGCCTTCGGAGAACAGCATCCTGGTTACCACTGCCGGGTACTGGGTGACGTCTTGTCGGCTCACCAGAAGCGGCTTACCGGTGCTGAAAGCCCGTCCGGCCAGTGAGCCTTCCCTTGGGAAAGGCAGATCCGGATGGACCAGACCTGAGCCTTCGGGAAAGTCAATCGCGTACAGGCGGAGATTATCGTCTCCATCGGCCAGGATCAGCGCGGCGTAATCGAGGCGCATGATTCGGCGCAAGGAAGGAGAAATCGCTCGGAAGAGTTCTTCCAGTTCGAGGTTTCTTACCAGTGCGTTGGTAACCTCGAGAAGCAGCAGGGTTCGGTCCCGCTCTTCTTTCAACTGTTTCTCGTAAGAGATGACCTCCTGAGAACGTAGGTGATTGTCGACGGCCAGGGCAGCCTCGGAAATTGCTTTTCGCAGCAACTCCAACTCACTGTCTGAAAAAGCGGTGTCTTCCTTGCGCCCGAATGCGACGGCGCCTAGCCTTCGCCCCGCGGTAGTGAGTGGGAGCAGGCATACCCGGCGAATCTCACTCTCCAGAAAGACCCGAGTTGCAACCGGAAACCGGGTTTCGTCCGCAAGACCGTCAAGCAGGACCGCTTGTTGAGTCTTCCAAGCGATTCCGGTGGGCGATTCGCTGATCGGAAGTTCAAGCCCGACAGGGATCGACATTGGGCTCGTAGTCTCGACAAAGCTAACCCTCATCACGTCGCGAGCCGGATCGTGAAGGCTCACGTAAAGTGCATCGAAAGGGACGAGCCGGCGGAGGCGGGAGGCGAGGTCGTCAAAGAGTTGCTGCAGATCCGTGTGAGAGCTGATGCAGTCGAATACTTCGACCAGCGCTTGGAGTTCGCGCTCATCATGAACGGTCGGTCCTGGCGTTTCGTTCCCCCTGGTTGTCAAAGGCATCTGCTCACTCTCCGACCGTGAAACCGCACCTGGATTGACATCGACCCTGCACACCCCAGCGATTATCGATGGGTGTGCTCGGGAAGTCTGTGACAGATAACCCCGGAGCGCGTGGCCATAAACAGTGCGGCAAGCATCCGGAATACCTGTGGCTGTGCACTTCCACGACTTTGGACCGTACAACGGGTCACTTGTCACAGGTTGTTAACATAAGGGCCAAGACGAATAATGATAAGCTAGAGGTCTACCGTCACTCCCGTTCGGACAGCGGCCCCAATTCATTTTGCAGGCTAGCGGACAATTTGCCGGGAGAGACGAGCCGCCAGCATCAATGGCTGGCGCTCAGGACCGGCAAACTGAAAATCCTTCTCTACAATCCCGACAATGGCATCACGCAGAACTTCATGCCTCACCTCTGGATGTTTCTGCTGCAGGCGCTCACGCCCGCCGGCCATGAAGTTATTCTGATCGACGGCAACACACGACCGATGAGCGACGCCGAACTGGTCCAGTTCGTTGTCGACCGAAGGGGTCGGACTGGTCGGCATCGGAGCCATGACCCGCATGATCGCCAAAGCGTACCGCGTGGCGGATTCGATCCGTGCCGCCGGTATTCCAGTCGTCATGGGCGGACCGCACGTAACCGAAGTTCCCGACGAAGCGCTCGGGCGCAATGGCGAAGCGCGTCATGCCGATGCCCTGGCCCTGGGCGAAGCGGATGAAACCTGGCCGCTGATCGTGGAAGATGCGGCTCGGGGCCAACTCAAGGAGATCTACACTGCGACCGACGCATCCGGGAAGGACCGCAAGCCGACGTTGCAGGATTACCCGGCGATTCCTTGGGACTCTCTCGACCTGCAGCAGTTCAATCGAATCCCGGGCTTTGTGCGCCCGATCATGCGCCGCTTCGGGGTACCCATGGGAGACATTTCACATTATTCCCATCGAGATCCGGACGCGGCTGTCCTTATGGCTGCGAGTTCTGCACGGTCACCGGCTTCTTCGGCGACTCGATCCGCTTCCGGTCGAACCAGAGCGTCGTCAAAGAGATGCTCAGACTCAAACAGCGCGCCCGCGACACCAAGGGCCAGATCGCCGTCTTCTTCGTCGATGACAATTTTGCGATCAACGTGAAGCGCACCAAGTCCCTTCTGCGCGACATCATTGCCGCGGGAGCCGAGCTTTCATGGGTGGGGCAGATCAGCGCCAACCTGTTGCGGGACGAGGAACTGCTGGATCTGATCGCGGCCTCAGGCGGGCGATGGATCTTCATCGGCATGGAGTCGCTCGATCCAGCCAATCTGGCCAGCGTCAACAAGGGCTTCAATAAGCCGGAGGAATATGCCGGCGTGCTCCAGGCGCTGGCACGGCGCAACATCTACGCGATCACGTCATTTATCTTCGGACTGGATCACGATACCCCCGGCGTGGCCGAGCGCACCCTGGCCCAGATCCGCGAATGGCCGCCAGGTTCTGCCCGTTTTCGGGCAAATTACGCCCTTTCCCGCAACTCCGTTGTACGCCCGCCTGGAAAGCGAAGGACGGCTGACGCGGTCGAAACACTGGCTTGAGTTTGCACCGTTCCAGATGGCGCACACACCTCTGAAGATCACCATCCCGGAGGTGCAGGATGAGGTGCGCTATGCATGGACGAACTCCTACAGTCCGGCGGCAACCGAGAGAGCGCTGGATTCGATTGCGAACGAACCGGCGGCCTACAAAATCAGCCATCTGGTGTCCCGACTCTTCTTCCGCGGAATCTATTTCCCGCAAAAGGGTGCCTGGCAATGGCTGAAGCTCGATTGCTGAAAACCGAGGCTCGCTGTGGCGCGTTGTTAGGGACTCGTTTACACGTTGGCACGGAAGCCCTGATCAGGGCAGGCCGTAAGACTTCGACTGCGTTTCGAGAGATGAATTCCACGATGAGTTGGTGAGAAGGCCCGGTAGGAAACTGGAGCCTTTTCTTCGACGAACGTGGCTGGCAGCCGTACGCCGGCAGTTCCACTTCGGTCCGATCCTTCATCCCCAATCAATTTAAGCACTACGCAGGATTTGAAGCTAATCTAAGGCGGGAAATTGCCGATGTACTTGAAAGGTATCCTTGCGGACGCGAGGGCGGACCGCTTCCGGCGAAGCGGCTGGCGAGGAGTGGCGCGCCCACAGGCAACACAGAATCTGGTGTCAGGCGAGGAGATCGCTTCATGCGGGATGAAGATCGGGGGAAGCGCCCTCCGCTGATTTTCGTCGTCGATGACGATTGCACTACGGTCTGTGCGATTGAGGGAATCCTCCAACGCGCCGGCTTTCTGACTGCCTCTGCCGCAAACGTCGCCGAAGCTCTGTGCCGCATCCCCCGGCAGCATCCCGACCTGGTCCTGCTTGACGTGAATCTCCCTGATGGCTCCGGCTTCGATATCTGCCGCTCGCTGAAGGGCGATTCATCCACCGCGTCCGCGCCCATTCTGTTCATCTCCGCCGAGGAGGATGTGTCCACCAAGGTAAAGGGATTTGAGGTTGGCGGAGTTGACTACGTCACCAAGCCCGTGACCGGAGCTGAACTGCTGGCTCGCGTGCGCACCCATCTGGGACTAAAACAAATCCGCGAGCGACTGGTGGAGCTGCAGGCGGAGCGCTTACAAAGTTTGGCGGCGGCACAGATGAGCCTAATGCCGAGCCCCGAGGATATACCCCAGGCCAGGTTTCAGGTCTGCCTGCGCCAGGTTCTGGCCGCCGGAGGGGATTTCTACGATGTGATTCCCGGCGGTGAGGGATTGGTGGACTATCTGGTCGCCGACGCAAGCGGGCATGATCTTGCAGCCTCGTTCTGGATTGCCGCGCTGAAGGCATTGGCCGCCGAGTATGCCAGTCCCGTCTATCTGCCGCCGGAGATCGTGAGTTCCATCAATAGCGCGCTCTGCCGTGTTCTCCCTTCGGGAGCTTTTTTCACCTTAATATTTGCGCGTCTCAATCATCGAACCGGGCGCCTGTCGCTGGTCAGTGCCGGCCACCCTCCGCTCATCCTGGTTCACTCGGATGGGAGTCCGGTAAGTGTTGTGCGTCTGGCGGGGGACGTGGTCGGTGCCTTTCGCGATGCGGTCTTCGGCTCGGCGGAGCTGACCATGCAGGCTGGCGATCGGATGTATTTGTACTCCGATGGATTGATTGAGACCGGTGGCTCGCATGAGGACGGGATCGGACGTCTGGCCGAGGCGTGCCGGAAGCGGCAGTCGCTACCGCTGGCAGCGCTGGTTCCCGCCGTGGTGGACGATATCACTGCGGGAATCGCGGTGACCGACGACACCGTACTGCTGGGAATCGAGCGGTGAAGCCAACTTCCGGCCGATCCTTGCTGAGCGTTCACTTTCAAGCAACCCTGAAGCAGGCCGATAAGCACAGTAAAGGTGTTAAACCCTGGGGAGCCAAAGCATGTGTCAGGAAATCGACCGGGTCGGGCAAGCCGACTTGGTGGCAGCCGTAGAACAAGCCGCAGACGGTCTGGTGATCACCGATCCCGACGGTAGAATCCGATACGTGAATCCCGCCTTCATCGCGATGACGGGATACTCCATCGCGGAAGTGGCTGGGCAGAACCCGCGCCTGCTCAAGTCGGGACGCATGACGGCCGCATTTTATGAGGAGCTCTGGAGCACCATCCGGGCCGGGCGGGTCTGGCACGGCGAGATGGTCAACCGGCGCAAGGACGGAAGCTTTTATAACGAGGAGATGCGAATCACTCCGGTGCGCGGCGCCGATGGCGAGATTGCCAGCTTCATCGCGATCAAGCACGACGTGACCGAGCGGCGGGCGGCCGAGGAAGCGCGAGGGTTGCTTGCTGCAATCGTAGAAAATTCCGAGGACTCTATCATTACTCTTTCCCCCGCGAAAATCGTCCTCACCTGGAATCGCGGGGCGGAAGCAATTTTTGGCTACTCCGCCGGAGACGTGATCGGGAAGCACGTCTCCATGCTGGTGCCACCCGAACGGTTGACGCGCTTGGAGCGCTTTGCTCAGCACCTATTGCAAGGCAATTCCTGCTCGCAGTACGAAGGCTTGTGCCGGCGCAAGGACGGGCGGATCTTTCACGTATCGGTTACGGGATTCCCCATCAGAAACTCCGCCGGAGAAGTGACCGCCATCTCTACCATTCTTCGCGACATCACGGAGCGCAAGCGGGCCGACGATGCGCTGCGCGAGAGCGAAGAGCGCTTCCGCGTCATGGCCGATAGCTGTCCGTCGATGATGTGGGTCACCAACGCGGAGGGAGGAATTGAGTTCATCAACCGGGCATCCAGGGAATTCTGCGGTGTCACCCTGGAGCAGTCGGAAGGAGACGGGTGGCAGTCGCTGGTTCACCCGGACGATTTGCCGGAGTATCTCGCGGCATTCCAAGGTGCGGTGAGGGAACGTGGGTCCTTCAGGGCCGAACCCCGCTTCCGGCGCGCCGATGGCGAGTGGCGACGCTTCGGCTGTCACGCGGAGCCGCGCTTATCTGCGGAGGGAACTTTCCTCGGGCACATCGGCCTTAGTGCGGACATCACCGAGCGCAGGCAAGCCGAGCAAGCGTTGCGAAGCAGCGAGGAGAAGTTCCGCCAGTTAGCGGAAAATATTAGTGAGGTCTTTTGGATGAGGAACTCTGCATCCGACAAGTTCCTCTATGTCAGTCCGGCGTATGAGCAGGTTTGGGGCAGGAGCTGCAAGAGCATTTACGAAAACCCGGAGTCCCGGGTGGAGGCGATCCATCCCGACGACCTGAAACAGTCCCGTTTGATGTTTGCAAGGCAAATGCAGGGAGAAGCTGTCGAAACGGAGTACCGCATACGGACCCCCGACGGGCAGGAGAAATGGATTCGGAGCCGGGCGTTTCCGATTCGCGACCAAGCCGGAGAACTGATTCGGGTCGCGGGAATTGCGGAGGAGATTACCGAGCGCAAGCGGTACGAGGAGGAGTTGATTCACGCCCGAGATGAGGCGGATGCCGCCAATCTGGCAAAGAGCCGTTTCCTGGCCAACATGAGCCACGAAATTCGCACGCCGATGAACGGCGTCATCGGCATGATCCAACTGCTTTTAGAGACGGATCTCTCCGCGAAACAACGGGAATACGCCAACATGGCTCAGAACAGCGGGCACACCCTTCTCTCGCTGATCGACGATATCCTGGACCTCTCCAAAATCGAGGCGGAGAAGATCAAGCTAGAGAATCTAACCTTCAGCGTGCGTCACACGGTCGGAGACTTGGTCCGGCTTTTGCGCCTCCAGGCGAGCACGAAAAATCTGGCGTTACATTCGCACGTCTCGCGGAAGATACCGCCGCTGTTGTGCGGTGATGCGCACCGGCTGCGCCAAGTGTTGACCAATCTCATCGGCAATGCCATCAAGTTCACCGAGCGTGGCGAGGTAACGCTGGAAGCTGTGCTCGAAGGCCAGTGCGACGACACGGCAACACTTCGTTTCAGCATCACCGATACAGGAATCGGGATACGGCCGGAGCAAGTAGCCACGCTATTCTCGCCCTTCACCCAAGCTGACGCCTCCACGACGCGGAAGTACGGAGGCACTGGGCTTGGGCTGGCGATCTGTAAGCAGCTTGTCAAGATGATGGGCGGTCAGATCGGGCTCGAAAGCCAGGAGGGCCAGGGTTCCACTTTCTGGTTCACTGCGGACTTTGAAAGGGCGCCTGAGCTGGCCTTGGCGGCGATTGAGGAGCCGGTCTCGAAGCGTCTGCGGAAAGCCGCGAGCGAGCGAATCGATGGCGTCGTCCTAGCGCCGAGCAAAATGACGGGGAGTGAGGGACGAATCCTGGTTGCAGAGGACAACATTACCAACCGGGCCGTGGTGTTGGCGCAACTGGAAAACCTTGGCTATCAAGCCGACGCCGTCGTCAATGGCTCCGAAGCTGTCGCAGCGCTACAAACCAGCGGCTACCATCTGGTTTTGATGGACTGCCAGATGCCGGTGATGGACGGCTTTGAAGCGACCCACCTGATTCGCGAGTCGAGTGCTCCTCACATTCCCATCATCGCCTTCACCGCCAGTGCGATGTCCGGCGACCGGGAGCGATGTATTCGCGAGGGGATGGACGGTTACCTCTCGAAGCCGGTGGATCTGCACCAACTCGGCGAAGTGCTGGCAAAGTGGTGCCCCCGGGCGGATGGCCGAGCCACGCTTCAAACTGCTGGACCGACCGTCTCGGAGCCAGCGGCAGCTATTTTTGATTCAGAGGTGTTTTTGAAGCGGCTCATGGGAGATCGCCAGCTTGCCGGCGTAATTCTCAAAGGCTTCCTCGCGGATTTCCCATCGCAGATGAACCATCTGCGGAAGTGCCTCGTCGAGTCGAATGGGTCCGGTGTCCGCTTGCAAGCGCATACGCTCAAAGGCTCCGCGGCAACGGTTTCGGCCGGCGCTCTGTGCGCAATTGCCCTTGAGATGGAGCGGGCCTCGGGCGCGGGAGAGTTGGACCAGGTCAGCGAGTTGCTGCCCCGGGCGGTTGAGGAATTCGAGGCGTTCAAGAGCGCGCTGCAACACACAGGATGGCTATAAACCTAAGAAAGAAGGCACATCATGAAAACGCTTATCGTTGAAGACGATTTCACCAGCCGGCTATTTATGCAAACTTTCCTCTCCCGCTATGGCGAATGCCACATCGCAGTAAACGGAAAAGAAGCGGTAGAAGCATTTCGGATCGCCGCCGACCAGGGCTCAGCCTACGACCTGATTTGCATGGACATCATGATGCCCGAGATGGACGGGCAGGAGGCGGTGAAACAAGTGCGGGCTCAGGAAGAAGCACGCGGCATTCTCTCCCATCATGGTGTCAAGATCATCATGACCACCGCGGTGACTGACCTGAAAGAAGTGATGCAATCATTCCGGGAGCTTTGCGACGGGTATCTATTCAAACCGATTGATACGGCCAAACTGCTCCGTGAGCTCAACTCTTTTCAGCTTGTGCAATGACTCAGAGTGAATTGCAGGCCCGGCCGGCTGCATGGGGCGGGCGGGCTGACGCCCTAAATCGCTCATAGCACGGAGGCCAGGGCGACGCTTGCCCCGGCCTTTTCCTACCTTCAACTTCGCTACGCCCTCTCTACCCGCGTCGCCCGCACCAGTTCTTCAGGATTGAATTCGTCGGGGCGGCGTGCCAGGAATGCCCGGCAACTCGGCCAGCCCGCATATCCTTGCCACATTCGATTCGTCACATTTGATTGCAGTCACACGGAAGGTTTCTCCTTGATTAGGGGAGCAGGACAGGGCAGCGTCTTGGAATTCCGGGCCGTTATCGTCTCAAAAACCGCAATCCAGGGGATACAACACTTTAGTTTTAATCAAGGTGGGTACTAACGTGGTTAGCCCCACGCCGATTTGTCTTTCTATTCAGGAACTCTGTTTCGTATAGTTTCATTAAAGGAATATTAAACCCAACCGCTTGAGTGTTATGTCGCTTCTTTTTGCTCCATTTTGGGACCAATTGAAGCGAAAGGGAGGACTGTGCTTCCGCACTCAATGCATAGGAAGACAAGGATTTCACGATGATTATGGCAGAGACAATGCGGGCTCATCGGCACCAGTGGAAACCCATTCTACTGGCCGATGTTGTGGCGTTGTCTCTACAAAACATTTTGAAATTGCTCAAGATGCTGGCTCCTATTTCCCTGATTTGTGTGGGCCCGTCGGCCGCTTGGGCGCAAACTCAGACCTTAAACATCGTGCTTTCCCCGGCGTCCAGCATTACGACCCCGGCAAGCGTCAGGCTCACCGAAAGCGGAACGGCCTTCGGAACGTTCACGAGTCCTTCGACGAGCATTCAGTTCAATATCCGCAATACCCAGGCTTCGGGGGGCGGGAGCATTACGCTCCAAGCCGCAGAATTTTCTCCGACCACCGGACCCAAGATTGCGAGTGGGAACTTGACTTACGTCTGCAGTGCGGCCACGGTGGGCACCGCCTGCTCGGGCACTCAGACGCTCAGTACCACCACCACAACTCCGGTTGTCAATTTTGCTGCTTCCTCCTGCACGGGTACGGGATGCACCGGCACCAATCCGCAATCGGTTCAGGTTCTGTTCACGTTGGCAAACAGCTCGCAGTACAAAACAGGTACATATTCCGCAACATTGACGTTCACGGTCAGCGCGACGTGACGTCGGAGGATGTGAAATGAAAAAAATCGCATTGGTATTTGCTCTCTTCGCTCTGGCGCTTACGCCAGCCGCATTCGCTGCTAACGCTACAACCGTGAGCGTGACGGTTGGCGCCGAGGGATTGCTGACGATTCCCGCGGCGACCACGCTCGCCGAAGGCAGCGCCTTCACGAATTACACCGGCTCGACTGCCTTCAACTACATGATCCGCACCAGCACCGCCGGCAGCGTTACGTTGCAGGTAACCACGGATTTCGCGCCTACCGGCGGACCTTCGGTTCTCACGCCGCCTACCGCGGGTGATGCTCTGACCTACTCATGCACGGCCTCCGGCACTTCAACGCCGACCGCGTGCACCGGACCGCTGACGGCTTCGACGACCACCACCACCTCGGTGCTGACCGTGGGTGCCACCAAGTACTCCGCCGCATCGCCCGGTGACAGCGCAACGGTGAACTGGACGCTGACCAACGATCCCAAGTACAAGGTCGGTACCTACAGCTCGACCGTGACGTTCACGATTAGCGCCTCCTAGTTCAGGGAAGAGTGTAATGCGAAAGCTTTCGTTCCTCTTGATTTTGGCAACTCCGGTCCACTCCCCGGCGGCATTCGCGCAAGCGACTGCCACGGGGAAGACCACCGTCACCATTGGTGCGAGAGGCCGCGATCATTCTTGTGAACGGTTGCAGTTCTCTCTCTGGGACGACGTCCACGGTCAGCGTGACGTGACGTCGGAAGGTGTGAGATGAAAAGGCACATATTAGTATTTGCTCTTCTCGCTCTGGCGCTTACGCCAGCAGCGTTCGCTGCTAACGCTACAACCGTGACTGTTGCGGTTGGCGCCGAGGGAGTGCTGACGATTCCCGCATCGACCACGCTCGCCGAAGGTACCAGCTTCACGAGTTACACCGGCTCGACTGCCTTCCACTACATGATCCGCACTAACACCGGCGGCAGCGTTACGTTGGAAGTGACCACGGATTTTGCGCCTACCGGCGGTCCTTCGGTTACCACGCCGCCAACTGTGGGCGATGCTCTGACCTACACATGCGCCGCTTCCGGCACTTCAACGCCGACCGCGTGCACCGGACCACTGACGGCTTCGACGAGCAGCACCACCTCGGTGCTGACCGTGGGTGCCACCAAGTACTCTGCCGCATCGCCCGGTGACAGCGGAACGGTGAACTGGACATTGACCAACGATCCCAAGTACAAGGTCGGCACTTACAACTCGACCGTGACGTTCACGATTAGCGCCTCCTAGGAAAGAGGGTAATGCGAAAGCTTTCGTTCATCTTGATTTTGGCAACGCTGGCCTTCTCCCCGGCGGCATTCGCGCAAGCGACCGCCACCGGGACGACCACCGTCACTGTCACCATTGGGGCAGAGGCCACGATCAGTATCACGAACGGATCCACGCCTCTCACTGAGACGGGAACGAGCTTCACCAGTTTCACGGGCACAACCAACTTTACCTACCAGATCCGCACCTCGCAGACGACGGGATCGGGCAGCGTAACGCTTAAGGTGACGTCCGATTTCTCGCCGGCAAACGGCCCGTCCGTGGCCACTCCGCCGACTGCGGGAGACACGCTGACTTACACGTGTACCGGCAGCGGTGGGTCGGCTCCGACCCCGTGCGCTTCGGCGCAAACGGCTTCAACCACCACCAGCACGTCAGTGCTTACATTGGGGGTTGATAAACATTCCACTTCTCCAGGGGACAGCGGTTCTGTCAGTTGGACCCTCGTCAACGATCCGAAGTACAAAACCGGGTCGTACACGTCAACTGTAACTTTCACCATCAGTGCGGCTTAATCAGGAGAGATAGAATCATGATGAAGAAACTTGCTTTACTTGCGGTCGTTGCGGCGCTGTTCGTGCCGTGCGCCTTCGCTCAAGCCTTGCAAACATCGACAGTCGGTGTCACCGTGGCAGCCGAAGCCGGCTTGACGGTTCCCACCAACGCAACCTTGACCGAAAGCGGGAACTTTTTCGCCAACTACACCGGGAGCAGCACCTTCACCTACTACGTCCGCACCAGCGCGACCGGCAGCGGTAACATCCAGCTCCAGGTTACTGGCGACTTCACTCCGGCTAACGGCCCGTCCGTGGCTACCTCTGGCACCACCGGCGATCTGCTGACCTACGTCTCGTCTCCGGTTGCGCCAGCTTCTGCCCCCGCCGCACAGACCGCTTCCACGTCGGTTGCTACCCCTGTGGCATCTTTCGTCGGCGGCGCTCACTCTGCCAAAGGCGGAAACAGCGGCAATGCCGTAAACTGGACCCTGGTGAACGATCCGGCCTACGCCACTGGCGCCTATACTGCGACGGTGACCTGGACCATTTCCGCTGCATAACTAAAGGGGCAGGGCGCAGGATGTATCGTTCGCGAATAGTTGCGGTGTTGACTTCGGCGATCCTGACAGTGGGAGTGGCGTGGGGACAAACAAAAGCCCCACGCCCTCCGGCTTCTCCAACCAACATTGCCAATGCGGCGGCGAAGCCGCGCCCGGCTGCTACCCCACCGGGGCCAGTAGTTACTCCGGCTACAGTCAATTTTGCGGCCACCAATCCTGGTACGCTTCCGAGCGTACTCGGCAGTCCGATCACAACGTTTACCTACGGGGATGCCGATTTTCCGGGGGGCGGCACTGGAGAACTGACTGTAAGCGCAACCGGTTTCACTGGAGGCGCGGCCTGTGGCAACATTCCGGTTTCGGCGGTGACCGTGACCTGCGCGAGCGCTCAATCCAGCCTCAGTTGTGCGTCGGCGGCCTGTATCGCAGGATCGCCGCAATTGAACGCTGCGGGGGTACCGATCGCTACCGGTACTTTGACCGGAACTTGCGACCCTAATTTCACCGTCACACTGAATTACAATTTTGCAGACAATTGGAAGTACACGGCGGAAACATGCACACTCATTCTCACCTACAACGTCGTTATCCCCTAGCCGCAGTTGTTCTGGCGGTGTTGTTGTTCTCACTTCCTGTTTGCGCGCAGGTGGGACTCGGACTGGCTCCCATGCGCCTGGAGATTCGCATGGCGCCGGGCAACCAGCACTCGGGATCGGTCAACCTGACGAACAATTCGGCCGGCAAGATGCGCATCCGGGCCGAACTGCTTGATTTCTACATCGACGGTGAAGACACGCCGCAATTTGAACGCGAAAACAAGCAGGAG
The DNA here is from genome assembly GCA_963737175.1 of uncultured Acidobacteriota bacterium. GTDB lineage: Bacteria > Acidobacteriota > Terriglobia > Terriglobales > Acidobacteriaceae > TOLSYN. Next base: position 16,713 of record CAVTRQ010000012.1, on the reverse strand, counting down.
GCGGCCTACTCATGCCGCCAGTGGCTGAGCGTGAATCCGATGGAAACTGAGCTGGAATCCCCGGCGCAGTTGCCGATACGCTACACCATCCATGTGCCACCGGGTGCGCACGAAGGCAGCTATCACTGCGCTGCCGGATTTACCACCCTGCCAGCTGCCGAGGAGATAACCGGCACGGGCATGAGGATGGCGGTGCGCGTAGTCGCGGCTTTTTACGTTGTCGTCGGCAATCCGCAGATCGATGGCGGACTGAAAGAGTTCAAACTGGAGAACGTAGCCGACAAGGACAATCCTAAAGGCTCGTGGCGCGCGGTGGTGGTGATGGCAAATCGCGGTGGAATGTATTTCCGCCCCACGGGCAAGCTCGACGTGCTCGACGCCGCAGGTAAGGTCATCGAGTCTGACGATTTCCAGTCGATTCCGGTACTTCCGAATCGCGAACAACGCTTCTTGTTCCCGCTGAGCGTTCCGCTGGAAGCAGGGACCTACACGCTGCGAGCGAGAGTCGATATCGGCAACGGCGAGATTCAAGAGGGTAAGGCGGTCGTGAGTGCGGATCTCTCCAAGAAATGATGGGCTGCCGTGTCCCCACGCAAGCAGAACGTTGGTTCTGGGGATCACGCTGGCGATCATCGCATTCATGCTCTGGCTTCCGGGGCTGTATGCGCAGGAGTCGCAGCAGCCTGGCGAACGTCCGCCCGTGCCACCCAGTGCCGGCGAGGCCAATGTTGCGCTTCAGGGCTATTACCTGGGAGGCAGTGGCCAGGATTTGGTCGACACCTCGGGCGTGGCGGTCGACTTCCGTGAGTTCAAGGGAGGCTTCGGCCTAATCAGCGGCAGCCTCCAGGCGTACGGCAGCCAGGGCGCTTTGCAGATGGGCGAGAATTTCCTCGACCTTCAGCAAATCTCCGTACTCGGGCAGCACTGGCGGTTTACAGGCGGTGACTTTCGAATCGCCTCCAACATGGTCGACAATCCGTTTAACAACATCTATAACCCTGAGATTGCCTCGCGCGGATTTCGTATGGAGGCTTCGCGCGACACCCGGACGTTCGGCTTTTTCATCGGAGATGAGACGCTGCAGGAGGGGCCGCGGATCACGTTCCGCGTGCTTGCGCCTCAAACCGTACTGGGTACGTTTGCGCGGCAACAGATCGGCGAGCATCTGCAGATCGGGATGCGATATCTCCACTTTGGCAGCAGCCAGAGCCAGATCGACAACAATGCATTCTTGTTTCCGGTTGGCCGGCAATTCCTTTCGGTCAATACCCTCCAGGCCCAATCGACCTACGCCTTTACCAAGCGGATGCGGCTTTACGGCGAGGCAACGCTCTCTCGCGCGGAGGAAGCGCCCGAGGGCGGCAAAGTTGGAGGTCCAGCATCGGCTTTGTTTGGTCCCGCATGGGAGTCCGACAAACTTACTTTACGCGCCAATTACACCTATGAGACGGCCTCCTATTTTCCGTTGCTGGGCTACTTCGCGGGCGACCGGAAGGGCGCCTTTGGGGAAGCTCGTTACCGTTTAACCCCGCGTATCCAGTTCAGCGCTTCGGCAAACCACTATTCGAACAATCTGGCGGATGACCCTGAAGTTTCCGATTTTCGCAGCACGGGTTATTCGGCTGGGAGCTCGTTTGTGCTGCCGTGGAAGCTGAGCGCCGGTGCGAATGTTTCTGAAATACAGTTCCTCTCGTTGCCTGCTCTCTCGAGCCAGACGTCAGGCTCACAGGAGCAGAACTCGACCGACCAGCAGCTTATTCTGAGTCTCGACCGCACCATCCAGCGCCACAACCTGCGATTCTCCTTCATGGACCTGAAGCTTGACTCGAATCAGACCACCAGCAAGCAGCATTCGACGGAGATTGAGGACACGTTCATGGTGAAGCGCATGGTGTTGGGAGCAGCCGTACGTCTGCAGAGTGCGGACAGTACACAAACGGATAACACACTCTATTTTCGTGGATCGGCCCAGGTGAATTTGCGGCGCTTGAGCGCGTACGGATACGTGGAGGCAGGCAACGATCTGCTCAATAGCACCCTCTTTGCGACCAACAGCTACCGATCCACGGTGGTCGGTGTCACCGCACCCATTGCTCATGGATGGAGTCTGCAGGCGGAAGTATTCCGCAACACACTGAACACGACTTTGAATCCGGAGAACATCTTTGTGATGCAGAGCCAAGGTGTCCCCGTCTCAAATACCATCTCTGCATTTAACCAGTGGAGTACGTATTTCCGCTTCGGCAAGCAACTGCGTTGGGGTGCGGCAAACCAAATGGGCGGCGGCTGGGAGCATTACGCTGCGATTCACAATCCGCTGGTAGGAGTGGTGGAAGGCGTCGTCGTCGAGCAGATGCTCTCCGGAAACCGCGGCGTCGAAGGCATCCCCGTAAGCCTCGACGGGGAACGCGTCTCGATTACGCAAGACGGAGGGCACTACCGTTTCTCCGACGTTCCCGAAGGCGTCCATCGCATCGATCTCGATATGCAGGTTCTGCCTGCGGACTTTGATACCGGAACGGCGATTGGGGAGCACGTTCGAGTGGAGCCGCGTTCCACGGTTCGGACTGACCTGAACGTGATTCGGCTCACCTCTCTGACCGGCAAGCTCACCGCGCCATCCACCATCCCCGTCGACGGCGTCGTAGTCTGGCTTCTTCCTTTGCGGCGCTACACGACGCCGGATGCCGACGGCAATTTCACCTTCTACAACCTCCGGGAAGGTGATTATGATTTGGCGATCGACGAGCAGACGCTTCCTGAAGGCTCTACGCTCCTATCGCCCGGCAAGCAGTCAATTGCTATCCGGTTGGACGCGACGGCGAATCCAATCTCTTTCGAGATCGGCATCCGCAAAATCGAGAAGCCCGTACACGTCATGATCGATCAGAAAATCGATCTCAATGACGCAACCAAGACGACTCGTGGCAGCGGCGGAGCCAATCAATAGCGCGCTTCCGCAGACTCGTATCGGCGGCCGTAATTCGTTATCACCCATAGAATCGTGCGTCTTGCATTGCTTCTCTCCGGCGTAGGCCGTCGAATTTGCCGGGATCGATCTCCTCGGTCCTCTCGCTAAAATCTTGACACCATCTCGCCGCAGGCATGTAAGCCTCTCATTCTAAAGCAAACATTCATAGCCATAACCGCATCGCAAAATTGCATCTAAAGAAACCGCGGTGAGTTGCCGATATATCCAAATGAACACCGCTGCGCGAATGTTCGATGCGATCGGTGGCGGCTCATACCATGCAAGGTGCGCATAAAATAACGCTGCTTCTCCTGTTGGCCCTGTCCACCATGGCCCATGCGGCGAGTGCTACTGCCTCCAGTCGTGTGGTGGTGGTGGTTCGTGAGCAGCAGGCGCTGGAGCAGCAGGGAAGCGATGTGCTGTTGAAGGTGAGGCTATCCCCGGGCGTGAGCGCGATGGTGTGGGTTGACGCGAGTTGCGACTTGCCGAATGAGAACGCGACGACGATTACCCGATCCGGAAGCTATGTCCTTCCCATTGCAAACCTCCAGAGTCCAGGTATCCAAGGTCGCGGGAACGCGTACTCATGCATTGTCTCCTCGGACGGACGGCTCAACGCCGCAGTGCCGATACAATAAGACCATTTGGATTTGACCTCACGGCCACACGCTGCAACTTCCAGGCGTGGGGCGGAGCGCTACCGGCAACTGAATAAAGCACTCGGCTTAACCCCATCTATTTCACCTGCAGAAATGCACCTCATCCGAAGCTCTGGCATCCCACGAAACGATGGAGGTGTGGCGTGACAAATATACTTTGGTGGGCGGTGGTCGGATTGATCGCGGGATGGGCAACCGGCAAGTTGATGCGCGGGGCTGGATATGGAGTGCTCATGGACATCATTCTGGGCATTGTTGGAGCGGTTATCGGCGGCTGGATCATGCGGTCGTTAGGCTTCGCCGGAGAGGGTGGAATGGTGTACACCATTCTGGTGGCCATCGGGGGAGCTGTGCTTCTGACGGCAATCGTTCGCTTGATCACCGGACAGCGCGCTCGGTTGAGCGACCGGGACAAGAACGATAATATCCGCCGGGCGGCCTAGCCCAGGAACACGAAACCGGGCGCAGTCGATGACCACGCCCGGTCTAAAATAGGGAAGATTTCAAGCGCCGTTTGAGGGCACGGCAGCTAGGCTGAAAACCGGTGGAATGATTGTTGTCGCTACGATACGATACCCTCCTTTACCCGCTTGTGGGTTCTGAAAAAGTCCTCGTGCCTCGACACTACCCTCATTCTTAGTTCCGGCACGAGAGAGTGCTGTAACGGTCATTAAACACCCTTTGGAAATTGTTGCAAGTGGAAAATCGTTCCGGCGATGAATCTATTTTGCCAGGGCGTAAAAGTAGTAATCAGCTGTGTAGCTGACCCGCGATTTTTCGCCCTGGTGTTGGGCGTCACAGCCCGTGGTGGGTGCTTTGCCGCCCTTGGTGTTAAGGCGCCGTATGGTACGAACGTCACTCATGATGCCTGTTCCGGTGTGATCGGTGGCGGTGAGCAGCAGCCACGGAATCGAATCAGGGTCGGGAGCAGCTTGGCTGACGACCTTTCCTTTTACCTGACTTCCGTCGGTTGACTGCCATGTAGGTCCGGCGAAGTGCTTTGCAATCGCCTCCCCATTATCGTCAACAAGGTTCGCGTCGGGTGCGCTGAGCACCCAGGCAAATTGAGAATCGCCCGGTGTCGAAGATTGACAAATGTAGATTTGATCGCCGGATGCGTGTCCCCAGAGCACTAACCGTTGGTCGTACGGTGCTTTGATGCTGTCCAGCACAGTGAGACCCTCTTGTGCGAACCCTCCAGTGAGGAACACAGCCAGCATCAAGGCACACAAAGACGGCCTTCTTATATTTGTGGTGAGGAGAGCGTTTGTTCTGAGGGTATCGTCGATTGTGCTCATGAAAGACCCCAGTGTCTGAATTTAGAGCCACACTGAAGCTTAGGGGTTGCATAATCAGTAGAACGGATAACTAGGGGTGAGGAGATGGCTCTCCAATTGGCGAGGAGTTACTACGCGTCTAGGGTGCGGGACGTAAGCTGGCTGTTAACGATGTTACTTACTCTTTTTGAAACGGGGAGTCTTCGGAGGAGACGTTCACCGCGAGATAGTGTTGCCGGCCGAAGGTAATCGCTTCTTCCTTCTTGGCAAAGTAGACATCCACAACCGGGCGACGCTCCTTTGCCGAGGTGGTATCTACGAAACGCGCCAGTCTCGTCTTCTGCTGGCTCTTGTCGAACAGAACGATGTAGTCATTCATCCGTGCATGCAGGCTCCGCCGCGCGGTCGGCGAAAGCGCAATGTTGAGCACCTTATCTTCCGGCAAGTTGTGATGGGGGACAGCATAAGACTGTGCTGTTTTCATGCCACTGGCGAAACTGCCTTGCCCCGTAAACGCGGTCACCTGCACCGCTGTCTTGTGCTGGTTCAAGAATCCCAGCTTGTTTTCCGCGCTTGCAAGCAGGTGTGTAGTTCTCTGTAACTGGAGTTTGGTCTGCTCAAGTTCGTTGCCCTGTGCAGCCAGCGTGCGCAGGAAAGAATCTTTTTCGTGTCGATAGGTAAGCACCGCGATGCCGATGACCAGCAACGCCAAACTCGCTATTTTTATCGTTCGCCACACTCGAAAATTCAGCAACTCAGCCTCCTAAACTAATCGAGGCACAGCCGCGTGGCTGTGCCTCAGAACCTTTCCAACAATAGCCAGGAAGGTTTACCCCGCACAGTCGTAGAACACCCTAGCTTCTCTCCGTGAAAGAACCTAGAGCCCCTACGCATGTCATTGTGGCGAAAGTGCCTGGTTGTGCTCTGCCAGGAGAGCAGTACAGCAGCAGGCTTCAGAGGCTTGCTGGTCAGAGAAGACCTAGATGGATTTACCTACAGGATTCGCTGCCTTGCATCATTCATGAAGTCAAAGTTTTCGGATTCAGCCACGGTCCGTCGTGTCCAACAAGCTGGCTTGCCTCTTCCGGTCCCCACGTCCCCGGCTCATACGAATATAACGGGGTTACGTTACCCAGAATCGGCTCAACAATCCGCCACTGCTCCTCCACCAAATCCTGCCGTGAGAATAGCTCGCTGTTTCCCCGGCTGGCATCACCCAGAAGTCTTTCGTACGGCGGCATATCGTCGGCATCTTGACGGTGCAACTCAAGTTCAACATCACGGCCCACCATTCGTTCGCCGGGGATCTTCACCCGCATTCCGAGCCCGATCGTGATGTCTGGACTGACCCGGATACGCATGTGCGCCGATGTGGCCGGCACGATCTCTCCAAAGGTCTCCTTCGGGGGGCGCTTAAACTCAACCAGAGCTTCGGTACAGGTGAGCGGCAGCATCTTGCCGGCGCGAATGTAGATGGGTACTCCAGACCATCGCCAACTATCGATCTCGAGTTTGAGCGCGATGAAGGTTTCCACAGTCGAACCTGGAGCCACGCCCGGTACGGATCGATAGCCCGCATACTGCCCACGTACCACGGCATCCGGCGCCAGCGGGCGGATGGCCCGCAGTAGCTCGCCCTTTCGATTCCGCACGGCGTCGCGGTCCTCGCCGGTGGGTGGATCGATGGTGAGGTTCGCCACCACCTGGAGCAGGTGGTTTTGCACAACATCCAGCAAGGCACCAACTTCATCGTAGAACTTGCCTCGCTCCTGCACACCGAAATTCTCCGCCATCGTGATCTGAATGCAGCGAATATGCTCGCGGTTCCAGATCGGCTCGAAGATCGGGTTGGCAAAGCGCAGGTACAGCATGTCTTGCACCGGCTCTTTGCCGAGGAAGTGATCGATGCGGAAGATGTTCTCTTCAGGGAAGTACTTATGCAACGTGTGGCTGAGTTCTTGCGCCGATTTCAAGTCGCGACCGAAGGGCTTCTCCACGATAACCCGGGCATTGGTCGCGCAGCTAGAATTTGCCAAACCCTCGGCGACCGTCGCGAATAAGCTCGGCGGAATCGCCAGATAATGAAGAGGACGCTGCGCTGAACCGAGTTCCTTGCGGATCTGCGCGAAGGTGTCGGCGCTGTTGTAATCGCCATCCACGTAGCGCAACAGTCCCATGAGCGTTTCGAAAGCAGCCTGATTGATGCCACCGTGATGCTCAAGGCTGTCTTTCGCGCGAGCCTTGAACTGCTCCAGCGTCCAGCCCGCTTTCGCCACGCCGATGATCGGAAGGTTGAAGCCTTCCTTGCAAATCAGTCCTTGTAGCGCGGGAAAGATCTGCTTGTATGCGAGGTCGCCGGTTGCGCCGAGGAATACCAGTGCATCGGACTGTTCCGTTGCCATCAGTCCGCTCCCGACTTACTGACGGGTTTCTCGCGATGTCCGCCAAACTGGAAGCGCATCGCCGACAGTAATTTTCCGGCAAACTCCTCGTTGCCACGGGAAGCGAAGCGGGTAAACAGAGCGGCACTGATCACGGGCGCGGGAACTCCCTCGTCGATGGCAGCCTGCAGCGTCCATCGCCCCTCACCGGAGTCCGATACCCGCCCTTCGAAATCCGACAGCTCAGGACTGGCTCGCAGCGCAGCGGCCGTCAGGTCCAGGAGCCAGGAGCCAATCACGCTGCCGCGGCGCCAGACTTCGGCAACTTCCGGCAAGTTAATGTCGTATTGATAGAGTTCGGGATGGCGCAAAGGTGTCGTCTCGGCATCGGCTTCCTGTTTAACTTTCCCGGCGTTGGCGCTATGGATGATGTTCAGACCCTCGGCGTAAGCTGCCATCAGGCCATACTCGATTCCGTTGTGAACCATTTTGACGAAGTGCCCGGCGCCGTTGGGGCCGCAGCGCAGGTATCCCTGCTCCGCCGTCGAGGCTACGCCCGTGGCACCGACGGTGCGCGGAGCCGCGTCCACTCCCGGCGCCAGCGCCTTGAAGATTGGATCGAGGTGCTTTACCACGGCTTCGTCGCCGCCGATCATCAGGCAATAGCCGCGATCCAGCCCCCAAACGCCGCCGCTCGTACCGCAATCCACATACTCAATCCCGCGTGTGTGTAGCTCGGCTGCGCGACGGATGTCGTCGTGATAATAGGAATTGCCGCCATCGATTACGATGTCACCGGATTCAAGCAGCGGAGTGAGTGCCCCGAGCACGGAATCGACCACCGCGGCAGGAACCATCATCCACACGGCCCGCGGTTTCGTTAGCTTCTGCACAAACTCGCCGAGCGTCGCTCCGGACTTCGCGCCCATGCTGGCCAACTCCTGCACGGCCTGTGGATGCGTGTCGTAGACGACGCACTCGTGGCCTGCCTTCATGAGGCGCTGCGCCATCAACGACCCCATGCGTCCTAATCCAATGATTCCTACTTGCATCGTTACAACCTCGCAGACTTCACTTGATTTTCGTGACCTACACGCTCGACCGTAGAGCAACATACAACTGTACTACTGGAGCAGTCGCCCGCTCTCACCGACGGAGCAATTCAGCGCGCGAATGAATGACCTGGAGCAGGTGAGCACGGGAAACGATCCCTTGCAGTTGTCCGTCCTCGACGACTGGAAGTTGGTTCACGTCTTCGCGCCCCATGATTTCCAAGGCTTCGAGAGCGGGCACATCGGGAGAGAGCGAATGGATTGCACTGGCTGGCCGCATCGCTTCGCGCACTGTAACGGCAGGCCATCGTGAGCGATCAATGCTGAGGACCTCGTGTGTGGTGATCAGTCCCGCGAAGCCGTGGTCATCGTTTACCAGGAAGCAACGTCGTCCGGTCTTTAGCAACTGTTCGTCCACAAAATCCCGCAGCCCCATGCTGCCCTCGACCGAAGGACAATCCTGGGACATCACATCTCTTACGCGCAGCCCACGCATCAGTGAGCCGATCTGCAGTTGCGTGAGGCTGGCGCCGGCGGCTTGAATGACGAACCAGCCAATGAAGGCAATCCAAATACCGCTAAATCCGCCTCCCCCAAGGAAGCCGGCGATCCCGTAGGCGATGAATCCCGCTCCCACCAACTGGCCGATCCGCGCCGCAATCCTCGTAGAACGGTCGGCATTGCCGGTGATCCCCCAGACGATGGCGCGCAGCACACGTCCGCCGTCCAGCGGAAAGCCGGGAACCATGTTGAAGGCACCCAACGTCAGATTGATATACCCCAGCCAGACCAGGATGGCGATGCCTGGCGTTTGGGCCGGCGTCCACGGAATCCAACCCAAAGCCCGGGCCAGGGCAAGTAGTATGAGTCCGATGGCGCCGCTGGCGATTGGCCCCGCAATGGCCATCCAGAACTCAGTACGGGCGTCGCTGGGCTCCGCTTCCATCTGTGCCATGCCGCCCAGCAGAAACAGAGTGATTTTGTGGATTGGCAAGCCTCGCGCTTTGGCGACCAGAGCATGAGACAACTCGTGCGCAAACAGGCCGGCAAAAAACAGCACCGAGGTCACGATGGCCGCACTCCACACGACCACCTCGCTCCAATCGCGATTCACTGCATGGAACTGTGCCACCAGCGAGAACATGATCAGCAACGCGATCACAAACCAACTATAGTGCAGCCCCAACTCGACGCCGAACACCGTTCCCAGCTTGATCTGCGCTTTCATAGTTTCTCGAATGGCTTGCCGCAAGCGTCTAGGCGGCTTTCGTCAACCTCGCGGGCATCGAGCAAGACTCGGCACAACGGCGGCACATTTCGGCGCAACGTTTCATCATCGGATTGTCGCCCATGCTGTCGCACATGGCTGCGCACGTCATGCAGATCTCCGCGCACATCGCGCACATCTTGTTGCTCATCGGAGACATGCGCAGGATGACGTTGGCGCACATCTGGCACATCTCCATGCAGTCCGTGAATGCAACGATCGTCTTCATGTCCATCGTGCCGCTCTTCATGTACTGCATCATGGCTTCCATGCACATGGCCATGCAGTTGCGACAATCCTCCATACATCGACGCATTTCCATTCCAATTTCCATGTTCTCTTCTCCTGAACCGAATGGATGGTTTGAGTTACTCAGGCTATATCCTTGGAGGCTCGGAGTAAGGAAGAAGATGGATGGGTCAAAGGTAGAACGGCGGAGGTGCTGCCGCCAGCCAACCAGAACTTCCCAGTCGGCGTCGAAGGGAGTACGCCCATTTCGTACGAATCAGACTTACATCTCCCCCACACAAAAAGGAGTTCTGCGATGTTTACCAGAGTAGTAGAAATAAGAGCGAAAGCTGGAAAGACAAAAGAGCTGTGCAGCACCACAATTGAGAAGGTGGTGCCTGTTCTGAAAAAGCAGCAAGGTTTTCAGGACGCGATTTTGCTCGTCTCCGACACCGACCCCCGCCAAGTACTTGCGATAAGTTTCTGGCACCAGCGCGAGGACGCCGAACGCTACCAACGCGAACAGTTCTCTCGGATGACAGATATGGTACGGAACTTCTGCGATGGCGAACCTGTGGTCGAAACCTATGATGTGATTACATCCACAGTCCAGCGCATTACTTCAGAAAAAGCAGCATAGAGGAAGCATGGGGCGTCTCGAAGGCAAGCCTGCTGGCTTGCCTTTTTGTGCACCACGCTCGCGGTTGAGAGTTGAATGCAAATCGATGGGAATCCATAGGGTAAACCTTTTTCCCGTTGCGGATGCGCGGGACTCTGAATGAGAATGGATAGGGGTTCCTCAGGTTGAGTCCAAGAAAAGTATTGGCGATCACCAAGCGCAGCGCAGAACTCTGTGGCACCGAGTCGTTGTTGCGCGCGTCGGGAATCGAGTTGGTGGACGCCAACAGCATGACGGCTGCCCGTAGCGTCATCGATACCCTTGGAGTGAAAGGCGTCATCGTGTGCATGCATTCCTGGTCCGGGCGGGAGCACGCAGCCATGGTGTCCGAACTTGCCGTTGCTCACCCCGAAGTCGCCATCATCGTGAGCTGCCCTGGATGCACCGGATGCGACGAAGCAAGCCGCAAACCCGGAACCCTGAGCGATGCTCAGCCCTTGGCGAAGCTGATATCGTCGGCGACGGCCGCTGCCGCGGAGCCCTAGCACGGACCTTCGCTTACCAAGGTTTCGCCATTGACGTTGGCCAAAACTTTTTTGCCCGTCCTGGGTTCAATCGCATCTGAAGATAGAAGGAAGTTCCGGCAGTACGAGGCGCCAAGGGGGCTCAAATGTTCCGATTTGTCACTTCACTGTTCGGCTGTGCTCACCGCCGTTGCACGTTCCCGATCACGGCCAAGATGGCGGGGCCGGTATCGTCCGGTGGCAAGCCTTCGAAGACCACCTACGTTGTCTGCTTGGATTGCGGCAAGGAGTTTCCTTACGACTGGCAGGAGATGAAGCTGGTCTCGTCGGCGAAACACGTTGCCTGACGCAGCAGGCGTGTTAGAAGTTTAACCCTAGTACTTTTTGAGCTTGACCAGCGCGCCGTCTCCGGCGCGGCCTGGGGCATCATTCTGGGTAGGCAAGAAGTTCTGGCATCACAAGCAGGCGGGCTTGGGGCTCAGCCCGTGTGTTTCCCGCAACCAGCGTTCATATTGGCCCATTCTGGTTTCAATCCCTACCTCCAGTTGCTTATTGCGCCGCAGATCGTCGCCGTAGCGCTGCAAGAAATAATCGATCGTCTCAACCCGAATCTTGATGGAGGCAGCGGGCTTGTTTTCGTCGAGGTCCTTGAAGCAGAAATACGGCGTGCCGGACTGCTCCACAATGCGCTCGACCACCGTGTAAACCGGAGCGTCGTGGCCGCATTTGAAGCTGGAAACTTCCAGGGCCACCAGATTCGGATGGCGGGCGGTGAACTTGGCCGCCCAGACTTTCATATTGCTGCTGGCCGCGCATGGACGACTTCCACACGTCTGAGATATCCAGCGGATGGCTGATGACGCCGGCGCGCACTTCATCCCCAAAAAGGCGATCGAGCAGATCCTCGTCCAGCGGAAGAGTGTTCTGCGAGAACACCGGATAGCCGCGCTTCTGGAACTCTTCCATGATCCCGTGATTCAGCCCTGGATCGTGGTGATAGGGCCGCGCCAGCATCACCACGCCGAGCCGGTTCTCCCGCTCCAGCATGTCAAGCACGTCACGGGCGCGGCTTCGCATCGAGTTCTCATACTCGTGCAACGCTTTAAAACCTTCTTCGATGGCCCGCTCGTTTTCCTCTTCCGAGAGGCCCAGCACCGGCTGCCAGCACTGCAGCATCTGCCGCGCGAAGAGCTTGCGGTCAGAGAGGTTCACCAGCGGGTGCAGGTAGCGGATGTTGTGCTGGGCGAAGACGTCGATCTCCTTGGTGTAGGCCGCCTCCACGGTCTCGGGCGTCACGGCGACGGTCGGACAGGCGTTCCAGGCGCGAGTTCTCACCAGCGGTGAGCACAACACATCGAACATGGGGAGAAAGATGCATTGCAGCGGCTGGCGAACGTGCTTGGCGTAGATCAAATTGCTGAAAGTGCGCGATGGTGATTTTCGACGGGAAGCAGGGATCGATCGACCCACGGCTGGAACCCGCGCGGTACATTTCATTGGTCGTGAAATCGGAGTAGACGATGTTCTCCGAAGCGACGCCCAGGCTCTGCAGATAGGCGCTGAACAGCGGTGCATACGCGTACATATTCAGTACGCGCGGGATTCCGATGCGCAGCTTCGGGCGATTCTGGATGAGCGCGATGCGCTCCTGAGCCGACTTTCGCCACGACGCGCGCGGGAAGGGGTCGGCGACGCAGGCTGGGCTGGGCGTTTGCCACACCTCGCGCGCCGCGACATCGATAAGGTTGGGGTTGGCTTCCTTGATCGCGTCCAGGCCTGCCTTGATTTCGCGCATGCTGTCCAGGTCTTCCACCGCACCTTTCTCGCAGGTGGCGATGATCATCCGTTGCTCGCCCGGCTGCAAGCGGAACCTTGGCGGGCAACGGCGGCAGAACCAACTCTGCCGGACGGCCGGTTTGGACGTCCACGAAGGTGCGCAGGCATTTGTTCTTGCAGAAGTGGCAGCGCGTGGCTTCGTCGCGCGTGGTGCGATAGGCAATGTTGCGCACCGCATCCATTCCGATGAAATTCGTACGCCGGCCGTTCTGCCACAAGCGCATGGCTTCCACGGCGGCGCCGATGGCGCCAGCTTCGGCGCAGTGCTCGTGGACGACGATCTCCGGCTCGCAGACTGGAGTCGCGGAAGTTGGCGCGGATGAAGTCGGTCTCCGCCTTCACCACCGCCAGATTCTTCTGCGTGCCGCCTTGCAGGATAAAGCGCGTGCCCAACTTGGCCACATTCGGCACGTTGGCGACGTAGAGAAAAATGTTCTTCGGCAGCACGGCGGCCAAGCCCGCCAGAATCTCTTCGGCGCGCCAGCCCTGGCGCTGGAAATTGACGATATCCGATTGCAGGAACACGGCGCAGCCATATCCGAAGACCGGCATGGCTTCGGCGGAGAAGGCCGTGTCGGCGTAGTCTTCTACCGGGACGCCGAGGCCCTCGGCGGTGGACTGGAGAAAGTAGCCGTTGCCCGCCGAGCATTGCGTGTTCAGGCGGAAATCCTTGATGCGCCCATCGTGCAGGACGATGATCTTGATGTCCTGCCCGCCGACATCGACGATGCAGTGGGGGTCGGGATAAAAGCGCAGCGCCGACTGCGTGTGGGCTACGGTCTCCACCAGCGCCACGTCGGCGTGCAGCACATCGCGCAGAATGTCCTTGGCATAACCGGTGGTGCCGACTCCAAGCACTTCGAGACGCGCTCCCTGCGACTCCACCTGCTGGCGGAGCGATTCAAAGAGTTGCTTTGTGTCTTCGATCGGATTGCCCTCGGAGAGCTGGTAGGCCTTGCACAACACGTCTCCACTTTCCGACAGCAGCACCGCTTTGGTTGAGGTCGAGCCGCCATCCAGTCCGATGAATGCGCCAACTTTTTCGCCGGAATGCAAAGCTTGCCGGAGTGAAAGGCCGGACGAGTATGCTTGCGCCCGGAACTCCTGCAACTCCGCGGCGGAGTCCCAGAGAGCGCGGCTGCCCGCCTTCGACTTTTCCTCTTGCCTTCCCTGCGCGCAGATAGTTTTCGAGACACTCCGTTCCCAGGTAGCGGCCGACGGTTTCGTCCTCTTCGCGGCCGAACTCGCACGGCGCCGATGGCGGCAAAGTACAAAGCTTCTTCGGGAGCCTTGATGAGATCTTCGGGGCTGTCGCCTTCGGCGAGTTCGAGCTCGCGCTCCTTCCACACGCGCGGAATGTTGTGCTGCCATGCCTCGCGCATGCCGCGGATGAAACTGTTCGGCCCGCCCAACAGCAGAACGTGCGGCCGCAAGGTGTGTCCGCGTGTCAGCACGGTCAGATTCTGCAGGACGATCGCGTCGAAGAGCGAAGCCATCAATTGTTCCGCCGGGACGCCTTGTTTCTGCAGACTGTTGATGTCGGTTTCGGCAAAGACGCCGCACTTGCCGGCCACCTGATGCAGCTTGATGCCGGCGTAGCCCAGGTCGCAAAGTTGCTCGGCCGGGAATCTTCAGCTTGGCCACAATCTTGTCGATGACGGCTCCGGTCCCGCCCGCGCACTTGTCGTTCATGGTGGGAATCTTCTTCTTGCGCCCACTGCCGATGTCATCCTTAAAGATGATGATCTTTGCGTCCTGTCCGCCGAGTTCGACGACCGAATTGACCTCCGGATGCAGCTTCTCCACCGCCAGCGAGACGGCGTTGACCTCCTGCACGAACTTCGCGCCGATCAATCCCGCCAGGCGAGTTGCCGCCCGAGCCGGTGATGAATGACGCGGCAGTTGCCGGGAGCGATGCCAATCTCGCTCTCCATGGCGCAGAGAAACTCCAGCAGCTTTTCCGGCTGGCGGGTCTCGTGGCGCTGGTAATCGCGCCACACGATCTGGTCGCGGCGCAGGTCGAACACCACCGCCTTCACCGTGGTGGAGCCGACATCAAGACCGATCAGGTAGGCGATGTTGTTGCTGCTCATGCCAGTTTGCGCCCCCTGGCGCTGGAGCTGTGCTTCTTTGCTGTTCATCAGGTCACTCACATGCAAAACGAAATTGGCGGCCACGCCCGCCACATCGGGGCGGTGCGGAACCGGGTAGAGCGGGCTGCGCAGCTCAGGGTGCTCGGCGACGTAGTCTCGAATGTCTTCCAGGCGCTGCCCGGTGCTCTGCCAGACAGCGGTCGAACTCGGTCTTGGCCTTCGCCTTGGCCTCTCCCAGCGCCATCTGCACCCGGCTGTGGGCGTTGATCTCGCCTTCGCCGGCGGTCTCGATGGGGAGAAAAATCATCTCCGGAAAGCGGCTGACCACCGTCGACTGCACGCCGTCCGACTGCGACGACGGCATGCAGCCGAAGGGCTTGAGCGCCAGCACCATGTGGCAGAGGTGATGGACCGTGTAGTACACATTCTTGCCGACTTCCAGGTGGCCTTCGCCGCCGCGCGCCAGCGAGTGATAGAAAGGATGCGCCAGTTCCGCCAACTCCGCTTGCGAAGGCAACGGATGCGCCACGTTGCCCAGGCCTTCCACGACGCGCGTATATTGGCGGTTCCAGATGCGCTCACCCATGGTGAGCAGCAGCCACTTCTTGCGGAAGTGCCACTCGATTGCGCAGCCGGTTCTTCAACTCCCACCAAGCCGGCTGCGGGTGAGGAGCGTCGAGGCCCCTGACGATTGTCGGCGTTGGCTTTTCCCTGGTGCATCAGGTACATGATCCAGTTGCCGATCGAATCCACCAGGACGTGAGCGCCCTCGGCTTCGAGGAAGGTAAACATGTTGAAGTTGCCGTCGCCCTCGGTGAGTCTGCGCCCAGAATTCGCCGGTGATCTTGACGATCGGCTTGACGCGAAGCCGATCCACTTCGATCTGGCCGATGCGTTCGCGGCAATGGCGCAGCACGTCGCGATAGGCGTTGCCGTACAGGTGTTCGCGTATCTTGCCCAGGGTGTTGAGCGTGTCCTTCAACTTCTTCCGCTTCGGCTGCGACAGGTAGGAGCGAAGCGGCGACGGCGCCCACTCCAGAATCTCAAAGTGCTTGGCGCTCGCGGAGAAATGTGTCCAGAGTCTCCATGACCTCGGCGAAGGCGCGATCGCGTCTCGCCCGGAACGATCTCGTAGGGACGGAGCTGGTAGAGCATCTCGTTGGTGACGTCGCCGAGATTGAGCGCGTTCAACATGCCCATGCCAAAATCGACGGTGAACTTCAGTCCCGGCTCGCCGGTCTTGGCCTTGATGCCCTGATCCTGCGAAAACAAGAGGATGCGAAAGCCTCCGAATCCGGCGTTCTCCAGCGCCATCCGGTACTCGGACTCGTACATTCCGAAGCGGCACGGCCCGCAGGAGCCGCAGGTGAAGAAGACGTAGTTGTCCAGAATTTCCTGCTTGCTCAGCCCGCCTGCTTCCAGCCCGCGCAGGTAGAGGATCAGATTGCCCACGGTGAAATAGGTTGGATTGCATTGCGCCGCGTTTCCGAACTCCCGGCCCAGGTGATAGGCGGTCAAGAGTCGGATTGGGCAGGTTCTCGCAGCGGTAGCCGCTGCCGCGAAAGACCGATCGGATCAGCTTCTCATGCTTCCACGTGAGCCCGCCGAAGAGGATGGTGACCCGCTGCCGCTCCTCGGCGGTGAAGGGCCGCTCCTCCGGGCGGCGGAAGTGCTGTATCTGCGTCTGCGCCAAGCCGGCCGCCTGCTCGAGCCGTTCGCGTTCGGCGATCAATTGGGAAGCGATCTCTTCTTCCGTGATGGTCCCGATCTCTGGGCTGGATTCGCCAGAGTTCATGGTATTAAATG
>CAVTRQ010000011.1:0-130607 GCA_963737175.1 uncultured Acidobacteriota bacterium | reverse complement strand
TCAAACGGCAAACGCGGAGCGCAATCCATAATCCGAAGCCGAGCAGGAGCCCGAGATGAAGGTCCGCTACGCCCTTGCCGCCTTTAAAGCCGAGCCACACCGGGTACAAATGGCCGAACGCGCTGAGCGCGGCCACGATCGCTGCGTCGCGCCCAAACACGGCGCTTGTGATTGCGACCGCCGCGGTGCCTTTGAGCATGTCGCCAAGAAGCGTGGCCGCAGCGAGGCCTTTTCGGCCGGTCGCGACCCTTCGAGTTGGTCCTCCTGCGATTGTGCCGAAGCCGGTGTGCGGACATCGGGCGCGCCGGCGAGCCGCGTTATGAGCACGCCAAACGGAATCGAGCCGCACAGATAGCCGAAGGCGAGCGCTCGCGGCGTGTTCCGGCACAAGCAGCCATTGATCGGCGGCAGCATGGCTCTCAATATTGCCTGAAGCCGGAACGCCCGGAAGATCGCGCTGTGTTGGGCTATGGCGTGGAATCGTGGAGGCCCAGTAAATCTCGGCTTTCGGCAGCGCCGCACGCCAGCGAGGGCTTGCGGCGTCACCTCGCGTCTTTGCGGTAATCGGTGGTATTGTGAACGTGCCGAAGGAGCGGGAAGGGATTAATGGGCGCGAATGATGTAGTGGCGCAGTGTACGAGCGTCATTAGGTCTAATCGGTTATGTCGGTACCGTACTCGTCATCGCGCTAAACTTGCTCATTTTTTTGTGCGAATGCACGATACTAGTCTTGCGTTATGCATTCGGGATCGAGACTCCTAGTCCCTTTGAGTAGCTTCCGGCCAAATAACATAGAATAGTTTCACTAAATGCCACATTCAAAGTAGCCTACCTGCCGATAGCGGGTCCTCTTAACTCTTCTTGGCCGCACCGTCCACCAAAAGTCGAGCCCGGACCATGTCTGGGGCTCGTGAGCACATTGGTCAAAACGGTAGCAATTGGTGGGTTTGTTTCTTTTCTTTTCTTTTCTCTTTTATTTATATATATACTAGTTAGGTTGCGTATGCTCAGGACACGGCGGTGTAAGGTGGCTGCTGGACGAAGTAGGCCTGCTGCGCCTCCTTGGGCAGGACGGCCGGCGCTCTGCGCCCGCGTCGGAGCCGAGCGCGACATGAAGTCCGTGCTCGACGTGCAGGCGCAGCGGGAACAGCGCGCTGCCCAGGGCGGAGTTGCTGGTCGGGCAGTGCGCGACCGAGCGCCACCTCGGCCGGCGGCCAGTTCGGCCTCGCCGGGGTGGACGTTGCTGGCGCGAACACGCTGCGCGGGGTGACCAGGCCATGCCGGTCGTAGGTGTCCAGGTGGTGCGCGTGTGCCCCGAGCAATACATGGTTTTGCATGTACTCGTTCATCATATGCTACCGTTTTGACCAATGTGCTCACGACCCAGACATGGTCCGGGGCTCCTCACTTTTGGTGGACGGTGCGGCCAAGAAAACAACAGGGGACCTGCTATCGGCAGGTAGAGGGGCTACTGTCGATGTCACATCGTGAAACTATTTTTGACGCCATTCAGCTGGAAGCCACTCAAAGGGATGCAGCAATTAGATTGCAATACGTCACGCAAAACTCGGAACTCCAATCCCGCACAAAACGAGCAAGTTTAGCGCAATGACCCATATGATACTCACATAACCGATTAGACCGATGACGCTCGTGAAACGCCGCGCCACTAAATCATCGCACCATTAATCCCTTCCCGCTCCTTCGGCACATTCACAATACCACCGATTACCGCAAAAACGCCAGGTGATACAAGCATTGCTGGCGTGCGGCGCTGCCGAAAGCCGAGATTTACCTGCGGTTTTATAATTCCACGCCATAGCCCAACACAGCGCTATTTTCGCGTTCCGGCTTCAGGCAATATTGAATAGCCATGCTGCCGCCAATGAATGGTCGCTTGTGTTTGCAAATGCCGCAGCGCTCGCCTTCGGCTATCTGTGCGGCTGAATTCCGTATGACATACTCATCGTCGGGTTCGCGGGTCGCCCGATGTCCGCAGCATCGGCTCCGGCAATATCAGCACCACCAATATGCTGCGTGCCCGGCAAAAGGCCTGCGCTCCGGCCACGCTTCTTGGCGACATTGCTCAAAGGCACCGCGCGGCAGTCAGTACGACGCCGTGTTTGGGCGCGACGCAGCGATAGTGGCCGCGCTCAGCGCCCGTTTCTGGGCCTGTACCGGTGTGGCTCAGCTGAAGGCAGCAGGGCAGCGACGTGCGTCGGGCTCCTGTCACTGGGTTCTGGAACGTGCTGCTCGGCATTCGCCGTTTTATGGCTCGCGATCGCTGCCGTGACCAGTTATTACCTACACTCCCGGCGCTGATCGCCGACGCAGGCAACGCCCATCATACTGTCGGTGAACGGCGACCTCCCGGAGGCCATATTGTTTCTGCTGCTGGCGGTGCTCGATCATGCATGGCCAACATCGCGCGGCTCGCCCGCTCCAGCACGGAAAGCAGGATCGCCCTGGGACTGTGGAGCGCTGAGCGGCTATTCGGCGGCGGCGCCGACTGGCCGGCGGCAACGCGCACTGGCGCCCCATGGGTATGCAGAATCTCTCGGCGAAGAGTCGACGAAATGGTCGGTCTCACCGTAGCCGGTATGCGGCCGCAACGCTTCGTCGACATAGCTGCCCGCCGACCAGGTCCTTCGTCACGCGCACCATGATGCGACGATAGCGCAGATCAGCCGCAGCCATTGCGGTAGCGCGCTGGAAACCGAGCACGCGCCCAGGATCGACGCAGGACGAATTGCGGATCGGCATACCGGAGCGGCGCTGCTTGCGCAGCTTGCGGCGGAAAAATCCGAACTGCAGCAGGAATTTACGCCGTCGATGCGGGCGGCGCCGGAAAAGATGGTGGGCGAAAATCCAAAACCTTGGTGCGGTTGATGCCGGAGACGATGGCGCGGCGCATGATCGTCTCGACATGCTCGTCGGTATAGTAGCGCTTCCAGCGCGTCGGCATAGACCTCGCGTCCAAGTCGCCTTCGACATCAGCGGATGCGCGGTGCAGGCGTGCTCGAGATCGTATTTGTTCATGTCGAATCATCGGGATGCCCCTCGCATGTGCAATTCTTGTGGTCCTCCGAGCCCGGCAGCGGCGTCAAGTAGAAGAACTCGAGAATATCGACCCCCGGCAATTCCTTCTTGATGATCTCGATATCCCGCGCGCGATCGTTGCCGGCGTGTCGGTCGGGAAGCCTGAGGATCTTCGCCCCGGCGTAGGTCATCACGTGCTGCGCGCGCCACGCAGCAGCATATCGCGATATTCCCAGAATCTTGTTCTGACGTTTCTTCGCGCCGTGAGAATATCAGGATGATCTTCGAGACCGAGGAAAATGGCGGTGCAGCCGGCGCGCGCGGACTTCTCGATGAAATTCGGAATGCGGTGGCACAGCGTGTCGACCTGAAGCAAAAGCTTGATGTTGAACTTCTCGCGCTCGCGCAGCTCGATCAGCCGGTCAAAATGGGGTGCCCAGTTGCGGTTGCGGCGAAATTGTCGTCGGTGACAAAAAACCGGGTAATCCACTGCGCCGCATTGGCACGCACGATCGCCTCGACGTCGTCGGGCGTGCGGTAGCGCGACTTGCGGCCCTGGACATTGATGATAGTGCGGAAGCTACATGGAACGGACAGCCGCGGCCGGCATCAAAACTGGATCGTGCCCGGCGACCCGCGTCACCAAGGCGCGCGGCAGGATCGGATAAACCAGGCGGCCATTTCGGGCATATCGTTGAGATAGTTGTAAATCGGCTTGGCGCGGCCGGCGGCGACGTCGCGTAAAACCTCGGCCATGCGGCCCTCAGCCTCGCCGGCGAACGGTGAAATCTCGAGGTGGAGCGCTTCCTGCAAGGAATCCGGGCGACCCAGGCAACGTCGATGCAGCCGCTAACATGAAGACCACCATGACGACGGTCGGTACCCTGGGACTGCCGGGCGAGATCGAGCGCGCGGGATATTGGTTCGACTGCACGCCGATCAAGCCGACCATGCCGGCGCCCGCGGCGCAACGGAAACCCGCACCTCGGCTTTTGGTAGGGGGACTGCGGATAGCGTTTCTGGTTGGCGCGGGTGTCCGGCAAACGCACCGTCGTGCTGTCCACCACTTGACCGGTCGGTCGGCCAGTCGCCCGCCTTCTCCCGCGCGTCGCTCGGCACACGTTGCCAGATGAACCAACGCCGGCCTCCAAGCGCTCGCGGGCAGGCGCAATCGGGCCTGGCAATAGGCACTGGTGCCCGCGTGGACCGGGCCGAGGCCTTTCAACCGGAACAACACTTGCACCTGACGCACGACTTCTCGACAAGCCGTCTGCGGCGTGAGCAGTTGCCAGAGAAAGCACTGGAAGGTCAGCCGCAGGCTGTACACGCGTTCCCGACTGTTGGGGCCGTGCGGTTCGGCGGCCAGCCAGTGGGCGGGCAGATAGGTTTCCAAGCACTGCTCCAGTTGGGACAAAGAAGCACGTCGCAAGTGATGAAAGGCGCGGCGCGTTTGGGCGGCAAAGCGACACCGGAAGGCCGGAAAGTACGGTGTGTTCATACAGCGGTATATATACCGCCTTATTTGACATCCATGATACGCTTTTCCTTGGATGAAGGCCCCCCGCACTCCCATCGAAATCGAGTACGCCCGGCTGCGCGCCCGACTGGCGCGACTCGGCTGGATCAGTCACGGTTATGTCCATAGACGAGGCCCGGGAGCGGGTGACCCCTGTTACCAATGGACTCGCAAAGTCCGGGCCAAAACCGTCTCCGGTGGCGCTGTCGCCCCAACAATACCAAGCTCTGAAACAAGCCATTGAAAACTGGCCGAGAAGAGAGCAAATCCTCCAGCGGATGCAGATCCTCATCGAACGGTCATCTTCGGCATGCCCAATCCCCCGCGACGCAAACGCCTGGGCCACGACTTCCGGCCTTCTGTAACCACCCATCCCAAATGGGACATGCCGACGCCCGGCCACGTTTTTTTTTTTTTTTTTTTTTTAGTATACATAGACATATATACATATTATAACCAGGCATACTACAAATCACACACAAATTGTGCCCTGTATATTTAACAAAAGCCACGCCTGCCCGTCCCCGATGGGGTCAAACTACCATTTGCACAACCCTTATCGCGAGTACAGGTGTGCTTAAGATGTTGGTTTGTCTTTATAAGCCCCCCCCCCCCCCCCCCCCCCCCCACACACACACACACACATGAGCAAAAAAGCTATCGAAAATAGTTCTGGTGCTCTCGGCACACACACACAGGAAAACGCTGAAGCAATAGCTCCGTCACAATGGCAATCTACCCCCCCCCCCCCCCCGGTATGAGATTCTCATACCCCCTCCCTGATGTCAAAACTCAAATACTCCCGTGATGTTTACGGTAGTTGTACCCAATTCTGATATCTCGTATTGACCTAACCACGCACTAGATTGATATTATTATATTTCGCGTGGGGTTAGGGGAGTTGTGTCCCCATTCTGGAGTTACGCCCCATCCTAGCGGAGATAAAACACCTATTTTTAGGGTTAACGACATCCGCGGCAAGCGAGCGAGCGCAGCCGCGGATGTCGTTAACCCTAAAAATAGGTGTTTTATCTCCGCGGGGGAGTTGCCCCCACCCCTCCTTTGTGTATTTCAGCATGAGGGGGGTATGAGATTCTCATACCGGGGTGGGGTGGGTGGGTGGGGGGGGGGGGGGGGGGGGGGGGGGGGGAGTGACCCGTACAAGATGCCTCCGCTGCCTCGATGCACCGAAATTTACGTACACGTTCCCATACACCATTTACATTACTTACACCCCCCACTCCTCACCGCAGCGTCCAACCCTATTGCTTTGATTTTCGAAATCTATGTTGGCGCGAACATTGCCATTCTTCCCAACCGGCCGCTCGCGGAATTCATCCTCGGACATATGTAGTGTACCAAGTCGTGCAATTTATGTGTCCATCCTTCCATTAATTGGCTCACAGTTCATCACAGTAATTGCTGCAAGAAACCTAGTCTCACCGCAAGAGTGGTCTTTGCCGCCATCTGTACAAAACTGATTCTAGCTTGTCCATGCGCGCATACATTGGCGAAATTAAATCTTGTGTGCAGCCAAATGTGAATAGCGCGATGCACGCTGAATTAAACACCGTCTCAATTGGGCGAAAGATGTCCTGAATGTAAATTGATCAAATACGGTTGTTTTTCCCCACCACTAGTTTTTGAAAGGAAATGTGATTTGCTGTGAAGGTCATGCATAATTCCAATGCACACGTAAGATTCCCTCTGGCGAATAGACACACACAAGCAAAGGAAAGGCATGTGGGAAACGGGCATTGTTTTGGACATGGCCAATGTTTCCAGCACCGTCGCCATTTATTCATCATTTGACAAACCAAGAAAAAAGTGACGACAATCAAATTGGACAAGAAGAAGAAACTCATCATCAAACAGGACAAAAGAACGGATGTACTTTGAACCTACAGTGCCACAACAGCAAATAGTGCATATTGGGGACAGTACATCAGATTTAATTTGCTGACGGCATAAATGCACTCACACTGAATTTACTTTTTCCGGCATTTTCAGGACGCAAGGGTCAGCAACACTCAGCTCCGGCCTGCCACATCTCTTGGTTCGCCATGACCTGTGGTTCAGCAGTGGTTCACATCGTGGTAATCTGGCTGTGAGTTGGATTTGATGGAAATGGCAGCTTCCTTTCCTCTCAGTGAAAGAATGGAGTGATGCCCATGGGGTGGAAATGAAAAAATACCCTGCACTGGATGATTTTCTTTTCTAGTGTTAGCAAAGGTTGAAAGCTATGGTTAGCCAAGTCTGTGTGGTCATATTACCGACGGGGATCACGGGGCTACTTAGACCCGCACAGCGAACCACTGATATTGACATATTACTGCAACAATGGATTGACAACTTTGCAAACAGTTCGTGCATAGAAGATGGTCTACTCTGAATACCACCACAAAAAAATTTCAGGAACATTTTCATTTCCACAATGCTATGCCGCCAGAGTTATACTTAGCAATTGACAATGTTGCTGGTGTTCGATCCAACCAATAGCAATCGTTTTTTTTTTGTTACTGTATCATATTACTTGGCTCAGTGGTGTTGCTCTCCCGGTGGGTGGAATCGCGCACACCTCCCGCAAGCGGGCGCCAGCGCCGAAAGCGCATCCGGAAAATAACGCACCCCGCGCCCCAAGGCGGGAATCGAAACAGGCCCGGTGGTTGCCGGACCCGCTCGATTCAGCCCCATTATTCCGGCAGCAAGCTGGGCTCCTCGCCGTTGCCATTGCCGTTCGTCTCGTCCTTGGGCAGCACGACGGCTGCGGCCACGCGGTCCTCGCCCTCAAGCTGCAGCAACTTGACTCCCTGGGTTGCTCTTCCAGCCTCGCGAATCGTATCCGTTCCCATGCGGATGATCTTGCCGAACTGGCTGATCAACATCGCCTGGCTCTCTTCGCTCACTAGCAGGATCGCGACTACCTTGCCATTTTTCGCCGTGGTCTTCAGGTTGATTACGCCCTTGGCGCCGCGTCCGGTCAGGCGGTAGTCGTCGACCGGAGTGCGTTTGCCGTAGCCGTTTTCCGAGATCGTCAGGATCAGGTTTGGCATCAGTTCGCCGCTCTCGTCCGTGCGATTCTTCCTGCGCGTTTTGTGCTCGGCTCCCGGGGTCGCGTTCTTCGGTGTCACCACCATGCCGACGATGTAGTCCTTGTCGGCCAGGTTCATGCCGCGCACGCCGTAGGCGGGCCGTCCCATCGAGCGCACATCTTCTTCGTCAAAGCGAACCGCCATGCCCTGGTGGGTCGCCAGCAGAATGTACTGCTGTCCGTCGGTCACCTGGGCTGAGACCAGTTCGTCATCCTTATCGATGCCGATGGCGATGATGCCGCGCGACATCACATTGGAGAAGTCCTTCAGCGGAGTCTTCTTCACCGTGCCCTGACGGGTGGTAAAGAAGATGAACTTGCCCTCTTCCTCCAGATCCTTGACGCAGAGGAATGCGCGCACGGTTTCGCCCGGCTGCAGGCTCACCAGATTGCCGATGTGCTTGCCCTTGCCCGCCGCGCTGACGTCGGGAATCTCGTACACCTTCAGCCAGTAGACGCGTCCGGTATTGGTAAAGATGAGGATAAAGTTATGGGTGGTGGCGGCGATCATGTGCTCGACGAAATCTTCTTCGCGGGTGCTCATGCCCTTGCGTCCGGTGCCGCCGCGGCGCTGCTGCCGGTAGATGGAGACGTTGGTGCGCTTGAGGTAGCCGGCGTGGCTGACCGTTACCGCAACCTGCTCGTCGGCGATGAGGTCTTCCAGTTGCAGTTCTTTGGCTTCGTCCTGGATGATGGTTCGCCGCTCGTCACCGTAGTCTTTGCGGATCTGCTTGAGCTCCGCGATGATCACCGAGCGCAGCTTGGTCTCTGATCCGAGGATCAATTCGTATTCGGCGATGCGCTCGCGCTGTTCGTTTAATTCGTTGACAATTTCGTCGATTGAAAGCCGGGTCAGCCGATGCAGTTGCAGTTCCAGGATGGCATCGGCCTGCTTGGCGCTGAACGGATTTTCCGGATCGGCCTCTGGGAATCGTCCGGTCAGGTTGATGGTGATAGTCTTGCCGCCGAAGTAGGCCACCAGGTTCTCGCGTGCCTCTGCCCGGTTCTGGCTGCCGCGAATGATAGCAATCACATGGTCGAGGTGGTCCAGAGCCTTCTGGTAGCCCTCTAGGATGTGGGCGCGGTCCTTTGCCTTTTGCAGCAGGAAGGCGGTGCGGCGGCGAATCACGTCGACACGGTGGTCGATGAAGTGCTGCAGCGCCTGCACCAAGCCCATCTCGCGCGGCTGACCGTTGACCACGGCCAGGAAGATCATGCTGAAGCTCTCCTGCATCTGGGTGTGCTTGTAGAGCTGGTTCAGTACGATCTCCGGCTGCGAGCCGCGCTTCAACTCGATGACGATTCGCATTCCGTCGCGGTCGCTCTCGTCGCGGATGTCGCTAATTTCTTCAATCGTCTTTTCGTTCACCAGGTCGGCGATGCGTTCGATCAGTCGCGCCTTGTTCACCTGATAGGGAATCTCGGTGACGATGATCGCGTCCTTTTCTTTCGTCATGTGCTCGACGGCAACCTTGGCGCGCATCAGGAATCGGCCACGCCCGGTCCGGTAGGCCTCGTACAGTCCCTTGCGTCCGTGGATGAAGCCGGCGGTGGGGAAGTCCGGTCCCTGGACGATGGTCAGAATCTCTTCCAACTGCGTCTTCGGTTTTTCCACCAGCAGAATGGCCGCGGTAATAATTTCGGTGAGATTGTGAGGGGGAATGTTGGTGGCCATGCCCACGGCGATGCCATTGGAGCCGTTGATGAGCAGGGTTGGAATGCGCGAGGGCAGCACGGTGGGCTCGACGGTTGAGTCGTCAAAGTTGGCGACGAAGTCCACCGTGTCCTTGTCGATGTCGGCCAGCAACTCGGCGGCAATCGCGGTCAGCCGGGCTTCGGTATAACGGTAGGCGGCGGGAGGATCGCCATCGACGGAGCCGAAGTTCCCCTGTCCGTCCACCAGGCGGTAGCGCAAGGAAAAATCCTGCGCCATGCGCACCGTGGCGTCATAGACCGAGGAGTCGCCGTGAGGGTGATACTTGCCCAGCACCTCGCCCACCACTTTGGCGCACTTGACGTGCTTGCGGTTGTGCAGCAATCCCATGTCGTGCATGGCGTACAGAATGCGCCGGTGTACCGGCTTCAATCCGTCGCGGATGTCGGGCAGGGCGCGGCCGATGATAACCGACATGGAATAGTCGAGATAGGAGCGCCGCATCTCCTCTTCAATGTTGATGGGCTGTACGTTTGAGGGTGGTCCACCACCGCTTTCCAGCGGAAGCTTTGGATTGTTCGTTTCATCGGCCATGGAGTTCTAAATACCTTCCGGGATGCTGAAGAACCGGTTCTGTCTTGGGATACGTACTTCCGACGAACCGGCGCGCTTCCCGCAACCTTCTGCGGCTTCGCCTTCGGATCCCTGCGTTGCAAGAATTCCATTCATCAGCAGCGATCCTGATTCACTTCTCTGGCGCAACCAACTCCCACTGGATGCGACGATGACGGGGTCGAGCCGGGCTCTGTCTCCGGCTGCCCGACCGCCGCTAACTGTTTGCATAGTGGGAGATTAGGCACTGAGAAGCACAGAACATTATAGCACGCGGAGGGCATTCGCCGCCCGCCGTAAGCCGCTGTCATTCAATGAGTTAGGGTGACCGTTTTGGGGCTGCTAGGGGAGCGGCTGGCGCTCCGCCCGGGGTTGCTGCGAGCGGAACCATCCAGAGGTCACATAGGAGACAGCCACCGCGACCGCCGAGCCGACGATGACCTCGCCGGTCCGCTGCAAGGCGGCCGCCAGTCCGGCATGGGGCGAGTGCGACGAATAGGCCGGGAGCATGACAATGGCGGCCGTAATCGGGGCGATCCTCCAACTAATGGGAACCTTGATCAGATCCGCCGAGACGATGGTGGAGACCGCCATTGCCGCCAGCACCGACCATTCCGAGGAGCCTGCAAACTTCAGGAAGCCGAGTGCGACCAGGCAGCCAATCACCGTGTTCAACAGCCGCGAGACGAACGCATCCCAGGCCGATCCCACTTTTACCTCGGTCACCACCACGCTGGAAATCAGCCCCCACAGCGGGTCGACCTTGCAGGCTGCGGCCAGGATCAGCCAGACAATCACGCCGCTGATGAGCATACGAATCGCATAGCGCAGCCCGCTCAGCCGCCGCTGCAGCAGCAGCATGAGGCGGTAGGAATTCCGTTGTGCGGTGCGCCATGTCATAAGCGATGCAGATACCGTGCTGCTGATCTTTCCAGAATTCACAATCAGGATTCTCAAGGAAGACGAACCGCCTGCGCAAAAGAGCAAGGCCACCTTGCGGGCGGCCTTGCCGTCACTCTCGTAATCGTTCTGCTCAACCTTGCCGGGCCATTACGCTGCAGCCGACATCCAGGCCAGCGCCCGCGCAATGTAGCCCTTCATCTCGCGCCGGTGCACCACCGCGTCCAGGAATCCTTTTTCCACCAGAAACTCGCTGCGCTGGAAGCCCTCCGGCAGCTTCTGCCGGATCGTCTGCTCGATCACCCTGCGGTCCGGCGAAGCCGATCAGCGCTCCCGGTTCGGCGATATTCAAGTCGCCCAGCATGGCAAAGCTCGCCGTCACGCCGCCCGTCGTCGGATCGGTCAGCACGCTGATGTAGGGAACCTTGGCGTCGTCCAGCCGCGCCAGCGCCGCCGAAATCTTGGCCATCGTCATCAGCGAGATGGTGCCTTCCATCATGCGCGCCCCGCCCGTGGCGGAGATCACCACCAGCGGCACGCGGTCCGGCCAGCGCCTTTTCCACCGCGCGCGTAATCGTCTCGCCCACCACGGCGCCCATGCTGCCGCCGATAAAGCCGTACTCCATGGCCGAGACGATCACCTCGCGGCCGTCGATCTTGCCCCGCGCATTGACGATCGCGTCCTTGCGCCCGGTCGATTTCTGCGCGGCCTTCACCCGTCCCTTGTAGGGCTTCAGGTCGGTGAAGATGCAGCGGATCGGTGGTCACCAGGTTGCCGTCTTCTTCCACGTACTTGCCGTCGTCGAACAGGTATGCCCAGCCGCGTCCGCGTGTCGATGCGGAAATGCTTATCGCACTTGGTGCAGACGTGAAAGTTGCTTTCCAGGTCTTTCTTCCAGATGATCTGCCGGCACTGGTCGCACTTCACCCAGAGCCCCTCGGTGCGCATCATGCGCTCACCGCTCGTATCCAGTTCCTGTGCTTCCCGCTTAAACCAGCTCATAAATTCTCTTTCGCAACCGCTCAGCCACTCGCGATTCCTGGAGGTATTCGCTCATTAATCGGTATTGATTCGTACCCATCCGCGCCGGGCCTTGATGCCCCTGGGTGCCCCTCAGATACGAGTGCTTCACCTCGCGCGTTTCGGTCACCTTGCCGGCCAACTCCGCAAATGCCGGACGTATATTCCTCCCCGTTAAGATATCATGCACCCCTTACGGACATTGGACAGCATTCTCTGTTAATCTTCTATTAACATAGAAGTCTCCCGGCCCCGGAGCCATTCCGCGGAATTTGCCCGCCGCCGACTCTCCGGCCCTGGCACGATTGTAAATGGTACGGTTGCAGGCCGCACCCACATCGCCGCCCCGGTTCCGCGCGAGACATCCCAAGAGGTCTGATGTCGCATTCCTTCCGATCCCGCATGGCGCTTTTGCTCGCCCTCGTTGTCTCCACCTTCGCCTTTTCGGCTGACGGCCCAAACCTGCTCGAACAAAAGCACTACCGCCAGCTTTACGGAGTCGCCCAGGAGCGTCTCAATCGCAACTCCCGTGATGCCGAGGCGCTGTACTGGATGTCCGCGATCTACGATGCCTACGGGGATTTTGGACGTGCCGTTGATTTTGCG
Organism: uncultured Acidobacteriota bacterium; assembly: GCA_963737175.1. Classification (GTDB taxonomy): domain Bacteria; phylum Acidobacteriota; class Terriglobia; order Terriglobales; family Acidobacteriaceae; genus TOLSYN. The sequence goes on along the minus strand of CAVTRQ010000011.1, from coordinate 118,168 downwards.
CGCCGTTCCACCGAAGCCGCGCCCAATCGCAGCGATTATCATTGCCAGTTCGCCGACGCTCTCGGCGACCAGGCGCTGAAGCTAGGAATTTTGGGTGGCGGAGTCCCGCTTGCGCGCCAGATGCGTCGTGAACTCGACATCTCGCTCCAACTCGATCCCAACAACATCCGCTGTCTGAAGGAATCGATGGGACTGTACGAGCAGGCTCCCGTGCTTGTCGGCGGCTCCAAGACCAAGGCCCGCGAGACCTTGCAGCAAATCTACAAAATTAGCCAGGCCGATGGATCCCTTGCCGAAGCTGCGCTGCTGCAAATGCAAAAGCGTCCGCTGCCCGAGATCGAGTTTCACCTGCGCCGCGCGGTGCAGCTCAATCCGCGCTTTTATCGCGCCCTGATTGATCTGACGTCGATCCTCGCCAGCGACAGCTACCGCCATTATCCCGAGGCCGAGCACTTTGCCCGCCAGGCGGTTGAAGCCGAGCCGGGCCGCGCCGCCGCCTACGTCTACTTGGCCACCGTCTACGCCCACCAGCAGCGCTGGAAGGATCTTGACGCGGTGCTGGCCGAGGTTCAGCGCCGGGTTCCGGACGACTCCGCGCCGCTGTATGCTGCCGCCGTGGTACTGCTTGAAAGCAATTCCGACCTGCCGCGCGCCGAGCGTTATCTGCGTCAGTACCTCAGTAACGAGCCCGAGGCCGGCGCCCCAACCCAGTCCTGCGCGCACTGGAAACTCGGTTTAGTGCTGGAAAAACAAGGCCGCCTCGCCGACGCCGCCAACGAACTCCGCGCCGCCGCCGCAGCCAACTCCAACGATCCGGCCTTCAAGAAAGATTTCAAGCGCATCGCGGGCTGAGCCATGGGCCTTCCGGCGACGCGCCGCGTCGGCTCGATTACCGCAGCCTTTTGAGGTCTTGTTTCGCCCCGTCCAGGGATGGGTCCAGATTTAGCGCAAGCTCCAGTTCGTTGCGAGCGGCACTTTTGCGTCCTTCTTTCTCCAACACGCTCCCGAGGCGCCAGTGAGCCGTCGCCAGGGTTGGCTCAAGCCCCTCGCTGGGCTGCCGGAGATAATTGCGCAGGTACTCTTCGGCGCGCGTCCACTGCGATCCAAGATTGCGATCGAGGATGGTCTCGGCGGCGGTGAACTCTGCGCCAAGGTCGTCTGGTACGGCAGCCCGGGCGCGCTTCAGATGGTTGTCCAACTCATCCCAGCGCCTGGTTGAAACGTACACGGCGGCCAGCAACCGGTAAGCGGCCGCGCGCGAGGGATCTAACGCGAGTGCTTTTCTGGCCTCATCCTCGGCGGCTCTCAAGGTGTCATTCCCGGCAGCAAGGAGACAGCCGGCGAGGCCGACATTGGCTGCGTAGCTCGTTGGATTGGCCGCCGCAGCCTGCTTCCAGTCGGACTGAACGGCGGCAAGACTTTTGGCTGTATCCGCCTCCGTCGCATCCAACTCAGCCTTCAACGCATAACCTCGGACGGCGTCCAACCGCACCAGCCTATCCAGCAACTGCCGCGCTTTGGCCTTGCCTCCTCCGGCGATTGCCGGAGCGTACCAGTAGAACCTCGCCAGAGCCTCGTGGGCATAGAGATTATTTGGGTCGAGTTGCAGGGTGCGATCGGCCTCCTTGCGAAAGCGGCGGGCCAGGCTCATTTTTTCAATGGTTCCGATCCTGCTGCTCGCCAGCTTCGCGCCCAACGTATTGAGCAGTTGGGCATGGGCGACCGCGCTTCCATCGGCGGCGAGTACGGCCCTTTCGGAGGTACTGGTCGATGCGTCCAACTGGCCGAACGCCCACTGGATGGTCGAGAGTGCGACTAAAGCGTTGATGTCCTGCGGATGCTTTTCAAGAGTCGCCTGAACCAGCAGCCGCGCCCGGCTGTAATGTCCCTCGGCAATCAGCTTGTCTGCCGCGGACTGCTGAGACCATGCCGGGATGAAAAACAGCAGTGAAAGGCAGGCGAGGCTCGCCGCTCGTGCGCAAATACCAGACAGCACTCTATCTCCCAGGCGCGGAGTTCGCGGACTCTGGCACAAGTCTACAGACAAGATTTGAACGTAGCGTTAATTTCAAATTTCACTGGCGTCGTTCTCCCGGGTAATCAGAAGCCATGTCCAGAGTCGCGTGCTTCGAACCCCTACGCCCGATCGAGTGCGAATCTCGTATTCCCTCACATGCGTTTCATCTTGATGTAGCGCTTGATGTCTCCCCGAAAGTAATACAGTGAGTAAACGGTTGCGGCTGTTGCGGCTAAGGATCCCCACTTCACGGTTTTTGTGACGGACATATCTGCTCCTTTTCATCTTGCAGCGGCGATTCCGCTGTTGAATTACCGATTCCGGCAATCAGCTCCTCGATCGTGCGGATTGCTTCATCGACGGCGGACTCGACCGGCGGGCTGAGACCAATCTGACCGTTTTCATCGGCGTCCATCTTTGCCGGCTCACATCCGACTACCAAAGTACGAGCGAAGTTGCCGCCCAAGTTGCCAACTAGTTGGAGCACACTGATGGGATTCATCGAGTGGGCATCAAAGGCGAAGCCGGCAGACGACTCGCCTGGCTGCGGCAACTCCGGTTCAATCGCGTAGACAGTGCCCGGCTCCTCGCCTCTGGAAACGGCATCGACCAGGATCACCAACTCCCATGGCTCCATCAATGCGTAGGCCAAGTCGTAGCTGCGGATGCCGAAATCCACGACGCTGACATGTTCCGGCAGGGCGCGTTTGGCGAAGCGCTGCGCGACTTCGACGCCAAAGGCGTCGTCGCCGAGAAAGATATTTCCCACGCCCGCCACCAGTACCTTCCCGTTGCCGTTAGCGCTCATGCGCGGCCTCACCGTTCCCCGCCAGCGGCTCGACCTCTTCGGGCGAAAAGAAGAAGCGGTGCCCTGGCTGGCGAAGCATTCCCAAGTCGCGGCCAGGGTCGTCCTCGAGGACGACCGCCAAGTGCAGCCGGTCCTCGAAGTCGCGCTCGATGGCTTCCACAATGGCGACCTTGCTCTTCAGCGCCATGTCCATAATGTCGGCGCTCTTCTGGGGCCACAGGCGCACGCGATCTCCGGGCCGAACTGCGACTCCGAAGATGGTAACGCTCTCGACCGGCGCGTCTGCCGGCTCCGGGGCTTGTGCAGCGTCGTGATTCCAATCCTTATTCCACTCCATCATGGCTTGTCACTCACCGGACGCAGGCTGCGGATGGTGCCATGCGTCCGCATCAGTTGCTGGCGCGAGTTTTGTTCGGTGCGTTCGAGAAGGTTGCGGACATGATCGTCGGCGAGCCGCATTTCGTTCTTCTCCTCATCGGTCAGAGTCATGACGCGCAGGGTGAGCATCTCATCCATTTCGGTGCCGTCACAAAAGTTGGCTGTGCTTTCCGGCGCGATCTGCGGGTAGTCGTAGAGAATGATGGGCGAACACAGCAGCATGTCACGCTCAGGCTGGACGCCCACCAGCACCGGGAAATTGCCGACGTTGCGACAGTCGCTCGCCGCCTCGCGCAGAGCTTCCGGTGGCTCCAGTAACGAGACGAACTGCGCGCCATTCACGGTAAGGATGGTGTGCGCCGAAAGCAGGGAGCGAAGCAAGGCAGAGCTGCGGTCGCCAAGGTCGCCGTCGAGCGCGGTGGTGTTCGTAATGTCGACGGTGAGCTTCATCAAGCCGTCGCGAATTTGTTGCGGCAGGATCGAGACGGTTCCTGTGACTGCCTGCTGAGTGCGGCTCACGATTCCAACGAGCCTCCCCGCGCGCTCCCGCAGCAATTCGGTTTCACTGCGTCCGGGAAAGCGGAACTGAAGCTGCTGTTCGGAAGCTTGAAGCGAGAGTTCGAGTTGCACCGAGCGCTCCACGCATTCGTCCCAACTCTCGATCCGGCGCTCATCGACCACCAGCGAAGACACGGGATCGAAGCGGCGGTCTTCGAGCCGACAGTTTTGGCCGTCAGCAGATTTTGCGACCTGCCTGGAGAGCAGATGCAGGAAACGAAGTTGGAGCTGGAGCGCGGCGCTTCCCGAACTTTGCGAGGTTTCCAGTAGACATTCCGAATGCATCTGGCAGCGTTCGCTTCCGCCGGGAACTTCGGCGTAGTTTGGCGGATAAAGAATGCCGAAGCTCCACCGCTGCCGGTTCTTGATCGCCGAAGGGCGGTATGGATAGAGCATGTACCCTTCGTACAGCACCGCGTCAGCCACCTGCTTAGCAATGTCGTTCTTAGTGATTTCGTGGTTCACGATTTCACCTCTTCGGTCCGCTCAATCATTCGCTCCAGCGCCTGCTCCCAGGTCGGAATCCCGTGCTGCGCTTTGAACTTGTAGAGCTTCTCAAAGACGTCACGCTGCAGGCAGAGCCACGCGGTGTGGGGATAATACAGCTCCATCATTTCTTTCCAGACCTCGACCGGCAGGCGATAGCTGGCGTCGCGATCCCAGGGAATTTGCGCCACCTGCAGGCCCATGCGGCTGGCGTAAAAGACCGTCCCGCTGAACAGCAGCGTGGTAGGAATTTCACCGGCATCGAGACCGTAGATGTATTTTGTGACGGCAATATTGAAGTCGAAGGTGCAGGCAACACTCACGTCGAAGACGAGGCTGCCATCGAACGCCGGGACGTTGACGCTGGCATTCGTCCACAACAGCGGGTGCAAGGACTGGCTCCAGCGCTCGGCTTCACCGAACAACTCCTTGAGGCCCTCCTGCTCGGCAGGAGTGTAGCGGCGGCGCACCGGCTCAATCTGCACCTGGACGCGGAGCGCGATGGAATGGATGGGTTGCATTTCCGAGTCGGTGGCGCGCACCTTGAAGGTGAGTTGGGGAGTCGCCGCGTTCGGCGTGGCTTGCGCGGTTTCGACTTGGAAGCGCAGGTCAGGCACGCTGCTCCTCATCACTCGCCCGCACCAGTTCGCCGAAGAAGCGGTCAATCTCCCGCCACACCTCAGTCCCGCCGGAAAGGCCGCGCCAGTGGGTCCGGATGATCCCGACCAGGCGGAAGCACTGGTCGATGGGCGCGCGGAAATATTGCGGCGGAGTCGAGAGGCGGTTCACCAGAAGTGCCTCTACATCCGGCTCGAAATGTTTGAGCACCGGGTTGCGATCTACGATCGCGTTCCAGTACTCCAGGTCGAGAGAAGATTCCATCGCTCCGCCGGGGCTGGGATACTGCGCGATCACTCGTTGCGCAGCGTTGCTATGTACGAAGAACGCCAGGTTGATGGGAATGAGCAAGCTCTCCCACTCCTGGTCATCCATCGCAAAGTCTCGCAGAATGCGGATATCGCGCGGGATGCGCCGGTAACGCTGCCGTGCGTTGCCGCCGAAGAGGATGGCGCAGGGATCGCACGCGCAGGTCACCATGCGCTTCTCCAACTCCAGCAGGTGCTGGTGGGCGGGCGCAAGCGGCGCGGCGCAGAGTTCGCACGCCTGGCTCCGCTCACGCGGTTTGCGCACAAAGCGCCGCAGGGTTGCGAGCGGAGTTGCAGGTGACGTCGCGGGTGACGTTGCGGGTGACGGGGCGAGCGATTCCCGCCCCACATGGTCGGCCACGGTGCGCATTCTCTCTCGATTTCTACCTACGCCGGCGGCAGGTTCGGCATTCTCGGATCGATGGGTTTGCGTTGATCGGCGTTGATGCCGGTCGAGTCGCGGGCGGTGCGAGTGTTGCCCTCGCGGCCCGCCTCTTTGCGGCCCTCGTAGGCCCATTCTTCTCCCCGCTTGGTGCCTGGGGTGTGCGCGTCGATGTCAGGCCGCGGATTCCTCATATGTTTTCTCCTCTTTGGTGGCTGGCTGCACAAGGTTGAGTGGGACGAATCCGGCGGCAGAGGAAGGCACTCCCTCGACGACGATCTCGACCACCTCGGGCGCGGCTTCCAGGATCGCCTGCTCGACGGTGCCCTTCAGCGCATCCACCGACGAACCACAACCGTGTCCCGAACTCTGGATTTTCACCCGCACCACGGCGTCATGGATGGCGACCAACTCCGCACTTCCGCCGTGCTTGCGCAGTTGCGGGCTGGCGTTTGCAACGGCGCGGGCGATGCGATCTTCCAGGCTCACGGGATGAACTCCGTAGAGCACCAGAAGCCCGCAGATCAGCGGGTCGGAGCCCAACTTGGCCAGCGAAGCACGACCCGCCTCGCCGGCATTGAGCACCTCGACGATGCGGGAGATGACCGCCGCGTGCAGGTCCATCATCGACTGCAGGAGTTCGAGCGCGGTGCCGCGCGCCTGTTCATCGGCGAAGCCGGAGACGCGCCGCACCAATTGCTCGATTCGCTCCGCGTGGGCCTGGAACTCACTGCTGGCGATGGCGGTCATTTGCCACCCACTATGCCAAACATGGGTGAGTGCCGGGCCTGCAACACTTTGCCATTGCCCAGGTACATGTGTACGCCGCAGGGCAGACACGGATCAAAGCTGCGTACGGCTCGCATGATGTCAATGCCCTTGAAGTTATCGGGTCCGTTCTCTTCGAAGATTGGGGTGTTCTGCACCGCATCTTCGTAGGGACCAGGAGTGCCGTAGACATCGCGCGGATTGGCGTTCCAGCAGGTCGGTGGGTACGGATGGTAATTGGCAATCTTGCCATCGCGGATGACGACGTGATGGGATAACACACCGCGCACTGCTTCGTGGAAGCCGCAACTGATGGCTTCCTCGGGAACCTTGAACGGAGTCCAGGTCTTGGAGTGGCCGGCCATGAGTTCCTCGATCGCCTTCTCGCAGAAATACAGAGCCGCCGCCGCCGCGTACGCCTGGAAGTAGGTGCGCGCGCGGTCGCGTTCGATGGCATTGCTCCACTGCGGGATCTTCCATTCAAAGGTGGTCTCGGGCAACATCGCGCCTTTGGGCAAGTTGATCTGGACACTATGCCCGGTCGCCTTGATATAGCCGATATCTACCAGGCCGGAGAGTGCGGTGGACCACAGTCGCGCGATGGGGCCGCCGCCGGTGTCGAGCGCAAGATGGTCTCCGCTTTGCTTGTCGTACCAGCGAGGCGACATCACCCAGGTGTAATTGCCGTTGAAGTCGCGCTTCTGCGGCCGCGGCGTGGTCGTCTGGTTCCAGGGATGGTGCTGATCGACCGGGTTGCCGAGCGGATCGGCTTTCACAAATGTTTCTTCGTTCTGCCAGTCCTCGTAAAACGAACTGCCCAGCAGAATGCGAATGCCGAGATTGATGTCGACCAGATCGTTGGTGACCAGTTTGCCGTCAACGATGATGCCCGGCGTGACGAACATCGAGCGTCCCCAGTTGGACATGTTCTCGTAGCGGTAATCGCAGACCTTGGGATCATTGAACGAGCCCCAGCAACCCATCAGCGCGCGGCGTTGTCCCACCTTTTCATAACCCGGCAATGCTTCATACCAGAAGTCGAAGAGGTCGTCGTGCAGCGGCACACACTTCTTCATGAACTCCACGTACTTCATCAGGCGGACAAGATAGTCCGTAAACAACTGCACCGTGGCCACCGTGCCAACGCCGCCCGGATACAGGGTGGAAGGATGAACGTGGCGTCCTTCCATCAGGCAGAACATCTCGCGGGTCATGCGGCTGACCATCAGGGTTTCACGGTAGAATTCGCCGGTGAATGGATTCAGCGCGGTCATGATATCGCCGATGGTGCGGTATCCGTGCTTGTCGGCGTGGGGCGCTTTCTTTTTCTGCGCCTTCTCCCACAAACTGGGATTGGTTTCCTTCACCATCTGCTCGCAGAAATCGACGCCGACCAGGTTGTCCTGAAAGATATTGTGGTCGAACATGTACTCGGCAGCTTCTCCGAGATTGATAATCCACTCGGCAAGCGCGGGAGGCTGGACGCCGAAGGCCATGTTTTGCGCATAGCAGGCGCAGGTGGCGTGGTTGTCGCCGCAGATGCCGCAGATGCGGCTGGTAATGAAATGCGCATCTCTGGGATCTTTGCCCTTCATGAAGATGCTGTAGCCGCGAAAGATCGACGAAGTGCTGTAGCATTCGGCGACCTGCTTGTTCTCAAAGTCGATCTTGGTGAAGATGCCCAGGCTGCCCACGATGCGGGTGATGGGATCCCAGTTCATCTCGACCAAGTTCCGCTTTTTGCTCGGAGTTTCTGTTAATACATCGGTGATCGTTCCCATGTCGTTTCATCCTCTCCGCTCAAGCGGCTTTGCGGCGCGGGAGTGATTCGTAGGCGCCGGGTTCAGGGTGATAGCCGGTAATGAGCTTGCGGCCGCGACGCCTCCACTCAGGCTCTCCGTTCACGGTTTCATTGGTGACGGATCGGAGGGTGCGGATGATCTTGCCGTACACGGTGAGTGCGGCCGTCGAGAAGCGCGCTCCCGAGGGCTCGTCCATGAATGGCATGAACATGTCCGGGAATCCGGGCATGGTGCAGCCAATGCAAATTCCGCCGACGTTGGGACACCCACCGATGCCGCGCATCCAACCGCGTTTGGTGACATTGCAATTGACGACCGGGCCCCAGCAGCCCACTTTCACCAGGCACTTCGGCGTTCCATATTCAAGGCCGAAATCATCCTGCTCATAGTAGGCGGCACGGTCGCAGCCCTCATGCACGGTCTTGCCGAATAGCCAGGTGGGTCGCAGTTGCTCGTCGAGCGGGATCATGGGCGCCAATCCCGCAGCCTGGAAAAGCAGGTACAGCACAGTTTCCATAAAGTTATCCGGCTGCACCGGGCAGCCGGGAACGTTGACGATGGGCAGCCCTGCCTGGGAGCGCCACTCCCAGCCCAGATAGTCGGCCAGTCCCATGGCTCCGGTGGGATTGCCCGCCATGGCATGGATGCCACCGTAGGTCGCACAGGTTCCAGCACCCACCACAGCAAGAGCCTTGGGAGCGAGACGATCGATCCACTCACAGGTGGTGATCGGCTGGCCGGTCTGGGGATCGGTCCCCATGGCGGCCCAATATCCCTGCGTCTTAATTTCTTCGTTTGGGATCGAGCCTTCCACCACCAGCACGAAGGGATCGAGTTCGCCGCGTTCGGCTTGATAGAAATACTTCATGAAGTCACTGCCAACTTCATAGGCGAGCACGGGATTGTGTAGATGGACCTTCGGAAGACCTGGGATGGCCCCCATGACCACGTCTTCGAGGCTGGGCTGTTCGGCGGCGGTGACCGAAACGGAATCGCCGTCACAGCCCAAGCCAGCCGTGATCCACAAGATATGTACATCGCTCACAGCGGGCTTTGCACCGAAGGTAAGAACGTCTGCCGGCATGTTGCGCTCCTTTCAGCGAGAAAGCGTCGGCCGTCGCAAGGCGGTCAGCGCGGACGAAAGGCGTTCAGCCTCTCGGCCTCGACCCATGGACAACAATGAAAGGCGCGATGCTTCGGAACTGCATGCAAAGCCTCTGAATGTGTAACGCAGAGCGTCGAGAACGTGGCGTGGGATGGCAGAAAAGTGCGGATGAGATGCCTCAACGTAAGCGGCGCATCCGCCAATCCAAAACGCAAGGCAAGAGGCTCTCACGCCTGTGTTCATAAGGGCCGCGCGCTCTGGCCATGTGCATGCCTGGGCAGTGCAGGATGCTGCTGGTGTGCGACGCGGCCATGCCGCGAGCTACGCAACCCAGCGATGATGGAGCGCATCTTGGTTGTGGATTTGAGGCCGTGAATTCAAGGTAGCCACTGGCGAAAGAAGTGGCACGGGACTAAAGCGATTGGAAGTTTCGCTTCGGCATGCCCAGAGAAACCTGGTGGCCCGCAAGCAGGGGTGCGTTCATGCCGTCAGACGATGCCAGTCAGGATTCATTGGGAGCGTGCCACATGTGCTTAGCCATTCCAGGCAAGGTGATTGAGGTAGCCGCCCGAGACACCGCGGGAAATCAGGACACCGCCTTGGTCGACGTGATTGGGGTCCGGCGCAGAATCGATCTCGGCCTTCTGCAGGACGACCGCCCGGTGCCTGGCGACTGGGTTCTGATCCATGTCGGCTTCGCGATGAGCAAGATCAGCGAGCAAGATGCCTTCGATCAGATACGCACCCTCCAAAGGCTCGGAGAGAATGAGGCGGCCATCCAGGAGGTGCGGGGATATAGCGTGGACGATGCACCGTCAGAAGGCACCGCATGAGATACGTGGATGAGTTTCGCGAGCCCGAGCTAATCACCAAGGCGGCAGAAGAGATCCGTTGCCTGGCCGGAAGCACCCGGCATTACCGGATGATGGAAGTCTGCGGCGGACACACCCACGCCATCTACCGCTTCGGGCTCAAGGATGTGCTTCCCGAGAACCTTGAACTGATCCACGGCCCCGGCTGTCCCGTCTGCGTTCTTCCCATGGGGCGGATCGATGACGGCCTGTCCATCGCGCAGCAGCCCGACGTAATCTTCGCCGCGTTCGGCGACATGATGCGCGTTCCTGGAACCAACGGGAGTCCGCTCGAGCACAAAGCTCGTGGCATGGATGTGCGCATTGTGTACTCGCCCTCGGATGCGCTCAAACTCGCTCGCTGCAACCCCTCCAAACATGTGATGTTCTTCGCCATCGGTTTTGAGACCACCGCTCCATCCACGGCGCTGACCTTGATCCGCGCCAAAGCCGAGGGTATTCGCAATTTCTCTGTGTTTTGCAACCACGTGACCATCATTCCCGCCATCCGCGCAATTCTGGATTCGCCGGACATGCGGCTGGACGCTTTCATCGGCCCCGGTCATGTTTCCACCGTCATCGGATGCCGCCCCTACGAATGGATCGCGGCCAACGAGCACAAGCCCATCGTGGTCTCCGGCTTTGAGCCGCTGGACATGCTTCAGTCCATCGTCATGCTGCTGCGCCAATTGAAGGCCGGCGAAGCCAAGGTCGAGAATCAATACAAGCGTGTCGTTCCGTGGGAAGGCAACCGGGCGGCGCTCCGGGCGATGGCCGAGGTCTTCCAGTTGCGTCCCTACTTCGAGTGGCGCGGCCTCGGATTTATCTCCCAATCCGCGCTGCGCATTCGCGACAGTTATGCGGAATTCGATTCCGAGCAGCGCTTCAGCGTTCCCGGCGTGCGCGTCACCGATCCCAAGGCGGCGCAGTGCGGCGAAGTGCTGAAGGGAGTGCTCAAGCCCCATCAATGCAAGCTTTTTGGACGTGAGTGTACTCCCGAACATCCGATCGGTGCGCTCATGGTTTCATCGGAAGGGTCATGCGCAGCCTACTACAACTACGAACACCGCAAATCGGCGACGGTGAACATTCTGAGTTCGATCGCATGACGGTTGATACGGCGGTCGAGGCGCCGATCCACTTCCGCGAGCCGCAGATCGAGATGGCCCATGGTGCGGGCGGCAAGGCCAGCCGCAGGCTGGTCGAGGGACTCTTCGCGCCTCTGCTCTTCGGCGGCGCTTCGCAGGAATTTCTAGGCGATGCCACTCATCTGGACCTCAACGGAGCCCGGCTTGCGATCACGGCGGACAGTTTTGTAGTGAAGCCGCTCAGCTTCGCCGGAGGCTCGATCGGCGAGCTGGCCGTCAACGGCACAGTCAACGACTTGGCTGTCTCCGGCGCCAGGGCGGAAGCCCTGGTCGTGCACCTATATTCTCGAAGCCGGCTTGCCCACCGAAGTGCTGATCGCCGAGGTTCGCGCCATGGCCAAGGCAGCTCGCCAGGCCGGCGTCAGCGTGGTTGGCGGCGACACAAAAGTGGTCGAGCACGGCAAGGCGGACGGCATGTACATCACCACCATGGGGGTGGGCCGTCCACTCTACGACGTCAAGGTCGATCCGCACACGGTTCGTCCCGGCGACAAGGTTTTGCTCTCCGGCCCCATTGGCGATCACGGCATCACCATTTTGCTGGCTCGCGGCGAACTCGATTTCGAGGCCGACCTGCGCTCCGATACCCGTTCCGTGCTTGGGCTGGTACAGGCATTGGCGCTGGATGTTGGTCCGGCGATTCGCTGGATGCGCGATCCCACGCGCGGCGGCGCCGCGACCGCGCTCAACGAACTGGCTCGAGATTGCGGCTTGGGCATCGTGCTCTTCGAGGAAGACATCCCGGTCCGCGACGTGGTTCGCGGCGCCTGCGAGTTGCTGGGATTGGACCCGCTGCACATCGCCAACGAAGGCCAGTTCCTCGCCGTGATTGCCCCGGAGTGTCGCCGCCGCCGCACTCGACGCGCTGCAATTGGCTCCCGGCGGAGAGAACGCACGAATCATCGGCGAGGTGCGCGAGCAACCCGCCGGCGCCGTGCTGGAGACCACCCGCTACGGCGGCAGCCGGATTGTGGACATGCTCGTCGGCGATCCCTTGCCGCGCATTTGTTAAACAAACGGTGCTAAGAAACGGCTACTTATGCAAACCACAACGCAATTGGCAACCTACATTCACGAGCGCCTGCTGGAACGCAATCAGATCATCGAACGATTTTTCAGCCGGGAAGCGCCGCGCTTGGCCGAAGCCTGCCGCGACATGTCGGAGCGCTTCCTCCAGGGTGGCCGTCTGCTGGCTTTCGGCCGTGGTCCGTACGCCACCGATGCCCAGCACGTCTCGGTCGAATTCGTCCATCCTGTCATCGTCGGCAAGCGCGCTCTGCCCGCCCTCGATTTGTCCATCTCCTTTCGTCCCTGGCTGGACGCCATCCTCCGTCCCGAGGATATCGTGATGGGCTTCGGTCCTCCCGAAGGAGACCCTGAAGTCTGGCTGGCGCTGCAGCAGGCGGGGTTCCGCAAAGCCATGACCTTTGCATTACCCGGCCCGGAAGGCTCGTACGCGGTCGAAGCTGCCACGCCCGATCCCTTCATCCACCAGGAGATGATTGAGATCCTCTACCACACTCTGTGGGAGACGGTGCACGTCTTCTTCGAGCACCGCGAACTCGGCCATGATGTCGGCCAAGCCGGCTTCCTCTATCCGTTTCTAGGATCGGAAAAGCAACCGACCGGCGGCCTGCTCACGGAGGTCGCGGATTCCATCCGGATGAAGGCTGGCGACGACGCGAAGCTGCGCGAGCAAGTGGCCAGGGAAGAAGCCGAGTCAGATCAGCAACACCGCGCTGGCCATCCGCGAGCGTCTGCTCCGCGGCGGACAGCTCATTTTGTTCGGCAACGGCGGCTCGGCCACCGACGCAAACGATTGGGCCATCGACTGCGTGCTTCCGCCGCCGGGCTACCGGCCGATCCCCGCCATCTCGCTCGCCCTAGAGCCCGCCAACATCACCGCGGTCGCCAATGATGTGGGAACCGAGCTCATCTTTCTGCGCCAACTCATCGCGCAGGCGCGTCCGGAAGACGTTGCGATCGGAATCTCGACCAGCGGCGGCTCGCGCAACATTGTGATGGCCCTGGAAGAGGCCCGCAAGCGCGGGCTGCTCATCGTCGCGCTGCTGGGTTACGACGGTGGCGAGGTTCTGCGCCGCGGACTGGCCGACTTCCCTGTGGTGGTCCACTGCGACTACATCCCGCGCATTCAGGAGGTGCAGGCTTCCATCTACCACATCATTCGCGAATCCCTGGAGGTGTTTGACCATGGCTACGCTTGAATTGTTTGGCACGGCCCGTTGCCAGCACACGCAGGAGATGCGTGAGTGGCTTGAGTTCCGCCGTTGCAAGTTCGTCGAGTATGACGTCGAAGCCGATGCAACGGCGCGAAGCCGGATGCGCGAACTCGCCGGCGGTCAGCGCAACGTGCCCCTGCTCGTCGAGGATGGCCGAGTCATTCAGGTGGGTTGGCAAGGCCGCAGTTGCGTTGTGGACCCGGAGTAGAGGATGGCAAGCGCCTGCTCGATTCGAGTACGCGGCGTGGTGCAGGGAGTGGGCTTCCGTCCTTTTGTCTATCGTCTGGCGTGCGCCAACCTGCTCGGCGGATGGGTACGGAACGGCGAGGAGGGCGTCGAGATTTACTTGGAGGGCTGCGGAGCAGGGACTGCGGGCGTTTGTCTCCGACCTCAAAACACAGCCTCCGCCCGCAGCCAGCATCGAGGAGGTGGAAGTTCAGCCCGTGCGCGCCGCAGGGGCTGAATCAATTCACGATTCGAGTCAGCCAGCACCGCCAGTCGCCCACCGTGCGCATTTCGCCCGACTTGGCGCTCTGCGCCGAATGCCTGACCGAACTCTTCGATCCCGCCAATCCGCGCTACCTCTATCCATACATCAACTGCACCAACTGCGGCCCGCGCTATACCGTGGTGCTTGGCCTTCCCTATGACCGGCTCAGAACCACGATGAAGGATTGGCCGCTGGACCGCTTCTGCGCCTCGGAATACGAGGAGCCAGCCAACCGCCGCTTCCACGCCCAGCCGGTGGCCTGCCCCGCCTGCGGCCCCGGCTATTATCTTTATCCATCGGATGACGCGCGCGGAACCGACGAGAGCATTCGAAGGGCAGCCGAGCTTCTCAACTCCGGCCAGATCCTCGCCATCAAGGGCCTGGGCGGCTATCACCTTGCATGCGATGCCCGCAATGGCGCCTCCGTGGCGGCACTGCGCGAGCGCAAGTTCCGCAAAGAGAAACCGTTCGCAGCTGATGGCAAGCGATCTCCAGACAGCGCGCACTCTGGTCGAGCTTTCCTCTGACGCCACGGCGCTTCTAACTTCCGTCGCCCGCCCCATTGTCCTGGCGCCTGCGAAAGTCAAGCTCGAGGGCGTTGCTCTGGATACCGGCGAACTCGGCGTGATGCTGCCCTACACCCCCTTGCACCATCTGCTGTTTGCCGCCGGAGCACCGTCGGTCCTGGTCATGACCAGCGCAAACCGCTCCAGCGAGCCGATTGCCTATGAAGATAAGGAGGCGCTGCACCAACTTTCCGGAATCGCCGACGCATTTCTGATTGGGCAGCGTCCCATCGCGCGCCGGGTCGATGACTCGGTTGCGCGCGCCGGCGTTTACGGTCCGGTCATTCTCCGCCGGGCCCGTGGCTACGCGCCCGGCGCGGTTGCGCGCTTGCCCACCGAGCGTCCGATCCTTGCCCTCGGCGCCGACCTCAAGAATGCCATCACTCTGGTGGTGCAAGGTCAGGCCTTCGTCAGCCAGCACATCGGCGATCTGGAACAATACGATTCTTTTCGCGCTTTCCAGCAGACCATCCACGATCTCGTCTCAATGTACGAGGCGGATTGGGGAGATCTTCTCGTCGTGCAAGATTCCCACCCGCAATACGCCTCCAGTGCCTACGCCGCGCAACTCCCCGTCGGCGAAGTGATTTCCGTGCAGCACCACCGCGCACATATTGCCTCGGTGTTGGCCGAACGCGGCGCGTGGGATACGCGCGTGCTCGGCGTCAGTTGCGATGGCACCGGGTACGGAGACGACGGAGGCATCTGGGGTGGCGAGTTCTTCGTAGGAAGCGTCAGGGAGGGTTTCGTGCGGGTGGCTCACCTGCGGCAATCCATTCTCGCTGGAGGGGATGCAGCCGCTCAATACCCGGTGCAGGCCGCGGCCGGCTTTCTGGTGCAATTGCACAATTTGCCAGCGCTGGCCGCCTCACCCTTCAACTTCCCGGAGCGCTACCGCAGCGCGCTGCAGTTGATTCGCCGCAACGTCCAAACCTTCTCGACGACTTCCATGGGCCGCCTCTTCGACTGCGCCGCGGCTCTGCTCGGCTTCACTCGCGAGATCACCTTTGAAGGACAAGCCGCAATGTGGTTGGAGCAACTTGGGCGCCGCGCCCCGCTCACCGAGCCATATCCGTTTCCCTTCGCAGGCAAGGAATTGGATTTTCGCCCATTGCTTGATTCGGTCATTCAAGACCGCCTCGCCGGACGCGCTTGCGCGGAGATCGCCCGGGCCTTTCAGGGTGGTGTAGCCAAGGGCTTGCGAGATTCGGTAATGGCTTTGTGCCACCACCATCGCCTCGACGCCGTCGTTTTCTCCGGCGGTGTCTTCCAGAACGAATTGCTTTTGGAAGATTTGAACTCGCTGTTCAAAAGTGATCCCATTGAACTCTGGACCAATCACGCCGTCCCGCCCAACGACGGAGGCATCAGTCTGGGACAGGCGGCGCTGGCGGCGTGTGCAGTGAAACACTGAGGAGACCGGAGCCGCCTTCGGCGCAACTCCAAGATCCCTTCGAAAAACCCCGGACGTGCCTCACTTTCTCGATGCAGCGTATAATAGTGTGCTTGGATTGCGCTTGATCCGGTGCCGTGAGCCGCTCCGACTCCCACCTGCGACTAGGGTACGGCATCGCCCCAGAGCTAAGTTTTTCTTCGTACGGGCCCCGACATTACTTTGGTACATTGACCGAATCACGATCTCTCGGTACCTTCGTGTGTTGCTGGTATCGCCATGAAACTCCTTGTCGCTGACGACGCAAGTCTATACCGGACGATGTTGAAGCGCTTGCTGGAGGCGCGGGGCTACGAAGTCCTGCTCGCCGCCAATGGCTATGAAGCGCAACGCATTCTCGACAGCGACGATGCACCTCGGCTGGCGGTATTGGACTGCTTCATGCCGGGGATGGGCGGACTTGAACTCTGCGAACTGATTCGTGCACGTCAGCAAGGCTATGTGTACACCATTCTGTTGAGCGCGGCGGATCGGCAAAGTGATGTCCTCAAGGGATTTGAATTGGGGGCAGATGATTATCTCTGCAAGCCGTTTGAGGAGCTCGAACTGCTCGCACGGGTTCGCGTCGGCGAACGAATCATGCGCAGCCACGAAGAGTTGGTGGAAGCGCGGGAAGCTTTGAAATTCGAGGCTTCCCATGACCCCTTATTGCGGCTTTGGAACCACCGGGCCATCCTCGACCTGTTGAGTACGGAATTAAGCCGGGCAAAGCGGTTACAGACATCGCTCAGCGTCTTCTTCGCTGACCTGGATTCCTTCAAACGCGTCAACGACAGTCACGGCCATCTGGTCGGTGACGACGTTCTCCGCAATGCAGCAGACAGAATGTCCGGTGCGGTGCGCGAGTACGACCACGTCGGCCGATACGGGGGCGAAGAGTTCCTTGTCGTGCTGCCGGACTGCATCGCCGAAGCAGCGCGGGAAGTGGCCGAACGGGTGCGGCAGCATATCGGCGACAAACCTATCGTGACGGCCCCCGTGCGGGTAGATATCACGGTCAGCATCGGCGTATCCGAATGGCGCTGCGGCCAGGAGATCGGCGACCTTCTACGCCGAGCGGATAGTGCGATGTATCGCGCCAAGCATAACGGGCGCAATCGCGTCGAGGTGGTGAGCGCCAGCGAATTGGACTTCGACTGAAGCGAGGCGCGGACTTGCAGCCATCTCCGCACATCGCGGGATCGGCGTCGCTTTAGAGCAGTTTTCTTCCAACTGAGGCGAGCAGACCCAAGGCTCCGGCACAAACCAAGAAGATCGAAGCCGGCTCCGGAACGCTGGGCAAGTTGGGGCTCGGTTGTGGAACGATGCCGCAGCACCAGGCGGTCGGCGGGGTGAGCCCAGGCGGGCGCCCATCCGGGGAGGCGTGGGCCTCTGCGATCTGAGTGTTGGGCGGTACCGGCGGATACACCGTCGGCGGAACCAGCGCGGGAAGCCCGGTTTCCAGGGCGATGTCCGGCGGAGGCACCTCGGGCGGAAGTACGGTCGTCGGCAAAGGCTGGGGGCGCTTGAGTTCAATCCGGTTTCCGCAACGGGCGCGAACCATATGGTTGCCGTCGGTCAGCACCAATTCATTGGCCGGGATGGCGACCGGATGAGTGGTCCAGCTGACTTGTGAACCCTTGCGATAGGAGACGTAAGCCATCATCGGCTTCTTCACGCGCGTGAACCACATCTGCTCCGGTTGCAGATCGCGGTAATGGTCGCGCACGACTGCGTCCTTCGTCATGGAGTCCGTAAGTTCGCGGGTATCGAGCACGCCGCCGGGAATGACGGAGAATGGAAACATTTGCCGCGCCGCGCGGAACGATAGCCTGGGCGGCTTGATCTCCAGAACTTCAACCTTGAGGCGGCGTCGCGATCTTGACGCCGAGCACCGCCAGAGCACTCCGATGCATAGGCAGAACAAGACAACGATGGTCTTTTTCATAAGCAACCGTCCGTTCGCAAGCGTGTGCCGAATTGGAATCAGCGCAAAGCTTTGGCGTCTTTCATTCCAACTGCCTTCATCGCAGGGAGTCTGCCGCCGCAGATCTTCGCGAGCATCTGTCCTCCGCCGAGTTCATTGCGCGTACACCCTCGGCTCCGGTGGACTTGGGAAGCATCTTTTCCTGGGGCTAAGAATACCGTATTGCCGTGACTTATAGATGAGAGCCTTGTAGCAAATTCCCAGCAACTCGGCGGCTTCCTTGCGTCGCCATTGGGTTTGCTCGAGGGCGTTGCGAATGGCTTCGGCCTCCGCCTCTCCCTTGAGTTCGCGCACCATCTGCTTCAGATCGCTCATTGGACCCGGACTCGGCGCTCGCGGCGTACTTCGGCCGCTTGCGGAGTTCCGGCCTGCGACCGGCAGGGTGGCCAATACATCCTCGTCGAGCACCAGGTAACGTTTTACCACATTGTGCAGCTCGCGCAGATTTCCCGGCCAGGAGTGCTGCAACAGCGACTGTAACATCGAATCGGTCAGCGGCCGGGGCGGATGGCGGTACGGCGTAGGCGAGCCGCTTCATAAAGTGGCGGAACAGAGGAGCGATTTCTTCGCGGCGCTCGCGCAGCGGCGGCAGGTTGATGCTGAATGCGTTGAGACGGTAATAAAGGTCGAGGCGTAACCTTTCCTGTTCGACCGCCAGCTTGACATTGATATTCGTCGCCGCCAGAATGCGGACGTCGACCGTCAACCGGCGACTCTGCCGCCGAGGCGGAAGAACCGCTGCTCCTGCAGGACCTGCAACAACTTGGCCTGCAAGCGCGGCGGCATCTCGCCAATTTCATCCAGCAGGATGGTGCCGTGGTCGCACTGCTCGAAGTATCCAGGCTTACTGCTGGAGGCGCCGGTGAAGGCCCCAGCCTCGTAGCCGAACAACTCGCTTTCCAGCAGTTCCTCGGGAATGGCGGCGCAATTGACCTTGAGAAAGCGCTTCTTTGCCCTCGGCGAATACTTATGGAGCAGCAAAGCGACGATCTCCTTGCCGGTGCCGCTCTCCCCGGTGATGAGCACCGGAACTTCGACACGGGCGATGCGCTGGACCTGCTCGTAGATCTTCTTCATCGCCGGCGACGCCGCCAGGAAGAAGCTCTCCGCGGCCAGTTCCTCGAAGAGCAGGTCGGGGTCTCTCGCGCTGGGCAGGTGCGGTCATATAGAGTCGCAGCGCCGCCAACAGGCGCTGCTTCGTCCACCGGCTTGGTCAGGTAATCGGCCGCGCCGATTTTGATGGCCTGCACCACTCCGGCGGCGTCGTCCTGGCCGGAAAGCATAATGACCTTGGCGGACGGAACCAGTTCCAGGATCCGGCTCAAGGTCTCGATCCCATCCATCTCGGGCATCATCATGTCCAGCAGGATGACATCGGGTAGCGCGGCGGCGCACTGCAGCTCGTGCAGGGCATCGGCCCCACTCGGCGACGGTGCGGACGCTGTAGCCCTCGCACTCGAGCAGGTTGCGCGTGTAGCGCAACATCATCGGATCGTCGTCGACGATCAGAATGCCGGGCATGGTCAGTCTCCGCAATCCGCAATGCCTCCAACTTGCTTCGATCGCGGATTCACTGGCGCAACGTAAGGCAGGATGAAACAAAATCTGCTGCCTTTGCCGACGGCGCTGTCGACCCAGATTTTTCCGCCATGAGCCTGCAACGATGTTACTGGGCGATCGCCAGTCCCAACCCGGAGCTGGCGCAACATCCGGGAGCGGAGCGTGCTGAAGTACTCCTCGAAGATCTCCTGGTGGTATTCCGGGGCGATGCCGCAACCCGAGTCGGCGACGACGACCTTGGCCGCATTGGGCAACGTTCGCGGGTAGCGGCCGCGGCGATCGAAGTCCGCGGACGAAGTTGTGCGCTGCGCCTCTCCCAGAAGTGCGGCTCCAGCGAGATGCTGACCGTCCTCCCGGCGGCGGTAAATCGGCGCGCATTCTGCAGAAGGTTCATCAGCACCCGCGTCACCAGGCTGAGCGTCAAAGGGAAGAAGCATCGGGAGCTCGCAGAGCATGGATCTCGAATCGCAACTGGTCGTCGGAGAACTCCGCCTGCAACGAATTGTAGACACTGGAGCAAGGCACTGGCGCAGATCGGAGGTGGCCAGCACCGGCTTCCACGGCAGCCGACTCGCGCACATCTGCCGTCAACATTCCAGCAATCTGCTGTTCGATGAGCTGGCAGCCGGAGACGATGTCGGCCAGCGACTCGACCTGGGAAGGCGTGACCGTACCCAGCTTGCCCGCGCGCAAAAGCTTCGCCTGGCCGGAGATGACCGCCAGATATCCCTTCAAGTCGTGCACGGCCATTGCTAGGCGAGCGAGCTTCGAGTCTGGTTGTCCAACGAACTGAGCCGACGGGGATGACATGGTGACCTACCGAAGCACTCAGACCGGCGGTTGCACTCATGAACATGAGTCCATACCGACGCAGAGGGTGATATTCCAGCTGTTCTCAAGCCTCTACTATGCAAGGGTTTGGTTCGAGTTGAGAATCAGCAAGCGGCGAGTCCGATCGCACTTTAGTAATCTGGAGTGGAATGGAAAATCCTTTCCAAAAGGAATGACATTTTCTGGAAAACAAGCTGCAATCGTGTTGCTTGCTTTGCGCACAGCCTATCCTAAGTTGCTGATACTCAACCGATAGTTGCGTGCAAACTGGATTGGTGTCCGCGGCCGGAGCTGTGGCCATGAACTGCACCGTTGTTGATTACCATGGCACAAGCTGCGTCAAATCTTTACTTGCGACGCGACGATCAGATTCCCCCCGAATCGATCATCTTCGGGAAGACCGAAGCAATGGCCGCGGTTCGGCGCAGCCTGCTCAAAGTCGCGGACACCAACATTCCGATCCTGATCGAAGGCGAGAGCGGCACCGGCAAGGAGATCATTTGCAAGTACCTTCATCAGCATTCGGTGTGGGGCCGCGGGCCGTTCGTCAAGGTGAACTGCCCGGCCATTCCGGGCACGCTGCTGGAGAGCGAACTCTTCGGATACGAGCGTGGCGCCTTCACCGGGGCCTTCGGGGCCAAGGCCGGACGCGTCGAGATGGCCGAGAGTGGAACGCTGTTTCTCGATGAGATCTCCGAACTGGATCTCTCGCTGCAATCGAAGCTGTTGCAGGTGCTGCAGGATGGACAGTTTCAGGCGATTGGCTCGACCGTCGACAGAGAAAGTCAATGTGCGGGTGATTTGCGCCACCAATCGCCAGTTGCAGAAGGAGGTCGCCAAGGAGCGCTTCCGCCAGGATCTTTACTACCGCATCACCGGACTGGTGCTTCGGCTGCCGCCGCTGCGCGAGCGCCTGCAAGACCTGCGCCGCGCTGGCGGAGTACTTTGTGGCGCTGCACAACGAGCAGTTCAAGTGCGACGCGCCGCCGATCTCCGAGTCGAGTCTTCTGTTGATGTGCACCCATCCATGGACCGGCAACATACGGGAACTGGAAAACCTGACCAAGCGTTACGTGGTAGTGGGCACCGAGGAGGCGATCTTGAGCGAGATTGGGCAGCGCGAGCCTGGTTCCCGGTTACACGGCGATCGAAGGCCTGATCATCCCGGTCTCGCTGGGCGCAGCTGACGCGGACGGCGATGCGTGAGATGGAGGGCAGAATCATTCTCGACTCGCTGCACGCCAACCAATGGAACCGCAAGCGCACGGCGCGCGCGCTCAAGATCAGCTACCGCTCGCTGCTCTACAAGCTGAAAAAGGCGGGCATCCAGAACCGCCGCGACGCCGGACCCGTGCAAGCCGGAACAAAACAGATTGGAGAAGCTATCATGAAGCCTCGGAAGACATTTGATTGCCGTCATCCTCTTCGTTCGTGGTGCTTGCTGCGTCCATGGCCAGTGCGCAGCAGGCCGAGGAGGCCAAGCCCGCCGCTGACGGCGGATGCTCACAACGCCTACGTCATCGGGGAAAGCGACCTGCTTGCGATCAACGTATGGCACGAGCCGGAACTGACGCGGGTGGTCCCGGTGCGTACCGACGGAAAGATCACAATGCCGCTGATCGGCGAGTTGCAGGCGAGCGGACAGACGGTGGAAGAGTTGCGCGCGACGATTGCCGTCGAGCTGGCGCACTTTCTCGAAGCTCCCGAGGTCACGGTCATCGTGCAGGAGCCGCGCAGCCAGTTCTTCACGATCGTCGGCAAGGTAGTCAGAAGCCCGGATCGTATCCGCTTGGGCAGCGGCTGACGGTGATTGACGGGATCGCCCTGGGCGGCGGCTTCAAGGATTTCGCCAAGGTGGGAAAGATTCACGTGGTCCGCACCCATCGCGACGGCCGCAGTTGAGCGGCTTCCATTCGACTACAAGCGCGCGCTGAGTGGCGACCTGAAGCAAAACTTTGTCCTTGAAGCCGCGCGACATGATCATGGTGCCGTAGCGGTCGTTAGGAATTCACTGTTTGAACTGTCTGAATTTGGAGGCGTGGCACCGATGAAAGTTTGCTCAATGCTTGCGGTTGCGTTGTCGCTCTGCCTGGCAGGCGCGGCCTTTGCCCAGAATGCGCCAGATACACCGAAACCGTCGATTCAAGAGACGAGTGGCCCGGCGCACCTCGGCACCGAAGTCACGGCGCCTAGGATGGATAGCGATCTTGAAACCGGCAATTTGCTGGTGGCCGGCTTCACCCTGGGCGCAGCCTTCGATGACCGCGGCCTCTACCACACCGGCACCTTACCCTACTACTCGAGCGACACCCGTTTCTTCGTGCAGCCCAACGTCGGCTTTCAGCGCACCTTTTCCACCGGCGGCTGGACGCTGAGCTACTCGCCAGGCGTCAGCATCAGCCAGCACCAGGCGGAGAACGACGAGTACACGCAGAACTTTGCCGGCGACTTTCACTGGAAGCCGAATCCCTATGTTCTGATGCACGTCCGCCAGGACTACAGCATCACCGATAATCCGTTTGAGACGGTTGGCAACGTCGACCTGCTGCCCGGACTGGGCGGCCCGTTCGGTCCGAACTACAACGGCGTGCTGCCGGAGACGCGGCGAACCTCGCTGGTCTCGACCGCCGACATGACCTTCCGCGTGGCCGAGCACAGCGCCGTGGGGATGACCGGCAACTTCCAGAAGTATGACTTCGACGCCGTGACGACCAGTGCGGGAACGCTGTTCTTCCCCTTTGTTGACTCGGAGGTCGTCTCCGGCTCGCTGTTTTACTCGCAACAGTTTTCGCCGACGGTGAACGCCGGGGTGCAACTCGCATACACGGACCTCTACAGCACCGGCGCGGAGATTTCGCGCACGCAGGCTCCGGCGCCAATGCTGTTTCTCAAGTGGAATCCCGATTCCCACCTTGCGCTAACGCTCTATGGCGGACCGGAGTATGCACGCACGCGCGACGTGGTGATCGGCGTTGCGCAGTATCAGCACAGCTGGTATCCGACCTACGGGGGCAGCCTGATGTGGGGCGGCCATAGCAATGCGTTCGAACTGGAAGGGATGCGCCGCATCAGCAATGGCGGCGGTCTGCTGGCTGCCGTACTAGCCAGCAATGCCGGAGCCACCTATCGTCGCCGCCTTGCACAGCGGCTGCTGGGCGAGTTGCGCGCCAACTGGTCGGACGAGACCGGAATCGTCAATTCATCGGAGTTACTCCGCAGCCTGTGGCTGGGGGGTGGACCGGTGCTCGAACTGAAGCGCTCGCTGGCGCTACGAGTAGACGCCGGCTACGTCCACCAGACCGAGACCGGCCTGGGAGCGATTCCGGGCAATCACGTCCTGGTGCAGGCCTCGCTCGACTACCGATTCCATAAGAACCTGGGAGACTAGCCATGTTGCAGGAAGAATCACCGCGTACTCCACTCACCTTTCGCGACGCGCTGGAGATTTTAATCCGGCGCCGTTGGCTGGTGGGCGGAGGACTGTTCGCCTGCTGGCTGATCATCTGGTCGGCCAGTTGGTTGCTCTCGTCGGTCTACCGCTCGGAGACGGTCATCCTGGTAGAGCAACAGAAGGTGCCGGAGGAATACGTTGTCGCCAACGTTTCGGTCGATCTGCAACAGCGGCTGGATGGCCTGCGGCAGCAGATTCTGAGCCGCACCCGGTTGCAGCACATCATCGACCAGTTCCAGCTCTATCGCGACAACAGCGGACACAGCAATCCCGACGAAGTGATCGAACAGATGCGCAAGGACATCACCACCGAACTGGTCGAGTCGCCCGACCGTCACGGGCAACTGTCGGCCTTCAAGATCAGCTACAGTGCTCCGTCGGCTCGGCTGGCGCAGCAGGTGGACGCGCAGCTCACCTCACTGTTCATCGACCAGAACATTCAGGAGCAGTCGGAGCGCTCCGAGAACACCACGGAGTTCCTCTCCACCGAGCTGGACACGGCGCGGGCCCGGCTTGCCGAGCAGGAGGCCAAGGTCAAGCAGTTCAAGACCGGAAACCTCGGACAGCTCCCGAGCCAGATGGACAGCAACGTCCACATTCTTTCCGGGTTGCAGGACCGGCAGCAGAACCTGAGCCAGTCGCTGAACCGGGCGCAAGAGCAGAAGCTGTACCTGGAATCGCTGCTGACTCAGTACCGGTCGGTGAAGGCTGAAACCGCCAACGGCGCCGACTCGCTGCCGGGCATCGATGAGCAGCTTGCCAAGCTGAGGCAGGAGCTGGCAGACGACCAGACCAAGTACACGCCGAATCATCCGGACGTGCTGCGCCTGAAGCGGTTGATCGCGCGCACGGAAAAGCAACGGGATGCGATCAATGCCAACGTGGCCTCGGGCAACAGCGCGACCACACCGCCGGTGACCTCGCACGACTTGCAGACGATGACCCCGATTCTTCAACTCGAAGGCCAGCTCAAGGCCAATCAGCAGGAGATCGAGGACTCGCGACGGGAGTTGCAGCGCGTCGACGAACAGATTGCCGGCTACCAATCGCGGCTCAATGAGACGCCAATCCGCGAGCAGCAACTGGCGGATCTGACCCGCGACTACGACCAGTCGAAGGCCAACTACGATTCGCTGCTCAAGAAGCAGATGCAGTCGCAACTGGCCACGAACCTGGAAAAGCGGCAGCAGGGAGAGCAGTTCCGCATCATCGATCCGCCCAGCCTGCCCGATGAAGCCGGTCTCGCCGGACCGCCTGAAGCTCAGCCTGATCGGCATGTTCGTGGGGCTGATGGCTGGGCCTCGGACTGGCCATCCTGGTGGAGATGATCGAGGACCGGGTGCGCAACGAAGACGAGGTCACGCGCATTGTCAACGTACGGATTCTGGCGGGGATTCCACACCTGTTTACGCCGGAAGAACAACAGAAGCAGCGCCGCCAGAGAGTGATTGAGTGGAGCTGCGCCGGACTGATGCTGGTGGTGATGGTGGCCGCCAATGCATTCACGTCTCTCGGGAGATAACGTAATGTACGAAAAGTTTTATGGGTTCAAGCAGAATCCGTTCCGCATGAGCCCCGATCCCGCGTTCTACTACGCGACGGCGCGGCACAACGAAGCACTCGCCAACCTGACCTACGGCGTGCTGATGCAAAAGGGATTCATCGTGCTGACCGGGGAAGTGGGCACCGGCAAGACGCTGCTGGTTCGCTGCCTGCTGGACACGCTGCACCGCTCGCAGCGTGGCGCACGCCTACATCTTCAATCCGCTGCTCTCGGCCGATGACCTGCTGCGCACGATCCTTACCGACTTCGGCATCCGCGAGGTGAAGCACACGCGGGGCGAGATGCTGCAGCAGTTCAACGAGTACCTGATCGACGTCTATCGCCGCGGCGGCGTGACGGCGCTGGTCATCGACGAGGCGCACCTGCTGGCGCCCGCCTTGCTGGAAGAGATCCGTCTGATGACCAACATCGAGACCTCACAGCACAAGCTGCTGCAGATCGTGCTGGTGGGCCAGCCGGAGCTCGACGAGAACCTGGATTCGCCCGAACTGCGCCAGGTGAAGCAGCGGGTCGCCCTGCGCTACTACGCTGGAACCGCTGACCGATATGGAGGTGCGCGGCTACATCAACCGGCGCCTCGAGGTCGCTGGCGCGCCGGGACGCACTGCTTCAGATCTTTCCGCCGCCGACGCTGGCACGCATTCTGCACTTCTCGCACGGAATTCCGCGCCTGATCAACACCATCTGCGACGGCGCGCTGGTCAACGGCTACGGACGGCAGGCCGCGGCGATCACTCCCGCGATGATCGATGAGGTGGCCGCCGACCTGCGCCTCAGCTATCAGACTTCCGCAGCCCAGATGACGGGCACGCCGATCCCGGGCAAAGCGGTCCGAGGAAGATTTGTCCCGCAAGACGCTGGTGAAAACACTGCTGCGGCTGGCCCGGCTGCTGGAGACGCGGTCAAGACGCGAGAACGAGAAGATCCTAGGGGAGTCGCAGGATGAGCCGAATATTTCGATGCGCTTCGCCAATCCGAACAAGACAAACAGCCCGGCTCCGAACGCTGGAATCTGTCGCCCGACGGCTCGACGAATGAGCCCGTCCTGAGTCCAGAGCCGGAGGAGCACGGAGGATGGGAGCTGCCAACGCTGGTGCCGGACGAGGGGGTCGCTGGATCTGTCCTGCGTTTCCGCCGGCCGCGCCGCCTGCTCAGTCCAATCGCGTGATGTGATCGCCGTCAGGCTGGCCGCGTTTGCCAATGCCGTGCCGCCGATCGTCCCCGCGATGGCCGAATCTTGACCCCGAAGAGCGGGTCGGCGCTGCCAGTTTGCCGTCGACCCGCCGGAGTTCGTGGTCCTGAGATCGATTTATCGAAGCTCAAAGTGATTCCGGTGTCGTCGATCCCGTCGTCGATGCTGGTTGCGCTGAACAGCGAACGCGGACTGGGAGCGGAAAAGTTTCGCGTTCTCTGCGCTCGCCTCTCCAACATCCGCATGGGCCACGACCTGGGCGTCTTGCAGGTGACCAGCAGCGTGGTCGGCGAGGGCAAGACGCTGACCTCGGTGAATCTTGGCCATGACCCTGGCGACCCGCTTCGCGCAGAAGGTGCTGCTGGTCGAGGGCGACCTGCGCAAGCCCGCGGTCTGCGCCTTGCTGGGGCTGGAAGAACATGCCGGCATCGGCGAGTGGTGGGAGCAGCCCGAGACACCGCTCAGCGACTTTGCTGCTGCGCATCGGCGAGACCGGCATGTGCCTGCTGCCTGCCGGCAACGTGGCGCATCCGGCGTCCGTGCTGCAATCGCCCGGAATTGCCGAGCTGTCTGCCGGCCTGGCGAAACAGTTCGACTGGGTGATCATCGACACGCCTCCGCTGCTGCCGATGGCGGATTCCAATCTCTGGTCGCGCCTTAGCGATGGGACGCTGCTGGTGGTGCGCAAGGGCGCGGTTTCGCGCGCGGCGCTGAAGAAAGCGGTCGACAGCCTCGACAACCCGAAACTGGTGGGCATCGTTCTCAACGACGCCTCCGGTTACGACCGGGTGAATTATTACGACCAGTACTACACGGCACGCGGCGACAGCGATGGAGCGGGAAAGGAGGAGCGAAGAGGTGAATCGGCGATCCATGCGTATGTTCCAGTCCGATCGGTGATTCTCGGCCTTTCCGAAGCCGTGCTGGCGACGCTGGCGCTGCTGGTGGCGATGATCGCCTACCTGGGGCCGCTGAACGCCACGGCTGGCGCTGGGATATGAGAGGGCCGATGCGCGGGTTGCCCTGGTCGTCTTCCTCTTTGTGCTCTGCATGTACTACTTTGATCTGTACGACTTGAGCGTGCTGCGCAATTCGCGCGAGCTGGTCACCAATATCGTCCAGTGTTTCGGGTCGTTCTTTATCTGTCCTGGCCGGCGTGTATTCGCTGTTCCCCGCAGTACGCCTGGAGCAGGGCGTGGTGCTGGCCGGAACCGGCGCGGCGGCCATCGGCGCGCTCTGTTGGCGAAAGCTCTTCCGGCACGTGAGCCACTGGTCGGCGTTCCAGGAGCGGGTTCTCATCTTTGGCGAGGGACCGGTGGCGTCCGAACTGGCCGGCATCCTGAACCGTCGCCCGGAGCTGGGCCATCGGCTGATGTGCCAGGTCACAGAACAATCCGACCGGGCCGCCGACGCGGCGGCATCGGCCGACGAACTTCGCCGTCTGGTCGACCTGTACAACATCCGCCGCGTAGTGGTGTCGATGGGTGAGCGCCGCGGGCGGTTGCCGGTGGAATACCTCTTGGACTTGAAGGAACAGGGCGTGATGGTGCAGGACGGCAGCGAACTTTACGAAAACATTACCGGCAAGCTGTACCTCGACGCTCTGCGCCCCAGCATGTTGCTGTTTTCGCCGGTCTTCGAGGTCTCCGCGTTTTCGCTGTTATCGCAGCGGCTGATCGCGCTGGTGGTGAGCGCCGCTGCGTTGCTGGCGATGGCTCCGGTCATGCTGCTGATCGCGGTGGCGATCAAGGTGGACTCGCGTGGCCCGGTCATCTTTCGCCAGAAGCGCGTCGGTTTGCGCGGCCGGCTTTTCACCCTCTACAAGTTCCGCTCCATGCGCGATGGTGCCGATGGCGTGCGTCCCGCGGAGCACCTGGACGAGCGCTTCACCCGCTTCGGCGGCTGGCTGCGCTCGACTCGCCTGGACGAACTGCCGCAACTGTGGAACATCCTTCGTGGCGACATGCACCTGGTCGGGCCGCGTCCGTTCGTCCCCGAGCAGGAAGAATATCTGCGCGCCCAGATTCCGTTCTACAAACTGCGCTGGAGTGTGCGTCCGGGAGCGACCGGCTGGGCGCAGGTGAGCCGCGGCTACTGCACCACGCTGGAAGACAACGCCGACAAACTCGCTTACGATCTCTTCTACATCAAGCACTTCTCGCTCGGCCTGGATCTGCTAGTGCTTTTCAAAACGGCAAAGACCCTGGTGCTGGGGCGAGGTGCGCGATGATCGCCTCCGTCGCAGGAGCTGTCTTCTGGGTCGCCCTGGCGCTGGTGTTTTACACCTACGTCGGCTATCCGTTAATTTTGTTCGTCTGCTACGGCTTGGTGCAGGTGAAGCGGGACTGGCAGTACCTTGACAAGCGGCGCGACCGCCGGCGCGCGGAGTTGACTGACGCGCAGCTTCCCTCGGTCACCATGCTGTTTGCGGCCTACAACGAAGAGGAGCACCTCGCCACCAAGCTGGAGAACACCCGCCAGCTCAACTACCCGGCGGACCGATTGCAGGTGGTGATTGTCTCCGACGGATCGTCGGATCAAACCAACGCAATCCTGCGCCAAGTGGACGACCCACGCTTTGAGATCGTGATTCGTCCCGAACGCAGCGGCAAGTGCGCCGCCCTGGCGATTGCCGTCGAACGCGCCCGCAACCGCATCTTCGTGCTCTCCGACAGCAGTACCATGTTTGCTCCAGATGCGCTGCGCAAGCTGGTGCGGCACTTCGAGAATCCAGCCATCGGCGCGGTTTGCGGAGCACTCAGCTTCCACTGCAACGCCGAATCCGGCCAGACCGAAGGTCTCTATTGGAAGTACGAAACCGCGCTGCGTCTGATGGAGGCGCGGTTGGGCGCCACTCTGACTCCGAGCGGAGCGATCTACGCGGTGCGCGGCGATGCCTACGTTCCGCCCACCCCCGACGTGCTGGTGGATGACATCCTGACCCTGATGAACGTGCGCCGCGCCGGACTCCAGGTCCACTATGATCCGGAAGCCAAGGCCGTGGATTATCCCGCCTCCAGTGTGGCCGGTGAGTTCCGCCGCCGGGTCCGCATCAGCACCGGCAGCTTCCGCGCTCTTCCCGCGCTGTTGCGCATCCCGAAGACAGGCTTTACCGCATTCGCGTTCTTTTCGCACAAACTGTTGCGCTGGATTCTCCCCGTGCTTTTCATCCTGGTCTTCGTGAGCAATCTGTTTCTGCTGCGGCAGCCGTTTTACGCCGGAGCCTTGCTGGCACAGTTCGCGATTCTGCTCTGGGCGGGGGTTGGCTTTGTCTTTCGTGAATCCCTCAGCCGGGTTCGCTTCACCTTGGTCGGCTACTTTCTGGTCGCGATGAATCTGGCGTTTCTGGTGGGAATGCTGCGCAGTTTCTCGGGCGATAAGGAGGCAGCGTGGCAACGCACGAACTGATCTCCTCGCGCTTTGCGATCCCGGGCGTCCCGGTGTTTATGTATCACGATGTCTGCGCCGCGGCCATTTCGTCCGACCGGTACACGTTGCCCTTGCCGATGTTCAGCCAACATCTGTCGTTTCTGCGCGAGCGCGGATTTGCCGTGCAGGATCTGCCCGCGCTGGCGGAACTCGCGGCGGTGGCCGCCGTGTGGTGCTCACCTTTGACGATGGTCTGTGCAGTCATTACGAGCGCGTATTTCCCGCGCTGCTTGAGTATGCACTCACGGCAACATTCTTTGTCACCACCGCGCTGGCCGGCTCGCCTGGATATCTCAGCTGGAGCCAGATGCGCGAGATGAGCGCCGCCGGAATGACCTTCGGCTCGCACGGACGCGAACACATCGACTACTCCGGCCTGCCAGACGTGGTGGCCACGCGCGAACTCGATCGCTCGCGGGTGGCTCTGGAAGACGGGCTCGGCAGGCCTGCATCCATGTTTTCCGCGCCGTACGGTTTTCTCAGCCGGGCGCTGATTGAAAGCGCGAGGCAGGCAGGATTTCACTGGATTTGTTCTTCTCATCCCTGGCTGGCCTCGGCGGATTCTACCGTGGTCTCGCGTCTTGCCATTTATCACGATACGGAGCTGCGGCGCTTTTCCGCGCTCGCAACTCGAAGCCCTCTTCCCTTGCTGGCCCGCCGTACCCGCAATGCGCTGCTTTACCTGCCCAAGCAACTTCTGCTGCGCGCTTCGCCGCGGCACCTGGGTGTGCAGGTGCATCAGGAGAGCGAATGAGCCGCGTCCATCTATTCGTACTGATCGATGCCATGGGCTGGGAGCTGATTCGCGAGCGTCCGTTCATGGCCGAGTTCCTGCCCCACCGGCAGCCGCTACGCACCCTGCTCGGCTTCAGCTCGGGAATCATTCCCGCGATTTTGACCGGGCGCACTCCGGCGGAAAACGGGATGTGGAATCTGGTGTACTTCGATCCGGAGCACTCTCCATTCCGCCGGATGCGAAAGTTTGGGACGCTGCCCGGCCGTCTGCTCGACAATCGCATCGGACGGCGCGCGCTCACCGAGATCGGACGCAGAGTTCTCGGCATGGGGAGCAACTTCGACGTCAGCGTGCCTCCGCAGACCCTGCCCTGGTTCCACTGGGCGGAGAGCCGCAACATCTATGCGCGGGACGGCGTTGCCGGGTCAGCGTTCGATCTTCGATCAGTTGCACGAGAAGGGCATCGCCCACAAGATTTACAGCTACAAGGACTCGCTCACCGACGCCGAGATTCTGGAGCGCGCAGCGAGCGATGTCACGGGCGGGCGCGAAGCGGTGTACTTCCTGTATCTCTCCGAGCTGGACATGTTCCTCCACCTGCATCGCGGCGAGCCCGAGCGGATTGAAGCGAAACTGGCATGGTACGAAGAAGCTCTCGGGCGCGTTTCTTTCGCGCCGCCAAGCAGCGCGATGCCGGCGCCGCTCTTCGAGTCTTTTCCGATCACGGCATGACGCCGGTGACACGCCACTGCGACGTGGCCGCTATCGTAGACCGATGTGGCTTTCAAACTCCGCGCGACTACCTCGCCGTCTATGACTCCACCATGGCGCGCTTCTGGTTCTTCTCCGCCCAGGCCCGCAATCAGATTTGCGCGCAGTTGCGCCAATTGGATTACGCGCGTCTGTTGACCGACGACGAGCTGCGCGAATTTGGCGTGTATTTCTCCGACCACCGTTACGGAGAGCTTGTGGTGCTGCTCGATCCCGGCTGCATTATCGCCGAGAGCGGATTCAACGGCAGCGGATGGAAGCCGGCGGGAATGCACGGCTATCACCCGACGATCCGAATTCCGATGCCGTCTTTCTTTCGAGCGAGGCTCCCCGGGCGACGCTGGTGACCGTGCGCGATGTCTTCGGCTGCATGCAGGAGTCGCTGGAATGAGCTCCGCGCCGATTGCGGTTTGCATGTTCGACAATGAGGTGGTGCGTGGCGGCGCCGAAGAGCATATGCTCTGCCTGTTGCGCGGACTTGACCGTCGGCGCTTCCGCGCGCTGCTGGTTTGCCCCGATGAACTGCTCGCGCTGTTGCGGCCAGACTCTGCCGGATGACGTAGAGGTGCTGCCGCTGGGGCTGTACTCACACCGGCAATTCCAGGCAGATGCGAGTGCTTGCACGATTTTCTCCGCCGCCAGCGGGTGCAGGTGCTGCACTCGCACGGATTCCGTCCCAGCGTACTGGCTTCGCCGGTGGGCTGCTGCGCGCGAGTGCCGGTGATGGTGGAGACGCCTCACGTGCGCGAGTACTGGCGCAAGGGATGGAAGTCGAGCTATGTCATCGACCGGCGTGGCGGGCCGCTTTGTGGACCAGCTACATCGCCGTCTCAGAAGCGAACCGCAAATACCTGGTGGAGGAAAAGGGGCTGCCCGCGAACAAGATTGCGTTGATCCGCAACGGCTGCGATGTGGCGCGCTTTGATCGAGCGCATCCTGTCTCCGCGGATCTCCGGCGTCTTGTCAGGCTACGCGGAGAGCGATCCGGTGTTGCTGGTTGCGGCGCGGCTGGAGCCGCAGAAGGGACACTCCGTGCTGCTGCGGGCCATGTCGCTGCTCAAGAGCGAGTTTCCCAACCTGCGTCTGGTCGCACTGGGTGAGGGCAGTCTTCGCCGTGAACTGGAACGACAGGTGCGCGAGTTTGGACTGGAGAACTCGGTGCGCATGCCGGGACACGCGTCCCGATGTCCGCGATTGGATGACTACCGCAAACATTTGCGTGCTGCCTTCCCTTGCCGAAGGCTTGCCGCTGTTCGCCATCGAGTGCCTGGCCGCGGGCCGTCCGATGGTTGCCTCGGCGGTGGATGGAACACCGGAGATCGTTGTGGACGGCAAGACTGGACTGACCGTTCCACCAGGCGATCCGGCGGCGCTGGCCCTGGCCATCGGACGACTGCTTCGCGAGCCGAATCTGGCGGCGGAGCTGGGCATCGCGGGCGCGGCGTGGGTGAGGCAGTGGTTCACCCTCGCGCGGCAGATTCGGCGAGACCGAAGAGCTTTACGAACGATTGTGGTGCGCAAAGACCGGCAACACGCTCGGCCAACCGCGCCAGGAGCGCGAGCCGCAAGCCGTTGGCGCATTGCTGAGTAAAACGACTGAATAAAACATTGCTGAGTCCACGATGTCTGAGATGAAACAACTCGAATCCACGCCCGCCGCGCTGGCCGTTCCGGTTGAAGAGGCTCTGGTGCCGGTTTGCCGCGAAAGCTTCGGGGCTACGCTGCGCGCCGTGGTGCTGACCGGCAGCGTGGCGAGGAACGAGGCCAGCTACCATCTACAAGGATGGTCAGGCGATCCTGCTCAGCGACATCGAGGCCATTGTGGTGCTGCATGACGGCGCGCCGCTTCCGTCGAGGCAGGCGTCCCAATCGTTGTGCCGGAGCTGGCCGAGCATAGCGCTGGCGGCGCACGGAGTGCAGATTCATGTGAGCCTGAGCATGGTTCACGGAGCGTATCTGCGGCGTCTGCCGCCGCACATCTACAGCTACGAATTGCGCACCTGCGGATTGGTGCTCTTCGGCGAGCCTGCGATCCTCGAAGAAGAGATTCCGGGCTACGCCGCCTCCGAGCTGTCCACGGAAGATGCCTGGCGCATGTTGAGCAACCGTCTCATCGAGCAGATGGAGACGGTGGAGAGTTTCGGCAACGATTCCAATGACGATTCCAATGACGACGCGCGGCGCTACCGCAGGATCAAGCTGTGCCTCGATCTGGCATCCTCGCTGCTGGTCTTCTGCGGGTGCTTTGAGGCCGGATACCGCGCCCGCCTGCGCCGCTTCGAAGAGTTTGCCGCACGTCCCCGGCGGGCTGCCGATTTCGATCGAAGAGTTCCTGCCGCTGCTGCGCCTGTCTACGACGGCTAAACTGCAGCCGGAGTCATGGCTGGCGCGGAGGCCGGATTCGCCGACCCGGTGACACGCTGGGCTTGGCAAAGTTGGCTCTGGGAGCTGGAGCGCATGACCGGCAGCCGCGAGCACGCCGCCGCCGAGGAGATGATTTGCGCCTTCGGGCGCAGCCTGGGCTGGCAGAGACTGCTTCGCGGGTGGCTCTACGCCATCCGCCGCGCCGGATGGCTGCGCTCCGTTCGCTACTGGCCGAAGTGGCTGTGTCTGCTGGCCCGCGGATTGACGCCGCGGCATGCGCTTTATCTGGCGGCCTATCGTTGGCAACAGCAGCGCTGCGGGGAAATCCGCGGCGACTCGGCTGAAAGCCTGAAGGCGTCCGCGAACTGCTACCGGTGGACATCGCGGCGCAGCCCGCGACGGCCGCCGAGGTGGCGCGACAACTCGCCTGGAACTACCAGGAGTTCGTCACGGAGACGCGGTCATGAGCAGCGTTCCCGGTGAAGTGTTTCGCCGCGCCCGGTGCGGGGACGAGATTCTTGGCAAGAACCTTTTCGTGGTCGCCTCCACGGGCGAGAATGGGGGTGTGAACCGAATGACGAACCGAAGTCAGCAACAAGCCGGCAGCGAGGTGATTCTGCGCGGCGTCAACGACGAGACGCTTGCATCCGTGGTGCGCGAGTGCATGGAGTTCTGCGACTGGAAGAGCCTGGTCGCACCGGGATCGACCGTGGTGGTCAAGCCGAACCTGTGTACGGCGGTCCCGGAAAAGTGGGAGATGTCGAACACCGATCCGCGGATCGCGCACGCGCTTTGCGAACTTCTGCTGACCCGCGCCGCCAAGGTGTACGTAGTCGAGTCCGACGGCCTTCGCCAGACTGCGTGGGAAGCCTTCGAAGTCTCCGGCTATCGCCGACTCGAAGCGCTCGGCGCAACCCTGGTGAACCTGAGCGAAGCCGAGCAGGTGGAGGTGGAAGTGCCGCCCGCGGGACGCGTGAAGCTGCCGCGCCTGATGCTGACCGCCGACGTCTTCATCACCCTGCCGGTGCTCAAGACGCACGCGCTCACCTACTTCACCGGCTCCATCAAGAACCAGTGGGGATGCGTCCCGCAATACGACCGCATCCTGCTGCACCAGTACCTCAATCCCATGCTGGCCGAGCTGCACGCCATCTTCAAGCCGCAGATCTCCATCATGGACGGCATCATTGCGATGGAGGGCCGCGGTCCTGCCAACGGCAAACCTCGGCGGCTGGACTTGCTGCTGGCGAGCCGCGACAGCGTGGCGCTGGACGCCACCGCGATGCGCCTGGCCGGGCTCGATCCGCAACGTTGCCGCCACCTGCTGATGACCGCCGAGAAAGGTCTGGGCCGCTGGGAGCAAGAGGCCATCCGCGGTGGATGGCGACTGGACGCGCCACGCCACCCGACTTCGAGCCCGCCATCCTCGACAAGGCCATCGCCGCCATGGATTTCATGAGCCGTTACCGCTGGTTCGTCAAGTACATGCTGGAAAAGAACTTCGTCTTTTACCCCATCCGCGCCCTGGTGCAGGTGCTGCGCAAGACCGGCCTGGTGGAGGGCGGATAGTGAGCGCCCGCGCCTGCAATTCGTGCCTGCGAGGATGGCGATGAGAATCCTCGCCATCCTGCTGTCGCCGCCCGTCCCAGCCACCGCAGGGCACCGGGTGCGAAACCGCAGCCTGCTGCGCGCGCTCGCCCTGGAGGGCCACCAGGTGACCGTAATCGCCTTCGCCAGTCCGGAGGAGATCGCTTCTCCGAATCGCGAGTTCTTCGGGCTCTGCCGCGAGTTCCATCTGCTGCCATCTCCGGAGAGCAGCGTGGCTGGCCGCCTGCGCGCCGTCTTCGGAACCAAGCCGTACGGAGCACTTCGCCTGACTTCACCGGCGATGCAGAGGCTGGTGCGCGAGCATCTGGCGAAGGGTCAGTTCGACGCGATTCTCTGTGATGACTTCTATCTGGCGGGCAACATTCCCGAGGGCAATCCGCTTCCGGTCGTACTCAACAAGCACGACATCACTTGCCGCATCATGCGCCAGTACGCCTCGCGCGAGCGCAATCCACTGAAGAAGTGTTACGCCGCTCTGGAGGCGATGAAGATCGAGCGTCTTGAGGCCGCCGCTTGTGCCTCGGCGCAGGCGGTCGCGGTCTGTTCGGAGCGCGATGGCGAACTGCTGCAGGAGCTTTCGCCCACCGCCCGGCTGTGTGTCGTTCCCAACGTAGTCGACGCCGACAAGTATGTGCCTTCGACCAAGGGCGCAGGCAACGCGGTCGTCTTCGTCGGCGCCATGGACTGGCTGCCGAACCAGGATGGCGCAGAGTTCCTTGTCCACCAGATTTTTCCGTATCTGCGACAGCTGGTGCCGACGGCACAGCTCGT
The DNA here is from genome assembly GCA_963737175.1 of uncultured Acidobacteriota bacterium. GTDB lineage: Bacteria > Acidobacteriota > Terriglobia > Terriglobales > Acidobacteriaceae > TOLSYN. Next base: position 81,947 of record CAVTRQ010000011.1, on the reverse strand, counting down.
TCTAGCCGGGCGTAATCCATCGGACGCCATGGTGCGGCGCTACGCCGAGTTTCCCGATATCCGATTCACTGGGACGGTCGCCGATCTGCGGCCGATCCTGGCGCGCGCCGCGGTTTGCGTGGTTCCGCTCCGCATCGGCAGCGGCACCCGCCTCAAGATTCTGGAAGCGGCTGCGATGGGCAAGCCGATCGTCTCAACCCGGCTCGGCGCCGAAGGGCTGGAGCTGCGCCATGGCTCGGAAATTCTCCTGGAAGACGATCCACGCGCCTTTGCCGAGGCCATTGCCCTGCTGCTGACCGATCCCGTGCGCGCCTCTGCGATGGGCAGCGCGGCGCGGCTGGTGGTGGAGCAGAAGTACAGCATCCCGGCCTTGCGCCGGCAGCTTCATCAACTTCTCGGATCGTTGAACGGTGCGGCGACTTCGGCCAGGAGTTCTCATCCGTGATCCTCTTTTACCTCCTCGTGCTCTCACTGCCCTTCGTCGATCACGGACTCCTCGCCCGCGAGATCGCCGGACTGACGCTGGAGAAGATCATTGGAGCCGCGTGCTTTCTCTATGCGCTTTCCTACCTGCCGCGCCGCCGCACCCTGCCCGTGCTGTTTCTCTCCGCCCAGGCCAAGGCCTTCGCGCTCTACGTGGCGCTGGCCGTCACCTCCTACGTGGTCACCGCCGATCAGATCACCTTTCGGGACTTCATCGGCATCTTCCTGTCGCAGTTCCTGTTCTTCATCACGGTGATGATCCTGGTGGACTCGCGTGAACGCCTGCAGGACACGGTTCTGGCTCTGATCGCGTCCATGGGGCTGGTCTCGCTCTACCTGATCCGCGAATGGGTTGCCAACGTCGGCATGTATGGCATGGGATACCGTCCGGGTTGGGTGGCGGGAGATCCCAACATGTTCAGTGCGTCGGCGCTCATCGTGCTGCCGGTGATGTTCTATCCTCTCACCCATGCGGCTCGCGGCTGGCAGCGGGCCGGCGTGGCCGGATGCCTGGGCGTCACTCTCTTTGCGTTTCTTCTCGCGGCGTCGCGCGGAGGTTTCCTCGGCCTGGTGTGCATGTTCCTCTGGCATCTTCGTGACACCCGCCGACGCCTCATCGCCATCGCGGTTTGCGCAGTGATTGTTCTGGCCTGCCTGGTCTCGCCTTATTCGCCGCTCGACCGCCTCTTGAAACCGACGGCAAGCGACATTGAATCCAGCAACATCCGTCTGCAACTGTGGACCGTCTCGGGCAAGATCTTCGCCGACCACCCCCTATTCGGGATCGGCCTCTGGAACTTTCCCAAGTACATGCATCGCTATCTGCCGAAGGGGGTCGATCTCGAATTCGTCGTTCCCCACAACACCTATCTGGAGGCTTTGGTTGAGCTAGGCGCTACCGGGCTTCTGGTGTTTCTTGCCGTGCTGGGGCTCAGCCTGCTGAACCTGGGGCGCATGCGCCGCGCCGCCATCGCCGCCAAGGACGCCTACCTCGTCGCCCTCACCACGGCGCTCAGCAGCGGGTTGATTGGCTTTGCCGTGGCGGCGATGTTTCTCTCCGCCAAGCATGCCAAGCTGTTCTGGTTCGCCGTCTTCCTCTCCGCCTGTCTGCAGCCGCTGGTGGCGCGCTCGCTGCACAGCGCAAGAGAGAAAGAAGACGAGGACCAGAAAACCACAACAGCGCCGGCGTCAAAAGCGCCGGTGGTTGCCGAACCCATCCCCATTAGCGTGGGAAACTGGCTGACGCGCCACTAAGCAGAAAGGATTGGGAGCGGCCTTGCAGAGTGCTGGCACAACGCGCGAACGGCAGGATGAAGCCGTGCCCTCGTGCGCGCCGCCCTCGATCCTCACCACGCACCACAAGCGCCTGCATCCCGCCTGGACCGGGCGTACGGTCTTGCTGCCGGGGTGGTATGAGGCCTTCGAGCGCTCCAACCGAAGCTACCTAAGCAGCCTGTTGTGGTCGCTTCGGCTCTTCCGGGAGAGCCGCCACTACGATGCGGTGGTGACCGGAGCCGAACACTGCGGCATGATGTTCGCCATGCTCCAGACGCTGTTCCGGCGGCCCTCGCGCCGCCGCGCCCATGTCATGATCGACTTCCCCTGGTCCGCCCGTCCCGGCCGCCTGATGATGGCGCTCAAAGTGCTCCAGATGCGCCTGGCCGCGCCTTCGCTCCATGCGATCTTTGCCCATGCCAGCCCCGAGGAAGCCGAACGGTTCACCTCCGCCCTGCGAGTGCGCCATGGGCTCTTCCGCTTCGTGCCCTTCCACTACTGGTTGGAAGAACCACTCCCGGAGACCAAGGCGGGCGACTACATCTTCGCGGGCGGCAACACCGGACGCGACTACGCCACCCTGCTGGATGCGCTGGCCGGCTCGGCGTATCGCGCCGTCATCTGCACCCAGGCGAGCCGCGGCCTCCGCCAACCTGTGCCAATCCGGACAACGTTCAGATTGCTGCGGTCAGCCAGGATCGCTTCCATGAGTTGATGGCGGGATCGGCCGCCGTCGCTATTCCGCTGACGAAAGACGACATCCATCCCGCCGGGCACACGATGGTGGTCACCGCCATGGCGTTGGGCAAGCCAATCATCGTCGCTGGCCCCGCCGAATACCGAAGCTACATCGAAGACGGCCGCACCGGAGCCTGCTGACGCCACCGGGAGATTCCGCCCGACTGCGTGCGGCGATTGACCGCGTGCTCTCGGATCACGACTTTGCCTGCAACCTTGGCCGCAACGCCAAGCGCGAATCCATGCACTACGCGCCGAAAAGTTCTTCGAGCAGGTCTTCGAGTGCGTCGATTGCGCCGTGGCGGAGAAGCGAAGCCCGCGCGAAAGCTTCCGCCCTAGGGGCGTCGCAATGAGTGCCCAGACTCCTTCGCCGGTGGCGTCAACTCCGATCGCAGCGGCTCCGATCGTAGCCCCACGGGCTTCCACCATGCGCAGCGTCATCGCCAACTGGGCGGGGCTGGGAGTCAATGCGCTGCTCTCGCTCGTCCTCACCCCGATTCTGGTGCACGGCCTGGGAAATCTCTACTTCGGCATGTTCATGCTGGTGGCCTCGGTTCTGGACTCCTGCTGGCTCCTCGACTTCGGCATGCGCACCGCGATGTTTCGGTTCCTGGCCCGTTACCGCGGCAGCGGCGAGCGCGAGGAACTGGACCGCACCTTCGCCTCCGGCATGGTGATCGCCTTCTGCTCCGCCGGACTCATCCTGCTGGCCACTCTGGCTGCCGTCTTTCTGCTGCCACGCTTCTTTGCGGTTGCGCCCGGCGGATCGCCCCATCTTCCGCGCGCTGCTTCTGCTCTCCGGAGGCGTCGGTCGCGGCGGCCTTCCTGTCGCAGATTCTCGGAACCTACCTTTGCGCCTTCCGCCGCTTCGACTTCTACAACCTGAACTCGGCGGCCACCGGAATCCTGCGCGCCGTGCTCATCGTTGTCGCCCTGCGACTTCGCGGCGGAGTGCTCGCCGTAGCCGCGATCACGCTTGGCTGCTCGCTGCTCTCGCTGCTGACCGCCTCGCGCCTGGTGCACATCGCCGATCCCGCGCTCGCCTTCTCGTTGCGAGCCATCTCCAGAACGCGCATTCGCGAACTCCTCGGCTTCAGCGGCAATGCTTTCCTGGGAACCCTCGGCGACCAACTCCGCTTCTTCATCGACTCGGTCGTGATCGGGCGCGTGCTGGGCATCGCCTACATCACTCCGTTCGTGATTCCCGGACGCCTGATGGTGTTGTTTCGCGAATTGGGGCTCTCGCTGGCGAGTCCGCTGGCCGGGGTGATGAGCGAAGTTGCCGGACGCAGGGACGACGATGCGCTGCGCTCCAGCTTCCTGCGCGCCACGCGGCTCTGCCTGCTGCTCAGTCTCTTCGTCAGCCTGCTGCTGATGGTAAACGGCGCGGCGCTGATTCGGCTCTGGGTGGGACCGGGCTTCGCGAGTTCGTATCCGCTGATGCTGGTGTTGCTGTCGGGCTACTTCCTGATGCTTGCGCAACAGCCCTCGGTGGACCTGTTTCTGGCCCAAGGCCGTCACCGCTTGCGAGGATGGTGGAACCTGGGCGAAGGCTTCGCCAACCTGGCGCTTAGCGTGTACTGGGGAATGCGCTACGGGCTGGTCGGCATCGCGCTCGGCACAGCCGTGCCGATGATCTTTGTGCAGCTCTTCGTTCAGCCCTGGTATGCGATGCGCACCATCGAGCTGCCGACCCCTTCGATACCTCCGTGAGGCTCTTCTGCGGCCGGCGCTGGTGGCGGCGATTGTCCTGGGAATCTGCGCCGCGCTGCGCCCATGGCAGCACCGCTACAGTGTGGGGTGGCTGCTGCTCTCCGCGGGATGGCAGGCCACTCTCTACCTTGCACTTGCCTGGAGACTTGCGCTGACGACGAATGAGCGCGAGCAGTTGGCGAAGCGCCTGCGGCCGGCAGCGCAGCGTTACCCGACACTGCGCTGACAGCGAATGATCTCAAACAGTTGGCGAGCCGAGTGCGCAACGTACTGCGTCCGGCGTAGCCGCGCTCCGCTGGACTCAATTGGTTGTCGAACCAACTTCCTTGCCATAGCGCAACGCCGCCGTGAATTCCTCCCAGGGCGCAAGCGAGACGCGCTTGAGGCTTGAGATCAGGGCGCAGAATGGCGAAGCCGCTCATCAGCCAGAGGAAGGCGATGCGGATTGCTCCATCCGCGGCGCCAGTTCCGGTAATAGAGATAGCTGTTGCCGCGCACTACGGAGGCAATCCAGTGTTCGTCCGGCGCGCCACCGTGCTGCACTCTTGTGCACCAGCCTGGCCCGAGGATCGATTTCCAGCCTGGCGCCGGCGGGCAGATGCAGGCAGAAATCCACATCTTCGCCCTCGGAGGCTCCGCGCAGGTTGGGATCAAAGCGCAGGCCGCCGGTGCGATCGGCGCGAAAGCTCATGAGGCCGCCGCCAAAGCGGCTTACGGGAATCCTTCCCGCGCCGCGCAGCTCGTCGGCACGAAGGTACAAGCGCTGACGCTCATCGCGGAAGGGGCCGCGCACAAACAGCCATTGCCAGGCGCGATCGGCGAATCCCGCGGGCTGGTAGTTGGTGATGATTCCCGAGATTCCAGTCACGTCGGGATCTTCGGCGTAGCCCTCCATCAGCCGCTCGACGAAGTCCGGCTCCAACTCCACGTCGTCGTCGAGAAAGAGGAAGATGTCGCAACGGTTCTGGTCGAGAGCCACGTTGCGCGCCAGCGCCAGGCTAGTGATGCCGGGATCGAGCGTGTAGCGCAGGCAGAGCTGCGCTGCCGCTTCCGCCCGCTCGGCAAACAGCGCGCGCACCTGCCGCTCCGATTCATCGCTCGGGCTCTGGTCCACGATGATCAGCTCCTGCGGCAGCACGGTCTGCTCCAGCAAAGTTCGCACCGCGATGGTCAGATCGTGCGGGCGATTCAGGGTCGGAATCAGCACCGCGAGCGACGGCGATGTGCCGCGGGTACCGTCGCCACCGGCTGCGTTTGCGAACTGGGTTCAGTGTTGCTCATTGGCTAATCGTTCGATGACCGAAAAGTTCACCGCCCGCGCCAGCCCGAGGAAGTCTCCGTAATTGCGTTCCTCTCCGCCGGTTGGGAAGCCCCAGGCGTCGGTGCCGAGAGTCTTGCCCGCCTCGTAGCCGTCGTAGGCATTATCCATGAGAGAGACCACGCCCCAGTTGCGTTCCTCCGGCAGACTGTCGGTCCACGCCCACCATAGCTGACCGACGAACGGATGCGCACCGGCTGCCGTGCGCGCGTTGAAGAGCCACTCCACATCCTGCCGGTAACGCCCGGCGCGCGCCTCCTGCGTCTCCACGAACCAGGATGCGCCGCCCTCGGGCGGCTTGGCGTGGCGCCACTGGCTGGAGTCCGCGTTGGCCGCCACGCCCTCCCACACCATCAGGGGCATGTCTCCCGCCGCCCGCGCCAGAAAGTCCACCTGCTCCTGGCTGGCATCCGTGGTGACGCCGATCACATCCAGCGACTCGCGCGCCGCCCGGTAGATCGGCGCACGCGCCGGCGCCCACCAGCCTCCAATCGTGGTCGGCCCGAAGAACAGCGTGTGCGGCGCAATGGTGCGAAGCGCCTCGCGCTCGGTGGTCAAAAACTGGCGCGCGAGACGATAAAGAAACTCATCGAGATCGCGGACCATGTTCGGGTTGGCCGCCGCCGATCGCGGCAACGCCGGGTCGCCCGATCCCAGCCAGGGGTGCGAGGCACGCCCGTTCTCGTCGAGCAATCCCTTGCCATTGGGCCAGCCTCCATCGCTGCCGAACGTCGTGTAACTGGCGCCCCAGGCGGCATTGAGCGCCTCCACGGTACCGTACGTCTGGCGCAGAAAGTCGCACAACCGGGCCTTGGTGTACACCATCGGGTCGGCGTACCTCGCCCCCGAGTCCGGGTTCTTCGGCTGGGTCGGAGCCGTGACCAGCGCAAGGTAGCCCAGGTGCGCGTGCGTCTTGTCCGGAGGCTCAGAGGCGAACTCCGGGCCGGGACCGAATCCCGAAACGTAGTCCGTGTCATCGCCGAAGACGCCGATCAGGTAGGGCGATTGCGCCAGCGCCGCCAATTCGCGGTCGGAGGCGAAGAGTTCATAAGTATGACGCACCCATGCTGGATCGAAGACGTCGGGAAAGTTCGCTGAGCCCTGGTCGCCGAGGACGGCCTGCTTCGCGTCCAGTCCGGCGTACAGGTTCTTGAAGACACCCTCTTTGCGGCCCGTGATCGCGGGATCGCGCGCAATCCACACAAACGGCAACTTGACCGGCTGTTCGCTGCCCCGCCACTCGGGCTCGGAGTCGGTCGGCAGCAACATGCGATAGCTATAGGGCCCAATCGCGTTAAAGCCCCACGAGCGCAGCCGGCGATTGGCTTGCAGCCACCGGATCGCCTCGCTGCCATACTTGTCCCCGGCCCGCCGGTCGTAGCTGCCGCCGCGCTCATCCTGGTGCTCGTCACCGCTCACATCCCACATCCCGATCATCCAGAAGGGATGTCCTTCCGGCGTCATCAGCACCCAGCGGTCACCAAGCTTGGCGGTGCGCCAGTGGCCGGTGGCCACGGCATTTGTAGCGGAGCCAAGGACACCGCCGAAGCGGTCCACCCGGGCCGGACTGATGTGGAGAGAGAAGTTTCGCTCGGCCTGGTGCCCGCCGAGGTCGCGCACCTGCACGGCGAACTGGAAGTCACCGCCATGGCCTGCCGTGCCCGAGAAAACGCCCTTCGTGCTGAGCGTGATTTCCTCCGGCAGCGGGCCTTCGGCCTTCCAGAAAAACGGAGGAATGCCGCCGTTCGCGGTGAGCCGTGCCGAGTATTCGCCGCCCGCGCGTCCCCACGGCAATGCCGAGTTTGACGTGACTACCGCCAGTCCGCCGGGCGCCACAGCCAGCAGAAGCGACTGCTGCACCGCGCGCGGCCTCTGCGAGCTGTCACTCACCGCGACGTCGAACCAGTACTGGCCGGGAACCTCTGCCTGCCCGCGGATCGTCCCATCCTCCTGAAGATTCAATCCCGGTGGGAGATGCCCGCGCACCATCGTCCAGTGATAAGGAGGGGTTCCGTCTTCGGCGCGCAACTCGAAGCGATAATCCGCACGCAGCGCCGCCCGGGGGAGGGAAGTGCCGCCGACCGTCCTTAGAGCGAACAAGCCTCCTGCCGAGGCCGGCAGCCACCGCGTGGCGATACCCATCAGCGCGAGGAGCAGCGCCGCCGAGAACATCGCGATCCGCGTCAGCCCGACCGTCTTCGTCGTGGGATTGTCCTTCCTCAAAAAAGGGGATGTTCTCGCGTCATTATACCCACGCGGCTGCGCTTATGGACTCAAATCCGAAAGGTCTCCGCAGCGGCTGACCCGAACGGGGTCGCGGGTCAGCCGCGTCTCACTTCTGACTCAACGCACAATCAGCGATTTGTCCGTTTTGAGTGGTACAGCCGTTGCGCGGGAATCTTGTAAAATCAAACTCCATCTCATTTTGTGCGCCCCTGCGCGAGCCAGTTCTGGCACACTGGGGATACACTCTAACGACGCACTCTTTCGACGCCAATGCACCCGACCCGAGCCCAGAGCGAACTGCTCATCTCGCCGACGTCCGCCGCGCTGCATCGCAGCGCCATCTGGCGCGCCTGCGTGCTCTCGGCTTGCCTGTTTTTGGTCTACGCGCCTGTGCTCAGCCATCTGGCGCGCCAGTGGTGGGACGAGCCCGACTATTCGCACGGCTTTCTGGTGCCGCTCTTTAGCGCCTACCTGCTGTGGCTGCGGCGCGATCGGCTGCGGCAGGTTGCGCTCCGGCCTTCGTGGACGGGGATGGCGATCCTCGGGCTTTCGCTGTGCCTGCTCTTCGCCGGATCGCTGGGTGCCGAACTGTTTCTGCAGCGCATTTCGCTGCTCGGCGTCCTGGTCGGCCTCGTCGTCTGGCTATGGGGATGGCCCATGGTGCGCGCCGCCGCGTTTCCACTGGCGCTGCTGCTGCTGATGATTCCGCTGCCTGGAGTGATCTACTACCAGATCGTCTTCCCGCTGCAGATTCTGGCCTCACGGCTTGCCACCTGGCTTCTGCAGGCAATCGATCTGTTTCCCGTCCTGCGCGAAGGCAACGTGCTCGTGCTCCCCTCGACCCGGCTGGAGGTTGCCGAAGCCTGCAGCGGACTGCGCTCCGTGCTTTCGCTGCTGACCATCGCCGTCGATCTACGCCTACCTGGCGGAGGAGAACAACTTCACGCGCTGTATTCTATGTCTGCTGGTGCTACCCATCGCGGTGGTCGGCAACGCCGGGCGAGTGGTGTTTGCCGCGATTTCCGCCGAGTTGGCCGGTGCTTCGGCCGTCGAGGGCTGGGCGCACTTTCTCTCCGGGCTGTTCCTGTTCTTCTTCTCAACCCTCCTCCTTTTGTTCTGCCACGCACTCATCACGGGGGCTTTGCGCCGTTGGGCTCTATTCCGGAGGCGGGCATGAAGGGTTCGCGCTGGTGGGCGGCCTTGGTGGTTCTGCTGCTGGCGGCTGCCATTGAGTATGCTCTGCCGCGCGCCGAACTCTCCGTTCCGCACCCGCCGCTGGAGAGCCTGGGCGCCGTGATCGACGGCTGGACGGCGCAGGACATCGGCATCGATCCGCGTCTGGTCGCCGCCTCCCGCGTAGACGACTACTTGAACCGCATCTATCGCCAGGGGCCGGAGAACGAGGTGGGCATTTACGTCGGCTACTATAAGAGCCAGCGCGCCGGAGATTCGGTACACTCGCCCAAGAACTGCCTTCCGGGGGCGGGCTGGCAGCCCGTCTCTTCCTCGCGAATCACGCTTCCGCTGCGCCAGGGGCTGCCCGCCGAAGTCAACCTCTACACCGTCGAAAACCAGCATCAGGTCTTCGTGGTCCTGTACTGGTACCAGTCGCATGGAAGGATCGTTGCCAGCGAGTACCGCGCCAAGCTCTACACCTTTCGCGATGCCATCCTGCTCCACCGCACCGACTCGGCGCTGGTGCGCATCACGGTCCCGGTTGCAGGCGACGAAGCGCGCGCGCGTCAGACCGCCATCGCCTTCGCAACCCTGATCGCGCCCAAACTCGATGAAATCATTCCACGCTAGGGCACGGCGGAGTTTGAAAGCGCGCTCCGCCTGAAGCTCTCCGGCGACGGCGAGCGCGATGCCCGAAAGACGCTGGGGAAGCTGCACTGATTTCGAGGTGTGTGCAAAAGTTTGGTACTTTCGGGAACGAAGCCGGCGGAACCTGCTTTGCGGCATTCGCCGATCCGAATCGCGCCCCCAAGTTATCTTATTGAAAATAAAGTAGATTTATTGGCGGCACGGATTGTTCTAGGGTGGCGCTTGAAATGCTCCACTAGTAAGATGAAGTGAGTACCTCCTGCTTCCCAGGTCAGACCTATGCGCCGCTTCGTCCAAACCGTTCTGGCACTCTCCTCGCTGGTGATTCTTCTGGCGGCGGCCCCTGCCGCACAGACGCAGGTCACCGTTGGGGCGAGCACCAGTGGCCGCACCTCCAGCGCGCTTGCCGGTGGAGAACCTCTTATCGTGCCTGAACCGACCAGCATTGCTTTAATAGGCTCGGGACTGCTGGCACTCGGCGGTGTGCTAAAACGCCGCATGCGGCGTTAATCCCGGCGCCTCGCAGGGTTCAGGATTCACGCGACGTTACGACCTCCAGATCCCACGCTACGAGCCTCCAGAACCCACCAAGACACATTCATACTTCATGCCCCCACTTTGCCGGTTCGCGCGAAACGATACGTACCGGGTCAATTCAAAAAGCGCACGCTCACATAAATCCGACTTTGGCAAGATTACCTCGGTTTTATTTTGGGCCTTAATGTGACCTAAGTAAGTTGTTAGGCATCCCGCAACCGACGATCATCCTCTTGAGTATTGAACAGGAGGTTGCATCGTGTTACTCGCAGCGTGTCTTCTTCTCGGACTTCTGGCAGCTGAGCCCCAACCAGGGCCTGCTGAACGGACCTCCGGTTCCGACATGATGACGGTTCCACCCAGCAGCCTTCAGAGCAGTCAGGACCCATCGGCAGTTCTTCTCGACTTAATCAACCGCGAGCGCAGCAATGCAGGCTTGAGGCCCCTTGAATGGGACGACAAACTGGCTGAGGCGGCGCGTGATCACGCGGGCGTTATGTCGCGGGAAGGCCGTCTTTCGCACCAGTTCGAGGGTGAACCAGCCCTGTTGGAGCGCCTGACCCGGCGCCAGGTGCGACTGGATGCCGCCAGCGAAAACGTCGTCTATGACGTCAGTCCCGAAGGCGCCCACGAAGCGTTCGTCAATTCACTACCCCACCGCAAGAACATGCTCAATGCCTCCTATGACGGCGTCGGCATCGCGGTGGTGAACCTGCACGGGATTCTCTTCGTAGTCGAGGACTTTGCACACCGCATCCTGGACCTCAGCGACGAGGCTGCCGCGCAGAGGATCGCCGAGCGCTTTGCCGGCCTCCGAGAGCAGTACGGGATGCCGCCATTGGAGTTCGTCGGCGCCCCTCGCGTGCATGCCCTGGTCGAACAGATGGCGGTACGCGAAGCACCCGACAGCCACGCGCCGCTCGCCTTGCCCGGAGCTCGATTCGCCGCCTCCTACGCCACCACCAGTCCAGACGAAATTCCCGCCTCCGTCGCCCACCTGGCATCGCTTCGCGGCGCCGGCACCTGTACGGTTGGCGTCCGCTTCGCCCGCACCCCAAGGTATCCCTCCGGACTCTTCTGGGTCAGCATCGTCCTGTTCGACGAGAACGCCGCGCTCGCCCGCAGATAGTTTGCCGCGAGTGGACCGCGCCGCTTCTGCTCCAACCCCGAGAAATTTCTTCATTAATCAGTTACTCTGAACAGTCGATAATTCATTAGACTGGGTGCGCCACCGCGCCGTCGGCCAAACAGTGCACGCACCTGCATCCTCGAAGCGAAGCGCGCGCAAGCTTGTCGACCGATTAGAATCAAGGAACACATGTTGCTCAGGCTCGAACCACTTACTGCCGGACAGATCGCACAGTGGGATTCCCTCATCTCGGAATTCCCGCAGCGCTCTGTGTTTCACCGCCAGGCCTGGTTCCACTGCCTGGTCGAAATCCAGCAAGCCGAATGGCGGTACTGGGCCGTGACCGACGGCGGCCGCACCGTGGGATACTTTTCCGGCGGCATCATTCAGCGCGGGCCATTCCGCATCCTAGGCAGCCCGCTGCGCACCTGGCATACCAATCATCTTGGACCGCTGCTGGAGGAGGGCGTCGATGGCGGGGCCTTCGTCCGCGCGCTGGATGATCTGGCGCGCGACGAACGCCTCGCCATGATCGAGATCGAGTATCCGGCGATGCCGCACGCGGCTTACGAAGCGGCCGGATTCGCCTGCCACCAGACTTGGACGCACCGGTTGAGCCTCTCCACGGATCTGGACGCCATGCTGCGGCTCATGTCCAAGGGACGCAAGCACGGCATTCACAAGGCTCAGAGAGGCGGCCTCGAGGTGGTCGAGTGCGAGGATGCCGCCGCCCGTGTGTACGACCAACTTTCGCGGACCTTGCACAGCAAGGGAGCGGTGTGCCCGTTCTCCGCGGCGTTTCCGCAGGCCATCGTCCGGAACCTTCGGCCGCAGGGACTCGTCTTCACGCTCGGCGTTCGCACTCCGGCGGGCGACATTCTCGCCGCGGGATTGTTTCCCTATGACAATGGGACTGTCTGTCTGTGGGATTGCTCGAGCGAACTCAAAGGCCGCGAACTTCACCCCAACGACCTCCTCCATTGGGGACTGATGTGCCGCGCCGCCGGGCAGGGAATTCGCACCTACGACATGAGCGGCTACGGACGATTCAACCGGGCCTTCGGTGCGCAACTGGCCTCGGTCCACCGCTGGAACAAGTGCTACTCGGCCGCCGCGCGCTGTGCCCGCGAAATGTACGAGAAGCTACTGAAGATCAATCGCCGCGAAAATGTCTTGAGCCGCCTGCGAAGCCCGTGGTCCGCTTAGCGCCAACGCTTGGGCTGCGGGTGGTGAGCAAAATCAGGTAACCCTTTCCTGCAACTCGGCATCCTTATTGCGAGCCGGAGTGTTTTCACCGCGGCGGCGAAACCCACAAGCTGTCTAACCGATCGCGCTATCGCAGGAGCGGGGCGGTCTGCTCCGCTCCTGTTGCACTGCTGGAGGTTCCCCATGAATGTCACCTTACAAGCAGGACTCGTGCTTGTGACTCAAGTCGCACTCAAAGTACTGGGAGCAATCGTCCTTTGGATCGTCGGGCGGGCGCTCATCCGCTTCGCGCACAAGAATGATGGTACACGCGCTCGATCGCCAGGCCCTGGACGCCACCGTTGTCGGCTACCTGCGCTCCGGCCTGAGCATCTTGCTGAACGTAATTTTGGTGGTCGCCCTGCTCGGCTTTTTCGGCGTCCAGACCGCGTCCTTCGCAGCGCTGCTGGCTGGCGTAGGCATCGCCGTAGGCGTGGCGTGGAGCGGTCTGCTCGCCAGCTTCGCCGCCGGCGTCTTCCTGCTGGTGCTGCGCCCCTTCAAGGTCGGGGACTACATCGAAGCGGGCGGCGTCACCGGCACGGTGGAGTCCATCGGACTGTTTGCAACCATTCTCAACACGCCGGCCAACGTGGTGGCCATCGTCGGCAACTCCAAGGTCTTCGGCGACAACATCCTGAATTACACGCGCAACGACCACCGCCGCGTGGATCTGACCGCCCAACTCTCGCATGACGTCGAACCCGGAGCAGGCTATCGCGTTTGTTGAAAGAAGCGATCATGCGCATCCCCAATGTGCTTTCCACTCCGGCTCCCGTGGTCGAAATATCTTGAGTTCAACCTGGCGGGCCCGATGCTGGTCGTGCGTCCGTACTGCGCGAATGAGCACTACTGGCAGGTCTATTTCGATACCAACCGGCTCATCCGGAGTACCTTCAGCCAAGCTGGCTATCCGGCTCCCGAACCCATTACCTTGTGCGCGGCAGTTTGCAGGACGAACGGCGGCAGAACTTGCAATCGGCGGCCTAAGCGCCGGGCAGCACGAACGCTGGTGGCGAATTCAGATCGGAGGTGTCCGCAGGCCTGCGAGCATTTGCCCGTGCGCGAATTGAATTATTTGATTGCTTCGCGCCTGGCATCGCAGGCTGCGGCGCGCCCCTCGGCCCGATGAGACTTCGCTGCCTGGTTGAGAAGGTGAAAGCCTTGCCTCATGCGCCACACCTGATTCACGGCGTACAACAGAACCAAGATCGCGAGCACCGTCACAAAGCAGCGGGTATACATAGCTCCCACCGTGGCACTTTCGAAAAACGAGCTCACGGTCGGGTTCGCGATACTGGGATTCATTCGGTTTCCTTGAAAAAGCTGCCGGGTTTGCGGCAAGCGCCCGGGGCGCATCCCGGGGTGCGTCCACTGTATAGGGATGGATGGCAGCAGCTCTGGAAAAGATGTATCCCGGATGCCCCGGCAACTTCTGCAATCGATGGGCAACGATTGGCAAGATGGTAATCGTATGGGGGCGGATGATTATGTATGTGCCAATCGTTCCGGGAGTCATCGGCGAGATGGTTATTGCTGCGGGCTGATGGAAGCTCGGGTCTCTGGACGGGCGGCTCCCACATCCGACAGCTTTTGGCGAATGTGGGAGCCGCAGCCAAGTGATCTCGGAGGCGATCCCTTAGGAATCGCCCGGCTCATCCCTGTTACGATGCTTTCCTCTTACAAGTCTTTGGCCGCTAGCTCGTCGAGCAGGGCCGCCGCTCTGGTCACCTGATCCACTCCGAAGACCACCAGCGGCACGGTGGAACCGGGCTCCACTCCGCAGTAGGAGTAATTGATGTTGATGCCGTTTTCGCCCAGCCGCCATGCCGCACGTCCCAGTTCGCCGGGACGATGGTCCAGCCTGACGGTGGCAACGTCGTCTTCCTCGAAGTTGGCGCGCAGACCGCGCAGCACCACCAGGGCCTCGGCTGGATTATCGACCACGAAGCGCGCCAGGCTCTCGCCCTGCTCGACGAACGACTGAAAGGCCAGAATGTTGACGCCGCGCTCGGCCAGAGCGAGGCAGCACGATGCCAGAGCACCTGGCTTATCTTCCACGGTGACCCGAAATTCCTTCGCTTTCGCCATGCCGTTTGCTTTCCTTTCCCAGTTCCTCGACAGCTCGGCTACCGCTTCCCGATCGCAGGGGTTGTGCTGCGGCTCCCACATTCGCCAAGCCCCCACATTCGCCAAAGGATGGCGGATGTGGGCCACCCTGCGAGTTGCGCTGCGGCTCCCCCATTGGATGTGGGAGCCGCCGGAGGCGATCAGAGCGGGTGATTGGGGTCTCCGGAGAGCAGTTCGAGACTCATGTCGCCGCTGGCGGCAGTGATGGGGATGATGGGCTCGTCCTCGGGGTTTGGGGACGCGCATGGCATCGAGCACGCGGGAGGTGTGCTGGCCACGGCGCATCACCATGCGGCCGGTGCGCGAGATCTCAAGGATGCGGTTGTCGCCTTCGTTGAGAACCTGGATGAGACCTTCGATCTTGGAGGCGACGCCGGTCAATCTCCAGCATGAGCGATTCGGGCGCGAGATCGACGACGCGGGCGCGGAAGACCTCGGCGAGCTGGAAGATGGGGGCGCGGGTCTTGCGGGGTCGCGGCGACCTTGATCAGGGCGAGTTCGCGGGTGACGCAGGAGAACTGGCCGATGTCGTCCACGTCGAGGACATTTTCAAGCTTGAAGAGCGAGGCCTTGATGCGATGGCCGGAGCCGGGCGCGGCCTCGGCGACGATCGTCATGCGCGAGACGTCCGGCGCGCTCGGAGTGGCCGACGGTGAGCGAGATGATGTTGATGTTCAAGCGGCGGAAGAGCGAGGCAACGCGGGTGAGCACGCCGGGCTTGTCTTCCACCAGAGCGACGAATGTGTGCAGCATAGCGGATCCTTTCAGCAAGTCAGCGGGTTAGCAGCAACGGTTCGACGAGTCAGCAACCGACTGCGGGCTATGGCTCTTCCGAGGTTTCGATGAGCGGGTTGTGCCCATTGGATGGGCGGCGGATCATCTCGTCGAGGGCGGAGCCGGGGGCGATCATGGGATAGACGGCGTCCTCTTTTTCGACGAGGAAGTTGATGAGGAACGGGCCGTTGGTGCGGCGCGCGGTATCGACGGCGGGCAGAACCTCGGCGCGCTTGCGGACGGTGGCGCCGGGAATGCCGTGGGCGCCGGCGAGCTTGACGAAGTCGGGCGAAAGGATGGGCGTGCAGGCGTAGTTGCGCTCGTAGATGAACTCCTGCCACTGGCGGACCATGCCGAGGAAGCCGTTGTTGATGACGGCGATGTTGATGTCGAGCTTCTCCTGCACGATGGTGGAGAGCTCGGCGGAGGTCATCTGGAAGCCGCCATCGCCGGCGATGACCCAGACCTCTTTTTCCGGGCAGGCGATCTTGGCGCCGATGGCGGCGGGCAGGGCGAAGCCCATGGTGCCGAGTCCGCCGGAGGTGATGAGGGTGCGCGGCGACTCGTGCTTGTAGTACTGGGCCTCCCACATCTGGTGCTGGCCGACGTCGGTGACGACGATGGCTTTGCCTTCGGTGGCGCGCCACAGGTCGTGGATGACGTGGGCGGCGTAGAGGTGGCCGAGATCGGGGAGGTTCTTGATGTCGCGCACGGCGGCGTCGCCCTTGAGGGCGTTGACGGCGCGAATCCAGGTGGAGTCGTTGCGCGGGGCGATCTGCGGGCAGCAGGGCTTCGAGAATCTCGCGGAGATCGCCGATGAGGGCGACGTCGGCCTTGACGTTCTTGTTGATCTCGGCGGGGTCGATTTCGATGTGGATCTTCTTGGCGTTGGGCGCGTAGCTGGCGAGGACGCCGGTGACGCGGTCGTCGAAGCGCATGCCGCAGGCGATGAGCAGGTCGGACTGCTGGATGGCCTGGTTGACCCAGGCTTCGCCGTGCATGCCCATCATGCCGAGGCGAGAGCTCGTGCGAGGCGGGGAAGGCGCCGAGGCCGAGCAGGGTGGAGGCCACGGGAATCTGCAGGCGCTCGGCCAGAGTGCGAATCTGGTCCATGGCATTGGATTCCATGCATGCCGTGGCCGGCGAGGATGACGGGACGCTTGGCCGAGAGGATGAGCTCGAGGGCCTCGGTGATGGCGTCCTGCTCGGCGGAGAGCATGGGGTGCGGGACGGTGCGGCGCGGGCGCGGCGGCGGCGAAATCGAAATCGGCGAAGCCCTGCTGCGCGTCCTTGGTGATGTCCACCAGGACCGGGCCGGGACGGCCGGAGCTGGCGATGAGGAAGGCTTCGCGAATGCGCCGGGGCGATATCCTGCGGCGCGGGTGACGACGTAGTTGTGCTTGGTGATGGGCAGGGTGATGCCGGTGATGTCGACTTCCTGGAAGGCATCGGTGCCGAGCAGCTTGGAGGAGACCTGGCCGGTGATGCAGACCAGGGGCACGGAGTCCATCATGGCGGTGGCGATGCCGGTGACGAGATTGGTGGCGCCGGGGCCGGAGGTGGCGATGGCGACGCCGACCTTGCCGGAGGCGCGTGCGTAGCCGTCGGCCGCGTGGGCCGCGCCCTGCTCGTGGCGGACCAGGATGTGGCGGATGGGGTATTTGCGCAGCGCGTCGTAGACGGGCAGGATGGCGCCGCCGGGATAGCCGAACACGTCGCGAACGCCCTCGCCTTCGAGGGTGGCCCAGACGATCTCAGCGCCGGTGAGGCGCGATGGGTTGGCTGGCGGCGGATGTGGGTATTTCGCTCATTGCGGATTCCTCCTTGATGCGAGTGCGAAGATGCGAGTGCAAAGATGCGAGTCTCGAAAGCGAGTAATCAAGTCCTTACCTGTACGCTGCTGCCTCAGTTGTGGCTATGGGTGCGGCGAAACGGTGACGTCTATATCGTGACGTCTATTCTATCTATAAAAATGGGCGCCCGTAGCGTCCACTGTCTCTGCCGCTTTTTTCCCCACCGTATGCTTACGATCTGGCGCGAGCCGATTCCGTTCAGATGCGCTTCCAATTCTGGCGGATTCACCCTCTCGCCGCCTCTGGTTTTCGCATTCTAAACTGAATTGCGGCTTTTAAAAAGAGATGATACAGTACGCCCATATCAATCCATAGTGTGATTTGTGCTGGATTCGGACAGTGTCGTTACCGTTCGTGGCCGGTTCTGTGTTGAAGGTTTCAATTCTGCAGTCTGTTGTCACTACAGGGGACTTTATGCGGCAATGCTCCGTTTCATCGATGGGTGGGAGTTCTTCGTCTTTTTTAGGCAAATGGATGGTGGCGATCTTTCTGGCGTCTGCGGCGGTGCTTCCCGTACAGGCGCGGGATGTATCCACGCTGACCGCGGTTGAACTGTACAACGGGCCCAGCGGGCCGGCCTACGTGCAGATCAGCGAGGTAATGATTAACGGCAAGGACGAGTTGCGTGCCTGCGGCTCGGAGGCGACGATCGACAAGTCGGCCTATGGAAAGCTGGACAAAGTCAGCCTCGCTTCCGGAGTGACGCTTGAGTATCTGAGCGGCAGCGGCCTGGCGCTGACCAAAGATGGCCAGACTACCTGTGTGGTTCCGAGCAATCTAAAGTTTGACAAGAACACCTCTCCGACGCCGGCGGCGTTAGCGGAGCGAGTTCTGCTACAGGGAAAAGTACTGGGCGCCGCAGCGGGCGCAAGTAACGAGCCTCCGGCGCTGATGCCGGGCGTAAAGCTGGTGTTTGTTGCCGAAGCCGATGCGGAAGTCGCCGAGTATCTGCGCGCCGACCGGGCCTCGACCATTGCGCTGTGGGAGGATTATCTGAAGCTCTATCCTGCTTCTCCGCACACGGCGGCGGCGAAGCAGGCGCTGGTTTCACTTTTGACCAAGGATGGCGAGGCGAGTCTGGCGGCGTACCGGAAAGCGTTGCCGGATTCGCTCTCCTATGCGGAGCTGAGGAATGCAAAAGTAAGATCGGATGAGGCTCTGACCCTGGTTGCCAACGACGCCGCCGCGAGCCATCTGAAATCTGAGGTCATGGAAGAGCTGGTGACGCTGACCGCGACGCCGCAACATGAGCTGGATGCCTACAAGCAGGCCGTCAGCACCCACCAAAGTGGCTATTCGCATCTGTTTACCGCAAGCAAGCTGGCGGACGGGGCGCTCGGCGTGGACCCCAGCAGTGCGCCGCTGCTGAGGCTGCAGGCGGAGGTCAATGACGCACTCGCCAAGCTCGAATCAAGCCTGGAGTTCGCGGAATCTCTTGCCGCCTCGCAGCAATTCGACAGCGCGCTGGCGGCAATCGCCGACTACGCCGCGTTTGCCGGTGAGGAGCCGCGGGTATTCGCCATTGTGAGCTCGGCGTACCATTTCCATTTCGATCGGGGCCAGGAGCTTGCGACGGCTCAGAACTGGCAGGGTGCCGGAGCCGAGTTTCAAAAAGCGGCGCAGATCCAAAACACCGAAGAAGTGGCTGCGGCGCTGAAGAAGAGTGCGTCCGGGTTGAACGCTGCGCAGAACCAAAATGCGGCAGCGGAGGCCGTGAAGCAGAGCCAGGCATTTGCCTCCCAGCGCCAGTACATTCAAGCCTACGAAGTGCTTGCCAAGCTTCCGGATGCCCAGCGTAAGCTGGTTTCCGCTGAGATCGACAAGCTGGAGCCACTCTATGTTCCCAGTGCGGTGGCGGCGGCCAAGGAGCTTCAGCGATTGCATGATCCGATCCACGGGCTGGCCGACGAGATTGCAATCCAGCGGGCGTACGAGTACCTGCGAAGCGCCAGTGAACTGAGCGATGATGCCAAGCTGGGCGACAAGATGGCAACTCTTGCCGACAAATTGAGTGCGTATTATCTGGTGCAGGCCACCCGCTATCTGAACAAGCCGCTGGCCTCGGGAGTGGGCCTGGGTTGGTTCTACCTCAACAAAGCATTGCCGTACAAGGCATCGAATCTGGCCTCGGTGCGGGACGAGATGACCAAGGCTTCGTCCGCCTACCAGGTGCGCTCGAAGTTGTCGATTCGGGTGGCGTTCCGGGATCAGACATCGCGACGCGACAGCGGCGGCTTCGCCGATCAACTGGCGGATGCGATTGCGACAGGACTGGAATCGGGCGGGCTGCTGGTGAAGGTGGTACGTCCGACGGATAACTCGACGCTGGAGCCGAATTTCCAGTTAATTGGTGACGTGCTCGACCATCGCCGCATCATGGTGCCCTCGATGGAGCCAAAGGATTCAAAGTACCGCGCCGGCCAGCATGAGATTCCGAATGAGGAATGGAACAAGGCGAACCGCGAATACGAAGCGGTTCTGCTGGAAATGCAGAGTGCTCAAAAAGCGCTGGCAGGCACACGGGCCCGGGGCAAGAAGAAGGAGATTGAAGCGGCAGAGCAACGGGTATCGGAGACGGAGAAGAAAGTAGGAGCGGCTCACACTACGTTGGACTCGATCAGCAAAACCGTTTCGATCGACATCATCCAGCCGTATACCTACACACGGAAGAGTGTGGACCTGGGCGCGGTGGTTCACTTTCAATTTCGCATCGCCGATGTCTCGGGGACGCAGGTCATCGAGACGGTTCCAATCCTTCGCGACGTTCATCAGACGTTCACCTTGCTGGAGAACGTGAAGCCGGAAGATACGCAAGGCGTGAAAGCACAGGGTACGATTCCCGATGAGATCCAATTTCTCACCGACGTTGAGATCGATGCCCGCGACAAATTGATCAAAGCGGTGTGCGAGAGGGTTGGCGAAATTCCCGGTAAGGTTTTGGAACAGGCCCGCAATCGGGTGACGGCGGGCGATGTGGAAGGCGCGGCGGAGTCCTACATCCTCTATCTGAATTCAACCCCGGCGGTGCAGAGCGCGAAGCGACAAGAGGCTGCGGACTTTCTGTGGGAGCAGTTCAACATTCGGAGTCCTGTGACCGCTTCCTTTTAACGGACGGTTCGTATTAGCGGACGGCTTCGATGATTCCGGGGAGCTTGGCGGCCGAGCGACGGGGCGAAGCCTGCCGAATCCATGATGCTGCCCCGGACGAGTTGGAGCGTCCGAGGCTTCCCTCGCTGACTGCGTGGCCGGAGTCAGACTGACAGTCAGCGCGGGAAGGAATAGTATAAGCTTTGCAAGAGGCAAGGCATGTGGGCGCATGTGGCGCCGTGCCTGCTTCGGATCATCTCAAGGACGGACATATGGCAGAGACGAATGGGAGCACGAGCTCTCAGGGTTGGACGAGCACGCAGGCATACGTGATGGCAGTGTTGTGCCTGTTGGTAGGATGCGCGGTAGGGTATCTGTTGCGCGGTTCCGTGGGCGGCAGCAGCGCTCCGGCACCGGCTGCGGCCACGGTTGGGCAGCAACCGGGCATGCCGCAGGGTGGTATGGGACAACAACAGGCGCCTCCTACGCCTGAGCAGATGAAGGGTATGGCCGATAAGCAGGCCGCGCCGCTCTTGGAGCAGCTTAAGTCCAAACCCAATGACCCGGCGCTGATCTCCCAGATTGGCAACATCTATTACGACACGCAGATCTATCCGGTGGCCATCGATTATTACCAGAAAGCTCTGGCGATCGAGCCGAAGAACGCGGCGGTGCGCACCGATATGGCGACCGCAATGTACTACAACAACGACCCAGATCAGTCTATCGTCGAGTTTGACCATGCCCTGAAGGACGACCCGAAGAGCAGTAACGCACTGTTCAATCGTGGAATCGTGAAATGGCAGGCGAAGATGGACGTGAATGGGGCGCTGCGGATTGGGAGTTGCTGCTGAAACAGAATCCCAATTACGAGCAGGCCGACAAAGTTAAGATGTACATTGCACAGGCCAAGAAACACGCCAACATCAAACCTGGGCAGAAGACCGACAAACCAGCGATGTAGTGCTCGATCCGGCCTTCTTACGGCAGGAGCTGTCACGATCTGGAGCCCGCGGATGATTCCGCGGGTTTTCTTTGCCCGGCTGCAACCAACCCTTTGCGCTTAGCGCAGGATTGTCTCTCATTGGGGCGATATTACTCACCGTTGGGGAAATTATCTCAGCGCGAGGTGGTTGTTCAACTCTGCTTCAGCGCCAAATGGAATGGCCGTAGGAATGCACTGGAAGCGTATGGGAGATTCTGCCTTGTTTCACCCTCTCGCTTTTCAGCTCCAGTTCACGCGATGCAAGCGTATTGCCCTAATACTTCCCTTAGTTCTGGTGGGATTATCCTTGGGACAGAGCCGCCACGCCGAAACGAAAGAGGGCGCGCCAGTCCAGTTCGTGAACATGTTCAGCGCCGACGGAGACGTCAATGGATTCCGTACTCCCTGTCAGCACATACGCGATATTCTTCATCCCTCTTTGGCGACGACCGATATAACCGGGGAACGCCCGACGGTATGCGACCAGGTGATGGACCTTGTTGCCGGCAAGAATGATGCTGAGATTGCGCGCAGCATGACGCCCATCGCGGCGGCCAAGCTTACGGTTGATTCTCGCCAGCGTGTTTTGATCACCGAACCCACCACGCGTACGGTGCATATTCTGGATTTCGCAAACCGAAAATACGCGCAAATCGACGGGGTAAAAGGCGATCGGATGGGCGCTCCGTTCGGCATCGCCGTGGACGCCGACAACAGCATTTACGTCACCGACCTTGGGCGTGGAAGAATTGCCGTTTTCAACGCCGATGGCAAGTTCATGCGGTATATAGGAGCTTACAAGGGCGAGAGTTTATTTGAGAACCCGCGCTCTATCGCCATCGACCGCGCGAGCGGACGTATTTATGTCGCCGACAGCAAGCGAAATTACGTGATCATCCTCGACCACGGTGGCAAGATTCTTGCGTCGATCGGCAAGCGCGGCGGCGGAAGCGGCCCGGCTGAATTCAAGAAGCCGATTGAAGTTGCCATCTACGACAATGAACTGTTTGTTCTCGACCAGCAGAATAACCGGGTTCAGGTCCTGGATCTCGATGGGCACTTCCGCCGGCAGTTTCGTTTGGGCGGCGCCGGAGGGATGGACGCGGATGGAATGGCGTTCGACTCGCAGGGACGTCTTTTTATCCCAGCCCTGAACTGGGTTGAAGTTTTCAGTCGCGAAGGACAGTTGCTCTTCCGATTCGGACGCGGCGGTGCGCAGCCGGGAGAATTCCAATCCCCCAGAGGGCTCTGCACCGACTCAAGAGACCGGGTCTATGTCGTCGACTCGGGAAACCTTCGAATCCAAGTCTTTCAGGTCACCACTCAGCCTGCGCCGAAGACAGAAGCTGCGCGGTAAACAACGCACCGGCTGGTGCGAACGTAGCCGTAGCTAAGAAACTTTCCTGTCCCGCTGACGCTGCCACGGATGGCGTCGACAACCTCTCGATCGCGGGATACCTCCAATCACGACATCCGCCAGCGATCGCTGGTCCAAGGTTTGTTCTCGCCGCGGTCGCCGGCGCTGCTTTCTTGTTACTCCTTAGGCTCCGCTCTTTTTGGGCGCGGGCTGCTTCGGCTTGAGCGCAATCCGCGGAACTGCCTTCACCTTGTTCTCGTCCACGGCCTTGGTGCCGGCCTCTTGAAGGGAAGCACCGGCCGGAACGATCCAGAGATCCGTGATCTTCTGGCCGTGAGCCGCGCGTGGCTCGATCCGTGCGGGATCAATTCCCTTATCTTTGTTTAAGTAATCCTTGGTGTTCACGGCGCGCCGCGCGGCAAAGTTCGGAGCCCGCTTGCCGTTCTTTCTTACCCCACGTTCCCTCGCCGTTGCATATCCAACCACCACACCCTTGGCGTCTGGCGAGGCTGCCAACGCATCTGCATAGCGGTCCAGTTCACCCTTTGCCTCGTTATCCACTCGGGTCGGGCGCTTGGCGTCGTGCTGGAACGCGATGGTGCCGAACTTCATCGCTTGCAGGGGCGGGAGAAGCTTTACGGTCGCGGTGGTTGAGGTTGTCACATTGCGATCGTCGCTGACGGTGCAGTTTACGGTGATCGTGCTATCGGCAACGCCGGCGGTTTCAAGCTTGTAGGTCGGGCCTTCGCCAGTCAATTTTCCGGCGGTCGACGTGCAACTGTATGTCAGCGGATGGCTGTCCGGGCTGCTGGCGCTGGCCGTGATGGTCGCGGCATCGCCGGGGTGCAGGGATTGCGGGAGACCGGAAACCGAGAGCGTCGGCGGCGCTTGCTCAACCACGCTGGGCTTGTCCTCAACGACGCTGGGCTTCTCGGCGCTGGCGACGGTTGGTGCACTGGCAGGTCTGGCTTTCACGGTGAAGGTTGCCATGCAACTCGCCGCCTGTTGATGCTTTCCCTTGCCGTTGTCTGCCACCTTGGCGGTTACCGTGTAGTCGCCTGGTTGCGCTCCGGTGGTATCTACCGATGCGGTCGCCGTGCTTCCGGCCACCTTGGCGCCGGTGCTGACGTATTGATAGCGCAGGGTGCGCTTGCTCAGGAAGCCCTTCGGAGTCACGTTGATCTTGACCTCCGCTCCGGCATCCACCGTCCCCGGGTCGCTCATGCAATCGGCGCTCACGTAACCTTCCAGCGGGGGCGGAAAGAGGTTGAACACTACACCGCTCTGCACGCGGTAGCCATTGAAAGGATTGGTCTTTCCAGTTGCGGAGATTGCGCTGTAGTAGGTATTGATGAAATCGGCTTGAATGGGACGGATCGATATCCGGCGAGAGAGTTTGAAATCTCCTCCTGCACCAACCATGTACGTCGCCGTCTTCTGGTTGGGAAACGGCTTTGGACTGAAGGACTGGATGCCAAGCATACCCTCGAAGAAAGGCGTAAAACGTCCGATGTGAAACCTGAACTGTGGACCGGCTGCATAGTTGCTGGCGCTGTCCGTTTTGTTGCTGTAGCTGCTGATGTCCACAACCAATGCGATCCGGCTCGTAGTCTCAAGCATGAACTGGAAAGCCCGTCCATTGGTGAGGTTCGGCACGGTGACGCCGTCGACTGTGCCGCCAACGTGATACTGCGTGTATCCGCCAAATAACTCGGCCTTCACCTTCTCATTCTCCATGGTCGACGGTGGTCCCGCGGTCAGATTCTGTGCGGACAAGCGCGGTGACGCGCCAAGGACCACCGCCGAAAGCAACATAACAGAGCAAAAGTGACGAAAGAACATCTAGGCCTCCGGCTTAACCGCAGCCAGTCATAGCGGATCTGTTTGCACCCAATTCACACGCCTCAGCCGGAACCGGGCGACCGGCTCTTACTTGAAACTCTTATTAATGCGAACGTGCTTGCGATCATACGGTGCTTCGGGCCAGCTTGAAAAGGAATTCTGATTAACACGGTGAGATATACGGTACGTCCTTTGGAAACATCGGGCTTCGATGAGGCCGGACGGGCCTCGATGTGCGTCGTCCTCCATGGCAGTTGGGAGCCATATCCGGACAGGCGACAAAAGAGAAGAACGGAGATGAGCCAGTCCCACTGGGCGGATGTGAGGAATATCGCCAATTTCCCCACAGGGCTGAGTGAGATGCCGCAGTCTGCTCCCGTCCAGGGCCAAGATGCCCGAGGATCGACTCCTCCCGGCGCACGGCTGGAACATTTAAAGACCGCATTTTCAAAGACTTGAACAGTGATCCGGACATTGCCTCACGCAACGGCTACCCGATTGCATATTGGTATGGCGGAGACAGTCGTGAAGAGCATCCTGAAGTCAATCTCGATCATGGTAGCGCTAAGCGCGGTGGCTTGGGCGGCAGTACATCCTGTCCCCCTTGAGCCGAAGCAAGATCCCGCGACCTGCGCGCAATGCCATGAGGATAAGACCAAGGGCAAGTCGGTTCATTCAGCGATTGCCATGGGCTGTACCAGCTGTCACGAGATTCGGGTTAACAAAGAGACCACCCGCGTAAAACTCATCACCACGACTACCGTAGCGCTCTGCATTACCTGCCACGCCGACAAGAAGGCCGCCGACATCAAAGGGAAAATTCACCCTCCGGCCGTTCGTGATTGCTTGAAGTGTCACGATCCGCACACGTCGGACAATAAGAATCAGCTGCTTAAGCCTGAGAGCGGAGACAGCAAGGATTCGAATCTCTGTCTTAGCTGCCACAAGACCGGTGTCGACGTCCCGAAGGACGGCAGCCGCCACGCGGCATTGGACATGGGCTGCGATACCTGCCATGTGACGCATAAGACTGGCGAGCGCGGCAAGCGTGAATTTGATTTCCATCTGACCAAGGACGCTCCGGCGCTCTGCATTGACTGCCACGATCCGAAGGATGCGGGGCTGATCAAGGCGCACCAGGGGCAGCCGTTCGGTACGGCGGATTGCTTGACCTGCCATGATCCGCACCAGTCGGATGGCAAGAAGTTGATGGCGAAGTTTACCCACGTGCCGTTTGCCGGAGGGCAGTGCGATTCCTGTCACCAGCCAGCAAAAGACGGCAAGGTGGTGCTGACGGCCGCAACGCCTAAAGAGGTTTGCATCACCTGCCACGCGGATAAGGTTGAACAGATCGAGAAGGCGAAAGTGCAGCACCCTGGCGCAGCCGGCGATTGCACGGATTGCCACAACCCGCACGCCGGCAATTCTCCGGGATTCCAGAAGCCGGACCCAGTGAATGTCTGCTTGGGTTGCCATGCTGACCAGGCTGAACAGCAAAAGAAATTGCATCTCCATCAGCCGGCATTTGAGCAGGGTTGCTTTGTCTGCCACGAGCCGCACGGTGGTAACAATGAGCACCTGTTGCGTGTGGCCAGTCCGAACAAGCTCTGCCTCGAGTGCCATAGCTCGGATGCAAAGCCTGCGCCGTTGGCCAATGAACACCTGGTAACGATTTTTAGCGGAGCGGTTAAACTGCCCGACGACTATTTTGTCAAAGTCCCGACGTTGCCGTTGAAGTACAACCTGGGTCATCCGGTGGATAACCATCCGATCTCGGATGTGATGGATCCGACCGACATTACCAAGGTTAAGACTCCGATTAATTGCATGACGTGTCATCAGCCGCACTCTTCGGCAAAGCCCGACTTGCTGGTGAAGGATCAGGCTAACAACGCCTTGTTCTGCGCGGGTTGTCATAAGAGCTTAGTTAAGTAGTAGAGAGGTAGTTGCGTTGAGTAGTAAAGCAGTGAACAGAATTGATGTTAGGGAAAAGGTAGTGATGGTCGAACGCTTTCACAATTCGGCTCAGGTGGGAAGAGTAGGGCTGGTGCTGTTGTTGACGCTGGCACTGGCGACTCCGTCCGTTGCTTTCGCCACGGACAAGAAGAAGAAATCGAACGAACCGGAAAAGGTGGTTTCCTTCCTCGACCGGATCGATAAGTCTGAGATTGTTTGGCCGCAGCCGCCCAACGTTACTCGCGTAAAGTACCTGGACTACTTCGCCGGCGAGAAGCTGCCGGACTTTAATGCCAAGGCCGCCAAGAGCAAGAATCCATGGATGGATCGCCTGGCCGGCACCACTACCAGCAAAGGCGAAGACCCACTAGCTCATCACTTCTTTATGGGTGAGCCGCACGGATTGGCAATCGATTCCAAAGGCAAGCTTTATGTTGCGGACGGCAAGGTGGGTGGGATCTTTATCATCGACCCTGAAACCCGCGACACGGTCATGATTCAGAACGGCCGGGATGCCAGCTTTGCTCTAATCATTGGCTTGGCGATCGATGACACGGATCGGCTCTTTGTCTCCGACGCTCAGGCTCACCGCATTCTGGTTTTTAGCCCGCAGCACAAGGCAGAGGCCAGTATCCACGAAGGTCTGGTGGACCCGGCCGGGATGGCCGTCGATACTGAGAACCGTTTTCTCTATGTCGCCGATGTGGGATCGGATCAGGTACTGGTTTACGACGCTGACACTTTCACGCTGCTGCGCAAGATCGGCACGCCGAACACGAAGCACGCATCGTCGGAGCCCGGGGACTTCGCCAAGCCC
Organism: uncultured Acidobacteriota bacterium; assembly: GCA_963737175.1. Lineage (GTDB taxonomy): Bacteria > Acidobacteriota > Terriglobia > Terriglobales > Acidobacteriaceae > TOLSYN. The sequence continues at coordinate 54,661 of CAVTRQ010000011.1, read as the reverse complement.
ACAGGGGTTGCCGTGGACGCAGAAGGAAACCTGTACGTGGCGGACATGCTCAACGCCCGCATTGAGATCTTCGACGCGGATGGTAATTTCATTCGCACCTTTGGCAAGCGCGGCGACGGACCAGGTTATTTCGAGATGCCCAAGAGTGTGGCTATCGACTGCGACGGGCACATCTGGGTGACGGATTCGATGCAGAACCGAGTCCAGATCTACAGTTCGGATGGGCGGTTGCTGATGTTCATGGGCTCGACCACCGGAGTTCTACCCGGCATGTTCTCGGGCTTGCAGGGCATCACGATTGATAAGACGAATCGCGTCTTTACCTCAGAGGTCTTCCCTGGCCGGGTGCAGGAGTTCCGATATATTGACCAGGCTCAGGCGAAAGAAGAAGAGGCGCGCCGTGCGGAGCAGAAGAAGGGCAAGGTAGCTGAGTCCAAGCCTGCTCAGGAAAACAAGGCCGTGCCGCCCGCAATTGGGAGCGATACCGCCAAGGCTAAAGATTCCGCGACGAAGTAGTCGCGAGCAAGTTTTGACGGCCTAAGGGCAGTCAAAACGGAAGTGGGCGTTAGACCCACGACCGTATTTGTAGAAGAAGTGTTGTACATAATCAGGAGGTTTTTTCAAATGAAGAAGCTTATTTTTGTATTCGCGTTGGTCATGATCGCCTCGGCGATGATGTTTGCCCAAACAGCTACGTTCACCGGAACCGAAGGTTCTGTCGCTCCCGCAGTCGACGTCTTGGGCGCGCACAACAACTACGGCCGTGGTTGCGCAGGCTGCCACGCTCCTCATAGCGGCAACTTTGGTGCAGGCGGCAACGGACTGACCAACACCACCACCGATCTTTTCACCGGTACCAACGCCCTGTTCGCACAGGACATGGGTCCGCTCTTCGGCAAGACCTTCGACTTCAGCGACATCAGCAACACCGGCTCGGCCAACAAGTACCTGTTGATTGCTCCCGCGACCGGCAACCCGACCACGTGGACCGCTCAGCAGTACTCTGACGCCCGTGGCATCCTGATGTGCCTTGCCTGCCACGACGGTAACGTCGCCAAGGGCGCGATGATGAAGAACCAGGCTTACGAACAGCAGATCGGCGCCCTGCCCAGCACCTACGGCACCGGCAAAATCCCGACCTTGCTTGGCAACGACGGCACCGCCGCCGGAACCTACAACAACGATCACCCGATCGGCGAGAGCGCCACGATCAACGCCGCGATGGGTTCCACCTACGGCGATGCAGTCAACGGTGTTGTGTTTGTGACCACCGCTTCTGGCGTCACCTCCGCAACTCCGGCCGCTGGCGGCCAGTACTCGAAGTTCATGACCTCCTACGGCGCCCCGGCGCTGATGAAGGGTGCACACAGCTTCCCGACCCCGGTGAACGCCAACACGATGCCGTATGTGGTTTGCACCACCTGCCACAACCAGCACGTGATGAACGTTTACGCCGCATCGACCACCAGCCCGATCGCTGGCAGCGCGACTGGCACGTATGGCACGTTCTTCTTCATCAACGGACCGTATGATGTTGCCAACACGACTGTTGCCGCCGGCAACGCTACCTCCACGACCCAGTTCTGCCGCCAGTGCCATTTCGGCGAGTCGAACGAATTCAATGGCGGAACCCTGCCGACCGTGTTCTAACTTGTAACTTGCTAAACGGGGAGGGGGATAACTTTTCTCCCTCCCTTTTTTTGAGCCGAGAAAAATATGAAGTGTTTGATTACGATTTGTAGCGCAATGTTACTAGCGCTCTCCTCCGCGAGCGGGCAGATGGTTTCCTCTCACTCTCCCACCACCACCAAACCAATGCAGGCTAGTACTACTGCTGCGCCCACTCCCACTCAGACGACAGGAGTTGTGGTCACCGGCAAGCCAGTGGTTCGGATCAATGGTACCGAGTTGACCGACCGTGACTTGGTACGTGAGATGTTCGATCTGTTCCCGTACGCCCGGCTTCATAACGGCTTCCCCAAGGCGCAGGAGCCCGAGATCCGGCGCGGCGCCATGCAGATGATCATCTTCGAGGAGTTGGTCTATCAGGAGGCGGTGCGGCGACAGATGACGGTACCTCCCGAACGCGTCAGCCGCGAGGAGCAGAAATTCCGGCATCAGTTTGCGAGCCCGGCAGAATTCAAAGAGTACCTGAAGGAAGAGATGAACGGCTCCGTGGCCAAGATGCGGAGTCAGATTAAGCGCTCTCTTTTGATCGAGGCCCTGCTGAAGAACGACGTCGAAAAGAAGTCGGCGGTTCCGGTGAGTGAGGCCCAGGCTTACTACGCGAAGAACCCGAAGAAATTTGAGCATGGCGAGATGTTCGCGATCCAGACGATTTCGATCATCCCACCCGCCAACGCCAATCCGGAGACGGTGCAGACGGCGCGCAAGCACGCCGAAGCGGTTCTGCAACTGGCCAAGGCGACCAAGAGCTATAAGGATTTCGGACTTCTCGCGGAGAAAGAGTCGGAAGACGACTTCCATGTGGACATGGGCGACCGCAAGGCCGTGGCGCGCGAAAAGCTCCCGACTGAGGTTGTAAACGTTGCGCTCGCCATGAAGCCGGGAGAGGTCAGCGGCCTGATCCAGTTAGGGAAAGCCTTCACGATCGTTCGCCTGAATGCTCATCTGCCCGCGGGCAAGCTTGCGTTCGCGGAAGTCAAGGCGAAGCTGATCCCGACCTTGCAGAAAGAGAAGTACGAAAAGCTGCGCGTCGCGCTCGACAAACGGCTGCACGAGAGCGCAAAAGTTCAGGAAATGTAAGGGTACGCAACTACGAGCCTCAGATAGTCACGAACGGGACGTTTATTACAAGAGCACACCAAAACGTAGGAAAAGTCGTGAGCTGCTGTAGATGTGGCGCGTGCATATTGTTGGGATTGTTCCTCTGGATCTTGCCGGCTAGGGCACAGGTGAATGTAGGCCAGAACCTGACCGTCGGGCTGACCGGAGATTTGGGTATTGGCTACAATGGAGACTTTGGGAATCAGCAGGGCTCCGACCATACCTACGGGTTGAACGGCGACGCCAACCTGAACGGCTATTACTACAGCCCGAACTTTCTCAACTTTCACCTGGCGCCATATTACAATCGCTCGCAGGCGAATTCCGGAAGTGGGTCGATCACCGATGCCAGCAGCATCGGTGGCGGCGTTGGCCTCTTTGGTGGCAGCCACTATCCCGGTGGGATCTCCTACGGCAAGTCGTTTGATAGCAGCAATAGCTATGGTATTCCCGGCAGTCAAGGAATCCTCACCCACGGGAACGCCACCCAGTTCGGTATCGGTTGGGGTGAATCGATTCCCGGCCTACCGCCATTGACTGCGCAGTACTCCCAGGGGGCTGCGGTTTCCACGGCCTTCGGCACCAGTGAAGAGACGCATTCGGATTCGCGCGTATTCACCTTGGGAAGTAACTATCGCCTGGCTGGCTGGTGGTTGAATGGGCGCTTCACCGATGTTTCCACCAAGACGCAGGTGCCCGAGTTTCTTTCCAATGGCGTGTTTAGCGAGAGCGATAACAGCTCGAAATCGCTCAATATCACCGGGAATCACAGACTGCCATTCTCGGGCCAAACTACGGTCGGCTATGCTTACGATACCTTCGGCGGAAGCGGCAACGGACAAAGTGTCACGGGCTCGGACCAATCGGTTACCGCCAGTGCTAGTTTCGTACCCATTCGACGCTTCAGCGCCTCGTTTGGGGCGGAGTACGATACCAGCCTCTCGGGAATGGTACAGAAGATTCTGGCGAATGCGGGGAGCGTAAATACCGGGGTAGACCTGGGCGCTAACAGCCATTCGCTGACCATGTACAACTTCGATTCCATCGCCCTTTACAAGAACTTAGACGCGTCAGTTGCGTTGAACCGGACCCAGGAAGAGGTGTACGGAGTGAGCCTTACGGTAAACCACTTCAGCGCCGTCGTGAACTACCACTTCCAAAAGCCACTGTGGGGATCGGTCGTGGTGTATGGTGGTGTAAACGACTTTGCCGACCAAACCGGCAACCAGGGAACAGGAGTCATCGCAGGGGTGAACTTTGCGCGCAGGCAGTTTGGATTCGAGTGGGATGGCGGCTTCAACTATTCGCAGAATATAGAGACTGTGCTGGAGCAGGTCTCGTCCAGCTACACCTACCTGGCGAGCGCGCGGCGTCCGTTTGGCCGGCATACAACTTGGAACACCAGCTTCAGCGGGTACCATACCGGATTGGGCGAGTCAGCGGGTACCACCAGCCACTCGGATAGCTATGCGACCACCTTGCTCTATCGGCGCTACTCCACAAGCGCCAGTTATGCGACATCGTACGGTGCGTCGCTGGTAACGCAGGGCGGACTGGTGTCAGCTCCGGTTTATATTGCACCGGTGCTCAGCAGCAACCAGTTTTTGCTGGTAAACGGCTCGTCGATCGGCCTTACCGCCACGGCGTCGCCGGTCAATCGGTTGTCACTGAACGCGAACTTCGCCAAGGCCGTGAGCTCTGTGACAAGCCCTTCGGTCAACGCGACGGGTTCGTCGAAAGCGTACACGTTCTACACGCAGTACCAACTCCGCAAGGTCTCGTTTGGCGCCGGATATACGAAAGTAATGCAGGGGATAGGAACCGGAACAGTGGGTAGCGTGCCCGAAAATTACACGTCGTACTATATTGGTATAACGAGATGGTTCAACCCCTTCTAACCCGATGGCTGGCGACGTTCTGGACAACGGCGTGCTTTTCTCTAATAATTCTGCTTAGCCTGTCGTTACCTTGTCGCGCCGCGCACGTCAAAGTAGAAGACAAAGCAGCGCCCCAACCGCCCGATCTGTTGCTGGAGGGTGGCCGCAAGCTTACGTTCGAGCGGATCTTCGAAACCGATCGCGACGTGGGCGGACAACGCGGATTTTGGACGAAGCTTCTCGACCTCGCGATTGGAGAACCGACCCGACACCGAATGCTGCGCCCGTATAGCATCGCCATCGATTCCCGAGGCAGGGCGATCGTTACTGACCCGGGAGCGAAGGGCGTGCATATTTATGACTTCGTCCGGCACAAATACAAGTTCGTCAGCCGTGAGGATAAGGACGAGAATTCGTTACGTTCGCCGCAATGTGTGGCCGTCGATGCCGAGGACAATTTCTACGTCACTGAGTCGGAGTCAGGGAGAATCTTCATCTTTGACTCGAACGGCAAGTTCAAACGAATCATTGGAGCCCTGCGCGGCGGTGAGGGCTTCTTTAAGCGCCCAACTGGGATCGCCGTGGACTCGGCTGCGAATCAGATTTACGTGACAGACACCGGGCGCAATAAGGTTTTCATATTGGATATGCAGGGCCATGTGTTGCAGACGATCGGAAAAGCTGGAAATCAGCCCGGCGAATTCAATTTTCCGACAGAAGTGCTGTTGCACGGGAAAGAAATAGCCGTAGTAGATGCCATGAACTTCCGGGTGCAGGTATTTGATCGTGCGGGAGCCTTCCAATACTCAGTGGGTGGCCTTGGCGACGGTCTTGGAAGCTTGTTCCGGCCGAAGGGGATCGGCTTCGATAGTGAAGGCCATCTATACGTGGTCGATGCAGCGCTGAACAACGTGCAGGTATTTGATCGGCAGGGAGAGCTGCTTTACTATTTTGGGGCCAGGGGCTCTGAAGCGGGCGCCTTTGTTTTGCCTGCCGGTCTATTTATCGATCGCGACAGCAATGTGTATGTAGTGGACTCTTTCAATCGTCGTGTTCAAGTGTTCCGCTATTATGGGAACCCGACGGAGGCTGCTGGAAAATGAAATTCTGGCTGGCATGTGTAGCTGCGCTCGCGTTGTCCGTAAGCGTGCAGGCGCAGTTTACTGGCGACGTTCTGGGTGGCCACGACCTATCACCGAGCGGGCAATCCCCGATCAAAGGTGGGACGTTTCCGGCGTGTCAGTACTGTCATGCCCCGCATTCGGGAGTTGGCAAGGGGCCGCTCTGGGCCCAGAAATTTTCCTCGCAGACCTACACTCTGTACAGCAGCACCACCAATGCAAATCAGACGCTGGCACAGCCGCCGGTGGGAGCTCCTAGCAGCCTGTGCCTGAGTTGCCACGATGGAACCATTGGTCCGGCCACGGGGACTATGCAGACAGCGCCCTATGGGAACCTGAAAATGCAGGGCAAGATGAACCCGGGCGATATTCTGGGCACCAACCTGCAGACCTCGCATCCCTTCAGTTTCAACCCGCTGCGGGACTCGCCAGATCTGGTGGCGAGCCTGGTTCAAGGCCATCAGACCACCGATCCGTCAAAACAGGTGAAACTGATCCGCGGCAACGTGGAGTGCGAGAGTTGCCACAATCCGCACGTCCAGAACATCGATCCGGTTTCGTTGAACTTCTTGGTTCGACCCAGCTCCGGAGGCGTGATGTGCCTATCGTGTCATAGCACCGTCCCGCGCACGGTAAACAATGTTCAGAATCCGCTGGTGCCGTGGCCGACCAGCATTCATGCGACAATTTCAAATACAACCTTGATGTCGGCAAACGTCGGACCCTATGCCACCGTGGCACAGAACGCATGCACCGGTTGCCATGTTGAGCACAACGCGAATAGTCCCGCGCGGCTGCTGCGAGGATCGACTCCGGTGCTGGCGAACATGGATGCCTCAACCCAGAGCTGCATAAGTTGCCACAACGGCAATAGCAACATCGTTCCGGCCTTGCCCAACGTTTACGCGGAATTCGCCAAGACCGCCCCGAATGCGACACTCGCGGGGCATCCGTTCCCGGTAGGGACAAAAACCCATGAAACTGCGGAAGCGGTACTGGTAAACAATAACCGCCATGCGACGTGCGTTGACTGCCACAATCCGCACGGTTCCCAGGCGGTGGGCAGCGTATTCCCCGGTCCACCGCAGATTCGAGCCTCCCAGGCGGCGGTGACTGGAATCCTGGCCAGCGACGGTGTCACGGTTCTTTCGCCCGCCCTGAATCAGTACGACAACTGCCTTCGTTGCCACGGTACTAGCACGGGCAAGCCTACAACGTCAGCCTTCGGATACCTCCCCGCCTGGTCTGTCTCGTATGCGGCGGACCCATTCAACGTGATTCAGCAGTTCGCTGCTACTTCCACGTCGAGTCATCCGGTGACACAGAGCGGTAGCTCTCCGTATCCCCAACCGAGTCTGCTTCCGAAGATGCTGCAAGAGGACGGCGTCACCCAAGGGCGGCAAATGGGGCTTCAGATCTTCTGTACGGATTGCCACAACAGTGACGATAATCGGGAATTTGGAGGCTCCGGGCCGAGCGGTCCCCACGGATCGGTCTATCCGCACATCCTGGAGCGCCGCTACGAAATGAGCCAGGTTTCCCCAGGCATCTATCCTGCCGGTGGAGCGGGTAGCCAGATCACGAATTTGTTCCCAGGCCAACTTATCAGTGCTGGAGGTGCTTCGCCTGGACCCTGGGCACTCTGTGGAAAGTGCCACTCCCTGAGCAATGTGCTCGGGAGCACGAGCAGCTTCCAGTACCACTCAAATCACGTCGCTACGGATGGCTTCTCCTGCTCGGTTTGCCACACGGCCCATGGAATGGGCGGGACATCGCCAACCATAACGGGCGAGCGACTGGTGAACTTCGATACGAAAGTGGTCGGGCCCAATGCGCTTGATGCCACCGGGGCGACGTTCGGAATCGGCTACAACAGAGCGAAAAACACATGTACTCTCGTGTGCCATATGTACAGCCATAACTATGACGGTACGGTGACACAGGCTGGCGCTGCGGCCGCGCGATCGGCAACAAAGGCGGGCAGCAAGCGTTAAACACAAGCAACGCGGGCCGTCGTGATTCGCTCCGCTGTTCTCGAAGCGACGGGAGATGACAGGGTACGGATGCGATCGATTCCCGCCGCGTAGATATTTTCTGCCGGTCTTGGCTCAGACGACGGTAGTCTGAAGTTGCATCGGAGGTTTGCTCTGTTTGGGAATGATGCCTGTGTCCGCCACGTCTAAGCAACTTGCTGCGTCCGCAGCCAAGCGGCGTCTGCCTGGGATGCCAATCCTGCAGTGTGCCGTGCTCGTCGCTCTTTTTGTCTTCGCTTCCCTCTATGAAGCAGGCCATCTGCAGTCATTGGGAAATCCAACCACCTGGCTTCACCTGCGGATCGGCAGTTGGATCGTTGAACATCGCAGCATCCCGCATTTCGGGATTTCCTCACGCTCGTCCGATTCGTCTTGGACCGATCCGAATTGGGGTCTGCAACTGGCTTCCGACGTTTTCTATCGCATGATGGGATTGCGCGTATTTCCCCTGGCCGTGATGGTCTTCCGCCTGTTCTTTGCGCTGTTGACATTCGTCCTTGCGGGAGGCCGCCGAGGTAACTTCTGGCCCGCGGTATTGATCTCGCTCGGCGCGCAGGCTGCACTGCTGACGACTTCTCTGCCGACCTCGCCCTACGGCGCTGTCCTGCTTGCGTTGGAGCTACTCTTGCTCTTCCGCGGTCGCAGATCCGGAGAGGAGAAACTGCTGTACTGGGTACCGCTGCTGATCCTGGTTTGGGCAAATCTCGACTGGCGTTTTGTTTTTGGAACGGCGCTCGTATTGCTGTTCTGTGGCGCCTCTGCAATCGAGCCCATTTTGCAAAAGAGGAAGTGGCATTTCAGCTTGGGCGATCGGCCGGTGCTGCCACCAAGCAGGCTTGGCATGATCGCGGCCGGCACCTGCATCGCATCCCTGATCACTCCCTATTCTTATCACTTGTATCTCACGGCGTGGCAGAATCTGTTTGGCTTCTCGCAACGGGCGAACTTGTCCGCGATGCGGTCTTTGAATTTTCGCGGGCCTCTGCATTACCTGCTGATGCTGCTCGCGATGTTTGCGGCTCTGGTTCTGGGGCGAAGACAGTTACGCGACCTCTTCCCGCTGCTGTTGTTTGTCGCTAGCTGCGGTCTGGGCTTCGCCTTTGGACGCGAAGCTTGGGTGGTCGTCGTGGCATCGGTTGCGGTGATCGGCGACTTCTTCTGGAGCGCAGATTCGCAGCCGGAAAAGCTGGGACAAGCCTCTGGAATGGTTTTCTGGGCGGCTGCGGGATTGGCCGCGATTGTCATCATTGCAGCGACCGCGAGCATCCCTTCAGATCCTGCGTCGCTGATGAATGTGGCTTCGAAGAAGCTTCCCGTCCGGGCCTGCGATTTCATTCGCCGGAATCATCTGCCGGGTCCTATCTACAATGAAATGGATTGGGGAGATTTTATTGCCTGGTACTTGCCGGAGTATCCAGTCTCCATCGACGACCGCTACGAACTCTACGGAGAGGAAAAGACTGGCCTGTACTACGGGGTGACGAGAGCAAAGGTCATACCGTCTACCGATCCTGATTTCGCTACGGCGAATACGCTTCTTCTGAGTACCCGTTGCGGCCTGGTTAGCGGGGTTGAGATGTTTCCCAATGCGCAGGAGGTATTTCGACTTACCTACCCCGGCCTGCACGAGGTTTATCGCGACGAGTTTGCCGTGGTAATGAGCCGACAGCCTTAGGCGTAAGCTCGCCATGGGGCACACAAATGGCGAGCTTCATCGGCGGGCAAAGACGGCAGAAATTGGGTCTTCATAGACCAGAGTAAAGCGCGGGTCGTATCGCAGCAATGTCGCCAGCGGATATTTCTTGGTGAGCAGCACAAAGCCGGATTGAAGCAAATAAGCGTTGTTCTTGTAGCCAATTCCGCTCTGTGCTTCGTAAAAGTTTTGGTCGAGCACATCGCCGTAGAGGTCGTTCCGGCCATCAATGGCGACCGGGAACTGCGGTTCATACCAGGTCAGGAATCCGCCCCAGTCCAGGTTGTTATAGATGGGGCCGGGCAGTGGGTTGCGACGGAGATAGTTCACGGCATCGACGGGGAAGTCCCCGCTGACCATCTGGTCGAGCGCGCGCTCGGTGAATCCGAAATTCTGCGACAACAGCAACAGAAAAACAGCCACGATCACCGCCAGCGCTCCGCCTTCCGCCAGATTCTCTCCTCTAACTTGTTTGAACTCAGGTGCCGGAAAGTCCGCGATGAACGCGGCCGCGGTGGTGGAGATAAACCAGCAATCCCGCGCGGTTCGAAACGCTAATACGCTGGCCACCATCATCAGTGCCAGCTTGAACGGGTCGAGTTTCTTCCGCCAGCCCACGGCCATGAATCCGCCAGCCGTCAAGAAGAGTTGCACATAATGGGTGTCGACACGGAAGCCGAGAGCCTGCAACTCCATGATGAACTTGTATGCGTACTTGGCCTTGGAATACATGAACACGACCTCGTACAGGTGATAACCGTACGGGCCGATCAGGGTAGCCAGCACGCAGGCGCCGAAGATCAAAGCCAATGGCTTGGTCGGCAGTGTAGCTGGGGTGAATACTCCCGGGGCAAAGTCGATTCGATCCGCCCAATGTGATGCGAGTTGGCAGGCAACGAAAAGCCCTAGTACGAAGAGTCCGTAGATGAACTGAATATGAACATTTGCCCACACCAGGAACAAGGCCGGCAGCCAGTATAAGCTTCGCACCCGCCCGCTGCGACTGGCCTCCAACAACACGGTCAAAAGGACCATGTAGGACATAATCGAGATGAATACCGGCCGCGGCATGATCACAAACAGATAGGTATACAGCGCGCAGGCCGTAAGCAGCCAAGCCTCCCAGAAGCGTCCGCAGAGCCGGCGCAGGCTCCAAAACTGGACGTAGGCGATGGCGACGGTCAGACCGACGGCAAAGATCCCAATCCCAAGCAGTCCGAACCAGTGATAGACGCGCGACAGGACTACTTCATAACTCCAGCTGTAAGCGGTCCACGGACGATCGAAAGCGGTGCGCGAGAAAATGCCGTTGTGGGGAACCGCCAGGTTCTCGACGATCCAGTCTCCTACCTTGAGGTGCCACCAAACGTCGGTATCACGGACGCAGTACTTCCAATCCACGGCAATTTTTGCGACACAGGTAAGCATGGCCGCGAGGGCGGCCAATTGGATCACACGCCGGCCAAGTAAGCCGCGCAATTCCTCTGATATACTCATGAGAGAACCTAAATTAACATATCACGCGCGCGCCACGTTTGTTTCATGCAGCAACTCGGGTCTGCTTCCAAATCGATCAACTTGTTGGTTTGTAACTGAGGCAGATCCAAGCCGGAAAAGATTTGCTGGGTTGCGGCGTAGGCCCCTGAAGAAACGGGCAAGCATTGATATTCTGGATCTCTGGGTACGGACGCCGGATGGTTATGGGTTGGTCCACTGAGAACGTCGGGCTAAGCTAACCAGTTACGCGCGGAATTGGTGACGATCATCACACCGCCTTGTGCGTACTATACAAAACCGGCGATTGGTCCGTGTGTTATGTTGCGAATACCGAGGAGACTTCGATGGATGAGAAACCAAAGCTGTGGAGTAACGCCCAGGCATATGGCCTTGCTGTAATCTGCCTGATCGTAGGAGTTGTTGTCGGATATCTTTTCCATGCTCCCGCAACCGCGAAGGTTCAGAACACGCCGGCAATCACTCCGGGCGCCCCTATGGACGCGCAAAAAATGGGAGAGATGGCGGCTCAAGTTACACCTGAGCAGATGAAGAGCATGGCGGATAAGTCTGCCCAGCCTCTGCTCGACAAATTGAAGCAGAATCCCAATGATCCCGACCTCTTAGCTCAGATTGGCGCAGTGTACGGAAAGGGACAACAGTTCGATGTCTCCGCGCAATATTACGAACGTGCTGTAAAAGCAAAGCCCAGTGCGGAGTCATACACGTTTCTCGCCAGTGCGTATCACTCTGCCGGTGCAGATGACAAGGCGATGGAGAGCCTGCAACATGCGCTGGAGATTGATCCGAAGTTCGCGAATGCATTGTTCAATCTAGGCGTTCTGGATTTGAGGGTCAAAGGAGACACCAAGGGTGCGATTGCCCTGTGGGAGAAGCTGGTCAAAACCCATCCGGAAAACCCGCATCGCGCGGAAATCGAGCAGTTGATTGCCAAGGTTAAGGAGTCTGCAAAAGGTGTCCAAAAGCAGTAGCCACCGGAATTCCAGCGCAGCCGACAATCCTGCATCATGAATAGTCCAGCAACCTACTCCGGACGGCATCCAGAGTAGGTATGCGTACTCGATTGGGCGGTATGGCTGCGAGATTGAACGTGAGGTGGTTGGCGCTGTGGTAGCCAGTGGCAGGAGCGCGCAAAGTGTACCGCTTGAAATGCGCGCTGTCAGTCTGGATTGTAGCGGATTAGAATGCTTGTGACGATCTGGCTGATGGGAGCTCGACGATGAGTCTCGACCCAACATCTTCTGCGACCAAAGTTGTCCAGCAGTTCGCGACTGCCGGAGAACAGCTTCTGTTGTCTGTCGTCATGCCTTGCCTGAATGAGCATGAGACGGTTGGCGTGTGTGTGCGCAAGGCCATCGCCGCCCTTCACCAGGCAGGCATACCGGGTGAAGTGATCCTGGCCGATAATGGCTCGATGGATGGTTCGATCGAGCTTGCCCAAGCCGAAGGCGCACGCGTCGTACACGTCGCAGAGAAAGGCTATGGCAATGCCTTGAAGGGCGGAATCCTGGCCGCGCGTGGTGAGTATGTGCTCATGGCAGACTCCGACGACAGTTACGATTTCAGCCATATCCCTCGTTTTGTGGAGCAATTGCGCTCCGGGTCAGACCTGGTGATGGGCAATCGTTTCCGTGGCAGCATTGCCGACCAAGCGATGCCTCCCCTGCACCGCTATCTTGGAAATCCTGTGCTCACCGGCATTGGAAGACTGTTTTTCCGATCCCCCTGCGGAGACTTCCACTGCGGCATGCGTGCGTTTCGCAAGGATAGCTTTCTCCGCATGGATATACGTTCCACCGGCATGGAATTTGCCAGTGAGATGGTGGTCAAAGCCAGCCTGCTGCGGATGAAGATTAGCGAGGTACCTACCTCACTTTCGCCGGACGGGCGCAGTCGTCCTCCACACCTGCGCACTTGGCGCGATGGCTGGCGGCATTTGCGATTCATGCTCATGTACAGCCCGCGCTGGCTCTTTCTTTATCCAGGGATCGCCGCCATGTTGCTGGGCACGGCGGTTTGCGCCTGGCTGCTGCCCGGCCCCCGGGTCTTTCACGGCATCGGCTTTGATGTGCATACCCTTCTCTACGCATTTGTCTTCGTATTGATGGGCTTTCAACTGATTGCCTTCGCGATGTTCACCAAGGTCTTTGCCATCACCGAGGGACTGCTCCCGGAGGACCCCCGCCTGGATCGAATCTTCCAATGGGTCACGCTGGAGGCGGGGTTGATTGTCGGCGGATTACTGATCGCCGTCGGCATGGGTGGGTCGATCTGGTCGGTTTCGCACTGGGCGCGAGACAGCTTCGGCGCCTTGAACCCCGGGCAGATGCTCCGCATTGTGATGCCCGCTGTCTTTGCCCTGACCCTGGGTGTCCAGATCACGTTCAGCAGTTTCTTCCTGAGTATTCTCTGCCTTAGGCGGCGCTAATGCCTCCGCTCCTCTCCGTTGTCATGCCTACCTACAATGGCGAAAAATTTCTCGTCGCGGCGCTTGAGAGCGTGCGCGGGCAGGCGGACGAAGGGATTGAGCTGGTCATTGTCGATGACGGCTCTTCCGACCGAACGCTGGAAATTATCCACGATTTCACCAAGGTCCTTCCCATTCGTTTGATCACACCCGGCAGAATCGGAAACTGGGTGGCCGGTACCAATCTCGGATTGCGCGAAGCCACGGGCGATTGGGCCTGCTTTCTTCATCAGGACGACTTATGGCTTCCTGGCAGGATTGCCAGGCTGCGGCCGGCGATGGCAGACGCCGAAGGCGCGCTGGTGCTTCATAATGCCCTGTTTATAGGGCCTGACGGACAGACGCTCGGCCCATGGACTTGCCCGCTTCCGGAGGGCGGGGTGCCCTCCAATCAATTTATAGAGCGCCTGCTGGTTCAGAACTTCATCGCAATCCCCTCGCCCGTCTTCCGGCGGAGCGCTGCGGTCGATTCGGGTGGATTAGACGAGGCACTTTGGTTTTCAGCCGACTGGGATTTATGGCTCCGGCTGGGAGCCCTTGGCCCGGTGTGGTTCATTGCCGAGGCATTGAGCGCATTTCGGGTTCATCCTGCCTCGCAAACCGCAGCCCGAAAGCTGCAGCCCAACGAGTGGGAAGAGCAGTTGACCACGGTGCTCGCCCGTCATCTGCCGCTCTTGGGTTCTCTTCACGGAGAGCGCAGCCGGTCGGTTGAGCAGGTTGCGATGGCTTCGGTTGCAGTAAATTCCATGCTGGCGGCAGCCTCTCGCGGTGAAACGGTTCGTACTTGGGATGTTGTGTTTCAATTGCTCGCATTAGGCCCCTTGGGTTGGCATAGATATCTGAGGGATTCCCGGATTATGCAACGCGTAAGATCGCGGCTGACGGCACAGCAGCTAACAAACATCTAGAACTCGGAATTCGCAATTTTGATACGCTTAATGTGGAACTTATGAATGGAACTTATCGAATGCCCGTGAGCTGGACGTTTCAGCCCGGAGAAAAGCTCTAGGGAGTATCTTCTTGCGAAGCTCAGAGACTACTTCTGCATCATCAACTCGAAAAATCTTCGCGGAACAAAGTGCGGGCCAGGGGGCGCACTCCAAGCGGGAGCGCGCGGAGTATGGCGTCTATGGCCTGGCTCTTCTAGTCTCGCTCTCTCTTTGGTTCCTCGCGGTCCGCGCGCCGCTGTGGCTGGACGAGACGCTGTCGTATTCTCAAATCTGCGCCGGCTTTTCCCAGATCATGCCGCGCCAAGGCGGTCTCTCCGCCCCAGGGTATCCGTACGTTCTTTGGCTTGCGACCAAGATCATCGGCACCAGCGAAATTGCCCTCAGAATTCCTTCGATTCTCGCGATGTTGGCGGCAGCGTATCTGCTGTACCGCACTGCGCGCGAGCTCTTCGACCCTGATGTTGCGATCATCGCCACCATCCTCTTCTGTGTTCATCCGATCGTTATCTTTTTATCCATTGATGTTCGTCCCTATGCCATTACTGCCTTGGCGCTCAATGCCTCCATCTTCCTGCTGGTTCGCTCACGCCATGATGATTCGAACTGGCTGCCGGCGCTGCTCGGAGTAACTCTCGCTCTGATCGCGTATTTCCAACTGCTGTTCATGGTCATAGCGCCCGCGTTTTTGATTTGTTTTATTGCGTTCAAGGTAGGGAATCCAAAGACGCTATGGCGGCAGCTTGGGATCGCGCTTGGCACTTTCACGGTGGCGTTCCTACCCGTAGTTTCCGGATTGCGCTTTCTCTTCCATACCAGCACTTCCCACGTCTGGGACAACGCTCCCAAGATTGCGGACTTAGGCCGAACCCAGGCTCCGGGCTTGCTTCCGTATGTTCTGTTCGGTGCGGTTTTTCTTGCCGTTATCACAAGACACTTTGATCTGGAAAGCCGGCTTGACGGCCTACGTGTTCTGCTTTGCCTGGCGATGGCGTTGATTCCGATTCTGATTCTCTATGGCGTGAGCGCGGAAACATCGATTCACGTGTTTGTACCGCGATACCGCCTGGTTGCGGTGCCCGGTATCGCGCTCTGCTGGGCCCTGCTTATCAGCAGGATCAATTCGCGGGCCATACGCCTGTTGTTCTGCGTGGCCGTGGTTGCGATTGCTGCGTATCAGGTTCTCAACTCACCGTATTCCCGCACTCACGGGTACACGTGGAAATATGCTCTGGAGGAGGTTCAGAGTAACGCCTCCGTTGATAACGCTCCGGTGCTGGTCTGCAGCGATCTGCCGGAATCCAGTTCCATGCCCATGCCGCCCAATCCCAAGGACAGCGTAATGTTTGCGCCGCTTACTTATTACAAGCTCAGTGTGCCGGTTGTGCCGCTGCCGCGGGGGTTGAATCAGGAGGCGATCGAGGTCGCTTCCAACTTTTTAAAAGGCGCGGAGCAGCGCCATCAGCGTTTTCTGGCCGTCGGCTACATTTCTTCGTATGACACGCTTCACTGGCTGGTAGACAGCGCTTCTCCGGCCTACAACGTTCGCCAGTTGCCGACATCCAACGGAATCGCCGTCCTGGAATTCACGCCACTGGGCTCAGCCAGTGACTCGCGTTGACCCCCGTCGAGGATTGAATGCCAAGGGTCGCCATCAACATCGTCCGATACAACCATGACTTTCCTCTCCTGCAACGTTGCATCCAGGCGGCGCTGGATCAAGACGTAGAGGACTACACTGTCACCGTGACCGAGAACGGATCGGCCGACTCGATCGAAGAGCAGGTACTGTCACGGTTCGGCGCCAATCCAAGATTCAGCTACGCGGATAACGGAAAGAACCTGGGCTTTGCAGGTGCGCATAACCTGTTCTTTCACCGCTCCGACGCTGAGTTTGTAATGCCGCTGAATCCCGACACCGAAATGACGCGCGGTTACCTGCGCGCGCTCATCGCCGCCTTCGACGACCCGAAGGTTGCGGCCTCGACCGGCAAGATGCTCAGATTCGAGACGCTTCCCGACGGTACGCCCATCTTGGATGGCACCGGGATCGTACTCTCCAAAACCCGCCTGGCGCGCGAACGAGGGCAACTCGAAGCCGACCGCAATCAATTCGACAACGCAACGCAGGTGTTTGGCGTATCCGGCACGGCACCGGCCTACCGGAAGAGTGCGCTGGAGCGCGTGCGTCTCTTCGAACGCGAATATTTTGACGAGGATTTTTTCGCCTATTGGGAAGACGTTGATCTCTCCTGGCGCCTGCGCTTGGCGGGATACCAATGCGTGTATGTGCCCGATGCCGTCATCTACCATTCGCGTGCTTTTGGGCTGAGTAAGAGCGGATACAAGAGGCCATTGGAACTCGCAAGCTATCGCCGGGCATTGCCCGCCGCGGTGTTGCGCTGGAGTTGGAGGAATCAGTTATTCACGGTTGTGAAGAACGATTTCGGATGGAACTTCTGGCGCGATCTCCCATTCATCGTGGGCCTCCAACTCGGGATGCTCTGCTATGTGATCCTTCTTGAACGCAGGACGCTCGGAGCCATTCCAGAAATGCTCCGGCTCTTGCCACGCATGCTCCGAAAGCGGAAAGAGATTCAATCCCGCAGGGTGGCAACTTCGGAGCAACTCAGTATGTGGTTCACACCAATGCCGGAAGTTGAAGTTACTGAAACAGTGACCGAGAGCAAACTGTAAATGTCATTCCAACTACTTGCGGTAATCGTTCTGTGGAAGTGCAAGCCCGAGGCGTCCGCAAGCTTCAAGACCCTGCTTGCAGCGCAGGGTCTTGCGCCGGAGTGCAAGCTCAAAATCCTTCTCTATGACAACACTCCGGGCGGGCAAGTGTTTGAGACCCTGGAAAGCAATGTGCTGTACGAGGCGGCAGCCGAAAATACAGGACTTGCCGGCGCCTATAACCGCGCGTTACAGCTAGCTCAAACCCAGGGCTATCCATGGCTGTTAACGCTTGACCAAGACACCAGTCTGCCGCCGCACTTTTTGCGGCGGCTCGCCGAACTCGCAGCGAAGTGTTGCCCCGACCCGAGCATTGCGGCAATGGTTCCGCAGATCGTCGGTGATGGGCGCATGCTGTCTCCTCATTGGTTCTGGGGCGGAGCGATCCCGAAATGGTTTCGCTCCGGTTTCGTGGGTATACCAAGTCAGGCGACCTACGCGTTCAATTCAGCTTCCACCCTGCGCGTTGACGCACTGCTTAAAATCGGTGGTTATGATCCACGCTTTCCGCTGGATAACTGCGACACGGAGCTGTTTCACCGGCTCAACCGGAGCGGGAAGCGAGTCTTCGTTGCCGGCGATCTCCAGGTGGAACACGAGTTGTCCTTGCTGGACTTGAATAAGAGAATGCCACTCAGTCGTTATGAAAGATTGTTGCGCGATGAGTGTGCGTTCTGGGATATGGAGATGGGCTCCGTGGCCAGACTCGAACGCAAACTCCGTCTCGCCTGGAGACTGTTTAAGCATTGGAAAGAAGGACACGACCCGGACTTGCGCGACGCAACTCGCAAAGAATTGATACGACGCCTTGTCTGTCCCCGGCGCAAACGTATCGAAGAATGGGAGCGGGAAGTGGAGACACGACTTAGAGGATAGATTGTTTAACCTTGCAGCAGTATAAAGACGATGCCTTCCAAAGGAGTAACACCGAATTCAATGCCTCAAGTATCCGTCATCGTGCCGAACTACAACTACTCCCGCTTTCTTAGCCAGCGGCTTGGGAGTATCCAGCAGCAGACGTTCACGGATTGTGAATTCATCTTGCTTGATGACGCGTCGAGCGATGACAGCGTGCAGTTGCTGGAGAGCTTTGCCCGCAAGCATCAGTGCCAACTTATCTGCAACGCGCAAAACTCCGGCAACCTTTTCAAGCAATGGAACAAAGGCATCGGGCTAGCAACCGGGAAATATGTTTGGATTGCCGAGGCGGACGATTACGCCGACCCCCGTTTTCTTGAGACCTTGGTTGGCCGGTTAGAACAGAATCCGCAGTGCGGCATCGTATACTGCAACTCATTGCGTGTCGACAGCAACAACAGCATCGTTGAGCTGGTCCGGCCGACCATGTTCGGCATAGATTTCAGCCGCTGGCAGCACGACTTCATAAGCAATGGTCGCGAAGAGTGCTCCCGTTACTTACTTCGGGAAAACACGATCCCGAATGCCAGTGCCGTGGTTTTTAAACGCGAGCTGTACGAAGCCGCCGGCCGGGTGGATGAGAGCCTCGATTATGGGTGTTCCGACTGGAAGTTCTGGGCCTCTTTGCTGCTGCGATCCGATATTGCGTTCGTAGCGGAGCCGCTCAACTTCTTCCGTGTCCACAAAAATACCACCCGAGCCAGAGCCCGCGTTTGGGAGTGCAGCCTGCCCGGATCCCTGGAAGTAATGAAATACATCGTCGGCAGCATGGATGTCCCGCGGGATGCACTCGAGGATCTCCATGCCAGAATCGCGATCGGCCTGCTCTACGCGCTGATCACAGAGCGGCCAACGATCTCCGCCATCGCGCGGGTCCGTAAGCTAACCTCGGAGCTTCACTTCGGCTTCTCCATGCGCGCCGCTCAAGGCGTCGCAACAGGACTGTTCGAGGCACTCGGGGAACGCTTGCGCGGCACGCCTCGCCAACGCACCAGGTTATGATCCTTCATCTCCGTGTCCAACGATCGATCGTTGTAATGAAGAAATTGACGTATCGCCAGAGGTTCGCGAGACAGACATAGTAAGTCCCGAAGTTTTCTTTCACCACACGATTATGTTCGTGGTAAGCGGACGTGCTCCCGGAAACGCCTACGCTGATCACTTCCGCCACCACCGTTTTAGAGAGTCTGACCGATTTTCCAGCTTTCAGCATTCGCTGGTTCAGGTCGAAGTCGCCATAAATCCGGTACTGGGTGCTGTATCCCAAATGGTTTTCGCGCCGGTAGAAGACGCCCTGGTGGTGCCAGAAATTAGTGACTCGCAGAGCGAAGCCGCTCCTGGGGCAAAAGGTTCTCGAACCCTCAACTTTCACCGCGAAACAGGCGACGTCGTTGTGGTCGGCCAGCGCTTCTTCCAGCTCCTGCCGGGGAATGCAGAGGAGGCGGTCTCCGGCATTGAGATGCAGGACGAATTGGCCGGTCGCCGCCGCAATGCCTTTGTTCATCGCATCGTAGATTCCCTGATCCGCTTCGCTGATCCAGTAATCGATGGAGTCATTGAACTTGCGCAGGATGTCGATGCTTCCGTCATCCGAGCCACCGTCGATCACGATCAGCTCGACATCATCCTCTAGGAACGCAAGGATGCTTTCGAGCAACGGAGCCAGCTCTTGCCCTGCCCGAAAGACCACGCTTATGATTGAGACCAGCGGGGGCTTTCGGCGTGCGCCTTCGCGCATGCGTCGTCCACCTTCGATGCGGGTTGCAATGGGACCAGTCAAGTTAAGCGGTGTGGGTCGAGATCGTTTCCGAATACCATTATGCTACTGAACTTATGAACGGGCAAAAAAGGGGTGCAAAGGGTGAGTGAAGGTCTCATAAATTTAGCGGTGCGGACCCTGAATAAATTCGATATCGGAGTCACGCGAAACGGCCACCTTCAACAGCTCGTACGAGACAGCAACGACCTTGAGCTACTCCTCGGGTGGTCCGGCCCGCATTCGCCTCAATTACTAAGATCCTGGCGCATGTCACAGGCGCAATTGAAGCAGGATCTGTTCGTTTTGTCTGAGCTGGATTTCAAAAGGGGCGGTTTTTTTGTCGAGTTCGGCGCGGCAGACGGACATTATTTGAGCAACACGTACCTGTTGGAGAAAGAATTTGAATGGAGCGGAATTCTTGCCGAGCCCGCTAGGGGTTGGCACAAGGATTTGAGAAACAATCGGAATTGCAGCATTGAGACAGATTGCGTATGGAGCGAGTCGAATTCGACACTAGTTTTTAACGAAGTGGACTCCGGGGAATACTCGACGATTGACTCGTACAGCGCAGGAGATGCCCATCATCAGACAAGGAAGAAAGGTAGGACTTACGACGTTAGGACCATCTCTCTTTTAGATTTGCTTGACAAGCACAATGCCCCCAAGAAAATCGACTATCTTTCCATCGATACCGAGGGGAGTGAGTACGACATATTGCGCAGCTTCGATTTTGATAAGTATCAGTTCAGGGTCATTACCTGCGAACATGGTTTCACTCAAGGCAAGAGAGAAAACATATTCTCGTTGCTGACAGAAAAAGGCTACCTACGAAAATATGAAGAGTGCTCGCAATTTGACGATTGGTTTGTGAAGGCCGAGTAGTTCGGCGGTTCGACCGGAATTACTGCGGAGAGCGACGAATTTCGGACGCTAGTCCTCGATGACCGGGCTGGCCATGGTGACCTGAACGGGCGTCGGGTGCAGGTGTTTGAGAGCGCGCGGCACGCAGATAGCGTATGGGATTCCGGCGACGATGATGTAAGTCAACACGGTTGCCCAGGGGACGGCGATGATGCCGAAACGAAGTATAAAGTAGACCTTCAGGGCAAGGCAGGCGGCTCCAAAAATGGATAGCACGATGGCTTGAAGTCGCAGGATGTTGGCGCCATGCAGAAAGGCCGCGAGGGTGTTGGCGCAACTTTCCACAACGACCCAGGCGGCTAGCCCCAGCAGCAGCATGAACGGCGGATTGATGCTTGGACCGATCCACCAGCCGATCAGCCAGCGGGCCAGCAGCAGCAGGGCCGACGATGCGATCGCAGTCGCGCCAAAGACCGCAACTAGCGAGCGCTTCAGAGTTCGCCGCACCCACGTCATGTCGCCGCGTGCGATTGCCTCTCCGTATGCCGGCCAGAGCGGCATGATCAGCATGGTGACCATCATTGTAATCAGCGAAAACATCCGTTGGGGAATCGCGTAGCCCGGTACGCTTGCAGCGCCCAATGCGCGGGCGATGATGACGTTGTCGGCGGAATATGCGATGGAGATCGCCAACTGCATCACAAAAAACAGGCCGCCGATCTTGAGGATGGGAGAGATCGCTTCGCGCGATACGAACCGGGCGCGCGGCAGCAGGTCAGGGCGGCTGATGACGAAAAAGTGAAATGAGTTCAAGGCGACTGCCAGAACTGGCGCTCCGGCGAGCGCGGCGACGAGAATTGGCAGGCCCGCGTGCATGTGGATTCCAGCAATGACGCCGGCGAGTCCAACGAGGCTGCCGCAGACCTGCCAGAGATTCATGCGAAAGCCCTGCTGTAGCCCCCATTGCACCCGCTGCACGATGTCCAAGGGGATATTGCAGGCGAAACATGCGGCGAAGACCATGAGTGCGGGCCCGGCCTCGGCGCGGGCCTGTGCCGAAGTCACTCGAAAAATGTCAGCCCACGAGACCCACAGAAACGACGCAGCGAAGAGCGCCATCAACGCCAGTCCAATCGCGCTGAGGATGGCAAAGCCGCTGGAGATGGTGGAGCGGATGCGGTCGAAATCGTTTTTGCCGTAGGCGCTGGCGACCGTGTTGAGCACGCCGTTGCCGATCCCGAAATCGGCAAAGTTGGCCATGGCTAGCACGGAGCTGATGGTCATCCAGAGGCCGAATCGCTCATTGCCCAGGTAGTGAATGGTGAGCGGGACGGTGACCAGCGACGTTCCGACCTGCACGGCGCGAGCGAAGACCGCAGTGCCGCCGGTCAGGGCGGCGCGCCGGTTCCGGCCAACTCCACGCTGGCTGGCGTCCTGCTGTGCGCCCGACGAGAGCCCGAGATGATTGCGCAGATTGCCGATCTTCATTGCGTCATAGATTTTAATGAAGTGTGCAAACTCTTTCGACACATCGCGGTGGTTTCCGCTCCGATGGCGCAGTTGAAATTCGGCGGTGTCAGCCGCGCTTAGTAAATTGGAAGAGCCCGCATCCGTAATCGCATCGTGCGGCGGGAGCAATCTCTGTGTCTTCGTAAAGGCGCCCGTCGTCTCCAACATAAGAGAATGAGACCAATTGAAGCTGAGGGAAGCTATCGATGACGGTCTTGGGCGCAAACACCCGATGTGCGTTGAACTCTACCCGCTCGCGCCCGACGGGAACCGAGAAGTACAGGCTTCCTCCCGCTGCCAGTACTCTCTGCAATGCGTTCATAAACTCGAAGCAGGCCGATGGGTCCACCGGGTCCGAATATCGGCCGAGTCCGAAGTGTTCCGCGGCATGAAGACTCGATAGCGATTCCACACTGTTACTTGGCAGTTGCGCTAACTGCGTGGCGTCGTCGCGAATGAAGCTCAGCCCCGCAATGTTGCTGTCCAGTTGGCGGATGTCGATGATGGTGACCGGCATGAACACAAGCAGGTGTGCCACAAAGCCATCGACTCGTGAGCCGATGTCGATATGCCGTCCCGGTGCCTGCGCGAAGATCTTCTTCGCCGCCCATAAATCCTGGTGAAAATAATGACCCTCCGCCACTCCCGCGCTATCCTCGCGATCCAAAAGAATCGGAAACAGGTGGCGGATAGAAATGCGGAAAGAGGCGCGACGATTCAATCGTTGGTACTTACGGAAATCGGAAATGAAGCAGGGAATTCCCTTGACCGACTTCAGCAACACGCCGGGAGAAAAGCCGCCCAGAATCGTCAGTTTATTTAAAAACGTGTATCGATCCACCATGCTATTCGGAGTGTAACATTCCGCACTTGAACCGCGAGGAGACCCATTCTCCGAGGGAGAGGAGGCGTGCACATTCGCAGGTGATTCTGGTCACATATTGAAGGTACTCCGTCCGGCTAAACTCTGGATTCAACTCGGAGATTTGCCCAATGGAAGTCCATGATTCAGGGGAGATTCAGGTCAGCCCCGTTTCTGACGTATGCGATCCGGTCCTAAGCGAAGGTGAGGCGCCCAGCCTCACAACTCGGCAGACAGTTCTGGCGAGCCTCACTTCAGGCGTGGCGAAGTGGTTTGTGGTCGCGGCACTCTTTGCCCTCTGCATTGCACCCACGTTTATCAGTTATCAGCCCTATCTCTTTCAATGGGACGATTCGGAGTACCTGGGACGATCCATTGCGGCCAGCCGGGCTTTTTGGTCCGGCAATGGACATGGATTGATCGGAGCCATGGTGAGCATCCGGCCTCCGATGATGACGTTGTTGGGTCTGCCTTGGGGACCGTTGCGCTCCTGGGACGCAGCCGGGGACTGCTTTATCACGCTGGCGGCACTGATCGCGCTGTTGGTGGCCTCGTCTCTGTATCTGTTGCTGCGCAGCGGAGTGAAGCCGCTCTTCCTGGTGGTCGCCGGTGCGTGCGTGGGCGCCTCCATGGGGCCTTTCCCGGCGGGAAGCTATGTGCATACCTCTGCCACCGGTTTCCTGGCAGACAGCCTCTTCGCTTGGACAGCCTTGGCGGCTGTGCTTCTCATCCCGTATGAAGCAAGGACGCTCGGCTCCTCCATCCGAGGCGCTGTGATGCGGGGCGTTTTGTGGGGGGCGATACTTTCCTTGGGCGTGATGACGAAATTGAGTTTCTTATATTTCGTGATCCTGATCGTCCCGCTCCTGTTTGCGATCAAACTTCATTACGGTGGATTGCGGAGTGCGCTTGCGGGGCTTCTCGGGTTTGCGTGTTGTTCCGCACCCTCGGCTTTCTACTTGCTGCAATGGGGGCAGCCCGCCTTTGCCCTCGCAAAGGGAACCTCGTTCGGCAGTGTGGCGCAATTCTACTATTCTCCCCTGCTGCAATTTCTCGGCAACATTGTTCGCGAATCGCCGGGGGTGGTGCTGCCGTTCGTGTTGACGGCTGCCGGGCTCATCTACCTGGGGATCAAAGGGCGGCTCATGCAATCGTGGCCTTGCGTTCTGGCGCTTGTGGTGATGGCTGGTTTCTGCGTGGTTGTGCTGGCGGCCCCTGCCAGGGATGTTCGTTACGCATTCCCGGTGATCGTGGCGCTGCCGTTCCTGGCCGCGACCGTGATGTCGGGCAAAGGACACTCGACTCCGCGTCGATCGGCAGCTCTGGTCGCGGCTCTCGTCTTTTGTGGTCTGCTTGTGGCTAGTGTGCCGACGCGGCATCGGGCCAGCAGGCAAAGCCTCAGCCGATCCGAGGCGGTCTTGGCCCTGGCATCTCGAAATAATGCAACAAGCATCATGCTTGCTACCGATAGCCCTACATTGAACGGCAAATTGATGGTGGTTGCCAGAGAGTTTTCGCCATCGAGAGTCTCAGCCTGTGGCTCCTTGGCCTACCAAGCTATGTCTGGTGTGCCGATCGAAGCTGATTTCCAATTGTTGAGCAGATTTGATGCGGTCGTCTTTCAGGATGGGCGTGCGTTAAGTCCGCCATTCACCAATCAGCGAGTCCCGGAATACGAGCAGTATGTCCGGCGGGTCGGATATGGTCCGATCCGGGTTGGGGACGATACCAGTGTTTACTTGATGCACTGATAGTATGGGCGTACACGAACGACTCAGTTTTCCGGGGTGGGTCAGCAGACTGGGGCATTTCGCACAGTGCGACGGGAGAGAACTAAACGTACCGTTCCGGCTCAGCAACCCTCACCCGTGCGGGCAGTTCTGGGGCTCGGTCGGTCTCTGCAGGCCGAAGGGCTGTTTGGCTGGAGCATCCGGAAGATTTAGGGTGTTCTAAAGAGAACACATTATGAAATCACAAGCCATCATCATCGGCGGAGGGCCCGCGGGGCTGACCGCCGCTTACGAACTTCTTACCCGCACCGATATCCATCCCATCGTGATCGAGCGCACTGACTACATGGGCGGCATCTCGCGCACCGTGCAGTACAAGGGCAACCGCATGGATATCGGCGGACACCGCTTCTTTTCCAAGAGCGACCGGGTGATGAACTGGTGGCTGGAGCAGTTGCCGCAGGAGACCCCCGGTCAGTCGGAGACCGAAGACGACGTCATGCTGGTGCGGGGACGCAAGTCGCGCATCTACTTCCTGCGGAAATTTTTCGACTATCCCATCCAACTCAGCAAGGCAACGCTCGGCAACTTGGGGCCGGCCCGTACCGTGCGCATCGGCCTCAGTTACCTGCGCGCCATGCTGTTTCCCATTCGCAAGGTGGAGAACCTGGAACAGTTTTTCATCAACCGCTTTGGGCGCGAGCTCTATCTCACTTTTTTCAAATCCTACACCGAGAAAGTCTGGGGAGTGCCCTGCGACCAGATCAGCGCGGAGTGGGGTGCGCAGCGCATCAAAGGGCTTTCCATCCGCAAGGCGATCGCGCATTTCCTGAAACAATCCAGCAAACCGGCCGGAGACATCGCGCAGAAGGGCACGGAAACCTCGCTGATCGAGCAGTTTCTGTATCCCAAGCTCGGGCCCGGACAAATGTGGGAGAAGATCGCCGGACGGGTTCAGGAGATGGGCGGCGAGGTCATCACCAATTTTAATATCACCTCCGTGGAAGTGAAAGACGGGCAGGTGGTGGCCGTGGGCGGCCATGCCTCCGATGGCACCCCGCGCAGTTTTGCAGGCGACTATTTCTTCTCGACCACCTCGGTGAAAGAGCTGGTGCGGGCCATGGTGGAAGGCGGTAGCAGCGTCCCGGAGAACGTGCGCGAGGTGGCGGCAAATCTGCAGTACAGGGACTTCATCGCCGTGGGCCTGCTGGTGGATAAATTGAAGGTCAGCGAGCCCGGCGGCAAGCACGGACAGCTCGTCACCGACAACTGGATCTACATCCAGGAGCCCGACGTGCTGATCGGGCGGCTTCAGGTCTTCAACAACTGGAGTCCGTTTCTGGTCGCCGACCGGTCGAAGGTCTGGCTGGGCGCCGAATACTTCTGCTATGAGGGCGACGAGCTCTGGACGCGCTCGGAGCAAAGCATGGCCAAGCTGGCCGCCGACGAGCTGGCCAAGATCGACATCATCGAGCGCCAGGACGTGCGCGACGCGGTGGTGGTCCACATGGCCAAGACCTACCCTGCGTATTTTGGCGTCTATGACCGCTTCCAGGAAGTGCGCGACTACGTCGATGCGATTTCGAACTTGTACCTGATTGGCCGCAATGGGATGCACAAATACAACAACCAGGACCACTCGATGCTGACGGCCATGACCGCCGTGGACAACATCATCGCGGGGCATCGCGACAAGCAGAACATCTGGGACGTGAACACCGAACCGGATTATCACGAGAGCAAGGAAAATTCTCCGCGGAGGCCGCTTTGAGGTTTTCAGCGCAACGGATTCCTCCCAGAGTTGACTTCCATCCCAGGGGGTGCGTCAGTAAGGTAAACTATCAGGCGAGTGGTGGTGGAACTCCCGCCACGGCAAAGCGTTCTGCCGGGCGAGGAAGTGGAACTTCACGCTGCGGCATCGCATTCCAGGGCTGGAATCATGAGTGAACAGACTCGAAATATGACGAATGATGCGTGATATGCCCCATGAATGGCTGCCGCAAGCGATTCCGTATTCCGCTTATCTCATTCGAAACAAACTGCTTGGCTCGATTCCGTGCAATTGGCCCACCAGTTGCAATTCAAGTCTATAGCTTCCGTCGAAAGTAGGAGCCCGAAATGGGTTTGAAGTCTATCTGGACCAAGGTGTATCAGACGCTCGCTTCAGTGCGAACGGGTATTTTCCTCATTATTGTCGTCGGTGTTTTCTCGGCCATTGGTACGGTCATTCTGCAGCGTCCCACCTCGGAGCCTGAAGATGTGCAGCGCGCATATTCGCCGGAGACCCTGCTCTGGCTCGACCGTCTCGGCCTCACCGATATCTTCCATGCCTGGTGGTTTCTCACGCTGCTGTGCTTGTTCTGCGTCTGCCTGATCTTCGTCTCGGTGGACCGCTGGCCGAATGCCTGGAAGGTGTACTCCAAGCCGGTCCGCTTTGCCGAGCCGAACTTCCGCGTGAGCCTGCCGCGAGACGGTGAAGATTGCGGTGACCGACGAAGCCGGCGCGTTATCGGTTGCCGAGCGTGTTTTGAGCCGCTTCGGCTTCAAGCCGGAGCGGGTGACGGAAAACGGCTCCACCGGGTTATTTGCCGAGAAGCAGCGCTATTCCGTCTTCGCCGTCTACCTGGTCCACCTGAGCCTGCTCTGCATCTTTGCCGGATACATCGTGGACGGCATCGTCGGTTATCGCGGCAACATCAATGTCCCGGAGGGACAGGCGCTCGGCCAGATCATCGTGCGCGATAACCACGGCGGCGAGAGCAAGAAGACACTTCCATTCCTGATCCGCTGCGATGGTGCCGGAGAAGAGACCTACGCCGACGGCAGTCCGAAAAAATGGTGGTCCAAGCTGGCGCTGATCGAAGACGGCAAGGAAGTCGCCGCCAAGACGATCGTGGTCAACGATCCCTTTGTGTACAAGGGAATTCGCATTTATCAGTCGAGCATGGGCCAGTCCAGCACGCCCAAGACACTCACCTTCGACGGCAACGCCAACCACCGGGGGAGACGCGGCGACGGTCGAGGTTCCCTTGAACGGCAAGGCGGTGCTGGCCGACGGAGAGAGCCTCAGTGTTTTGCGCTGGGTTCCGGACTACTACGTTCAGGACAACGAGGTCTACAAGAAGTCCGACGATGCGGAGAATCCGGCAGTCCAGCTTGGCCTGACCAATGCCAAGGGCGAGACCAAGAAGCTCTGGATTCTCTATTCGCAAGTTGAACAGCACCAAAGGACAGGATGCGCCGTTATGAGTTTGCGCTCAAGAGCGCAACCTGGGAGAAGTACACGGGCCTGGAGGTTTCGCACCAGCCCGGTCAGTTTGGAGTCTGGATTGGCGTTGTGCTGATGGCCATTCGGGCTGGTGATCGCCTTCTACACCCAGCATGTCCGCATTTGGGCCGCGATTGCCGAGGACGGCAAGGGCGGAAAGCTACTATGGGTGGGCGGCACGACCAACAAGAATCGCGACCGCTTCCAGACAAAATTTGAGCAGATCAAGATCGGCCCTGCAAGAGGAACTCAGGCGGCCAAGCCGACAGGCCAACGACTCAACCAAAAGAACCGAAGAGAAGACGCTGACCAAGGCCTAGAGTCCAGGGTCAACGCAGGAGTCATAAAGTTATGTCAGAAGCACGAGTAGAACAGCAGCAGCCAGCCAGTGGAGCCGCCCTGCTGGTTCTGGTAGGACTGGGAATTGCCTTCGCGCTGCTGGTTGCGCTGTTGGCTGCGGCCAAAACGCATTCCGGCCCCATCTATGGCGAGGCCAACATGCTGTATACGGCCCTGGTTCTCTATGCCGGCGCGGCAACGCTGTACATGGGATACGGAGTGACCGGCATTGAGCGCTACGTCAGCGCCGCCTCGTTGTTGACCGTCGTCGGATTTGCCGCCAACACCGCCGCCGTGGCACATCGCTGGTCGGTCGCAGGCCGTCCGCCATTCTCCAACATGTACGAGATGCTGCTGAGCTTTGTCTGGACCCTTGCCCTGCTGACCCTGATCGCCGAGCGGGCCTACAAGGTAAAGATCATCGGATCGATCACCATGCCGATCACCGTGGTCTCCGTGATCCTGATGCAGTTGTTGCCCAGCGATGTGCGGCCCCTGGTTCCGGCGCTGCAGTCCACCTGGCTACAGGTGCACGTGACCCTGGCGATGCTCTCCTACGCGGCCTGCGCGGTCAGCTTTGCCCTGGCCATGATGTTCCTGATCCAGGACAACATGGAGACCGAATCCTTCCAGGCGCATCACTTCGGCGGGAATGATTGCGATTTATGCCGCCATCCTGGTGACCCGTTTCCGCTCCGGCGGCGCGCTGGCCGTCACCGCCTACGATCTGGAACAGAAGACCGAGGTGATGGTTTCGCGTGGGCATCCGCTCTTCATTCAGATTCCGGACCTGGGCTGGCTCTACCTGCTGGTTCTGCTCTCGACGCTGGTTCCGCTGCTGCTGTATATCGCCGGACGCCTGAAGAAGGACGCCTCGCTCTTTGACGCTGCCAGCAAGGGAATGTTTGTCTCCATTCTGCTGCAGGCCGCCGGGCTTGGCAATCTTTATCGCACGGGTCAAGAACGGCCAGTACGGCGCGCCCGAAGCAGAGGGTCTCTACGCCACCGCGCTTCCGGCAAATCCATTTCTGCTGTCGGGCATGGTGGGCGGAATCGTATCCGGTCTGCTCTACCTGCTGCTGTTGTGGAGACGCGAAGGGCTGCAGAGAATGATGCCCTCGGCCAACGACCTGGATCGCGTGACCTACAAGATCATCTGCATTGCCTTCCCGCTGCTGACTCTGATGATTGCCGCCGGTGCCTACTGGGCCAATCAGACCTGGGGAAGCTACTGGAGCTGGGATCCGAAGGAAACCTGGGCGGCCATCACCTGGCTGGTCTACGCCGGCTATCTCCATATGCGCATCACGCGCGGCTGGCGCGGACGCCGCGCGGCGTGGTTTGCCATCCTCGGCTTTGCCGTGGTGATCTTCACCTTCTTCGGCGTCACCTACCTGCTGCCGGGCCTGCATGCTTATGCTGCCGGCTAATCGGGTTGGGTAGAAAAAAGGCCGTCGCGCTTCGTCGCGACGGCCTTTTTGCGCCATGCCGGGCGGTTCGAGAGCTTGGAGGTCGGAAGCCCTGTCCCATCATGGCTGGTTCGCAGCGCACCTGAGTCCTACATTTTCGGTACCGCTCGACCGGAGCTGGCGTGGACGCGATTGCGGCCAGCCGCCTTGGCCTCATACAGCGCGCCGTCGGCGGCGTCGATCAGCGCATCGCCGCTCCGTCCATCGCAAGGAAAGGTCGCTACACCGAAGGAGGCGCTTACCGCGATCGCCGAATCCCCGTAGGGCACAGGCGAGGCGGCCATCGCGCGGCACAATTGCCCGGCCCGTTCGACCGCATGGTCCTTCGCCATTTGCGGCAGAACCAGCAGAAACTCCTCGCCGCCGTAGCGGCAGTAGATGTCGCTGCCGCGCGCGTGGCGCCTCATAAGATCGCCGAAGACGCGCAATACCTCGTCCCCGCCTAGGTGTCCGTAGCGTTCATTGATTGCCTTGAAGTGGTCGAAGTCAGCCATGATCACGCTGACGCTATAACCGTGGCGCTCGGCCAAGATCAGCTCCCGGCCCAGGGTTTCCTCCAGGTAGCGTCGGTTGTAGAGGCCGGTCAACGCGTCACGCGTCGACTGTTCCCGCAGTACGTCCTCCAATGCCTGCTCCGCCCGCTTGCGATCGGTAACGTCCACCGCAATCCCCTCAAACACTCGGCCACCCGTGCGGGTATTCTGAACAAACCGTCCGCTCAAATGCACGGTGATTATCCTTCCGTCTTTGCGCCTGCGCTGAACCTCTCTCCCGCAGAACCATCCAGCGCTCAGAAATGGCTCCAGAGCCTTTTGGCGGTCTTCTTCAGCGGGATAGCACTCGGAAAGACTTATGGCGAGCATTTCCTCTGCCGAGGCGTACCCGAACATTCTCACGAAAGCTGGATTGACGCTGAGAAAGCTGTCCGCCTCGATGCAGCACCGGAAAATTCCGAAGGGGCTCATTTCAACGAAGGAGCGTAATTGTTCTTCGGAGCGGCGTACCGCCTCCTCCGCCCGCGCACGCTCGGCCGCGTTTCGCAGGGACGCGATGCCGTATGCGAGATTGCTGGCTAACCCCTTGAGTAGTTCGACTTCGCGGTCGTCGAAGGCATCCGGCTCCGTGGCGTAAATATTCACCACACCAATGGCTTGCGATCCTTCTCGCACGGGTAGTGAGATGACGGAAGCGTATCCTCGCTGCACTGCATCATCGCGCCAGGGGCTGAACTGAGGATTCTGGTGGATATCGCGGAGAATGCAAACCTCGCCCGTCTTGATCGCCGTGCCAGCCGGGCCGCAACCCCGTTCCATATCCGCCCAGGTGATCTGCGCTTTCTCAATGTATCCGTCGTCAAAGCCCGATTTCGCCATCAGGCGGACGGTCTTGCCTTCGTCCTGCTCCGCATGGCCTACCCACGCCAAACGATAGCCGCCATCTTGCACTACGATCTCGCAGATTTGATTCAATAGCTGAGCTTCATCGCTGGCATGCACCAGCGCTTCGTTGCATTTGCTCAGGGTGGTTAGCGCGCGGTTGAGGCGGAGCAGCTCGAGCTCGGAGCGCTTGCGTTCGGTGATGACATCCGTGATCCATTCGTCATCCCTCGACTGCTCGAGGAGTGGGGGTAGGTGACTGACTTCCCGGAGAGGTGACTCCAGCACTGCGCGGGATTTTTCCCGCCGGCGTGAGATCACAACGCTGATAATGAAGGCCGGGAGGATGAGGAAGAGGATTGCAAGGAGGTGCGGTCCCCAGATCGAGATGCCCGGTAGGACCCGATCTTTTGTGATCTCGAATACGAGCGCACCTGCCATGCAATGAAACATTCCACCCTCGGTCAATCTGGACGTCTCCACGCTCCTTCTTACCCTCTTGCCAATCGGTTGAGAGCTTGTGGTCTTCAGTTAGAATCCCGTGACCGCGTGTCCCACACATTCTAAGCTCGACAGGTGCGATGCGGTTTTTATTCGCCCGAAGTTCTATGACCAAAGTAATGTGCCGCCGAAGGCAGCGGGAGCAGTCAACCGTTCAGCCTCTCCATTTCATTAACCGGAAAAGAATTATCCTATGGCGGCGGGTATCTGTCCCTTGCCGGTGACGCACGCTATGGAACTTGACTGGAATCTCGGAGCGCTTGCGGACGGACTTCGCTGCTACCGAAGTCAGGAATTCTTCCTGGCGCACGAGCACTGGGAGAGTGTCTGGCTGAAGTGCCAGGAGCCGGAAAGATCCTTCCTGCAGGGGTTGATTCAAATGGCGGCGGCATTCCATCATCTTCAGCGAAATAACTCTCAAGGTGCCGCGTCTTTGCTCAAGGCTGCGCTACGGAAGTTAGAGCCCTACCCGGAGCTGTTTGCAAGCGTGGAAGTCGCAGCGCTCCGTGAGGAGATCGAGGCGTGGCTGGAGGTGCTTGAGGCACCCGATTCGGCCCCGCACCCTGCTCTCCCGCAGATCCGTCTGCGCCGCTGACAGAGCGCTTACGCTGCACCGGTCCGCAACTATCCCCATCCCATCCCGTGCCATCACGTTGATGTGTGACCTGAATCATCGCATCGCGTTGGAATGGGAAGTAATTTGGGGTTGCGGTGCGGGCGATGTAAGGAGTGACACCACAACAGAAGCCTCCGCACACAAGGTCCACTCCGCTATGGACAACTAACCAGACCGAGCCGACTTCGCAGCCGGACTCTCGGTGGAGGAGGCGAGAATGGCCAACAGCCTGAAGATACTCATCATCGATGACGATCCGGACTACAGAGCATCGACCGGATCTCTGCTCGAAAGCCACGGTTATGTGGTGATCGAGGCGGACTCCGGAAAAGCGGGCTTGCGTAAATTGGTTGAGCAAAAGCCCGATATCATCGTCCTCGACGTCATGATGGAGTGCGACGCGGAAGGGTATGGAGTCAACCAGGCGATTAAATACCAGGAGCAATACGCCGACTACCAGAACATTCCGATTGTGATGATTTCTACCATTGATTCATCCCCGGATGAACTATTCTCAATGGCCGGCGAGGTCGCCATGGTTCACCCCGACTTCTACCTGACCAAGCCAATCGACATCCCCAAATTTCTGGAGGTTGTGCAAAGGGCTGCGGCGCTTTGCCCCTCGCATAGGCAAGCGTAGTCCTGATCCCCGGTACTTGTTCTCACCCAATCCGGGGCCGGAGGAAGTAGCATGAGCGAACCGGTTGAGCAGGAGACAATTGTCGTTATCGACGATGACTATGCCATGCGGCTATCTTGCCGGAAGATCCTGTCCAAGATGGGATTTCGGGTCGAGGCATTCGAGGAGGGAGGCCAGGGACTGGAGGGTGTGACGACCTTGAAGCCCAGTCTGGTCCTGGTCGATCTCAAGATGCCAGGGATCAGCGGCATGGATGTCGTTACCCGGATTCACGAGGTGCGCCCGGAGATCGTCGTTGTGGTCATTACGGGGTATCGCGACGATCGATACCGCCGTGGCTGCCATGAAGTGTGGCGCCTATGACTTCCTTCCCAAGCCTTTCTCGCCAGACGAGCTGCGGTTGATCGTGAACCGCGGGTTGGAACACTACCGGCTCTCGCTGGAGATGCGGCGAAGCGAAATGGAGCGTGCGCTCCTGAAGCGACGCTTTATTACCTTTGTCTCCCACCAACTGCAGACCCCTCTGGTGGCGGTCCATCAGTATTTGGATGTTCTGAAACGCCTCGACAACACGGAAAGCGCCACCGCCAAGCGGCAGGAGTGGCTTGATCGCTGCCTCAAAAGGACCGATGAGTTGCAGGCGCTCATCAAGGATTGGCTGAGCTTGGCCAAGATCGAAGGGGAATCCTTTTCCCGGCAGTGGATCAAAGTCGATCTCCAGCGGATCATTGCCGATATCCTGCGCACCTATGAACAAATGGCGGCTACGAACAGCGTTTCCCTGGAAAGCAACATACCCGAAAACATTTACTTTGTGAGGGGAGATCTAAACTGCCTGAGCGTGGTCTTCGACAACTTGATTGTGAATGCCATCAAGTACAACAAGCCAGGCGGCAAGGTCACCGTCTCCGCCGAGCTCTTGGGCGGCGAAGTTGCGTTTGCGGTGGCCGACACAGGGGTGGGAATTCCTGAAAAGTATCGGCCTCTCCTCTTCGAGGAGTTCTTTCGCATACAAGGGGAGGGGAACAAGCGGACTCCCGGCAACGGTCTGGGGCTCTCCATCTGCCGCAGACTTGTCTCAGAAATGGGCGGCAGCATTAGCGTTGACAGCGAGGTCAACGTCGGCTCCACCTTCCGCGTGCGCTTGCTGGAGTGGCGCGCGCAGGCGGAAGAAGAAGAAAAGGCGGGCGAGCGAGCCGAACAGCTCGCGCTCAGCGCTCCTTCTTCAGAAACGCCGATCACTTGACGGATAAAATTGCGCGAGTTGACAGGACGAGGAGCGGATCGCCTATCAGAGTTTGGCTCTCGCAAACTCTGCGGCTGCCACGCTAGAGAAATGCCATGAGGTTTGATTTCTCATTTCTGAGGCTCTCGCTCAAGGCGAGGCTGATCTCCGACTACCTGGTCATTCTGGGCATCGGCGGGCTGGCCACATTGCTGATTGGCTCCTGGATCGTGAGTTCGACGATCATGATGCAGCCCTACCGGGCCGTCGACCATGACTTGGCGATGGCTCGCTCGCTGTACGATCAGAAGCTTGAGACCGTGGAGCAAAAAGTTCGGCTCGTTGCCTCCGGAACGGTCATGCAACAGCAGTTAGCAGCAGGGAACAGAAGCTCCCTGTTGGCCTATCTGGATTCGATCCGGAGAGACAACAGCTTTGATTTCCTCACCTTCACGGAGCCGAGGGGAGGCGTATCTGTGCGGGTCGCTGAACCTCAGGGTGGGATCAGTGACGCCTCCTCGATTGGTGTCGTCAGGGCGGCACTTGCAGGGAAGGCCGCCGTGGGTACAGAGATCCTGTCGGCCGAGATCCTCCACAACGCGGATGCTCCTCTTGACACCAGAGCCTACCTGCCCTCGGGGGAATCTCCCCGAGCCGAGTCCTTGGACAAAAGGGCGGAGCCATCGGGTCTGGTGATGATTGCCAGCGCCCCGGTGGTCGGAAGCGACGGCAGAATCCTAGGTGCGTTGTATGGGGGCACCCTTTTAAACCAGAATTTCAAAATCGTGGACCGCGTCTGGGACGTGGTATTTCAGGGGGATCGATTAGGCAACCAGGATATTGGAGTGGTTACGATCTTCCAGAACGATATGCGTGTCTCGACCACCATCAAAACGGATGCCGGCGTGCGTTGGGTGGGTACGCAGTCCCCGGCAGAAGCCCAGGAGGACGTTCTTCGGCAGGGGCGCACGTATCGCGGGCGGATGCTGGCGGCGGGGAATTGGTACGTCAGTGGATATAGCCCTCTGCGTAATTACGAGGGACGAATCATCGGGATGCTCGCCGTCGGGCGCTTGGAAAGGGCCTACACTTCCATCCGCAACCGGGTCATCCTATCGTTTGTGGTCATTGCCACAATCGGCTTCATCTGCGTGATCGGAATCACCTATCTCGAGATCGGCAACATTATGCTTCCGGTGGAGAAGATGGTGGCTGCCACCCGAAACATCGCCGCGGGGCGCTTCGATCAGGAAGTTCAGTCGAGCCCCCAGCATGGTGAAATCGCCCTTCTGGCGAATTCCTTCAACACGATGCTGAAAAGCCTGCGGCAGATGCGGAGCGACCTTGAGGAGTGGGGACAGACTCTGGAGGAAAAGGTCAAGCAGCGCAGCGAAGAACTGGGCGTGATGCAGGCCAGGGTCGCACAGTCGGAAAGGCTGGCTTCGTTAGGAATCCTGGCAGCGGGCGTTGCCCATGAGATCAACAATCCTCTGGGCGCCATCATGGCGCTGAGCGCGCTCACCCTCGAGGACGTCGAGGATGAAGCCAGCCGGGAAAACCTCCAGGTGGTCATCCGGCAGACCGAGCGCTGCCGTGATATCGTCAAGGGCCTTTTGCAATTCTCGCGCAATTCAAAGGCCAACCCCGAACTTGCCGACCTCAACCCGATCCTCAAAGACACGCTGTCTCTCCTCACAAAGCAAGCGCAATTCCTGAACATCACCGTGGCCATCAACTACGCCCCGGATCTCCCTTCCGTCATGGCGAACAAATCCGAGCTTGAGGAGGTGTTCATGAACATCCTTATCAATGCCGCGCAGGCCATGCAAGAGAGAGGCACCATCACCATTACTTCCCGGCGGAGCGCGCCCGACGATTTCGTCGAAGTCCTGATTTCAGACACGGGATGCGGTGTGCCCCCCGACAAGATTGGCCAGATCTTCCATCCCTTTTTCACCACCAAGGAGAGCGGTCAAGGGACGGGTCTCGGCTTGTCGATTGCGTATGGAATCATCACCTCGCATCATGGAACCATTACCGTGGAGAGCGAGGTCGGTAAAGGTACCACCTTTAATATCCGATTGCCGATTGCTTCCGCCGTCATAGCATGACCCTCGTTTGGCCACCGTCGCGACTCTGCTCACTGCCGCGCAAGCGGGCAGGTTTCAGAGATGGAAATGGGCTACCAGCTCTCACCGTCCCACTTTGCAGCGCGTCCCTGTACAATCCCAAAAGAATTGAGATATGAAGCGGAGAGACTGGCCAGCATATCCGGTTGCTAGAAGGGTTTCGGAGCTCATCTATCCACGCTTCCTGCGCGGATGGGCGCAACGAGATGGGCGACCCAAATTCGCCGCACCGCCCCGAGTATCGCCGATATCGAGGAGATGATCGATGCGGCGTTTTGGGCGAGCCTCCGGCGCGAGGAAGGCTATATTCCGACGATCTCCGCCGCCTTTCTTGAGCCAGATGGAGCCCGCGCTCCACTCTGCTTCGAGCAGCCACTCCCATTTGCTCCAGAGGCGCTGGCGCGGCTTGCGCCGGCCGTGGAGCGGCCAGGCGTGCACCTTGCGGTATGGCGGTGCGCGGGGGAGTTGCAGGTGTGGGGCACGGTTACCCGGGTTCCGAAGCACTGCTTCGTGCTTGAGGTCACCTCGCCCGGGCTGCTGGTGATCAAGGAGAGCCGTGGCGAAGAAACCGGCAAGTTTGCCAATGTTGCAGTGCTTGAAGGGGATCTGATCAAGGTTCTCAGCGAAGACCCGATCAATCTTCCGGACTGTCTGCCGATGCTTCGCTCACTGCTTGGTTTTGGCCTGGCAGGCTTCCCCGCGGACGACCTGAATGTACTGTTGCAACTCGCGGTCTCGATGCGTCGTCATGGCCGTGGTGGCTCGCTTCTGGTGGTGCCGAGCACCGGTGAAAGCTGGCGCGAATCCATTGTCCCGCCGATTCGCTATTCCGTGTCGCCTCCGTTTCTGGGGCTGCCAGAGCTGCTCCGCAGAGGCTCCGTCACAGAAGACCCGACGTGGCAAGATGCGCTACGCCGAACCGTCGATGCGATCGCCGGCCTGACCGCCGTTGATGGCGCTACGGTAATGAGCGACTCGTATCAACTGATCGCTTTCGGCGTAAAGATCGGGCGTCGCGAGGAAGGTAGCCGAGTGGAGCAGGTGGTGGTCACCGAACCGGTCGTGGGTTCGGTGGCTGAAATCGTTCATCCGACGCAGCTCGGTGGCACTCGTCACTTGTCTGCCGCACAGTTTGCGCAGGACCAACCGGACTCGATGGCGCTGGTGGCCTCACAAGACGGGCGGTTTACGATTTTTGCCTGGTCCCCCTGCGAACGGATGGTACACGCACGTCGCATTGAGGTTCTTCTGCGCTAATAGACTACAAAGCCCGGAAAGAGCTGCATACGATCGGTTCGTCATCTGGCCAGCAAAGGAGCACTCTTGATCTCAATTCGCAAGTTCCCTGGGCTGCAACTCACCTTTTGGCTTTGGCTCCTGGTTCTCGCAGCTCCGCTGGCTAGTCACGGCCAAGCGCAGCCGTCTTCCTCCGCTCAGGACGGACCGCGGCGCCGCTCTGCAGACGCCGCGGAAGCGGATCGCACCATTGCCGCGCTGCTGGTCAGCGACATCCACTTCGATCCCTTTCACGACCCCGCCAAGGTACAGCAACTGGTTGACGCTCCGATCAGCCAGTGGAGTTCCATCCTCTCGGCTCCGCCCTCGCCCGATCAGCCGCAGGACTTTGCCGCGTTGCAGAAGACGTGTCATGCACGTGGCGTCGACACACCTTTCAGCCTGCTGCACTCCAGCCTAGAGGCGATGCGTTCCCGGCAACCTGATGCACAATTCCTGACGGTGAGTGGCGACCTGCTCGCCCACTCCTTCTCCTGCAGGTTCACCACGCTCTTTCCCGGATCGACCGAGAGCGACTATCAGGCCTTCGTCTTGAAGACCTTGAGCTTTGTGATGGGAGAGCTGCGCGCTGGATTTCCGGGCGTGCCGGTGTATGTGGCCCTTGGCAACAACGACACCGCGTGCGGCGACTATCGGCTCGATCCCGGAAGCGACTTTCTGCTCCGGAGCGGCAGGATCATCGCCGATGGACTGCCCCCATCCCAGCAGCGACAGGCGCGCAAGGAGTTTGCCAAGGGAGGCTACTACAGCCTCACGATGGCAGCGCCCATGCGTGACACGCGCCTCATTGTCGTCAATGATATTTTTCTCTCTCCCAACTACAGCACCTGTGCCGGCAGACCTGACTCCGCCGCGACTCCGGCGGAAATGCTCTGGTTCGAGGAACAACTGGCAGAGGCGCGCCGAATGGGTCAAAGGGTCTGGGTCATGGGTCACATCCCGCCGGGCGTCAATCCGTACTCGACCGTTGCAAAGATCAAGGACGTCTGCGGGAACGAGGCTCCGGAGATGTTTCTATCCTCAGACAAACTGGCCGATCTGATGATCGAGTATGGCGATGTGATCCGGCTCGGGATCTTCGCTCACACCCACATGGATGAAATGCGTCTTCTGGAGCCCCAGGGCAGCGCTCAACAGAACTCCTTCGAGCACAGCGTTTTCAAGCACAGCGTTGCGATCAAAATCGTTCCCTCGATCTCGCCGGTGGATGGCAACAACCCGTCATTCACGGTTGCCCGCGTCAACCGAGCCACCGCAGCGCTGCGGGATTACGAGGTAATAGCAGCTTCAAACCAAAGCGGCATCGCCACCACTTGGTCCAAAGAGTACGACTACGCTCAGGCGTATCATGAAGCGCAATTCTCGCCCTCGACGGTGAAGAAGCTGATCGCGGAGTTCGAGAATGATCGCGGCGCAACCACCGAGGCTAGCCAGGAATACATTCGCAATTATTTTGTAGGCGACCGCTCTTCGGAACTCAAAGGGTTCTGGCCGCTGTACGTCTGCGCGTTAGCAAATCACACCGCCAAGGCATATGCGGCCTGCGTCTGCTCCGCCGGCACACACCGGGCGCCAGAGTCCACCCTTCGTTAGTGAGTGGCTCATTCAAGAGTCAGGCGAGGCGCTTGTAGTTGCTCCTTCAGATGCACCCCACTGGTGCGCTCCTTCAACATGGCATCGACCAAGTTGAGGATACGCGCGGCGGCCTCAGCGGGTGACACGCCCTTGCGGTGAATATTGGAAACCAGATTGCGGTTCGCGTCCGTGTGCCCGTGGCGGGGACAGTAGGCAAGATAAGCCGAGAGGCTCTCGGCAGTCGCCAGCCCGGGACGCTCCCCT
Source organism: uncultured Acidobacteriota bacterium (assembly GCA_963737175.1). Taxonomy (GTDB): domain Bacteria; phylum Acidobacteriota; class Terriglobia; order Terriglobales; family Acidobacteriaceae; genus TOLSYN. The sequence continues at coordinate 15,148 of CAVTRQ010000011.1, read as the reverse complement.
ACGAGCAGCACCACAGCTGCTGGATTCAACAGCTCACCAATCTCGTTGAGGATACCAACGCGGCAGTGCCGAATCACGAAGGCGCGGCCCGCCGACCAATCGCGCTCCCGCGCTCCATCGAACAGCCGTGGCAACAACTCCGGAACTTGGGCGGAAACCGCTGTTACCGAAAGCCCGTCCCCGATGACGATCTGCAGCTTGGATAAGTGCGGGCATTGATCTCGAATGGTCTCCCGTGTTGCCTCGTCGAAGCTTCGTCCAAGGTCGGGGCGCAGCAGGTACTCGGCTTTCGAGCCGGCTCTGGTTGACACTTCGAAAAGCTGCCAGCGCTCGATGAATTCCTGCCCAAGGTTTGCACTCAAATCGAGCTCCGCTTGCACCGCATCGCGGGCCGCGGCGTGGTCGGCCCGCAGTTGCAGTTGCGTTGCCGTGCGGTAGGACGCACCGCTGCGGCCCTCCATGAGTCGCGCCGGTGTCTGCTGGCGAATCTTGTTCGCGATCTCATGCCATTCCAAACTCTTGCCGAGCATGTCCTCGTCAGATGGCATGGTGGCTCGCTTCTTTCAGCGCTAATTCGATGCCGCTCACGAATTGTCGCTGGATCTCCTGGCTGTGTTCGGAGGGCTCAAGGTCGCGATAGATTCCCATCCGCTGCAGCCATGCGAGAAACTCTGGAGCCGGGCGCAGATGAAACAGCTTTCGCACCGCGAGCGCGTCGTGATAACTGGTGGATTGATAGTTGAGCATGATGTCGTCGGAGCAGGGGACGCCCATGAAGTAATTGCAGCCTGCGGCGGCCAGAAGCAGCATCAGGTTGTCGGCGGAATTCTGGTCTGCGTTGGCGTGGTTGGTATAGCAAACATCGCAACCCATGGGTAGACCGAGCAGCTTGCCCATGAAGTGGTCTTCCAGTCCGGCACGGATGATCTGCCGTTCGTCGTAGAGGTATTCCGGCCCGATGAAGCCGACCACCGTGTTGACCAGGAATGGGTCGAACGCTCGCGCGACGCCATAGGCACGAGCCTCCAGCGTGAGCTGGTCCACCCCGTGATGTGCTCCGGCGGACAGAGCGCTGCCCTGGCCGGTTTCGAAGTACATCACTTGCCTGCCCGCCCATGCCACGTTGCGCTGGGCATGCTGTTCGAGTACGCGCTCATGGCCCTCTCGCAACATGGCCAGGGAAATGCCAAAGCTTTGATTGGCTAGCTCTGTGCCTGCGATGGACTGGAAGAGCAGATCGACGGGAGTTCCGCACTCCAGGGCGGCCAGTTGCGTGGTGATGTGGGCCAGGCAGCACGCCTGCGTCGGAATCTGATAGGTGTCGATCAGGCGTGCCAGCGCATTCAGGATCGAGGAGACGGTTTTGACCGAGTCCGTCGCGGGATTCACGCCGATCACAGCATCCCCGCAGCCGTAGAAGAGGCCTTCCACGGTAGAGAGCAAAATGCCGGTCAAATCGTCGGCAGGATGATTGGGCTGGAGCCGTATGCCGATGACTCCGCGTTCGCCCATCGTGTTCCGGCATCGCGTCACCTGGCGAATCTTGGAGGCAGCAAGAACCAGGTCCCGGTTGCTCATCAGCTTGGTAACCGCCGCCGCAATCTCGGGTGTCACGCCCCATTGCAAACCCTTGATCGTCTCCTCGCGGGTCGAGTCATGGAGGAGATATTCACGAAATTCCCCAACGGTCAGAGCGGAGATGGGCTGGAACGCTGCCTCGTCCCAGGTTTTCTGAATCAGGCGCGTGACCTCGTCGCTTTCGGCGGCGATCAGAGGCTGCTCGATAATCTCGCGCAGGGGAAGATCGGCCAGCCGGTACTTGGCCGCCACGCGCTCGCCTTCCGAACGCGCTGCCAGTCCAGCCAACCGGTCGCCGGATTTCTCCTCATTTGCCTTGGCAAAGACTTCACGGAGGCTGGAAAACGCAAATCGCTCGGCCATAGGAGTCTGTCTGCCATGATACGGTAGGCAGCTCTTATTGGGATGCGAGAACCGCTTCAGAAGAATGGTGAGTCGCTTCGATCGGCCAACGCACTCACCGTTCCGGCTAGTCGCTCTCGGGTGACATTTGGTTGACGATGGAGCTTACGCCCACGGCTTCCACATAGTACTTCGCATCGCTCGGAACCGTGTACTGCGAGAGATCGGCAGAAGTCGCGCTGTTGGCGATGTTGTCGGCGACGAGCGTCAAATCGTTTCCATCGGTGGTGGCATACACCGCAAAATGATCGATCGTATCCAGCGAAGCCTCCGAACTGCTCGCCACCATGCTCCAGCTCAGCGTTGTGCCCTGGACTTTGGGCTGGCTCACGCTCATGCAGTTGTCAATGCCCGTCTCGATCTCCGTGCCTTCCTCGTAGTCGTTCCAAGTTACAAGTTGCAACGACTCCAACTGATTCGTCGGTGAAAAGAAGTTGCTGATTTCCTTGAAGGTGTTGATCCAGGTGCTTCCGCAGTTTTGATTGATGATGCGGTTCGAGCCCCAGGAGGCCATCGAGTCGTTGAAGCCCTTCTTGGTGGAGGCGAAGGTGTGCTCGGTCGAGTGCGAGAGCGCGGAGCCATAGAAACCGGAAAGATAGCTCTGGCCCCAGTCGTTCGGATTGTCAAAGGCTCCCACCCAACTGAAGGCCCCATCGGAGGCCGCCAGGGTAAAGCCCGAGGCGTTCTCGAAGACGTAGATCGGGTTGCCCGAAACCGACGACTGCACCGTGGTCCAGTTGACCGCCAGACTTTCTACGCCGAAGAAGGGAACCACCGGGCGGCCATCCTTGAGCATGTAAGCCGAGGAGGTTGCGTAGTTTGTGCGGATATAGTTGAGCGCCGCCACCACCGAGGTAGTCGGATCGCCTGAAATGCCACCGGCGTCCACCATGACCGCAACTTCAAAGCCGGGATGCTTCACCGCTTCCTGGAAGATGAGCTGGGTCGCGGTGTTGAGGTTGGCATTATTCGGCCCGTACCAGTCGATGACCATGCCATTGATTCCGCGCGAGATCATATCGTTGACTTGCAGGGCAACCTGTCCGGCGTCCCAAGAGGTGTAGCCGACGTTCCTGTGCGAACTGTTGCCAAACCACGGCATCAGATGCGCATAAACCTTAGCCGTGGTGCCCGCATACAACAGCTTGTGAACGTCCACTTTGCTGACGTTGGTGGGCGCGATGTTGCCGTCCGGCCAGCCAGGAAAACTGGATGACGCGCTGGTGTTGTTGCCGGTTTCGGCGGCCAGTGTCGTTGTGGTGGGGGTTGTGGTGGGGGTTGTGGTCGGGGTCGTGGTCGGGGTCGGATTTTGTGAGGAACTGCTGGAGGAAGTGCTTGAACTCGGCTTGCTGCCGCCGGTACCGCAAGCGACGCTGAGAGACAGAGTGAGCAGGAGCATGCCGAAGAGGAACTTCTTCATCTGAGGTTATTTCCCAAGGTGACAAATTGGTCAGTTCAGAGAGCGTGCGCTGTGCCCTGACATCTCCACTGTGCGTGAGCCTGGAAGACAAACAAATGAGCTGAAGTCCCTAAGGTAGATAGGTATTTCTCACTAGATCAAACACATGCAGACTAGGGCGAAGTTCCCTAAGTAGAAGGATCGTGGTAATTAGCGCGGGATGGACGCGGATTTTTCAGGCGGTATGGGCCACAAGCAACTCTGCCGAGCTCATTCAGCCCCAGCGAAACAGGCCTAAGTATGTGCAAAGTAAACAACTCTGAACCTCGCCGCCATGCGATGCCAAGATCGCCTTTGCCATGTCTCTGGTGTTGCGAAAATGATGAGGACGCCGGCACGTCCCCCGACAGCAACAAATGTGAATACCTTACAAGCTGTTTTCTTAGTAGCCCAATTGCCGCGACCATCAATTCTTGTCTGTGTCTAGGGGGTTTACAGGTCCGGCTCTTCCCTCCGACGGGTGCTTGCGAGCACAAAAAAGCCGGAGGTGATCCCCCGGTTGAGTGGCTCGGGATTCTCCGTGGTTGTCAAGAGCTGAGCCGTGCTTCAGGCCAAGAAAAACTCTCTGGTGATCTCGATGTACTCGTCCGCTGACAGGTGCTGGGCAATCTCGCCGTACGCCGTGCCGCCGTCCTGCGCCAGCGCCACGTTTCCACAGGTGGCCGGGACGTGGGCGGCCAGCTTCTTGGCGCTGTCGGCGATCAGATCGCGAGCCATATTGCCGCTCAGCAGGCTGCGGAAATTCGCCTTCGCGTCCGGACTCTCGACCTCCATCAGCCAGCTACTGGCGTAGGGATCGGCGGTTAGCGTCTCTGGGTGGCGAAGTACTTCATCGTTCACGTCGCTGACAATGCCTTCGATGGGCGAGACCATCTCCACCCATTCGCCGTTCACCAGGAAGCTCCATACCTTCTCGCCTTGGCTGATCCACTCGCCGCGTCGCGGCAGGATCACTGCCTCGGCCTCGCCGATCAGTTTGGCGGCGAAGTCGTCGATCCCGACGCGAACCAGATTCGGGCTCTCTGCCAGTACCCAGGCGTGACCGCGGTGGAAGCGGAGGTGCTCAGGAACTTCATAGCCCGCAACCATGGGCTGTGCTCTACGCGCTCCAACTTCCGCGTGAGGCGCTGTCTGCAGAACGTACCTGGGAGATTTCTTGTTGCCGAAGTACTCGACCGCCAGCAACGTCACGAAGATTGCGAGAACCAGAATGACCGTCATTGCCTTATCCTCCGCCCTTTTGCTCTGTACTCCTTTGAGTTTCAAAGCGGCACACCTCTCCATTGTTTTCGGAAGAGATTGCTAGCTTGTGTTCGTAGTCATAACTATCTGTCTCCCCGGCACCGTCAGTACCGGACAGATCGCTTCGCTCATGATCCTGTAAGTTTCACGGGAGATCGTGTGGGCCGATGCGGGCACGCTCGGGGAAGGCCCAAGCACGATTAAATCGCAGTGCTCATCGCTCGCACACGCAAGAATTGCTTTTGCCGGATCACCGCACATGGTTCTGTACTGCGTTGTCTGGGGCAGAGCTTCTGCTCCACCAAGAAGCGTCCAAATGTGCGAGCGAAGCGCATCGTCGGTCTCCGCCGCATTGAGCCGTTGCGCGGGCAATACCTGGAGTATGGTCAACGCCGCGTGCATCTCTCTGGCTGCGGTTAGAGCATAGGAAATTGCCATCCAACACTCCGTGGACTGATCGACGGCGAGCAGCACCCGCTTCAGTTGCAGCTCTGGCCCTGAGCCGGGCGAATACGGCCCGACCGTCAGAACCGGGCAGAGGGCCGAGCGCACGATCTTCTGTGCCACGGAGCCCAGCAGCAACTTGGAAATTCCGTGACGACCGTGGGTTCCGGTGATCAACAGGTCTACGTGGTGCGCACAAACAAATTTAGGCAGCGTATCCTCCACCTCGCCCTCAATGACCCAGCCGCGATATTCAATGCCATCGAGTTTGTGTTCCCGCTTGAGCCTGTGGATCAGTTGAGAGGCATCGCGGTGGGCGAGTTCCGTCGCCTGGGGAAAAACGTCGGGACAGAGAACGTAGTCTGACAGCCTCACACAATGGAGCAAATGAAGGACTGCCCCAAAGTGCGAGGCCGTGGCCAGCCCATGCAGTAACGCGCGCTCCGTAAACGGAGAAAAATCGGTCGCGACTGCGACATTCCCAATTGCAACATTTACAAACGCTGTAGCTGCCATCGACCCTCCCATGTGATCGCAAGCCGAAGCAACGGAGTTGCTGTCCTGGCCGCTCGGATCGTCCGTGCGCAAACTGCTTTTATTGCGGAGGGCGGTTGGAGCCGGTAAAACGTTGCCCGGAACGGATTTCCCGCAGCCCATTCAACAGCACGGTAGTGACCAACTCGTTTTAGTTTCCCGATTCTCGGTAATTACGGGAATAAGGAGCACATCGGCGACATCGAAAGGAAGAAAAAGTTCCGCGCGCCAGCAAGGTAGGCGGAGAACCGGCGATATTCCGTCAATGTGACGAACTCCATTGCGGGAGCAGGGTTTTAGGCTGTGCCGAGTGGAGAGTTAATTTGAACGATGCCCGTGGAAACACATCGGTGTGATCCCTATCACGGTCCAATTCTGCCCCGTGGGCTAGCATCCTGCTTGGTTTACGGTCAATGGGACCGGCTTCTGCCTTGTGGAGAACAGAACGATCGATTGGGGAGGCTTCCAGGTTTCCTATGTCACTCCAGCCAGCCAAGCGGAGAGCATCACCGGAACTCAAGCGTTATGAGACGCTTCTGGAACTGGCGGGTTCGATCGTCTCTCACGTCGATTTGTCTGAGCTGTTTCGGGATCTCCTTCCACGTCTCCAGGAGGTTGGCGGCTTCGATTTTCTCGATCTGGTCTTGCACGATTCAGCCAAGAACGTCATGCGGTTGCATGTATTGCACGCCCTGATTCCTGTCACGATTCCCATGTCACTTGAAGTACCCGTGGGTGATTCGCCTGCGGGATGGGTATGGCAGAACCAAAAGCCTCTTCTTCTACCGGATCTTGCCGATGAGGACCGCTTCGGTCTTTATCTTGGGATGCTCCGGGAGAGCGGCATCAAAACCTATTATGTGTTTCCACTGACTACGGCGGAGCGCTCCTACGGGGTAGTTTCCTTTGGCAGCCGGCAGGCCAACGCGTACAACGATTCGGATCTAGAGTTCATGGAGCGACTGGTCCCGCAGATATTAGTTGCCGTGGATGTTGCTCTGACGCATCAGTCAGCCCGCACCTATCAGGAGCAACTGGCTGAGGAACACGGGCGTTTGCGACTCATCCACGACATCACCAATACCCTGATCCGGCACTTGGACGTCAAAGAACTTTTTGCCCAGATTTCAATTTGTATCGGACGCGTGATGCAACATGATTCCTGCGGCCTTTGCTTGTACGATCCCACCAATGAGCGCTTCCGCTTCCGCGCCATGGAATTCCCAAAATTGGGAGAGCCGCTTCGTGAAGAAGACATCATCTTCCCGGTTGAACATACTCCATCAGGCAGGGCCCTAACCGCGCACAACCCTCTGCTGATCCACCGACTCAGCCTCGAGAATTTCCCCTCCAAAGCCACCCAAAGGCTTCTCGACTCCGGAATCAGGTCCGGATGCTGGCTGCCGCTTGCCGGCCGAAAGTGTTTTCTGGGGATTCTCAGTGTCTGCAGTTTCAAGGAGTCCGCATTCACCCAGAGCAATCTGGATTTGCTCAGTGAAGTGGCCAACCAGGTTGCAATCGCCGTCGATAACGCCTTGGCGTTTCAAGAAATCGCTCAACTGAGGGACAAACTGGCGGCGGAAAAGGTCTACCTTGAAGATGAGATCCGGACCGAACACAACTTTGAAGAAATCGTGGGCGAAAGTGCCGCGCTAAAGCACGTCCTTTACCAAGTCGAGACCGTCGCTCGCACCGATTCCACGGTCATGATTCTTGGCGAAACAGGAACCGGAAAGGAGCTGATCGCCCGCGCGATTCATCATCACAGCAATCGCCGTGAGCGCGCGCTCGTGAAGCTGAATTGTGCGGCGATTCCCACCGGGTTATTGGAAAGCGAACTTTTCGGTCACGAGAAGGGAGCGTTCACAGGCGCCATCGCACAGAAGGTCGGACGAGTCGAACTGGCAAACAAGGGAACCCTCTTCCTGGATGAAGTTGGCGACATCCCACCGGAGCTACAGCCCAAGCTGCTGCGCGTTCTTCAGGAGCAAGAATTTGAGAGGTTGGGCGGCATCCGCACCATCCGCGTGGACGCACGGCTGGTGGTCGCGACCAATCGAGACCTAGTTAAGATGGTCGCTCAACGGGAGTTTCGCCAGGACTTGTTTTACCGGCTCAATATCTTCCCCATTCAACTGCCTCCATTACGGGATCGGCCTACGGATATTCCTTTGCTAGTGAACTTCTTCGTGAAGAAGCACGCGAAGCGAATCGGCAAGCGGATTGAGCGGGTTCCGACGGAGACGATGCGCGCCCTCGTGCGATGGCATTGGCCGGGGAACGTCCGCGAGTTGGAGAACGTCATCGAGCGGGCGCTGATCCTCTCCCAGGGACCAGTTCTGAACGTGTCGCTTTCTGAACTGAAGGGGGATGGGTCGCCTCCCGCGAACAGCAAGGTTCAAACCTTGGAAGCCTCAGAAAAAGAGATCATTCTGCGTGCTCTCCACGAAGCCAATGGCGTCGTTGCCAGTGCCGCGGGAAAGCTCGGCATGAAACGCACGACCTTAAATTCAAAGATGCGCAAACTACATGTCTCCCGGAATGATTTGTTCTCGGTCTGAGTCGTCATCCTGACCTCATATCGCCGTAAAGAATACCGACCTCTATCACCCAACTCATTCCTGCCATCCGTCGCACTCAGCTTTTGTTCGCACCGTTAGTACGGGACAGTTTGCACAAGAGATAATTTCGTAGACCTTGTCGCGCAAGTGAGTTTCCCACGGCTCTTCGGGACGTACGTCCATGACCATCAGCTCCGCGCCAACTTCGTCGGCGACCTGAAGAATTCGTGCCGTAGCATCCTTTGCAACCTCAACTCTCAACACCGGCTCCACGAGAAGGTCGCCGTCATATTCCGGCAAAAGATTTTGGAGAAACCGACGGTACGTTCCGAGCCATTCATAATCGGATCGCTCGGTTTCGTTGTGTTCGACAACGTGCAAAAGCAAGAGCCGAGACTTGTACTGAATCGCCAGGCGGATCGCATACTGAAGACCATCATGGGACTCCTCCCGGAAGTCGGTAATGTAGAGGAGTTGAGCTGGCGGCTCACCATAGCGGGTCGTAGATACAAGCGGTCCGATGGTCAGGACAGGACAGGTGGCGGTGCGGATAATCTCCTCTGCGACCGAGCCGCGAAAGAGTTTATCCGACTCCGACTTCGCTCTGGAGCCCACCACTACCAAGTCAATGTCCTCGGACCGGACAAGGTCCTTGACCGCCTCCCAAACTTCCCCTTCCCGCAGTTCCCGCAACCATGTCCGGTGCGGAACCGCTCCAACCACAGTCTCCAGAGCTTCCAGCGCTCGTTGTGCATCCACGCGGGCCTGCTGGCGTATCGCCTCATCCGTAGGCGGGATCTCCCGTAGATGAAGGACATGCACAATATGAACCACGGAGTTGAACTGTCTTGCGATCGGGAGCACGCACTGGAGCGCAGCCAAAGAGGCCGAAGAAAAGTCAGTCGCGACCAAAATATTCTTCAAGGAGACTTCAACGGGACTCGTAAGTTGTGCCATATTCCTCCTCTTCCCGGCCAGAGCATTCTGGTCCGGCTTGCAGCCCTGCTCCGCAGTCTCCAGGAGCAACAGCCTCAAGTCTCGAGACCCACAGATGCACGTGTGCTTCCGAATGCCGAACGACCCTCCATAATCGATTCCAATTCAAATCAGCAGGTTACGCGGAGCCGTGCATCCGCCCTATGGATTCGACCATCTGGAGTTTCGCCAGAATGACGGAATAGTGCCGGAGAGACACGTTTCAGGTGCCGGCACCATTGCATTCGCACGCACTCAGCAGGAACGCATGTGCCGTAAACGCATGTTTGTGGCTCGGGTAACACATTTTGGTATCCAAGCAGCCGTGACAAGAATCTTTAGTTATCGCAGTACAGTCCTTCAAATCCAAGAATGCGCTCATGTATCATCAACACCCACTTCATCGAGTGAAGTTCCGGAAGAAAGTTCTTGGATTTACTACCCATTCATGACATAAAGGTGCGCAGGACGGGGTTCTCTCGCTTCAAGCGCATTCACCTTTCAGGGTTGTACCTACGCGTAGGTATTAACTAAAGAAGTCCAATTTACGGTTCACTTTGGCCCAACGAGCTGTGCTGAAGGACTGAGGAAGCCTATCTGTGCTTGGAGGTCAGGCACATTCGCGTGAAGCAGGGGGGCAATTATGAACGGTAAGAAAGCGGTATTATTTTGCGGAACTGCTCACCTTCCGTCTGCGGCAATAGTGGCGATGGTGCTGACGTTACTGCTGCTGAGTGTGCCAGTGCGGGCCGGGGCGCAAACAGCCCACTTCAGCTATGCTCAGGTTGCGCTGGGCGGCGGCTTCAATGATCCCGGGGCCGTTGCGGTGGATGGAAGCGGGGACGTCTTCGTCGCCGATTCCGGCAACAATGCGGTGAAAGAGATTCCGCCCGGTTGCGTTACCTCCAGTTGCGTCAAAACGCTGGGCGCTGGCTTTGACCTTCCCAATGCCGTTGCGGTGGACGGGAGCGGGGACGTCTTCGTCGCCGATTCCGGCAACAGTGCCGTGCAAGAGATTCCGCCCGGCTGCGTTACGTCCGGTTGCGTCAAGACGGTGGCCAGCGGCTTTAGCGATCTCGCAGGCGTTGCGGTGGACGGGGGTGGGGACGTCTTCGTAACCGATCAATACAAGATGGCGGTGTTTGAAGTTCTGGCGGCTGGAGGCTATACCACGGTCAAGACGTTGGCCAGCGAGGCCAGCGGCATTTACTATCCCGCTGGGATTGCGGTGGATGGGAGCGGGAACGTCTTCGTCGCCGATACCGGGGCTAGTATTTCGGGTTCGGTAATAGAGATTCTGGCGGCGGGAGGCTACACCACGGTCAATACGTTGGCCAGCATCGGCGCCTGGGGCATTGCGGTGGACGGAAGCGGAAACGTCTTTGTCACCGATCCCGCGTATGGTTCGGTAAGTGAGATTCCGGCGGCGGGCGGGTACACCACGGTTAATACGTTAGGGAGCGGCTTTGACTTTCCCTTTGGCGTCGCGGCGGACGGAAGCGGGAACGTCTTCGTCGCCGATACAGACAACAACCGCGTAGTGGAGTTGGAAACGGCCTCAGTGAACTTCGAGACGGTTGCCATCGGCCAAACGAGCGCCACGCTATCGCTGACCTTCACCTTTGATAGCGGCGGGACCATAGGCAGCCCAGTGGCGCTGACGCAGGGCGCTCCAAAGTTGGATTTTGCGGTCGCTAGCACGGGCACCTGCACCACCAATGGAACCACCCATACCTACGCCATCGGTGATACGTGCACGGTGGACGTGACTTTCACGCCGAAGTTCGCAGGCCAGCGCAATGGGTCCGTACTTCTGCAGGACGGTTCTGGAAACACTATCGCTAAGGGTTATGTACACGGCTTCGGCTCGGGACCGCAGGTGGCCTTCCGTCCCGGCACCCAGAGCACGGTGGGCAGCGGCTTCAGCTCTCCCTCTGGTGTTGCGGTGGACGGGAGCGGCAACGTCTTCGTCGCCGATGCCGGCAACAATGCGCTAAAAGAGATCCTGGCCACGGGCGGCTACGTCACGGTCAAGACGTTGGCCAGCGGCATCGACGCCTGGGTTGCGGTGGACGGAAGCGGGAACCTCTTCGCCGGTAGCTACAATTTGTACGAGCTTCCGGTAGGCGGCTCAACCTGGGTTCCCATTAACCCCGACGCAGGCGGAGCATATTGCGGCGTTGGTTATGGCTTGTTCAACTGTCCCGAGTACCCCTTTGCACCCGTTGACGTTGCGGTGGACGGGAGCGGGAACCTCTTCGTCACTATCATCGGCCCCGCTGAGGACGGCGAGGCAGGAATTAACGGCGTGGTTGAGATACCGGCGGCGGGAGGCTACACCACGTCGAATTCCTTGGGCGGCCCTGCCATCGTTATTCACCTCGCAGGCGTTGCGGTGGATGGGAGCGGGAACGTCTTCGTCGCCGATTCCGGCAACAATGTCGTAGACGAGATTCCAGCGGCGGGCGGCTACACCAAGGTCATGGCGGTGGGCAGCGGCTTCGGCTCTCCCTCTGGTGTTGCGGTGGACGGGAGCGGAAACGTCTTCGTCGCCGATACCGGCAACAATGCGGTAAAGGAGATTCTAGCCGCGGGCGGTTACACCACGGTTGGGACGGTGGGCAGCGGTTTCAGCTCTCCCTCTGGCGTTGCGGTGGACGGGAGCGGGAACGTCTTCGTCGCCGATACCGGCAACAACCGCGTTGTAAAGCTGGACTTCTCGGATGCACCGAGCCTGAGCTTCGGCTCGATTAACGTTGGAGCGAACAGCGCGGAGCAGACGCTGACGCTCCAGAACATAGGCAATGCGCCGCTTGCGCTTCCGGTTCCGACATCGGGGGGCAACCCCAGCATCTCGCAGACTTTTACGCTGGACAGCTCGGCCTCTACGGCTTGCCCGGTGGTGACCACTTCATCGTCGGCAGGAAGCTTGGCCTCCGGCGCTTCATGCACCCTCTCCATCGGCTTCGATCCTACGGTCGCTGGCACCATCAACGGATCAGTAGTGCTGACGGATAATACACTGAACGCGGCAGCGCCGAACTACGCTACACAGACGATTACGTTACAGGGCTCTGGTATTCAGGTGGCGCCAGCGCCGGCCTACACGCTCGCGGCTAGTTCTCCCACGGTTTCGATAGCTGCTGGGAGCAGTGGGACGGTAACACTCAACCTGACGTCAACCAACTACGCTGGCACGGTCACTTTGGCGGCAAGTTCGACCAACAGCGCGGTGGCCGCAAGCGCTCCTTCGGTCACACTAACCAATGGTGGGACTGGCACCTCGACAGTAACGATCACCACGACCACGAGTGCGGTAAATCATGCTCCGGCAGCACCGTGGAAGAGCGGTGGCACGGTGATGTTCTGTGCGGTGCTACTGGGTGCGCCGTTTACGATTCGCCGGAAACGGCTGATGGCGGTGCTGCTGACGATATTGGCAATCTCTCTGGCGGGATTATTGATGGCCTGCGGTGGCGGTTCCTCATCCTCGAAGCCAAAGGCTGCGCGGACGTATACGGTGACGCTGACACCGACGGGAACTGGTACCGTCACGAACGCAGCACCGGTGAACATCACGGTAACGGTGCAGTAAGGAATAAACCGGATGACGGGCATAGGGGGAGCGGTTTTCCGCTCTCCACATGCCAATCGAACGTAATTCTGCCCAGTGTTGTCGCGCCACGAACACATATATTCGGAACGTGGTGAGAGGATCCACACGGAAATGCTGCGATAGAATCAGCCGCATCATTTCGCGCTCACATTCCAGGTCGTTGAGGCCGAAATCGTGATGCTGGAACTCGTCGGGTTGCAGATTTGATAGTCCAGCGTGTTCGCTGCCGGCGCGGAAGAGAAATATAAACCTCCGCCCGATGGCCCCCAGCCGGTCACTCCGCTCACCTGCGTCGTGGGTGTGAATTGAACCGTGTTCGTTGTGGCGAGTCCGGTCATCGTCGCCGTGCGTGTGGACGTGCAAGAGTTCGCTGAGATGGTCTGGGTGCCGACCGTGATCTGAATATTGGGGATGCCACCGCTTGGTCCGGTTCCCGTACTGCCAAGACGGCCACCTGACCACAGTGCGTAGCCGTCCAGGGGCCGTCCCGAGGCTTCTGCAACCGTGGGGCCTCCAACCGCGAGACCATCGGATGAATACCCGGTAAGGGCAGACTGGAGGAGAACGCTGGTGCTATTGGAGACATTGCCGCTTGTATCAATGGTGATCGAATTCAGCCATGCGGTGCCATTGCCGAAGGCGCAGATGCTTGGGTTGAAACTTCCATTCAGTAGACAGGATGCGCGGTTCGTTCCGGTAATTGTTCCAGCCGGTCCGAGGTCGGCTCCGCCCGAGCTGTCTTTCGTCAGCGCTGCACCCGTATTTGGTGTTCCGCCATTGGCATAGAAGCCTCCCGAGGTGCTGATATTGCCGAGCAGGTCTTCGGTGACGGCCTGACCTGTAAAGGAATGGAAGCGGAAGGGCGGGTTGCTGACACCGGAGAGATAGCGAGGCGCGAGAAACGAAACCCACGATGCATTCCATGCACTCAATACCGGCATCACGCCGCCCGAATTGGAAGCCGCGCCGATGCCGCTCATAGCCAGATGCCCCGCATTGATCTGCACCAAAGAACTCGGATAGGTGGTAGGTGAGTCCTGCGAGAAGTAGCCACTAATCGAGACATTCGCCCCTGCGTTATTAATCATGACCGGAACCAGATCGCCGGAGGAGCCGGAGGTGTTGGCATACGTCTGCTCGATATGTCCGTTCGAGATATTGACCGTCGCCGCCCCCGTCACGTCGATCTGTGCGTTGTCAAAGCTGGAATCGGTGAAGGTCATCTCCACCGGACCATTGATCTTAACCTGGTTGGCGATGCTTCCCGAATCCACCCCAAACAGGCAGTGTACGCACTCGATATTTTCTCCGGCATTGCTATTGGTCAGCTCCCAGTCCCAGGCGATGCCGTTGTCTTGAAAAATCGAGTTTGTGAACCGGCTCGCCCAGGTCGAGGCGTTGCCGCCGCTTACGGGGCTTCCACTCGGAGCCTGCCAGGTAACTCCCGTACCGAATCCCATGATCGAGATGCTATCGCCCTCGAAGCCCTCGACGCCGTTGGAGGTGCTACCGATTTGTAAACCGACTACGCTGCCGCTCGCCGATGGCCCCTGTAGTTTGATTCTCTGGAGTCCGTCTCCCCAAGACGCATGAGAGTTGGTGCCATTGTTGGCGACCAAGACAAATGGCGATGCGCCTCCCGAATAACTGAGCGTTACCGCGCCTCCAGGTTCGGCCTCTAAGAGCGCAAGCTTCCCCGGCGTGGTAAATGCAATCTGCGTGATACAGGGCGCGTAACGCGCGACCGGGACGTAAATATGCCCGCCTGTAGAGGGGAGGGCTGCATACGCAGCATTGATCGAAGCGCAGATGTCGGAAGCCACGTAGTCCGCGGCATTCAGCACTCCGTTCACGCCCTGGGCGTGGGCGCATCCCAGCAAAAAGGCTGCCAGCAGGCAGCGGAAGGGATAGCGGGTTCCTGTGATCACTATCGTACCCTCTGCACAATCACCGAGCCCAACGGCGCGGCGCCGACCTGCTGCACTGAGCCATCTTCGCCGTTGACCAAACCAAACGAGTAACTCGCGTTATCGTTAGTCCAATGATGGCCCTGAAAGCGCGCGATCGCTTCGCCACTCAAGGATTTTAAAACGAAGGTGTAGAGTTTCGGAGTTTCACCGGTCATATGTGTTAGCCCTCTGCTTAAACGGACACGTTCCAAGGTAGTTCAGCCTCACCGCAGGCGCGGCAAAGGCTTCAATGCTAGGATGCCGATCTTCGAGAAATTGCCTCTTTATAGAACATCAGCGCGAAATCTTTGGAGCCGCAGGCATGTGGTACCGTTCGGCCCTAACGCATCCGTACATGCTCTCCCTGCTGGCAATTGCCCTATGTTCC
>CAVTRQ010000010.1:0-506112 GCA_963737175.1 uncultured Acidobacteriota bacterium | reverse complement strand
TATCGCCGCAGGAGCGGCACATCACCCACGCCGAGTAGCCGCGGCGGTTGAGCAGGATCATCGCCTGCTCGCCGCGCTCCAGGCTCGCCGTGGTCTCTTCGATCAGCTTGCGCGAGAGCACGCTCTCCTTGCCGGTCTGCTGAAACTCCGCGCGCATGTCCACCAGTTCCACCTCCGGCAGGGGACGCTCCTGCACCCGGTCGGGCAGTTCGATCAGCGCGTAGCGTGCCGCGGGTGGCGTTGTGGTAGCTCTCCAGCGATGGCGTGGCCGAGCCCAGCACCACGGTCGCGTTGCAGCGCCTTGGCGCGCACCACGGCCACGTCGCGGCCGTGATAGCGCGGCGTCTCCTCCTGCTTGTAGCTGTTGTCGTGCTCCTCGTCGACGATGATGAGCGCCAGGTCGCGCACCGGGGCAAAGATCGCCGAACGCGTGCCGACGGCGATGCGGGCTTCGCCGCGGCGGATGCGGTGCCACTGCTCGGCGCGCTCGGCATCGCTGAGCGAGCTAGTGCAGAATGGCAATCTCATCGCCGAAGATGTTGTGCAGATCGGCGGCGACACCGGGAGTCAGTCCGATCTCCGGGCACCAGCAGAATCGAGCCGCGCCCCGCGGCCAGCACCGACTGCATGGCCGCCAGATACACCGCCGTCTTTCCCGAGCCGGTGACGCCGTGCAGCAGCGCGACCTTGAAGCGGCGCTCCTCCACGCTGCCGCGAATCTCGCCGCAGCGCTTCCTTCTGGCCGGGAGGTAAACAGAAACTCGAGGGTGGTGCGCGGCTTCATCTGCGGCACCGCGCTGCCGGCGGACTCCTCCACAATCTCCACCAGTTCGTGCTTCACCAGCGTCTTCAGCGAGCTCGGCGAGCACCCCGCTTCGCGCAGATCGCTCCAGCGGCAGGCGGCCCTGCGCTGCGCGCAGCAGATCGACAATGCGCTGCTGCGCCGGGTTGAGCTTGTGCGGCTCAGTCCGTGCCGCCTCGCTCTGCGCTGCGCTCGGACCTCGTTCAGCGACTTCGCGCAGCACACACGATCTTCACCAGCCGGCGCGCATCGCGCACCCCGGAGAGATCTTCGCGGACAATCCATTTCTTCTGCAGCAGCGTGCGCAGCACCTCGCGCGAGGCGCCGGTCGCGGTGCGCAGACGCTCTTCGCGCACCAGGTCGCCTTCGGCCAGTGCGTCCAGCACGGCGTATTCGCTCATCTGGTGCTCGGGATCTTTTTGCGAGCGGCGGGAGGAGCCGACGTCCGCCGACTCGTAGAGCGCCTCGGTGCCGAGTTCGGTGATGCGGTAGCCGAAGGCCTGCCGGAACTCGGCCTGCAAGGGCAGCATGGTGCGATAGACTTCGCCGATGGGCGCAAGATAGTACTGCGCGATCCAGCGCCCCAGGGCGAGCAGGTTTTCGTCGAGCACGGGAAGCGAGTCGAGCACCTGCAGCACGCGCTTGAGCTTGCGTCTCGCGGGAGGCTCGTGGTGGATGCGGGTGACGATGCCGGAGAGCTTTTTCTCCGCGCCGCGGCCGAAGGGCACCACCACGCGCCCGCCCACGACCGGCTCGAGCTCGCCGGCTTCGTAGGTGAAGATCGCGTCGAGCGGAACCGGCAACGCGACATCGCAATACAGCGGCTGCGTTTCGGGCAGCAGCGAGGCCTTGCGGAGGCTGCGGATTCGGCAGCCATCAAGCCTCTGGATTGCGTTCTGGGCGTCCATTACGCCTCGGGGTTGCGCTTGGGCAGCGGCATTCCCAGGTACTTCATCACCATCTGCAGGTCCAGCCACGTTTCTTTCTTCTGCCGCGGATCGCGCAGCAGGTAGGCGGGATGATAGGTGACCACCAGCTTGGTCGTGAAGTCAGGATCGCGCTCCGGCGCAGCGCGGCGGCACGATGGGATGGAAGTCGTAGATGTGGCCGCGCAGATTGGCCATCGAGTCC
Source organism: uncultured Acidobacteriota bacterium (assembly GCA_963737175.1). GTDB lineage: Bacteria > Acidobacteriota > Terriglobia > Terriglobales > Acidobacteriaceae > TOLSYN. The sequence goes on along the minus strand of CAVTRQ010000010.1, from coordinate 504,179 downwards.
GTGGCGCCGAGAAGAAACTTGGCCGCCGTCGCGCCCAGGGCCACGATGATCTCCGGACGCACCACGGAAATCTGCCGCATCAGGAATGGGCCGCAGGTCTCGCACTCGTCGCGCTCCGGAGCGCGGTTCTTGCGGCGGGCGGCACTTCACCACGTTGCCGATGTAAACGTCTTCGCGGCGAATGCCCATGGCCGTGATCATGTTGTTGAGCAACTGTCCGGCGCGGCCCACAAAGGGCTCGCCCTGCGCGTCTTCGTCCGCGCCCGGACCCTCGCCCACGAACATGATGCGCGCGTGCGGATCGCCCACGCCGAAGACGATGTTGGTGCGTCCCTGGCACAGCTTGCAGCGGGTGCAGTCGCCAATGTCTTCGCGAATCACGCGCAGCGCGGCGGGCTTGTCGCTCGAGGATGCGCCGCCAGTTGCGCGGCATCGGCAGCGGCCTCGCGCCGGCAGTCTCTGCACCGCGAGCGCTTCCGCCGCCGAGCCTCCTCGCCAATCGCCGCCAGCTCTTCGCGCACAATCGTCTGCCCGAAGCTCACGCCCTCGGGCACCTCGCGCCGGTAGAGATCGTAGATTCCAAGCTCGCGATAGTAGCGCACGGTGGCCGCAACGGCCTTCCTGCTCTGCTCGTCCAGAACTTTTGCCATGCTTATGCGGTCACCTTGGGAGTCTGCTGCCGTGCGCGCAGCTTCACCACCGCATCCAGGATGCGCCCTGCCATCTCCAGCTTGCTCATCTCCGGAATCGCCGTCGTCTCCATCGGCGGTGATGATCTCGCCGGCGTTGCGCTCCGAGCCAAAGCCCAGGCCGGGGCGCGAAACGTCGTTGAGCACGATGGCATCCAGATGTTTGCGTTCGAGTTTGCCGCGGGCGTTCTCCACCAGGTTCTCGCGTCTCGGCGGCAAAGCCGATGAGCAACTGGCCGGGCGCGCGGCTGGAACCAAGCTCGGCAAGAATGTCCGCCGTGGGCTGCAGATTCAAGCTTCAGCGCGCCCTCGCGCTTGATCTTCTGCCCGGCAACCTCGCCGGGGCAAAGTCGGAGACCGCGGCCGTCATGATGGTGATGCTGGCGCGGCCGAAGCGCGCCAGCAACGCCTCGCGCATCTGCGCGCTGCTCTCGACCGGCACAAACTCCTCGCACCGGCGGAGGCGTCAGCGCGGTCGGTCCGCTCACCAGCGTCACCTGCGCGCCGCGCCGCAGTGCGGCTTCGGCCAGGGCATATCCCATCTTTCCGCTGGAGCGATTTCCCAGGAAGCGCACCGGGTCAATCGGCTCATAGGTCGGTCCGGCGGAGATCAAAACGTGCTCGCCCTTCAGGTCCTCGCGCTGCCCAATCCGCGCCAGCACGCGCTTCGACGATGACATCCGTATCCGCCAGCCGTCCCTCGCCGGTCATGCCGCAGGCCAGGTATCCCTCGCCCGGCTCGACGATGGTGACGCCGCGCGCGCGCAAGGTCTGCAGATTGGCCTGCGTCGCCGGATGACGCCACATGTTCACGTTCATCGCCGGCGCCACCACCACCGGAGCCGTGGTCGCGAGGTAGAGCGTGGAGAGAAAATCTTCGGCCAGGCCGTGGGCAAAGCGAGCCAGCGTTGCCGCCGTCGCCGGCGCCACCAGCAGCGCATCAATCGACTGCGCCACGCCGATGTGTTCCACCGAGGAATCCAGCGTCGAGTTGGAGTCGCGCTGCGAGAACATCTCGGTGATGACCTTTTCGCCGGTCAGCGCGGCAAAGGTCAGCGGACGCACGAACTCCTGCGCGGCGCTCGGTCATGACGACCTGCACGCGAATGTCGCGCTCCTGCAGACGGCGCGCAATCTCGGCGGCCTTGTATGCGGCGATGCCGCCCGTAACTCCCAGTGCGATTTTCATGGAGTCAGTCTTCTAGTTGGATTCGATGCCGGACGCGCGCGGCGATTCGATTGCGCACGCAAGCTCCTGCGCCGCTCGGCAATCCGCACATCCGCACTTCCTCTGGCGAAACGTGGGCTCTGAGCCGCCTCGGTCTAGGCTACGCCGGTCTCCGAATCCGGCACTGCAACCGGCCGCAGCGGGCGTGGTCTCCCACTTCACCTTGTCGGCCTGCAACTCCTGGGCGGCGATGCGGCACGGCTTGGTGGAATCCGTAGCCACCAATGGGCTTGCGCCGGACTGCAGCTGGCGGGCGCGGCGGGCGGCCACCAGAATGTATCGGTAATTGCTGTCGAACCCGTTGTAGAGATCCACTTCGTACCCCCTGTGAATTACACGGTCGTCTTGCGAAAGCTTTCCAGAATGGGGCCCAGACTTGGCCGGCACATGCTCCAGCCTGCGTCTCTCGCGCCAGCTCCGCGAGCTTCTGCTCGTCGGCTCGCGCAGGCTCGCGCCCGGCGGCGCGCAGGCGCTCGGTGAGAATAATCGCCTTCAGCGCGTCAATCGAATCGTCTAATTGGTCGTTCACCAGAATGTAATCGTATTCTCGGATATTTTTCAATCTCCCGGCGTCGCGGTTTCCAGCCGGCGCCGGATGACCGCCTCGTCGGTCATGCGTTCGGCCGAGCTGCGGCGGCGCAAGCGCTTCTCCAACTCCTGCTTGGTCGGCGGCAGGATAAAGATGCTGATTGCCTCCGGCAAGCTCTTCTGCAGCTGCGACGCGCCCTGCACGTCGATATCCAGCAGCAGGTCGTGGCCGCGCACAATCGCATCGTCCAGAAACTTCTTCGCCGTGCCGTAGTAGTTTCCGAAAACGTCGGCATATTCAAGGAATTCGCCTCGCTCGATCATGCGCTCGAAGACATCGCGGCTGGTGTAGTAGTACTCGCGGCCGTTTTCTTCGCTGCCGCGCGGAGGCCGCGTGGTGTAGGAAACCGAGAAATCGAGCCGGTCCACCAGGCGCTTGATGTCATTCACCAGCGTCGATTTACCGCTGCCCGAGGGCGCTGAGATGATAAAGACGCAGGGCTCATTCGACGTTTTGCACCTGTTCGCGGGATTTTTCAATATCGCTCTTCAGCGCCAGTCCCAGTTCGGTGATGCGCATCGCATCGCCCGCCAGGCCGGTGGTTTTCGAGAGCATGGTGTTGGCCTCCCGATTCATCTCCTGCAGCAGGAAGTCGAGCTTCTTGCCGACATCCTCGCCCTCTTCCAGCAAGCCGCGGAAATGCCTGATGTGGGTCAGCAGGCGCACGATCTCCTCCTGCACGTCGCTGCGCTCGGCCAGCATCGCCGCCTCCTGCAGAATGCGATCGGGATCGGCCTTGCCTTCCAGCAGCTCCGCCATGCGCGCGCGGATGCGCTCCAGGTGCGCGGCCAGCACCGTGCCGCGCAGCTTTTCCACCTCGGCGGTGTTGCGCTCCAGTTGATCCATCCGTGACTCCAGTTCGGCGCGGGTGTGGTCGCCCTCCAGGCGGCGGTTGGCGTTCAGCAGATCGATCAGTTCGGCGGCCGCCGTCAGCAGCGCCGCCTGCAACTCCGCCTCGTCCGGCATCTCGCTGGAGGCCGAAAGCACGCCATTCAAGCGGAAGACCGCGTTCAAATCGACTTCGCCGTGCAGGTCGAGTTCATCCGACAACTCGCGAAATGCCTTGACGTAGCCGGAGACCAGTTCGTGGTTGACGCTGATGCCGGTGGCTCCAGCGTACTCCAGGGTGAGCGTCAGTTCCACGTGTCCGCGGTGCATCTTCTCCTTGAAGAGCTTGCGCAAGCTGCTGCTCGAAGAGCTCGGATCTTCCCGGCAGGCGCAGGTGCAGGTCCAGGAAGCGATGGTTCACCGACTTGGCGGTGAACGTGTATGCGGTCTTACCGTGCTGGCCCTTGATCTGGGCAAAGCCGGTCATGGAGCGGATCGCCATGGTTAGTCTCCGCCTCCTTCCACGCTCGCGTCCTGCTTGGGCGCGTCGAGATCGACAAACTGCAGTTCATAAAGACGGCGATAGGTACCCAGCCGCGACAGCAGATCATCATGCGAGCCCTGGTCGGCAATCGTTCCGTTCTCCAGCACCAGAATGCGATCGGCGCGGCGCACCGTCGAGAGCCGGTGCGCGATGACGAACACGGTGCGGCCCGTCATCAGGTTCTGCAGCGCGGTCTGCACCAGCGCTTCGCTCTCGGAATCCAGCGCCGAGGTGGCCTCGTCCAGAATCAGCACCGGCGCATTCTTCAGCAGCGCGCGCGCGATGCTCAGCCGCTGCCGCTCGCCGCCGGAGAGCCGGAAGCCGCGCTCGCCGATCACCGTGTTGTAGCCCTCCGGCATCCGCAGGATGAAGTCGTGCGCCAGCGCCGCCTGGGCCGCGCGCTCCACATCCTGCTGCGAAACGTGCGGCTGGCCGTAGGCGATGTTGTTGCGCACCGTGTCGTTGAACAGCATCGTCTCCTGCGCCACAATGCCGATCTGCGCCGCGCAGCGAGGCCAGCGACAGATCGCGCACATCGATGCCATCCACCAGGATGCGTCCCGCCGGTGACATCGAAGAAGCGCGGAATCAGGTGCACCATCGTGGACTTTCCCGCGCCGCTGCCGCCGACGATCGCCAGCATCTCGCCGGCCTTCACTTCCAGGTTGATGCCCTTCAGCACCTCGCGTGCGTCTTCGCCATCGCCGTAGGAGAAGCGCACGTTTTCAAAGCGGATCGAATCGTGAAAGCCCGGCAGCTTGCGCGGCGTGCGCCTTCTCGCGCACCTCGTCCTTGGCGTCCATGAACTTGAAGACCGATTCCGAAGCTCCCAGCGCCTGCTGAAAGCTGTTGTAGAACGTCGCAAACTTGCGCACCGGCTGGTAGAGACTGATGGTCGCGGCGATGAACGACCATGAACCCGCCAATGGTCATGGTGCCGTGATTGATGCTGTCGCGCCCCAGCTTCAGCAGCAGCGCAATGGCCACCGCCCCCAGCAGGTCCATCAGCGGAGAGCTCACCGCCATCGCCACCACGTAGCGCATGTTGGCCGAGAACAGCCGCTTGGCCGCCGCCTTGAAGCGCGTCGTCTCCCAGAGCTCCATGCTGAAGGCCTTGACGATGCGATTGCCGGTGATGGTTTCGTGCAGGATGTTCTGAATCTCGGCCAGCTTGTCCTGGCCCGCGCCGCGTGGTGTGGCGCACCTGCCGTCCAATTTTGCGCGAGCTGAACAAGATCACCGGCACAAACAGCAGCAGAATCCACGCCAGCTTGCCGCCCGCCGAAATCACCAGTGCGGCGGTAAACACAAAGATGAAAAACTGCTGCAGAAATTCCGCCAGCACGCTCGACATCGCAAACTGCACCTTGTCGATGTCATTGATGATCGCCGAAACCAGCGTCCCCGTCGGATGCTTCTGGAAGAAGGCCGCCGAGCGGCGCAGAACGCTGCCGTAAATCTCATTGCGCAGATCGGTCACCAGCCCAAAGCCGGCGTAGTTCACCAGGTACGTGCCGGCGTAGTCGAAGATCCCCTTGAGACAGCACTGAGACAATCAGCGCGAACGCAACCACGGTCCAGGGATTGTGAAAATGGCTGGGAACAAGCTGTTCCAGATAGATGGTGTGATGGGTGCGCGGAATCGTAACCAGCGCCATCGAGCGCCCCGGCGTCTCCGGAGTCAGCACGCGGTCGAAGATGGGACGGAACAGCGCCACCCGGAACGCTTCCAGTAGTCCGACCAGCGAGAACAGCACCACACTGGCGATCAACTGCGGCCAGTACGGCCGGACATACCACATCAAGCGAATCAGTCGGCGCATGCACTACTCATTGAGATGGCGGCCCATCTGGCATCAGGATTTTGGGAGTCAAACTTTGATTCTACGCCTTCCGACCTGCCAGTCTCCACCCGCGCGTTTAGGACCTGGAGGCCGATTATCATGAATTTGGCGACGCAGCATCTCGATCACGCCCAACTATGGCCGCATCCCGCATCCCCGCCGCCTTTTGTGTCCAACTTTGAAACCTTGAAACCTCTGAAACTTTGAAACCTGGCTCTTCTACCTTGGGCTATCCCGATGCTCCACCTTCACCCGGTAGCCCGCCTTGGCCAGCCGCTTCTTGATCTCCTCGGCCATGAACACCGAGCGGTGCTGGCCGCCGGTGCAGCCAAAGCCTACGGTCAGGTAGCTCTTCCCTTCCGCGACATAATGCGGCAGCAGAAACAACAGCAGATCCATCACCTTGGCGATAAATTCCTGGGTCTGCGGGAAACGAGCGGATATATTTTGCCACCTGCGGATGCTTGCCCGTGTAAGGACGAAATTCCGGAATAAAGTGCGGATTCGGCAGGAAGCGCACGTCGAACACTAGGTCCGCGCTCTCCGGGACGCCGTTCTTAAATCCAAAGCTCAGCATGGAAACCAGCAGCGGCTGGCGCTCGTCCCCGCTCGGCTTGAACAGCTCCACCAGATGCGTGCGCAGCTCGTGGACGTTGAATTTTGAAGTGTCGATCTCCAGATCGGCGATGTTGCGGATCGGCTCCAGCCTGCGCCGCTCGCTCGTAATCGAAGTCGGTACCGAGTCCGCCGCACCCAGGGGATGAGGCCGCCGGGTTTCGCTGAAGCGCCGCACCAGAACCTTGTCGCTGGTGTCCAGATAGATCAGCGTCACGTCCAGCCGCTTCTTCAGATCGCCAATGATCTCCGGCAAGCTGCTCCAGGCGGCTGCCCTCGCGGATATCCACCACGATGGCGGCGTTCTTGTTGTCGCGGGTGTCCTCAATGAGCTGGGCAAAGCTGGGGATCAACTCCGCGGGAAGATTGTCCACGCAGTAATACCCCATGTCCTCAAACACCTTCAGCGCCGTGATCTTCCCCGAGCCGCTCAATCCGGTGATCATCACCAGCTTGGCCTTCGAGGCTGGGCTCTTGCGCTCCAGTTCGGCAGCGGAAGGGTGTACAGGTTTGCCGGTACCAGCTTTGCGGGCCATACGCGTAATTTAGCAGCAGAGGGTGATCTCGTGAAAGCTCATACTTCGTTACGATATGTTACGTACCGGAGCACGAGTCGCCCTGCTGGCCAAATGCGAATGAGCGCGCACCCTGGGCCCTGTTTCGCCCGCGTGCGCGCTCACCCCCGAAATCCCTCTCTACCCGCACCTGCCAGCGGGTGTCCCATCCAAGCTTCTGTTGCTTGGGTGGGGTAGTTGACCGGCGGGTACGCGGCAATGGACGCCGCCCCGGCCGCCGGCGCCCGGTCCCTACGGCACTTCGATCAGCTCCAGCTTGCCGTCCTTGCGGCGATGCAGCACGCGCACCACGCCCTTCTTATCGCGAAAGACGAAGACTCCCTTGTCGCGGAATTCGCACTCCTTTACCGCCTCTTCAATCGTCATCGGCTGCAGCGCCACGGATTCCTGGCTCTTCACCAGGTGAGCTTCCGTCATCTTGGGCTTGGCCGGGAACTTATGCACCACCACCGGAACCGCCGCCACCGCCGCGGCGCCCATCGCCATCGGCAGTTCCACCTCCGGAGCCTCGCGCTTCCAGGTTGGCTTCTCGGCCCGCTTTACGTCGCGCTTGCGCGTGTTCAGCTTCAGGCACTGCTTTTCAATGTGCTCCAGAGCCTCGTCGACGGCCACCAGAACGTCGGTGGCTTCGCCATGGCCCACTAGCTTCTTGGTCCGCCGCGTCAATGTGATCTCGGCGATGCGGCGTTGTTTTTCCGCCGTCAGAATCACCTTGCTGGTACAGTTATCGCCCACGATCTTTGCAAGCTTCGCCAGTCCAGCCTCCACTTCCTTGCGAATCTTGGGAGTGATGTCGAATTGCCTACCGGTGTAACTCCACGATCATTCGATTTCCCCTCCTTAAAGCCCACAGCCCTTTTTCAGTGCTGGAGTGTACATCGTCCAGAGCCGAAACCAACAATGATCGGCTCCAATCCATTGCCACTGCCGCCGAACCAGGAGACATTCGCCCCCAGCTCGCGCCACGGAAAAAACTACCGTGGGCGTTTGGTTATATCAGATGTGGAGAGGCACTGCCAGTCTTACGGACCTAAGGAAGCAAGGAATTTACTTTTTTACCCGCCGCTGATGGGTCGAGGGAATTTTCATATCCTCGCGGTACTTTGCCACCGTGCGCCGCGTCACCTGGATTCCCTGCGACTGCAGAATGCGGGTGATCTGCTCGTCGGTCAGCGGCCGCGAGCTGTCTTCGTCCTCGATCAGCTTCTTGACCCGGCGCTTCAGGATCAGCAGCGAAGTCGCGCCGCCCTCCGGCCCGTTGACGCTCTCGCTGAAGAAATAGCGCAGCTCGAAGACTCCCTGCGGGGTGTGCGCGTACTTGCTGGCCACGGCCCGGCTCACCGTCGAGGGATGCACGCCGATCTCTTCGGCCACTTCCTTGATCATCATCGGCTTCAGGTAGTCGATGCCAAAATCCAGGAACTCCCGCTGCCGCCCGATAATCGCATAGCAGACCTTCAGGATCGTCTGCTTGCGCTGCTCGATGTTCTTGATCAACTGAATGGCCGACTTGTAGCGCTCCTTGACGTAGGTGCGCACGTCCTTCTCGTTGCCTTCCTTGCTCAGCAGCTTCTTGTAAGTCGGGTTCAGCCGGAGCTGCGGCATGTCGTCGTCGTTCATCACCACCAGGTACTCGTCGCCCTGCTTGATGATCGCAACGTCGGGCTCAATCAGCCGCGTCTCGGGGATGTTGTAGCGCAGGCCAGGCTTGGGGTCCAGCGTGCGAATCAACGCCACGCAGCGCTCCACCCGCTCCATGCTCTTGTTCATCGCCCGGCCAATCTCGCGAATCTGCTTGTTCTGCAGCGCGTGCAGATGCTTATCCGCGATCACCATGGCGTCTTCCAGCAGCTCGGGCATATCCGGCTCGCCGCCGCGCTCATCGTGGACCCGCATCAGATCCTTGAGCTGCGCCATCAGGCACTCGCGCAGGTCGCGCGCGGCCACCCCCACCGGATCCATCTGCCGCACCAGGTCGAGCGCCTCGTGCAGTGCGTCGCGGCCAAACAGCGCGTTGCGGGCAGCTCCGGCTTGGGAACCAGCTTGGGACGCTCGCCGGCTGCCCCGTCGCCCGCCTGGCTCCGGCGCTGCCAAGCTCCTGCTCCAGTGCCGCACCGCCCTCCAGCACGCTCAGCGAACCCGCGCCCTGCTCCAGCAGCTCCTCATCGCTGGACAGCAGGTAGCCGTCGTCGCCCAGGTTGCCGATGATCAGCTCTGCCGCCGCCAGCACGTCGTCCTTGACCTGCATCGCGCCGAGCTGCCACATCAGGTGGTCGGTCAAGGTCGTCGGCTTGGAGAGAAAGTTCTCGAACGAAGGCTTTTCGATCGACTCCAGCTCGGTGTTGCTGCGGTATCCAGGGTCCAGGTAATCGTTGAAGAAGGAGCCGAAATCGACCTCCTCGAACGGGTCGCGCTCCTCCGGGGTGGTCTTGGGCTCTTCGATCGACCGCGGCGGCGCTGTCGCGCTCGCGCTGCTCCTCGCGGGCGGCAATCTGGTCGATCGTCGGCACCGGGTCCAAGTACTCAGTCCAGCACCGGATTTTCCACCATCTCTTCGTTGATCATGTCCTTGAGCTCAAGCTTATTGAGCGCCAGGACGCTGACCATCTGCACCAGTCCTGGAGTCAGGATCTGGCGTTGCGTGACCTTGAGATTCAGCTTTGTCTGCAGAGATACCATGCACCAGCGACTAAGGGGAGGTTTCCCCAAACCGATTCTAAACTAGAAAGTTCGGTTGTACTGCGGAGTTCGGCAATCAAAATGCTATAAAAAAGCCCTTAGCCTGCGACGCTGCCTAGACCAACGTGAAACTCTCGCCCAGGTAAACTCGCTTGACCTCGGGATCGTTGCCAAGCTGCTCGGGCGTTCCGGTGCGGAAGATGCGGCCTTCGTTGATGATGTAGGCGCGGTCCACCACCGAGAGCGTTTCGCGGACGTTGTGGTCGGTGATCAGAACGCCGATCCCGCTCTCCTTCAGGGCGAAGATGATCTTCTGCAGATCGAGCACCGCGATCGGGTCGATCCCGCTGAACGGCTCATCGAGCAGGATGAAGCTGGGATTGATGCACAGCGCGCGGGCGATCTCCACCCGGCGGCGTTCGCCTCCGCTCAGCGCGTAGCCCTTGTTCTTGCGGATGTGGCCCAGGCCAAGCTGGTCGAGCAGGCTTCTCCATCTTGCTCGTGGCGCTCCTCCCAGGTGGAGCTTTGCGTCTCCAGCACCGCCAGAATGTTCTCCTCCACGCTCAGCTTGCGAAAGACCGAAGCCTCCTGCGGAAGATAGCTGATGCCGTGATGGCGGGCGCGCAGATACATGGGAACGTCGGTGATCTCCATGTCCCCGATCATGACCCGTCCGCGTGTCGGGCGGGATCAGGCCGACGATCATGTAGAAGCTGGTGGTCTTTCCCGCGCCGTTGGGCCCGAGCAGTCCCACCACCTCGCCGCTGATGCACCGTCAGCGAAACGCCATTGACCACGCGGCGGCCGCGATACGATTTGCCGATCTCTTCGGTGGAAAGTGTCTGCATTAGCGGGAAACGTGGGTGTGAGTGACGGCTCGCGAGGAACCGTCGCCCTCGACGACCACCCTATCATCGTGGCTGTAGAAGGTCAACGAATCGCCCCGCACCGTGCCGTTGACCGGGTCGCTCAGCATTGGCGAGCCTCCGGTCATCACATAGCTTCCGCTGGCGGCCGTGTACACCAGCTTTTCGCCCTCGGCGCGACGCTCCTGCTGCTGCACCAGCACGTGCGTGCTGGCGATAATGTGGTCCAACTGGCTTGGTCCTGAGCTCAGGCGATGCCCTGCTTGGCGCCGCGCCGGCGAGCGCCGGCCGCATTCAGGAAGACGTCGGCCTGATCGGCCGTCATCACCCCGTCTTGTCCGTGGCCGTCACTCCGCCGGAGTAGTGCGCCTGGCGCTCGCTATCGGCGTAGTTCAGCTTCGGCGCGCGTCACCAGCATGGTCGAAGCCTTGCCCTTGCCGTCCACTTGGAGAAACACGCTGTTGACCGGATGCTTGCGGTCTCCCTGTGCCACGAGGGTGCGCGTCTTCTGGTCGAAGTCGATGGTCGGCGCCTCCACGATGTTGGATCCCTGCCACAGTCGCGCCCCGCCGGTGTAGTGCGCCAGCCCGGAGGATTGCAGCGCATTCATCGCCCGCGCGGTGACGTGAATCGGATCGGCCGTCGCCAGCAGCGCCCCGTTGGGCTGCTGCTTCAGCTCGCTGTAGGTGGTCTTGACGTTGCCCTGCGCAAAAGCCTCGCCGGTGCGCGCGCAGCAGGCGAATGCTGTCGGCCGTCACGGTCATCCCGCCATCGACGATCCGCGGACTTCCCTGCAAGGTCAGCGCATCCTCCGGCGGAGAGTAGGTGGCGCGTTCGGCAAAGCTGGTCCGCCCACCCAGTTCGCTCTTCGAACTCGCCGGCTCCCGATAGCGGAAATTGCCCTCCTGGATCACACGCGAAACCTCGCCGCCCGGCGTAAACTGCGCCACCATCGTATCGCTGGTGCTGACCTTGTCGGGCAGCCCCGGAGTGTGGCTGGTGACCCGCACCGCGCCCACGCCATGCGCCGTGCGCAATCGGTTCTCCTCGCCAAATTCCGCGCTGAAATGCTGGGCGTCGATCACCGTCTGCTCGCCCGCATTCTTGGCTCCAGCAGCGCTCATGATGAGCTGCCCCGCCGCCTCGGTTTGCGCCGAGTTCAACAGCCGCCCCTGGCTGACCACAAACGTCATGGCGCTGGAGGTCATCGCCAGAGCCTGTGGATTCTGGCTCGCCGCCCGCGGTGCCTGTTGCAACGTGACCCCGCGGCTGGCATAGATGGTCTTCAACAGAGCCGTACTGCCGCTTCCCTTCCCCTGCCCCGCGCCTGGTCTCGATCCTGGCGTCGAAGATCCTGGTCTCGAAGATCCTGGTCTCGAAGATCGAGTTGCAGATGCGTCCGCAAGGGTGCCCCGTTCAACCTTCTTTTGGTTGGGCGGGGTTGTACTCTGGCTTGCGGATTGGCTTGCGGAATGGGCTGCGGATTGAGTCACGGATTGCGCGATCCGTTCCACTGCGCCCTGTTTCCTGCTCCCGTCCCCGTTCTTCGCCGCCGCCCGCACAAAGTGCAGCAGCATCTCGCCGGAGTGTCCGCTGGCGCCCTGCGTCTCGGACTCAAAATCCACTCCGCCGGTAAACAGTGCCGATTCCACCATGTTCTCCGCGCCCACCTTCATCTCGGCCGCCGGCGAGCGCAACCGCAATCCGCCCGCCTCGCTCAGGCGCACGTTGCCCGTGGCGTGAATCTCTTGGATCGAATTGTCCGCCGCCAAGTCCACCACCGCGTGGTCGGCCAGAACCTTACGCTCTCTTCCCTCCAACTGCGCCGACTCCAGAATCACCACATGCGGTTCCTTGGTAATCGTGCCGTGGACAGCCTGGATGTGCGTCGGCTCCGCGCCTGCGGTTTGAATGTCGATCGCCGCGTGCAGCGTCAATTCGTTCTTCTTCGAGTCATAGGTCGCGCCCTGGGCCGTCCCGGTGGCCTCCGGCACGCCGAAATCAACCCGCCCTTCGGTCTCGGCCAGGCCGCTCCGCTGGTCGAAGATCATCCCCTGGGTACGAAGATGAATGGGCTCCGGCGTCACACCCGGCGGCGCTTGGTCGGCCACGCTCTGGCCCTGCGGGTTGCCCTGCAGGTCGATGTAAACCTGCCCCTTGGCCGTCACCGTTCCCGCCTGCTGGTCATACTCAAAGTCATCGCCGTAGATCTGGTCAAAGCGATCCGAGTTCCGCCCGTAAACCAAAATATTTACATCATGCAGCTCGGCCCGTCCGCCCTCTTTGAATTGCGTTGCCTTAGAGGCGTGAATCGTGAACAGGGTGCGTCCGCCCTCGCTCTTGGAAAGCGAAAAGCCTTCGCTCGTCTGCTGAATCTCGATCCCAAGTTTTCCCGGAAGATTTTTAAACGCGCCGCGCATCTCCATCCGTGCGCGCAGGTAGAATCCTGTCACCACCGCAATAGCCGCCAAGGCCATCACGGCAAACCAGATTCGCAGACGAGGGATCGATACAGGCATTACTAACCCAGTGTACGCGAGCCACCCTCAGCCCACACCATTCCCCGGTTATGAATTGCTCTCAAACGGGACGGGCCAAACTCGGCGGCGGGAGCCCCACAACCGCCCGCAGTTGGCGATTGTGGGGCTCCAGACACCACGACTGTGTCTCATCATGAGGCGAGTAGCAGTTGTATTCGAAGATTGGCCAGAGCCCGTCTCTTTGCTCACGCCTCTGCCGCCGCAGCCGCCTCCGCTTCCGCCCCCGCTGCCCGCCGGAAGTCCGACAGCACCAGTTGCAGTCCGCCGCCAAAATCCTTATGTGTGTTCTGCTCAATGCGGAAGAGCACATCCACGGCTTCGCCCCCCGAGAGCGGCTCAGCCTCCAGCCGATGCGCCATCCGCCAGCCCAGCGCATCCAGCCCGCGAGCCAGCGCCTGCATGCCCGGAGCGGCAGCCTTTGCCGCATTCCCGCCCACGCCTGCGGCCCGATCCGCACTGTTCTCATACCGCCGCAGCTTCAGCTTCACATGCTTTTCGCGCATCACCTTCGGCTCGCCCATCAGGGTCACGCCGCGAGCCACAAATACCGGCTCGGGATTTCCCATCCCAAACGGTTGCAAGCAGCACAGTTGCTCCCACAGCCGAGGCGTTACCTGCTCCATCGTCAGCTCGCCGTCAAATTCCAGCACCGGCTGCAACTCTTCGACCGTCAGCTTCGCGCTCGCGTAGTCATTGAGCCGCCGCCGCAACTCCGCAACCTGGTCCGAGCGCATCGCAAACCCCGCCGCCGCGGCGTGTCCGCCAAAGCGCAGGAATAGCTCCGGCACGCTCTCCAACGCATCCAGCAGATGGAAGCCCGGAATCGAGCGCCCCGATCCATGCGCCTCCTCGCCCTCGCGAGAGATCACCACCGCCGGACGACCAAATCGCTCCACCACCCGAGCGGCGCAGATGCCGATCACTCCGCGATGCCATCCCTCGCCCTCCACCACCATGCAGGCCGCGCCGCGCAGCTCCGCGCTCTCTTCCACCTGCCGCAGCACCGCCTCGGTGATGCGTTGCTCCTCCTGCTGCCGCGCCGAGTTCAGCCGGTCCAATCCTTCGGCCAGCTCTTTTGCGCGCCCCGCGTCCTTCACCGTAAGCAGCTCGACCACGTCTTTGGCCACGTCCATACGCCCCGCCGCGTTCATCCTCGGCGCAATGCGGAACGCCACCTCGCCGGGAGTCGGAGCACGTCCGGAAGCACCCAGTTCGCAAATTTCCATCAGCGCCTTCAGTCCCGGATTCACCACCCTGCGCAATCCTTCCAGCCCCAGCGAGACCAGGACCCGGTTCTCGCCAAGCAGCGGCACCGAGTCCGCAATCGTCGCAATCGCCACTATTTTCAGGAAGGAAGGAATCAGCCGCTGCCGGCCCGAGCGTTCCAGCAGCGCCTGCGCCACCTTAAACGCCACCCCCGCGCCACACAGATACCGGCAGGGATAGCCGCAATCGGATTGATTCGGATTCAGCACGGCCAGGGCTCGCGGAACGCCCTCGCCCTGCGCCACAAGGTGGTGGTCGGTCACAATCAGGTCCACGCCCGCGCGTTCGGCGGTTTCGGCGGCGGCAAAGGCGCGGATTCCGGTGTCAACGCTGATAATCAGCCGGACTCCGTTGGCGGCGGCGCGCTCGATCACCTCGTCGCGCATGCCGTATCCCTCCAGCAAGCGGTGCGGCACGTGGAAGTCGCACTGGCCGCCGAGCAACTCCACCACCGTCTTCAAAATCACCGTCGCTATGGTGCCGTCCACGTCGTAGTCGCCGTAGATCAGCATCGGCTCGCGTTGCGCAATGGCACGCTCCAGCCGTTCGACGGCTGCGCGCATGCCCAACATTGTCATGGGGTTGTGTAGTTGATCGAGCGAGGGATGCAGAAAGCGGTGAGCCTCGTCCACCGAGCGGATGCCGCGCGCCGCAAGCACTGAGGCCACCATCTCCGGCAGATCCATCGCCGCCGCCAGCAGCCGCGCAATCTCTTGCGGATTCGAGTCCTTCGCGCTCTCCTGCGCCCGCCGAAGCCAGCGCACCCTCAGCGCTCGTCTTCCTCGGAACCGTCCGTCGAGCCGTCGATCATGATGCCTCCCAGGTCGTCGGCCATCTCCTGCAGCGCTTTGTAGCCCTCATACCAGTCGGTCGAGAGCTCGCAAAGAAACATCACTCCCTGATACGGAAAGCCAAGCTGAATGAAGCCGATACGCCCGAAGTGCGAGCGCAACTGCCGAGCCGTCTCCATATCTTCCTCGCGGCTAAAGCTGGAGCGGCGCAACTCCGACAGCAGCAGTTCCACGTCGTCGGCCTCCAGTTGCACTGCGTTCATCGTGATGAACGGGGCACCCGAGGCGCGCGCCAGTTCAACAAAGTCCTTCCAGCTCTCGTTGACGTCCTCGCCGTCCCAAAGCACACTGGGCATCTCGTCCGGAATGTATCCGTGAAAGCGCCGCAGCCCCAGCCCTTGGGTAAAGGCGTGCATGTCGTCGTGAATGCTGGTCAGGTCTTCTAACATGGCTTTCTGCTGTTCTATCAAATGGTTGGCCCGGCTGCAACTGGCCGCATCGCCTGGCGTCCGATCATCATACTCCCAGCACGGCGCATCAGCTCTCCTGGCCGCCGCCCCGTGCCAAAATTTCTCGTCCGGGAATTCACCTTTCAGCCGCGCCCCGTCCTCCAGAGTGCCCGCTCACTTTGTATTCCTGTCGCCACCGCCTCAAATTGCCCCGCGCGCCTGTGCTAAAATTTGGTTTTCCAGCGCAAGGTCCGACACACAATCATGCTCTTTTCGAAAGAATACGTGGGCTACATAGCCCGGCAAACCGTCAAACGGCTGCAAGACAATCATTTCATTCAGACCCACGAGCTCGAGAAAGTCATCGAGGGCGTCCAGAGCTCCATGGTCGAAGAACTCAGTCTTGAGGACCGTATCAACGACGAAGTCCGCGTCATCCTTGAAGCCTACTCGGACGAGATGCGCAAAAGCGCGGCCAACTACCAGGAGATGTTCAAGCGGGTCAAGAACGAACTGGTGAAGAAATACAAGGCGGTGCTATGAGACTCTCCCGCGAAAAACTCAACAAGCTCGCCGCAGCCGCCACCGAGCAGCTCGCCAGCCTCAAGAACGTCGAGTTCCTCGAAGGCTACGACGACATCCGTCAGGAGGTGCGCCGCATCCTCGAAGATCTGCTCGCCAACGAAGAAAAGCTCGACAAAGCCGCCCGCCAGAAAATCGAAAACCAGCGCCGCATCATCCCCGAAGGCACCCCCGAGTGGAACATCCTCTACCACAAGTACTACAACGAAGAGGTCAAGAAACTCGGTATCTAGGGGATCGGCATCTAGGTGAATTGTAATTTTTGAGAGTGTCATCCTGAACCAAAGCGTCCCCAACGGACGCTTTTTTTAATCCCCTCATCAGCACATGATGGGTGGACACTTACCCTGTTGCCGTCAGCAAACGTGGAACTTGGTCGTGAAGCGGCGTAAAGTTCTCGACATGGAATGTAACGGAACCGGAGAGAAGATGAAGAAGTGGCCCCGGTATCCGACCTCTCCCATATTCGCTTGCCTATTGATTCTGGTGGGTATGGCCCCTTTACTATTACTCGCCGTGGGCCTCGTGTCCGACGAGGATGGCTATGCAGCTGAAGCTGCTGTCGCCTGGGCGCTCATAGTGGCCAGTCCCGGCGCGATTCTATTGCTCGTATGGAAGTCTCGCAAGACCAAGTAACGCAACCCCAAATAAGCGGCGTGGGCACTCGGCAGTACTTCTCGGCGGTTGTCGAAACATCGCCCTCCACCCAACGATCTCATCCAACTCCCGCCCTACACCGCCTGCCCCGCGCTAAATCCCGAAGCCCAAGCCCACTGGAAGTTGTACCCTCCCAGATGTCCGGTCACATCCACCACCTCGCCCACAAAATACAGCCCCGGAACCTTCTTCGCCTCCATCGTCTTTGCCGAAAGCTCGCCGGTGTCCACTCCGCCCGCCGTCACCTCCGCCTTGGCGAAGCCCTCCGTTCCTGCCGGCACAAATTCAAACTGATGCAATGCCCGCTCCGCCTCTTCCAGCGCCGCGTTCGTCCATTTCGTGATCGGAACCAGCTCCAACCAGCGTTCGGCGATCCGGATCGGCAGCACCTCGCGCAGCGCCGCCCCGGCTGCCGAGGCGTCGCGCCGCGCTCCCGTCGCCATCAGCGCCTCAAACACCTGCTTTTCCGGAACCCAATCCAGCGTGACCGTTTCCCCCGGCTTCCAGTACAAGGAAATCTGCAGGATCGCCGGCCCGCTGAAGCCGTGATGCGTGATCAGCAGCTTCTCCCGGAAGCTCTGTTTCCCGATCCGCGCCACCACCTCGGTCGAAACTCCGGTCAGGTCGCAGAAGCGCTTCGCATCCACCGCGTTCAGCGTAAACGCCACCAGCGCCGGACGCGGCTCCACGATCTTCAGTCCAAACTGCCGTGCCAGCTCGTAGCCAAACGGCGTCGCCCCCATCTTCGGAATCGAAAGGCCGCCGGTCGCAACCACCAGGGCATCGGAGGAGAACTCATGCTCCCCGGTCACCGCCGTAAACTGTCCCTCGTGCCGCACCTCCCGCACCTGCGCCGAGAGCTTCACCCGCACCCCCACCCGCACGCACTCCTCTTCCAGCATCGTCAGAATCTCCTGCGCGCTGCGGTCGCAGAACAGTTGCCCCAGCTTTTTCTCATGCCAGGCAATGCCGTGGCGCTCCACCATCGCGATAAACTTTTCCGGCGTATACCGCGCCAGCGCCGACTTGGCAAAGTGCGGATTCTCCGAGATAAAACTCTCCGCGCCACTCTCCACGTTGGTAAAGTTGCAGCGCCCGCCGCCTGAGATCAGTATCTTCTGCCCCGCCCGGTTCGAGCTCTCCAGCACCGTCACCGAGCGCCCGCGCTTCCCCGCCTCGATGGCGCACATCAGTCCCGCCGCGCCTGCGCCAAGAATCAAAACGTCGGAATGGTATTTCATGCGGAAAGCCTCCGCCAACACTGCCTCAATAATTTCACTTCGAACCTCGACTGCACGTCTGCTCTCCAACGGGATTCTCTCATCAAAACCGAATCCCCCATCTCCTACACTATAGGACTCCCGCCCCCATTGCCGATTTTCGCCGCCCGCTCGCTCCCGCAGCAAGTCCAGTCGTTGTCTGTGGCAGTTGTGTTCGCCGTTGTATTTGCAGTCGTGTTTGCAGTCGTGTTTGCCGTTGTGTTTGCCGTTGTGTTTAAGGTTGTCATGCTGAACGAAGTGAAGCACCCCAGCGCCGCTCAAATCTCCCGAGCCGTCCCAGAGGCCCTTCAACCACCAGCCCCGTCGCCTTTCGCAAACCCAAGCAAGCGGGCCCAAACTTGCCAAGAATCCCCCCCACCGCGACCATTTACAATCGCGTCTGATCTGCAGAATTATCCGGGAACAATGTTGCGGAAAGGGTTGCAGGCTTGAACAACAACGTCGAGCCATCCTTCTGGAGCCGCCTGCCGCTGCCCGGCATGGTTGCATCCGAGGTCGCCATCACGGTCTCCATCGAGTTGCTGGCGCGCCGCGCTCAGCTCTCGCTCGCCACCATTCTGGTCGACCGTTCTCTGCTCGCGCTCGCCTTGCTGGCGCTCCTGGTGCGCCCGTCGCCCACCCAGTGGCGGCCGCGCTCGCCGCGCCTCGCCCTGCTGCGCGTCGTCACCGGAGGCCTCACCTACGTCGGCTGGTTCGGAGCCATCGCCTTGCTCAGCGGGCGCGTCACCCAGGCCGTCCTCCTGCTGGACGCACTCATCCTCGCCTATGTGCGCGGCCCCCGCCGCGCCTACGAGCGCCGCACCCTGGCGGTGTTGGCCGCCGCGCTCATCCTCTTCGCCGCCCAAGCCGTGCGTGAGCCCGGAACCGTCCTCAACCCGCGCCGCGGCATCCTCTTCCTCGTCCTCGCCCTCATCGCGCGCGCCGCCACCTACAAGGTCTGGGAGCGCGCCCAGCACAAGGACGAGCATCTCTTCTGGCTCATCGCTCCCGCCCTCGTCGGAGCCACGCTCGGCGGACTCTTTCTCCGCGCCTCCACCCACGTCGGCCTGCAGTCGCTCTCCCCGCAGATGTGGGCCGCAATGTTGCTGGTCGCTCTGGTCGGCCTCACCGGCTACTTCTACATGAACACCGTCATGGCCTTGCTCGGAGCCTTCTACACCCGCGTCGTCGAACTCTGGCAGGTTCCCATGCTCTGGGCCATCCACCTGCTCACCGACCACGCCCGGCCCGACCTCATCGAGGGCACACTCGGAGCCCTCGTCGCCTGCGCCTCCGCCTACACCTACCTCCAGCACCGCCGAGGCCAAGCTCAGTGAACAGGGGGCGAAACGGGGTGGCCCACATCCGCCATCCTTTGGCGAATGTGGGAGGGCAGCAGCACGCAGTTGGCTCACGAGGAGATGTTGACCCTAAGTCCTTGCCCTTCGACCTTGAAACCATGAAACTTTGAAACCTTACCTCTCTCTAATTGCTCCGCCCCCAAGGTTTTCCTCAAGCCGCGCAATTAGAATGAACGTAAGCCATGTCTGAATTAAAAAGCCTCTCCCCGGAAATCCTGCTGCACCTGTCGCAAACCATCGACGTCCCTCTGCGCGGCCTCGTCCCGGTCATCGAACTGCTCGATGGCGGCGGCACCGTGCCCTTCATTGCGCGCTATCGCAAGGAGGCCACCGGCAATCTCGACGAAGTGAAGATCCGCGAAATCGAAGAGCAGCTCGCCTACTTCCGCGATCTGGTCGCGCGCCGCGAAACCATCCTTCACTCCATCGAAGAGCAGGGCAAGCTCACCGACGAGCTGAAGGCGCGCATCGAGCAGCTGTCTCGACAAAAGCGAGCTCGAAGATCTCTACCTGCCCTACAAGCCCAAGCGCCGCACCAAGGCCACCATCGCGCGCGAAAAGGGATTGGAGCCGCTGGCCCAGTATCTTTGGGCGCAGCAGCCCGCCGCGCTGCCGCTCGCTGACTTCGCCGCCACCTTCGTCAGCGAAGAAAAAGGCGTCGCCAACCTCGACGAAGCGCTCGAAGGCGCGCGCCACATCGTCGCCGAAACGATCAGCGAAGATGCCGACCTGCGCAAGGCGCTCCGCCAACTTCTCTTCGACGAGGGCGTCATCACCAGCCGCAAGGCCACCGATGCCGTCGATGAGCAGGAAAAGTTCAAGATGTACTACGACTATCGCGAGCCGGTGAAGACCATTCCCTCGCATCGCATGCTGGCCATCCGCCGCGGCGAGGCCGAAAACGTCCTCTTCTTCCTGATGGAACTGGAGCCGCAGCGCGCCGTCGGCATCCTGCAGGTCGCGCATCCTGCGCAGCCCGGGCGACTGGACTCCGCAGCTCACACTGGCCATTGAAGACTCCTGGCAGCGCCTGCTGAATTCATCCATCCAGGGCGAGATTCGCCTCGAACTGAAGAAGCGCTCCGACGCCGATGCCATCGCCGTCTTTCGCGACAATCTGCACAACCTGCTGCTCTCGCCGCCCGCCGGGCCGATCTCCGTGCTGGGCATCGACCCGGGCCTGCGCACCGGATGCAAGCTCGCGGTCGTCGATGAGACCGGAAAGTTTCTCGCGCATGACGTCATGTATCCCTTCACCTCCAAGAGCGGCGCTGGAGCAGTCGGCAAAGGTGATGGAGAAGTTGATGGCGCAACACAACGTGCGCGCCATCGCCATCGGCAACGGCACCGCCGACGCGAGACCGATCAGTTCGTGCGCGAGTTTCTGCGCGAGCGCAAGCTCGACAACATCTTCGCCGTCACCGTCAGCGAGAGCGGCGCCAGCGTCTACTCGGCCTCGGACGTCGCGCGCCAGGAGTTTCCCGATCTCGACCTGACCGTGCGCGGCGCCATCTCCATCGCGCGCCGCCTGCAGGACCCGCTCTCCGAACTGGTCAAGGTCGATCCCAAATCGATCGGCGTCGGCCAGTATCAGCACGATGTCGATCAGCGCAATCTGCAGCAATCGCTGGAGACGGTGATCGAAAGCTGCGTCAACCGCGTCGGCGTCGATCTGAACACCTCCTCGTGGACGCTGCTGCGCTACGTGGCCGGAGTCACCGAGCGCACCGCGGTCAACATCGTGAAGTATCGCGACGAAAACGGGCGCTTCCGCTCGCGCGCGCAACTGATGGAGGTTCCCGGCGTCGGGCCGAAAACGTTCGAGCAGGCCGCCGGATTCCTGCGCATTCGCGACGGCGAAAATCCGCTCGACCGACCGCCGTGCATCCCGAGTCCTATCCCGTCGTGGAGCAGATTGCCGCGTCGCTCAAAACTCCCGTCGCGTGAATTGATCGCGCGTCCCGAGCTGCTGGAGAAAGTCGATCGCACCCAACTCTCCGCCGGAACCTTCACGCTCAACGACATTCTCGAAGAGCTGAAGAAGCCGGGCCGCGATCCGCGCGATCAAGTTCGTCGCGCCCAGCTTCGCCGAAGGCGTTCGCGAGATCGCCGACGTGCAGCCGGGAATGATTCTGGAAGGCGTTGTCACCAACGTGACCAAGTTCGGTGCCTTCGTCGATATCGGCGTGCACCAGGACGGACTGGTTCACATCAGCGAGCTTTCCAATCGCTACATCAAGGATCCGAGCGAAGCCGTGAAGGTGGGCCAGATCGTAAAGGTGAAGGTGCTGAGCGCGGACGTGAAAACCAAGCGCATCGCGCTCTCCATCAAAGCGCTGCTGGAGCCCGCTACGAGGCCACAACCCGGCAAGCCGCAGCCGAAAAAGCCACTAGCGCCGCAGCCCAACAAGCCGCAGCCACCAAAGCCCGCGGAGAAGCCGCAGCTCTCGGTCGAGCAGAAGCTCTCCGTGCTCTCTTCCAAATGGAAGGCGCGCTGACCTGTAGTTGAAGCGGGTGCCCCATCCAAGCTTCTGTTGCTTGGGTGGGGTAGTTGACCTCGCCGGGTGCCCATCCAAGCTGTGGGGTAGTTGATCTTGCCTCTACTGTTCTCCGCCTACTTGGCCAGGTATTGCTCCCATTGCCACAGCATCCGGTTGAACAGATGCGTCCGCGCCTGCCGCCCGGCGATGCCGTGCGTCTTACCAGGGTAGAGCTGTAGATCGAAGGGCCGTCCGGCATCGATCATCGCGTCCATGAACTGAATCGAGTTCTGCATGTGTACGTTGTCGTCGCTGGTGCCGTGTACCAGCAGCAAACGTCCGTCCAGCTTCGCCGCCGACCTCACCACGCTGCTCTTCTCGTATTCCGCCGCATTGTCCTTGGGCAGCCCCATGTAGCGTTCGGTGTAAGTACTGTCGTAGTTACGCCAGTCGGTCACCGGGGCCACGCTGATTCCAGCCTTGAAGCGATCCGAGTGAGTCAGCGCATACGCCGCCATGGTCCCGCCGTAGCTCCAGCCCCACCAGCCCAAGCGCGTGCGGTCCAGTTGTGGAAACCTCTCCAGCGCCTGATCCAGCGCAGCAAGGTTGTCCCGCAGTTCAACCTCGCCGAGATGATGGAAGGTAGCCATCGCAAACGTGCGTCCGCGATTGCCCGTGCCGCGATTGTCCACCTTGAGCACCGCGAAACCACGATGTGCGAGCACCTGGTCGAAGGCGTCCACGGTGTGCGCGGCGTCGCGCACCGCCTGCCCCTGCGGGCCGCCGTAGGGATTCAGAATCAGCGGAACTTTGCCGTCCACCTCGGTCGCCGCTCCCGCCGGAGGCAGCAGCAGCACGCCGCGCAGCAACTCTCCGTCTTCGGCCCGGAAGTCCACAAACTGCTGCGGCAAGGTGTCGTAGCCGTCCCATGTGTGCGAGGCCCATACCTCGCTACACTGGCCGCCAACGGCGCAGATCTGCATCTTCGCAGGCTCGGCAAGCGCGCTGTATGTGTCCACGAAATACCGGGTGTCCCGGCTCATGGTGTCGCGGGCCATGGAAACGCTGTGTACGCCGGGTTGGCGAGTCACCTTCACGGCTTCTCCGCCCGCCAGCGGCACCGCAAACAGATGCTCCTGGCGATCATCGCCCTTGTTCGCTTCCAGGTAAATCGTGCCCCGCGATTCATCCACTCCCAGCAGCGTGTTCACCTCGTACTCGCCACTCTCCAACTGCCGTTCCAGCTTCGCGCCAGCCTCCAGCGGCCGCGCGGAATCGAAGCCGTAAAGATAGACATGAGTGAATCCATCACGCCAGCTCAGCCACAAGAACTCGCTGCCCGAGTCGAGAAAGCGCAGACCCTCGTGTTCGCCGCGTCCCATCGAATCGTGGAGTTCGATGTAGTTGGGGTCGCGCTCACGCAGCACCCGCCGAGCCCTTCCGCTGCGAGCGTCGATAAAGTACAAGTCCTGCTCGTTCTGCGCGCGGTTCAGCACCATGGCCCAGGCAAGCCCGGGGCGCACCCAGCCAAAGCGAGGAATGTAGTATTCGCCCTTCACCCCAAGGTCGATCGCTTCCGCCCTCCCGTCGAGGCCGGTCAGCATCAGCTTCACCGTGGGATTCGGCTCTCCGGCATTCGGATAGCGTTCCTGGTCGCTTTCAGGTTGGTGCGGCAGCCAGTCGACGACTGGGTACTGAGGCACCGCCGCTTCATTCATCTGCAGGTAGAGAATCTGGCTCGCGTCGGGCGACCAGAAGTAGTTCGAGCGTACATCCAACTCTTCCGAGTAGAGCCAGTCCACCTCGCCGTTCAGCAGCCTCGCGTCGCTGTCATAGGTGAGCGCAACTTCAGCGCCTCCCGCAATCGGCCGCACGTAGAGGTTATGCGCGCGCACGTAGCTCAGTAACTTTCCGTCGGGCGAAAACTTGGGATCGCTCGACGGCTCATCCGCGTCGGTCAATCTGGCGCCCTTTCGACGACGGCCAGATCGAAGATCCAGAGCTGCCCCAAGGCGTCGAAGAGCAGCCGCCGTGAATCGGGCGACCACTGATAGTCGGCCACTCCGAAGCGGGCGCGGTTCTCGCGCTGCCGCTCGTCCTTCAGATTGCCGGCGGAGGGCGTCAGCGCCGCAAGTTTGTCCGCGGAGATCAGCGTCGCGCTCTTGCCGCTGGCGGGATCGAAGTAGTAGAGCGATTCCTGCTCGCCGCTGGCTCCGGCTGAAGGTAGGTGAGCTTGCTTCCGTCCGGGCTCCACTGCACTCCGGCGGGCGGGCGGTCGCTCGCAGTCGTGGGTGCGTAGATTGCCTCCACCGTGTACTGCTTCTTGGCCACCTGCTGTGCCGGCGCCGTTACGCTCGCCAGCGCGCACAGCGCCACCAGCCATCCGCTGCTCTTCAAAGCAGTTCCTCCGCCGGAGCCAGTCTGCCCCTGTGGCGAAGGTAAATCTGAGCTGGCGTAATTTGCAAGACGGAGCGCCGTGGGCGCGGCAATTCCTCAGCGAAGGGTCATCCAGATGCGCGCCAGACTGACCAGCGCAATCGACACCCCGAAGAGGAAAAACAGGTTATGGGCCGCCTGTTTCGGCAGGGCGCCAGGAATCGGGACGCCGCGCTCGCGGAACGCGGCGCCCAACGCGCGATCCTGTTTGCGGAGGAAGTCTGCCAATTGGCGCATGAAACAGCGCAATCGCCAGCCCAAGCAGGACGCGGCTAAATTCGATGAGCATGGAAACAATTTAGCCGGACGGATGGGCCTTCCATCCATCCGGCAAACTTCTTAGGGAACACGGCAAATGAGCCTTGGCCCGCCCTGACGTGCTAAAATTTGCCTTATATGGGCTTCGCAGGAATTCATGCCAACTGATCTTGAAAAGCTCGTCGAACTGCAACGGGTTGATCTCGAACTAGCGCGCCTCAACGCGCAGCTCGCAATCATCCCTAAAACCATTGCGCGTATCGAGGCCCAACTGGCCACCGCCCTCAAGCGCGTGGAAGACGCCCGCGCCGCGATCAAAGCCGGAGAGAGTGCCAAACGCCAGTACGAACAAGAGATCCAATCTCTCAACGAGAAGATCCTTAAGTTCCGCAGCCAGTCCTCCAGCATCAAGAACAACGAACAGTACAAAGCACTGCTCTCCGAGATTGCGCACGCCGAAGGCGAGATTGCCGGCTACGAGGAGAAGATCCTCGAAGTCATGCTCAACGCCGACGCCTTGCAATCGCAACGGGTCAGCGCCGAAGCGGCGCTCAAAGCCGAGTCCGTCGAAGTCGAGCGCCAGAAAGTCGAAGCCGCCAAGGCAGGCGATGCGGACCGCGTTGCCGCCGCCCAAGCCCAGGCCAGAAGTGCGAAACTGCGCAAGGACGTGGACGACACCCTGCTGGTCACCTATGACCGCATCCTTAAATCGCGCGGCTATGCCGTGGCCGAGGTGCTCGAACATCGCTGCACCGCCTGCCAGGTAATGTTGCGTCCACAGGTGCTGTCGAACATCCGCGCCGCCCAGGAGGTCGTACACTGCGACTCCTGCGGACGAATGCTCTACTACTTGCCGGAACACAACGTGAAAACCGCTGCCGCCAACGCCACCGGAATCGCGCACCAGGCCGAACGCGAATGGATGTTCGTACCCTCCATGGGCAGCGACGGCGCGTTTGTGGTCTTCATCAACCACAAGGGCAACGCCACCATGAAGGCATACGATGCCAAGACCGGCGAGGCCATCGCGCGCCGGGTCGAGAAGAACGCAATCTGCCAGACGATTTTTGCCGAGGAGTTCCGCGGCGCCCGCAACCTCTTCGTAGATGAGCCAAACCTCGAAGAAAAATATAAAGAGCAGTTACCCCCCGAGGTGCTGGACGACCTCCGCCATCAACTGCCCAACCTCTAACGCGCGCGCACTCGAATCCAATCGAGTGCGTCCGGCGCACCTCTCCGTATGAAGACCCTTAAGCAAACATCCTCGGCTCCGGTTGCGCGCGTAATTGTCAACGCCCACGCGGTGGCAAGGCTGCGCAGCGGCCATCCCTGGATTTTTAAATCCGATATTGAGCGCCTCGATCAGGCCACACCCGGCGCGCTGGTGCGCGTCGAAGACCAGCGCGGCAAGCCTTATGGCTCCGCCCTCTACAGTTCCACTTCGCAGATTGCGCTCCGCATGATTGCCCCCAATCCGGTCGAGGCGGAAAAATATCCCGAGTTGCTGCGCTACCGCATCCGTCAGGCCATCGCCTATCGCGAGCGCGTGGTGCGTGACTCCGACGCCTTCCGCGTGCTCTTCAGCGAAGCCGACATTACTCCCGGCCTCATCGTGGACAAATACAACGACGTAATCAGCTTCCAGGTGATGACCGAGGCCATGGATGCGCCCTTCGCGCGCCAGATCCTGATCGAGGAGTTGAAGGCCGCATACAAGCCGCAGACGATTCTGGAGCGCGTCGACCCGCGCATTCGGGAGCTCGAGGGGCTGGCTCCGCGCCAGGATCAGGCAGCGTATTCGCGGCTCAAGAATCCCAAGACCGCGACCCAGTTTCACATGAACGGGATCGCATTCCACTATGATGGCGGCGCCGGACAAAAGACCGGAGCCTTTCTCGATCAGCGCGAAAACCATGCCGCAGCCGAGCGCTACGGGCGAGGCCGTGCGCTGGACATCTGCACCTATCAGGGCGGCTTCGCGCTGCATTTGAACCGCGTCTGCGAGCAGATCACCGCGGTTGACGTCTCCGCCGAGGCGTTGGCCGTAGCCGAACGCAACCGCGAACTGAACGCGCAGAAGCCAATCGAATTCGTCCAGGCCGACGCCTTCGAACTGATGCGGCAATACGCCGACGCCGAGCGCCGATATGAGACCATCGTGCTCGATCCGCCGGCTTTCGCCAAGTCGAAGAAGAGCGCCGACGACGCGCTCCGCGGCTACAAGGAGTTGAATCTGCGCGCGCTAAAAATGCTGCGCAACGGCGGAGTGCTCGTCACCTGCTCCTGCTCCTTCCACGTCAGCGAACAGGATTTTCTGTCCATGCTCTCCAGCGCCGCGCTCGATGCCCGCCGCAATCTCCACATCGTTGAAAAACGGATGCAGTCGGTCGATCACCCGGTGCTGCTCAATGTGCCGGAGACGCACTATTTGAAGTGCATCGTCTGCTCAATCTTCTGACTCGCTTTCGACCCAGACGAAGAGGCCGCCCGCACCCGGACGGCCTTTTGGCTTTCGCGTCCTGCCAGTTCGATTCACGCCCGGTAAGACGAAACGCCTTACCCCTGCCTCGGGTGCCGGTGGTGCATCTGATGGAACTTCTCCAACTGCTCCGGAGTCAGAATGGTTGCCAATTGCGCCTGTGACGCCTGCCGAATTTGGCTGAGCTGAGCCTGCTTCTGCTCGTTGCTCAACGCCGTATTCTTCAGCACCGCCTGCCGCTGCTGGCGGTTCGATTGGCGAAGTGCTTGCAGCTTGCTCTGCTGATCCGCCGTCAGTCCGAGCTTCGCCGCAAAGTTTGCTTTCGCCGCGGCGCGGCGATCGGCAAACGCCTTCTGCTGCTCGGGCGTCAGAACCGCCTTCATTTGCTCGCGGGTACTGGCTCGCAGCGCCTTCAGCTTGGCCTGTTTCTGCTCCGCGTTCAGCGTCTGATCATTGCGGATAATGGCGACCTGGTCGCGCGCCGAGTTGCGAATGCCTCGCAGTTGTTTCTTTTGCTCCGCGCTCAGTTGAGGCTTCGCGCTTGCGCTCGCCGCGCTCTGGGTTGTCGTCTCCGGCGCCGGGGTCGGTGTCGTAGCCTGCTGCGCCAGCAGACTAACGCCGCTCAGGGTCATTCCCACCATCAGCACCGCGTTCTTGATCCAAATTCCACGCATTTTCATTCTCTCCACTTTGAGTCGTTCTATTTGAGGTCGCTGTCAGTAAACTTCGTCCCCATGCTCAAACCAAACCCCGCCAGGCACCAGTAGTTTCGTCCGAGTACTTTTGCACAATTGCGGATATTGCTAATCGGACGTGAAACTGCCAATCAACGCCGAATACGTTACAAAAGTGGAGAATTACGCGTCGTTACCCTAGACTCTGCAACTTTGATGTGTTGCAATAAAGCTGACCCATGACGCCTGTCGAACTAATGGACGAGATTTCAGAAGGCCTGTCCCCCGTGCCTTCCGGCGAGCTGGTGGTGCCGGCCGTGCCGGCCGACGAGAGTGTAAAGTTTTCGTTGGTGGTGCCCACGCGCAATGAAAGCCATAATATCGCCGAATTGATCGCCCTGTTGAAGCCGGCCATTGCCTCCCAGACCGGTAGTTCCTACGAGATCATTATCGTGGACGACGATAGCCCGGACGGAACCTGGCAGGTTGCCGCCGATCTGGCCGCCAAGGATTCCCACATCGTTGCCCTGCGCCGCGTGAATGAACGCGGGCTGGCGACGGCGGTGGTGCGCGGCTGGCAGGTGGCTCGGGGCAAGTTGCTCGGCGTCATCGACGGCGATCTGCAGCATCCTCCGGAAGTAACCGCGAAGTTGATTGCGGCCATGCGCAAGGGCGCCGATCTTGCCATCGCAAGCCGCGAAGCCGAAGGCGGTGGTATCAGCGACTGGAGTTTGTTTCGTCTGATGATTTCCAGGGGCTCGCGTGCTCTTGGCAAAATGCTGTTGCCCGGCTTGCTCGGCACCGTTTCCGATCCCATGACGGGATTCTTCGTGGTCCGCCGCACTGCCATTCAGAATCTGCTCCTGGCCCCGTGCGGCTACAAAATCCTGGTCGAATTGCTGGTTCGCTCACGCATCCGCAGCGTGGTCGAGGTCGGCTACGTCTTTCGTTCGCGGAAGCGCGGCGAGAGCAAGGCTTCGTTCAAGGTCTTCATCGATTACGTGCAGCATCTTGTGCGGCTGCGAGCATCGGCTCGCGCATCCTCCGCCCAACCGGCGTCCACTGAGATGGAAAGCGAGCCCGTTGCAGCGGGCAGGGACTGAACCGGAAACACGAAGCTAAACCGCAATCGCCCGGCCATCCGTTATCCTCCATCAGTGATCCCCCCATCAGTTATCCTAAAGCTATGCAGAATGGCAGAGACAGTCTGATCGTGGCGCTCGACGTCCCCAACGCCGAGAAAGCTCGTGCGCTGGTCGCCGCAGCTTGGCGAAACCGTCAGCTTCTATAAAGTAGGCAAAGAGCTCTTCACCGCCGACGGCCCTGCGCTGGTTCGCGACCTGGTCGCCAGCGGTAAAAAGGTCTTCCTCGACCTCAAATTCCACGACATCCCGAACACCGTAGCCGGAGCCGTCCGCAGCGCCGCCTCGCTCGGAGTCTCGCTCCTCACCGTCCATGCCTCGGGCGGCTCCCGAATGCTCGAGGCCGCGGCCGAGGCTGCCGCGCAATCCGCCGCCAAGCCCACCGTCTTGGCCGTCACCGTTCTTACCTCGCTCGCCGCCCGCCGACCTCGAGGAAATCGGCGTCAGCGGCAGCGTCGAGGCCCAAGTCCTTCGCCTTGCCGGATTGGCCATCAACGCCGGATGCGGTGGCATCGTCGCCTCCGCCCAGGAAGCCGTCCGTCTGCGCCTGGCGCTAGGCGACGGATTCACCCTGGTCACCCCCGGCATCCGTCCCGCCGGAGGCGTCGCTGCCGACCAGGCCCGCGTCGTCACCCCGGAGGATGCCATCCGCGCCGGAGCCACCTTCCTCGTCGTCGGCCGTCCCATCACCGCCGCCGACGATCCCCAACGAAGCCGCCCGCGCCATCATCCAGCAGATCGAGCGCGCCCGCTAACTCCGCGCAAAGAAAATGCAAACGCCCGCCCTCGCGCCCACCCCAGCGGGGTTCCCGCGCGCTCGCCATCGTTCGCGCTATATATAATGGTGGTGCCTTGAAATCACACCGCTTTCGCATTCTTTTCGCGCTCTTACTTCTTGCTCCCGGCCATGGCCCTCGGCCAGACCGCGCCGGGCACCCAAACCGTGCTCGTGCTTCCCTTTGACAACTCCACCCACCAGCCCGGCCTGGAGTGGATCAGCGAAGCCTTCCCGGAGGTTCTCGGCCAGCGGCTCGACACCCAGTCGCTGTTTCTCATCAGCCGCGACGACCGCCAGTACGCCTTTGACCGCATGGGAATTCCAGTCAACCTCCATGCCTCGCGTGCCACCCTCTACCGCATCGCCGCCCAGCTGGATGCCGACTACATCATTCTCGGCAGCTACTCCTTCGACGGGCAGAACCTTCACCGCCCGCGCCCAGATTCTGGACATGAAGGCCCTGCGCCTCTCGCCCGATCAGGTGGAGAGCGGCCCGCTGAACAATCTCATCGGCATCCAGACCGCGCTCGCCTGGGATGTGCTGCGCCAGATGCGTCCTGCGTTCTCCGAGCCGCGCCAGGGCTTTCTGCAGCGCGCGCCCGCCATCCGCCTGGATGCCTTTGAGAACTTCATCCGCGGCGTTCTTGCCAGCGGCACCGCCGACAAGATCCGTTATCTCAAGGCCGCCGTCGCCATCAATCCCCACTATGCGCAGGCCATTCTGCTGCTGGCCAAAACCTACTTTGCCGCGCACGACTATGAGCAAGCCGCCCTCTGGTTCGCCAAGCTTCCCTCCGGCGATCCCTCCTTCAGCGAGGCCAATTTCCTCCTCGGCCTCTGCGAATATCATCTCGGACACTTCGACAAGGCCTCCGCCGCCTTCAAAGCCACGGCCGAGCGCGTTCCCCTCACCGAAGTGCTCAACAATATCGGAGTCGCCGAGAACCGCCGCGGCCACTCACGACGCCGCCGATTACTTCCAGAAAGCCGTCGAGGCCGATCCCTCCGACCCCGACTATCACTTCAATCTTGCCGTCGCGCTCTACCGCAAGGGAGACATCACCGGAGCCCAGCGCCAGCTCCGCGAAACCCTGAGCCGCCGTCCCGACGACACCGAGGCCCGCCAGTTCCAGGAGTCGCTCGCCGCCAGCCTCGCGCCAGCCGCATCGCGCCGACTTCCGCCAGCCTCGCCACGCCGCCGCGCATCCCCGCCGTCCCGTCCCACTCCCGCATCAAGCGCAATTATGACGAGAGCTCCTACCGCCAGCTCGCCGTCGAGTTGCAAAATGCCATCGATGCATCCATCGGCAAAGCCAAGCCCTCCGAGCGCGCCGCGCTCCACCTCGAACGCGCCCGCGAGTTCCTCGCCAACGGCGCCGCCAGCGAGGCCGAAAACCAGTTCCGCGAATCGCTCACCCAGGAGCCGGCAAATCCCGGCGCCCTCGCCGGACTCGCCCACGCCCTGCTGCTCGAAAACAAATTCTCCGAGGCCCGCCGTGAGGCCACCGCCGCGCTCGCCTTGCAGCCCAGTGCCGAAGCCTACCTCGTCCTCGCCCGCGCCGATCTCCACGACAATGACCGCGCACGGCGCCACGCAGAATCTGCAAAAGGCGCTCGCCCTCGAACCCGACAACGCAAGACGCCAAGGCCGTCGCCGCAGGAGATCCAGAACCGCGCCCCGAAATCGCCCCGCACGCTAGCCGCATCGCTCAGCGACCGCAGTGCCGTCATTGCAGTCCGTACCCGCCCGATCGGCCGTAGATTTGAGCCTCGCAGCGTAATTGACGGTGGCCGAAGATACGCTGGTGGCCCAGGCTGCGCGCTCTTTTGGCGCAATCCTGGGGACATAAGCTCGGTCGGCGGGTGCCCCATCCAGCTTCGGTTGCCTGGGTGGCGGTTGACTGTCGGGTACCATCCAAGCTTTGGTTGCTGTAGGGCAGTTGGTGCCGGTCTGCGCCGTCCATGGCGCAGACGAGCTTCCACACGCCGCGCCACCGGAGGTTTTCCATGAAACGCTTTCTGCCCGCTCCTCGCTGCGTTTCTGCTGCTCATCGCAGCCCTTCCGGCCGCCGCGCAGATCCTGCGCCTGCGCATCGACGGCACCATCCAGCCCATCGCCGCCGAGCGCGTCTCCCGCGCCGTCGACGCCGCCGCATCGCGTCACGCCGCCGCCCTGCTCATCGAGCTCGACACCCCCGGCGGCCTGCTCGACTCCACCCGCGAGATCGTCGCCAAAATCGAAGCGTCTCCGGTCCCCGTCATCATCTTCGTCGCGCCCAGCGGCGCCCGCGCCGCCTCCGCCGGATTCTTCATCCTCGAGTCCGCCGACGTCGCCGCCATGGCCAATGGCACCAATACCGGAGCCGCCCATCCCGTCACCATCGGCGGCGGCCAGCCCGGACGACGTCATGAAGACCAAGATCGAGAACGACACCGCGGCCTTCCTCCGCTCCTACGTCTCGCGCCGCGGACGCAACGTCGAGGAAGCCGAAAAAGCCGTCCGCCAATCCATCTCCTGGACCGACAAGGAAGCGCTCGACCTCCATCTCATCGACCTCACCGCCCGCGACGAAGCCGACCTGCTCCACCAGCTCGATGGCCGCACCATCCGCCGCTTTGACGGCTCCACCCAAACCCTCCACCTCGCCGGCCAGCCGGTCGAAGAGCTTCCCGCCACCCTGCGCGAGCGCGTTCTCGGCTGGCTCATGGACCCGAACATCGCCTTCCTCGTCCTGGCCATCGGCGGCCTCGCCCTCTACGCCGAATTCAATCATCCCGGAGCCATCATCCCCGGCGTCGTCGGAGTGATCTTCATCCTCCTCACCCTCTTTGCGCTCAACCTTCTGCCCACCCGCTATCGCCTCGCTCGCGCTCATCGCCCTGGCCTTCGTCCTCTTCGCCCTGGAGGCAAAGTTCGTCTCCCACGGCGTCCTCACCGTCGGAGGCATCGTCGCGCTCACCCTCGGCGGCCTGCTGCTGGTCGATGGCCCCATCCCCGAGATGCGCGTCAAGCTGCTCACCTCGCTGGCCGTCAGTCTTCCCTTCGGACTGATCACGGCCTTCCTCATGTCCATTGCCTGGCGCGCCCGCCGCAACAAAGTCGTCACCGGCTCGCAGGGAATCATCGGCGAACTCGGCGTCGCCTGCACCGACCTCGCCCCCAACGGCAAGGTCTTCGTCCACGGCGAACTCTGGAACGCCCACTCCGCCTGGCCGCTGCACTCCGGCGCCCAGATCCGCGTCGTCGCCATCCGCCAACTCGAACTCGAAGTCGAACCCGTCGCCTGATCTTTATCGGCCATCCTGTTGTGTCCACATCCGCCTTCTGTCGGCGAATGTGGGGCTGTTGACCTTGCTCTTGCTCCTGCACAGCCCTACGCGGAGCCGCTCTCCCCGAAATTGCTTTCCCCCAACTCCCATTCCTTCCGGCATAATGTCTCTTTGATTTCCCCGCTATGGGGAGCGCATTCCAACCGTGAGCACCACCAGCCGGAAGCTCTGCTATCGCCACCTTCACCGGCCAGCACTTAGGAGAGATCTGAGCAACATGAACCTGTTCGACTCACTTCAAATCCGCGATATTACCTTCCGCAATCGAATCGCCGTCTCCCCCATGTGCGAGTACTCCAGCGAAGACGGCTTCGCCAATGACTGGCATCTGGTCCATCTCGGCTCCCGCGCCGTCGGTGGCGCCGGCGCGGTCCTCACCGAAGCCACCGCCGTCGCTCCCCGAAGGACGCATCAGTCCCTCCGACCTCGGCATCTGGAAAGACGCGCACATCGAGAACCTCGCGCGCATCGTCCGCTTCCTCCGCCAGCACGGAGCCGTTGCCGGAACCCAGCTCGCCCACGCCGGATTCAAAGCCTCCACCGACGTTCCCTGGCGCAAGCACCGGCGAGCCCGTGCCCGTCGCCGAAGGCGGCTGGCGGCCCATCTATTCCTCCACCTCCAAGGCCTTCACCCCGGAATCCATTCAGCCCGAAGCGCTCACCGTCGAGGGCATCGCGCGCATCGTCCACGCCTTCGCCGACGGCCGCCCGCCGCGCCCTCGAGGCCGGCTTCGAACTCATCGAAATTCACGGCGCCCACGGCTATCTCGTCCACCAGTTCCTCTCGCCGCTGGTCAACACCCGCACCGACCACTACGGCGGCAGCTTTGAGAACCGCACCCGCCTCCTGCGCGAGATCATCGCCGCCGTCCGCAACGTCTGGCCCGAGCGCCTTCCCCTCTGGCTCCGCATCTCCGCCTCGGACTGGACCGAGGGCGGCTGGACCATCGACGATTCCGTCGCCCTCGCCCGCCAGGTCAAACCCCTCGGAGTCGATCTCATCGACGCATCCTCGGGCGGCATCGTTCCCGTCGGCCAAGATTCCCCTCGGCCCCGGCTATCAAACTCCCTTTGCCGAGCGCATTCGCCGCGAGGCCGGAATCCTCACCGGAGCCGTCGGCATGATCACCTCACCCGAGCAGGCCCAGCACATCATCGCCACCGGACAGGCCGACCTCGTCCTGCTCGCCCGCGAACTCCTCCGCGATCCCTACTGGCCGCTCCGCGCCGCCCACGTCCTCAAGCAGAACCGTGCCGTGGCCCAAGCAATACGAGCGCGCCCGCTGGTAGACCACGCGCGCACAGCAAAAGAGGCAGGCCGCGTAGGCCTGCCTCAACCTTGAAACCTTGAAACTTGAAACCTTGAAACGCTCTCTTACCTCACCAGGTGTTGTACGGCGCTGCCTTCGGAGGATACCGCACTGCTGCCGCTGTGCACATCCACAATGCCGGGCGCGGTCTGGTCGATCGCCATCAGCGAGTCCTCCTGCTCCGTCACCCAGGTGTCGGCTGAATTCGTCATCGGATCCTTGGGAACGGTCTTGATGTAGCCCGCCGTCGCCAGATCCTGCAAAGACTGTGGTGCCTTCTGCTTGTCCAGCGTGTACTGGTCGATGCTGCTGCGCAGCGTGAACAGGTCATTGCGCAGCACCGCCTCGCGCGCCCGCCAGACCGAGTGCTGGTAGTTCATCGCCGCAATCGACGCCAGGATGGCGATGATCGCGATCACGATGATCAGCTCGATCATGGTGAATCCCGCGGATCTTCCTTCCGGATTTCTGCCTCAGCTTCAGATTCATTCATCCGCGTCGCCTTACCAGTCCGAGTACTTCGTGCCGTCCAGCGCCGTGCCCTGCGATTTCGTGTAGACGTCGAACACCGATTGCCCGCCCCAGGATTCCGACGTTGGATCGTCCTGCATCGAGCGCATGCCCCCACTCCGTGCTGTGGGTCATCGGATCCATCGGAATGGCCGCAGAAAGCGAATCTTCTTACCGTTCACATCCACGCCCTTCACCAGCGTATCCAGGTCCGGAGGATAACCCTCGCTGCCCAGCTTGATCTGGAATGCGCCGCGATCCGCCGCGTCCTTATAGCGGTCGATGGCGTCGCGCATCTGCCATAGCGCCGCGCGCAATTCCTTTTCCCGCTCGCGCTTCACCACCGTGCGGCGTGATCGGCAGCACTCCGGTCGCAAGGATCGCCATGATCGCGATCGCCACGATCAGTTCGACCAGGGTCATGCCGGATTGCCGCTTCGGCTGCACGCTGCTCATCTCCACCTATCGCACGTTGATCATCGGCCTGCGAGCCGCTGGCTTCAATCGCTGCATTATTCGGGTCCCGCAGCACCGCCCGGCCCACGGAGATCGTTCCCTGCCCCGCCGCCTTGGCCACGAACATCAGCGTAAACAGCGGCCCCCTGAGGCGAGATGCCGTTTGAACCCGGCGGCCGCGTCAGCGATAACGTCAGCACGCCCTTCGCCGCATCGTCCCGATGCACCAGCGCCACCGCCGCGCCATCCATGGAGAGCGCCCCGGCGTTGGAAACATTCACAAACTGCATCACATTCGGATCGTAGCGGATCTGCACCGGCACGCTGAACACGTTCTGCCCGCCATTCAGAATCACATTGAGTGCGAATCGTCCCTCCCGTCGCCTGGTTCACCATCGGCGGGTCCAGGCTCAGCACCGGCCCAAGCCCGCTGGGCTGGGTTGCGGGAAGAGCCGCGGGAGGAGCCGCGGGAGCAACTGCGGAAGCCGTAGCCTGATTGACTGAAACCACCGCTTGCGACGCGGGCGTAGGCGCTGCGGTAGACGCCAGGTTCGCCGCCTGGGTTGCCGTTGGCGCAGGCATCGGCGCCGGCAGAGCAACACTGGCACCCTGCGGCGTACCTCCCTGCGAACTCTGCCCCGTCCCCGGAGCCGCCGTCCCCGGCGCTCCGCTCGGAACCGTTGCCGCCGGCGCTGGAGCGACTGCGGCGGGAGCCTTCAACGTGTGCCGTACCTCCACCACGTTCTGGGTTCCAATGTCCACGCCCGGATGTTCATCTCATCCAAATCCAGGCGGCGCACCACGTGCGGCATCAGCGCAAACACCGTCTCGGTATCCGTCTTCGACTTCTGTCCCTGTCCAAACAGATATTTCAGAACCGGAATCTGCGACAGCCAGGGCAGCCCGCTCATGCTCTGCACGTCGTCGTGCTCCATCATGCCGCCGATCAGGCTCACTTCTCCGTCGCGCATGCGGATTTCGTGGTCGATCTTGCGCTGTCCGATCACCGGCTCGGTCAACCCGCCGATCGTGTCGTAGCTGTCGATGGCCGAAACCTCGATCGATATCTTCATGCTGACATCGCCATTGGCGTGGATGTGCGGCGTCATTTCGATGTTCACGCCCACGTCCTGGTACTGGAACTGCGTCTGCGTCAGCGCCGTCGCCGTCAGGGTCGAACTCGACGTGCCCACCGCAATCGGAACCCGTTCGCCGATCTTCAGCGTCGCTTTCTGTCCATCCACCGATCGCAATTGCGGCCGCTGCATTACGTTCGTATTGCTGTCCTGCATCAGGAACGCCACGCTCGAGGACGGAATCGAAACCGCAAAATCCGTCGCCGTTCAGGTGGGCCAGACTGTTCAACGTCAAACCAGAGCCGCTCGTGCGTGGTGGCCGTGGTGCGTGGTCGTGGTGGTAGTGGTCGTGCTGTTGGTGATGCTCGGGCTCTGAAACGTAGATCGTAGGGATTCGTGGTGCCGCCCTGGAACGGATACTGAATGCCGAGCTGCTTCAGCTTCGTCTTGCTCACCTGCATCACCACCACGTCCACCACAACCTCGGACTTGGCCTTGTCCAGATTGTTGATCAGCAGCTCCGCCAGCGCCACCTGGTCCGGCGTGCCGCGCATCACGATCACGTTCTGCGCCGGAAACTGCTGCACCCGCTCCACTCGCAGAATGGTACGAATCAGGTTCGCAACATCCTGCAGCTCGCTTACCGTCGAAAAATTGTTCAGGTAAAACGTGCGCAGCACCTGCTGCTCCACCTCGGTGCGCTTCTGCTGCGTGTCCTGCGCAATGTAGATCGTGTTCGGCGTCACCGGACGCCAGAAGGTGTGCGATTCCAGAGCCACCACCCGCAGCGCTTGCTCCAGCGAAACTGCGTTCAACTCAATGTGAATCCGCCGCGGCGTGTAGTCGGGATCGAACAGCACGTTGATTCCCGCCAGGTTGCCGATCGTCTCGTAAACCTTCTTCGAGTCCTCGTCCAGCTTCAGCGTCAGCGGCGTCTGTGAAATCGGGGCCAGTTGTACCGGCCCCGCGATGTTTGCCGCCGATTCGCTCAGCCCTTCCTGCGGCGCGCGCGAGGTCGGAGGAGCCGTCGCCGGCTGTTGCGCCTTATCGATCAGCCTCTGGGTGCGAGTGATCTCCTGCTGCGCGATTCCGCTCGAGGAATCGATCATCGCCGCCGCTTGGAATTCCTTCAGCGCCTCACTCAGCTTGCCTTGCTCCCGCAGCATCTGCCCCGATGCACATGCGCGGCCGCCGCCAGAAACTTCGTACGCTCAAACGCCGCGCGGTACTCGGTATTATCCGGATGGAGGTCGTAGGCCTGCTTGAAATTGAGTAGGCCTCTTCATAATGCTGCCGGGCCTCTGCATGCTGTCCTTTGGAATAGAGCGACTTGGCATTGTCGGCACTTGCCGGAGCGCGGCAAACAGGGCAATCAGCAGGACCAGGCAACCGCAGTGGAACCGTTTCATCGCAATCCTTTATGAAAGGAGATTTCCCGCAGGCTATCCTGTAGGTGCCCGCGGGCGGGCGTGAATCGACTCATCAGACTCAGCAACAGGGTCGATTATAGCATTGCCGTACTGGCCCATACTCCGGCTCAACCATCACGCCGTGTTAGGATAAAGAATTCGCAACAACGCGCAAGTGCGCCATGAATTTCAACCGTTTACCTCCGTCGTAGGATGCCATCATGGCCCGGAACCAGACTACAACTCACGCAGCCCAACAAGCCGAAGAACGTCAAGCGCGACCCGGTCGCCAGCGGCGAGCGTGATGCCTGCGTCAACCG
This sequence comes from uncultured Acidobacteriota bacterium, assembly GCA_963737175.1. GTDB lineage: Bacteria > Acidobacteriota > Terriglobia > Terriglobales > Acidobacteriaceae > TOLSYN. Next base: position 466,159 of record CAVTRQ010000010.1, on the reverse strand, counting down.
CGCCGCCTCGCATGACTTCTTCCTCCTCGAACGCTACGAAGCCGGCATCGCCCTGCGCGGAACCGAGGTCAAATCCATCCGCGCCGGCCAGGCCAACCTCAAAGATTCCTATGGCCTCGTCAAGGATGGTGAACTCTTCCTCCTCAACGCCCACATCGGAGCCTATGCCCCCGGCGCGCAGTTCAACCATGACACCAGGCGCACCCGCAAGCTCCTCGTCCATCGGGCTCAGATTCTCAAACTTCACGCCGCCATCCAGCAAAAGGGACTCACCATCATCCCCACCCGGATGTACTTCAAGAATGGCCGCGTCAAGGTCGAAGTCGCCGTCGCCAAGGGCAAGCAGCTCTGGGACAAGCGCGAGACCGAGCGCCGCCGCACCGCCGACAAGGAAGCTCGCGACGCCATCGCCCGCAGCCGGAAATCCTGAGCCGCGGACCTTTATTCATCTGAGCCGCTTCGCACTAACATCTGATACAGAACAGAAAGGTTCGCATGAAGATCGCAATTTCCCCGTCTGCTCCCTCCACCATCGCAACCCCGTTGCTCGTCATCCTCGTCGCCGATAACGGCGACAAAACTCCCGCGCCTGAGCTGCTCACCTCCGATCCGGCTCCTCCAGACCCTGGCCGCGCCGCTCATCGCCGCCGCCGATCTCACCGGCAAGTTCGTCGAGCCCGTCTGGCTGCTCTCGCCCGCCGGAGTCTCCGCCCAGCGCATCCTCTTCCTCGGCGCCGGCAAGCGCGACAAATTCTGTCGTCACCGAACTTCGCAAGCTCGCCGGAGCCGCCGCCCGCGTCGCCAAGTCCAAGAACATCAAATCCTTCGTCCTCGTCCTGCCCACCCTCGTCGAAGCTCCAGCCGCCGCCCAGGCCGCCACCGAAGGCATCATCACCGGCGACTTTGACGTGGACACCTACCGCAGCGACCGCAAGGATCAGCAGCTCACCGAGGTCACCCTCGCCATCTCCGCCCGACGCCGACGCCGGGGCCGTCTAGCAGGCCATCGCCGAGGGCGCCATCCTCGCCGAATCGCAGAACCTCACCCGCGCCCTCGCCCTCGAGCCCAGCAACCTCATGACTCCCACCATCCTCGCCGAGCGTGCCCGCGCCATGTGCGACGAAGTCGGCCTCGCCTGCGAGGTCTACGGCCCCGACAAGATCAAGGAACTGAAGATGGGAGCCTTCTGGAGCGTCTCCCAGGGCTCGGAAGAAGAGCCGCGCCTGGTCGTGATGCGCTACGAGCCGCGCCAGCGCGCCCGCCGCACCCGTCCTCGGACTCGTCGGCAAGGGCATCACCTTCGACTCCGGCGGCATCAGCATCAAGCCCGCCGATGGCATGGAGAAGATGAAGTACGACATGTGCGGCGCCGCCACCATGATCGGAGCCATGCGCGCCATCGCCCTGCTCCAGCCCAACCTGCGCGTCATCTCCATCCTCTGTTGCAGTGAGAACATGCCCGACGGCAAGGCCCAGAAGCCCGGCGACGTCCAGTTCGCCATGAACGGCAAATCCATCGAGGTCATCAACACCGACGCCGAGGGCCGCCTCGTCCTCGCCGACGGCCTCTGCTACGCCCGCCAGCTCGGAGCCACTCACCTCATCGACGCCGCCACCCTCACCGGAGCCGTCGTCGTCGCCCTCGGCTATCACAACGTCGGAGTCTTCACCAACGACGAGGACTTCGCCGAAGACGTTCCTCGACTCCACCGTCCGCACCGGCGAAAAAATGTGGCGCATGCCCGTCGATCCGGAATACTTCGAGCACATCCGCTCGGAGATCGCCGACATCAAGAACACCGGCGGACGCTGGGGCGGAGCCATCACGGCCGCCATGTTCCTCAAGGAGTTCGTCGAGGACAAGCCCTGGATTCACCTCGATATCGCCGGCACCGCCTGGCTGGAGGAGAACAAAGCCTGGATGCCCAAGGGGCCCAGCGGCGTCGCCGTCCGCTCCCTGGTCGATTTCGCCCGCCACTTGCCGGCCAACTCCAAGTAAACCGTAGCCCAGGAATCGCCCACAGCAACCAGGCGATTGACGCAAAAGACGGGGCGCAAATCGATTGCAAGCGGCCCGGCAGACATCTTTCTTAAAATGAGTGCGATCAAGGCGATGACAAGGATCGCCTTGTATCGCCTTGTTATGCAAGCCAGGGACGAGCTTCAGCACCGGGCAAAATCGAATTCCAGAGATTTACAATTTCGGAGTCAAAGATTTACAGTGTTGTAACGGAGTTCCCGCATTGCCACCCGACAAAACTGCTAGTTACGATCGAGCACGCTTCCAATTGCACGTATTGCGGCACCTAGACCGCGCTCCGCTCCCATCGCAGAAATCTCCTCGAATTCCTTCGTACCCGCCTCACCGGAAAAGTTCCATTCCGCTGTACCCGCTGTAACCGCCGCTTCTGGCGCCTCATCGACCCCCGCGACCTTTAGAGCAGTTCCAGGGTTGCAGTACCTGCGTAGAGCCTCGCCTGTCCGCAAGGCTCCCAGCGAATACGGCAGTTCCACACTCGCCCCAGGCCTACATCACCGCCGGAGCCGGAATCCCCATCACCGTCATCGTCGCCATCAACTCTCTCCGCACCACCGCCGCCGTAGCCAGCAGCAGAGCCTTCCGCCCCGCGTCCTCTTCGCGTCAAAATGTGATGCTTGTGGTAGAAGTTGTTGAACTGCTGCGCCAACTGGAACGCATGTTTCGTCAGCGCCGCCGGTTCGGTCGTGGCGATGCACTGCTCGATCACCTTCGCGGTCTGCCCCGCCGCCAGCCATAGCGACCACAAATCGTCGTTGCCCTCAAACGCATCGCCTGCAAGCTGTCGCCCCGCAGCGCATCTTCCGGCGCAACCCCCGCCTTGCGGAAGATGTTCGTCGCCCGCACCACCGCGTACTGCACGTACGGTCCGGTCTCGCCCTCAAAGGACAGCGCCTCGCGGAAGTCGAAGGCAATCACCGACTGCTTCGTAAACTTCAGCATGAAGTAGCGCAGCGCTCCAATCGCAATCTGCGTGGCAATCTCGCGCCGTTCCTCGTCGCTCAGCTCCGCATGGCGTGCGTCCACCTCGCTCTGTGGCCGCCTCAATCAGCTTGTCCAGCAGATCGTCGGCCTTCACCCCAAATCCTTTGCGCCCGGAAACCTCGATGTAGCTCCGCTGCTGGTCCTCTTCGGAAACCGCGTATCCCAGCTCCATCGCGCAGCGCGGCGTCAGCGCCACCATCTCATAGCTGAAGTGCGTATACCGCGCCGCCTCGGCCTCGTGTCCCAGCAGCAGAATCGCCTGCTTCACCGTCTCCTGCGGATCGCTCTGCCGCGCGTCGATCACGTTATAGATCGCTCCCACTCCGCCAAAGTGCGGAGCTCCCGGCTCACCATCCTTCGGGTCGCAGGAGATCCACACCGCGCGCCCATCCGCGTACTCATAAAACTTCCGGTAGCCAAAATCCAATCCCAGCAGCCCGAACTTCCACATGTGGTAGGCAATATCCTTGCCCACATACCCCACCGTTCCATTCGAGCGCACAATCACCTTCGCGTCTTCATCCGGACCCTCTGGCAGCGGATTCGTCCTTCACCGTCCGCAGCCGCGTCATCACCCAGCAGCCTTTGTTCTTCCCTTCTTCTCGAAGTAAAGAACCCCGGCCGCCTTCAGCAGCTCAAACGCCTTGGCCCAGAAGTGCAGGTGCAGAATGTCGCTCTCCTGCGGCAGAAAGTCGTATTCAATATCCAGCCGCTGCATCGTCTCCAGATGCCGCCGCAGCACCGCCATCGAGATCATCTGCGCAATCTCCGCCGTCTCGTTGCCGCCCACCTCCAGCAGATGCAGCGTGTCGCGCCGCGCCTGCAGATTCGCCTTGTCCTGCCTCGTACCACTGCGAAACCTTCGCATACAAATCCCAGCAGTAATAGTCGAAGCGCCCTCGCCCGAGCCGGCAGCGAAGCGTTACCCGTCGCCCATACCCTTCACTCGTCCGTCCCTCCGCGCCCGCAATCAGCGCCTCAATCTCGGCCCGCGATTTCTTCGCAATCCGCTCGAAGCCCACCACCACGTCGGCCACCTGCACCCCCGTGTTGTCGATGTAATTCTGCACGTCCACCTCGTACCCTGCCGCCCGCAGCAGCCGCACCAGCGTGTCGCCCAGAATCGAGTTCCGCAGATGCCCAATGTGCGCCGCCTTGTTCGGATTGATCGACGTATGCTCCACCAGCACCTTGCCGCGAGCGGCCGGATGCCAAATGCGTTCACATTTGCTCAGTAAAGTGCCGGCAGACGTGGTCCCCGCCACCAACTCCGCCGCCTGCGTCCGGTCCAGCCGCGCGTTGATGTATCCCGCTCCCGCCACCTCGAACTTCGCAAATCCCTCCGGCAGCCCGATCTCGGCCACAATCTCGTCGGCAATCTTTCGCGGAGCCTTGCGCAGCCTCCGCGCCAGCTCAAAGGAAACCGGCAGCGCAAACTCGCCCATCTCGATCTTTGGCGGCTGCTCCACCACAATGTTGGCCAGCTCAATGTCGTATTTCTGCTTCAGAAAGGCGCGCACATGCGCAACCAGGCGGTTCTGCAATAAAAGATACACAGTGGATTCCTTGCCAGCGGCGGGACTCGTTCGCAAGCCCGCGCAATGATTGGTCAAACTACGATTGTAAGGGATGCGCGCCGGAGTTGCCGACTGCTTCTACTTTTGCTTTTGCCCTTGTTCTTGCCCGTGCCGTTCCGTTGCATTCGTCCTCATGTTTTTAAGGAGTCATTCCAAACGCAGTGAGGACCCCCCGCACCGCTCAAATCTCCCGTGCCGCGCCAGAGGCACCTCAACCAACAACTCCAGCCCTGGCGCCGCTCCCGAGTGGATGTACCCGTAGCCACTCCGCCGAGGAAGCAGCTTGGCTAACGTGGGGTTTTGATCTTGACTCGCCTTTGCCTCTCCAACCTTGAAACTTTGAAACCTCTGAAACCTTGAAACCTCGCTCTTCCGTTTGCCCCAATCCCTCGCGCCTCCTATACTAGAAGTTCGGGCCAACGCCCCTCGGACTCGTAATGCGCATTGCCTACCTGGATTGTTTCTCCGGAATCAGTGGCGACATGTTTCTCGGTGCAGCCGTAGACGCCGGCGTCCCTCTGGAGAAGCTCGAAACCGTTGCCCGCGCCCTCGGCCTCCACGCCGAGCTGGCAGCTCATCGCGTCGAGCGCGGCGGCCTGGCCGCCACCAAAATCGATGTCCTCATCCATGGCCGCGCCGACCAACCCCTCGATCTTGAGCACGCGCACGAAGGCGAGCCAACGCCCACCCACGACCCAACGCATTCGCACTCGCACCCTCACCACCACTCTGAACACAGCCACTCGCACGCGTCCGCGGCCGGAGGGCCAGCAGTTGGCCCGTACCCGACACCGCACGTCCATCGCGGCCTCGCCGAAGTCCGAGCCATCATCGCCCACGCTCCCATCAGTGCCGCCGCCCAGGCGTTCGCGCTCAAGACCTTCTCGCTCCTCGCCCAGGCCGAGGCCAAGATTCACAATCGCACGCCCGAATCCATCCACTTCCACGAGGTCGGCTCGGAAGACGCCATCGTGGACGTCATCTGCACGGCCGTCGCCGTCGAAGCGCTCGCCGCCGACCGATGGTACTGCTCCGCCCTCAACCTCGGTGGCGGCACCGTGCAGTGCGCCCACGGAGTCCTGCCCGTCCCGGCGCCCGCCACCGCTGAGCTTCTCCGCGGAGCACCAGTCTTCTCCTCCGGCATTCAAAAGGAGCTGCTCACCCCCACCGGCGCCGCCATTTTGCGCGCTCTCGATGTCCGCTTCGAGCCGCTTCCCCCGATGACGCTCTCCGCCACCGGCTACGGCGCCGGAGCCCGCGACTTCTCCGCCTCCGCCAACGTCGTCCGCCTCACCCTCGGCGAATCCGCCGAGGAATCCGGCTGCCCCGCATCTGCGGAGTCCGGGTGGCCCACATCTGCGCCGCGCCTTTCGGCGCAAATGTGGGGTGAAGACGAAGCGGCAGCCAACACCATCACCGTCCTCGAAGCCAATCTCGACGACATGAACCCCCAGCTCTTTTCCTACGTCCAGCAAAAGCTGCTCGCCGCCGGGGCTCTGGATGCCTTTGGCGTCCCCGTGCAGATGAAGAAAGGCCGTCCCGGCATCGTCTTCACCGTGCTCGCCTCACCCGCCGACGCCGAGCGCATGGCCCGCATCCTGCTCACCGAAACCACCACTCTCGGCGTCCGCATGCGCCAAGAGCAGCGCCGCATTCTCGACCGTGAGCACGTCACAGTCGAATCCCCTTGGGGGCCAATCCGGGTGAAACTCGGCCGATTGCAGGGAGAAGTCGTAAACTGCACGCCCGAGTTCGAGGACTGCCGCGCCATCGCCGAAGCCACCGGAGTGCCGCTCAAAACCGTTCTGCAAGAGGCCACTGCGGCTCTACCTGTCGCTGGTCGCCGATAACGGAGCCGATAACGTCGCCGATACCAGCGCCAATCCCGGCGATGCCTCTAAAAGTTTTTCTTCCTGATCGAGAGATTCGTATGAGTGAGCAACGCGAAAAGTTTTACATCACCACCCCGATCTACTACGTCAACGCGCGGCCTCACATCGGCCACACCTACACCACCGTTGTCTGTGACGCCATCGCCCGCCGCCAGCGCATGTTGGGCCATGACACGCTCTTCCTCACCGGCACCGACGAGCACGGCCAGAAGATCGAGCGCTCGGCGGCCGCCGCCGGCAAGAGCCCCCAGCAGTTCACCGACCAGGTCAGCGCCGAGTTCCGCGCTCTCTGGGATCGCATGGGCATCACGCTACGACAAGTTCATTCGCACCACCAGCCCTGAGCACAAGCGCGGCGTGCAGGCCATGTTCACCCTGCTGCAGGAGCGCGGCTACATCTACAAAGGCTCCTACACCGGCCAGTATTGCGTCTCCGACGAGCTCTACGCCGACGACAACACTCCCGGCACGCCCTGCCCCGTCTGCGGCCGCATCACCGAAACCGTCGAGGAGGAGAATTATTTCTTCAAACTCTCCGCCATGGCCGAGCCGCTGCTGAAACTCTACGAAGAAAATCCCGGCCTCATCTATCCCGAGACCCGCCGCAACGAAGTCCTCTCGTTCGTCAAAGGCGGCCTGCGCGACCTCTCCATCTCCCGCACCACGTTTACCTGGGGCATTCCCGTCCCCGGCGACCCCGCGCACGTCATCTACGTCTGGCTGGACGCCCTCTGCAACTACATCACCGCCGTCGGCTTCGGCTCGCCCGACCCCAAGGATCAGCAGCGCTATCAGCATTACTGGCCCGCCAATGTACACATGATCGGCAAAGAGATCGTGCGCTTCCACTGCGTCTACTGGCCGGCCTTCCTGCTCGCCGCCGGCCTGCCCTTGCCCAAGCAGATCGTCGCCCACGGCTGGCTGCTCTTTGAAGAGAGCAAGATGTCCAAGTCGCGCGGCAACATCGTGCGCAGTGAGACCATCCTCGAAGTCCTCGGTGCCGACGCTCTGCGCTACTTCCTCTTCCGCGAGATCGTCTTCGGACAGGACGGCTCGTTCTCCTTCGACGCCCTCGTGCAGCGCTTCAACAGCGATCTCGCCAACGGCCTCGGCAATCTTGCCAGCCGCACCCTCGCCATGATCCAGCGTTACTTCGACGGAGAGATTCCCGCTCCCAGCGCCACCATCGCCCGCGCTCCCGCCGAGGCTGCCATCGCCAAGTTGGCCGAGGAGACCATCGCCGAGTACAACCGCCTCTTCGATGCCTACCAGTTCTCGCGCGCCCTGGAGACACTCTGGTTCCTGCTCAGCGCCGTCGACAAATACATCGTCGAGACTCAGCCCTGGGCCCTCGCCGAGAAAGCCAGCGCGGAAAAAGCGGTCGCCGAAAAAGACGGCGAAGGCGAGGCGAGCGCCCGCCTTGCCAACATCCTCTACACCTCAGCCGAGGCGCTGCGCATCATCACCGTGCTCGCCCACCCCATCATCCCTGACTCCACCGCAAAAATCTTCACCCAGCTCGGCCTCAGCGATATCGCGCAGACCGATCTCAACACCTTGCGTTGGGGACAGTTGACCCCAGGCACCCGCCTCGCCAAGATCGAAGCCGTTTTCCCGCGCGCCGACAAGAGCGCCATTGAAAGGATGCAACAGATGGAAGAAGAACGTAAGAGCGCAGCCGACGCCGCAGCCACCGCGAGCCAAGCCGATTCCGCCAGCCAAGCTGGTGCCCCACATCTGCCGCAGTTAGCAGATGTGGGTACCGCCGCGCCCATTTCCCCGGCCACTCCTGCCAGCGCGATACTGCCCGCCGCAACTCCTCCCGCCGTCCCCGCCAACGCCCACATCACCATCGACGATTTCCTCAAGGTCGAGCTCCGCGTCGGCACCGTCCTCACCGCCGAGAAGGTTGAGAAGGCCGACAAACTCCTCCGCCTCACCGTAGACATCGGCACCGAAGTCCGCCAGATCGTCGCCGGAATCGCCAAAGCCTACGCCCCCGAATCCCTCATCGGACGCAAGGTCGTCATCGTCGCCAACCTTGCTCCGCGCAAACTTCGCGGCATCGAATCGCAAGGCATGATCGTCGCCGCCTCCCTCGGAGAAGAAGGCCAGCCCGCCCTCGCCGGCTTCCTCGAAGATGTCCCCAACGGCGCCCGCTTGAAGTAAGCTTCGCGCGATAAACAAACTCCAGGGTGCTCCATCCTAGCCCCGTAGTTGGGCCAGGATGGGGTCTTTGACTTTGGGTTCAAAACATAAGTCAAGACACCTCACATCCAGCAAAGCTACAATCCCTGCATGATAGATATTGCGTATACGGTCAGCGAAGCCGAGTTCGTGGAAGCCGGACTCAAACTAGCGGCACGCAAGGGACCCAGGCTGACCCAGACAGTCATCCATTACGTACTCGTCACAATTGTCTTCGCTGCGGGGCTATTCCTCGTCCTTATGGGTTCGTCGGTCCTCGGAATTTTCTTCATTGCTCTTGCAATCGCGCTGCCGTTTCAACGGCGGCACATGTATCGGAGTGCTCTTCGAAGCAATTACCGTGGAGCGCCTTTTATGCACTCGCCAGTCAGAGCGCAAATCGACGAGACCGGAATTTCTATGACCTACGCTACCGGCTCATCCGTAAATGCATGGGAAGGCCATCAGGCCTGCTTTGAGCTTAAGGAAATGATCGTCCTGCAGGTTTCGACAACACTCGTCCGCGTCTTCCCCAAGCGCGCATTCACCGCCGAGCAGCTAACCGGGTTCAGAAAACTCCTCGCAGAGCACGGACTCTCCCCGAGCAACTGACTTGCCTTTTACTTTGAAACCTTGAAACTTTGAAACCTTGAAACCTTATAATCCCACCATGCCGTTCCTCGACTCCCACGCTCATCTCGACGGCTCCCAGTTCGCCTCCGATCGCGAAGCCGCCATCCAGCGCGCCTACAATGCCGGCGTCCGCGCCCTGCTCGCCATCGGCAACGGAGACGGCCCCGACGACCTGGCCTGCGCCATCCCCTTCGCCGAGCAGTATCCCTGGATCTACGCCTCCATCGGCGTCCACCCGCACGAGGCGCGCCTGCTCGCCCCCATCCACCTCGACCTCATGCAGCGCCTTGCCCAGCACTCCAAGGTCATTGCCATCGGCGAAATCGGCCTCGACTACCACTACGACCATTCGCCCCGCGACGTGCAGCAGCGCGTCTTCCGCCAGCAACTCGAGCTCGCCGCCGCCGTCCACCTGCCCATCCTCATCCACTGCCGCCCCAGCCAGGACAGTACCAACGCCTGGGACGACCTCCTCGCCATCCTCGGCGAGCACTGGGTGGGCACCGGCCTGGCTGGCGTCATGCATTGCTTCACCGGAAACCTCGCACAGGCCCAAGCCTCGCTCGATCTCGGCTTCATCCTCTCCTTCGCCGGAAACATCAGCTATTCCAAGGCGCAGAACATCCGCGACGCCGCCGCCCTCGTCCCCCTCGACCGCTTCTTCCTCGAAACCGATTGCCCCTACCTCGCCCCCATCCCCCACCGAGGCAAACGCAACGAGCCTGCCTTCGTCGTCGAAACCACTCGCCACTTCGCCCAGCTCCGCAATCTCACCCCAGAAGCCGCCGGCGCGCTCGCCCTCGAAAACTTTCTCCGCTTCTTCAAGTTGCCAACTCCAGAACCCTGACTTCAGGATGCCCGTTACGCTCGCCATCAGACGCTCTTTCCGAACCCCGGGAGGAATCCCGGCACCGCTCCGATCTCCCATGTTTTCAACCAGCAATCGATGCAAACCTCGAAACCTTGAAACTTTGAAACCTTGAAACCTTGAAACCTTCAGAATGAAACCCTCAGAACCGGATGCGAGATTGCCCGCTTTGTCATACACTAGAAACCAATGGCCGCCGAAAACTCATTCGACATCGTCAGCAACGTAGACCTGCCGGAGGTCTCCAATGCCATCCAGCAGGCACTCAAGGAGATCCATCAGCGTTACGACCTGAAGAGTTCGCACTCCGACATTCAGTTTGACGGCAAGGAGGAAGTCGTCCTCACCTCCGCCGACGAATACACACTCAAGGCGGTCATCGACGTCCTGCAGTCCAAACTGGTCAAGCGCGGCGTCTCGCTCAAGTCCTTCGAGTACGGCAAGATCGAACCTGCCGCCAGCTCCACCGTCCGCCAGAAGGTTAAGCTCCAGCAGGGCATCGCCATCGAAAAGGCTCGCGAGATCGTCAAGACCATCAAGGACTCCAAAAAGAAAGTGCAAGCCTCCATCAACGGAGACATCGTTCGCGTCACCGGCAAGGACCGCGACAGCCTGCAGGAAATCATCGCCCTGCTCCGCCAGAGCGATTTCGGTATCGATGTGCAGTTTACGAACTATCGCAACAATTAATGGATCGGCGCGGAATCCTATAGATTCAGTAAGGGCTTAATCTTGAAGAGCTTGGCAGCAGCAGCGAAGGGTAAGCAGATCTTCGACCTTCTCCGGGAAGACCTGGCGGCCATCGAGCACGAGTTCGGTGGCTACAGCGTGTCGAACGTACAGGCCATCACCGAGATCGGCGAATACCTGCGTCAGGGTGGAGGCAAGCGTCTCCGGCCCGCGCTGCTTCTGCTCGCCGCCAAAATGCTCAACTACAAGGGAAGCGGAGCCGTGCGCCTCGGCGCCGTCGTCGAGATCATTCACACCGCCACCCTGGTTCACGATGACATCATCGACGAAGCCGAAACCCGCCGTGGCCGTCCCTCGCCCAACACTATCTGGGGAAACCCCAAGTGCGTCCTCGCCGGCGACTGGCTTTACATGCAGGCCTTTCAGATCTCGCTCGAAGAGCGCAACCTCCATGTCCTCGACCTGCTGACCGAACTCACCAAGCAGATGGTCGAAGGCGAACTCCTCCAGATCGAAAAGCTCGGCTCGCTGATCACCCGCGACAGCCATCTCGATCTGATCTATCGCAAAACCGCGTGCCTCTTCGCCGTCTGCATGCAGTTGGGCGGAGTCCTCGCCGGAGCCAGCCCGGAGCAGCAGCAAAGCCTGCGCGAATACGGCCGCGCCGTCGGCATGGCCTTCCAGATCACCGATGACGTCCTCGACCTCACGGCCTCCGAGGTGGTTCTCGGCAAGCCTGTCGCCAGCGACCTGCGCGAAGGCAAGGCAACCCTCGCCGTCATCCACGCCCTCGAGCGCTGCACCGCCGCCGAGCGCGCCAAGATTCAGAGCGTTCTCGACCAGCGCTCCTTCAACGGCGTCACCCATCAGGATATTCTCGCCATCTTGAGCCGCTACGAATCCATCAACGCCGCCAGCCAGGAGGCGGCAAAGTTCGCCCGGCACGCGGTTACCCAGCTCGATGCCTTCCCGGAAAACAACTTCAAGCGCGCACTCCTCTGGCTCCCGCAGTTCGTCGTCGCCCGCGAGAAGTAGCCGCGCCTCCAAACCATTGCCTGATTGAACATCGCGTCCGAGCTTTCTCTTGCCTGTTCAGTCAATGGTTCCGGACTTGCCCAACGATTTACCCATCGATCAACCCTGTCTCAGAAACCATTATTGGATTCGTCAATCGTCGTCCGGCTGATTTCATTGAGCCGGCATGACGCCACGCGACAACTGGTCACGATTGCAAACCAGAGCGTGGGTGGAGATAATGTGAGCGTTCGGCTCATCCGGGCAAAACAATGTCGAAGCCGCGGCAATGGATCACGGACGACCGTACCGGATGCAGTGAAGAACAGAAACGCAATTCGCGCACGGGTGGCAATCTCCTACCGATGATCTCTGTTCATGCTGGCGAACAACTCGACCATTTCCAGATCGAACGCCTGGTTGCGCGTAGCGGCATGGCTTCGATCTACCAGGGTACGGACCTGCGCACCGGCCAAACCGTCGCCATCAAGATTCCGCATCCGGAGATGGAGAGCGATCCGATCTTCTTCGAGCGCTTTCAGCGCGAGGAAGAGATCGGGAAAAAGCTCGATCACCCGGGAGTGATGAAGGTGATCCCGAACGACGACCGCCATGATCCCTACATCGTCATGGAATGGGTGCCGGGACGACTGCTCCGCCAGATCATCGCCGACAACCGCAAGATGCCGCCGGAGCGCGCCATCAAAATTGTGCTGCAGATCTGCAAGGCGCTCGACCATATTCACAGCCACGGCGTGATTCATCGCGATCTGAAGCCGGAAAATATCATGGTCGATGAGCATGACAACATTAAGATCATCGATTTCGGCATCTCCGCCAACATCGGTGCGCGGCGCATCACCTTCGCAAAATTGACCGACACCATGGGGACTCCGGACTACATCTCGCCGGAGCAGGTGAAGGGCGGCCGCGGCGATGCGCGCAGCGACGTCTACGCGGTGGGCGTGATGCTCTACGAGATGCTGACGGGCTCGGTTCCCTTCACCGGCGACAATGCCTTCGTCATCATGAACGACCGCCTGCTGAACGATCCGGTGCCGCCGCGCGAATTGAATCCCGAGCTTTCGCCGCAACTGCAGGAGGTCTTGTATCGCGCCCTGGAGCGCAATCCGCACAACCGCTACCGCAGCGCGCGAGACTTTGCCCATGACCTGGAACACCTGGACCAGGTGGGCGTGGAAGATCGGCCCGAGCTGCGCAACTGGAAGAAGCGCCGCTCTCCATGGGCGCGCAGGATCGCGATGTACGTTGCGCTGGCGCTGATTCCGGTCATCATCTTCGGGCTGCTGCTCTACGTTGCGCGGCACACGTAAGCAGCCGGAGATCACCGGCAAATTTTCTACTGGAAGACCTTCATGAAAGCTGCTGGGTTGTTTCTGCTCTTCGCGGGATTTGCGATTGTGCTGAGCACATTTCATGCTGCTCCCCGCGAGCGCGCCTCGCGGCGCCTTCGTGCTGGCCGGGATCGCGGTCCAGATTCTCGGACTCGTGCTCACCTTCCGCTCCCATCTCAATCTGGACGAGGAACATAATGCAGACACAGCCGGCAGCACTGAGCGAGACGGGAACGGCCATCTGCATGGTTTGCATCTTCCTGGTGCCGCTGGTGGGAGCGGGCCTGGCGCTGGTCAATACGGGATTCGGGCGCGGGCGCAGCGCCGCCCACTCCATGCTGAGCGCGATGTGCGTCTTCGCGGTTGCGGTGCTCGTCTATTTATTCATCGGCTTTGGCTTCCAGGGCTTTACCGGAGAACCGGCCCGCCTGCTGAGCTTTCGGCGGACGGCAGATGGAACCTGCTGGGAGCCGAGCGGCTGATGATGCGCGGAGTGGCCTTCAATGGCTCGACGCTTTCGCTGGTGGCCTGCCTGCAACTGTTCAGCGTGGGCATTGCGGCCATGATTCCGCTCGGTGCCGGCTCAGACCGCTGGCGGCTGGGCGCCAGTTGCGCATCGACGGCGCTGCTGGCCGGCATCACCTACCCGATCTTTGCGCACTGGGTATGGGGCGGAGGCTGGCTCGCGCAACTGGGCGGGCTGGCAGCGTGCGGCAATGGCGCCATCGACGCCGGCGGTGCGGGCGTGATCCAGGCGGTTGGCGGATTCACGGCGCTGTCGATCACCTGGATTCTGGGACCGCGCCACGGCAAGTATGAGACGAGCGGAATGGCAATCCCCGGGCACAACATGGTGTTTGTTCTGTTTGGCTGCATGTTGACCCTAGTCGGGATGGCTGGGACTGGACACGGCGGGCGCGATGCTGTTCGCCGGAGCCGCCGTCCAGCAGCATTGCGCTGATCGCGGTGAACAACCTGGTCGCGGCCAGCATGGCCCTGCTGACGGCGCTGATTGTGACCGGATTCGCTTCGGCAAGCCGGACGCCTCCATCAGCGCCAACGGATTCGTCATCGGCCTGGTCTCCATCTCCGGCGCCTGCTCGCTGGTCTCACCGGCGGAGGCGGCGGCCATTGGACTGGTGGCGGGAGTTCTGGTGCCATTCTCGGTGGAATGGCTGGACCGGCTCGGATTCGACGATCCGAGCGGCTCCATCTCCGTACACGCGGTGGGCGGATTGTGGGGCGTGATCGCCGCCGGAGTCTTTATGCAGGGTCGTCCAGGACAATGGCTGGCTCAGATGGCGATGGTTTCCGCACTGCTCGGCTTTGTTCTGCCGCTGACCTACTGCCTCAATCTGCTCTTGAACCGCATCTATCCCCAACGCATTCACAAGGATGGAGAGCGGCAGGGACTGGATATGTGCGAACTCGGCGGAGGCGCGTATCCGGAACTCACGCCGGTCACGAAAGACTATCTCTACCGTTAATGGAGTGGAGCGGCAGGCAATATGAAAGGGCACCGAGATCCGGTGCCCTTTGATTCTTGAAGTGCTTGCCGGTCAATTGCTGGTTGCGGTCTGCCGTGCCTGGTTGTGCTCGGCGATGGTCTTGCGCGCATTGTCGGCGAGTTCCTTGGCCTTGGGCATCAGTTCCAGGGCCTTGAGCACGTTGGGGTCGGACTCGGCCTGCACGCGCATTCCCTCCTGCTGACCGAAGGCGCCCACGAACAGCTCGCTCTTGATGCTGGAGCGGACCCAGTCGTTGTTGTCCACCAGATCCTTTTCCGTGTAGGGCAGCTTGGCATCGGCCAGGAAGTTGCGGAACTCCTGCATCACGCCGTCATCCACCTGGAAGTTCTTCTCGATCTTGTGGCTGATCGAGTAGTGCTTGGAGAAGTTGAAGAAGGCGTACTTGCGCAGCAACTCCTCCTGGAACTTGTTGGCCTTGATGGGCGCGATCTTGACGTCCGGCGTGATTCCGCCGCCGCCGTATACGGTGCGTCCGCTGTCGGTAAGTTTGACTTCGCGGTTGGCGTCGTCCTGCTTCGACGCCATTGATGGAGTTATCGTCGGCGTTGCGGTTGTAGTAGTAGTCGTAGAGCGAAACGCCGCTATAGTCGCGCTGAATCAGACGTCCGCTCGGGGTGTAGTACTTGGCCGTGGTCAGCGCCAGGCCGGTGTTTTCGCTCAAGCGATAGACCGTCTGCACCAGTCCCTTGCCGAAGGTGGTTTCTCCGGCGATCAGGCCGCGATCATGATCCTGAATTGCGCCGGAGACGATCTCCGCCGCCGAAGCCGTACCGTGGTTCACCAGCACAACGATCGGGTAGTCCTGGGTGCTGCCATGGGCGGCGCGATAGACCTTCTCCGGTGAATTGCGGCCATGATGGCTGACGATGACCTGTCCCTTCTTGAGGAACTTGTCGGCCACGCCAACGCCTTCGCTGAGCAGGCCGCCGGGGTTGTTGCGCAGATCGAGAATCAGGCCCTTGAGTTCGCCCATCTCATCCAGCGCCGCCGTGGTCTCTGCCTCGGTGGTTTCCTGGAAGCCGCTGATGTGCAGATAGCCGATGCCGGGGCGGATCAGGAAGTGCAGGTCCACCGAGTAGCGCGGAATTTCATCGCGAACCACGGTAAAGTCCAGGGGCTTGGTGCTGCCTTCGCGCAGGATGGCGATGTGCACCGTGGTGCCCTTGGGCCCTTTGAGCAGATCAGCCACGTCGCTGGTGGTCATATTGTCGGTGGGCTTGCCATCGATGGCCACGATGATGTCGCCGGGACGGATTCCGGCGCGGTAGGCGGGAGCTCCGGCGAAGGGCGCAATCACAATGACCTTGTTGTTACGCGGTCCGACCTGCATGCCCACGCCGTAGTAACGGCCGCGCTGCTCTTCCTGCAACGCCGAGTACTGCTTGGGATCGAAGAAGTTCGAGTGGGGATCGAGCACGCGCAACATGCCAGGAATGGCGCCGTCATAGATCGCCTTGTCGGCGTCCACTTTCTCCGCATAATTCTGCTCGATGACGCTGTAGACCTGCGCGAAGGTGTGCACCGAATCGCGCATGTCAGTTGTCGCCGTCTGCGGCTGCTGCCCCGGTTCGCCCGAAGACCACTCCGAGGAAACCGCAAGTCAGAATTACGAGAAAAACCACAACCAGTGAGCGACGGGAACGTCCAGCCATTGATACATCCTTCTTTTGCGCTGCGCTTGAGCGCTGCATGAATGTTTGCTGCGCCATCGACCCGGAGGCAAGGCGCAACCCTCGATTTCACAAGAGTATAGCAGTTTCACCGGGAAATGGGTTAGCGCGCTGCAGATGCTGAATTCGGAATTCCGCGCACCTGCGGTATTCCATAGAGATGCCGAAAACCCGGCTTCGGCTTCGTAACTTCTTCAACCCGGCTTGGCAGGCCAGGGAAGATTCCGCTTCGGCTGTAAGGCATGTTTTTCAGCTCTCAGGCGCGCTCCCTGCTTACCGGCGGACGGAGTTGCCGTGTATGATAACAGGGTATGAGATGCTGAGATGATTTTCATCTTCTTGCTGGCGCTGATCCTATTCGGCCCCAAGAAGTTACCGGAAATCGCACGCCAGATCGGCAAGTTCATGGCCGAGTTCAAACGTGCGTCCAATACGTTTCAAGTCTCAGTTCCAGTCCGAGATTGAAAAGGCTGGAGTCGATGTCGGCCCGCTCGACGCGGCCGGGAGCGCAGCAGAGCAGCTCTTCGTTTGCCCAAACCTTGCTTCCTCCGGCGGTGAAGTCGGCGATTCTCCGGAATTGACAGCGCGCACGAGCGGCTGATGAAGACCGCCCGGATGGCCTTCGACGCACAGAACTTCACACTGCGTCCGCCGGAGGCGCCGGTGGTGGCCTCGGACGCGCCGGAATCAGCTTTCGGCTCCACTTCCCGTCGATCCCGCTGCGGAGGCCGGCGCGCCAGCGGAGCAGTTGGCGCGGTTGCCGCATCCCATGAATGCATCTCCGGTTGAAGCTGTGACCGATCAACCCACGCCTGATTCGGCGCCGGTCAAAAGCGACTCTGCTCCGCAGAGCAGCTAACCGGACGATCCAACAAAGGTTTTGATGGCAGAAACAGCCACTCCCACAGGCAATCTGAAAGACAGACAGGAACTGTCGTCCATGGGCTTCCTCGACCACCTCGAGGAACTCCGCAGCGCATCATCTGGAGCATTCGTTTCCATCGCCGTTGGATTCAGTGTCTGCTACTTCTGGCACGAGCAGATCTTCAGCTGGATGCAGAAGCCGATCGTCTTCGCGCTGAAGAATCACAACCTGACCGGTCAACCTGGTCTACACCAACCCCACCGATCCCTTCAATATGTATCTGAAGATCAGCCTGATCGTCGGAATCTTCGTGGCATCGCCGTTTGTGCTCTACCAGGTGTGGGCTTTCATCGCTCCCGGCCTTTACAAGAGCGAGCGCAGGTACGTTGGACCGTTCATGATCAGCACCGTCGGGTTGTTCGTGGCCGGCGGTTATTTCGCCTACAGACTGGTGTATCCGGCAGGCGTTGGACTTCCTGATCGAATACAGCCAGCAGTTCACTCCGATGATCACGATCAACGAGTACACTCGAGCTGTTTATGACGATTGTGCTGGGACTCGGCGTGGTCTTTGAGATGCCGATCCTGGTCTTCTTTCTGGCCCTGTTCGGCATCATCAGTCCGGGCTGGATGTGGCGGAACCTCCGCTACTCGATTCTGGTGATCTTCATCATCGCGGCGATCATCACGCCCACGCCCGACATCATGAACATGTGCATCTTCGCCGCTCCCATGATCGTTCTTTACCTGGTCAGCATCGGCAGTCGCCTACCTGGTGCATCCCAAGCAGCGCAAGAAGCGGGAGCTGAACAAGCAAATGAGGAATGGGCATCGGAGCCTCGGTGAATTCCGGTCCAATCGGAAGCGGTCCGGCGGCATGCTTCTCGCCGTGCTGCTGGCAGCCTCGGCAGTGCTTGCCGGAAGCTGTCGTCAATCCCCTGCCGGCGGTGAGAGCGCAGCCGCACAGACCCAGGCAGCTCCGCGGCCTGAGATGCGCGCCGAGGATTTCGATCCGAAGCCGGAGACGCCCGCCGGCGCTGCAAGATCAGCGGACAAAGGGCTTACCAGAACCTGAAGGATTTCGTCGCGCTCGGACCGCGCTTCCTGGGCAGCAGCGGACACGCCAAGGCGGAACAGTTCATCCTTGGCCACCTGGACGGCGCGCAGATCGAGCAGGACAAGTTCAACGTGCAGACCGCTGCCGGGGCGTTTGCGATGAACAACATCATCGCGAAGTTTCCGGGCAAAAAGGACGGCATCATCGTCCTCGCCGGTCACTACGATACGAATTATCCGCTGAAGGAACACCAGCTATGTGGGAGCCAACGACGGCGGCTCCAACGTGGGGTTGATGCTGGAAATCGCCAGCCAGCTTCGCAGCTCATCCGCCCGAGGGCTACAGCATCTGGCTGCTGTTTACCGACGGCGAGGAAGCCACGGTGGAGTGGACCGACGCCGACAGCGTATACGGCAGCAAGCATCTGGCGAAGAAGTGGTCCGAGGACGGCACGGCCGCCAAGATCAAGGCGTTTCTGCTGCTCGACATGATCGGCGACAAGGATCTGGACATGGATCACGATACGAATTCCACGCCGTGGCTGCGCGATGTGGTGTACCGGGCCGCCCAGCGGATTGGACAGCAGTCGCACTTTTTCCGCGCGCTAACCTGCGATTCAGGACGATCATCTTCCCTTCCGCGCGGTGGGAATTCCGGTGGTCGACATCATCGACCTGGACTACGGCTTCGACAACCTTTATCACCACACCACGCAGGACACGCCGGACAAGTGCAGCGCGGCGAGTCTGCAGATTGTCGGCGACATGGTGATGGAGACCATTCGCGCCCTGAACACGCGCTAGAGCCGGCCTCCGCACCGTCCTCGGCGGCAACAGTCCCGCCTCTCCTGTTTTTGCCGCATCGATTTCAGCATCTTTTTCGCATCCCGGCGCACCGCAAGCCGAGTGTTAGGCTTAACGTCACGGGCGCAGCGACCATCGCCGATACAGAGAACGCTGGACCATGCAAACTCCTTCCAACCTCCTGTTCTGGATCTTGTTCCTCGCCTTCGTGATCCTCATGCTGGTGCTGGATCTCGGAGTATTCAACCGCAAGGCACGCGCCGTTCGGCCTGCGCGAGGCGCTGGGCTGGACCGCGCTCTGGGTTGGCGCTGGCAGCGGGCTTTGCCGTGTTGCTGTACTTCCACGGGCATCGCATGACGGGCGATCCGGCGCACGCAAATCGTCAGCTCTCGCTTGAATTCGTGACCGGCTACCTGGTGGAAGAGGCACTCAGCGTGGACAATCTCTTCGTCTTTCTGCTCATCTTCCGCTACTTCAAAGTTCCATCGGAGTTGCAGCGCAAGGTGCTGTTCTGGGGCATCCTCGGCGCGATCCTGATGCGTGCCATCTTCATCGGCGCCGGAGTCACGCTGCTGAACCGCTTCCACTGGGTGACGTATCTGTTCGGAGCCTTCCTGATCTATGCCGGCATCAAGCTGCTCTTCCAGGAGGAGGAGCAGGAGAATCCGGGCGAGAGTTTCATCACCCGTTTTGCGCAGCGCCACCTGAGACTGACGGACGACTTTGCCGGCGGCGGCCTTCACCACCGTGCGGAGCGGCGCGCGTTTGTTCACCAAGCTGGCGCTGGTGCTGATCGTCATCGAAACCACCGACGTGATCTTTGCCGTCGATTCGATTCCCGCCGTGCTGGCCGTGACCCGACAGCCCTACATTGTGTTCACCTCGAATATTTTCGCCATCCTCGGGCTGCGCTCGTTGTACTTTGCTCTCGCCGGCCTGATGGAGATCTTTCATCTGCTCAATTATGGGTTGGCCATCATTCTGACGTTCATCGGAGTGAAGATGCTTGGGGCAAATTACTTCGAGATTCCGACCGTGTACGCGCTCGGCCGTCATCGTCGCGGTGCTGGCCGGCTCGGTCGCACTCAGCCTGCTTACGCGACCGGCGAGAGGCCAAGGCCGCGGAGTAAATAGGCGGCGGAGGAGCAGTCGAGTAAGAGTAGATGTGCGCTCCGACTCCGAGTGAATCCGCGAAAGCCGCCGCAGCGTCTATACTGTAGAAGTGAATACGATGTCGATACAGAAAGATTGCTGAAGCCGATTTTCCGACCCGCTGGGGACATTTTCGGATTCTTGGCTTTGAAGGCTTTGTTCCCGGAACACCCGCAACCGGATCTCCCGACGGCACGGAACGCCGCACGGAAGAGGCCGTCGTTCTGGTGATGGGGGATATCCACTCCGAGGCGCCGCTGGTGCGCATCCACTCCCAGTGCCTCACCGGAGACGTCTTCCATTCCATGCGCTGCGATTGCCGTCAGCAACTGGAACTTGCGCTGTCGAAGATCAGCGAACTCGGCAGGGGCATCCTGATCTACGAAGAACAAGAGGGACGCGGCATTGGCCTGATGGCGAAATTGCAGGCCTATGAGTTGCAGGACCAGGGGCTGGACACGGTGGAAGCCAACGTGAAACTGGGCTATGAAGCCGACTGCCGCGGCTATCACATGCCGGTCGAAATCCTGAAGGCGCTGGGCGTGCGCAAGCTCCGCCTGCTATCCAACAACCCGGAAAAAGTGGAGGCCGTGCAGGCGGCGGGAATCGAAGTGGTCGAGCGCGTTCCAGCCGACGTGGAGGCTTACGAGAGCACCGCAAAGTACATCCGCACCAAGCGCGAAAAGATGGGACACCTGTTCACCCCGCTTCCAGTAGCCGGGCGGTCAGGTCCTTGCTTTCTGGCTCTTGTGCCTCTCGGCTGGCGCAGGAGCTTTTTCATCTCATCGCTTCGCTTCACCGGCAGCGTCTCGCGTCGCATACTCCATCAACGCGCGATACACGCGCGACTCCGGCGAGCCGCCGAGCGACTCCAGATGCGACTGCGACCGTGCGCACATCGCCGCGCGCCAGCGGTCCGCTGAACGACTTCCCTGCTCCGTTGCGCAGAACATTGCTGCACCGTGCGCAGCACGATCGGCTCCATGATGCGGCGCACATCCCTGCGCTCGATTCCGGCGCGCAGGCCAATCCGCTCCGCGGCTGCCAGTTCGGTGGCCAGCATGGGCGAAAGCATGGCGCCGAAGGCGTGATAGAGAGCCTTGCTGCCGGGCTCGATGGTAAAGCTCCTGGCGCCCAGTCTGCGCTGGCCATCGCACGCGCCGCCCGCACCGCCGCCGGAGCTGCCCTCCACCGCAAACCACACGCCCTCCAAACTCGGCGGCTCGCCGGCCACAAACGTCATCATGGGATGCGCGCTTCCGGTCTGCACGCCGCGCTCCGCCAGTGCCGCCAGCGCCTGGCTGCTCAACGCGCCGCTGGCGTGCAGGACGACTGGTGGCAGCTGCGCGCGCCGCGCCAGCGTCCGCGAGACGTCCTCAATCGCCGCGTCCGGCACCGCCAGCCACAAGCAGATCGCAGTCGAGTCCGGCCTTCGCCAGCGTGGCGGCCGCGGCGCCCACCGTCGCGCGCCAGCGCGCTCGGCCTTGCGCTGCGATGCCGGGCGATGGGCGCGCAATGATCTCGCCGATGGTGAAGCCTTGCGCGCGGAGCAACTTCGCAAGACCGCTGGCGAGCGCTCCGGCGCCGACAAAGGAAATGGTTTTCACCTGATTCACGACAGCAGAGTAGCACGGCGCGCGCATCGAATTGTGTATAGTGTCGGCATGGCGAACGCAAGCAAGAAGATCTCCCGCAAGAAGTCCCGCGAAGAAATCCGCGAAGAACGACGCAAGAAAGCGCGAAGCAAGCGCCGCGCAAGCAGGCCGACGGTTCAGGTCCTGTCTTCCAAGCTCGTGTACTCGGCTCCGGTCTTCCAGGTGACCAGCGATGAGGTGGTCGAACCCTCCGGCGTGAAGAGTGCGGCGCGACATCATCCGCCATCCCGGCTCGGTGGTGATCCTGGCGCTCGATGAGCGCAAGAGCGAGCCTTCCGTGCTGCTGATCCGGCAGTACCGCTACGCGGCAAACCAGGAGCTATGGGAGTTGCCGGCGGGACGCATCGACGAGGGAGAAGATGCGCTGACGGCGGCCAAGCGCGAACTGGCCGAGGAGACCGGCTACTCCGCATCGGAGTGGAAACTAGCGCTGTGCTACTACGCAAGTCCCGGCTTTCTCGACGAGACGATGTCCATGTTCGCGGCTCGCGACTTGCGCAAGGGCAAGGCTTCTCCCGGAGGAAGATGAGTTCATCACCTGCAAATTTGTTCCTCTGGGCAAAGCCGTGCAGTGGGTGATGAGCGGAAAGGTGCATGACGGCAAGGCGATCGCGGGAGTTCTCTGGGCGGCACAGAAATTTCACATCTCCGGCAATGGCAAAGTTAGCAAGCGGGAAGTAATCCTCTTCTCACGATATCCGGCACGAGATGCTGATAACCCTTATGAAACAAGGCTTTCCGGCTATGTACCATATTGACAACCCAAGGGAACTGATGGACAATCGTCGCAATCAGGTCAACAACCGGAGTTGACCCATGCAGTTCAGCAGCGCAAGACCGAAATCTGAACTCCGCAAGGTTCGCGCCGGTTGAGACCGTCGGCAACGTCGCCGATAGCAAGACGCACGGAGGAACAGTAAGTGTCTCGTCTCAAGGGAACCGTGAAGTGGTTCAACAATGCAAAGGGATTTGGATTCATCGGACGTGAAGATGGTCCCGATGTCTTTGTGCACTACAGCGCGATCACCAGCGAAGGCTATAAGAGTCTTCAGGAAGGCGATCAGGTAGAGTTCGAAATCGTCGAGGGGCAAAAGGGGCCACAGGCTGGCAATGTGATGAAGGTGGCCTGACGCTTTCGAGCGGCATCTGCAGACCCGGTCTATTGAGGGCTGGGTCTCTGTCGTAAACCGGTCTTCCAAACGTGCCGGGGTGCAGGTTGAACGTGTCTGGACATTGTGATACTGATGAACTGCTGCGGGCTCCGCGAGGAGCAGCATCCACTGTTTCGACGCGCCTCTGCCTGCCATGTACTGAACTTCCTGCCGATATAGGAGTTATCCGAAGCGCCACCGGGAATCCATGGGAAAGCTTTTGCTCCTCGGGTTAAAAATTACACGGGCTATCGCTGCCGGCAACTCACGGCCGGAACAAACGCATCAGCCCTTGCGGCTTCAGGTCCGGAACGACGAATTGGCGCTCGCCTCTCCGGCAGCTCTGGCAAAGAGCTTCTGCCGTCAGATATCCCGCCCGCACCGCGCCCTCCATGGTGGAAGGCCAGCCCGTCGCTGTCCAGTCGCCGCTGAGAAACAGCCGCGGCCACGGACTGGCCGGAGGTAGCGCGGAACTCCTCGCTGAGAGGCGCCGGAGCGAAGGTTGCGTGAACTTCCTTAATCACCGTCGCCTTCACCAGCCTGGCATCGCGCGCGGCGGGGAAGAACTCCGCTAATTCTTTCAGCGCGAGTTCAATGATCTCCGCGCGGCCCATCTCCAGCAGGTTTTTCGACGAGCTCACCACCAGTTCCAGGTAGCTGCCGCCGATTCGGGTTCTCGTGCCGCGGAGCGGGTCAGGATCTTCGATTTCTGAAACATCCACTGAATGTTTCGATCCAGCAGCGCAGCGTGTTCCAGTTCGCGTGATCTCGCGATCGAACCAGAGATGAATTCCGGTGATCGGAACCGTCCGCAGATGACTCACCTTCTGCTGCAGCTCTTCGCTGGCCGCCGATTGCGGCAAGGATGCGCCCGAGATGATGAAACGGAACCGCGCTGATGCGCGTAGTCGAAGGTGAACTCGCGCTCATTGGAACGCAGCGTCACCGCCGCCCAGTCGCCGCAGACGAGACGTGCTCGACCGCACTGCGCAGCAGAACCTCGCCGCCGCGCGCCGAATGTAGTCGCTCGGCCACTCCATACAGTTCGGAGAGCGGCACCGTGGGCACGCCCATCTTGCCCGGCCTCGGCGGACTTCAAAAAGGCGTCGCGAAATACCATGCGCGGCATACTTCACCGAGGACTTGTCCAGGTCTTCGTTCAAGCTGCTGATGAGCACCGGGGCCCAGAAGCGGTCGATCGCCGCCTGCGTCTGCCCTTTGCGCCGCAGCCAGTGAGAGAAAATCCTCGCTGCTGTCCTCGGGAACTCCGGCCAGCAATCCCAGCAAGGCGCGCGCAATCGCCAAGCTTATCGCGCAGCGAAAGCAGCTTGTATTGCAGAAACGAAAGCGCAGAGTGAAAGGGAGCGGGCAGCGACGACGGCTTCGATGAAGCTGGAGCGGCCGCCGGGCTCGATGAACGTGATGCGCTTGTACCAGCGCACCTTGTCCTCGACGCCGAGACGGTGATAAAGATCGAGCAGATTGGTGCAGCAGCCCAGCAGCACGTGCTGGCAGTTGTCCACCACCTCGCCGGTGCCGGGATGCTCATAGGAGGATGCGCGGCCGCCGAGAAAGGCTCTGCGCTCAAACAGCGTGACCTTGTAACCGGCGTCGGCCAGCGCGCAGGCCGCGGAGAGTCCGGCGAGCCCACCGCCGACAATGCCTACAGTGGGACGCTTGCTTTTGCTTCGCGCGTGCGCGTCGCGCGGTGAATCCGTGGCGCTCACAAAAGTCTCTTCCCGAATCCTTTGGCCAGGATTTTGAGTTTATCGCCCAGGGAGAGACGCACGCGCTCGGAATACACGTCGAACTGCCTGAGCTCAATCCGGTCGAGAATGCCGCGATAGATCTCCACCATCGCCCAGAGCGCGGGCTGGCTGACCTCGTCGATGAGCGGCAGAAGGCGTTCGGCGGAGACGTAGAACTGCCGCGCGCGCGCCGCCTCAAACGCCAGCAGCGGACGCAGCTTCTCCAGCGGCACACCCGAGCCCAGCTCGGCCGCCGTCACGCCGAATTGCTCCAGATCCTGCTGCGGAAGATAGACGCGAGCCATCGCCGCGTCTTCCTTCACGTCGCGCAAAATGTTGGTGAGCTGGAAGGCGATGCCGAGATGTTCGGCATACTGCTCGGCAGCGGGATCGCGATAGCCGAAGATGCGGATGCAGACCAGGCCCACGACCGAGGCAACGTGATAGCAGTAGTTGTACAGATCATCGAAGCTGCTGATAGACCACCAGCGGCGCATCGTCTCTGCGCCGCTGCCTTCGCGCACATCCATTCCCGTTCCCGCGACCAGTTGCTCGAGCAGTTCCATCGGAATGTTGTAGCGCTGCTGCGAGTCGCGCAGGGCGAGGAAGACCGGGTCATCGGTGCGGCCGCGTCTCCAGCGAGCGGCGATAGGAGTCGATGAACTCGGCGAGCTTCTGCCGGCGCTCGTGCGGCGTCATGCCCGGATCGTCGCTCAGGTCGTCGGCATGACGCATGAAAGCGTACACCGCGCTGAGCGCATTGCGCTTTCGAGCGGGCAGCAACATGAAGCCATAGTAGAAATTCTTCGCCGAAGAACGCGCAATGTGGCGGCACACGCTGTAGGCGGTGGTCAGCCGCAGCTCGGCGTGTTGCCGTGTGTGCTCATCGCGTCGCTCATCCGGCTCTTCCCAACGCGACGCGGCCGGCCAGCGCGCGCGAAGGCCAGCTCAGCCTTGCGGAAGCTTGCTTAAACTGGGCCGTCGCGCCAGCACGTTGTAATCCTGTTTTTCGATTGCCTGCAGAATCGCCAATCCTCCCCGGCTGAACAGTTCCAGGTCCAGGGCCAGCGAGCGGTTCACCATCTTCACCAGGGGAAGTCCGCGCTCGAACCACTGCCGCGCCCGCTCCACTTCAAAGCGCATCAGTTCACGAAACTGGCCGTTGAAGCTGCCCTCTGCAATCTGCGCTTCGCTCACGCCGAAGCGGCGGAGATCTTCGAGCGGCAGATAGACGCGTCCCTTCTTCCAGTCCACCGAGACGTCCTGCCAGAAATTCGCCAGTTGCAGCGCCGTGCAGGTGTAGTCGGAGAGCTGCTGCCGCTCTTCATCCTTGTATCCGCAAAGATAGAGCACGAGATGGCCGACCGGGTTCGCGGAATTCCGGCAGTAGCCCAGCAGATCGTCGAAGGTTTCATAGCGCGTCACCGTCTGATCCTGCCGGAATGCCGTGCAGCAGATCGCTGAACTCATGCCGGGGAATCGCGCAAGTCTGAATCGTCTCCGCCAGCGCGACAAAGACCGGATGACGCACCGCGCCGGCGCTGGCCGACGCCTGCCAGCGCGCTCGTAGGTCGCGTCCAGCTCCTGCTCCCAGCGGTCCAGCAGCGCGAGCGCAACGCGCGCTATCCCCAACCTCATCGCCCAGATCGTCGGAGATGCGGCAATAGGCATAAACATTGAAGAAATGCTGATGCAGATGCTTGGGCAGAAACCAGGTTGCGACCGAAAAATTCTCGTAATGCGAGGTAGCCAGCCGCCGGCAGTAACGCGCGCGCCTCATCCAGCGACGGCGCGATGGCGGGAATGGCGTACTCCGGCGGCAGGCTGGCCCATCCGCGAGCCAGCAGATTTTCAACGTCGCTGGAATTTTGATTCGCGCCGGAAGAACCGGCGCCGTTGGAACCAGTGCTGGGCACAAATGACGTCAATCGTCTTCCCTTATCAGTGTCCAGGAATGATCGCGGTCTTGATCTCGCCGCCGCGTGTCAGCATCTCCCGCAACACGGATTGCAGCTTGGAGAGCGGCGCTTCCCCGGTGATGTAGTCGGCGCCTTTGATCTTGCGCTCGGCAATCAGCGCAAAGGCCCGGCGCACCGTGTCCGGAGTGTGATGGAAGGTGGCCTTCAGCGTGATCTCCGAGTAGTGCAGGCGCTCGGTGTTCAGCTGCACCCGCGTTCCCTTGGCGCATCCGCCGAACAAGTTCACGGTTCCGCCCTTGCGCACCATGTCGATCGCCCACTCCCAGGCTTCGGGACGGCCCACGGCTTCGATCACCACATCGGAGCCGCGGCGCTCCGGCGTCAGATCGCGCACCGCCTCAATCGGATTGGCAACCTTGGGGAACTGCACCACCTTGCTGGCTCCGGCGTGTTTCGCCGAGAGCACCTGCTCGTCGTGCTTCACCACGGCAATCACGTCGCAGCCCATGATGTGGGCCACCTGCATGAACATCAGCCCGATGGGACCGGCTCCGATCACCGTGACCGTCTCGCCGATCTCCACCCCGGTTTCGTGCAGACCGCGCAGCACGCAGGCCAGAGGCTCGGTGAGTGCGGCGGTTTCAAAGCTGATATCCTTGGGCACCACCAGCATGTTGTTTTCAACGATGCGCCGCGGCATGCGGATGAACTCCGCATAGGCGCCGTTGTTGAACAGCAGGTCCTCGCACAGATTCTCCTGGTGCTTCTTGCAAAAGAAGCATTGCCCGCACGGCGCCGAGTTGAGCGCGACCACGCGCTGCCCGGCCTTGAAATTCTTGACTCCCGGACCAATCTCCTCGATCACTCCGGCAAACTCATGGCCGAACAGCGCCGGGGGAACGATCATCTTGGCATGGTATCCACGGCGATACACCTTCAGATCGGTGCCGCAGGTCAGCGCAGCCTGAACCCGAATCAGTACTTCGCCCTTCTCCAGCTCTGGAATCGGTACCCGTTCGATCTTCACGTCCTCTTTGCCGTAGAGGACTGCTGCCGTCATATGTCCGTTCACTCTGCTATCCTTCCCAGACGCTGCCAGGCTGAATCGCGATTTTCATCGTATCCGGCTGCGGATGTGCAGCTAATCTCAAAGCTTCCAGCGACTGGGCCAATGGGAACCGGTGACTGTAAAGCCCGCCAGGTCCATCTCGCCGCTGAAGACAAACTCAGCCACTTCCTCATTCAGTTCCACGGATGCGCTGTAGGAACCCAGCAACGTCTTCTCGTCCACGCAAACCGAGGCGGGATCGATCACGACCTCACCGCGAACCGTCTGCGCAAACAACAGAACCCGTCCGCCGAAACGCGCCGCATCGATGGCCGGCCGGATCAGCGAACTGCCGCCGACCGCAAGAATCACCGCGTCGGCGCCACGGCCCTCGGTTCTCTCGCGAATCGCCTGCACAACATCCTGCTGGGAGGCGTCAATCGACTGGCGTCAATCCGTAGCGCTCCCCAATTGTAAGCCGCTGCGGGAACAAATCGGAAGTAATTACGTTGGCTCCCGCACGTTGGGCCAACTCGCCCAGCATCAGCCCGATCGGCCCCTGTCCGATCACCAGAACCGTTTCGCCCTTCTCAACCGCCAGCGTCTCGATTCCCTTCCATACCGTATTCACCGGTTCGATATGCGAGGCCTGCTCGAAGCTCACCGCGTCCGGGATCGCGATCACGCCCCGCTCCACAATCCAATCCATCACCCGGATGTACTCGGCAAAGCCGCCGCCGGAGGGCTCGCCAAAGCCCGCCGTTGTACCCACCCGCTTGTACACCGGGCACTGCGAAAACACCTTGCGCTGGCAGTAGTAGCACTTGCCGCAGGGAATATGGTGGAAGACCATCACCCGGTCTCCCTCGCGCAAACCTGGTCACGCCCGCGCCGCGTGCCACCACCACGCCGGCCATCTCATGACCGAAGACCCGCGGCGCGGAGTGCGAGCCGGTGGAAATCTTCTTCAGATCCGTGCCGCAGATTCCGCAGGTATGGATGCGCACCAGCAGTTCGCCGGGGCCGATCCCGGGCACCGGAACCGTCTCCAGCCGCATGTCATTCTGTCCGTAATAGACGGCGGCCAGCATCCGGTCGGGAATCGAATCCGATGCCGGCGGAACGGGCCGCGTATCGGGAATCACTGCCATTCGCTCTCAACCACTCTCTCTTCATCAAACCTGCTGCGGCGGCAGTCGCCAGTGCTTGGCCGCAAAACTCCGCCAGTCGCTCGATGCATTCGTCCACCGCGCTCTGCAGAGCCGCGGCCGCCAGTTTGCTGTTCCGCTTCAGGGCCGCCACGCTCGGCCACAAGCTCGGGCCGCAGCGCAATGTGGGCGATGAAACGCCCGCGTCTCAAAGCCCTCCGGCTGTCACGAAGCCGGAGAGGAAACTCGAGATCCTCCTCCGCGCCGTCGGAGATCGCCTTGATCGCCGCAAATTCCGTGCCGTACTCGGCGGCGGCGGCGGCAACGCCGGTCGCCTCCATATCCACGGCCAAGGCGCCAAAGCGCGCCGCCGCCTCCTGCTTCAGGGCCTTGCCCGCCACTCGATCCAGCGTGACCAACGTGCCCGCTGCCAAAAGCACAAGGGAAACTCTTGCCCGTGGCCGCCTCCACCAGCGTCGCCGGAACCACCACCGAGCCGGGGTGCAGCTCCGGCACGCACGAACCGGCAAATCCTATTGAAATTACCACCCTCGGCGAGCACTTCTCAATGAGCAGCTTTCGCAGCCGCATACGCCCGGTCAACCCCGGTGCCGGCGCAGATCAGCGCCGCCTGCTGGTATTGCGATAGATCTGCCGCTCGGCGCATCCGCCATGCGCGCTCGGTCGACTGCTCCAGCCCCGCACCATGCCGGAAACCTCCCGCTCCAGCGCCGCCACAAATCCGAACTCCACCGGATTCGGCGCTCATGCGCGTTGGACACACCGCCTCGTAGGCCGGCGCATAGCCCTTGGCGACAAACCAGCGAGCCGCGCGCGTCCAGCGCCTCGCGCACCGCGCCATGCGTGTATCCCAGCTCGCGCTCGGCCTTGGCGGAATCCACCCACATGAATTTCTTTCCCATGCGAACCTCTTCGATTGTTGCTCTTGGCTCGCGATTCCTCAAGTATCCGTTGAAGGTTTGGTCGAAGGCCGCAAAGGCCATGGCCACCGAGTGCGGAACCTTCATCGTGGGCGACGGCAAGCCGGTCAACTCTCCCAGAATATCGAGAATCTGCTTCAGCGTGAGGTTCTCGCCGCCCAGGATGTAGCGCTCGCCGCGACGTCCCCTCTCGAAGGCCAGCAGATGTCCGCGCGCCACGTCGTGAACATCCACCAGGTTCATCCCGGTTTCCATGTAGGCGGGAAAATTGCCCAGCAGAAAATCCAGCACGATGCGCCCGGTCGGCGTCGGCTTGATGTCCTGCTCCCCGATCGGAGTGCTGGGGTTGACGATCACCACCTCGGCGCCCTTGGCCGCCAGCTCCACCGCCTTGCGCTCGGCCAGATACTTGGAGCGTTTGTAGTGACCGATCATCTGCGGCCTCGTCCACCGGAGTGTCTTCATTCACCGCCCTGCGGTCATAGCCAAATCCCAGCGTGGCCACCGAGGAGCAGTAGACGGTCCGGCGCACCCCTGCCGCCTGTGCCGCCTCGATCACGGCGACGGTGCCATCCACGTTGGCCGCATACATCGGACGCGGATCGCGAATCCACAGGCGATAGTCGGCAGCCACGATGGAAGACGGCTTCGCAGCCCTCCATCCCCTTGCGCAGCGATGCCGGATCGGTCAGGTCGCCCACCACCAGATCGGCGTGCAGTCCGGCAAGGTTTTCCCGGCGGCTTCCGGCCCTCACCAGAAGGCGCAGGTCGGCGCCCTGCTCGGCCAGCAGGCGTGCCACGTGACTGCCCACAAACCCCGTCGCTCCGGTTACAAAAGCTTTCACAATCGATCTCTCCGAAAACGAGAAACGCAGCCCTTCGCAGGCTGCGCTCAAGAGCCTTGCCGAGCTCGCCGCCGCTCGCGCTAAGCTCCCTGGCTGCGAGAGTACTTGGCCAGCGCCATCAGCGGGAAATACCACGGATACGAGTGATATTTCAGATAAAAGACGCGGGGGAATCCGGTGCCGGTGTAGGGCACCTCGCTCCAGCCGCCGTCGGCCTGCTGCTGATCCAGCAGGTAGGCAATCCCGCGCGCCAGCGACTCCGAGCGGAAATCTCCGCCCGCCATCAGTCCCAGCACCGCCCAGGCGGTCTGCGAACTGGTGCTCGCACCCACGCCCTTCTGGTTCACATCGTCGTAGGAGCCGATGGTCTCGCCCCAGCCGCCGTCGGAGATTCTGCATCATCCGCAGCCACTCGGTCGCCTGCTGAACCATCGCATCGTGATTATCGAAGCCGATGGCTTCCAGCCCGCGCAGCACGCACATGGTGCCGTAAATGTAGTTGACGCCCCAGCGCCCGAACCACGAGCCATCCGACTCCTGCTCCTTGCGGATGAAACTCGATGGCGCGCTTGACCGGCTTGTCCTTCAGGGTAAAGCCGTGCGCCGCCAGGCACTCCAGCACGCGTCCCGTAATATCGACCGTCGCCGGATCGAGCATGGCGTTGTGATCGGCAAACGGAACGTACTGGAAGACCATCCGGTCGTTGTCTTTGTCGAACGACGCCCAGCCGCCGTTCTTGCACTGCATGGCCAGCACCCACTGAATTCCGCGCTGCACCGACTCGCTCTGGAAGCGCGCATCCTTGGTTTCAATCTGGTTCAGCGCCAGCAGCACCTGCGCGGTGTCGTCCACGTCCGGATAAAACTCGTTGTTGTGCTCGAAATACCAGCCGCCGGGCTCGGCGTTGGGAACCTTCACCGACCAGTCGCCCTTGCGCCGATTCTGCTTCTTGAGCATCCACTCGGCGGCCTTCACCATGCGCGGATCGGTCGGCTTCCACGCCGCTCTCGCCCAGGGCAAACAGGGCGTAGGCCGTGTCCCACACCGGCGAAACGCAGGGCTGCATGCGGAAGCGTGTCGCCTTCTTCAATCCCCAGCTTTTCAAACTCGTCCAGAGCGCGAATCACCTGCGGATCGTCGAGCGAGTAGCCGAGGCAGCGCATGGCGATGATCGAGTTCAGAATCGAGGGATAAATCGCGCCCAGCCCGTCGCTGACTTCGAAGCGCTCCAGCATCCACTGCTCCGCCGCTTTCAAGGCAATCGAGCGCAGCGGGCGCACATGCACCCGCTCGAAAGCGTGGCACAGGCGGTCGAGCACCAGGAAGAAATTCCGCCAGCCGATCAGCTTGCTTGTCCCACTTGAGCCGCAGCGAGCTGCCGTGCCGCCCGTCCGGAAAAAGCTCATCGATATTCCACTCGTCGGGAATCTTCTTGAACGGCTTTTTGGCGTAGCAGATGGAAAGCGGAATCAGAATCGCGCGCGACCAGGAGGAAATCTCGTAGATGTTGAACCAGAACCAGTTGGGAAACAGCACAATCTCCGGCGGAATGGCCGGGACCGCGTCGTAATCGTACTGTCCCAGGGCGCAGAGATAGATCTTGCTGAAGGTGTTGCAGGCGGGCACGCCGCCCATGGCGAGGATGCGCTCGCGGGCGCGCGTCATGCGCTCATCATCGGGCAAATAGCCGCACATCTTCAGCGCAAAGTACGCCTTCACGCTGGCGCTCACATTCGAGGGTCCGCCGTGGTAAATCGGCCAGCCGCCGTCCTGCGTTCTGATGGCGCAGAATCTCCTCGGCGCACTGCTGGAAGCGGCGCTCGTCGCGCGTTCCGAGAACGGTGTGCAGAAAAATGTAGTCGGATTCCAGCGTGGTGTCGGCTTCCAGTTCGCCGCACCACCAGCCATCTTCGTGCTGCCGGGCAAACAGAAAGTTCTGCGCCGCCTGAATCGAACTCTTCAGCCGCGCGCCCAGGCCTGAAATCTTTCCGAAGCGAATCGCAGTCGATTGCGCTGAGCCTGCTTCCATGGATTCTTACTCCACCCCTGGTACTTCGGGAGCGGCCCCGATGGCGGCCACGATCTCCGGAGGCAGAGCGAAACGCACATGCTCCGGCATCACTTCCACCTCGCTGCACATTCGAAAAACCCTTTTGCCCAAGGAAGGCAATCACTTCCTGAACCAGGATTTCCGGTGCCGAAGCACCCGCCGTAAGAGCGACGGTCTTGACGCCCGTCCAACCATTTCTCGTCGATGTCCTGGCAGGTGTCAATCAAGAAACGACTGGGTGCCCAGATTTCCGGCAACTTCGACAAGCCGGTTCGAGTTCGAACTGTTCGGCGAACCCACCACCAGCACCAGATCCGCCTGCTCGGCGACGTTCTTCACCGCCACCTGGCGGTTCTCCGTGGCATAGCAGATGTCCTGCGCGTGCGGGCCGCGGATATTGGGAAACTTGGCCTTCAGCGCCTCGATAATATCCTTCGCCTCGTCCAGCGAAAGCGTGGTCTGTGTCAGATACGCGACGCGATTCGGGTCCGGCACCACGATGCGCGCCACCTGCTCCGGCGTTGCTGACCACCTGGGTCACCTCGGGAGCCTCGCCCAGCGTGCCGACAATCTCATCGTGATTCAGGTGCCCGATCAGGATCAGCGAGTAGCCGTCCTTGGCAAAGCGGATGGCTTCCACGTGCACCTTGGTCACCAGCGGACAGGTCGCGTCAATCACGCGCAACATCCGCAGCTTGGAGGCCTCCCGCACCGACGGCGCAACCCCGTGAGCGCTGTAGATGACCCGCTCGCCGTTGGGCACTTCCTCCACGTCATCCACAAAGATGGCGCCCTTGCCCTTCAGGTCCTCGACCACATACTTGTTATGCACAATCTCCTTGCGGACGTAGATCGGCGGGCCGAAGGTTTCCAGGGCAATGCGCACAATGTCAATGGCGCGCACCACGCCCGCACAGAATCCACGGGGCTTCAAAAGCAGAAGAGTTTTGGCTTCGGTCATTCTGTCATTCGATTGTTTTCAGATGCGAGCCCGCCAGCATCCGAGCTGCCTCCACGGACCGCACATCACTTCTTGTAAGTCTATGGCCCCGCGCACTTCCCCACCATCACAACCCATAGAAGTGCGGGAAACGGCATCCAGCAGCTCAGAACCATGGGCGAATCGCACCCTGGCTCGGGCATGCAAGCTGCCGCTCCTGATCTCTGCCTAATTTTAGCAGGTGAGGCGCAGCGAGGATAGCGGCGTAGGTCTTTCGGTAACCGGAATCAACTTCACTCAGGCGTTTGCCCGCAGCAATTGCTCGGCGTTCTGCAGGCTGGCCTCGGTCACCTTGGCCCCGCTCAGCATCCGCGCAATCTCGCTGCGCCGCTCTTCGGCGATCCAGCGGCCGGACCGTCGTCTTGGTGCGCCCTGCCGCTCTCGTGCTTCTCGATCAGGAAATGACGGTCGGCAAACGACGCGATCTGCGGCAGATGGGTGATGCAGAGGACCTGCTTGGTTCTCGACAGCGCCTTCAGCTTCTTGCCCACCGCGTCGGCGGCGCGGCCGCCGATCCCGGTATCGATTTCGTCGAAGACCAGCGAGCGCTGGGCATCCGAACCCTTGCTGTGCAAGCGTCCGGCCTCCACGCTGGCCTTCAGCGCCAGCATCACCCGCGAGAGTTCGCCGCCCGAGGCAATCTCTTCGATCGGCCCCATCGGCTCGCCGGGATTGGTGGAGATCAGGTAGGCCACCTGGTCAAAGCCCGAGGCGCTCCAGTTGCGCTTCCTCGTCCGAGCCGGAAACCTCAATCTTGAACTTCGCCTTCATCGCCAGATCGTTGATTTCGCCTTCAACCGTCTTCTCAAGTTTTCGCGCCATCTCATAGCGACGCTTACTCAAAGTAGCGAGCCTCATCCAGATATTTCGCGGCCGCCGCGGCCAGCTCCTTGCGCAGCGCCGCCAGCAGCTCGTCCTTGTTCTCAATGTCGTTGAGCTTTCCCGGCGATCTCCTGCTGATAGGCCAGCACATCGTCCAGACGTCTTGCCGTACTTGCGGCGCAGCTTGTCGAGCACGGCCAGCCGGTCTTCCACCTCGGCCAGCCGCTCGGGCGAGGCATCCATGCCGTCGGCAAAGTCGCGCAGCGTGGTGGCCACGTCCTCCACCGTAATCCGCGCGCTCTCCAACTGGCCCAGCGATTCCTTGAACGATCTCGTCGAAGCGCGACAGCTCCTCCAGATGCTTGGCCGCCGCCCGCAGCCGCGCCATCGCCGACTCCTCCACCTCGTACAGCACGTCGAAGGCGCCCATGGCCGCGCCGTACACCCGCTCGGAGTTCGCCAGCACGCGCTTTTCGGATTCCAGCTTCTGATCCTCTCCGGCCGTCGGGATTGGCCTCGCGAATCTCCTTCAGCTGAAACTTCCACAGATCGACCAGCCGCAGCTTCTCCTGCTCACCTTTTTCCAGCTCGGCAATCCGCCGCGCAACCTCTTTCCACTTCGCGTAGGCCTCGGCCACCTCGCTCCAGGTTCACGCCCGCGGCGGCGTCCAGCAGCGCCAGACGCTCCGGAGGGTCGAACATCAGGATGGCCTGATTCTGCGCGTGAACAATCGCCAGGCGCGGAGCCAGCGCCTTCAGCACGGCCACGGTCGCCGGCTGGTTGTTGATGAAGACGCGGCCCTTGCCGTTGAGCGCAATGTCGCGGCGCAGAATGATCTCCGTGCCCGCGCGCGTCGATTCCGTTTTCCTCCAGCACCTGCGGCGATGGCCGGATCGTCGCTCTCATAGACGGCGGCGACCGTGGCCTTTTCCGCGCCGTGGCGCACCACGTCGCTGTAGGCCTTCTCGCCCAGCAGCAGCGCCAGGGCGTCGATCAGGATGGACTTGCCCGCGCCGGTCTCGCCGGTCAGCAGGTTCAGCCCAGCTCCAAACTCAACCACCACGTTGTCGATGACGGCGTAGTTTTCAACCCGCAATTCCCTGAGCACTCGGCACCCGTTCGTTGGAGTTTTCCCGGCGAGAATACCACGGCAGGGCTATCCTCGCGCCATGCAAAAACTGCCCGATGCCTGAAAGAACACGCCGCGCGCATGCTCCGACTGCGCTGCACTCAAACGTGACCGGCAAGCGCCTCGCCTGGCCGCGCCTGATCTGTGCTCGCAATGTATCCAGTTGTATTCGGGTTTGCTCGATATAGTGGACTTCTGTGCAAACCTGCCCCACAAAGGCCTACAGAGCTGACTATAATGAAATACATGTCGTATCACCGTCGCGGAGTCTCACGTGGCCGTGCTGCAATTTCAGCGCCTGCTCCAATGAGAAAAGGATGCCGATTACAACCTTGTTAGCTTTCGCGCTTGGCGGAGAGGTATTGGACATGGTTTCCAATACCGGCTTGGTCGCCAAGATCGTGCTCTTGATTCTGCTGGCCTTCAGTCTTCTTTCCTGGGCGATCATCCTCGCCAAGTACGGCCTTTTCCGCCGCGCCAGCGTGCAGAGCGGACGCTTCGTCCGCGTCTTCCGCCGCGCCAACCGTCTGCAGGAACTCGCCGCCGTGGCCGAGCAGTTCAAGCCCTCGCCCCTGGTGGCCGTCTTTGAAGGCGCGGTCGAAGAGCTGAAGCGCTGCGGCGCCAATCCCCGTACGCTCTCCGTGCAGCGCGCCACCCAGATTGCCGCCTCCGAGGAGCTGACCCGCCTGGAGAGCCGCCTCACCTGGCTGGCCACCACCGGCTCCATTGCTCCCTTCGTCGGACTCTTCGGCACCGTCTGGGGCATCATTGACGCCTTCCACGGACTCGGCAACGCCGGCGCGGCCACCCTGCGCGCGGTTGCGCCCGGCATCTCCGAGGCGCTGATTACCACCGCCGCCGGACTGTTTGCCGCCGTTCCCGCCGTCATCGCCTACAATTTTTTCCTGCAGCAGATTCGTGAATTTGCCGCCCGCATGGACGACTTCAGCCTCGAGTTGCTCAACATCATCGACCGCAACGGCGACGCACGATAGGAGGCTGTGGTGGCGTTTACAAATAACAAGGGACGCACCCAATCCTCGCTCTCGGAGATCAACATCACTCCGTTTGTCGATGTCGTCCTGGTGCTGCTGGTGATGTTCATGGTGACCGCGCCGATCCTTCAGTCCGGCATCGAGGTTGAAGTGCCCAAGACCAAAACGGTGAAGGAAATCACCGAGGAGCGGCTGGTCATCACCATTGACAAGGATCAGCGCGTCTTCCTCGGCAACGATCCCATCAACATCAACGAAATCGCCGACCGGCTGCATGAGAAGATTCGCGATCCGCAAGGCCAGAGCATCTTCATCCGCTCCGATGAGAATGTGCCGTTCGGCGCCTTCGCCACCGTGATGGACGCAGTGAAGCAGACCGGCATCACCAACGTGAGCATTGTTACGCAACCCTTGAACTACGAAGAGCCAATGCCGCTGGACGCTGACATCTACGGTTACAAGGAGGCGATGACGCCGTCGCTGGCCGTCTCCGCCGCCCTGCACGCCGCGCTGCTGGCCTGCCTTGTCTTTCTTCCCGCGGTGCTCTCCCACAGTGGAGAAGACTGGGGCAACAACGGCAGCGGCGGCGCCTCGCGGCGGAGCCATCAGCGCCCACCTGGTCAGTGGAATTCCGCTTGCCTCCCAATCCCCAGGCCAAGCCGGAAAACGTGCTGGCCAACGAGAGCAAGGGACTGTCGCAATCGATCCCCGCGCCTGCCGCAAAAGAAGACGAGCAAGCCATCGCCATTCCCGACAAGCAGAGCAAGGTGAAGCCCGCCAAGGAAAAAGCCGCGATCGCCAATCAGGCCGCGGACTTGCCCAACGCAGAAGCCCGCGGTCGCCACGCCCACCCACGAGCAGCCGCGCGAGATGGCCAAGGTCGATAACACCGTTCCCTTCGGCGAAGGCGGTCCCGTCGCCGGTCCCTACACCACCTTCCAGAACGGCAACACCGCCGGCGGAATGAAGTTCGGCGAAGGCGGCACCGGCAGCTTTGGCAGCCGCTTCGGATGGTACACCGATGTAGTGGCCAGAAAGGTTCACCAGGCGTGGGAAAGCGAAGTGAACCCGAGTGTCAGTTCAGCCAAGCGCGTTTATATACTTTTTGACATTTCGCGCTATGGGACGCCATCCAATGTTCGCATCGAGCAGTCGTCCGGCATTCCGTCGCTCGATCAGTCGGCGGTTCGCGCCCTGCAGCGCATTGACACCTTCGGCCCGCTGCCGCAGGGATACAACGGCAGTTATGTTTCCGTGGAGTTCTGGTTTGATTACCGGCGCTGAGTGCCGCGCCATCGCATTGTGGAGAGATTTGAATGAAGCGATTCGCAGTCCTGTCCGCCGTTTTGTTCGCGCTTGTGCTACCTGCCCTTTCGCAGGATTGGATTCGCACGGGCACCGGCGTCGGTGGTGAAAAGATTCGTCTGGCGGTGCCGGACTTCAAGATCGCCAGCGCCGACCCGCAGTCGGCGCCGCTCGACAAGACCTTCAATGCGGTGCTGTTCAACGATCTCTCCCAGGCCGGCATCTTCGACATGGTTTCCAAGAGCTTCTATCCGCTCGGCGCGATCGGCGCACCGGCCGATGTCCATCTCGACGTCTGGGCCGCGCCTCCGCCCAATGCCGCGATGCTCGCCTTCGGCAACCTCGGCGTCAGCGCCGGAACCGCTGCAGGTGCAGGGCTGGCTCTTCGACGTCAAGAACGCGCAGAACCCGCAGGTGCTGGCCAAGCAGTATCGCGAAAGCGCCACCGACGACAATGCCCGCCTGATCGCCCATCGTTTTGCCGACGAGATCATCTTCCGGCTCGGCGGCGGAATCACCGGAATCGCCGAAACCAAGCTCTACTTCGTCAGCACCCGCACCGGCCACAAGGAAATCTGGGCGATGGATTACGACGGCGCAGCGCAGCACGCGATCACCCATCTCGGCTCCATCTCGCTGTCGCCGCGCATCTCGCCGGATAATTCGCGCATCGCCTTCGCCTCGTTTTTCAAGGGCGGCCCCAGCATCGCCATGTGGTCGCTGGAGCTCGGACGGCTGGTCAAATTCCCCTCCTTCGGCGGCACCACCCTATCGCCCGCCTGGAGTTCGGACGGCACCCGCCTGGCCTTCTCTTCTTCGCGCACCGGCGATCCTGAAATTTATGTCTGCGACCAGAACGGAAACAACCTCAAGCGCCTGACGGCGTATCATGGACCTGACGTCTCGCCGGTATGGAATCCCAAGACCAACGCGCAGATCGCCTGGGTCAGCGGACGCACCGGCCTGCCGCAGATCTACATCATGGACGCCGACGGAACCAACGTGCAGCGGCTCACCGACCAGGGTTATGCGGTTTCTCCCTCCTGGTCGCCCAACGGACAGTTCCTTGCCTTCGCCTGGATTCGCCACTACGGCCCCGGAGCGCCCGGAGCCTCCGACATTTACATCATGGACGTGGCCAGCCGCCAATGGGTGCAGCTCACGCACGACGGCGGACGCAACGATTTTCCATCCTGGTCGCCGGATGGCCGTCACATCGTCTATCAGTCCACCCGCAGCGGCACCGAACAGATCTGGTCCATGCTGGCCGACGGCAGCCAGCAGACCCAGTTGACCTTTAGCGGCTCCAACTCGCAGCCCAATTGGAGCTGGAAGTAGCAGGCAGTACAGATTTTTCACAAGCAGTGGTCGAGTTTCAGAGATCTAACCCTATTAACCGGTTCGGCGAGTTTTCCGCGCCGGCCAAATGCGAGCTGCTCTCGCTCTGGAGGATGAATTGAATCACAGCAAGATGAAGTGGACTCTTTTGGTGTTGGCCTTGGCGGCGATCGTCGTCGTCGGCGGCTGCAAAAAGAAGCAGGTTCCGCCGGCTCCGCCCGCCGCTCCTCCCCCGCCGCAACCGAAGGCGACCCTGAGCGTCAGCCCTGAGAGCATTCAGCGTGGCGGCTCGGCAACCCTCACCTGGTCCACCCAGGATGCGACCAGCGTGAACATCGACGGCATCGGAAGCGTGCAGCCAAACGGTTCGCAGACGGTTTCGCCGACAAGCTTCCACCACCTACCACCTCACCGCGCACGGGCCCCGGCGGCATCGCCGAGGCAACCGCCCGCCTCACCGTCGTTCGAGCCTCCGCCTCCGCCACCGCCGCAAGCCGCGCTCCCGACGCCGAGTGAAGCGGAACTGTTCGCGCAGTCCGTCAAGGACATCTACTTCGACTATGATCGCTACGACCTGCGCGCCGACGATCAGGCCATCATCAATGCCGATGCGGCATTCCTCAAGGCTCACCCTTCGATCCGGTTCACCATCGAGGGACACTGCGACGAACGCGGCTCCACCGACTACAACCTTGCGCTCGGCGACAATCGCGCCAACGCGGCCCGCGACGCTCTGGTCAAGGCCGGCGTCGCAGCCGACCAGATCAAGGTCATCAGCTACGGCAAGGAAAAGCCGTTCTGCACCGAGAGCACCGAGGAGTGCTGGCAGCAGAATCGCCGCGATCACTTCGTCTACGGCCAAAAGTAAACTTCGCATCTGCATCGGCCAGCGGGGCGTCTCCGGGCGCCCCGCTGATACTCTCACCCTTGCTGGAATTCGCTGGCTTGCAAGACATTGTAAGTCAGTTGTATTAAATTCGATTTCGGCTGGTCGTTACTCTCTCTCGCCATTGCGAACGGAGTCCGGCGCCACGGCGCCCGGAGATAAAGATGAATCTGAGAAAACTAACCGCTCTGGCGGTCATGGCCCTGATGGTGGCAGCACCCGCAACCCCGGCCTTTGCCGTCTCCAAGGAAATCATTCAGCTCCAGACCCAGGTGCAGGATCTGGCCGATCGCATGGCGCACATGCAGCAGTCCTTCGACGAGCGCATGGGCGTCATGCGGAGCCTGGTCGAGCAGAGTACCGACAACGTGAACAAGCTCTCCGAGTCGATGCAGACCATGCAGAAGAGCCTGCAGCAGCAGAGCACCGACTCCCAGGCCAAGATCGATCAGGTCTCCGGGCAGATCCAGACGCTCAACGATTCCATCGACGAGCTCAAGGCGCGCCTGGCCAAGACCAGCAAGCAGCTCGATGACATCCAGAACCAGCAGCAGAACCTGACCCCGCCTGCGCCAGCCGCCGGCGCCCACCGGAGCGCCCGACCGGCGCCCGCCGCCGCCTGCAGGCGCCGCCCGCCGACGTCCTCTACAACAACGCGCTGCGCGACTACAACGCTGCCCGCTACGATCTGGCGCTCTCGCAGTTTCAGGATTACCTCAAGTACTATCCCACCACGGATCTGGCCGGCAACGCGCAGTTCTATATCGCCGACATGGAGTACCGCTCCGGAAACTTTGAGGCCGCGGTCGACCGATTACGACAAGGTGCTCGAGCAGTTTCCCGGCGGCAACAAGGCCGCGGCGGCCCAGCTCAAGAAGGGTTACTCGCTGCTCGAACTCGGCCGTAAGGATGCGGGCGTCCGCGAGTTGAACGCCCTCATCCAGCGCTATCCCCACGCCATCGAAGCTACCCAGGCGCGCGAGCGTCTGCACAAACTGGGCGCGTCCAGCGCGCGCCCAGTAGCTCACAAAGTCCAGTAAGTCCCTGGGCGGCATCGCAAGCAGCAAACCTCGCCGCCATCAAAATCTTATGTAAGCCGCTTCCTGCCAACCTCCCAACAGCCGTATTCATCCAAGCACATAAGTCTAGTTATGCCGATTTGCTGTTCCCACGAAAGAGCTTATTTTCGAGCCCTCTCCATCCTCACGCTGGCTCCTGCCCGCGCCAAGTCGGTCTATCCCCAGCTTTGCGAGCTCACGGTAGGCGAGTTCGCAGAGCTGGTCTCGCTGGCCGAGTCAAATCACGTTGTGAGGCGTGCCCTGGTACCGTTGCAGAGTGTGGCCGAGGAATTCGTCGACGAGGCTCTCGTCTCCCGCTGCCAGGATCGCATCGCAGCAAGAGCAGAGGCGCATCGAGCAACGCAGTGCAGCACCTGTTCCTCATCACCGGAGCGCTTGAAGCCGCGGGTTGCCCCACCACGGTGATGAAGTCGCTCGACCACTGGCCCGATCTCGGCAACGACCTCGACCTCTACACCACGGCCAGCGCCAGGCAGGTCTGCGATGTGATGACCACCCGCTCTCG
The DNA here is from genome assembly GCA_963737175.1 of uncultured Acidobacteriota bacterium. Classification (GTDB taxonomy): domain Bacteria; phylum Acidobacteriota; class Terriglobia; order Terriglobales; family Acidobacteriaceae; genus TOLSYN. The sequence goes on along the minus strand of CAVTRQ010000010.1, from coordinate 424,277 downwards.
ACGCTCGCATCGAGCCGCAGAGCTGGGGCGATCGCCTGGCCAACAAGTGGAATTTCGCCATCGCTGGGCTTCCGGAAGCCGTCGAGGTGCATGCCCAACGCCTTGGCCAGACCGGAGAACACATTGCCATGGCGCAGCGCTTTGTCACCCGCCGCGCAACGGAATCGGTGCTCGGCCTGGAATTCGGCGTGCCTGCACCGGAGGAGCGCATCATCGTCGCTACGCTGCAGCGCATGTACCGGCATTTTTATTTCCGCGTCTGCGATATCGTGAACATCGCCGCCCTGGTCGAATCCGGCGCCGTGGACTTCGTTGAACTGCATCGCGCCGCCTCGATGGGAGGCATCTGGAAAGGGGTATGTTCGCTCCTTCGCATCGTCAGCGACTACGTTCTCAAGTATCGCGGCACGCCCGTTGTGCTGCCCTCCGAGGTTCTTGCCGACGCCCTCTTCGGCGGCGAGAAAGTGTATGTCAAGGCGAGTTTCTTCGCGTGCCGATTCTGCCGCAGTGCGCCGGGCTCTACACCGCGCAGCTCACCACCGCCGCGCTCCGCGGAGACCTTGCCGGAACCCTGCGCCTCTCGCTGCTGCCCTATCTGGCCTCGGCGGCCGCCATCAGCTACAAATTTACCGGCAGCGATAAAGGAATCTGGTAGCCAGCTCCGCTAGAGCAATGGAATGATCTCCGGACGCAGCTCCCCGTCCACGATCTCGATCCTGCCCAGCGTCACCGGCAGAGAAAATCGGCGAGGCCCGGCGCTGCCGGGATTGAAGAACAGCACTCCGTCGCGCCACTCAATGGTTGGTTGGTGGGAATGTCCAAAGATTACGGCGGCAAACCCCGCCGTCTGCGGCTTCAAATCCAGATCGGCGATGCGGTGCAGGATGTAGAAGCTTCTCCCCGCCCACTCGGCCACTTCCACCCTCGGCAGCCGCTTGGCCCAGGGCTCCACGTCCACGTTGCCGCGGACGGCCACCACCGGCGCAATGCGCTTCAGATCGCGCAGCACCTCTGGCGCTCCCAGGTCTCCCGCGTGCAGGATGAGTTCACTGCCGCGCAATGCCTGCATGGCTTCCGCTCTGAGCAGTCCATGGGTGTCGCTGATTACGCCGATCGCCATGCGGGCATTTTACTGGACTTCCATCTTTCTGAACTTCAAGGGTGGAGCGATCCTGCTCCCGCTCCGGGGTCATGAAACCAAGTGGTAGTACCCGTCTTGCTTGGTGACGTGCACCCGACATCCAAACAGAGAGCCCAGCCCAACCGCAGTCAGCAGCTCCGACTTTCCGCCATCGCCAACAATGCGGCCGCCGCGCATGAAGATGACGCGCTCGATCTCTGGAACCACGTCGGGCAGGTGATGCGTGATCAACAGCAGGGCGATGCCGGATTGCGCCAACTTGCTCATGATGCGCCGCAGTTCCATCTGCGCGAAAACGTCGAGGCTGTTGCTCGGCTCGTCAAACAGCAACGCCTTTGGATCGTGAACCAGGGCCCGTGCAATCATCACTCGCCGGACCTCGCCGGACGACATCTCGCCGATCACCCGCCCGGCCAGATGCGCGATCTCCAGCCATGCCAGCAGTTCATCGGTCTTCTCGCGCATCTCGGGCTTGATCGTCTGATGCCGCGACAGGCCAACGCTGCTGAAAAACCCGGAGAGAACGGCGTCGCGCCCGGTAATGGGGCGCGACGTAGAAAGCGGTCGACGTCGTTGGTCACGATGCCCAGCATCGAGCGCAGTTCGGAGACGTTCCAGGTCTCCTGTCCGAAGAGCTTCATCGAGGAACCCTGGTCATAAAGCGGGTAAAGCTCACGCGTGATGGTCTTGATCAGCGTCGATTTACCCGAGCCGTTCGGCCCCATGATCGCGACGTGCTCGCCGGCTTCGATGCGCAAGTTCAGCTCATGCAATACCACGCGACCACTACGGACGACAGAGACGTTGTTCAATTCAATTAACGGAGGAGTAGGGTTCGGTCGTCATGAATTCAGAGCGATTCTCGTTTCCAATTAGCTGATGAGATGATAGATCCCGATTAGCTTCCTCTTCATTGTAATCGGGCTATCCGCCACTCTGCATGATTGTAGACTGGCGCGATCCAACCCAGGTCCACAAGAGCTAAATCAGCCGTTGTACTCTGCATCCGTAACCTGCTCGAACCACTCCGCATCGACACCCTTGTCGTCCGCCTCCTGCATGGCCAGGTGAACCATGGTGTGGTCGGGCGCGGCACCGTGCCAGTGGCGCTCGCCCGGCTGAATCAGGACGGTTTCGCCGGGGTGTACGGTCAGCACCGGTCCGCCATGACACTGCACACGCGCGACCCCGGAGAGAATGTGCAGTACCTGGCCGAGGGGATGGGTGTGCCAGGCGGTGCGAGCGCCAGGTTCGAAGGAGACACGGTAGGCGCGCAGCCGCGCCGGCGGTGCGGTGACTGCGATGGGGTCGAGCCAAACCGTTCCGGTGAAGTAGTCTTCGCGTGCGCGCACGGTCGCCCGCTGTCCGCTGCCAATCACATCCATATGCCCCTTCTGATGCGCGATCGTAGCACCTCGGTAGCCACGCACCTGCCGCGCGAGATACTGCCTCCTGAGACGCAGCTTGAGGCGCAACCACGGCGGGAGATGGAACGAGAGCGGAGCGGCAGTAATGATTGCGGCGATTGGTGCGAGTCGAGCATCGAAAGCAGCAGATGGAAGCGGAAACGAAAATTGCGGTGAAGGTGGAGCGCGACGGTCTGCGTCTGCCTCCGGGGCCGGGCGTCAATCTGCTGCTGTCCGTGCTGCAACAGAAGAGGTGGGTGGACCCGATTGCGCACTTCAGCGGCCTGGCGGCAAATTACGGCGACATTGCGCACTACCGGCTGGGACGCAGACACATTGTGTTTGTCAATCACCCGGAATATCTGCGCGAAGTGTTCGTGGTTCAGCATGCAAATTTCGTAAAAGAGCGCACGCAACAGCGGGCCAAGCTGCTGCTGGGGGAAGGCATGATCACCGCCGACGGAGCCCGGCACCTGCAACAGAGGCGGGCGGCGGCTCCGGCGTTCCACCGGCAGAGGATGGCGGCGCACGCGGAAACCATTGTGCGGCGGGCGGCTGCGTTGCGCGAGCAGTGGAGCACGGGTGAGTTGCACGACATTCATCGCGAGATGATGACGCTGGGGCTGGGGATCATCGGGGCGACGGTCTTCCGCACGGAACTGGGCGATGAGGTACATGCGCTGAACGACGCCATGGCCGACATCATGGAGGTGTACAACGCGATTGTGCTGCTGCCCGGCATCCGGCTGCTGCTGCAAATTCCATTCACGCCGCTGCGCAAGTTTGTACACGCGCGGGCCAAGTTGCACCGGGCGATGGAGCGGCTGATCGCCGAACACAGACGGCGCGGCCCGGACGCGGGCGGAACAGATCTGCTGACGATGCTGCTGGAGGCGCAGAAGGCGCAGGGCTGGAGCGACGAATACCTGCGCGACCAGGTGATGACGGTGACGCTGGCTGGATACGAGACGACGGCCATCGCGCTGACGTGGACGTGGTATCTGCTCTCACAGAACCCGGAGGCCGAGCGCAAGATGGTCGAGGAAATTGACCGCGTGCTGGAGGGACGTCTGCCGGGCTATCGAGGATTTGCCGCGGCTGCGTTACACGGAGATGGTACTGGCCGAGGCGCTGCGGCTGTATCCTCCGGCGTGGGCGATGGGCAGGCTGGCGCTGCACGAATTCGAATTGGGTGAGTACCGGCTGCCGGCGGGAACGACGGTGCTGGCCAGCCAATACGTTCTGCATCGCGATGCGCGCTTCTTTCCTGATCCGTTGCGCTTCGATCCGGAGCGGCACACTCCGGACGCGAAAGCGGCACGCGTGCGTGGCGCGTACTGTCCGTTCGGGATGGGTCCGAGACAGTGCATTGGCGAGGCATTTGCGTGGATGGGCGGTGTGCTGGTGCTGGCAACACTGGCGCAGCGCTGGCGGCTGCGGCACGACGAGCGGCACACCGTGGTGGCCGAGCCGTTGTTTACCCTGCGCCCGCGCGGCGGAATGCCGATGAGAGTGGAGGCGCGGTAAGGCTCCGGAAAACTCTTGCAGCTTTGGCCCTAGTGTTCTTCGATCAGAGCTTCAATGGCTCCGAGCACAACTCCGGCGGCATCCGGGCCAACGGAATTGATCTCGCCATAATAGGGTTGGGGATTGTCCTGAAGCCAGGGAGGCTGCTCATCCCACTCCGCCTTCGGAATCAGGTACCCGAGTTCGTCATTCGCCAGCCCGAGCACGAATTGGTACTTTGTGCGAAGCGCCGCTCGTAGGGGTATTTCCAGCGGGGCGTTGGGGTAATCGGCTCCGGGGTAGCGAGTAATGCCGCCGTTGACTGCCTCCGGAAACGCCTCGCCCGGTATCGTGACAATCTCTGCGAGCGGACGATTGCCTACCTTCATGGCTATGTAATCCACTTCGCTTTGCAGATCGTGGCCCGTCGCAAGGCGAGCACTGTGGCTGGCATCGACCGCCAGGTCACCCGTCGATGGGTCCGGTCGTCCATCGGTAAATAGCGGCTTCCGGCCAAGAAGAATGCCGGCTGCTTCGGCCATGCGGAAGCGCTGGTTCGACAAGGGTACAAAAATCACAGACGATCGGAAGGTCAATGCATTCGGAGAAATTGCTTCTGCATGGCTGAGAGCCCGTTCCGCAAGCTGGCCGATCATGTTTCCCAGCAACTCGGCTTTGCGCCAAGTGCCGTCTTCCGCCACCGTCCCAGTTTGAGGATCGAGAAGCGCAACCTGCGCCCCCAATGCGGACACCTTTCCTGTTGCGCCGTTGAAGAACAGGGCCGTGCCACCGATCTGCGCCTCCAGGTATTGGCAGATCCAATGAGGATAATCGGCGGTGATCTGAGAGTTCTTGCGGTTCAGTATTTCCGGGTGGTCGCTCCAGTTCACAATCGTCGCAATCGTCTTTCCGTTCGATGCTCCCGTCAGTCGCATGACAAAGAGGAACGGGTCTTTCACGTATGGAGGCCGATCGACGCTCTGAAGTTCCGCCAGCAGGGGATGGTCGTCGCGCGCCAGTTGGATGCGAGCCGGTTGCATTGCACGCACGGCTTCAAGGGCGGTGGTCGAAACGCGCTCTTCGACCCAGCCGAGATACTTCGGGTCCACCCCGCTCTCGGTTGCCGTAGGTCCCCACAACCCAAGCGTGTCTGGACCTTCGTGAGTGTGAGTGCAGGCGACGACGAGGTGTGCATCCTTCGGGGCTTGTCTTTGAAAGGTGCGACGGATTTCCTGGACATCGTCGTAAAACAGTCCAATCAGATCCACCGAACAAAGTACGAGGGTGTTGCCATTGATCTGCACAGCAGCGCAGCGAACATACAAAGGATCGTGCACGCCGGTCGCAATCCGATCATGACCAAAGCCCGCAAGATAGACCGTACGACCCGCCACTTCGGGTGTGATTGAGCTTCTGGCCGCACCGGCGAGAAGCGAGTCTGAGCCTATCGCCAGGGTCTGAACGCACACCAGAAATGCAACAAGCAGGGTTGTGTTTTTCAAGAAGAGCATTTCCGCGGGTCTCCTTAGTAGTAGAGCTTTCATAACATCGTGCCGATAGCACTGTAATGTTTGTTGCGATATTCTGAGAGAACGATAACCCTGCTGCGGGCAAGGACGACGAAGGCGATACCGCCCTCCGCGAAACTATGCGCCCCGCACCGGGTTTGTACAAACGACCCGCTAGTGTCGGGAAACGTGCAGCGTGAGCAGACTGCGCTTGAAGGATGAGAGTGATGAAATTTTTTATAGGTGCGAAAAGTAGCGAAGGTTTCGGAGATATGCTGTGCGGCGCACAACCGATTCGGCAGGGACTGGCGGTTGTCCTCAGCGCGCTGATGATTATGATTCCAATAGGCCAGAGTTCGGCGTTTGCTCAATCGGGGCCATTGGCCAATGCTCAATCGGCGCCCTTGGCCAACGCCCAGTCCACTCCGCCAGTCGCCAATAATAGTCAGGCGCTAGCTGCCGACAACGAGCCGCCAGCTCCGCAGCCCCTGACGGCTGACCAGCTTGATCAGTTGGTAGCGCCCATCGCGCTCTATCCGGATGCACTGGCAGCGCAGGTGCTTGCGGCCGCAACGTATCCAACCCAGGTGGTAGAGGCCGATCGCTGGCTGCAGGCGCAGGGCAACGCCGCCGCGGATCAGATTGCCGCCGGTGCAAATGCCCAAAACTGGGATGCCAGCGTAAAGGCGCTGACGGCGTTTCCGTCGGTTCTGGCGCAGATGGACCGCAACCTTCAGTGGACGACGGACCTGGGCAATGCCTATTACAACCAGCCACAGGACGTGATGGATTCCGTGCAGGCCATGCGACAGAAGGCGCAGGCGGCAGGTACCTTGCACAGCACGCCGCAGCAGACAGTAACCAACGATGCGGGTCAAGTTGTGATTGCGCCAGCCAACCCCGCGGTGGTCTACATTCCGGTCTATAACCCCTGGGTAGTTTACGGCGCACCGCTCGCGGTGTTTCCGGGCTTCTACTACGCCGCACCTCCGGGAATTGTCTGGGGCGGACTGGCGCTAGGCTTTGGAGTCGGGATCGGCGTTGCCGCCTTCGCTCCTTGGGGTTGGGGATATGGCCACTGGGGAATGGGATGGGGAACCCACGCCGTCTTGTTTAACCGCGGTGCGTACATCACCCACAGCGTGACTGTTGTCAATCGTGGATTCAACCGTCCGGGTAGAGCTTTCAACCGTGGTGGAGCTTATGGGGCGAACCGGCCCGGCGGCAACTACGGACGTCCCGGTCTTGCCGGCCGTCCTGCGGCAAGGCGGCACGGCGCCCCGCGCGCGTAGGCTGGCGGGAACCGGCAGTGGACAGGTTGCGACTTCACGGCGATCGCTTCCACGACGGCATGATTTTCAACTCCTGATAGCCGGCTTTTGGAGTGGCCGATGAGAAGCCGGAGCAGCGCACTTCGGAGCATCCGCGAAGGGCGTACGACGTGTGCATCATCGGCGGAGGAGCAACGCGGATTGGGTTGCGCGCTGGACGCGCAGCTGCGTGGATTGTCTACCGTTCTGCTGGATGCGGGAGACTTTGTCTCGCAGCACCTCGAGCGGCCTCCACCAAGCTGGTTCACGGCGGAGTCCGGTACCTGCAGCAGGCGGTGGCGGATTTCGATTACGGCCAGTACGCGATGGTGAGGAAAGCTCTGCACGAGCGCATTCACATGCTGCGCTGCGCGCCTTACCTCGCCCACCCTCTGGAACTGCTGGTTCCCTGCTTCAGTTGGTGGGAGCTCGTGTACTTCACGATTGGCATGAAGGCTTATGACTGGATTGCCGGTGCGAGACAGCCTGTTTCCCAGCCGGATGCTCTCCAAGGACAGAGGCGCTTCGGCGGATGCCTTCCTTGCGCAGCGAGAAGCTGGTGGGAGCGGTGTCTTATGCCGACGGGCAGTTCGACGATGCCCGGTTCGGACTTGCCCTGGCGCAGACGTTTGCACAGCAGGGCGGGGAACTCATCAATTACGCCAAGGCCGTCGGCTTCGGCAAGGATTCGAATGGGAAGCTGGCTGCGTTGGAGGTCGAGGACCAGCTGACCGGCGAGCACGCTCCAGATTCGCGCGAAGGTGTTCGTAAACTGCACCGGGCCCTTCGCCGACCACATCCGTCGTGATGGCGAATCCTGCGTTGCCGGAGCGCCTGCGCTTGAGTAAAGGCGTCCACCTGCTGCTTCCGCTGGAGGCGATCCAGAGCGAAGCTGCCCTGCTGATCCCGAAGACGGAGGATGGTCGCGTGATCTTTGCCATTCCGTGGCTCGGCCGTCTGCTGGTGGGCACCACGGACGATGAAGCAAATCTCAGCGACGAAATGGTGGTCACACCAGAGGAAATCGAGTACCTGCTGAAGTATGTAAACCAATACTTGAAGGTGAATCTGACTCCGAAGGACGTGCTGTCGGCGTTCGCGGGAATGCGTCCGCTGGTGAAATCCAAGGATGGGGTGAACACCAGGCAACTGATTCGCGACCACGAAGTCGAGGTCGATGAGGTCAGCGGACTGGTGAGCGTCCTGGGCGGCAAGTGGACGACCTATCGCGCCATGGCGGAAGACGGCATCAATCATGCGCAGACGGGCCATTGCGGGCAAGCAGGCCAGCGTGCAAGACCCTGGATTTCCTGCTCACCGGCGCGGCAGGGTTCTGGGCCGGATTACTGGAAGCAGTTGGCCGAGAAGTACCGCCTGTCTCCGGAAACCGCGCGGCACCTGGCGCAGAAGTTCGGCACGGATTCGCCCAAAGTGCTGGAACTGGCAAAGCAGGAACCGCAGACTCACTGCAGCCGCTCGTCGAGGGCGGGGTAGCCATTCGCGCGGAGGTGGTGTACGTGATCCGCGAGGAGATGGCGCAGACGATCGAGGACATTCTGTTGCGAAGAATTGGTGTGCAATTCCACGGCTGGAAGGAAGCTGCACAAGCCGCACCCGTCGTGGGCCAATTGCTGGCCCGGGAGTTGGCCTGGAGCGAGGCACAGAGCAAGGAGGCAGCTGGCCGCTTACCTGGCTTCCATCCAGCACCTGCTCCACAGCGCCGGGATACGAGCCCTAGCGACATGAGAACGTCAGCGGGCCTGGGGTATCGAAGTCCTCAGGCGCGAAGCAGAAAAAGGATAGGGGAAGATACATGGCAGACTACATTGGAGCAATTGACCAGGGAACGACCAGCTCACGCTTTATGGTGTTCGACCGTTCGGGAAGGATCGTCAGCGTTGCGCAGAAGGAACATGAGCAGATCTATCCGAAGCCGGGCTGGGTGGAACACGATCCCGCCGAGATCTGGCGTCGCGTTCAAGAAGTGATCCAGGAAGCGATGGAAGCCAAGGGCCTGCGGCCCGCGGATCTGTCGGGCATCGGCATCACCAACCAGCGGGAGACCACGGTTGGTGTGGAACAAGAAGACGGGCAAGGCGGTTTACAACGCCATCGTCTGGCAGGACACCCGCGTTGCCGATACGGTTGCGGAATTCGCCGCCGACGGCGGCCAGGATCGCTATCGCGCGAAGACCGGTCTGCCCCTGGCGACGTATTTCAGCGGCCTGAAGCTCCGCTGGATTCTGAACAACGTTGCGGGTGCCCGCGCTGCGGCCGAAGCCGGCGAGTTGCTGTTCGGAAACATCGACTCATTTCTGATCTGGAAGCTGACCGGCGGCGTTAACGGTGGCGTGCATGTCACCGACGTGACCAACGCCAGCCGCACGCAGCTGATGGATCTGAAGACCTTGAACTGGGACAAGGACATTCTGGAAGAGTTCGACATTCCGGCGTCGATGCTGCCGAAGATCGCGTCGAGCGCGGAAGTCTATGGCAAGGCCGTCCTCGGCCCGATCAAGGACGTTGCGATTGCCGGCGATCTCGGCGACCAGCAGGCGGCTCTGTTTGGTCAGGCATGCTTCAAGCCCGGCGAAGCCAAGAACACGTACGGCACCGGCAGCTTCATGCTGATGAACACCGGCGAAAAGATTGTTCCCTCCAAGCACGGTTTGCTGACCACCGCTCGGCTACAAGATCGGCCAGAAGCCGGCGGTGTACGCGCTGGAAGGCAGCATCGCGATTACGGGCGCGCTGGTACAGTGGCTTCGCGACAACCTGGGACTGATCGAGAAGAGCTCGGACATTGAGCCGCTCGCCCGCACCGTCGATGACAACGGTGGCGTTTACTTTGTTCCGGCGTTCTCCGGACTCTATGCGCCGTACTGGAAAGACAGCGCCCGCGGCGTCATCGCCGGCCTGACCCGCTACGTCAACAAGGGCCATATCGCCCGCGCCGTATCTGGAAGCGACTGCGTTCCAGGTTCGCGAAGTGCTGGACGCCATGGAGAAAGATTCCGGCATTGAGCTGGCCAATCTGCGCACCGATGGTGGCATGGTTCAAAACCATTTGCTGATGCAGTTTCAGGCTGACATTCTGAACAGGCCGGTGGTTCGTCCGGTCATACAGGAGACCACAGCACTGGGCGCTGCCTACGCGGCCGGCCTGGCCACCGGCTTCCTGAAAGACACCGCTGAAGTGGTTGCCAACTGGGCGGAGGATCATCGCTGGAATCCTTCAATGGACGAAGAGAAGAGAGCATCGTTGTACCACTTCTGGAAGAAGGCGGTTACGCGGAGCTTCGACTGGGTTGAGTAATGGAAACCGCGACTTCTGGATCACCTCCATTTGCGTTTCGTCCCACATCGAAGAACAATTGCCTTTCGTAATCTGAGATAAGTTTATTTGTTTGGACAGACGTACTCTGCTCGCGCAGTATGTCAGATGTCGCAATTTCCGATTTCTTTTCGCACTCGTTGCGTGCATCATGCTCGCGACAACCGATCTCATATCTATTTACCCAGAATTCGTGGACTGGGAATCGGACGGCGACTGACAGAATTCAGGAGAGAGTCGTCATGCACTGGTCCAAGCTCTTCATCGTCGCCTTTGCGCTCGCGTTCGTCTGTTCCCTTACGTCCGCGCAGACGTCCGCCAAGCCGGACTCGAATCCCACAGATAAACCTGCAGCAGCCCAATCAAGCGCCAATCCGCCCGCGGACAAGGAGCAAGAATAAGAAGCCACGCACACTCGAAGGTTACGTCGAACAGGAGAAAGACTTCTTCCACGTCCTTATGACCTCGCACCCGATGTTCCAGTACGAAAAGGAAGGCCGCATGGTCGGAAAGTATCACATCTCCGACCGTGGCGAGGAGTTCACCGAGGAAGGTGGCGGCAAGGCCTACGCGCAGGCGAACAATCAGCAGGTCTCGATGACCTACCGGCTGGGCGCGGAGTCGATCCTGGATCTTCCTAACAACTTTGTCGGAGCCAAGAAGTGCGGTGAATGCCATCCGGCGCAGTATGCGAAATGGCAGAAGTCCCGTCATGCTAAGGTAGTCCGCTTCCCCGATGAGATGGACGAAATTCCGAACAAGGATCTGAACAAGCCCCTCTACGGTTCTCAGGCGGCGGTACTGCCTGAAGGCATCACGAAGGACGACGTTTACGTCATCATGGGCACGCCTCGCACGAAGTACGGCTTTGTGGATAGCTATCTGGTTCGTGGCACCTACCACATCGAGGGCGGGATGCTGAAGGATCGCACCGGCACCCTCGTTGCGGGTGGCAATCAGCACTCCCACCACTGGGCGGAGTCGCTCACTCCGGATATGGCGAAGAAGATTGCCGATTTCGTTCCGGGCTTCCCGACCAAGATCGAGGACTTCGGCGACAACGGCTCCAACGTCTGGGGAATGACCTCCTACGGGGCGAAGAATCGCAAGTCGATGCTCTTCCAGCCGGCGACCTCGTACTGCGAGGTCTGCCACACCTTCAAGTTTGACTTCAAGAACGAAGGCGAACTGGTTGCGGCTCTGGGAAAACCGGAAGAACTGCGTAAGCACACGGTCAGCAAGGGCATCACCTGCGAAGAGTGCCATGGCGCAGGTGGTCACCTCTACGGCGCGCGCGGGGCTGGCATGCCTTCCAACTGCGAACGCTGCCACCAGCGCTTTGCCTGGAACGCCGACGAGGCCAAGGCCAATCCGGACAAGCCTTTCAGCTCATTCTTCAAGACGAAATGTCCCGCCTGCGGAACCGAAGGATCGCAGTCCTACAACACGACCCACTATGAAAAGGGCATGCGCTGTGGAACCTGTCACGATCCCCATGAAGTGACGCAGAACGATTGGCGCGATAGCTTTACCAAGCCGGGCCTGAAGAAGAACTGCCAGGACTGCCATACCGAGCAGGCCTCGTTCTTCAAGGAAAACAACATCCACGGCGCCAACGACTGCACCAGTTGCCATATGCCGGTGATGATGAGCTGCGAAAACTTCGGCACCATTCAATTTCCTGACCATGGCGGCTTTGACGCAACCCGCGCCGCCCATATCTGGAAGATCAACGTAGATCCGGAAGAGAAGTCTCTCAATCCGCCTCCGGGCAAAGATCGCAACTTCAAGGATGGAGCTTGGCGTTTAGCCAAGAAGAACGGCAAGCCGTACATCGATCTGATGTGGTCGTGCGGCCGCACCAGCTTCTCAGACGGGAACGTTCTGGGAGCCGGCGGCTGCCACAGCCCAGCGCAGAGCGTACTACCCAAGGAGCTTCACTTCACCAACCAGAAGATGATCTATGACAAGGTCATGCTCTGGCAGAAGCCGGTGAAAGAAGGCGTCACCCAGGTAAAGACTTCTTTGACCATCGCAAACTCACGCCTGCTGACCGCCAAGCTTTCCGATCAACAAAGGGCCCAGGTGCAACTGATGATCAATCAGGCGCAGGCGATCATCGAATCGGTCACGAAGGATGGATCGTGGGGCGTGCATGCACCTGACTATACGTTGCAAAAGGTGAAGGAGGCGAAGGTACTCGCCGATGGCGCGAAAGCAACTCTGCTGGCTGGGAACAAGCAACTCGCGAAGAAGTAGAGATTCGTGCGGCGGAGTGGTGCAGGCCGCGGCTCGCACCACTCCGGGCCTGTCGCAGTAGAAAGATGAGGACTCATGCGCAACCTCGCCATCATTCTTATCGTGGCAGCATTCGCGGCGCCACTTCTCTGTTCCACCCCGGCGGAGGGCGAGAAGTATTCGCTGATAAGTCTGCGCGAGGCACGCGATCTGCATGGCAAGGCCGGTGTGTACTTCGTGGATGTCAACGAGCCAGAGGTCTATGAACGCTACCATATTCCCGGTGCAACTCCGGTTACGAGCGAACACCTTCGGCACTTCCTGCCACGAGACAAGCAAAGCACGATTATCTTTTATTGCGCGGAGCGACGCTGCGACGCCAGCCATGCAGCCGCACGGGAGGCGATCAAATTCGGCTACACTCGCGTCCTTGTCATGCCGGAGGGAATCTTTGGATGGGTGAACGCCGGGCTTCCTGTCGAGAAGGGAGCACCCGGCAAGCGACGAGCAGAATGATGCAGATGTAAGGCAATTCCGTGGGCGGGGTAATAAGTCAGACCTTTTACATCCTCTTCCCGGCCGCGTGCCCGGATGCCAGAGCTCTAGATTGACCTGCACCTGAGAGTTCCGCGCGAGGACGGTCTTCCTCAATCGCGAAGCGTCCCATGCACTCCATGAGGTTCCCCGCCATTCTGGACATCTGCTCCGAGGATGCCGCTAATTCCGCGGTTCCGGAGGTCTGGTTCTGCACCATCTCGCGCATACGGTCCATGGCGCGGGCGACGGCTTGCGCACCACCCGCCTGCTGCTCCACGGAAGAGGTGATTTCATGCGTGATTTCGTTGAGGCTCGTGGTCGCCCTGGCGATCTGTGAAGAACCGTAGGACTGCTCCTTGGTTGCCGCGCCAATTTCCTGCGAAAACTGAAAGACCTCGGTGACGACATTGGAGATCTTGCTCAGGGCGAGGCTGAGATCGTTGCCCAGCACCAGCCCCTCATTGACGATCCCCGTGCTCTGTTCCATTTTGTCGACGGCCCGGCGGGCTTCGTTTTGGATGCTGCGAATCAGCTCGCTAATCTCCTTGGTGGAGGTGGCGGACTTTTCCGCGAGTTTGCGGACTTCATCGGCGACGACGGCGAAGCCGAGGCCGTGTTCCCCGGCCCGGGCTGCTTCAATGGCCGCGTTGAGGGCGAGCAGATTCGTCTGTTCGGAGATGTCGTCGATGACCTCAATAATCCTGCCGATGTTGTCGACGCGTTCGCCAAGGCTGATGATGATGGTGGCCGAAGAGCCGATGGAACCGTTGATGCGGTTGAGTCCGTCGGAGGTCTTCTGCATGGTGCCGATGCCGAGTTGCACTTCGTCGCGGGAGCGGCTGGAGATGTCGAGCAGCAACTTAGCCGTGTCAGCTACACGCTGAATGCTGGCAACCATCTCGTCGATGGATGCAGAGGTCTCGCTGACACTGGAGGCCTGCATCTGTGTGTTCTTCACCATGTTGGTCACGTTGGCGCTCATCTCATGCATGGTGCTGGTGACTTCATCGATGGCCGAGGAGGCATAAACGCTAAGCCTGGCGGATTCTTCCGAAGCCTGCGCCACCTGATTGGAACCGTCCGCCACCTGCGAAGCCGAGTTGCGCACCGAGCCGACGATGTCGCGCAATCCCTGGATCATATTCCTGAACGCATGGCCTAAAGTGTCGAGGCTTGAACGCGGCTCAACTTCTACGACCAGATCTCCGCGGGCAATGGCTTCGCTGACGCTGGCCATTTCTTTCAGATAGGCCACCATGTTGGAAAACGTGCGCCCCAGTTCCCCCAGTTCGTCCTCACGTTCCACGTGAATTTCCTGATTCAAATCACCGGACTCTGCGATCTTGCGCGCAACGCCGATGAGATGGGTCAGCGGCTCCGTGATCTCCCGAACCGTACGCCGCCCCACCACCCAAATCAGGATTGCAGTAGCCAGGAAGGCCAGAACGCCCAGCAGAAGAAGTTGCCGGCCGCTCTTTCGGCTCGCGTCGTAAGTGGTCTTTACCGAGCCCTCCTGCAGCGTGATGAGTTGCCCAATGGGCTTCAGCAGCTCCGCATGAACGTTCGGCCAATCATCTTCGAGCAGGGTGCGGAGAGCATCCTTGTCCTCGCTCTGGTAGGCGGTGGACAACTTCTGAGAAAAGGAGATGAAGGCCGGGATCTCGCGGTCGATCCTGGAAATTAGTTCCCGCGATTCCGGTGACATTTCGTTGCCGCTGGTCTTTTCCTTGAAGCGGGCCCACTGCGCGGGGATATTGCTCACCGCCTCCTGCAATTGAATGTTCGAGCCCACCGCCGGCATCTGGTCCAGCAACACACCCGCGATACGGAAACGAACTTCCTTCAGGTCGCGATCGATCTCCTGGATCGCGACCACAGGCTGTACCCGGTTTTCGTAGACGGATGAGAGAGTCTGGATGCCACTTTCGACGCTGTAGATGTTCACCGCGGTGAGTAGCACCATCGCCGTCATCGCGGCTCCCACCAACAGCAGAACCCGGCCTCTGACGGTCTTCATGTTTTTCATGGCTGCTTCGCTCCTAGCGCCGAGGCCAGTTGACGCTGGAACTATTCGATGGGGAGACCCTTCGATTTCCAGTCTGGAATTCCGGTGCGCAGCCAGTACACTTTCGTATAGCCAGCCCTGACTGACACCACGGACGCCTTATAGCTCTTCCAGCATTCGGTGCCATTGCAGTAAAAGATGACGGGAGCCACCTTATTCGCGGGCAACTTGGTGAGGTCAAAATTGTCCAGCGAGGCGTCAAAACCGCGCTCTTTCGCACTCTTTTCCTTGTAGGGAATGCTCTTTGCGCCTTTGATGTGTGCCTCGGCATACTCATTCGCCAATCGGGCATCGACCATCAGCACCCCGCTATCCATCAGCGATTTCGCCTTTACCGGGTCGACCACGACGATGCCCTTCTCCGAAGTAGGCGTATCAGCCGCAAACGCGATTGGCATCAGTAGGAAAGTGCAGATAACTACGAGTGCAAGATGAAACCAGTGTTTTCGGGACATCATCCATCTCCTAGCGTTGAAAAACGAACCCTCAAAGTAGATAAGATATGAATACCATACTCCCAAAACAACTACCGCAACCGACCTTCCAGTCGCCATGGAATACAAGCATAGATCGATCGATGTGAACTTTTACACTGTCACTGGTCTGCTTTGTCAATTCAAGAGCACGAAAGTACAATGCCGCTCGAAGTTCAAGTTGTTGAAGATGGAAGAAGCCAATAACATTGAGGCGGTTGCCGCGTCGGCTCGCGCCCCTAGTGGCGCATAGCCCCTGCCGTTTTGTGGCAGGGAGCACGGCGAATTTGCGAACTCATATGAGAATCGATGCGGGCGAGTCGTTTGCGCGCTCCCAGAACAGGTTGCTATGACAAAAGACTGGAAGACCCGGCTGATCCATACCGATGCGAAGGTTCCCGAGGGCTTTGAGTCGCTGGCGTCGCCCACCTATCGCGGCTCGACCGTCGTCTTTCCGGACACCTCTTCGACGCACACGGACTGGAACCAGGAAGAGCTGGGTTATGCCTACGGCCTGCACGGCACGCCAACCACGCTGGAGTTGGCGGCGCGCATTGCGGAATTGGAAGGTGGCACGCGTACCCTGCTGATCCCGAGTGGACTGGCGGCGATCGGCCTGGTGGACCTGGCTTTTCTCTCCGCCGGCAGCCACGTGCTGATTCCGGAGAACGTTTACAGCCCGAACCGCGTGCTCGCCATGAAGCTGCTGCGCCGCTTCGGCATCGAATCCTCGTTCTATCCGCCAGAGATCGGCGGCGACATCGCGGCGCACTTTCGACCCAATACGCACCTGCTGTGGACCGAGAGTCCCGGCTCGATCACCATGGAGGTGCAGGACGTGCCGGCCATTTGCGCGGCCGCCCGTGAGCGCGGAGTCCCGGTGGCGCTCGACAATACCTGGTCGGCGGGAGTGCTCTTCCGGGCCTTTGATCACGGCGTGGACATCTCGGTGCAGGCAGCGACGAAATACCTTGGCGGGCATAGCGACCTGCTGATGGGCTCGGTGACGGTACGCGACGCCGCCCACCTGGAGCGGCTTGGCGAGGTACGCGCGCGGCTTGGGCTGGCGGTTTCTCCCGATGACTGTAGCCTGGCGCTGCGCGGGATCGCGACGCTGGCAGTGCGTCTGGAGTACGTGGAGCAGTCGGCACTGGAGATTGCACGCTGGCTGACCGGCCGGGGCGAGGTGCAGACGGTGCTGCATCCGGCACTGGAGTCCTGCCCAGGACATGAGCTTTGGCAGAGGGACTTCAGCGGCTCATCGGGATTGTTCTCCCTGGTGATGAAGCCGCAGTTCACGGGCGCGCAGGTCAGGGCCTTCGTGGACGCCTTGGAGTTGTTCAAGATCGGTTGGAGTTGGGGCGGCGTGGCCAGCTTGGCTATGGCTTACGACATGCGCAGAGCGCGCCATCGCACCGAGTACGGCGACCGCATCGTGCGGCTGAACATCGGGCTGGAGAGCACCGCGGACCTGATCGCCGACCTCGAAAAGGGTCTGCGGGCGATGCAGGACTGAGATTCAGAACTTAGATTGACGATGTGCCCGGCACCAAGCCGACCGCCAAGCAGCACGTGATTCGCACGGAAGGCCGCAAACGGCTGCTGGGGCAGCATACCGCTGCCCCAGCAGGACGTTCACAATTCGAATCACAGTTTGAATACAGTAAAGGCGTCTAGCAAGTGCCCTCTGCATAACAGGGATCAACAATCTGTAAATGGGCTGCCCATCCACCGCTGCTAGCGATCGGAGCTGGAACCCATTGCGATGGAGGGTTATTCGCCGCCGCCCATGCGTTTCCGGGGTAAGTTCCCCCCATACTCGTATATTGAGTCGCAGACTCCCACTTCAAAGTGATGTTCCCATCGCCTCCAGTGTCCATTGCGTACCAGCCGTAAGTGTGCATCTGAATCAGCAACGTCTTTTCCCAAGCAGCCAACCCCGTCCAACTATTAATCGTAGCGAGGCTATCAACTAACTGGAAGTGAGCGCCAATTGGAATTGATCCCCCACCGCCTGCTGCCGAGGTGCCTGGGAAAACATACGAACCGTTGGTACCGGACACTACGGCAAAAAGCGCATGGGGAATCGATCCATTACTCAGCTCATTGAACCGTAACGAGCCTGCCGATAAAGCCGCACCGCTGGTTGCTGAATTTGGCAACGAGCCGGAGCCGCTCTCAACGTTGATCGAATTGCCCGATACGTAGCCACCGCCGCCGCAGACCGTACTGGAGTCTGTCCAGTTGCTATAGGACCCAGTTACCCCATTCTGTTCCGTCGCCCAGAAATCGTACTCGATTCCATTCGGTTGAATGACGCCGAAGTGAGCATCAGACGATGTAGTCGGTCGTGCCGCTGCCGGAATGTGGATATAGGTGCCGGTGTTCGCGCAAGTAGAGCCGGAAATCTCAACCGATGGGTCGGTACTAGCAGCTAGATACACGGGATGCGAGAAGTCTTTCGATCCGGTATTCCCGGTCGCATCCGTCATTCCCCAAACTCCGGAGCCGGAGCCGAAGACGCTACTGACCAAACTGCCGCTGGCGCTGCCGTTCGCATATACCGTTGCCCCAGTATCTGGCAGTGGGTTATTCCAAGGACAAGCAGCACTGGATGTCCCGCTCTGGCAGAATGGGACAAAATCAAGCGGCCACGGTTGCCCATTGACGATGTTGACATAGTTGCTGGAACTGATAGAGGAGCTCGCAGCCGAGGGTGCGGCAGCAATGGTCAGGCCAAAGCTGGAAGTTGCAGCCTGGGGCGAGCTCTCGGCATCCTTCACCGTAATACTGAATGAAAACGCTCCGCTGGCAGTCGGTGTGCCACTGATGGCCCCAGCGGTTGAGAGCGTCAAGCCTGCAGGCAGGGAGCCAGAGGCCAGGCTCCAAGTGTAAGGTGAAGTGCCACCGGTTGCGCTCAAAGTCGCCGAGTAGACGACGCCCACCGTTCCATTCGCAACAGAAGAGCTGGTAAGTTGCAGAGCTTGTACACTCACCGGCGTTGGTGCCGGTGTTGGTGCCGGTGTTGGTGCCGGTGTCGGGGCCGGTGTCGGGGCTGGTGCCGGCGTCGGGGTCGGCGTTGGTGTCGGCGTCGGGGTTGGTGCCGGCGTCGGGGTTGGCGTTGGGGTTGGCGTCGGGGTTGGTGCTGCTGCGGCAGCAACGATGGTGAGGGTCAGCTTGGAAGTGGTGGTCTGGGGCGTACTCTCGGAATCCTTGACGGTGACGCTAAAGGCGGAAGCTGCGCTCGACGTGGGTGTGCCGCTGATGGTGCCGGCGGGGGATAGAGTCAATCCCGCGGGCAGGGAACCAGAGGTCAGGCTCCAGGTGTAGGGCGCGGTTCCGCCGGTGGCCTGCAGGGTTGCCGAATAGCCGCTGCCCACGCTTCCATTCGCAAGCGAAGAGCTGGTAAGTTGCAGGGCCGTGGTGGTCGAGGTGGAGGTCGGGGTCGGAGACGGGTTCGGGGAGGTCGACGAATTAGGAGGCGTAACCTTGGCCGAGCCGCTTCCGCAGCTTGAGATGACCGCAGCGAGAACGAGAAGTACGGAGAGCGCGAGGATTCGTTTCATGGAATCCAAGATACGGTTCAGCTTCCGCTTTCCACATCGGGAGATATTCTCACATCTCTAGATAATTAGGGCTGGAGTGGCTCTAGGTATACTTGTCAAGTTGTTATATATAAGCACGTTATACAACTAAGGTATTTTCGGTTGACGCCTCAGAACGGCAGCAACTAAGGTCAGAGACTCTGCTCCGTATGAAGGAATCCTAGACGGTCAGGGTTGGCAGAGCCGCAGAGAGCTTGCCCACCTGGAATGAACCACCCGTTTGGTCAATCCTTCGCGGGCCTTTTCCTGTTTCTCACGTCGTTGTATAATTCGGGGGCTGAGCGGGAGTAACTCAATGGTAGAGTGCGACCTTCCCAAGGTCGAAGTTGCGGGTTCGAGCCCCGTCTCCCGCTCCAATCACCCACTTCGCTTTGAAACCTTAAAACTTCTCTCCGTTGCGATAGAATCCTCCTGACCTGCAAACAGGCCCGGAGGCATCATGTTTCCTCTCACCGGCGTCGTTGTCGTGATCATCGCGTTCTACCTCTTCAGCTCCATCAAGATTCTCAGCGAGTATGAACGCGGGGTCATCTTCCGGCTGGGCCGCCTGCTGGATGAACCCAAGGGTCCCGGTCTGATCCTGGTCTTCGCCCCTCTGGATCGCATGGTGCGCGTCGATCTCCGGCAAGTTGCCTTTGACGTGCCGCCGCAGGATGTCATCACGCGCGACAACGTCACGCTGAAGGTCAACGCCGTGGTCTTCCTCCGCGTCATCGACCCGCGCCGCGCCGTCGTCGAGGTCACAAACTACCAGTACCAGACGCAGCAGTTCGCGCTCACCACGTTGCGCAGCGTGCTCGGCGAGGTGGAGCTTGATGAACTGCTCGCCCATCGCGACAAGATCAACCTCCGGCTGCAGTCCATCCTCGACCAGCACACCGCGCCCTGGGGCGTGAAGGTGGCCAACGTCGAAGTCAAACAGGTGGACCTGGCCGAAACCATGATGCGAGCCATGGCCAAGCAGGCCGAAGCCGAGCGCGAGAAGCGCTCCAAGATCATCCACGCCGAAGGCGAATACTCCGCTGCACAGCGCCTGGTGGATGCCGCCCACCTGTTGCAGACCGAACCCGCCTCGATTCAGCTTCGCTATCTGCAGACCCTGACCGAGATTGGCGTGGAGAAAAACACCACGGTCATCTTCCCGGTTCCCATCGACCTGCTCGCAGGTATCCAGAAGCTAACTGGGAATGCACCAAAATCCACACCGCCAGCGAGCGACGCGGCGGCCAAGACCGAGGCATAATTGGCTAGTAGCAGTATGCGGGAGCGGGAAACAATGGCTGATACCGAGGGTAACGACACCGAGATCACGCTCGGCATGGGCAAGTTGCTCGGCGCTGTTCTTCGGCCTGGTGATTCTTTGCGGCATTTCGCTCGGGGTTGGTTACTCGCTGGGACGCAATTCTGCCCGGCAGGCGGCCGCGGCGCGCGCTCTCCACGGCTCCCGCGAATCCGTCTGTCGTCCACCGCCAACAAGCCCGGAGCCTCGCAGGTGGCCGCGCCCAAAACGCCTGATTGCCCCACCGGCGACAACTGTCCGCCGCAGGCAACCTCCACGCCCAACACGACCGACCTGACCTTCTACCAGACGGTGCAGCAGAAGGACGAGCACCCGCAACTTACGCCACCGGAGACCGGCGCCGTCCCCCTCAGCCCAGCCTGCCCAGGCTCGCAGCACGCTCGGCACCGGGTATCTGGTGCAGATTGCCGCCGTGCGCTATCAGGACGACGCCAAACTGCTCAGCGAGACGCTCCAGAAGCAACAGTATCCGGTCATCGTCAGCCAGCCCGGAGACAAACTGTTCCACGTACAGGTAGGCCCCTACGCCGATATCAAGGAAGCCGAGGCCATCCGCGCCCGTCTGGTCGGCGCTGGCTACAACGCTTTCCTCAAACACTAGCTCGACATATTTCGATCTAAGTTTTCCGCATCGCTCTGTTGGTTACAGCTTAGTTACGGCCTCGTTACAGCCTTGTTACAACCTCCACCGGAGACGTTTGCTGCTTGCCCTCGCTCCCGAATGTTCTTATGATTGGGGAACCATCATGAAGGCTGCAACCGATAAGCTAAGCTTGGCGCTTCGCGCCGTTGCCGATCCAACCCGGCGCAAGATCCTGCGCCTGCTCCATCCCGGCACGCCGCGCAAGAACGGCGCCAGCGAAGGCTGGACCGCCTCCGACGTTGAGCAGCGAATCAAACTCGCCCAGCCGACCATTTCGCATCACATGAAAATTCTGAAGAACGCGGGGTTGGTCGAGGCCCAGAAGGAAGGAACCTGGGTGCGCTACCGCCGCATTGAAATTGCAGTTCGCGCCCTCCGCAAAGGATTGTTCGAGGAACTTTAACCGCGACTTGCCGTTCGGCACAAAAAAGCGACCTGCGGCCGCCTGTTGCGAGCCGCATCGAACTCCGTCCTAGTGTGAAACCGCCTGGAACAAATCGCTCTTCAACAATGCCTGGAACTTGCTGTCGTCGGCCTTGAACTTCACCACCAGGTGGCCGTTGTCAGAGTCCACCTCCATGCTGTCCATCGCGCTCTTCTCATCTGCGGTCCCGGCAGCCTTCTTGTACAGCATGCCCGCCTTCATCAGGGCTGAAAGCGTGCCCGCCGTGAACGAATCCGAGGTCTGCACGTTCAGACCGAAGTCCACGCCATGCTGCAAGTCGAGGCTGTAATGCGATCCCAGCAGGCGCTTCTTGATCGTGTCGTAATCCGCCAGCGCCGAAGCTTCACCCAACGCCGAGCGCAGCATATTCTGCGTGCCCTGCTGATCCAGCACACTCCACACCGGCCCGGACTCGGCTTCGGCGATCATCTGCATCATGTCCGGAGTTGAGGCAACGCCCTGCTGTTCGCCATCGCGAACATCCAGGCCATCCTTCACCGAGGCTGGTCTCGCCGAACAACATGGTGTTGTCGTCCAGAAACGTCATGACGAAGCCGCCGCCGGTGGGCCACAGATCGGAGTCGCGATATTTCTCGCTCTTCTGCTTCTTCGCCTTGAAGCGCGCCAGCACCTTCTTGGGCTCGAACTGCCCGCTGGCAACGCCAAAATTGCGCACCGTTCCCTTGGGCGTGCGATAGGCGACAAACGTCAATTGCTCCACGTCCACATCCGGATTCACGCCCATGCCGCGCAGCGAAGTCTCAAACGCCTTCAGATTCTCCGGCAGCACGCGATTCTTCAGAGCCATGCCGCTCGGTGAATTGCGCAGGGCGCGGTAATCCACCGAGATGATCTGCTGAATCTGCGCCGGAAGCACGGTCCGCGTGTTGGTTCCCAGCGGGGCCGCCAAGACGCTCCGTGCACAGCGCGCAGGCCAGTAACGAGTGCAAGTGAGAAATGCTCTTCATAGTCTACGAATTGTACCCCCGACTGCCTGAACCCATCACTTAGTCGAAACGTCGTAGATTGCATTCGAGCGTATCCCTACTTCTGCTTATTCCGCAGTTCAGCCACTTTGGCGCGAGTCTCCGCGATGAACGCGGTCTCGCGTCCCGGCTTCGAACGACTCCAGGTTGATCTCCACATTCGCCAGTGCGCCTTCCATGGCCGCCCGCGCCAGGGCCGCTGCCACCGTCAGGTCGCTGCCCATCTTCGGATTCGTCTTCGTGCGCAACGCCGTCGATCAGCGCGCTCACCTCGACCGCACACTCGGCCACGCGCAGCGGCACGTCGGCGGCTCCGCGCAGCGCCGCCGCCACCGCCTCGGCGGCCGCCTCGGCCTGCTCCGGTGCGGCATTCTTCTGCGCCTTGCAGGCAGCCACCACCGCCTGGTAGGACGGCTGCGTCCGCATCGATTGCCGCCTTCAGTTCCTCGCGGCGAGCTTCCAAGTTTCGCCAGCGCCTCGGTCAGCTCTGCATCAAACTCGGCGTAGGCCTTCTTGCCCCGTGACATTCCGGCGACCATCGCCGCCAGCCCTGCGGCCATCGCTCCGGCCGCCGCCGAAGCGCTGCCGCCGCCCGGCACGGCCGTCGGCGCCGCCAGTTGCTCGATAAACGGCTCCACGCCCGCGCGCAGACCGCGTCGCGACCGAGCCGCGGGCTCTACTGCCGCGCGCTTCACCGACCGGCTGCCAACCGATTTTCCAGAATCAGCGAAGAATCGAAGTTCTCCACCTGCAGAAACCATTCCGCGGCGTTTTCTATCGCCCGCTTCGGTACCAGTCCCACGATTTCGCTGGACTGTGCCAGCACGCCATAGCGCGCCGCTTCCCGCTTCACAAACTCAAAGACTCGCGCAATCGGCGTCAGATCCGTGTCGGTCAGATTCATGGACACCTGGGCCTGCCCGCGCACCTCCACGCCCATCGCCTTCACCGCGCGGAATCCGCCGCTGGAGAAGCGAACCGCCTTGGCAATCTTCTTCGCGATCTCCACGTCCTTGCTCTGCAGATAGACGTTGTAGGCCACCAGGAACTTGCGCGCGCCAATCACCACCGCGCCCGCCGTCGGATGGCAGCGCGGATCGCCGATGTCAGGACGGCGCGACTCCAGAGTCGCGATCTCCTCGCGAATCACCTCGAACTGCCCGCGCCGGATATTTTCCAGGTTCACCCGCTCCGGCCTGCGCTGCGGCGGCTTCGTAGAAATACACCGGCACCTGGTAACGCTCGCCACACCTGCTGTCCCAGCTCGCGCGCCATTTGCACGCAGTCTTCCAGGGTCGCGCCCTCGATGGGGATGAACGGCACCACGTCGGTCGCGCCCAGCCGCGGATGCGCGCCCGCGATGCACGTTCAGATCGATCAGCTCCGTCGCCTTGCCGATGCCGGCCAGCACGGCCGCCAGCAACGGCTCGCGCTCGCCCACCAGGGTAACCACCGAGCGGTTGTGGTCGGCGTCCATCTCGCAATCCAGCAGATAGACGCCATCGCGCTTCATCGCGTTGACGATGGCGTCAACCCGCGCCTTCTCGCGTCCTTCGGAAAAATTCGGTACACACTCAATCAGCGCTGCCATCTTTCAGGCTCTCCGCTACTGCTTCCACCAGTTGTATCCAACCCCGAACTGCAAACTCGAATTGACTCCCGGATTGTGATCGCCCAGCGAGGCGTTCGACAGATGCGTGGCCCGGAAATCGACAGTTCACCGAACGCCCTGGCCTCAGAAAATAATTCAGGCCGACTCCCGGGCCTTCGGTGAAATTGATCTTCGAGGTGTTGCCCGGAGGAATGTAGTCGGTGCTCCACAGCATTCCGCCCTGCGCCAGAAAATACGGAATCACTTTCTTGCCGCGGGTAAAATTCCACTTCATCACCAGCGGATTCACGCCCAGGGCATACACGTTCCTGTAGCCGCCCCACAGAATCATACTCCAGCGGCATGATCTCCGAATCCACTTCAAAGGTGCCGCGCGCGCAGCCCGAGCCGAGTTCTCCGGTCATCACCCGGCCGACCCGCACGCCGGCGCGCACAAACTGCACGTTGGTGCGGTCGAACAGGCCGTTGCCGCCGCTGGCCAGCACGCCCGCAGTCCAGTGTTCGCGCCGGATCGCCGCCGCATCGTCGTCGTCCTGTGCCATCCCTGCCACGGCGCCAAGAATCAGCAGCGTCAAAATTGCCCATCGAAACAATTTCATCTGCAGATAGCCCCGAATAAGGTAACAGTCCTAGAACCCTGCGTCCAAGTCCCAATGCAAAGGGCCGCCCTTTGGAGCGACCCTTTGCAAAACACTCTGCGTTGTCCTTAGCCGGCGACTTCTTCCAGATCCTTCTGGTCGATGTCGGCATTCGTGTACACGTTCTGCACGTCGTCGTAGTCTTCCATGGCTTCCATCAGGCGGAACATCGTGCGGGCCTGCTGGCCCTCGAGCTTGACGTAGTTCGCCGGGATCATGCTGACTTCGCTCAACTCCGGCGTGTAGCCGGCAGCCTTCACCGCTTCCAGAACTGCCTCATAGACAGCCGGATCGGTCAGAATCTCCCAGTTATCGCCATCGTCCTGCAGGTCGTCGGCCCCGTGTTCCAGAACAATGTTCATCAGGTCGTCTTCCTTGGCCTGCGACTTCGGAATCACGATGTCGCCCTTTTTGCTGAACAGGTGCGCCACCGAGCCCGCATTGCCCATGTTGCCGCCATTCTTGCCGAAGATGTGGCGAATATCGCTTACCGTGCGGTTGCGGTTGTCCGTCGTGGTTTCAATCAGAATCGCCGCGCCGCCCGGCCCGTAGCCCTCGAAGGTGATCTCTTCGTAGGTCACGCCCGGCAACTCGCCGGTGCCGCGCTGAATCGCGCGCTTGATGTTATCCTGCGGCATGTTTTCAGCCTTTGCCGCAGCCACTGCCGTGCGCAACCGAGGATTCTTTTCCGGATCGCCGCCACTACCCTTGGCAGCCATCGTGATTTCCTTGATCAGGCGGGTGAAAATCTTGCCGCGCTTCGCGTCCAGCGCGCCCTTTTTGTGCTTAATTGTGGCCCATTTTGAGTGGCCAGACATGCCAACCTCGTAGATTGTGTGATTTCTGGAAAAATAGCTTCTCGGTCTTGCCCTACCAGCCAACCAGGGCATACCACTACCGCACAACGCTCGGTAACGCCTGAGTATAACACGCAAGCCAAACTGCTCGAAGATGGACCGAACGCCCTTTCTGCTCTGCCCCGCCGCAGCTCAGGTTGTGGTCAACGTGTGTTCCGTCGGGGCCTCGCGCAGCCGTGCTGCGGCGTCCTCCGGCATCACCGCCGAGCGATAGGTTTCCTTGAAGGAGTACGACTTCTGGCGCTCCTGCAGGATCGGCAGAATCTCGATATGCCAGTGGTAATCCTCGTCGATCGTGCGCCAGTAATTCAGCACCTTCGACTGGTGCTGCGTGTTTGGCGCGGTGTGTAACACCAGGTGGAAGCTGTCGGTAATCGAGCGAATCCGGTTCAACATGCGGCGCAGCAGGGAAGCGCAATCGCGCAGCGCGCCCGGCCGCGAAACCGCGGTGTGCTCAAAATGTGCCTCGTGACTGACCGGAATGATCCAGGTCTCAAACGGAGCGCGCGAGGCGTACGGGACAGCACGCAACGTAGTCGCCGCGAATTTCCACAATGCGCTCGCGCTGGTGCAGTTCCTGGGTCAGAATGTCGCAAAAGACGCAACGCTCTTTTTGCGCGTAGTGCTCGCGCGCCGCCCTCAGTTCGTAAAGCACCCGTCGCGGCACATAGGTGGTCGCCACAATCTGCGAGGTCGGATGGTCGAACTCCTGTCCGCTCAGCGATCCGAAGTCCTTGAAAATGCTCACGTACTTGAATCGGTGATCGTGCTTCAGATCCTGCCAGCCGTTGCGCGCAGAGCAGCAGAAACTGCTCGATCTCGGCATCCGAGGCGGTCCAGAGCTGCCGGTCATGGCGCGCGTTTTCCACAATCACCTCGTGCGCGCCCACCGAGCGCATCACGTCGTAAAGCCCAACCCCGCGCCGTCCCGGATCGCCTTCCACGTGGTAGAGCGGCAGTGGATGCACCACCGCCCGCGCCGACCACGGTCCATAGTTCACCGATGCCATCGAAGAGATGACCTGCGGCTGTTGCGGCGACTCCGGGCAGAACGGGCAAACCTGCAGCAGATTCCGGCCCGGCGACGGTTGATCCCCGGTAACAACCCAGGAACGCGTGATTGGATCCTTCCGAAGTTCCATTGCGATAGCAAACCACTCCCCGGCCTCTGAGTCAAATCCGAATCGTCTTTCCTGCACTGGAATGGACCGGAATGGACCGTTGCTCCGACGCGCTGCCACAGTGGCCATCCATCGGCGCCACCCTTAAAGCAGTCGCTGATGTCCTTTCCACGCCTGCCATCCGCCTTTCAATCCCTCGGCGAATAGAATTTCCTATGGGTGGCTCTGCTATACTCGCCCTTTTGAGACCCCCAATATTTCCCCATGAGTGAAGCCTCCACACCGCTGATGCGGCAGCACGCCGCCATCAAGAAAGAGCATCCCACCGCGCTGCTGTTCTTCCGCGTCGGCGACTTTCTACGAGCTCTTCCTCGATGACGCCGTCATCGCCTCGCGCGAGCTCCAGATCACCCTCACCTCGCGCCAGAAGGTCGATGGCATCGCCCTCCCCATGTGCGGAGTTCCCTACCACGCCGCCGAAGGCTACATCGCCAAGCTCATTCGCAAGGGATATAAGGTCGCCATCTGCGACCAGGTCGAGGATCCCGAAGCTCACCAAGAAACTGGTGCGCCGCGAAGTCACCCGCGTCGTCACCCCCGGCACCGCCGCCGACTCGCAGCTTGGCTCGGAGGAGAACAATTTCCTCTGCGCCGTCGCCCGCCACGGCAGCGACCGGGTTGCATCGTTGGCTTCGCCGCCCTCGATCTCTCCACCGGCGAATTCCGCGCCACCGAATTCAGCGGCCCCGAGGCCGACCGCCGCGTCGCCGACGAGCTCCAGACGCTGCGCCCGCGCGAACTGCTCTTCGCCGCATCCCTGCCGCTCTTCCAGTCCGCCGCTCCGCAGCCCAGCCTTGCCGCCGCCGCCGCCGAATGCCCCCGCCTCGGCCGCCGCGCCGCGCCTGGCCTCCACCGAGCTTGCGCCCTTCGCGCGCTGGAGCGAGACTCCGCTCGATGACTGGATCTTCGCCCCCGACTATGCCATTCCGCTGGTTGAAAATCATTTCGGAGTGCTTTCGCTGGAAGGCTTCGGGCTGGCCAACCACAACGCCGCCGCCTGCGCCGCCGGAGCCATTCTCCACTACGTCCGCCAGACACAGCGCGGTTCGCTCGGCCACGTCGATCGCATCGGTTACTACGAGCGCCAGAACTGCCTCATCCTCGACGCCGTCACCGTCCGTAACCTGGAGCTGATCGAGCCGCTCTTCGCCGGCTCCGGCGACGACGTAACCCTGTTCCGCGCCCTCGACCACACCCTCACCCCGATGGGCAAGCGCCTGCTGCGCGCCTGGATGCTGCGCCCCTCCATCGACGTCGCCGAAATCAACCTGCGCCTCGACGCCGTCTCCGCCGCCCGCGCCGGCATCATTCACCGCGAGGAGCTTCGCCGCTCGCTCGACGGCATTCTCGACATCGAACGCCTGCTCAGCCGCATCACCCTGGAGACGGCGAATCCGCGCGACATTCTCGCCCTCGCCGCATCGCTCGCCAAACTCCCCGCCGTGCGCCGTGCGCTGGCGCACTTCGCCGGCCGCGCGCTTTGCCGACCTGCGAGGATCGGCTCGACGAACTCACCGACGTTCGCGAGCGCATCGAGCGCAGCATCGTTCCCGAGCCGCCCATCACCCTCAACGATGGCGGAGTCATCCAGAGCGGGCTCGATCCGCAGCTCGACGAACTGCGCGACATCAGCCGCAACAGCAAGCACTACATCGCGCAGATCGAGCAGCGCGAACGCGAGCGCACCGGCATCAACTCGCTCAAGGTCAAGTTCAACAACGTCTTCGGCTTTTACATTGAGATCAGCAAGTCCAACCTGCAACATGCTCCCGCCGACTACGAGCGCAAGCAGACCCTGGTCGGGCGCCGAGCGCTTCACCACGCCGGAGTTGAAGGAATACGAGACCAAGGTCCTGGACGCCGAAGAGAAGATCGTCGAAATCGAGCGCCGTCTCTTCGCCGAGTTGCGCGTGAGCATCGCCGCCGAGTCGCGCCGCATTCGCCAGAGCGCGCTGGCCCTGGCCGAGATCGATGTTCTGCTCTCCTTCGCGCATCTTGCCGCGCTGCGCAACTACTGCCGCCCGCAGTTTGACGACCTAGACCCGCGCGAACGACACGCGCTGCTTGAAATTCTCGAAGGCCGCCACCCCGTCATCGAGCAGCCCGAGCTCACCGGCTCCCACGACCGCTTTGTTCCCAACGATCTCTATCTCGATGCCGTCGAAGCAGTCGATCCTGCTCATCACCGGCCCCAACATGGGCGGCAAATCCACCTACCTGCGCCAGACCGCGCTCATCGTTCTGATGGCGCAGATGGGCTCATTCGTGCCCGCCACCCGCGCCCGCCTCTCCACCGTCGATCGCATCTTCACCCGCATCGGAGCCTCGGACAATCTTGCGCGCGGCCGTTCCACCTTCATGGTGGAGATGACGGAAACCGCCGCCATCCTCAACACCGCAACCCCGCGCTCGCTCATCCTGCTCGACGAGATCGGACGCGGCACCGCCACCTACGACGGCCTCGCCATCGCCTGGGCCGTGGTCGAATTCATCCACCAGCACAGCCGCGCCAAGACGCTCTTCGCCACCCACTACCACGAACTCACCGAGCTGGAAGACCTTGCTCGATTCGGTCAAGAACTATCACGTCAGCGTCAAGGAAAGCGGCGGCAGCATCGTCTTCCTGCGCAAGGTCTCACCCGGCGCCGCCGACAAGAGCTACGGCATCGAAGTCGCCAAACTCGCCGGCCTTCCCGCCGAAGTCATCTCCCGCGCCCGCGAGGTGCTGCACCAGCATGAGAACGCCGAGCACACCGCGACCACCCAGCTTGCGCCCAAGCCAGACAAATCCGGCCCGGTGCAGTTGACGATCTTCACCCCTGTCTCGAACACCGTGCTCGACCGCCTGCGCGAAGCCGACCTCGACTCCCTCAGCCCCCGCGAGGCCATGAATCTGTTGTATGAACTGAAAAAGCAGGTGGACTAAGGAATTGAGGTGCCCGCGTTCGCCGCCGACGTGCGGGGTCACACCGGAAGAGACAACGCCCCTGCATTCCTGTGGCATCAAAACCGTCAACCGGAATCGAGTGAACATGAGTTCGTTTCGTTACAGGATTCTTGTGGTTGACGACCAGAAGAACATTCGCACCGCGGCCAGAACGATTCTCGAATCCCAAGGCTATGAAGTGTTGTGCGCTATTGATGGCTTCGATGGCCTCACAAAGTTGAAGCAATCCTTGCCGGATGTGGTCATCTCCGATTTACGGATGCCCAACATGAGCGGATTTGAATTCCTGTCCGTGGTCCGCAAGCGCTTCCCCCAGATCGCCGTCATCGCAATCAGCGGCGAGTTCTCCGGCATCGATGTACCCGACAGCGTTCTAGCAGACGCATTCTTTGAAAAAGGCCAGTATTCCCCAGAAGACCTCTTCCAGAAGATCACCGCCCTGCTTGAAGAGATCCCCCAGCGCCCGAGCGTCGCCCGTCAGCCCAAAGCAGCCGTCTGGATTCCGGTCAAAGGCGATGCGGAGTACATTGCGGTGACGTGTTCTTCCTGTTTGAGAACTTTCCCAGTCCCGGCCCCACTTCCTGACGGCGTACATACCGCCGAATGCGACTTTTGTGCGACCGCGGTTACGTTCCGGATCACGGAAGCTTCCGGCGCAACAAAGAGAAGAATTGCGTAGCCGAGAACTCTTTAACGGACGGGGGGCCATGTTAGCCCGCCTTTTGGCTAACGTGGGGTAGTTGTTCTTGCCCTCGTTGTTGCTCTTACCGCTGTTAGTTCTTCACGATCTTCATGTACTCCGTCACGGTCACAAAGCGATATCCCTTCGCCTTCAGCGCCGCAATCAGCTCGGGCAGTTGCGCGGTCGTGGTCGTCAGCTCATGGAAGGCCAGCACGTGCGTGTACACTCCCTGCTTCTCGCGCTGTTCGATGGCCTTGATCACACTTTGCGCCAGCGACGGCTTCGGGCAGCCCACGCCCTTGCCCGCGCACAGGTAGTCCTGCGAATTCACGTCGCGCAGCGCCACCGGGTTCTGGCTTGAAATCGTCAGGATGTGGAAGCCGCGAGTCTCCAGATCATGCCGTGCATCGTCCGGCAGATCCCAGTCCGGCGGACGCAGCCACAGCGGCTTCGATCCGGTCACCGCCTTCACCGCTTCGGCTCCGCGCTCCACGTCGCCCAGCACCCAGCCCTCGCCCTTCTTGCGCTCGGCGATGCGCAGATCGGCGTGGCTGTAGGTATGGTTCTCGATCTCGTGCCCGCGACGCAGCACGTCGTGCGCCGCGTCCAGGCAGCTCACGCCGATGTTGGTCTCATGCGGAGTCTCGCCCCAGGTCTTCGGCGTCAGCCGCCAGCCCATATAAAAAAACGTCGCCTTCACGCCGTTGCGGTCCAGCACGTCGAGCATTCCCTGGAGTGCGTTGCGCCCGTATTTGCGCTCAACGCCGCGCCCGGCTCTTTCACTCCATAGAGCACATACGGCCGCGGCCCATCGTCAAAGGTCAATGCGATCAGCTTCTCCGCCGCAAAACACGGCATGCAAAGCGTCGCAAGCAACATCATCAGCACAACTCTCGGTGCAACCTTCCGGACTACTCGTAGTGCAACTCGCAGCGTAACTCGCATCCCCATATTCACCATCTCTCGCGCCAATCATAAGACGTTTCGATCCATCGCGGCCTAAGCAATTCGCATCAACTTTTCCGAATCCACTGCTGGTTCCGGCTGGATTCCTGGGACGATGCATACTTGGGTCGCCGATCACGCCCCACCTCCCGCAATCTTTTCTTTTACACTCGATCCATGGCATTTCTCCTGGTGCAAGGCATTCTCTTCGATCTTGACGGCGTGCTCATCGACAGCACCGCCGGAGTCACTCGCGTCTGGCGCGACTGGGGCCTGCGCAACGGCCTCGATCCCGCCGACACCGCCCACGCCGCCCACGGACGCCGCGCCATCGACACGGTTCGCCTGCTCGCGCCCGCAGCTCGACGCCGAAGCCGAACTGCGCGACCTGGAGCGCCGCGAAATCGCCGAATCCCATGACGTCATCGTCTTTCCCGGAGCCGCACGCTTGCTCGCCTCGCTGCCGCCGCGCCGCTGGGCCATCGTCACCAGCGGAACCCGCGATCTGGCCTCCCACCGGCTCCGCGTCGCCGGCCTCCCCGTTCCCGAGCTCATGATTACCGGCACTGACATCGAGCACGGCAAGCCGCATCCCGAGCCTTACCAGCGTGGCGCCGCTCTGCTCGGCCTTGCCCCCGCCGACTGCGTGGCCGTCGAGGATGCACCCAACGGAATCCGTTCCGCATCAGACGCGGGCAATGCCTGTTCTCGCCTTGCCCACCACCTATCCGGCAGACGAGCTGGTCCATGCCACCGCGCTGCTGCCGAACCTGGCCGCCTTACGAGGCAACGATTGTGGGCGACTTGATTCGCCTGAGCTGGTAAATTGATTGCAATTGCCAATGGCCCCGGCAATGAGCCGGTGGTGCAACGCAACACCTTACCCTCCCGTTGGAAGCGGTATGTTTCAGCCGGGCCTCCAACCGACACGATGGATGAGACGCACGCGATGAATGCAACCAGGGTCTCCTACACCCTCGAATCCACTCTGGCGAGTGTAAACAAGGCCGAGCAGGCCGCCGCCGAGGTTGCCGCCAGATCCGGTTTTGACGACGACGAATGTGGCCGGATCGCCATGGCCGTGCGCGAAGCCACCGTCAATGCAGTGCTGCATGGAAACCGCTACGATCCAATCAAGCGCGTGACGGTCTCCTTCGATAGCACCCCCGACGCCTTGACCGTGGCCGTGCGCGACGAAGGACTGGGGCTGGACCCGGCCACGCTGCCTGACCCGCTCGCCCCGGAAAACCTGCTCAAGCAATCGGGACGCGGAATTTTTCTGATCCGGACGTTCATGGACGAAGTTCGTTTTCGAATCCTGTCTCCCGGTATGGAAGTCATTATGATTAAATTCGTACCGCGGTCCGGGCCGCGGCGGCAGTAAGGAGGACCACCAGTGACGATGAAAGCAAGCTCGCGCCAGGTGGACGGTGTCACCATCGTCGATCTCAGCGGGCGTATCACATTTGGCGAGGGCAGCGTTGTGCTGCGCGATCTCATGAAGGAGCTGTCGGCTCAGGGCCACAAGAGAATTCTCCTCAACCTGGCCAACATCAGCTACATTGACAGCTCCGGAGTCGGCGAACTGGTCAGCGCTTTCACCAGCATTCGCAACTCCGGTGGCGAGCTCAAACTGCTCAATCTCACCAAGAAGGTGCACGATCTGCTGCAGATTACGAAACTCCACAAAGTGTTTGACATTCAGGACGACGAAGTTGCGGCCATCGGTGCCTTCGAGCACTAGCGTGGGTGATTGAAACGCTCACGCGATTGAGACGCTGCTGAAAAACATTCACCGATCCGCCGCCGAAAACGGCGGCCAACCATGGGCGGCTTCCAATGCCGCCTTTTTACTTGCACAACTTACTTTCGCAACCCACTGGACACGCCGCCCCCCGCGCCGCACAATACTCCCATGCCGCGCATCCCTACCATTGCCTACGAAGCGGCCGACCCATCGGCCAAGGAAATCTTTGACCACTATCAGAAAGAGCGCGGCAACGTGCCCAATATGTTTCGCACCGTCGCCCACCGCCCGGAGATTCTCCGCACCATGATCGCGCACTTCCGCGCCGTCATGGAGACCGGCACCGTCGGCGTCAAACTGAAGGAACTCGTCATCGTGCGCACCTCGCAGATCAATCAATGCGAGTACTGCCTCAACTCCCACGGCCAGCTCGCCCGGCGCTACGGCTGGAGCGAGGAGCAGATTGCCGATCTCGCCAACTTCCGCACCCGCTCTGATTTCAACCCGCGCGAGAAAGCCGCCCTCGAACTCGCCGAGCGCGAGAGCCTGGACTCCACGGGCATTGACGATGAATTCTGGGCAAAGCTGCGCCAGCATTTTGATGAAGGCGAAATCATCGAACTTGCCGCGGCCATCGGTCTGTTCAACTATTTCAACCGATTCAACAACTCGCTCAGAATGGAACCGACCAAGTGAACTTCCACTCTCTGCTGTGCGTCGCTCTGCTGCTGGTCACACCTGCCCTTGCGTGGCAGAGCGCTACTCCCAGCGCCCCCACGCAATCCCCTGCACAACCGGCGCAGAAGCCAAACTCGCAGTTGCGCCAGTTTCAAGTCGAGTGCACCCCAGCTTCGCGCGCCTCGGAGTTGATCGGCAACCGCGGATGCGTTGCGGGAAAGGTCTTTCGGGTCACCGTCCGCAAGAGTGGCAATACCCATCTCTCGCTCTGCCCCAGCCGCAAATGCTCGTTTCAGGCGGTTGTCTCCGGCCGCGACCGCAGCGGTGTTGGCGACCTCTCCTATCTGCGCGGCAAGGTCATCGCCGTCCTGGGCGATGTCACCGAGTCCCGCGGCGGCCATCCCGTAATCGCCGTCAAGGAGCGCGAGCAGATTCGCGTCGCCGCCGGCGATCCACCGCCGGAATTCGACGCTGCTCAGACCAGGCCCGTCACCAATGGCAGGACCACGTCATTCACCAAGCACAACCGCGCGTGGTAGTGACTTCCAGCAGGCGAGTCGCCGCGCTGACGCGCGTATCCAAGCGCTCTGCCTCTCAGCAGTTTCTCTTTAGCTCATCGAGCGAATAGAACGTCCCGCGCCACTCCACGCCACCGCGCGCCAGCGTCAGCACCGTCGAGCGCGCCAAGGTATAGACCATGAGCACGCTCGCCACTGGATGCAGCAACACATAGCCAACGCCGATCTTCGTGCGCCGTCCCATCCCCACGTACACCGTTACCAGGCAGCCGAGCGCAACCGCATACCCAGCACGCGCCCATCCGGTTGCGAAGACGGTTCCAAACCACGGTGCGAGATGCAGCCACAGCAGCCCGAACGCAGCCAGCACCGCGAATGCAAGGTTGTAACGCAAATGGGCAAAGAAGTTCTTCGTCAGGTTCTGGACCACGCCGTGCGCCCCCACCGCCCAGCGCACACGGACCATGCCATCGCCAAAGGCCACGCGTGAGGCCAGCCCCGCCTGCTTTACTTTTTCTCCCAGGCGCATGTCGTCCACCACGCTCAGGCGCATGGATCGGTAACTGCCGATCTTTTCATAAGCGGTGCGCCGCACCATGTTGAACGCGCCCACGCCCATCGCATCCCGCGCCCTCGGATCGCTGACCTTCCAAGGACGGTGAGCAAAGATGAACATTGCCTGAAAAAACGAAATCATCATGCGTTCGCCCACGCTCTCCATCAGCATCGTCGGCAGCAGCCCCATGTGGGCGGCCTGCTCCTGCTCGGCGTAATGCACCACCCGCCGCAGAGCCGCGGGTGCGTGCAGCACGTCGGCATCGGTGAACAGAATCCACTCGCCAGTCGCCATTTCCGCCGCGCTCCACATCGCGTGCGTCTTGCCCAGCCAGCCCGCCGGCAGTTCGCGCACGTGCATCACCGATAGCCGCGCGCCGTGCTCGGCCTTCAGGCGATCCAGAATCTCACCTGTCGCATCCTCGGAACGATCGTCCACTACAAGAAGTTCGTAGTCCGGGTAGTCGATGGCGAGCAGCGAGCGCACCGCAGTCTCGATCATCGCGGCCTCATTGCGTGCCGGAACGATGATGCTCACTCGCGGCAACTTCGCCTCTGGCGCCACCGCATACTCAGGCTGGTTGAGATCGGCAATCTGCGGAATTCCTCGCCGCGCCGCCGCCGCGTGAAAGAGCCATGTCGCGCCCAGCCCCGCTCCGGCCAGCAGATTCAGCACATGCCAGGCGCTCACGCCACATCTCCCTGCGGCAGTTGCGGGGCGTAGCGCACACCCACAAACAGCACTCCCGCCGAAATCGCAATCGCCACCGAAGCCGCCACGAACGCCATCTGCATATTGCTCCGGTCGGAGATATAGCCCATCAGGCTGGGCGAAAACGCATCGCCCAGCAGATGAATGGTGAAGATATTCACCGCAAAGGCCGTCGAGCGAATCGGCGCCGAAACCGAATTCAGAATCGCCGCGTTCAGCGGAGCCGTATTCAGCAGCAGGAAAAACTCGCCCAGAAAAATCGCCGGATACATCCACGAGCCGGCGTGGAAGACCGCCAGCAGCACCGCGGGCAGCGCCAGCGTCATTCCAATCGCAGAGATCAGGCAATGTCCGCCGCGCTTCCGTGCCTCCATCCGGTCGCCCAGCCAGCCGCCCAACATCGGTCGCCAGAATTCCCGCCGCCAGCGTCATCAATCCGAAGCGCAGATTCGCCGTCGCCAGCGGAACTCCCCGTATGCGCGAAAGAAATGTCGGCATCCAGACCTGCATCCCGCCCACCGCAAAGGTCATCATCGCCATGCCCAGCGTCGCGCGTCCAGAACGCCGGATTGCGCCACAGCCCCAAGAACGTCCCGCGCTCCAGGGTGACCGCCAGCCGGTCCTGCGCGCCGCGCTCCGGCTCGGGAACCAGCAGCAGCAGCAACCCCAGCAGCGCACCCGGCACCGCGCCCACCAGGAACGGCGCGCGCCAGCCCCAGCGTGCCGCCAAGGCTCCGCCCAGCAGGTATCCCATGCGCCGTTCCTACCGGGATTGCCAGGTAGAAAACCGACAGCACCCGCCCGCGCCGGTACTCCGGATGCAGGTCGGAGAGAAACGAGGGCGCGATGGCCACAAACGTCGCCTCGCCCACCCCGACCAGCGTGTGCCGGATCATCAGTTCCGTGAAGTTGTGGGTCACCGCCGTCAGCAGCGTGGCCGCGCTCCAGAGCAGCGCGCCCGCGCACATGATCAGCCGGCGCGGATAGCGATCCGCCAGCCAGCCCACCAACGGCGCCGTCACCATGTAGCAGAAGAAGAACGCCGTGGTCAGTAGCCCGAACTTTGCATCCGAGCCCGGAAATTCGTGCTGCACCAGCGGCTGCACGGCAAACAGCACCGAGCGGTCGATGTAATTCACAAAGTTCAGCGCCGTCAGAATCACCAGCGCCGTCGTCGCCCAGCGCCTCACCTGTCCCTGCTCTTCGGCCAAGCGGTCTGCCTCACAATCCTGTTAATGCGAGAGACAGTTGTGGCGAGCGAACTACCGATGAATTCTGCTTACTCTTTTCTGGGCCAGCGCGCTTCCACCAGCGTCCCGAGGCCGCCACGCGGACGGAACTGTCCGCGCACCTCGCACCACACCGGCTTGGCGGCCTTCACCACATCCTCGAGAATCTGGTTCACCACGTTTTCCTGGAAGATTCCGAGGTTGCGGTATTCGTTGATGTATTCCTTCAGCGATTTCAGCTCCAGGCAGAGCTTGTCGGGCACGTAGCGAATCCACACCGCTGCCGAAGTCCGGCAATCCGGTCTTCGGGCACACCGAGGTGAATTCAGGAATGTCGATCTCGATTACGTAGCTGGGAAACTGGTTGGGCCAGCACTCAATCGCTGGAAAGTTGTGATCCAATCCGCTGGCGGCGTGATCCGGCGTGTAGCCAAGCCGGGTGGCGCCCGGGACGGTGGTTTTCTTCTTCGTAGCCATCCGGCTATTCTAGCCGACGGCAGCCAGAGCCGACCCCTCGGTTACTGCTGCGATATCAGTCTCCGGCACCGTCTTCGGCTTCACCTTCTCCGGCGGAGCCTGCTTGAGCGGCAAGGTTCCGTCTCCGCTGGCCTGCAGCACCTCGCCGTTGATCTCCGCCCCCAGCAGGATCACGAACGAACTCCAGTACAGCCACGTCATCAGCGCGATCACCCCGCCCAGAGCGCCGTAGGTGCGATTGAGGTTCGCAAATCTCTGAAAATAAACTCCCAGCGCAAACGAAAGAGCGAGCCAGCCAGCAACCGCGAACGACCGCGCCCGCCAGCGTATGGGTGAAGCGCTGTCTTCACATTCGGGCGCAAGAAAGTACAAACTCTCCACCGCAATCACGATGAAAGCTCCGGAGACCGTCCAGCGTACCACCGGCCAAATGCGCGCCCACAGAAAGCTCAAGTGCAGCACTCCGGCCAGCCACTCGCCAAACCTGGGACCCACCAGCATCATTCCCAGCGCCACCAGCAGCAACCCGCCGATCATGAATGTCATAAGCACGGCCAGCCCGCGCGTCTTCCAATAGGGGCGCGTCTCCGGCACGTTGTAGGCCACGTTGAGTGCCTCGATCATCCCGGCAAAGCCGCTGGAGGCTGTCCAGAGTGTGCCAAGCAGTCCAAACGACAGCAGTGCTCCGCGATGCGGGCTAATCACGTCGCCCACAATCTGGCGCACCAATCCCATGCTGTCGGCCGGGACAAAGCGAGCCATCAGCGTTAATATCTGGTTGAATGGGTCGGGCACCGGCAGATAGCCCAGTACGGCAGACAAGGCGATCAGCGCCGGAAACAGGCTCAGCACAAGATAGTAGGAGAGCGCCGCCGCAAACGCCATCGTGTGATTCCGGTCCACGTCTACCATCGCCTTCTTCAGGACGCTCATCCATCCGCTTAGCATCAGACTCACCTTTGCCGGAGCGCGACCTCGTCGGGCTCTGTGTTTCCCGCTTGCTTCATCGTGTCTCCGCTCTTTGATGATTTATTTCGTTTCCGCGCGCACCTCCTCGCCCGGGGATTCCGCTGGGACAGCTCCGGCAAAGCGTTTCGCTTTGGCGCACCCATCCACCAACTTGCCAAATCCGCCGCCAAGCTCCTACTCTGGAATCATTCGGAGCCCCTCGCTCAGATATACTGAAACCTTACTCATGGCTAACGGAACCGGAAACAGCTCGCTCGGCGGATCTCGCCGAACTTCGATCACGATCCTGGTCATTCTGCTGACGATTTTGGTCGGAATCGTGGCCTACGTCGAGCATCGCCCTCATCGTATCCGCGTCTCGGTCGTCAAGCCGGTGCGTCAGGAAGTCTCCAGCTCGATTACCACCAATGGAAAGGTGGAACCCATTCACGGCTTTGAAGCCCATGCCCCGACCTTCGGCACGGTGAAGGAAATCCTGGTAAGGGAAGGCGCTCAGGTAGTGGCCGGACAGTTGCTGCTGGTGCTCGATGACACCCGCGCCCGCGGCGACCTTGCCAACGCGCGCACCCGCCTCAAAGGAGCACAGGAGAGATACGACAACCTCATGGTGGGAGGCAGTCAGCAGCAATTACTCCTCCGCAACGCCGACCAGCAGAAGGCCACCACCGAGCGCGACGCGGCGCGACGCCAACTTTCTGCGCTCGAGCGGCTTCAGCAGCGCGGGGCAGCGACCCCGGACGAAGTAGCTGCCGCCCGCGATCGTCTCGATCGCGCTCAGGCCGACCTCACCCAGCTTCAACCGCAGGTCCGCTACTCGCCTGAGGAGCTGGCGCGAGTCCAGTCGGAAATCGCCGACTCCAAGCTGAACGTCGATCTCGCCGAGGAGATCGTCCGCAACTGTAATGTCCGCGCGCCCTTTGAGGGTACCGTCTATTTCCTTCCCGTTCGCATTGGCGCTTGGATCAATACCGGAGACCTGCTGTTGCAGGAGGCCGAGCTTTCGCAGTTGCAGGTTCGCGCCTTCGTGGACGAGCCCGAGATCGGACGTCTGGCCATCGGACAAACCGTTAAGATCACCTGGGACGCCCTGCCCGGACACTCCTGGCAGGGCGTTGTCACCAACCTGCCTTCCACCGTCGTCAGCCGCGGCTCCCGCGTCGTCGCCGAGGTCCTCTGCAAGGTTGATAACCGCGAGCGCCTGCTGCTGCCGAATGTAAACGTGAACGCCACAATCATCGCCAACAGCAAGGAAAATGCTCTCACCGTGCCCCGCGAAGCGGTGCGCGAGGACAATGGACACAGTTACGTTTATGTCCTACAGGGCGATCATCTGCACCGCCGCGACCTCAAACTTGGCATCTCCAATCTGACCCGAGTGGAAATCCTCAGCGGCATCTCCGACGGCGACCTCATTGCGGTCCAGTCGTACAGCCCGTCGCCCATGTCGGATGGCGTCGCGGTGAAGATCACCGAGAATCCATCGTAATGATCAGAATGGTCAGAGAAAGACACATACTCTCGTGCTTGCTTCATCCCGTCGGCCGTCTGCTACTGGCTCTTCTGCTGCTGGTGGGTGTGCTGCTGCCGGTTGCCGCCCGCGCCGCCGCCAGTCCCCGTGAACTGCTCGATGCCGGACGCGCCGATGATGCGCTGCGCCTGCTCACGCCACAGACGGCGGGCGGCGATGCCGTGGCTTTCAACTATCTTTGTCGTGTCTTCTACGCGCTGGGTGACTGGGACAATGCGGTGCAAAACTGCGAGCGCGCCAGCCAGAATGATCCCGGCAACGCCCTCTTCCAGCTCTGGCTCGGCCGCAGTTACGGCCAAAAGGCCAACGCTGCCAGCCCGCTTATGGCCTATCCGCTGGCGCGCAAGTCCGTGGCTGCCTTTATCGCCGCGCGCTCCCTTGATCGCCAGAGCGTGGCCATCGCCCGCGACCTCGCCGCATTCTACGCCATCGCGCCGATCATCGTTGGCGGCGGCAGCGACAAAGCTCTCGCCCTCGCCGCCGAACTGGCCCCCGTGCATCCCGCCGATGCCGCCTGGGTCCGCGCCATGGCCGCCTCCAACCAGGGCCATTACGAGCAGGCCGAACACGAGTACAACGAGGCCATCCGCCTCGATCACGACTCAGCCACCACCTATCTTGATCTTGCCCGTTACCTACGCGAGCGGAAAAATTGGGAGCGCATGCAGCAGACCGTGGAGCGCGCAATCCAATCCACCCGCATCCAGCCCACCGACCATTACGACGCCGCCGAACTGCTTCTTGGCGCAAACCGCAATCTTCCCCTCGCCGCGCAGCAGATGCGCGCTTATATTCAGGGCGGTCGCACCGAGGAGGCAGCCCCGCTCTTTCGCGCTCACTATCTGCTCGGCGAGATTCTGCTCAAGAGTGGAGACTCCGGCCAGGCTGCCGCCGAATTCAGGGCCGCACTTACCCTGGCCAGTTCTTATCGCCCCGCGGCCGATTCTCTCCGGCGGCTGGAGCGACGCTAGAGGCCGCATGCGGAGGACTACAACCGAACCATGACAAGAACAAGCTTGCCGAAATTCCGGACTCCCCTGGTCGCCTTGCTGCTGATCACGGCGGCGCTGCCCCTGTGTGCCCAGTCGATCGAGTTCCGCCCGGCGATTGAACTTGCCCTCAAGCATAGTGGCGCCATCGTCGCGGCCTCTGCCGACCGCGCCCGCGCCGTCGCGCGGTATCACGCCGAGCGTGACGCCTACATTCCCACCGTGGTCTTCGGCTCCGCCCTCGGCTACAGCTTCGGGCAGCCCATCGCCGTCGGCGGACAGTTGCCGACTCTGTTCAATATCACCCACGACCAGACGGTGCTTAGCTTCCCTCTTCGTGAGACCATCAAGGCCGCCCGCAGTGACTCCATCGCTGCCAACATCGATTACCTGGATCGTACCGAGCAGGTCATCCTCGATACTTCCCTGCTGTACATCGAACTCGATAGCACCCAGCAGCGCCTCACCGCCGCTCAACAGCAAAAACAGGCGGTGGACCACGCGCTTTATATCGCGCAGCAGCGGCAGCAGGAGGGCGTTGGCAGCGTGCTGGACAGCAAGCGCGCCGAACTCGATTCCGCCCGCGTCGATCTCCGCATCGCCGAGTTGGAAACCAACCTCGACGTCCTTCGCGAGCGCCTCGGACGCACCATCGGCCGCTCGCCTGCAACCCTGGCAACCGTCACTGCCTCCATTCCCGTCACTCCCGGCTTGCGTGCCGACGACGATCTAGCCTTGGTCGCGCTCGCCAATTCCGCCAGCGTACGCATCGCCGATGAGCACCTCCGCGCCGCCCGTGATCGCGCCCGCGCCGAACACAAGATGAACCTATCCCTCCATCGACTTTGCCGGACAATTTGCCCAGTACGCCTCCTTCAATAATTACGCGCAATACTACAAGTCGTTTTCGCCCCAAGCCTACAGCTTCGGCATCAGCCTTCGTTTCCCTATCTTCAACCTCGCGCAGAATGCCAAAGCCGCGGCCGCCGACGCCGAAGCGCTGCACGCCGCATCCGATGCCCAAACCGCCCGCGATAAGGTTGCCGCCGATGCCGTCAGCGCCCAGCACACCCTCCGTCAGTTGGAAGCCTCCGCCAAGGTCACCCGCCTTGAGTATGAAGTCGCCCAGGCCAACATCGACGCCGTGCAACTCCAGATAGCAGAACGGCCACGCCAACGCCCGCGACCAGGAGTTGGCCCGCGCCGATGTCGCCGACCGGCAGGTCGCCCTGCTCCAGAGCCAGTTCGAGTACATCCGCGCCCAGCTTCAGCTTCTCCGTCAAACCGGCGAGTTGCACGAATGGGCTCTCGGCAACAAATAAAATCAGCTTGGCTTCCTGTTAAGCTTGCAGATATGAATTCCCGGATTTAACCATCGGTCAGGAAACGCATTTTGACGCCTCGTAAATACATTGTCCTGCTTGCCATCGTCGTCTTCGGCTCCATCGGAGACTCTTTCCTGGCGCGCGGCATGAAAGATGTCGGTGCCATCGACATTCACCACCTTGCTCATGTTTTCTCCGCTCTGGCCAGTCCCTGGGTCATCTTCGGAATCTTTTCCCTGCTTGGCTTCATGTCCTGCTACATGACCGCGCTTTCCTTCGCCGATCTCACCTATGTCCTTCCCGCAACCTCCATCGGCTATGTGGTCATGGCTTTGCTCGGCCACTTCTGGCTGCATGAGCATGTCAGCCCGCAACGTTGGGGGGGCATCCTGCTCGTGACGGTCGGCGTCGGCCTCGTGGCGGGAGGCCCTTCACGCACCGAGCATCCGCCCGCCCCCGTCTCCAGCCCCGAAACCGTGCAGGAGCAGGCATGAAGAACCTTTACACCTGGCTCTGCATCTTCTCCACGGTCTGCGCTTCGGCGACCGGAGACGTCCTCATCGCTCTCGCCATGCGCCGAATCGGCGACCTCGGCCAGTTTCACCGCAAGCACGGGTTTCTTTGCGTGATCACCCGCGTACTCTCCGGCGGAGCGCTCTTTGGCGGCATTTTCTTTATGGCCATTGCCTTCTTCAGCAACCTCATTGGCCTCTCCTGGGCAGACCTCAGCCTGATGGGCCCGGCCTCGGCCGCGCTCACCTTTGTCGCCAACGCCGTCGCCGCCAAACTCTTTCTGCATGAGAACGTGGACCGCCGCCGCTGGGTCGCCACCATCTTTGTCTGCAGCGGAGTGCTTCTCCTCACCTATTCCTGAGCCAGGTGCCCCATCAGGTTCGCGCCGAGTCTTTTCGGCGATAACCTGGGAAGCGACGACCTCTACCTCTGCAGGTCTTCGTAGTTGCCGTCAATCTTTTTTTCCACGCGGGATAATCTTCTTCTGAGGAGCTGCCCGCGCTTGAGCAATTTTCAGGGGTTGGTGGGTACCGGAGCTTTTCGGCTCTCCCCAAGCTAACGCCCAACTCCCGGGTGTCAGCCTGGGGTGCCGGATAGAGCTTACTTAGCGCCAGGTGTATTGCTTTGTTTAAGCCGCTTTCTCGAAGCTATCGCACCCGCTGATAGGGGTAACCTTCAAGTGCAGCGTGGCGTTCCGCGGAAGACCACACTCATCGACCAGAACCTCTGGTGCTTTGTGTGACGATCGAATTTCAACCAGCTTCTTGTCGCTTGCGTGCGGTTCCCCAAAGTGTTTACAGAGCCCACACTGTCCGTCCTTAATCGTCTGCATATGTCCTTCCTTTCGGTGTTGAGATTAGTAAGGTGATGTTGGGTGGTTGCTGCAAAACCCGAGCGTCTCTTCGCATCGGCTAACGCCTTACGGTGCGAGGTGACCCCGCCTCCATAGGCTTGCGCTTCGGAGGAACCGCGCTCTGAAACTGCACTCGAGGGAGCGCTGCAGAGATCTAGACAGGCATCTCCTTTTTCAGGGCTGGCTCTTCCGAATTGCAGTTCTTATGAGCAGATTTGGACAGCCAAGGTTGCCCCTGCAATCCGAAAAGCGGGTAGTGGTTCCGGCCATTCTCGACGGGGACTAAAATCGATTTATTCCTCATCGCTTCCATCCTCTTAGCCCTCAATGATTAAGTCCCGGCATTGCAGTCGCCCCACATTGGCCGCAGTCAGCAAATGTGGAGTCGGATCGGAGCCCTCTGCCCACTGCTGTTAAAATAGCTTCAGGAATGTCCACCAAGAGCAGTACCGCGCCCCTCAATCAGAGCACTCCAATCGCCCAGCCCGCGTCGCGTCTACGCATCGGCTTCGTCAGCCTCGGCTGTCCCAAGAACCTGGTGGACTCCGAGGTCATGATGGGAATGCTCTCCGCCAACGGGGCCGAGATCACCGCGCGCGCCGAAGACGCCGACATCATCGTCGTTAACACCTGCTCGTTCATCGACACCGCCAAGCAGGAGTCCGTCGATACCATCCTCGAGATGGTCGAGCACAAGACGCATGGCCGCGCGCGCAAACTCATCGTCACCGGCTGTCTCGTCGAGCGCTACCGCGACGAGATTCAGAAGAACATTCCCGAGATCGATGCCGTCCTCGGCACCGGCGAGCTGGCGGACATTCTCGCCGCCGCCGGAATCGCTCCCGCCCCGGTCGAGCCCACTCCCTTCGTCATCCTCAATGGGGTCGCCGACAGCCCCGCGCACCCGCACCCGAGCGCGTCGCAGCAGCTCAAAGGGGGCCAACACGCGCCCGCTTCCCGCCCAGAAGGCGATGCCCGCCAGCAAGCCGGACGCTTCGCACGCGACGGATGGGACGGTGCCCGAGCCGA
Source organism: uncultured Acidobacteriota bacterium (assembly GCA_963737175.1). Classification (GTDB taxonomy): domain Bacteria; phylum Acidobacteriota; class Terriglobia; order Terriglobales; family Acidobacteriaceae; genus TOLSYN. The sequence goes on along the minus strand of CAVTRQ010000010.1, from coordinate 379,796 downwards.
GCTGCCCAGCTATCTCTACGACGAGAACACCCCGCGCCTGCTCTCCACCGCGAGCCACTTCGCCTACATCAAGATCGCCGAAGGTTGCGATCATCCCTGCACCTTCTGCATCATTCCTCAGCTACGGGGCAAGTTCCGCTCGCGTACGATTGCCTCGGTCGTAACCGAGGCGCAGCGCCTTGTCTCCCAGGGCGTCCGCGAAATCAATCTCATCGGGCAAGACACAACCTGCTTCGGCGAAGACCTCGGCCTGCAGGACGGTCTCGCCTCCCTCCTCGAACAGCTGGCACAGATCGAGGATCTCCGCTGGGTCCGCTTCCTCTACGCGTATCCCAACAAGATCACCTCGCGCCTGTTGGAGGTTCTCGCAAAGTACCCGCGCCTCTGCCGCTATATCGACGTTCCCTTGCAGCACGCCGCGTCCTCGGTGCTCAAGCGCATGAAGCGCGGCGGCTCGGCGGAGATATTCCTCCGGCTCATTGCCAAGATGCGCCAGACGGTCCCCGATCTCACCCTGCGCACCTCGTTCCTCGTCGGCTTCCCCGGCGAGACCGAAGCCGACTTCCAGCAGCTCTGCGACTTCGTCACTGCCGCGCAATTTGACTGGCTCGGCGTCTTCTCCTACTCCGACGAGGAGGGCTCACCCGCCTTTCTCCTCGGAGACAAAGTGCCCGCGAAAGAGATCGAGCGCCGCCGCCGCAAGCTCATGCAGTTGCAGAAGCGCATCAGCCGCAAGCGCCGCAGACAGTGGATTGGCCGCGAAATCGAGGTCATGCTCGAGGGCCCGAGCGAGGAGACCGACCTGCTGTGGGAAGCCCGTACGCCAGCCCACGCGCCGGAGATCGACGGCAAGGTTTTCATCAATGACTTCGGAGACCACCACGCTCCCCAGCCCGGCAGCTTCCACCGCGCCATCGTGGAAGAAGCTCACGATTACGATCTGGTTGCACGATTGCTATAATTTTGGATCTCGCTGGCGATTGCCAGCGAGGTTGCCTTGAACCTTGAACTGTCCCATGAAGAAGAAAACGACATCGCTCCGCTGCCCGACATGCCGCAAAATCGTGCTTGCGACCGACCCTGACTTCCCCTTCTGCTCGGACCGCTGCCGGGTCATCGACCTCGGCAAGTGGATCAGCGGAGGATATGTCATCTCCTCCCCAGTGAATGATCCCGAATCCGGCGGCGAAGCCGAGTACAATGAGCCCAGAGAGCGCCGCATCGGAGGCCTGCGCAAAGGTCCCGATGCGTCCTCCTCCGCCGGTGAAAGCGAGAATCATGGACGCAGCAGGCCCCACTGAGCGACCCGCTCAGCTCCCCGTTCAGCATACAAAAAAGGGATCGGCCCGCCCCACCCGTCCGTACTGGGCATGGATGGTCGCGACTTTCTTCGGCGCGGGCGCTCTCAAGCCCGGCCCCGGAACCTGGGGCTCGCTGGCAGCGGTGCTCACCTGGGCGCTGATTGCTCGCACCTTGCCGCCGCACCTGCTGATTCCCGGAGCCCTGACCTACTGTGCGCTGGCCACGGCCATCGGAATTCCTGCCGCGACCCTCACCGCGCGCGCCTGTCATCGCGATGATCCCTCGCATGTCGTCATCGACGAAGTTGCCGGCCAGATGCTCACCTTAGTCGCCGCCCCGCTCACCTGGAAGGCCCAGCTTACGGGCTTCATACTTTTTCGCGCTTTTGATATCGTCAAACCGCCGCCCATCCGCCAGCTTGAGCGCCTGCGTCCGGAGGGCGTTGGCATCGTGGTCGACGATCTCGGCGCCGGCCTTTACGGCTTCATTGTTCTTCAATTGCTGCTACATTTCGGTATCGTAAGATAGTTAAGAGTACGCGCGCGCCTATGACCCCATCCACCGAATCTCCCGTCATCCTCTCCGTCGAGCCCACCTTCGCCTTGCCCGGTGGCGAAATCGTCCTGCGCGGCCGCGGACTCCTGGCCAGCCTCGCTGAGCCCACGCAGGTCCTATTCGGCGCCGCCGTTGGCACCGTCGTCTTCGCCACTCCTGCTCAGCTCACCGTCCTTGTGCCGGAGAACGCCGAGGGGGGCGCGATCACGGTCACCACTCCCCACGGCTCCGACTCGGCGACTTTCACCCTCGCCGCGCTCCTGTCGGAGAATCTCCACCCCGTCGCCAATCCCGCCGTCGATGCCATGGGCAATATTTATGTCACCTTTTCCGGAACCCGCGGCCAGTCCGTGCCGAGTCTCGCTTTTCCGCATCGATGACGAGTCCACGCTTCACCCCATCAGTGCCGAAGTCGTAAATCCCACCGGCCTCGCCCTCGACGACGGCGGGAACCTCTACATCTCCTCGCGCCACGATGGCGCGGTCTATCGCCTCTCCACCGCCGGCGACCTGTCCACCTACGCCGAGGGCATGGGTGTCGCCACCGGGCTCGCCTTCGATGAGCTCGGCAATCTCTACGTCGGAGACCGCAGCGGCACCATCTTCAAAATCGCACCCGACCGCCAGATCTTTGTCTTCGCCACCATCGAACCCAGCGTAGCTGCCTATCACCTGGCCTTCTCGCCCAATGGAAGTCTCTACGTCACCGGCCCCACGACTTCTTCCAACGACTGCGTCTATGAGATTGACCAGGACGGCGTTGTCACTCCCTTCTTCTCCAACCTCGGCCGTCCGCAGGGCCTCGCCTTTGACCTCGGAGGCAACCTGTACGTGGCAGCCTCCTGGCGCGGCCGGCGCGGCATCATCCGCATCACGCCGGAAAAGCAGGCCTCACTCGTCATCAGCGGAATCAATCTCGTCGGCCTCGCCTTTGACCCCAACCACGCGCTCATCCTTGCAACCAACGCGGCGGCCTATTTCCTGCCCTGGAACGTTCCCGGCTTCACCGTCACCCCTGAAATCCCCGAGCCATAGTTCGAACCGAAGCAATGGCCTCCTGCGCGTGCAAAACAAAAGCGCACCCGTGACCTGGGTGCGCCTTCTACTCTTCCTGTCCGTATTCTTTACTTTACGTCCAGCAACTCCACATCGAAGATCAGGTAAGCGTTGCGCGGAATAACCGGCGGCGAACCTCGCCATCCGTAGGCCAGATCCGGCGGAATCCTGAGCTGCCGTTTGCCCCCGACCTTCATTCCGGCCACGCCCTGATCCCAGCCTTTGATCACCTGCCCGGCACCGATCGTGAACTCAAATGGCGACCCGTGATCGTAGGAGCTGTCGAACTTCGTGCCTTCTTCCAGCAGCCAGCCGGTATAGTGGACCGTTACCTTCTTGCCCTTGTCTGCCACCGCGCCGGTGCCCGGCTTCAAATCCCAGTACGCCAAGCCAGTGGGCAGCGAAACCCCGGCTCCATCCACCGAGGACGGATGCGCCGGCCCCGCTTGCGCCATCAGCCACATCGCAGTCATCAGCAGTACCGTCACCACGAATGCTTTCCGCATCGTTGCTCCTATTCTTTCTCCACCGCGTCGCGCTTCACCGCGTCATGCGCTGCGTGCAGTTCCTGCAGGTCACAAACGTGGATGCCCCCCGCCTGCAGGACTGGAATGCCTTCCACCACGGCGCGTGCGGCTGACAGCGTGGTAATGGTTGGGACGCGAGCCGTGATCGCCGCCCGCCGGATTGCCATCTCGTCGAACCAAGGTTCACCGCGCGCTTGCGGCGTGTTGATGATGAGCTGAATCCGGTCGCCTTTAATCAAATCGACGACATTCGGCCTTCCCTCTTTCACCTTGTAAACCCGCTCCACCCGCATTCCGCCTTGTTCCAGAGCCTCGGCCGTTCCGTGCGTGGCCACAATCTTAAACCCCATGTCCACAAACTTCCGCGCCACCTCCGCCACGTGCGGTTTATCGCGTTCGTTCACGCTGATGAAGACCGTCCCCTTGGCTGGCAGCGCCTGTCCGGCCGCCAGTTGTGCCTTGGCGAATGCTTCGCCAAAATTATCCGCAACTCCCATCACCTCGCCGGTCGAGCGCATCTCCGGACCCAGCACGGTATCCACCCCGGGAAATTTATTCCACGGGAACACCGGAGATTTCACATAGAAATAATCCCCCGTGTCCAGTTCTTTACCCGTCGCGATGTTCTCCGCCAAAAACTCTTTCAGCTTCCGTCCCGTCATCAACCGGGCCGCGATCTTCGCGCACGCCACGCCCGTAGCCTTCGACACATAGGGCACCGTGCGTGAGGCTCTCGGATTCACCTCAATGACGTACACCTTCTCGCGCTGGATCGCATACTGAATGTTCATCAGTCCCACTACGTTCAGAGCCTTTGCCAGCTTGAACGTGTACTCGCGAATCGTCGCCAGCACCTCTGGGGATAGATCGACACTTGGCAATACACACGACGAATCGCCCGAGTGAATCCCGGCCTCTTCAATGTGCTCCATAATGCCGGCAATCACCACGTCTTCGCCGTCGCTCAAGGCATCTACGTCCACCTCGGTCGCAGCCTCCAGGAAGTGGTCCACCAGGATCGGGCGGTCCTGCGAGTACTCCACCGCCTGGCCCATGTACTCCTTTACCGCCTTCGCATCGTAGGCAATCACCATCGCCCGTCCACCCAGCACATAGGAAGGACGCACCAGCACCGGGTAGCCGACCTTCTCGGCCGCCGCCAGCGCCTCATCCACTGAGGTTGCCATCCCGCCCGGCGACTGAGGAATCTCCAACCGGTTCAGCAGCGCCTCAAAGCGCTTGCGATCCTCGGCCAGGTCGATGGACTCCGGCGAGGTTCCTATGATCTTCACCCCGGCCTTCTTCAAGGGCAGCGCCAGGTTCAGCGGCGTCTGCCCGCCGAACTGCACAATCACTCCAATGTCGTCGGTCCCCTTGGCCTCGTGCTCGTAAATCGCCATCACGTCTTCAAACGTCAGCGGCTCAAAGTACAGCCGGTCGCTGGTGTCGTAATCGGTTGAAACCGTCTCCGGATTGCAGTTCACCATGATGGTTTCAATGCCATCGTCATGCAGCGCAAACGCGGCGTGGCAGCAGCAATAGTCGAACTCGATCCCCTGCCCGATGCGGTTCGGCCCCGAGCCCAGAATGATGACCTTCTTCTTCGCCGTCGGCAGCGCCTCGTCCTCATCTTCAAAGGTCGAATACATGTACGGGGTAAAGCTTTCGAACTCGGCGGCGCAAGTGTCCACCCGCTTGTAGACCGGAGCAATTCCCATCGCCTTGCGCTTCTGGTAAATCTTGATCGCACCCTCGCGCGTCGGCATCTTCCAAATCTCGCTCAGCCGCGTGTCGCTGATCCCCATGCGCTTGGCCTCGCGCATCTCCTCGTACGTAATCGTCTCCAGTGAGCGGGTCTCCAGTGCCGCAAATTCGTCGCTCACTTCTTTCAACTGATACAGGAACCACGGATCCATCGAGGTCAGCCGAGCCACTTGCGGCACCGTCCATCCGTGGCTCAACGCATAGCGTACGTACTGCAAGCGCTCGGGATGCGGAGACACCAGCCGCTTGGTGATAATCTTCGGCTCGACGACTTCTGACTCCAACCGCCTGCCCGTCTCCAGGGAACGCACCGCCTTCAGCAGCGCCTCCTTGAAGGTGCGACCAATCGCCATCACCTCGCCCACCGATTTCATCTGCGGTCCCAGGCTCTCGTCCGCGCCCGGGAACTTCTCGAACTGCCACTTCGGAATCTTCACCACCACGTAGTCCAGCGTCGGCTCAAAACACGCCGGGGTCTTCTGCGTGATATCGTTCGTGATCTCGTCCAGCGTGTAGCCCACCGCAAGCCTTGCAGCAATCTTTGCAATCGGGAAACCGGTCGCCTTCGATGCCAGCGCTGAGGAGCGCGAGACGCGCGGATTCATCTCGATCACAATCTGCCGCCCGGTCGTCGGATGCACCGCGAATTGCACATTCGATCCGCCGGTTTCCACTCCGATCTCGCGCATCACCTTGATCGCCCCATCGCGCATGCGCTGATATTCGCGGTCGCTCAGCGTCTGTGCCGGAGCCACCGTAATCGAATCGCCGGTATGCACCCCCATCGGGTCGAAGTTCTCAATCGAGCAGACAATGATCACGTTGTCCGCCATGTCGCGCATCACTTCCAGTTCGTATTCCTTCCAGCCCAGCACGCTCTCTTCAAGCAGAACTTCGTGGACCGGGGAAAGGTCGAGCCCGCGCGCCAACAGGTCCAGCAGTTCTTCCCGATTGAATGCAATTCCGCCGCCCGAGCCGCCCAGCGTAAACGACGGGCGCAGCACCACCGGAAAGCCCAGCTTGGTCGAGAAGTCCAGTCCGTCCCTCAGGTTGTTGACCAGCGCCGAGCGTGGCACATCCAGCCCGATGCGCGTCATGGCATCCTTGAACAGCAGACGGTCTTCCGCCTTCTTGATCGCCTCCAGTTGCGCGCCAATCAGCATCACACCGTACTTTTCCAGCACGCCGCTGTCGGCCAGTTCCACGGCCAGATTCAGCGCCGTCTGCCCGCCCACCGTCGGCAACACGGCCATCCCCTTGCCAACTCCGCGCTCCACTTCCTGCCGGATGATCTCTTCCACATACTGCCGCGTCAGCGGCTCCACATAGGTGCGGTCGGCCATCTCCGGATCCGTCATGATCGTCGCCGGATTCGAATTCACCAGCACAACCTCGAATCCTTCCGCCTTCAGCGCCTTGCACGCCTGTGTCCCGGAGTAGTCAAACTCCGCCGACTGTCCAATCACTATGGGACCTGAACCAAGAATCAGAATCTTCGAAATATCTGTGCGACGTGGCATTGATTATGCTTTCTCAACGGAATGATTAGCGGGCAGTCTGCCCAACCCGTGTTCCTATTTCTTCAGCAGCGGATAGAACGGCAACTGCTCCACTCTACGGAACCCGAATACCTCCGGGAACTCATTCGCCGCCTCCGGTGCCGCAATCTCTGCGCCGGTTTCCGCACTCATAAATTTCTGCTCCCGGCGTATCACTCGTCCGTCATTGGCGGCAAAAGTTAGCGCCGTAGTGCGCACGCAGGCGCACTTCGGGAGATCCAGGTAGTGGTCGATCAGGAGCATCAACCGTCCGCTGGCGGCAAAGCACATCTGCCCCGTGTGCATCGTCAGTCCGGGCGAATCGTGCAGATCCACCATCCAGTTGCTCTCGCGCCACACCCGCGCCGCCGCGTTGTCCGTCGGCAGCGGACGCCAGCCCGCCGTGACCAATCTCCACTCGCCCTCCAGGGAGCGCGAAAGCCCAATCGCACTCTGCACGGAGGTGTCGGCGATGCCGCAGAGGTGGCCAAACATGGCACGGCTGGACTTTATGCCTTCATCAGGAGTCTGCTGCTGCGCTGCGGCATCGCTTCCGTTTGCCTGCGGCGGCGACGCGATACCCTGCGCCGCGCACAGCATGGACAGCATGAGCACAGCAGCAGTCACTCCCAATCGCTTCACCACTCGCTCCTGAGCTCTTCGCTCCCGTTCCATTTTGCTGCCGCCAGTGAAAAGCGCCTCGTTCGCCGACCGCCTGCTACCCTCTCCACTCGCTCATCATCTTCACAAAATCATCGAAGAGATAATGCGAATCGTGCGGCCCAGGCGAAGCCTCCGGATGATACTGCACGCTGAACAGCGGGTAGTTGCGATGCCGCAGCCCTTCCAGCGTATTGTCGTTCAGATCCACGTGCGTCAACTCCACCTCGCTCTGCTTCAGCGAATCCGGATCGACCGCATAGTTGTGGTTGTGCGCTGTGATCTCCACCTTTCCGGTCTTCAACTGCTTCACCGGATGGTTGCCGCCGTGATGGCCGAACTTGAGCTTGTAGGTCTTGCCATCCAGCGCCAGCCCAATCAACTGATGCCCCAGACAGATACCGAAGATCGGCACCCGCCCCGCCATCTCGCGGATCGTCTTCTGCGCATACACCACCGCATCGGGATCGCCCGGTCCGTTCGATAGAAACACTCCGTTCGGGTGCAGCGCGAGCACGTCCTCCGCCGAAGTCTGCGCCGGAACCACCGTCACATCGCAGCCCGTGCTCACCAGCCGCCGCAGGATGTTGTGCTTGATGCCATAGTCGAAGGCAACCACCTTCTTGCGCTCCGGCGCATTGCGATCTGCCGCCGCCTCGCTGGTCAACACCGAAAGCTGCGCTGCCGTGCTGTGGGGCACGGCGATAATCCGTTCCTCCACCTCTCCCTTGGTCCACTGGTAGGCCACCTTGGTGCAAACTTCCTTCGCCAGGTCCACTCCATCGATGGTCGGTGTGGCCTTGGCCGTGGCCACCAGCTTCTCCACGTTTGTCTCACTGGTGGAGATCACGCCGCGCATGACCCCGCGGTCGCGCAAGTGCCGTACCAGCGCGCGCGTGTCGATATCCGAGAGCACCGGAACCTTGTACCGCTCCAGGTATTCGTCCGTCACCTGGTGCGAACGGTAGTTCGACGCATACGGCGAAAACTCGCGCACAATCAGGCCTTCGATATAAGGCTTGCCCGACTCATCATCGTCGGGATTGGTGCCGTAGTTGCCGATTTCAGGATTGGTGAGAACGACGATTTGTCCGGCGTAAGAGGGATCGGTGAAAATCTCCTGGTAGCCGGTAATGGATGTATTAAAAACTACTTCGCCCGTACGTTCGAGTCGCGCTCCGTAGCCTTTGCCGCGGAAGATTCTGCCGTCTTCCAGCGCAAGGATAGCTTGCATTGCATCCTCTGGGAGTGGATTTTCTAGATGATATCAGCTATTCAACCCCCGTGCAGCACAGCCCGGCGGAAATCCCACTGCAACTGCATAGAAATACAGTATGGCGCATAATATGCATTTTCCGGCGTCCCCACACATCCGCAACGCTTTGCTCATGCTCCTAACCTTGAAACTCTGAGACCTTGTGACTCTGCAAGTTCGAACTATTTCCCGTCACCGTCGGCGATTCCCCAAGCCACAGCCGCTCTTCCACCGCCCGCAGCATCGCCGCCGCCACGTCCGCGCGTGAAACCCTGGAAGCGGCGGGACGCCCCGCAGTCACCGCATAGCGTCCCGTCAGCGCCCCATTGGTCAGCGCCGTCGGACGCAAAATCGTCCACTCCAGCCCGCTCGCCTTCAACTCCGCCTCCAGCAGGTTCTTGTCTTCGTAGGGCGCCCGCAACAGCGTCGCGAACAGCAATCTCTCCAGCGGATTGGCCACGGCAAGGCTTTCGCCCACGCCAAAGGCCGACTCCACCACCAGCCGCCGCACGCCCTGCGCCTGCATCACTTCCAGGATCAAATGCGTCCCTGCCGAGCACACTCGCGTATTTCGCAGCAGAGTGCGCTGTCCCAAGCAGCTCAGCACCGCATCGCTTCCAAGCACGGTCTTGCTCACGCTCTCGCGATCCAGTACGTTGCCCAGCACAATCCGCATATTCGGGCTCACCAACGGCATCCGGTTCGGATTCCGCGCCAACACGCGCACGCTATGGCCTTTTTCCAGCGACTGCCGCGTCAGTTCTAATCCTGTACCGCCGGTCCCGCCGAAGATTGCCAATCTCATCTTGTCTTCCTGTTCTGCCCTCGCGCGCAATCCCCAGGCGCTACCGCAGCTTGCCCATCATTTCCGTCGGCCAATACGCGAAAACCGCCTTGCCGAAAATTGCCGCCCGCTCCACCACGCCAAAGTCGCGGCTATCGCTGGAGAGGTTTCGGTGATCGCCCATCACAAAGTAGTTGCCCTCCGGAACCACAACCTCGCTCATCGAGCGCTCGTCGCGGAACTTTTCCGGCACGTACGGCTCCGCCAGACGGTTGCCGTTCACCAGAACCGCCCCGCGGAAGATCTCGATCCGGTCGCCCGGCACGCCCACGATCCGCTTGATGTAATTCTTGCTGGGATCGCCCGGATAGCGGAACACCACCACGTCTCCGCGCTCGATGGCCTCAAAGCGGTAAACGAATTTATTGATGAAGATGCGCTCATGGTCGGCCAGTCCCGGCATCATGCTGGTGCCGTCCACCTTCACCGGCTGGTAGAGAAAGATTATGATGAAGATGGAAATCCCTAGCGAGATCACACTCTCGCGCAACCAATTCCATGTGCTTCGTCCAACCTTCGATTCCTCCGGCCCGCCCTCCTGCGCCAGGCTTTGACTCTCATCCATGTCACACACTCCCCATCTGGATTCATTCTAATCGACGCATCAGCGGGCTGCGGGTTGAGCTGGTTTTCTCGATTCTCGCCTTTACCCTGCCTTCCCGCCGGCAGCCCCCGGTTGACGCTGCCTCCTGCACACGGTATAAAGCAGTATTCTGAGCTAATTTCCAATCCCCAGCGTTCTACCGCTGCGGAATGGAGGGATGGATCGCGTTTCTGGAAGGGCCGATGACCAAAAAACTCGAAGTCAAGCCGAAGAGCCCCTCTGCTAAACACAACGCGGAGCCGCGCAAAGATGCTCATAATGAACTACATGCGCGATTTTCCCAAACCCTGCAGGGCTACGAACAGGCGCTTAAGCTGCTGCAAATCCAGAAATTCGATAAAGCCAAGTCCCTGCTCGAGAAGGTGATCGAATCCGGAATCAGCGAGCTGGCCGATCGCGCTAAAGTTCATATCAACATATGCAACCAGCAGTTGGAACAGATTCAGAACACCTTCCAGACTCCCGAGGAGCATTATGATTTCGCGGTTTCGCTGATGAACCTCGGCGACTTCGTCACCGCTCGCGAGCACCTGGAAGGGCTCTCCTTGCAGCGGCCCGGTCTCGACTTCATCTGGTATGGCCTAGCCGTGCTAGAGTGTCTCACCGGTCGCACCGCGGATAGCCTGAAGCATCTTACGGAAGCCATCCGCCTCAACCCGGGTAATCGCTTCCAGGCTCGCAATGACTCGGATTTCCGCAACATGGCCGACGATCCGCGCTTCACCGAGTTGCTCTATCCCGAAGGGACGATTGGAGCATAGTTGTGGCTGACTCCGTAAAGGAGCGCGTTTCCCTACCTCCCTGCTCCCGGCGAGAGCGATGACGACAGTGAACCCCATCCCGAACCGTTTGGAAGGTCTGCGGGTCGTAGCTCTCGGTGGCGGCACTGGCTTGTCCACTCTGCTCCGCGGACTCAAGCGCCATGTGAACTCCATCTCCTCGGCTGATCTCTCCACGCCCGCGCCGCTTACGCCCTTCATCTCCCGCCTCACCGCCATCGTCACCGTGAGCGACGATGGCGGCTCCAGCGGACGCCTGCGCAAGGAACTCGGCGTTCCGCCGCCGGGTGACATACGCAACTGCATGACCGCGCTCTCCGATGATGAAGAGCTGCTTTCACAACTCTTCCGCTATCGCTTCGGCGGCAGCGGCGGCAGCCTTGAGGGTCACAGCTTCGGCAATCTCTTTCTCACCGCCCTGGCCGATGTCTGTGGCGACTTTTCCCTGGCCGTCAAGCTCAGCTCCGCCATTCTAAAAACGCGCGGCGAAATCTATCCCTCCTCCACCAGCAGCAACGTGCAACTCGATGCCCTGATGCGCGATGGCACGCGCGTCCGCGGCGAGACTAAAATCACCGCCAGCCGCAGCGGAATCGCCCGCCTCCGCTTGGTCCCGGCCAATGTCCGCCCCCTGCCGCAGGCGCTCGACGCCATTCTCCATGCCGACATCATCAGCATCGGCCCCGGATCACTCTTTACCAGTTGCATTCCAAACCTACTCGTCCGCGAAGTTCCCGAGGCCATCTGCCGCTCCAACGCCGTCCGCGTCTACGTCGGCAACCTGATGACCCAGCCCAACGAAAGCACCGGCCTCTCCGCCTCGCAGCACATTCAGGCCATCTTTGACCACGCCAAGTGCCGCGTCTTCGACTACGCCTTGCTCAATTCCGCGCCCGTCCCCAATGAACTGCGCGCCCGCTACGCCGAAGACAACTCCGAACCCCTGCACAACGACCTGGACCAAATCCGCGCCCTCGGCGTCATCCCCATCCTCGGCGACTACCTCGACGCCACCCACTTCGCCCGCCACGCTGCCGACCGCGTCGCCCTCGATCTGCTCAACCTTTCCGTTCGCCTCCGCCAATCGCAAACTCCCTCCCTATAGCAGGCGGTTTCCGGTTTCGGAACAGCCTTCAGTCCGATGGTGCCGATCTTGCAACTTCGCCAGAAGACGGTGGCATCAGAGCTCGGGGAGGCCTTAAGCAATGAAACTGCAGAAGAATCTCTTCGAAGGTGTTGCAGGGTTCCCAATATCTTCATGGGGTAAGCAGATTTTGGTCTGCCTGTTATCGTTGGCCCTGCTATTGGCACCTCAGACGGTGTCGGCTTATCAGGATCAGCAAGATCAGCAAGCGCCTCCTCCACCTGCCCAGACCGAAGCCGCACAGACGACGCCATACACGCAGCAGACTCCCGAGCAGTTGCAGCAGCTGGTAGCGCCGATTGCGTTGTATCCGGATTCACTGGTGGCGCAAATCCTAGCCGCGTCCACCTTTCCCGAGCAAGTCGTCGAGGCCGACCGATGGCTGCAATCGCATCCTGATCTGAAGGGCGACGATTTGGCTAAAGCGGTGGACCAGCAATCCTGGGATGCAAGCGTCAAGGCGCTGACTGCATTTCCCGATGTTCTGGGAAATATGGATAAAAACCTCTCCTGGACGTCATCTCTAGGCGATGCCTACTACAACCAGGAACCGAACGTGATGGATGCCGTTCAAGCCATGCGCCAGCGTGCGCAACAAGCCGGCAATCTTACGACCACGCCGCAGCAAACCGTAACCGCGCAAGGCTCCACGATCGTCATTCAACCCGCCAGCCCCGAGATTGTCTACGTTCCCGCCTACGATCCGTGGTTAGTCTACGGAGGCCCCATCGATCCCTGGCCGGGATGGTATCCGTATCCTGGAATTTGGTTTGGCGGCCCGTACCTTTCCTTCGGAGTCGGCTTCGGAGTCGGCTTCTTCGGTGGTTTTGGCTGGGGCTGGGGTCATTGGGGATTCGATTGGCATCACCATGCCATCCTCTACAACCGCGGCAGGTATTTCTCCGGCAGCCGGACGTTTTATAACCGGAACGCCTTCTATCGCGGAGGAGGCGCACGCGGCGGTGCCAGACCTTTCAACGGCAACGCTCGGGCGGCGCGAGGATTCGCCGAGCCTCGCGGTCAGAGCGGAGTCCGCTCCGGCGCCTTCAGCGGCATCGACCGTGGCGGAGACGCCAGGAGCTTTTCCTCACGCGGGAGCTCCAGCCTTGGTGGCGCGCGCGGCGGCTTCGGTGGTGGCGGACGGGGCGGCGGAGGCTTCGGCGGTGGCGGCGGGCGCGGCGGGGGTGGTGGGCGGCGGTAATCGAAGGCTCGTTGTGCGACTTGTAACTTTCAAATAATGGAGAGCAGCCATATGCGGCGTACGGAGTTCAACAATTTTCATTGGGCCAAGCTTCCTCAATTCGCGGCGGTGGCGATTCTTTGGGCGGGCTGCTTTTCCGCTCACTCCGTGGCGCAGCAGGTGGGCCAGAAAACATTCTCCTCGCCGGAGGACGCAGGCAATGCACTCGTAACGGCAGCGCGGACCAACGACGAAAAAGGGATGCTCGAAATTCTCGGACCCGATGGAAAGCGAATCGTCTCGTCGGGAGACCCAGCCGAGGACGACCAGAGCCGCGCCCGCTTCGCTCAAAAATATGAGGAGATGCACCGTCTGGTGAAAGAGCCCGATGGAAGCACCGTCTTGTATATCGGAGCAGAGAACTGGCCTACGCCCATACCCCTGCGGCACAAAGGCCGATCTTGGTACTTCGACACTGCGGCGGGGGAGAAAGAAATTCTGTACCGGCGAATCGGCCGGAATGAAGTATCGGCCATTCGCGTCTGCCAGGAACTCGTCGCCGCGGAAAAGGAATATTCCTCCGCACATCACGGCGAGTATGCCCAGAAGATCTTCAGTGATGACGGGCAGCAAGATGGCCTGTATTGGAAAGCGGCCGGGAGCGAGACTCAGAGCCCGATTGGCCCTCTGGTGGCGGCGGCCTTCACGCAAGACTCCTCTCCACGCCCGGACGTCACTCCAGCACCTTACCGCGGTTACTATTACCGCATCCTGTCCGCCCACGGGAACAAAGGCTTCGCGTTCATTGCCTATCCTGCGGAATACCGGTCATCGGGCGTAATGACATTCATCGTCAATGACAAGGGAGTCGTGTATCAAAAGGATCTTGGCAAGCGAAGCGACAAACTCGCCAAGGCGATGAAGCAATACAACCCCGGCCCAGGCTGGCAAAAAGCTGAAATACCGCAGCGGCAAACGGCTAAAAACCAATAGACTCTCGGTCGCGACTCAATTCGAAGCGGCCCAGCCCCGGCGTGTGCTTTGCTGAACAAGGCCTTTGCTGGACGTTCACCGACTCCTGGGTCTTGTAGAGCACGCATCCGTCGAGTCCACGCCTGCGCCGTCACGAGGCGGCTTCCCGGGGAGGCAACGGCTCCGGTGACAACGCTCGCCTCACCTCAGCGACCGAGCCCGCGCCGCTGCATTACAATACCTACGACATGCCGAACTCACGATTTGCCATCGCCATTCTCGCCGCCGGCAAGGGCACACGCCTCAAGTCGAAGTTGCCCAAGGTGCTGCACCAGATCGCCGGACGTCCTCTGCTCGGCCACGTTGTCCGTGCCGCCAGCAGCATCGTTGCCCCCGCCGATATCTTCTGCATCATCGGCCATGAGGCGGAGCGCGTCCGCGCTGAATTCGCGCGGCTCGGAATCCAGTTCATCGAGCAGCGCGAGCAGCGCGGCACAGGACACGCTCTCATGCAGTGCCGCCAGGCGCTCGCCGGCTACGATCACGTTCTCGTGCTCAGCGGCGACGTGCCGCTCATCCGCCCCGATACCATCGCGGCGCTGCGCGACTTCCACATCGCCCATGCCGCGGCCATGACCATTCTCACCGCCGAGCCTCTTGATCCCTTCGGCTACGGACGCATCGTGCGCCGCGTCGAGCACGGCGTCAGCACCGATCAAGTCGAAGCCATTGTCGAGCAGAAGCAACTCACTCCGGCACAGGAAGAAATCGGCGAGATCAACTCCGGCATTTATGCCTTCAACGTCGCCGAACTGTTTGCCCGCATCGACCAGCTTTCCACCGACAATCCGCACGGCGAGTTCTACCTCACTCAGATTGCGTCCATCCTGCGGCGCGATGGCAAAGCCGTGCTGGCTCTGGGCGCCGCGCACCCGAGCGAGGTACTCGGCGTCAACACCCGCCGCGAGCTCGCACAGCTGGACTCCGTTCTCCGCGAGCGCAAAACGCGTGCGCTGATGGACGACGGCGTTACCATCTTGCGTCCCGAAACCGTCCTCATCGACGACGGCGTCACCGTCGGCGCGGACACCATCATCGAGCCCTTTGTGCAACTGCTCGGTGAAACCACCATCGGCGAAGACTGCTTCATCCGCAGCTACTCGGTGCTCACCAACACGCGCGTCGGCAACCGCGTTCGCGTCAACCACGGAACCCTCGTGGAGGACTCCACCGTGGGCGAGGCGGCGATCATCGGACCCTACTCAAGGATTCGCCCGGGCAGTGACATCGGGCCCGAGGCGCATGTCGGCAATTTTGTGGAAACTAAGAAGGCAAAACTGGCGCGCGGCGCCAAAGCCAATCACCTCACCTATCTTGGCGATTGCGAGATCGGCGAGGGCACCAACATCGGCGCCGGCACCATCACCTGCAACTACGACGGAGTGAGCAAGCACAAGACAGTGATCGGCGCCGGAGCCTTCATCGGCAGTGACTCCACCCTCGTCGCCCCCATCCGCATCGGCAATGGAGCCTACGTCGGCGCAGCCTCCTGCATCACCAAAGACGTACCCGACGACTCGCTCGGACTCAGCCGCCCCGAGCTAGTCATCAAAGAGGGATGGGCCGCCGCAAAGCGCGCCAAGCTTGAAGCCGCAAAGCTGAAGAAGTAAGTCCGCTGGCCCGCGGCGCTCGCTCGCCGGCTGGGCGCACCAAAAGAAATCGCCGCCGGAATTCCGGCGGCGACAATTCTCGTTCGCTTACGATGCGGGTTAATTCAGCAGCAGCGCACCGTCCGTCTTCTCTTCGCCCACCTCGCGGTAGAAGAGTTGATTGTTGTCGAGATAGACCTCGACGAACGCGGGGCGGGTTTTGATGCTCCCCTGGATCAGCGCTTCGGAGAGCGGGTCTTCCACATACTTCTGCAGCGCGCGGCGCAATGGACGAGCTCCGTAGCTGCGGTCCGTGATGGTCTTCTCCAGAATCCACTTGCGCGCGTCTTCGGTCACCGTGATCGTGATCGCTCTCTGCGCCAGGTTGTGATTCAGTTGAGTGACCATCAACTCCACGATCTGGTTCAGATCGTGCTCGGTCAGAGCGTTGAAGATCACGACTTCATCCAGACGGTTGAGAAATTCCGGATTGAAGGTCTTCTTGACCTCGCTCTTCACCATCTCTTCAACCTTGTCGCTGATGCTCTCTTCCTTGTTCGAAGAGAAGCCCAGTCCTTCGCGCTTGATCATGTGACGCGCACCGATGTTGGAGGTCATGATGAGGATGACATTCTTGAAGTCCACGGTGTTGCCGAGGCCATCGGTCAACTGCCCATCCTCGAAAACCTGCAACAGAATGTTGAACACATCCGGGTGCGCCTTCTCGATTTCATCCAGCAATACAACGGAATACGGCGCACGCTTGACGCGCTCGGTGAGCTGTCCGCCCTCCTCGTAGCCCACGTATCCCGGAGGCGAGCCGATCAACTTGCTGACCGAGTGCTTCTCCATGTACTCCGACATATCGAAGCGTATCAAGCTCTTCTCGCTGCCGAACATAAACTGCGCCAGCGTGCGCGCGGCTTCTGTCTTGCCCACGCCGGTTGGGCCCAGGAAGAGGAAGGAGCCGATCGGCCGCGCCGGATTCTTGAGCCCGGCACGCGAGCGGCGGATAGCGCGGGCCAGGGCAGAGATCGCCTTTTCCTGCGAGATCACGCGTTTGTGCAGCTCTTCTTCAATGCGCAGCAGCTTCTGCGATTCTTCTTCCTTGATCGCCGCCACCGGAACTCCGGTCCAGCGCGACACCACTTCCTCGATGTCCTCGCGCTGCACGATTCCCGTAGCGCTGTCGTTCAGGTGGAACTTCTCGCGCAGAACGCGCAGGTTTTCGCGTTCCTTGCGCTCCTCATCCGAGTAGAAGCGCGCCTTCTCGAATTCATGATTCGCGATCGCATTTTCCATGCGATGAACAATGAACTTGATCCGCTTCTGCACTTCGGTAATCTCTTCCGGCAGCGCGGACTGGCGCAGCTTCACTCGCGCTCCAGCTTCGTCGATCAGATCGATCGCCTTGTCCGGCAGGAAGCGATCCGGAATGTACCGGTTCGAATGCGAGACCGCAAAGTTGATCGCCTCGTCGGTGTAGCTGACGGCGTGGAACTTCTCGTAGCGATCCTTGATGCCCATCAGGATCTTCACCGAATCCGGCTCGTTCGGCGGCGGAACCTTGACCGACTGGAAGCGCCGCTCCAGCGAACGATCCTTCTCGATCGACTTACGGTACTCGCCGGGCGTGGTGGCTCCAATGCATTGGATTTCGCCGCGCGACAGCGCTGGCTTCAAAATGTTGGCAGCATCCAGCGAGCCTTCCGCGGAGCCAGCTCCGACCAGCGTGTGCAACTCATCGATGAAGATGATCGAGTTCTGATTTTCGATCAACTCCTTCATGATCGTCTTCAGCCGCTCCTCGAACTGGCCGCGATACTTCGTGCCCGCAACGATCAGCGAAAGATCCAGGGCGAGCACCCGCTTGTCGGCCAGGAACGAAGGCACCTCGCCGTCGGCGATGCGCTGCGCCAGACCTTCGACAATCGCGGTCTTGCCGACTCCGGGCTCGCCGATCAGCACCGGGTTGTTCTTGGTGCGGCGGCACAGAATCTGAATCGTACGGTCCACTTCGCCATCGCGCCCCACAAGAGGGTCCAACTGATTCTCCATCGCCGCCTGGGTCAGGTCGCGGGAGAACTCCGCCAGCAGTGACGATTCGCGGTTGGCGGCGCGCTGCGGCGGCGTCTGAACCTTCTCCTGCGTGGTGCGCTGCAGTTCCTCGCGAATGGCCGCGATCTTCAACCCACGCTCGGCCAGAATCTCCGCCGCAAAACATTTTTCTTCGCGCAACAGGCCGAGCAGCAGATGCTCCGTGCCGATGTGCTTGTGACTGAGCCGTTCGGCTTCTTCGGAGGCATAGGCCAGCACCCGCTTGCACTCATTGCTGAGCGGCAGGTCCACGCTGGTCGATACCTTTTCGCGAATCGTCGTGTGGGCTTCAATCTGTTTACGGATAGAGTCCACCGACGAATGCTGGCGAAGGAAGCGGTTGGTCAGAGCCTTGTCTTCGCGCAACAGACCGAGCAGGAGGTGCTCCGTTTCAATATACGGAGAGCCAAACTGACTGGCTTCATATCGTGCAAAGAAGATCACGCGCCTTGCTTTTTCGGTGTACCGTTCAAACATTGTCTCTCTCCAAGTCCCTCCGCCCCAGCCATTACCGGTAACGGGAAACTTTCTCCCTGCTTCATCTCTGGCTCCACCGAAAACCGAACCTCCGGGGACCACGATAGGATCCGGAAGCCGGACCCCGACCGGTTGGTTCAACCCAACCGGAGTAAAAAACTCTGTACCCCTGTCTATCCTGTCTTACGCCACCACAAAAGAGGCGACCATAGCCTTGCCAATCGCAGCGTGCTTTCCTGTAAAGCCAACTATGCCACTAAATAGCCGATCAAGCTAAGAGAATTAACCCTACGATTGCGATAAAGACTCTGCGGTCACCTCTGTCACGATACCGGTTTCCAACGAGAGAATGCGGCTGCAACGGCGCGCAAATGCAAGATTGTGGGTCACGATGATCGAAGTAAGCCGGTAACTGGCGTGGAGTCTGGAAATTAGCTCAAACACGGACTCCGCCGTGCGAGTTGTCCAGATCCCCGGTCGGCTCGTCCGCCAGTAACATCCTGGGAGCAGTCACCAGTGCCCTGGCCAGCGAAACCCGCTGCTGCTCGCCTCCGGAAAGCTCGCCCGACCGATGATGTCCGCGATCGGCCAGTCCAACCTCTCCCAGCCACTTGGCAGCCTCGGCCTCTGCCTTGCTTCGGCTCTCGCCTCGCAGATACAACGGCATTGCCACGTTTTCCAGCGCCGTGAACTCCGGCAGCAGGTAGTGGAACTGCCATACGTACCCAATCTGGCGGTTCCGAAACTCCGCCGCGGCTTCCTCGGACAATGACGTCAAACCTGTGTCGGCAAAAAACACCTCACCTGCGCTGGCCGTATCCAATGCGCCCAGAATGTGCAGCAGCGAAGACTTTCCCGTCCCGCTCTGGCCCACAATCGCCAGCATCTCACCTTCGCGTACCCGGAAAGACAGGTTGTCAAAGAGCACAAGATCCGTGGTTCCAGAGCGATAGACCTTGCGGAGAGCCTCAACTCGGAGGATCTCTTCTCTGTTCATTGGATGCACCTCGGTTTCTCTCTGGTGCAAAATCCCGCGCCGGGACAGGAACTTTCCCTGTTCGTGCGGCTCCAGTTATACACCTTCAATTAAACCATGCCGCAGCCGTTTCGTGCTGTGATGAGCGGAACCGAATCGCGTGCCAGAGCCCACGGCCCGCTTCCCCGTAGGAGTTCCGAGCAAACGTCTCCCCACGCTACTCGTACCGCAGCGCCTCGGCCGGCAGCACCCGCGCCGCCGACTGCGATGGATACACCGTGGCGATGAGGCTGATCGCCAGCGAGACGATGGCCACCAGCGCCGCATCCACGGCCCGTGGCGCGAACGGAACGTAGTCAATGGCATAGACCTCGGCCGAGAGCGAGATCCAATGGTAGCGTCCAGCGAGAATCGCAATTGTGTAGCCCACCACCAGCCCCAGCGTGGTCCCGATGATGCCGATCAGCAGCCCCTGCCAGATGAAGATGCGGCGCACCTGTTCGCGGCGCGCTCCCATTGAAACCAGCACCGCGATGTCGCGCGTCTTTTCCATCACCATCATGATCAGCGAGATCAGAATATTCAGAGCGGCGACGAAGACAATTAAGCCAATGGTGATAAACGTAACCACCCGCTCCAGGCGAAGGGCGCGGAACAGTGCCCGGTTCTGCTCCATCCAGTTCGTGGTCTCGAACCCCTTGCCGGCGGCAGCCTCGATCTGGCTTCCGATGGCAGCCGCGTTGTAGATATCGTCTACCTTAAATTCCAGCACGCTGGCGATGTCGCCCAGGCTGAACAGCCGCTGCGCATCGCCCAAGGAGCAGAGCGCCCAGGTCGAGTCGTAATCGTAAAATCCCGACTGAAAGATTCCCGTAACCCTGAATCGCATGTAGCGCGGCACCATACCAAAGGGCGTCAACTCACCCTGCGGACTGGTGACCAGAACCACCGAGCCGACCGTCGCTCCCAGAGTCTGCGCCAGATCTTTGCCAAGCACGATCGGCGGCATCGCCGCAATCCGGTCGGACGCACCCTGCAGCGAAGATGGATTGGAGTCTTGCGGAGAAGTGCTCTTTGCCGCCGAGCATCCGCCTTCAACGGGGCCGGAGAGTGACGCTCGTTCCTTGGCTGCGCAATCGCTCTCCGCCTGCGCTTCCGCCAGCGGCTGCGCGCTGCCCTCGTGTACCGAATCCATCATTGCGGTCACCCGGCCTTCGGCTGCCGGAACGATTCCCTTCAAGACCGCGCCACCGGCCCGCGCCCCGCGTGATATCAACACCTGCTCATAGATCGCCGGCGCCGCCGCCTTTACATGCGGAAGCTTCTCCAGCCGCTGTTGCAGCGCTGCCCAGTCGTGAATGCCGTCGTTTTCCACCCGCATCAGGTTGACGTGCGAAGTGGAGCCGAGCAGACGTTGCTGCAGGTCTTGCCGGAAGCCGTTGTTGATGGCCAGCGCGATGACCAGCGAGGCGACCCCGGCGGCGACTCCCAGAATCGAAATCCCGGTAATCACTCCGATCACCGCCTGGCGGCGCTTGGCACGGAGATAGCGGGCGGCAACAAAGAGCTCGAATCGCATTACGTCATTATAATTAAGGAAGCAGAGTGCAAGGCCAAGCTGCCTCCTCGGCCACTCCCGCTCATCTCCCAGCAGAGAATAGACCGATAGATTCTATCGGCATCCCCGGCGTGCGCTTGGTGGAAGCCACTATTTACTGGCGGGGGTTGGCGGGATGTGTCACACTTGGGAATACCGTCGAGCCAAGTTTTTCGTTTTCCTTACCCAACAGACGCTGGAGCCCCCGTTACTGATGCCCACTAGCCCAAAGCAGCTAAGCCGGGGAGACACTACGCCGCAATCAGAGTTGCTGCGGCGCGGGATGGCCTTCGCCTACGTTCTCATCTTGGCTTGCGTATTCTGCGGTGCGGCCTTCGCGCAATCGGCCTCCATGCCCGTCCTCGATCCCCTCCAGCCCATCAGTGAGGCCCGGCTACAGCCTGCGGCCGACCCCGACATTCTGTTGCCCGAGGAGCCAGCCGTGAGCAAGACCCCGGCTGCGGAACTGCCCCAGTCTTATCCCGGCGACATTGGCTTTGTGCCCTTGCGCGGGGAAGAGCGCGTGAACCTGTTCTTCAAAGGGTATCTCGCCTCGCCGGTGAATTACCTCGCGATGGCTACCTCGGCCAGCGTCAGTTGGATCGCCGGAGAGCCCGAGGGCTGGGGCCGCAACATTGGCGGCTATGGCCGGCGGGCTGGCACGGAGTTTGTGTTGTACACCGCCGAGGAAGCGGTGCACGACGCGGGCGATGCAGCCCTTGGTCTGGACCCGCGCTACTTCCGCTGCCGCTGCAGCGGTCTCTGGCGTCGCTCCGGAAACGCCCTCAAGATGACTTTGTTCGCCTATGACGGCAACGGCAAACTCCATCTCGACCTGCCGCGCTTCGCCGGGGATTACGGCAGTTCGATGCTGGTCACCTCCTGGTATCCGGCGAACTACTCGCCGCTGGTGCAGGGGGTAAGGATGGGACATGTCCAGCTAGGGCTGGACGCCGGCACCAATCTGCTCCGCGAATTCAGCCCGGAGCTGAAGCGCATCTTCCGCGCCTTGAAGCTCACCAAGCCGGCTCAACCCTGAAGCCTTGCGCTCTTGTTTTTAATCCTTTGGTACTGGAAAGATCGCCGGCGTGTGTTCGCAATACTCCTCCCAGGCCAGACCGAATCGGGCATGTAATTCGCGCTCCTCGAAGATGATCATCACTCCGCCCGTGATTAAGGCGAAGGCAAACAGCCCGAAGCAAGCCACGGTGCCGGAGCCGAGCGTAAAGCCGAGCATGGTGCAAAAGTGTCCGAGGTACATCGGGTGGCGCACCATGCGGTGGACGCCGAAGGTCACCAGCATCTTCGGTTGGCGCTCAGGCTCCAACTCATGCCGCCCGATCACGCGCATAAATGACAGTTCGCGCCCTGCATTCACATACATGAAGCATGAGACGGCCCAGAGCAGCGGCGCGGCAACCCAGGTGCCCGGATTGTGGTAGAGCAGCGCAGCGCGCCACGGATACGAAACTCCCCAGGCGATGCACCACATCACACCCCACAGCGGGACCAGCAGCGTGAACTTGTAACGGGCGGCGCGCCAATTCTTAGCAAATGGATGCACCATCATCCAGTAGGCAGGGATGGTAGCGTAGACCCCGCAGACGATCCAGGCGACGATGCGCAGAGCTTCCATCAATCCGACGATCCGAGGGAAAGAGTAGCAGAGGAGCGCGGCGGGTGAAAGTGCGCCCCGGTCGCCGGACCATCACCGATTGTCGCCCGTGACCGCCCGGAAGCTTTCCGAACCACGGAAGCAGTTCACCAGCTCCGAAGCGTTCCTTATCACTATCAGCAATGATCCCGGTCACCGACAATGGATTAAATTGAGCACAATGTGTTCAGCAGTCGGCGACCCCGGGTTGTCTCCTGTGTCCATTGAGGGATGGACGACATCACGCTGACGAGTGTTTCGCCGAATGGGTCCGCGGAAGAATGTTGAGCGACCAAGCGAACGGAGAATCTAAATCACGTGCGCGCCTCACGTAGTGCCTCCCACAGACTCTTTCGGAGAGCCTAGTTGGGAGGCCGTATGCGAGAGACTATATCGAGAGCTGTCGCATTCATTTTACGAAGCCGTCTTGGAATCTGGCTTGCCGTAATCGGGGCCACGCTCCTCTTCGGAGTGTTCGAATATGCCGTGGCGCGCTGGCTGATTGCAATCCATATTTCCCCCATACTTCATTGTTTGTTACATGCAGCGATTGTTGGTTCGGGAGCGGGCCTTGCGCTCTGGCTGATCCTGCATGGAATCATCGAGCGGCGCAAGATGGAGGAGGCGGAACTCTGTCGAGTGGTCGAGTTGAATCACACCCTCAGAAACGCCCTCGAAGTCATCGTGCTGGCGCATTACAGCGTAACCGATAACGAACACAAGGCGATGGTGCTGGAGTGTACCGATCGAATCGATCAGAAATTGAGGGAGTTATTCCCAGTGATTGGGACGACCAGAATTCAGATGAGGAACGGGAAGTGGGAGATTTGCGGCCGGAAACACTGAAAGCCAAATGCGCTGCGAGGAGGAACTCGCGGATATCGCGCAAGTAGAAGGTGTGCATCTATACTGTCAAGCGGCTCTAGCCAGAGCCGGACGGGAATACCATATGTCACCACGAAAAGGTCTTTATTGGGGTGCCACGCGTCGTAACCCGGTCTGGGGGTTGGCCCTGATTTCCTTGTGCCTGGCAATCGCGCCAGGAGTGTCGTCGGCGCGGACAGGGAGTGCAGCGGCGCAGGACTCAACCAGCCAATCGGACGTAAGCGGCCAAAAGCAGCAGGCTCCACTGGAGGCTGGCGGCCCCGACAGCGACACTGGACCTTACGCAATCCCGAAGGTCGCTCCCGACAAGCAGCCGGCCAGAGTCACGCCTCCGCCGCCCGCGCCAAAGCCGGTTGAAGGAATGCCCAGCTACTCCATCAATGTCAGTGTTCCACTCGTCTCCGTGGACGCCCTGGTTCTGACCAAAGATGGCCAGTTTATTCCCGGACTGCAAAAAGACCAATTCCGCATCCTGGAGGACAATGTCGAGCAGCCCATCCAGAGCTTTGGCCTGACCAAGGCAGGATATACGGCGGTGCTGCTGGTGGAGTTTGCCTCCACCCCGGCCTTCCAGGTCAGTCGCCGGCAGTTTCTCTATGACGCCCTGCGCGCATCGTATGCCTTCACCGACCAGATGCAGAAGAACGACTATGTCTCGGTGATTAGCTACGACATGAAGCCGAGCATCCTGGTGGACTTCACCTCAGACAAGCAGGCGATCTACGGCGCCCTGAATACGCTGCGCATCCCCGGCTTCAGCGAAACCAACCTGTTCGACGCGCTCTACGACACGCTCGACCGGCTGGACCGCATCGACGGCCGCAAGGAAGTAATCCTGATCAGCAGCGGCGTGGACACCTTCAGCAGAATGACCTACGACAAGGTTCTCAAGAAAATTAAAGCGACGCCCAACGTAACCATCTACACCATCAGCACCGGCTTCCTCTGGCGCTATTATATGGAGGCGCACGGTGCCGGGGCATGGCGGCGTCCATGCGCGAGATGGACTTCCTGCAGGGCGATAACCAGATGAGTACCTTTGCCAAGATGACCGGTGGACGCTGGTTCAGCCCGCGCTTTGAGTCCGAGTTGCCCGAAGACTTCCGCGAAATCTCAGGCGCCGTGCGCAACCAGTACACCCTCACCTATCGCCCCACCAATGCCAAGCTGGACGGCACCTACCGCAAAGCTGAAGGTGGAAGTGGTGGAGCCGGGTACCGGACAAACCGCTGATCGTGAAGGACCAGAAGGGCAAGGAGTTGAAGTACCAGATGCTCTCGCGCGAGGGCTACACCGCCAGGCACGAGGTTGACTAGAACATTTGCGGTTGGAAAATCTGTGGCATAACGGTCCCTGCGTCTGCCGTCGCGCAGGTGGACACCCGCCAAAGAACCGCCCAATCAAAGCCAACCGCTTTTCAGCAGTGGTGAATGGCAGTATAGCTGGTACTGGCAACCCGGCCGCCCTGCGTCAGCCCGGAGGATAAGTCCTTAACCTCGTTGCGGGCTTCGGTCTCGGCCAGTTCCAGTGTTGGTGCGTGTCCCCATGAGATCATTTCCTCGGGATTGGTCTCCCGGCAAATTACCCAGTAATAGCGCGTCTTCTTGCGAAAAGGCTGCGCCTGGATCGAAACTACAAATCGGCCAAATTCTTGATTCATTGAATGAGCCCTCTCCTTTGAGCCGTACCGATACCACCCTGCGACCTTTCGTGGCGGTCAGAGCGTTCGTATTACCTTCATCATACCGTCACAATGGGTTTTCCTGCTGTGAGCGCGGTCACCACTGAATTTGCGCCCCTTTTCAGCGCTCGCCCCACAAAGCAGAGTACAATGGGTGATCCATTCGGCCTAGTTGCGGACGCTACTGAAATGATCCGATTGCCATTGCTTTGCCTCGTGCTGCTTTCCCTGACCGCGCCGTTGCCTGCACAGCCGGCTCCGGAGGCAAGTTCCAGCCCTTCGATCGAAACTTTGACAGTGGCGATTCAAACCGAGTTCGAGAGCCATGGCGACCGCGTCCTCAGCAATGGGCTGTACGGCTGGAGCACCCGGCTGAATAAAATTGAAGCGTGCCGCGCTGAATTCTCGGTTCGAGTGACCAACACCACAGGAGAGACGTCCATTCATACCGAAACTGTCAGCTTCTCGCTGGGCGCCATTGAACCCTACGGCATAGCGTTGCAAAAGAATCAGCTGGCATTGCCTTGTATCGGCAAATCCAAGTGCATCTTCTCCACCTCCACGTGCAGCACTAAAAGCAAGGATGGGATCGTGATCGACTGCGCCACGCCGAGCCAGAAGCGAGTCGACTCCATCGCACTGGAATTGGATGGCGATGTTGCAGCCGCTGCGCGCTTGGAGCGGGCATTCCACCAGGCTGTCGATCTTTGCCGCACCCCAAAACCGGTAACCTTTTAGATTGCTTGTTGGAAAATTCGTTTCGTTCGGCAGGGCCAACTACGGCAGATTTATCGGACTGTGACTGCATCAGCCCAGCTCGCGTTATAGAATGGAGCGAGGCGGTGACGGTACCTGCACCGCCGAAACTGAAGCTCAGGAGATTGTGAATACAGATGGCTAAAGGGAAAAAATCTTCAGAGACCCCCATTCCAAAGAAATCGGCCGCGAAAAAGAGTTCCGCCCAGAAGGCGGCGGTGAACAAGCCGGAAGCCAAGATCGCAGTCATGGCTGCGAGTGCGTCGGCTCCTGTCTCGGCTTCAACCGTGTACACGGCGCAGCCCACGGCCGCGCAACTCCATGACGAGATTCGCCAGCGCGCCTACGAGCTATTTCGCCAGCGCGGTGGTCAGCACGGCTCACACGAGGCGGATTGGCATCGCGCAGAGTCCGAAGTTCGTTCAAAATATAATAAGGGCTCAGCTAGGTAATCATGCTTCAGGTGTTGATGGTCGACGACGACCCCAGTCAGTTACATATACGAGAGATTGTTCTGCGCAACGCAGGGCTAGCCGTACAACTTGCAACCACTATGGAGGACGCGCTAGCGTTTCTGGGCTCCACGGAAGGCCAGATCGGGATGCTCGTTACCGACCACTTTCTGAATGGATGCACCGGCGCGGATCTGGTCCGGCAACTGCGCCTCACCGCACCTTCGTTGCCGGTGGTGGTGCTCACGGGCATGCCTGGGATCGAAGATGAGTACAAAGGGATGAACGTGAGCGTCTTGTTGAAGCCATTGCATCCCGATGAATTTGTGCGGCTTATAAAGCAGGCTATGCCCCAATAAAAAAGAGTTCGCAGGCGGCGAACTCTTATCAGGAGGTCTCTTCACGGACTCCACACGCAAACTCCGCTTGAGAACGCCCTAAGCGTAGCTCTGCCTGCCTTAATTCCAACCAAAGAAGCAATTTACTCTGCTCTCTGATTCCTCCTCCTGTACCTCATTCCAAACTGGTAATAGTTGCAGTTCACCACGAAATCGTGCACAATGACTCCAGATTTGGTACTCCTCACTCAAATGCCACAACTCGGAAGCTTCACTCTGCTGCTCGGGCTCGCGTTGAGCGTCTATGCGTTCGCTCGCCGGACTATTTGCCATTGTTCCGCGACGACGATCGATTGAGCGAGACGGCGCGCCGTGCCGGGATCGCGATTTTTCTGGCGGTCACCGCGGCCTCGGCGGTGCTGGTCTATGCCGCGTTCCACAATGACTTCTCGGTCGCCTACATTCTGCACCACTCCAACCGCGCTCTGCCCGCTCCCTATAAGTTTGCCGCGCTCTGGTCGGGGCAGGAGGGCTCGCTGCTGTTCTGGTGCTGGCTGCTGGCTGCCTACGGACTGGTGCTGCGTCTGCGCCACAAGGTGGATACCCGGTTAGTGGCGCACGCTTCGGTCGTCATCAGCGCGGTGCAGATTTTCTTCCTCGCCCTGGTCAATTTCGCCGCGCATCCGTTCGCGCTGGTCGCCGGCACCATTCCCGCCGACGGCAATGGCCTCAATCCGCTGCTGCAGTATCCGGAGATGGTCATCCATCCGCCCATGCTCTACCTGGGCTACGTTGGCATGACCGTGCCGTTCTGCTTCGCCCTGGCCGCGCTGATCATGAGTACCCCGGCGAAAAGTGGATTCACATCACCCGGCGCTGGACCATGGTGGGCTGGCTATTCCTGACCTGCGGAATCTTCCTCGGCTCCTACTGGGCCTACCGGGTCCTGGGCTGGGGCGGATGGTGGGGATGGGACCCGGTCGAGAATGCATCGCTGCTGCCGTGGCTGACCGGTACCGCCTTCCTGCACTCGGTGATGATGCAGGAGAAGCGCGGCATGATGAAGGTGTGGAACATGTGGCTGATCTTCTCCACCTTCCTGCTGGCCATCTTTGGCACCTTCCTCACCCGCTCCGGAGTGGTCAGTTCGGTGCATGCCTTTGCCGAATCCGACATTGGCCCGTACTTCGTCGTTTTCATGGCCCTCACCTTTGCGGTCTGCGCATTCTTCTTTGTGCGCAACCGCTCCCATCTGCAGAGCGAGCACAAGCTGGAGTCGCTGGTCTCGCGCGAGTCCAGCTTCCTGTTCAACAATGTGCTGCTGCTGGTGGCGGCCTTCGCCGTGCTCTGGGGCACGCTGTTTCCGGTGCTCAGCGAATGGGTTACCGGACACAAGGTCACGGTCGGACCGCCGTTCTTCAACAAGGTCAACATTCCGATTGCCCTCTGCCTGCTGCTGCTCACCGCCGTGGGGCCGCTGCTGGCGTGGGGCAAGACCTCGACGGAGAGCCTGCGCCGCAACTTCCTGATTCCGGCGCTGATCGCGCTCGCGGTTGGCGTGGTGCTCATCGTGCGGGGAATCAAGCCTTGGGTGGACATCAGTTATTTCTACTCCCTGATGACGATCATGCTTTCGGTGCTGGTCGCGGCCACCATCGGCAGCGAGTTCATTCGCGGCGGCCTGGTGATTGCGCGCCACAACCACAGCAATATCTTCCACGGCATGTGGCTGCTGACCCGTCGCAACACCCGCCGTTACGGCGGCTACATCGTCCACCTCGGCGTCATCGTCACCATGATCGGCTTTGCCGGCGTTGCCTTCTATCAGAACACCGAGCAGGAGTTGGGCTTCGGCGACAAGATGTCGATCGGCCCCTACACGCTGGTCTGCCGTTCCTACACCCAGGACGACAAACCGAATTATTCCAGCGAATGGGCCATTCTCGACATCTACAAGAATGGCAAGCAGATCACGACCATGTATCCGGAGCAGCGCTTCTACAAGGCGAGCGGCCAGCCCGCCACCATCGTCGCCAACCGCTCCACCATCATGGAAGACCTGTACCTGGTGTACACCGGAAAGAATCCAGAGAACGGACACCCCATCATCAAGGCGCACCTGAATCCGCTGGTCTGGTGGATCTGGGCGGGCGCGCACCTCATCTTGATTGGCACCATCGTCGCGCTGCTGCCCAACATGCAAGCCAAGCGCAAGAAGCCTTCTCCGCGCGAGCGGGCACGTGCCTTAGTGGACGAAGCGCCGAAAGCCGCGCGCCGGTGGAGGCCGGAGACTGATTGATGAGAATTGCTCGCAAGTGCCTTCACCACTGGGCCGTTGTGCTTCTGTTTGCCAGCGCCTTGCTGTTGATGGGCGCGATCCGGCAGACCGCACCGGCCAGCGCTTTGACCGCCTTGGCCACAACCTGATGTGCGAGTGCGGCTGCGGCCAGATTCTGCTCGAGTGCAATCACGTGGGATGCTCGACCTCCGAGCAGATGCGCAAGGAACTGAAGTCTCGCCCTGGATCGCGGCGACTCCGACGATGTGGTTCTTGCCGGCTTTGTCTCCAAGTACGGACCCGCCGTGCTGGCCGCGCCCACCACCACGGGCTTCAATCGCGTGGCCTGGATCATGCCGGTTGTGATCTTCTTCGCCGCGTTGACGGCGGTGGTTCTGGTCATCCGGGCCTGGAAGCGCCGCACGCCCAACTCCGCCTTCGAATTCCACGGGTTCCGCTTCCGGCGAGCTGGATGAATTCCGCCGCCGCGCCCGCGAGGAGACATCCCTGTGATCGCCCTACTGCAAATGCACCGCCGGTCAGCCCGACGAAACCGGCAACAGCTTTCTCCTCTTTGCCGCCGTGCTGTTTGCCGTCGCCATCTTCGTCTACATCTTCAAACCCGCGCGCACCGAGCACGCGGTGGAGAAGACGCGCCTGGCTTTCCTCTACGAGCGCAAGGAGCAGACCTTTGAGAACCTGCGCGATCTGAATTTCGAATACAAAGCGGGCAAGCTCAGCGATGCCGATTTCAGCTCCATGCGCGACTCCATGGAGCAGGAGGCAGCCAACATTCTCGCCGAGATCGAACAGCTCGAGCACGAGACCGGCAATCGCCAGGAGGTAATCGCCTGATGCGCCGTAGGATGCACTGTACTCGCCTGGCCTCCATTCTTCTGCTCTCTGCTTCTTCTTGCCGCCGCTGCCGTGGCCGACAGATCTCCGGCACGGTCACCAACGGCACCACCGGCAAGCCCGCCGCCGGAGTGGCCGTAACCCTGGTCGATCCCATGGGCGGCATGGCCGAGATCGCAACCGCCAAGTCTGACGCGCAGGGACGATTCAAGTTCGACACTCCCGCCGCCCAAGGTCCACGTCTGGCGCGCGCCGAGAAGAGGCGGAGTCAACTACTTCAAGATGATTACGCCTGGATCGACAAGTGTCGATCTAAGTGTGTATGACGCCGCTTCCTCGGTCGAGGGCATCAGCGGCTCCGCCGACGTACTTCGGCTTGCAGACGCGAGGCTTCCGCGTTGCAGGCGATCGAGTTGTTCGCCATCAAGAACGCAAGCAATCCGCCCCGCACCCTGGCTTCGGCAGCCACATTTGAATTCGTGCTCCCGGACGGTGCCCAGATTGACGGCGCCGAGGCGCAGGCCCCGAATGGCCAACCCATCTCCGTAACCACCGAATCCGGCGAAGGAGAAAAATCACTACGCCTTTTCTTTGCGCTCAAGCCCGGCGAGACCCGCTTCCAGCTTGCCTATCACATCCCCTACAGCGGCATGGCGTCGTTTTCTCCCCGCCTCACGCGTAATTTCGAACACTTATGTGCTGGTCCTGCCCTCCACGCATGACTTTTTCTCCCGAGGATGCGAAGCAGTTCCAGGCCATGACCAACCAGCCCGGCAGCAACGTGCAGGTCAGTCTTCATGCGCAGGCCGGTCAGGATCTGAGCTACGCGATCTCCGGCACCGGCACCGTCCCGGACGAGCAGGCCAATGGTCACGTGGATGGTGACGCGCAGGGCAGCGGTGGAGCAATGGGCGGAGCCACGGCAGAGGCCAACCGCCCCGGTGGCGGACTCGGCAAACCGATTGATGCGCCCGACGGTCTGGCAAAATATCGCTGGTACATTCTCGGAGCGCTGCTCACACTTCTCGTTGGCGGCGGCATCTGGACCCATGAGCGCAGCCAGGCAGGAGGCCGCGAACCGCGCCGCTGGCCGCCGTTTCGCTGCAACCGGCGCCGCAATACCAAGCGCCAGCTTTGTCGCCCGCGAATTCGTCTCGCCCCGGCCAATCTTTTGCTCGCCGCGCTCAAGGAAGAGCTGTTTGAACTGGAGGTCGAACGCCAGCAGGGAAAGCTCACGCCCGACGAGTACGAAAAGGCTCGCGCCGCTCTGGAACAGACCCTGAAGCGCGCACTGGCCCGAGACCGAGGCTAGAGCCGTTCCAGAGCTAGAGGCTTCCAGCGCAAGTCGCTCGATTTGCACTCTGCATCTCGGGCCGTTCCCGCGGCCCGCTTCTTTCTCACTCCATGATTTTTTCTGCTTCGCTACCGGAGGATCGCCGCCAACGTCGCTTCCTCCGGGTGCATCTTGGTTTGCTGAGGAGCTGCCGCCATGGCCCTGTTGCACAAGAGCGCGTGCATGTTTTCCCCCCGTCTGCCGAAGCTGCTCCACCCAGGCGTCCATGCCGTTGTTGACTACTCGTTTGCCGCACTCTTCTTTACCGCGGGTGCGCTGTTTTGGCGCCGCCACAAGAGTGCCTCCGTCGGCGCCCTCCTGTGTGGCGCCGGAGTGATGCTCAACAGTCTGTTCACGGACTATCCCGGTGGAGTAGTTCCGGCAATCAGTTGGGAAACCCATGGCAAGATCGATGCGGGCGTGGCCGGAATCGCCGCGGCAATTCCCGGATTGATGGGCTTTGCCGATGAGTCGCAGGCACGATTCTTTGAAGCTTCCGCCGTGGCGGAAACTCTTGTCGCAGGCTTCACCGATTATCGTGCTCAGCCGGAAAGCGAAGCGCGGAGACGGGGGAAGGGTCGCGTTGCCTGAGACAATTGCTTATCCAAGGCTCTCAGCGCGTTGCCGCCAACGCAGATTGGCGCGTCCTGCCGCTCGTGGGTTAGCATCTACATAGACAGCTATGGGAAATAATCTCAAAACCGCATTCTTGTTGACGGCGATGACCGTCTTTCTGGTACTCGTCGGGCAGGCGCTGGGAGGCCGCAGCGGTGCGGTCATGGCCTTCTGCTTTGCCGCCGCGATGAACTTC
This sequence comes from uncultured Acidobacteriota bacterium, assembly GCA_963737175.1. Taxonomy (GTDB): domain Bacteria; phylum Acidobacteriota; class Terriglobia; order Terriglobales; family Acidobacteriaceae; genus TOLSYN. The sequence goes on along the minus strand of CAVTRQ010000010.1, from coordinate 347,777 downwards.
TTCTCCTACTTCTTCAGCGACAAGCTGGCCATCATGTCCAGCGGGGCGCAGCCGGTGACGCGCGAGGAACTTCCCCGCGTCTACCAGATCGTGGAGCGCCTCTGCGCCAAGACCGGCCTGCCGATGCCGAAGATTTATCGTCATCCCAACCGGCTTCGCCCAACGCCTTTGCCACCGGACGAAACCCCGATCACGCCTCCGTCGCCGTCACCGCCGGCATTCTCGATCTGCTCAACGACGACGAACTGGAAGGCGTGCTGGCGCACGAACTCGGCCATGTCCGCAACCGCGACATCCTCATCAGCTCCATTGCCGCCACCTTTGCCGGAGCCGTCACCATCCTGGCGCGCATGGCCGGATGGGCCGCCATGTTCGGCGGCGGCGGCCGCGACCGCGATCGCGATGGCGGAGGCGGCATCTTCGGCGCGCTGGCCATGATGATCCTCGCTCCCATTGCCGCAATGCTCATCCAGATGGCCGTTTCGCGCTCGCGCGAATACCAGGCCGATGCCACCGGCGCGCACTTTACCGGCAATCCCGGCGCGCTGGCCAGCGCACTGCGCAAAATGGAAACCTATGCGGCGCGGGTTCCCATGCGAGTCCTCGCCTGCCACGGCGCACATGTACATTATTCAGCCGCTGCTTGGCGGCATCAGCTTCGGCAACCTGTTCTCTACCCATCCGCCCACCGCCGAGCGCATTGCGCGGCTCAACGGGATGCATCCGGGCAGCGTAATTGAGCTTCTGATGCGTGCCGAAGTTTCAGCAGGGCCTTTGTGTTTCGCCCAGAGAGGCGCAGCGGATACAATCAAACTAATGTCGCAAGCACCCGGCTCAACCCTTCAACGCGCTGCTGAACTGGAGCGCGCACTGCGCTCGATCATCCGTGGCAAGGACGATGTGGTCCGCCTCGCCCTGGTGGCGATTCTTGCCCGCGGACACCTGCTCATCGAAGGCGTTCCCGGAGTCGGCAAAACCACCCTCGCGCATGCCCTGGCGCGCGCCATCGATTGCGATTTCCGCCGCGTGCAGTTCACCAGTGACATGCTGCCCAGCGACGTGCTCGGCATCTCCGTGTACTCCACCGCCGAGGAGCGCTTCGAGTTCAAGCGCGGCCCCATCTTCACCAACATTCTGCTGGCCGACGAGATCAACCGCACCACGCCGAAGACCCAGTCCGCGCTGCTGGAGGCGATGAACGAACGCCAGGTCACCGTGGACGGTCATCCGCATCCGCTGCCCAATCCGTTTCTGGTGATCGCCACGCAGAATCCCGTGGAGCACCACGGCACCTATCCTTTGCCGGAGTCGCAGCTCGACCGCTTTCTGATTCGCGCCCGCATGGGCTATCCCGAGGCGGGCAGCGAACGCGAGATTCTGCGCGGCCACGCCGGCGCGGCATCGCCTGGAGGAGTTGCGTCCGGTGCTCACCGCCGAGGATGTCGTCGCGCTGCAGGATGAGGTTTCCACCGTGCGCGTGGAGGACTCGCTGATCGATTACTCGCTGGCCATCGTCGAGCGCACCCGTCAGCACGAGCAGCTCTCGCTGGGAGTTTCGCCCCGCGGTTCGCTGATGCTCTATCACGCGGCGCAGGCCATGGCATTCCTCGAGGGCCGCAACTTCTGCATTCCGGATGACTTCAAGAAGCTGACCGTGCCGACCTTTGCGCACCGGCTTGTCATCAGTGCGCGCTACACCTCAACCCTCAAGCGCGCCGAGCAGTCCGAGCAGATTCTGCGCGAAGTTGTGGACAGCGTGCCCGTGCCAGTTTAGCTTTGTTACCTTCTTTTCGGAGGTCCGACTTTGTCGATTTCTGCGCTTCATCAAGCTGCTCTGCGCTCGCCCTGTGGATCGGCTCGATCTTCTTTTTCGCCGCCGTGGTGGCGCCCGACCGCTCTTCGCCGTGCTGCCCTCGCGCAACCTCGCCGGAATGGTGGTAAGCCGTTCGCTGTTCAACCTGCACTGGATCGGCATTGCCTGCGGGCTGGTCTTTCTGCTCTGCTCGCGTTCTGCTGGCGCTGTTCCAGGGCGGGCCGGCGCCGTTTCATCCCCGCGATCTTCTGCTGGTGGTCATGATGGCCATCACGCTTGCCGCGCACTTTGGCATCGAACGCCGCATGAACAGCCTGCGCAACGGAAATGGGTGTCATCGACGAGGTTCCGCATGACGACCCGCGGCGCGTCGAGTTCAATCGTCTGCACGTCTGGTCCACCCGCATGGAAGGATCGGTCTTTATCTTCGGCCTTCTGCTGTTCTATCTTGAGGTGCGAGCGCAAACCGCCAACCAGAGAAGAACCTATTAGCGCGGGCGGGGCGTGTGGTGCTGGAGCAGATCACGATGTCTCGGCTTATCGCGACGCACCCCAGGCGGAGTCCGCCCCCGATGCTTTTCCCTGGCCTTGCGCCCTCAATCCCTCCCGTCGTTTATCATGGAACAGAACGCGTTCTCTTCAGAATCCTGTTGCCACATGAAAGCAATGCAAGACATTGCCCGGCGCGACGCGTAAACGGAATCGATAAATATCAATATGAAGACTGGAATCATCGGTCTGCCCCAGGTGGGCAAGACCTCGCTGTTCAAGATTCTCACCCGCGCGGATATCTCGCACCGCAGCTCCAACCCGCGCGAGGCGCACATCGGCATCGCCACGGTTCCCGACGACCGTCTCGACCGGCTGGCCGCGCAGTGCAACCCGCGCAAACTCGTTCACGCCCAGGTGGAGTACGCCGACGTGGGCGCAATCGGGCAGGAGGCTCTGAAGGAGACCGCCTATCTTGCCAACCTGCGCGGCGTCGATGCCCTGGTCCACGTGCTGCGCGTCTTTGAGGACGACTCCATCGCCGCACGCCGGCGGCTCGCTCGATCCGATCCGCGACATCGCCAACGTCGAGTTCGACCTCATGGTCAGCGATCTTGGACAGGTGGAAGCGCGCCTGGAGCGCATGAAGAAGGACCTGCTCAAGAAGAAGACTCCCGAGCTGGAAAAGGAAAACGAACTCCTGCACCGCACCAAGGCCTTCCTGGAAACCGAGCGCCCGCTGCGCGAGATGGAGATGACGAAGGAGGAGAAGAAGGTCGTTCGCGGCTTCATGTTCCTCTCCGAGAAGCCGATCCTCTACGTCCTCAACATCAGCGAGAGCACCACCCTGGGAGCCGACCTGGATGCCGCGGTGGAAAAGTACGGGCTTACCGCCTACGCGGCCAAGCCCAACACCGGCGTCAGCGCCATCTGCGGCAAGGTGGAAGCCGAGCTGGCCGACATGAGCGACGAAGAAGCCGCCGAATTCCTGGGCAGCTACGGACTGACCGAGAGCGGCCTGACGCGCCTCATCCGCAAGAGCTACGAGCTGCTCGGGCTGATCTCGTTTTTCACCGTGGGCGAGGACGAGTGCCGCGCCTGGACCATCGAGAAGAACACCCGCGCGCAGGACGCCGCCGGTGCCATCCACACCGATCTGCAGAAGCACTTCATCCGCGCCGAAACCATTCGCTGGGACGCCCTGCTCGAACTCGGCTCCGAGGCCGCCGCCCGCGCCGCCGGCAAGTTGCGGCTGGAAGGCAAGGAATACATCGTGCAGGACGGCGACATTCTCCACATCCGGCACAGCGGCTAGGCGATGAATCCGATCGCACTCAGCATCCTTCTCGGTTTCACCGCCGGTGCCGCCAACATCGCCGGCGGTGCGCTGCTGGCTGCGCCGCGAGTGGGAGCAGCGCTATCTCAAGTACTTCATGGCCCTGGGCGCGGGCTTCATGCTCGCCACGTCCATCACCGAGATGGTGCCCGCCAGCGTCACCATGGAAGGGCGGCGAACACGCCGGCTTTCTGGTGCTGCTCGGTTACCTCATCATTCACTTCTGCGAACACGTGGTCTCCGGGCATTTCCATTTCGGCGAGGAGACGCATCACGACGAGTTTGTCGGATCACCACAAGAGCACGACGGTGCTGCTCGGTCTGGTCATTCACGCGTTTTTTGATGGCATCGCCATCGCCTCCGGCTTCCTGGTCTCCAACTGGCTGGGCTGGATCGTCTTCCTCGCCATCTTCCTGCACAAGATTCCCGAGGGCTTCACCGTCTCATCGGTGATGCTGGCCAGCGGACGAAGCTCCATGCGAGCCTTTGCCGCCTCGATTGTCCTCGGCGTCGGAACTCTGCTCGGGGTGCTCACCATGGTGCTGATCCGCCATGGCGTCGCCATCGGCCTGCCCGTCTCGGCCGGAGTCACCATCTACGTTGCCGCCTCCGACATTGTGCCGGAAGTCAATCGCGAGCCCGGCATCCGCATGCCGCTGCTGCTCTTCGTCGGCGTTGCCATGCTCTTCGTGCTGGACCAACTGTTTCACGTGCATGTCTAAAATGGGGCGGGAGCGCAGGCTTGACTTCCTACCGACCGGCTGCGATCTTAGAGGCTTATTTTCTGCAAGGAGCGGATCGATGCGCATTCTCGTGGTCGGCGCAGGAGCAACCGGCGGTTACTTTGGCGGCAGATTGCTGGAGGCAAAGCAGGATGTCACCTTCCTAGTCCGGCCCAGGCGGGCCGCGGAATTAGCGAACTCGGGCCTGCAGATTCAGAGCAGTTTCGGAGATGTGATCGATCCCGCAACCCGCCCACCATCCTGGCCGAAAATCTCCATGCACCCTTCGATCTCATTCTGCTCAGTTGCAAGGCCTACGACCTGGAAGGCGCGATCGAGTCCTTTGCTCCCGCCGTCGGAGCAGACACGCTGATCCTACCCGTGCTCAATGGAATGCGGCATCTGGATCTTCTCGACCAGCGCTTCGGCTCCTCCCACGTTCTCGGCGGTCTCTGCGTGATCTCGGCCGCGTTGGAAGCCGGCGGCCGCATTCTGCACCTCAATGATCTTCACCTGCTCGCCTTCGGCGAGCGCGATGGCTCGAGCACCCCGCGCGTCGAGGCGATTGCCTCAGCATTTTCAGGCGCTCGCTTCGACTTCCGCCTCAGCACCGTCATTCTCCAGGAGATGTGGGAGAAGTGGGTATTCATGGCCACCTGCGGCGGGATCACCTGCCTGATGCGCGCCAATATTGGAGACATCGTGGCGGCCGATGCCGCCGCCTTCGCCAGCGAACTGCTGAACGAATGCGACGCCATCGCCTCCAGTCTAGGCTTTCCCAGCCGGGCAGCCTCGCTCGAGAAAAACCGGGCGATCCTTACCCAGCCCGGCTCCGCTCTAGCGGCTTCCATGTTCCGTGACATCGAGCGCCGTGCGCCGGTCGAGGCCGATCACATGATCGGCGATCTGCTGCACCGCGGTGAGCAGCGCCAGATCGCCAGCCCTTTGCTGCGGCTGGCCTACGCCCACCTGCGAACTTACGAGGCTCGCCGAAGCCGCGAGGCGGCGCAGAGCTGAAAACTTCGGTGCACAAAAAGGGGGTAAAAAAGGGGGGCGCAATCGTCGCCGAATGCGCCCCTAATCAGGAGGTATATATGGCACCACCAACAACTTTGTTTGATAGATGCCTACCATCTCCTGAAAGGATGTACGGTTGTCTGATTGGAGGACACCATGTCGCCACGTACGATGTTTCTTAGCCGGCTAATCGGACTTTATCTCATCCTCATCTCACTGACCATGTTCACCCACAAGCAATCGACTGTGTCGACCATGATCGCGCTCATTCACACCCCCCCGGCGCTGTACGTAATCGGTGTCATTGCCGCGATCGCCGGGCTGGCGATGGTTCTCGGCCACAATGTCTGGTCAGGCGGCGTGCTTCCGGTTGTCGTCACCCTCATCGGATGGGTGATGCTGACAAAAAGCGTACTCTTGATGTTTCTCTCGCCAGAGGCCGCGCCTGCGTTCTTCCTCGTGACACTTCACTTCGAACAGTTTTTCGATGTGTACGGCGCCTTTGTACTGGCTCTCGGCCTCTACCTGACGTACGCGGGGCTCAGGTCGGCGGCACGCTAAGTGGCTGGCGGGAAACATGAGACGCCACCCCTTTCCGGCAGCGCATTCCCTGGCGTTCACGATGTGCCATCTTATCCGGAAAACCGAAGCAGAATCGGCGTAGACGCTTCTAGCGCCCGCCGGCCTTGGCTTCGGCGGCAGCCAGCCGGACCCGCAATTCCTTATCGCGCTCCCAGCGTGCCGTAACATCTTGCATCGTCGCAGCGGCACCTGCGATTTCGCCCTCCGGCGAACGCAGCAGGCAGACGTTGAACTCCACCGAGATGCGGCGGCCATCCTTGGTTTGAGCCGGGACCGCCAGCAGATTGCGTCCATACTTCGAGACGCCTGTCTGCATCACTTGATCGTATCCCTCCCAGTGACGCGCACGATGCTTCTCAGGAATGATCATGTCCATGGACTGGCCGACGACTTCGCTTGCCGTCCAACCGAACATCTCTTCTGCGCCCCTGTTCCAAAGCTGTATTCTGCCTTCTTTATCGCCAAAGATGATTGCGACGTGACTCTCGTCCACGATCTTCTCGCAAATCCATCCGTGTGCTGGAATGAACATTCCGGCTGCCTCCGTACCCGTTTGCCATTCTAGTTCGGCGCCGGCAAAATCACTCCCTCAGCAGAAAATATCATCGCGACACGGATTGCTACGAAGTCCACACATCAGGACGATTCGCGTCGGCTGTTCTCAGTGTTTGCCTGCGTGGCCGCGCCCGTCGCGTACTTCATTTCCTTTGAAGTGGGGAATCTTATCAACCCGCTTTGACGGCTCGGGTCTCTCGCCACGGGCTGGCAATGGGCCTCGATAGCCGTGTTCGGGATGAAAATGGTTATTTACGTGACCCCGGAAGTTTGCTGGCCCATGAAACCACGGACCGGCGCCGATGAAGACACCACCCGTAAACCACTCCGGGCCGTAGTATCCGTAGGGAGCGCAGTTGTAGGGAGCAACGTCATAGTAGCCGTATGGACACTCCGGCGCGACTCCGATGTTGACGCTTACCTGAGCCTGTGCCTTGGGAGTGGTTACCATGAAGAAGATTCCAGCGACAACCGCCAGCACAAGACATTTGTATCTGTTCATCAATTCCTCCAGGCCGTCATCTTACCTACCTGGCCTCGCCCCTTTTTGGTGCTCGTCATTCACACAGGGTTGTCCCGAGAGGCGAGGGTTCAGCAGCCAGCGCTGCTCAGATTTCCTCGAGGCAATTTCGGCTTCGCCGATCCCATCTGGCATGGGAACCGCTTTTGTTACTTCTTTTGTTACTTAAGGATGCGAGCCCTCGAGTTCGCCGTGCCGAATGAGACTGACGCCAGACGACTGCAGGATGGTGGCCGCCGCGTCGGGCTTGTCGAAGCGGAAGATAAGGGTCGCTTTTTCTCCGCGTCCGAAGGGAAACGCATACATGTACTCGATGTTCACGGATGAATCCTGCAGCGCTCCCAACACCTGAGATAGCCCGCCGGGACGGTCCGGAACCTCCACGGCAAGCACCTCGGTCGCCCGGACGGAGAAGCCTGCCTCTTCGAGCAACTTCGCGGCCCGCTGCCAATCGGAGACGATCATGCGCAGGATTCCAAAGCTTCTGGCCGTCGGCCAGGGACAAGGCGCGGATGTTCACTCCCGCGTCGGCCAGCGCCTGGCAGGGAGCCAGAATGTGGCCCGGCGCGTTTTCGACAAAGACAGAAAGCTGAGTGATCTTCATGATTGCCGCCGGTCAATGACTCGTTTGGCTTTTCCTTCACTGCGTTGAATGGTGTGTGGCTCTACCAGGGTGATTCGCACCCGTACCTGCAACACCCGCTCCATGGCCTGGGCCAGCTTTCGCTCCACCGCCTCCAGACCGCTCACCGTGTCAGCGAACAACTGCGGGGTTACTTCGACCTGAACCTCCATCTGATCCAGTCCGTGTTCACGGGTCAAGATGATCAGATAGTGCGGCAGCGTACCCTCCACGGCCAGCAGCACGGTCTCGACTTGCGAGGGATAGACGTTGATCCCCCGGATAATCAGCATGTCGTCGCAACGCTGCCCGATGCGCCGGATCCGGCGAATCGTGCGGCCGCAATCACAATGCTCGGTGTGAAAGGCGGTGATGTCACGCGTGCGATAGCGAAGCAGTGGCATCGCCTGCTTGCTGAGCGTCGTCAGCACCAGTTCGCCCGCCTCGCCATCCGGCATCAGCTCGCCGCTCTCCGGATCGACGATCTCGGGGTAGAAGTGGTCTTCGAAGATGTGCAAGCCATTCTGGCAGACGCATTCGATGCCCACGCCCGGACCAATGATCTCGGAGAGTCCGTAGATATCGTATGCCTTGATGCTGGAGTTCGCCTCAATATGCTGGCGCATTCCCTCCGTCCACGGCTCAGCTCCAAAAATTCCCGCGCGCAACGGCAACTTGCGCACGTCGATCCCCATGGCGTTGGCTCGCTCAATCATGTGCAGGAAATAGGTGGGCGTGCAGCAGACAGCGGTAGTGCCGAAATCGCTCATCAGCATGATCTGCCGGTCGGTGTTGCCGACCGAGGTGGGCACCACCGTGGCTCCAAGCTTCTCGGCCCCGTAGTGCGCTCCCAGTCCGCCGGTGAACAGTCCGTATCCGTATGCCACCTGGATGATGTCGCCTTCGTGCAGGCCGCAGGCGAGGAACGCCCGCGACACAACCGAGGACCACACCTCGATATCGGCCTTGGTATAGGCGACGACAATCGGTTTTCCGGTGGTTCCGCTGGAAGCGTGCAGGCGCACCACATCCTTCATCGGCACGGCAAAGAGGCCGAATGGATAGGTATCGCGCAGGTCGCTCTTCACCGTGAAGGGAAGCTTTGCGACATCCTTCAGCGACAGAATGTCTTTGGGGGCGATCCCGCGCTCTTTCATGCGAGAGTGAAACAATGGCACGCTCTCATAGCAGAGCGCGACCACGGCTTGAAAACGTCTGAGCTGGAGCTCCTCCAGTTCGTGACGAGGCATAAAGTCCGGCGCATTGGCGAGAGAACAACAGGCTTGAGCAGTCAACGATCTCCGCCCTCCCTTCCCAAGGCAAATGCCTGTAGATTGGCTTCGTGAAGCGGCTCAGGCCGATGCGCCCGCCCGCCCAGTCTCTCGAACGCTTCCAGAATCTCGGTCGAAGCAGTGCCGGGAGAACCGCTGCCTGACTTCACCCTGGCATTAAGCGCAGCCAGAGCGACAGCTTCGTCACCACTCAAGAGGAGCTTTTCGAACTCGGAGCCCGCACGACGCATGAATTTCCAGCTTGGTTGAGATGAAGCTCAAGTTTAGCCGAGAGGAGCACGTTGGGCAACGAAATCCAATGCCCTTGTCTAAGAGAGGCAATGCAGATTCGCGGCGGTCACATAACAAAGCGTAATCGCAAGCATAAATTCTTTCAATTTCCGCCTCAGACTGGGGTGGGATAGAGTACTCGGAACCTGGTTTTCTAGATAAATCAACGTTGAGCACCGAACAGACGCGGCTGACAGAGTCAAGGAACGTAAGCCGATCAGAATTCAATTGATGAACCAGATCACAAGTACCTGGGTGAGACCGATGAGCTTCAACCGAAGAAAGTCGATCAGTGTGGGCATATTGCTGGTTGGCTATTCCGCGCTGATTGCCGGGTTGTTTGCCTTGGGGTTTCAGCCACTCCTCGGGGTTCTCATGGTGCTGGGCGGTATGGCTCTATCGATTTGCTCTGCGGCGGAGCTGGTTCAAGAGCGGACGGAGCCAGATCCGGCTTTCCGGGACAAATAACCCGAGACCGGAGGGCCCGATGTCGGCCCGCGCCCACTCGGAATACAACTGCGCAGGATCGCAGCCCACAGGATGCTGCGGTTGCCGCGTCGCGGTTGTGTTACCCGCATTTGTCTGTTTCTCTGCCTTTAGAGCTTTGATCTCGACCTCCCGACGAATTGACAATCTCCCTCTCGCCCCTGCAAAATGCCGCCGGTCAGCAAGTCGCGGGTATTCTGGCCCGTAGGATGAAGCTTCCAGTACCCTCCGCGAAACTACCAGCCCCGAACCGGGTTTGTAGAAAGGACCCGGTAATATCGGGAGAGATGCAGATCGATAAGCTGTGCTCAAGGGAGTGAGTTCATGAAATTTGCTATGGATATGAGAAGTACCGGAGACTTCAGAGATATCCTGCACGGCGTTCTTCAACCGGAGCAGGCCACAGCGGCGATGGAGCGGAGAATTGGGCAAGTCATTCGGCAGGGGCTGGCGGTCGTACTCAGCGCGCTGATGATCATGGTACCAATGGGGCAGGGCACTGCGGTTGCGCAATCGGCACCTCCGCCCGCTCCGCCGGTCGCCGATAGCGGGCAGCCAGCTCCGCAGGAAGCACCGCTGACGCCCGACCAGCTTGATCAGTTGGTCGCGCCCATCGCCCTCTATCCCGATGCGCTGGTAGCGCAGGTTCTTGCAGCTTCTACCTACCCCACCCAAGTGGTGGAGGCAAATCGCTGGCTGAAGGCGCAGGGCAATGCCCCTGCAGCGCAGATTGCCGCCGGCGCGAATACCCAAAACTGGGATGCCAGCGTGAAGGCGCTGACGGCGTTCCCGGCCGTCCTAGGCGCAGATGGACCGCAACCTTCAATGGACAACCGACCTGGGCAATGCCTACTACAACCAGCCCCAGGACGTGATGGATTCAGTGCAGGCGATGCGCCAGAAGGCGCAGGCTGCCGGTCAACTGCGCAGCACGCCGCAGCAGACGGTGGAAAACAACAGCGGCCAGATTGTGATCGCGCCCGCTAACCCGGCGGTGGTCTATGTTCCGGTCTACAACCCATGGACGATTTGGGGCACTCCGTTCGCGCCATTTCCTGGCTATTACTACTATCCGCCTCCGGGAATTGTCTTCGGCGGCCTGGGGATCGGCTTTGGAATCGGGATCGGGATCGGCTTGTGGGGTGGCTTTGGATGGGGATGGGGCCACTGGGGAATGGGATGGGGGAGTCACAGCGTCTTCTTTAACCGCGGCGCTTACTTCACCCGCAGCCGGACTGTGATTAACCGTGGATTCGGCCGTCCGGGCGGCCCAGGGCGTGGTTTTGGAGCGCGCGGAGCTTACGCACGGCCCGGGGGATTCAACCGCGGTGGAGGCTTCAACCGCGGCGGCGCGGGCAGACCCGGCGGAGGCTTCAACCGCGGCGCGGGCAGACCCGGCGGAGGCTTCAACCGCGGCGGAGCACGGCCCGGCGGAGCAGTGAACCGTTCCGGCGGAGGTGGTGCTCGCCCGAGCGCCAGTCACGCGGGCGGGGGCGGGGGTCGCCCGAGCGGCGGCGGGCACGCGAGCGGGGGTGGCGGGCATAAAAGGTAGGTAACTTCGGCGCGCTATGGCCTAGGGAGGTCCGTCCAGGGCCTCCCTTTTCGCATATCCGCCACTTCCCTGTCACCGAGCGGAAACTCTCCGAGAGCGCTCCCGTTTGAGCTGGTCGTTTGAGCGGGCCGCCGAAAGGCTATTCTGTCGCTTCCCGGTTTGAGATATCCCGATCTCTGGAATTCATGCGTGAATCCCGCTCTTCTGAATTACACTTTAACCTAGATGCCTGTTTGCTGGAGTACTGGCAAACCACGGCTCCAACCCTGCCTGCTCAGGCCCGGCGCGGGCGAATCGCCCATGTTTTTGGCCACTTTGGGAGAGAAATACCTCAGATGAGAAAACTGATACGCGCTTATGGCCTAGTAGGGCTGATGGCGGTTCTCTGCAGCCAACCACAGCTCTGGGCGTCTGCGGCGGCACCGGAACGACAGGACGTTGTCCTCACCAGCATGGAGAAAGAGCTGCAACGTGCCAAGGGAGAGCTGGGCAAACTGACTCCCGCCGCCTATTTCATCAGCTATACGGTGTACGACCAGCAGGTCTCGTTCGTCGTGGGCATGAATGGCAGCCTAGTCACCAGCACCAGCGGGCGCAAGCGGATGGCCGATGTCATCATGCGGGTGGGCACTCCGGCGCTGGACAACGCGCACGGCGAGAATCGCCCGTCGGCCATCAAAACCGAGACGCTGCCCCTGGACGACGACCCCGATGCGATTGCCCATGCGCTCTGGCGACTGACTTTCAGCGAATACCGCAAGGCCTCCACCGCGTTTCTCAACGTGCAGACCAAGTCGCAGGTGAAGGCGAAGGAAGATGACCTGTCAGCGGACTTTCAGCAAGGAGACGGCGCAGATTCCACGCCGATTACACGGAGGTGGCGCCCGCTCCGCAACAGAAGGAGATGGAGGACTTTTGTGCGCCGCTTCTCCGCGGCTTTCCGGAACTATCCCTACATCTATTCCTCCGGCGTAATGGTGACCGGTGAGAAATCACTGCAGCGCTTCGTCTCAAGCGAAGGCGGCCGCGTCGTGACGCCGGACACGGTCATCCGCGTCGTGATCCAGGCCGAGACCCGCGCCGAAGATGGAATGGAACTGATGCGCGTGGAGACCTTGCAGGCGGATTCCATGGACAAACTTCCCGGCGCGGCCGAGATCGACGCCAAAGTGGAACAGATTGCCACGGGATCTGAAGGCTCTGCGCGAAGCTCCGGTGGCCGAGCCCTACGATGGCCCCGCACTTCTCTCCGGCCGGGCCTCCGGGTGTCTTCTTCCATGAAGTGCTGGGGCACCGATTGGAAGGCCAGCGGCAGCGCGGCGACGAAGAGGGACAGACTTTCACCAAGAAGTTGAATCAGGCCGTATTGCCGGAGTTCCTCTCCGTCACCGACGATCCCGACGCTGCGCACGCTGAATGGCACCCGGCTGGCGGGCTGGTACCAGTACGACGACGAAGGCGTACCGGCCGCAAAGGTCGAGGTGATCAAGAATGGAATCCTGCGCAATTTCCTGATGTCGCGCATGCCGATTGCGGGCTTCGATCATTCCAACGGACACGGGCGCTCCCAGGCCGGCTACATGCCGGTGGGACGCCAGGGGAACCTGATCGTAAGCTCGACCCAGACGGTGAAGGACTCCGAACTTCGGCAGAAGCTGCTCGACGAAGTGAAGAAGCAGGGCAAGCCGTACGGACTTTATTTCGAGGACATTCAGGGTGGATTTACCCTGACCCAGCGCTCCGCGCCGCAGGCCTTCCAGGTTCTTCCCGTGATGGTATGGCGCGTGTATGCCGATGGACGCCCCGATCAATTAGTGCAGAGGCGTAGACATTGTGGGCACGCCGCTGGCGGCCATGAACCGCATTCTGGTGACCGGCGACACCACTTCGGTCTTCAACGGAGTGTGCGGCGCGGAGTCGGGCGGAGTTGCGGTTTCCGCGGCCGCTCCCGCGATTCTGTTCTCGGAAATTGAAGTGCAGAAGCGGGCGCATTCCAACGAGCGGCTGCCGATCCTGCCGCCACCAGGATTTGAACACGAGGCCGGGACGCCAACGCGCGCAGAGGTTCAGCAATAATGAAAACCATTCGGAAGAAATGGATGCTGTTGCTCGGCACTGCTGCTGTGTGCCGTCGGGTGCGTTTGCCGCCGATGCGAAGAGCGCGCCGGATGCCGATGATCCGATCCTGCGCGGCCTGCAGACAGAGATGGATCGCTCCAAAACCGAGCTCCGCCTGGAGAACATGCCCGCGCCCTACTTCATCGACTACCGCGTGGTGGACATGGACAGCTGGGAGGCGGATGCCGCGCTTGGAGGCGTGCGCAGCGAATCGCACTCGCGAATTCGCTTCCTGATGGTGCAGGTGCGGCTGGGCGATTACAAGCAGGACAATTCCAGCGCCCGCGGCGAAGGCGCAGTCGAAGTGGTTCCGCTCGACAGCGATGAGCAGGCCTTCCGCTTCCAGGTCTGGAGCGCAACCGACAAAGCCTACAAGCAGGCCGTGGAGGCCCTGACCGATAAGCAGGCCCGCTTGAAGCAGCTGACCATCGATCATCCGGTGGACGACTTTGCCCACGCCGAAGCCGTGCAGTCGGTTGCAGCCGGTGGTGGAACTCAAGGTGGAGCGCGAGCCCTGGCTCAAGATGCTGCGCGACGCCTCCGGCCTTTACACGCAGGACCCGAAGGTGCAATTTCTGGACGCTTCGCTGAACTTCAAGGCGGTGAACCGCTACTACCTCAACTCCGAAGGAACCGTGGTGCGCAGCGGAGAGGAACTCTACCGCATGGCGATCAGCGGCAACACCCAGGCCGAGGACGGAATGCGGCTGGAGCAGTCGGACGAGTTCACGGCAAAGTCGCTGAAAGATCTTCCCAAGGCGGCGGAGTTCCAGGAACGGGCGTTCAGCCGTGCTCGCATCGTTGAAGCAACTTCGCGAAGCGCCTCTTGGCGGATGAAGACTATCACGGTCCCGGTGTTGCTATCGGCGGATTCGGCTTCGACGGTCTTCTCCGCTCTTGTCGGCGATAACCTGCTGGGAATCAAACCGGAGCTTGGGCAGAATGCCCGGGTGCGCGGGCAGTTTGCCAGCAGCTACAAGACGCGCGTGCTGCCTGACTTCCTGGACCTGGTGGACGATCCGACCCTGACCGACGCTGCACGGCACAGCGCTGCTCGGTCACTACGAAGTGGACGATGAGGGCGTAAAGGCGCAGCGCGTTCCGTTGGTTGAGAAGGGCGTGCTGGTGAACTATCTGCTGGGCCGCGCAGCCGATTCGCGACTTCCCTTCCTCGAACGGTCACGGGCGCGCAAGTCTTCCGCTGAGCTGGCCCGCACCGGGCTTGGGAAATCTTGTCGTGCACTCCAGCGATGCGGTCACTCCCGAGGAGCTCAAGAAAAAGTTGATCGCCCTCTGCAAGGACCGCGGCCTGGAATATGGCTACTATGCCAAGACGATGGGCGGGGCTCGCGCGCCACGCCTGCTCTATCGCGTTTGGGCCAAGGATGGCCATGAGGAACTGGTGCGCGGCGCACTGTTCGGCGATCTCGACCAGCGCTCCATGCGCAGCAACATCGTGGCGGCCGGCAACGATTCCTATGTGGACAACGAAATCCAACCGGTCCCACACAGCGTCGTGGCTCCATCCATTCTCTTCGACGATCTGGAAGTGAAGCGCCAGACCTCGAACAAGGACAAACTGCCGGAGTATCCCGCGCCGGAAACGGCAAAAAGGTAACTGCATCGCTCACCGGGCCCCATCCTTCGCCACAAGGTTGGGGCTTGTTGTATTTGCACGCAAGATGCGCCCACAGTCCTCGGCCAGCCTCGGGCTACAATCTTTTATTGCCACTGCATCCGAGTGAGGCTCTTCTGGATAAGCCGCCTGCATCGCTGATCGTACAGGCCATGGTTTGATCAATTGCGCGTCGTGCTGGTGCGCTCGCGCAATCCGCTGAACATCGGCGCGGCGGCGCGTGCGATGAGCAACTTCGGCTTCCGGAATCTTCGGCTGGTTACTCCGTGGGAACCCTCCTACCTCGGTGCGCGCTCCGCCGTTGGCGCCTCGCAGGTGCTGCTGAATGCGGAGGTCTTCGGCAGCGTGGCCGAAGCCGTCGCCGACTGCAGCCTGGTGGTCGGCACCTCCGCGGTGGGCGAACGCGAACTGCATCATCCTCTCCGCGATGCTGGAGCAAGGCGCGGAGTTCATGCGCCAGGGACTTGCGTCGGCTCCGGTTGCGCTGCTCTTCGGTTCGGAAAAATTCGGATTATCCAACGAAGACTTGAGCCATTGCCATTGGGTGATGCGCATTCCTACCCGCGACGAACACATCTCGATGAACCTCGGTCAGGCGGTTGCGGTATGCCTTTACGAGCTGGCGCGCGGCGCCGCCAATGCCCTGCCGGCGAGCGAGCAAACTCCGGCGAGCGCCGCGGAAGTGGAGCGCATCACCGCAGGTCCTGTTCGAGGCGCTCTGCATCAGCGGATACGTGCAAGCACCAGGAGAGGCTGCCGCCCAGGAAAAACTGCGCCGCCTGCTGCGCCGCCTGAACCTAGAGAAAGGCGATGCCGAGCTCTGGCTCGGCATGATGCGCCAGATTCTCTGGAAGACCAAACATCCCGACCACGATGGATCGAAGCCATAGGCAACCGCGGCATATGACGCGAAGATTTCCGCGTCAGGCTCGGAGCAGGGTGACGGTGAACCACTTCCGCTCGTCGCTCCAACTTTGCTCGATGCGGAAGCCGCCGTTCGCGGCCATTGCTTCAATCATCGACGGAGTGAACTTGTAACTATTCTCGGTATGAATCGTCTCTCCCGAGACAAATGGAACCGAGAGATCCAAGGCTCTGATCTTGACGACCTGATCGGCGCGGCTCATCAAGTGCATTTCGATACGGGAGTCACGCTCATTCCAAGTAACACAGTGGTCGAAGCAACTCAGATCAAAGTCAGCATCGAACTCCCGGTTGATCCGCGCCAGAATATTCAGGTTGAATTGCGCGGTGACCCCGGAGGCGTCATCATAGGCGGGCAGTAACACATCGGCCGCCTTGCGCATGTCGGTGCCGAGCAGAAGAGAATCTCCGGGTGCGAGCCAGGAGCGCAGCCGCCGCAGTAGCGCGCTCGCCGCCATCGGCTCATAGTTTCCAATGCTGGAACCAATGTATAGAACGAGCCTGTTCCCGGGGAGTTGGGCCAGCGCGGGGGAATGCTGCGTGTAATCCAGCGCCAGCGGATGCACTACGATTTGCGGCAGCTCCCTGCGCACACGGCGGTGCGCTGCTTCCAGAGCAAAGTGGGAGACATCGACGGGAATAAACCGGACCGCCCGATAGAGAGCCAGCGCCGCACGGAGAACGAGCACGGTCTTCTTGGCGGTTCCAGCCCCCAGTTCGATGATGGTGGAGGCTGCTCCCGCGGCGCAAACCATATCGCACGCGTAACGCTCGAAGATGGCCTGCTCGGTCGCGGTGAGATAGTACTCCGGCAACTCGGTAATCTGCTCGAACAGTGCCGAACCAGCGGCGTCATAAAACAGCTTCGGCGGCAATTGCTTGGGCCGTGAGCTAAGCCCGTGGAACACCTCGTTCGCATTGCCGTCCAGCGAGAGCGCTTGCGAATTAACTTTCATGACTTGCCAGCCTGATGCCCATGAACTGCCAGCGCACATGGGGCGGAAAGAAGTTGCGGTAGGTTGCGCGAAGGTGCGACGCAGAGGTCGCAAACGATCCGCCGCGCAAGACGAACTGATTGCACATAAACTTTCCGTTGTACTCGCCGACGGTACCCGCCGCGGGACGGAAACCCGGATATGCCAGATAGGCGCTGGCGGTCCACTCCCAGCAATCACCGAACAATTGATCTTCCGACAGTTGATCTTTCGCTCGTGCGCTGCTCCCAGAAGTTGCGATGGACGGACGCGGCTCCAGGGTCCAGCTCTCAAGCAGATTCCCGGCGATCGTGCGATCTCCGGCTGCCTGCTCCCATTCGTTTTCCAGCGGAAGCCGTGCGCCGGACCATCGGGCAAACGCATCGGCCTCGTAGTAGCTGACGTGGCCGACAGGGGCTGCGGGATTCAGTGGAACCATGCCGTGTAAAGTGAATTCGCACCACTGCTCACCCGTTCTCTCCCAATAGAGAGGCGCCCGCCAACCCTCACGGCACACCGTGTCCCATCCATCGGAAAGCCACAGCTCCGGACGCTGATAACCTTTGTCATGGATGAAGTCGAGATACTCGGCGTTGGTGGCCAGCCGTGATGCCAGTCGGTAAGGCAAAAGCAGCGCGGCATGACGGGGCCGCTCATTGTCAAAGGCAAAGCCCTCGCCGGATGCGCCAATCTCTACCATGCCTCCAGGATGAGCAATCCAGCGCAAGGGTGACTGCGCGGGCGAGCCGTGTTCCGGAAGCGGAGGAGCGTACGCAGGGCGCAGCGGCTGGCTCCAGAAAGCGTGCAGGATATCGGTGAGGATCAGCTCCTGGTGCTGCTGTTCGTGGTGTATGCCGAGTTCGACGAGGGCTAGGATCTCCGGCGGCGGCGCGGAGGCAAGCAAGCGCTGCATCGCCTCGTCCACGTGCGCGCGGTAGCGCAGAACCTCGCCGAAGGATGGGCGCGAGAACGTTCCCCGCTGTTGACGTGCGGGATGGCTCCCAAGCGTTTTGTAATAGGAGTTGAATAACAGACGATACTCAGGATCGAAGACGCGATACCGGGCGAGTTGCTCGGTGAGAATGAAGGTTTCGAAAAACCAGGTGGTATGTGCCAAGTGCCACTTTGCCGGACTTGCGTCGGGCATTGATTGCACCATGGAATCCTCGGCAGACAGCGGATCGGCAAGACGGAGCGTTGTGGAACGCACCTGCTGAAATCGCTGCTGGAGAGCTGCTCCGGAATCGAGCGGCGCTCGAATAGAAATAGATGTGATGGTTGCCAAACCGAATCCTCCGCCCCGCAAAGATTGTCTCTTGGGGCCAGTTATCAGATGCGAGCCGCGCGGCCTATGCTTCCACTAGACTTGGAACGAAACAGAGATGCTGCGGGATCGAAAGAAGTCGCGCAACGGTCGGCAGCTCTGGAATCGACTCCCTCACTCGTGGCAACGCATCCCGGTCCCAACGCCATCCATTTCTTTTGTTGATACAGACGAGAGATCGAGTCGAGAGGTGGACTATGGCTAAGGCCGGGAGATGGGTGCGCAGCTTTGTAATGACCGCGGGTCTTTCACTTTGTGCTCTCACGTTGGCCGCACAGGAGATTCAACCGGGCGACGTCACGCCGATGGATAAAACTCCCGTCTACCGGGTCAATGTAGTGTCCCGCACCGTAGAGGCGATCAACTACCGCAATGGTTCGACAAGGATCGATTTCCGCGGAACCAGCCTGATGCCAGACGGCTCTGGCCAGGCCAAGGTAGATAGCAAGGCGGGGCGGATCCAAATCAATGCAGAGTTCAAAAACGTGCGCGCGGCCAACTACTATGGACCGGAATATCTGACCTACGTTCTCTGGGCAGTGACGCCGGAAGGGCGTCCGGTAAACCTGGGTGAGATCGTGCCGAACGACAAGCACGAAGTTCGCGTTCGCCTCACCGCGAATTTGCAATACTTTGGAATGATTGTGACCGCTGAGCCCTATTTCGCGGTGACTCGCCCCAGCAACCTGACCGTACTTGAAAATGAGTTCAGCAGAGACACCAAGGGGTTGAAGCAAGCAGTAAGCGCCCGCTACGATGCTACGGAAAAGGGCGAGTACACCGTGGACTTGGCCAGCAATCAACTCCCGGCGACTAACCTGAGCCTTGCCGAGAAGAGGGAGATCCCGCTGACGCTGCTCGAAGCTCGGAACGCGGTGGCCATCGCACAGGCAACCGGCGCCCAGGAATATGCTCCGGAAGTGCTGGCACACGCCCAGCAACTTTTGGATCGCGGCGACGACGACCTTCGGGAAAGGCAGTCTACGTCGACGATCGCGACCGTAGCGCGGGGAGCCACCGAGGCAGCCGAGGACGCCCGCGTGTTGACCATTCGTAGGAAGGCCGACGCGCAGGTGGCGGCCGAGCAAAGGGCCGCCGAGGAGCGTACCCAGCAGGCGCAGCAGCAAGCGCTAGCCGAACAACAGCGGGCCCAGGATGCACAACAGCAGACTCTGCAGGCCCAGCAGGCTGAGCAACAGGCGCAACAGGAGCGCCAGGCCGCCGAGCAGGCAAAGACGGAGGCATTGCAGGCACAGCAGCAAGCCGAAGCCGCTCGCCAGGCAGCTCTAGAACAACAACAGGCACTGGCCGCGCAGGCACAATCCGCCGACCAACGCGCCCAGGCCGCAGAGCAGTCGAAGGAGGAGATGAGGCAGCGGCTGCTTACCCAGCTCAATCAGATCCTGCAAACTCGTGACAGCGCGCGCGGATTGATCGTGAATATGAGCGACGTGCTGTTTGACCCCAATCAGTCCACCCTGAAGCCAGGGGCAAAGGTGCGGCTCGCCAAGGTTGCCGGAATCATCCAAGCCTATCCCGACCTGAAATTGCAGATCGAGGGCTACACGGATTCGACCGGCAGCGTGGAACACAACCAGGAACTCTCCGAGCGCCGTGCCGCCGCCGTACGCGATTTCCTGGTCGCGCAAGGAGTGAGCATCAATAACGTCTTCGCGCAAGGAATGGGCCCCGCGAACCCCGTCGCCAGCAACAGCACACCGCAGGGTCGCCAGATGAACCGTCGCGTGGATCTGGTGGTAAACGGCGAATCGATCGCAGCGCAACAAAAGCCAGCGACAGGTCAGAGTAGTCCCCCGGCATCCATGGGCGCGCCTGCTTCCTCCGATCCGCGGCAGCCTGTGCCTGAGGCGAACCCCGAGCCCGACAGCCCCGATCGTTAAGTCGGCCTCGGTGTGCGAGGAATACAGATTAGCGAGGCGGGAGCTTGCGGTGCTTGTCTGGGTACTTGATTGTTCCCGCCCGAAACTTGAAACTGGGTCGATGAACGCCATCGCAATCATTCCCTCCCGCATCGCCTCCACTCGCCTCCCGCGCAAGCCTCTTCGCGAGATACTCGGAAAGCCAATGATTCAACGCGTCTACGAAGCAGCTTGCGCCTGCCGGGGACTCAGCGATGTCATCGTCGCTACCGACTCGGATGAAATTTTCGCGCTTTGCCAAAGCCACGGTTGGAACGTGCGCATGACCTCTGAGGAGTGCCGCAGTGGCACCGACCGGGTGCGCGAGGTCGCACAAAGCGTGCCGGCCGACATCTATGTGAATGTTCAGGGGGACGAACCGCTGGCACGCCCCGAGCATCTGGATGCATTGCTTGCCGTGATGAAGCCTGGAGTGGAGGTGGGAACCGTCTACACGCCCTGCCCCGCCGAGGACGTGAATAATCCGAACGCGGTGAAAATTGTAACCGCGCTCAATGGGCGGGCTCTCTATTTCTCGCGCGCAACCATCCCCTTCGACCGCGACCATGGCGGCGATCCGCGCAGCGTTGTGCGGTACTTCAAGCATCTGGGATTCTATGCCTACACCCCCAAAGCGCTGGAGCAGTTCTGCCAGTGGCCGGAGTCGGAGTTGGAGCAATCCGAGCGATTGGAGCAGCTTCGCTTTCTCGATCATGGCGTGGATATCTATGCCGCTGCCACGCCCTTCGACACCATTGGCGTGGACACGGAAGACGACCTGCTGCGGGTGGAGCAGATCTTGCGCAGCCAGGGCCGCGAGTAAAGCCGCGGGTAGCGTCGCGAGTTAAGTAGGGAGACGAGTCTGCCTCCATCGGAGTAGGCTGTTTAGCGGGTGAATGTCGCCGATGCTGATCCCGTGCCGCACGCTGCGCGAAAGGCATCCAAGGAGAACCGCTGCATGAAGCAGGAGAAGAAACTGCGATCGCTGGCCACTCTCTACCGAATCGATCACGGCAAGAAGTTCCGCCTGCAGGATTTCGATCCGGGCGATACCGGCGGACTTCCGAAGGAGTTCAAAGAGGAATCCGAAGCAGTTGCTGCAGCGCTCCACGCAGCTACTTGCCGAGATGCAGGACAAGCTCTACGCGCAGGATCGCTGGGCGCTGCTGCTGATCTTTCAGGCAATGGACGCGGCGGGCAAGGATGGCACCATCAAGCATGTGATGAGCGGGGTGAATCCGCAGGGCTGTCAGGTGTTCTCGTTCAAGACGCCTTCCGTCGGAAGAACTCGCTCACGGCTACCTGTGGCGAACGTCGAAGTGCGTGCCGGAACGCGGCAAAATCGGGATCTTCAATCGTTCCTACTACGAAGAGGTCCTGGTGGTGCGCGTGCATCCGGAACTGCTGGAGGCCGAGCGCCTGCCCAAGGCCTGCATCAGCGACAATCTCTGGAAGGAGCGCTTCGAGGACATTTCCGCCTTCGAGCGCTACGCCACGCGCAACGGCATCGCGATTCGCAAAGTTCTTCCTGAACCTGAGCAAGGAGGAGCAGAAGCGCCGCTTCCTCGCGCGCCTCGACGAGCCGGAAAAGAACTGGAAATTTTCCGCCGCCGATGTGCGCGAGCGCCGCTTCTGGGACGATTATCAGCAGAACTATGAGGACATGATCCGGCACACAGCCAGCAAACATGCCCCTTGGATCGTGGTTCCGGCCGATAACAAGTGGTTTGCGCGGCTGGTAGTTTCCTCCGTGATTGTTCATGCGCTGCAAGACATGAAGCTGAGCTTATCCTGAAGTAAGCGAGGAGAAGCGGCGAGCTTTGGCGGCAGCGCGACGAGAGCTCGAATCTAAGGGAAAAGAAGCGCAGGGAAAATAACCGAAGCGAAAACCGGAAAAGGCGTGAACTCCGTCGGGTAAGGCTCCGCTCCGCAGGCACTGGCGCCGAGCGCCGCTCACACCGTAAAGTAGGAAGAACGAGAGGAACCAGATGAGCACAGAACACGAGATGGAAGAGTTGCAGGAAGCCGCCGAGCACGGCCGCGAACAATCCAAACTGGCCCCGGTCAGCTTCACCATGGCCATCCTCGCCGTCTTGGTCGCGGTCGCCGCACTTGCTGAGTCATCGTGCCCACACCGAAGAGGTTCTTAAGCAGGACAAAGCTACCGACACCTGGAACTATTACCAGGCAAAGAACATCCGCCGCAACACCATGGAGCAGGTGGACGAACTTCTGAAGGTCGTGCCATTGAAGAACGCCGCCGCCGCCGAGGCGCTGCTCAAGAAGAACGAAGTCGACGATCGAGAAACAAAAGGCTGACCAGGAAAAGATTCAGGAGGAAGCCAAGGCACTGGAGGCAGAGGTGGATCTGTTCACCCATCGCGCCAATCGCTACGACCTGGGCGAAACTCTGTTGGAGATGGGCCTCGTCATCTGTTCCATCACGCTGCTCACCAAACGGCGCCACTATTGGATCGCGGGAATCGTCCTTGGAGTCGCGGGAGTGATCCTGACCGCCACGGGAGCAGCGCTCCATTGAGGTCATAAATTCTTCAGCTCCGCCTCGGATCCAGCGTAGCCTCGCCGCTCGATTCCAAGCCGCAACCCTGCCGATTCAGAGCTCGTCGGCCGCTCCCGTTGCCAGTGTCACAATCCAGGACGACATCCTCCCAGGCGATCCGGTATCGAAGTGATTACTAAAAGTCCATAGAAGTAATTACCATCGACTGCCGCAGCAGAGTTGCTGCTGAAGTAAAATACTGTTATATAGGGCTAAATTCAGTGTACTTAGTACTAAGTAGTGACTAGTTAGTACCTGGCGAGCACTGGAAGGATTTGTCTGTGAGTTAAGGCAAAGAACCCATAGAGGCCCTTGGAAAGAACCGCCACAATAGAATTGTGATCTGCCCGGGGTTGAGACGGCCAGAATTCGTGTCAAGGAGAGCCGAGCATGTCCGACGAAAATCCGCCACAAGACGTGGCTGCATTGCTTTCGCGCACGCAACTGGATAAATACAAGGTATTTACTCAGGACCGGCGCAGTGGCGGCAGTGACAACTATACCGGCGTGGAGCGGCGGAGCGGCGGGAACGCCTTTCCCCTGTCGCGTACAGGTGGCGCTCCGGCAAATCCGACCACGGAATCCGCAAAATTGGAATTCGTCCGTCCCCAACCGCCGCAATGGTCCCTGTTGCAGAATCTCGGCAGTGAGAGCGAATCTCCCGCACTGCGCGGTGACTCGAGCGAACTGAGCGTGCCCACATTCGCGATCTGTTCACCTGGCGGAGGCACTGGCAAGACAACCGTCTCTGCCACGCTTGGCCGCGCTCTTTCGGCGGCGGGCGAAAATGTCTTGATGGTTCATGGCGCGCAGCAATCTTCTGCGCCGCTGCACTTTGGCGCCCAGTTTTCACAGTCCTGCCGCCTGCGGACCTTTGTGCCTCCGCTTCGCAGTCAGGGCACCGTACACATCGTCAGCCATGAATTCGACGCCGCGCCGAAGAACGACGAGGATAGCGGAGCCTGGCTGATCGGGGAGGTCAACTCCCTGCAGAACGAGATCGATCGCTGCATCGTCGAGATTTCCGTACCGCGCGGATCGGAGGGGCCGATGCTGAATCTGGCCTTCGCCTGCGTGGTCGTGATCACGCCGGATATTAATTCGGTGATGGCCTTGGCTCCCTTCCGTAAGCTCTTCGAGCGTGTCAACCGGACCGGCGCGCGCCAGCAAATGGGCGTGCATTTCCTCATCAATAAATTCGATCCGGAGTCAGCCTTCCATGCGCAAGTGCGGCAGAACCTCCGGCTGCAACTTGGCCCACGCCTGCTGCCGTTTTGCATCCGCCGCAGTGATGCGGTTGCCGAAGCTCTGGCAGCGGGTATGACGGTTCTGGACTATGCGCCCAACTCCGCCCCCGCCGACGACTTCCAGCGGCTCGCAGTCTGGGTGCGCGAGGCAACTTCGGCGCGGCGTTCGCACGGCGCCGTCTAAATTCATTCATTACTGGCCTGGCAGCGAGTTGCGGGCATTGGCAAAGGAAAAACGTAGCTCATGAAGAAACGTACTCACCTGCGGCGCCTCTGGAATTGGTTGCTCGTTGTAATTGCCCTGGTGATATCGGGATTCATGATCATCATCCCGCTCACTTGGCAAGAGCAATCTTTTGTCGGACTGGCAACGCTGGCCCTCGTCATCGTGCTGAACCGGATCTCCCGGAGCCAGGTGATCACGATCACGATGATGGCGCTCTCCGCCGTCGCTACCACCCGCTACGCCTACTTCCGCATTCAGCAGACGATTGAGGGCATGACCACGGCCGGTCACGGCAGCTCGATCAATAACTTCTTCGTCATCGTTCTCTTGTTCGCCGAGATGTACGCCTTCATGACCCTCTATCTGGGTCATTTTCAGACGATCCGGCCGTTACGCCGCAAACCTGCAACCCTGCCGGACGACTCGAACGAGTGGCCCACGGTCGATGTTTATGTACCTACCTACAATGAGCCGCTCTATGTGGTGCGGCCCACCGTGCTGGCCGCGCTCAACATCGACTGGCCCAGCGATAAGTTCAAGGTTTACATTCTGGACGACGGACGGCGCGAGGAATTCCGTGACTTTGCGGCCGCCGCCGGTTGCGGCTACATCATCCGCGAAAAGCACAACCACGCCAAGGCCGGCAACATCAACCAGGCGCTCACCCAGACGACTGGCGACTTCATTGCAATCTTCGACTGCGACCACATCCCCACCCGCTCCTTCCTGCAGATCACCATGGGATGGTTCCTGCGGGACAAGCGACTGGGAATGTTGCAAACCCCGCACCATTTCTACTCGCCCGATCCCTTTGAGAAGAACCTCGGCCAGTTCCGCAAGATGCCCAACGAAGGCGAGTTGTTCTACGGCATCGTGCAGGATGGAAATGACTTCTGGAATGCGACATTCTTCTGCGGCTCCTGCGCCGTGCTGCGCCGCCCCGCACTGCTGGAAATCGGCGGAGTTGCCGTAGAGACGGTCACCGAGGATTGCCATACCGCCCTGCGCATGCACACCCGCCAATGGAACACCGCCTACATCAATTTCCCGCAGGCCGCCGGACTGGCTACGGAAAGTCTTTCCAGCCACATCGGGCAACGGATTCGCTGGGCTCGCGGCATGGTGCAGATCCTGCGAACGGAGAATCCACTCTTCAACCGGAAGCTCACCCTGGCGCAGCGCTTCTGCTATTTCAACGCCTGCTCGCACTTCCTGTATGCGCTGCCAAGACTGGTTTTCCTCACTGCGCCACTGGTCTACCTGCTCTTCGGATGGGTCAACATCTACGGCTACGCGTGGGCGATCTTTGCCTATGCGCTGCCCCATATTCTGCTGGCCCAGATCACCAACTCGCGGGTGCAGGGCCGTTACCGGCTCTCCTTCTGGAATGAGATTTACGAAGCCGTCCTGGCGCCTTATATTCTGTATCCGACCCTCCTGGCCCTGATCAATCCCAAACTCGGCACCTTCAACGTCACCGCCAAGGGCGGCTTGGTGCCAAAGTCCTATTTCGACCGCAAGATTGCCATGCCGTTCCTAGTGCTTCTGGGCCTCAACATCCTCGGCCTCCTCATTGGCATTCCGCGCTACCTCTACTGGGATAGCGCCCACCACGACACGGTCATCATGAACGTTTTGTGGACGTTCTATAACATCGTGATCCTGCTGGTTTCCGCCGCCGTGGCCTGGGAAACCAAGCAGCAGCGCCGCCATGTCCGGGTCGATGTCGAGGTGCCGTTTACGATCGTCTGTCAGGACGGCAATCAGATTCACGGAAACACCATCAACTTGTCCAATAGCGGAGCCGCACTGCACGTGACGGATTCCGAGCGCGACTTGCAGTCCGACGAGTTCATCAATTTCTATTTTTCCGAGCAGCCTGAGGGATGCTTCTTCGAGCCTCGCATCATTCATTGCGCGGACAAGACCATCCGCATTGATTTTGGTGAACTCAATCTAGAGCAAGAGGAAGTTCTGACCCGCGTCCTCTACACCCGCGCCGATTCCTGGATCGATTGGGGGAAACATCGCGAAGAGGATCGCCCGCTGCGTACCTACGGACGGTTACTCGGCGTCGCGCTCAATGGGATGTTCGCCATCTCACGCGGCCTCTTCACGGCGCGCCCGGACGATCCTTCCACCGGCGATGTGAAGGAGGACGTGAAACGCCGCCGGCAGCCGGTCCTAATCCTGGTGCTCATCATTCTGGGACTGATCCTGTTGGTTGTGCATCGTGCCCCGGCTCGCACCACGACCCATCATCAGCCGAAGCCAAGCGCGGCCGCCGCGAAGGAGAACAAGCCTGAGGCGCCATCCCCGCAAGCTGAATTCCACGACCAGTTCGATCTGCGCGCCCTGGGCCAGCAGCGTCCCATCTTGCTGCGCGGCAGTGACGCGCGAGCCCTGCTCAACTTCAGCATTCCGGTAACCAAGGTGGTCAGCGCCAGCACCCTCTCCCTGCGCTACTCTTCGCCCTTTCAACTCCGGCCACGCGAGCTGATGCTGAACATCACGCTGAACAATACGGCCATTGCCTCGATCGAAGTGGCGCCAGGAAACAACATCTCCACCCAGGTCAGCATTCCTGCCGAGTTGCTCTCCACGGAGAATACGCTCGCCTTCCAACTCTCCGGCCATTGTGCGTCATGCGACGGCAACAGCCCATGGACCACGCTGGGCGTCGCAACCGAACTGTCGCTCAACGGCACTCGCCTGTCCATCGCGAATGACCTTCACCTGCTGCCTCAGCCATTTTTCGATCGCTCGGTGCAGCGCGTCTGGAGTCTTCCTTTCGTGCTGCCCGCCAGTCCGGACAACACCTTGCTTGCTGCTGCCGGGGTGGTGGCCAGCAAGTTCGGCGAACTCTCTGATTATCGCGGCGTTCAGTTCACGGTTTCGCGAGACCAGCTCCCAGGTGGCAACTGTGTCATCGTCACCACCCTGGGCTCATCCTTGCTGCAGCACTTTGACGTGACTGGCATCTCCGGTCCCGCCATTGCCATGCGCAACAATCCCATTGATCCCTACGGCAAGGTTCTGCTGATCTTGGGAGCCGACTCCGAGCAGGCTCTCATGGCGGCCCGCTCCTTTGCCTCCGGCGAGTTTTCGCACAGCGGTGACACTGCTTTACTGAGCACTTCCAAGGTTTTCACTCCGCTCGCGGCCTACTACGCCCCCCGCTGGCACAGCTATGAGAGGCCCAGTGGGCTCGGCGAATACACCACGCAGGAGAGCCTTCGCGTTTACGGCTCCGGCTCCGTCGATCTTTACTTCCGCCTGCCACCCGATCTGTATTTTGTCGGCAGTCCCGAGGTCCCCATCCAGCTCAAGTACCAGTTTGGCGGCGTCGATCCGGGAACCAAGGCTGAGATGGCTCTGCGGCTGAACGGAGTCTTCATTGGCAGCATCCAGTTGAAGCCCGAAGGCGTGGGCGTGATCCACTCCGACCGCGTCATGTTGCCCGTGCATTCCCTGAATCCTTACAACAACACGATCACGGCAGACTTTTTATTCGAAGCCGATTCGACGCCCGCCAATCCCCAGTATGGACAGATTCTGCGCGAGACCCAGATTGAGCTGCTGCATGCGCCTCACTCCGTCATGATGCCAAAGCTCGAATTGTTCTCGCAGGCGGGTTATCCGTTTACCGCTCACAGCGACCTGTCGGATGCGGCGGTGGTCATGCCCGCCAGTCCGGGCAACGCCGAGATTGAGCTGTTGCTGAACATGATGGGATTTTTCGGAGCCCAGACCGGCTCTCCGGCACTGCTCGTCGCGGTCACCGATTCGGCATCGGTATCGCACTACGCGAATCGTGACCTGGTGGTCTTGGGCAGTGTCTTCGATCAACCGCTGGTGACCAGTTGGGCACGTTCGCTTCCCATCCAGGTCACCGAAGCAGGCGGGCGCTTGGGACCGGCCACCAGTTGGATGGAGCGTTTGCAGCCCGACTCGCCGATCAAGTCCGCGGACCGGCAATCTGCCACCGGACTCTTGAGCCAGGATGCGGTCATCGATGGATACGTCGAAGGATTTGAGTCGCCGCTCAACCCCGAGCGTTCGGTCGTAATGTTGATCCCACGCGATCCGAACAACACCACCGTGCTCTCGACCCTTTTTGCTCCCTCCGTTCGCCAGGGAAATGTCTATGGTACTGTCTCGGTGGCGCAGAACGGCACGTTTCAGTCGTTCCACATCGCGCAAAACACGTATCGCGCTGGACGCTTGAGTGTCTTTGACTTCATGATGTTTACCTTCACTCGTTACTACTGGTTCATTCCGGTCTTCATGCTGATCGGCGCACTGATTATTGCGGTGCTGCTGGACCGCGCCGTCGAGCGTCAGGCATGGAAGCGGCTGAACCCGGACGCTCTGTGAGGCCGGCTTGAAGATCTTGATGATTGCGTGCCTGGCCGTGCAGAGCCTGCTTGCGCCCGGCCTGCTTCTCGGGAGGGAAAATAATCCGAGGCTTATGGCGCCCGCGGTTCAGTCCCAACCCGAGCCTGAGATCTCGCTCCGTGATGACAGCTCCGGCGTCGTCACCTGGGAGCTGTGGCAGGGCTACAAGCGTGGTTTTCTTGAGCAGAGCGGCCGCGTCGTGGACCACGATGACGGAGCACGCACCACCTCCGAGGCTCAGGCCTACGGATTGTTCTTTGCATTGGTGGCCAATGACCGGCCCGCCTTCGACCGCATTCTTCAGTGGACCCAGACGAACCTGGCCACCGGCGATCTCATGTCGAATCTGCCAGCCTGGCTGTGGGGCTGCGCTCCCGAGGGCGGTTGCCATGTCCTGGACAGCAATCCGGCCAGCGATGCCGACCTTTGGATGGCTTACACCCTGATTCAAGCGGGCCGTCTGTGGCAGGAGCCCGGATTCGTCAAGTTGGGAGCGGCCATCGCCGGACGGGTTGCCGAGCAGAGCGTGATCAGGATTCCGGGAGCGGGAACCGTATTGTTACCTGCGCCGGTTGGCTTTAGCTCCAAGGATTCGGTGGAGTTGAACCCGAGCTATATGCCGGTGCAACTTCTGTACGGACTTGCGGCGGCGCTGCCAGAGGGACCGTGGTTGCAGATCGCCGAGAGTACTCCGCTCGTGGTGCGGCATGCATCGCCACACGGCTTTGTGCTGGACTGGGTGAAGTATTCGACCGAAAAAGGTTGGGAGCCGGGCCGGGGACCGGCGTCGGAATCTCGGGGAAGCTTTGACGCGATTCGCGTCTACCTGTGGGTCGGCATGACCGATCCCAAGACTCGCGGACGCAAAGAGTTGCTGGCTGCGCTGCAAGGCATGCGCAACTACATGAAAGACAATTTCTATCCGCCGATGATGGTCTCGGCGGAAGGCAAAGTGGCGGCAGAGCACGCCGGAGTGGGCTACTCCGCCGCGCTTCTGCCCTTCTTGATGGCGGTGGGCGATAGCAGAGCTTTCACTTTGCAATCGAGCCGGCTGGAGATTGCGCGCAAGCCCCAGAGCAATCTCTATGGGGATCCGCCCAGATATTACGATCAGAATCTTGCGCTCTTCGGCACGGGATGGGTCCAGAACCTCTTCTGGTTCACCTCCGAAGGCGCATTAGAAGTTCGGTGGAGAAGCAAATGAGGCAATGGAAGCGTTGGGTCCTATTGATGATCGCTGCGGTCCTGCTGGCGCCCGCGCTGCTGGCGGCTTCCAGCGCAGTCGCATTATTGCTGGATAAAGCTCGCTCTCTTGAGGGACGTGGGCGCTCGGACCTTGCAGCTCAGACCTGGCAGCAGGTTCTGCTGGCGGACCCCGATCAACCCGAGGCGCTGGCCGGCCTGGCTCGATGGGCCAAACAAAGCGGCCAGCCGGAAGAGGCGCGCAAGTACCTCGACCATCTGGAGCGCACCCATCCGCAGGATCCCGCCATCGCGCGCATTCGAGCGATGCAGGTGCTCACCCAGCAACAGCACGCACGGCTGGACGAAGCCGGGCGCCTTGCCCGCGCTGGCCGGCCCGACGATGCCTTCCGCATCTACCGCGAAATCTTTGGCGAAGAGCCGCCGCTCGGCGAATGGTCGGTGGCCTATTATGAGACCGAAGCCGCCTCCGCCAATGGCCGCGAACCGGCGCTGGCCTCGCTGCGCCAACTGGTGCAACGCTACCCCACGAACGAGCAATACAAGCTCTCCCTCGGACGCCTGCTGACCTACGACCCCAAGACGCGAATGCAGGGCGTGCAGCTACTCTCCTCTCTGCACGGCGCAAATAGTGAGATTGCTCATCAGGCTTGGCGGCAGGCGCTGCTCTGGGAAGCCAACAGCCCGGCGTACCAGGCCTCGATCCGCGAATACTTAAAGCGCTATCCGGAGCACGACCTGTGGGAGCAGCAGCAAGCGCAGGAGAAGGCGCAGGCGAAAAAGATCTCCGCCCAGCAGCCGCCTTCCGGCAAAAAAGAACCGGCTGGCGATCCCGATGAAGACCGCGGCTACAAGGCGCTGAATGCAGGAAATCTGGAAGAGGCGCAGGCGCGCTTTGAAAGCGTGCTCACACGCCATCCAACCTCCGGGCAGGCATTGGCCGGTCTCGGCTTTGTGAACATGAAAAAAGAGGAGTTCGAAGCTGCGCTCCATAATTTCGAGGATGCAATCAAGGTCGAGCCCCAGAGCAGTGCGGTGCAGCAGGCCCTGGAGAGCGCCCACTTCTGGACTGAGATGAAGCGCGGAAACCTGGCGCTGAAAGAAGACCGCAGCGACGATGCGGTCAACGCGTATCAGCAGGCGCTATCGCTGCGCCCCACCAATGCGGAAGCCACCATCGGACTCGCCGGCTCGCTGATGAAGAAGGGCGACGTGCAATCGGCGTTGCCGTTGTTCAAGAAGGTGGCCGAGGCCGATCCGCAGAACGCACCTGCCTGGCGCGGGTATGTAACTGCCCTCTACAAATCGGGTAACTCCGAGGCCGCGGTTCAGGCCTATCACCGCCTCCCGGCCCAGGTTCGCGATACGTTGGAGAATGATGCAGATCTGCTCACCGCTCTCGCTCTGGCCAACCAGGCTACCGGTCAGCAGATGGAAGCCGAACGCATGTTGCGTCGCGCCACCCAGATCGCCGGACAGGAGTCGCCGCGGGCCGCCGCCGACATTCAGCTCCAGTTTGCCAATACCATGATGGATTCGGGCCAGGCCGTAGAAGCCGCGGCGTTCTTCAAGCGCGTCGCCGATCGCAATCCCGATAATCTGAGTGCGTGGCAGGGGCTGCTGGCCGCCTATTTGCGCATTAACGACTACGCCCGAGCTATCGGCGCAATCAAGACCATGCCGCAAGGTATCTACTCCCAGGCGGTTCGCTCCGGACCGTTCCTGAACTCCATCGCGGCCATCTACATTGCCCAGGGACAATACGACAGCGCGGAAGCCTTCCTGCACAAGGCGCTTGAGCTTCCCTCCCTGCCGCACAACGCTCAGGTCAACACCCAGCTTCAACTCGCCAACGTCTATTTGCACCAGGGCCGGGCTGATAAAGCCAGCGAGCTTTATCAAAGTATCGTGGATCAGAACGAAAATGATCCCGACGCCTGGCGCGGTTATCTCACCGGCTTGCACGAACAGAAGGACGATGACCGCGCCCTCGCCGAAGCCGAGCGCATGCCGGACAAGGTGCGCAAGCTTCTGGAGAAGGATTCAAACTACCTCGCCCTGATGGCTTCCGTGCACGTCGCGGTCGGAGACAGTGAAGGCGGGATCCGTCTCTTGCAGGAGGCACGCTGGCCTTACGACGTCATGCGCAAGCAACCGCCCGCCGATCTCGACATCCAGCTTGCCTGGAGTTATCTCGACGCCGACGGCCGTGAGAAGGAGCTTTACGCTCTGCTGACCTCCGTCAATCTGCGCAACGACCTCACTCCCGCTCAGCGTGAGAACATCCGCAAGATCTGGTCCACGTGGAGTTTGCGCCGCTCCCAGCAAGCGCTGGAGAGTGGGGACGAACAGCGTGCCGTCGCCATCCTCACCTCGGCCGCGCAGGCACTTCCGAATGACAATAAAATTCGCGCCGGACTGGCTGGAATGTTACTCCGCACCGGTGACACTCGCCGCGCTCTGCTGGTTTATGAAAAGTGGGGGATGCAGGACGCCGCGGTCGAGGATTATCTTGGAGCCATTGGCGCCGCGATGAGCGTGCAAGCCAACCAACTGGCGGAGCATTGGACCAAGACCGCGCTGCAGCGCTGGCCTAAGAGCGGGCCGCTGCTGGAGATTGCCGGCAAGCAGGCCGCCGCGCGCGGCGACTACAGCAAGGCAGAGGCCTACTGGAAGGCCGCGTTGCAAGCCATGCCACCAGACGGCGCCAATGATTCCCTCTTCGGCATTCTGGGACAGGGCAAGGAGGCTCCGCACCAGTCGCAGGCCACCCAGAGCCTGGCCAAGCTGCTGATGCCGGATGGCGAACTGCCGCAGATCAACCGCAACGCCCTCACCCGTGTCTACCAGCCGCGGACCCAGACCTCGGCCATGACCATGGCTCCTGCGGCTGAGAGCGCACTACCACCGGCGCCAAAGGCATTCCGGCAACAGATGAACACTCCGGCCGAGCCGCCCGCGAAGACCACCACGGCTCCCCCACCCGCTCACAAGAGGCAACCGCCGGCGAAGCCCGACCATGACGCGGACCCCGCACCACTGATGGAGGAGCATCCCTCGACCCGTCCCGTTTCGTTGCACCTTCCCAGCCCGGATTCGGAAGCGCAGGACTCAGACGAACCGCGGAGCAGCGACCAGCCTGCCGCCGCTCCACCGGCAACCGAATTTCTAATCCCGCGAAAGGACACCACCGCCCAGCAGGACACCGATGCCGCGCTTGGCCAGTTGATCGAGCAGAAGAGCTCGCGCTGGGACAGCACCTTCATCACTCCGGACAAACAGCAGGGCGAGCGCCAGGAGATTGAGGACGAGATCAACGCCGTGCAATCGCGCAATACCCCGTTCTTCGGCGCCGGAACCGTGGTCAGCAGCCGCAGCGGCACCGCTGGCTTCGACCGCGCCATTACCGAGCAGGGCAACCTTGCCGGCAATTTCATGCTCGGTGAGAGCCTGCGCGTCGGAGTTGATTTCAAGCCCACGTTTATTTACGCCGGCCAACCGGACGGCACCAGCAATCTGCGCCTCGGAAACGCCGCCGTGGGCCAAACCTTCCCATCGCAGTCTGCCGCAGGAGCCGCCGCCGACGTGCAGCTTTCTACCCAAAACTTTGGCGCCATGGCCGGCATGACGCCGCAGGGATTCTGGGTTCGCAACTTTGAAGGCGGAGTGCGCTGGAAGATCCTGGGCGGTCCCATCACCGTCCAACTCAACCGCAGTGCGGTCACCGATACCCTGCTCTCCTACTCCGGCACCGTGGACCCCATCACCCGACAGGTCTGGGGCGGCGTAGTGGCAACCGGCGGACAGATTAGTGGAAATTGGGGTGGCGGCAATTCCGGCATCTACACCCAGTTCGGCTATGACGAGATCACCGGACACAATGTTGCAAACAATGATCGCATCAGCGGGACCACCGGAACCTACTGGAAGCTTCTGGAGCGCCCACAAGGACGCCTCACCGTCGGCCTCAACCTGACCGGCATGCACTATGACCAGAACCTGCGTTACTTCACCTTCGGACAGGGCGGCTACTTCAGCCCGCAGAGCTACTTCCTCTTCAACGCCCCCATCCGCTGGGTGGGCAAGTGGGAGCGGATGGAGTACTCCGTTGCCGCCAGTTTGGGCTCGCAGTTCTTCTCCGAGGATCAGTCGCCGTTCTTCCCGCTAACACCCGTCAAGGATCAGTTGACCGCACCGTACTATGCCGGCCAGTCCAAGACCGGGGCCAACTACAACCTCGAGTTCAAGATGGGTTACCGCATGGCTCCCAACTGGTTTGTCGGCGCATTCGTCAATGCCAACAATACCGCCGATTATTCGTCGCAAAACGTCGGCTTCACGGTGCGCTACCTGATGATGCAGTCACCCAGCAGCTACGATCTGCAACTCAACTCGATTCCTGACTGGAAGGGCGGTCAGTTCTTCCGCCTGCCCTAGCAACGCTCTGCTTACGCAAGAATGCCGCCT
Source organism: uncultured Acidobacteriota bacterium (assembly GCA_963737175.1). Classification (GTDB taxonomy): domain Bacteria; phylum Acidobacteriota; class Terriglobia; order Terriglobales; family Acidobacteriaceae; genus TOLSYN. The sequence goes on along the minus strand of CAVTRQ010000010.1, from coordinate 313,524 downwards.
CCGAACGAGGCGGCATTCTTGCATCAGCGCTTCGCGCGCCAACCTGATTGCGTCATTCAAGGCTTGCTAACCTTGCTACGGCCTCACCAGCACATGCGTTCTCGGAAACGCGAACGCCGCGCCTGCGTCGTCGATCACGTTCACCTGGCAGGTGTACCAGCCCGGAGTCAGCGCTTTCATCGGCACTTCGAACTGAAACGCCGCTGCCTTGCGGTCGGCGGCGTTCAACTGTTGTGCCTCCACCAGCGGCGTCTCGTACACTTTCACTTTGCCGCGAAAGAATTCGATGTTGGTCAGCAGATGGATTGCATCCTTCTTCTCCGCCCACTTCGCCGGATCGTAGACCTCGTAGTACAGCGTCATCGACTGCTCCGGCGTGAAGACGTGCGCAATGTTGGGAATGATCTCCTGCCCATCGCTCACCAGCGGATTCGACTGCGACTTCTTTCCCGCCGGAACCCTCTGGCTGGAAAGCATGACGGAACTCATCTTCATTTTTTCTTTGCGCAGATCCGGAATCACCACATCGCTCTCGAATGTTCCCACTCGTCCGTTCTGATTTTCGCGCACCACGAATTTCAAGTGATAACGCCCCGGCGGAAGCAGAAAGCCCGTGTTGTACTGCACGTTCTTGCGCTTGGCCGCCGCGGTCACGCTGCGCGCTGCTCCGGTCAGAGCCGCGCTGCTGCCCGCCGTCACACTCTGCGTCTGCTCCACCGTGAGCTTGATGTTGTCACGAACGTTGCCGACTGGAAACTTGGTTTCCTTGTCGCGCACCACGCCCAGCACGTCGAGCGAGGCCTTATCCTTATCGCGCTGCACCACCAGCGCCGAAGCCGGCACAACGATCGACACCGGCACGTAGAACTTGCCCTCCTGGCGTGCGGAAATAGCCCGATGCCAGATACACCGGAAGATCGGTATTCGGCAGCTCAGACATCAGTTCTTCGCGCAGCTGCTCTTCGCGGTCTTCTTTGGTGAAGTGCTGGAAATCCCTGGGCCCGTAGTATCCCATGCGATATTCCAGCTTGACGTCACTCCGGTTCAGCTTCACCTGAATGCGGCGGAAGCGGCCATCCTGATTCGGATTCGAACTGCGGTAGCCGAGTACGTAATACGTTTCGCTGTCCGCCTGAACCTTCGCGTATGCCTTGCTGAAATCGTTGGAATCCAGGAACGCCTTGCCGCCGGTATCGTTGGCGATGGTCACCAGCGTCTCCTGGCTGGCGAAGTTGGAGTCCAGATCGTTCTGCACCGCGGCGCCGCTGTAGGAGGAAACTCCGCGCAAACTCGCCGAGCTCGCAATCCCGCCCGGCGGCAGCGCCTGCAGGCCGCGCGAGTCCACCGCGTAGATCGACACATTCGAGCGCACCGCGGCGTTCACCGCTGCCCGCAACTGCGCCTGATTCTCCACGCCGGTCTTGGTCATGCCGCTGCTGAAGTACAAAATCGACTTCTTCTGATCGATGCCGGAGAGATTTTTCGCGATCGTAGACAGCGCCTGCAAGCGCAGATCGGTGTTGAAGATGTTGTAGTCCGTATCGTCGGCCACGAACGAACCGGCATCGTCGGGCGTGCCCTCGCTGGTGCCGGTGGTGCCCGCCTCCTGCCCGGTGCCTTCGTTGCCCGCAATCTCGCTCCAGCGCCGTCAGCAGCAGCTTCTTGTCGCTGCTGAAATCCTGCACCACCTTCAGCGACGGTATCGAAGCTCACGATGCTCACCAGATCGGCGGGCGTCATCTGCTTGGTCACAAAGTTCTTTGCGCTCTCCACCGCCCGGTCGCTGTCGTCGCTCTCCAGCGAACTCAGATCGAGAAAGAGAACCATCAGTCTGCGATCGCGCAGCGCTTCGTGCGATGGAGCTTTCCGGCTGGTGAACAGATCCGTCTTCGCCGCCGCCGCTTCGGCCTGTGCGGGCCCGCCCTGCGGAGCCGTTGGGAGCGTAGTTGCTCCACGTCCTCGATGTCGAAGCTCTGGATGTGCTGTGTCTTGCCGTCTTCCAGCACGGTGAAGTCGCTCTGCTTGAGCCCGCGGACGAGCGCACCTTTCTTGTCGCGCACGCGTCACGCTCACCAGCACAAGTTCGCTCGTCACCTTGAAGGTGAAGCCGTTTTCACCCGCGCGCGACTGCTGCGCCAGCGCCGCCTGCGGAGCCATCATCGAGCAGCACACCAGCACGGCCAGCACCTTGCGAACGAATTCGTTTCCGCACGCCCTCATCGCCAGATCCCGTCATCCCTCGGCTTCTTCACCCGGCGCAACCCGCCCCCTTAAAACCTGTAATGCACGGACAGAATCATCTTGCGCATCGATGCCACGCTGGTCACCTGTCCATAGGTCGGCGAGTTCACCGTGGTATCGATCCCCGAATAGTTCGGCATGATTCAGCACGTTGTCGGCTTCGGCACGCATCTCCAGCCCCATCGATTCCTTGAGCGGAATAGTTCTTCGACAGCACCAGACTCATCAGCCAGCTGCCCGGTCCGATAATGGTGTTCCTGCCTGCAGTTCCGTATGGAGTCCCGGCGCCGCGGGCACGGTAGAATGCCGCCGTGTTGAACCAATGCTTGATGCTGCGGTCGCCGATCTGGATTGGCTCGCCGGTGTAGTTGGCGCGCAAGGTGCCGTTGGTTCCACCCGCCACATCGGAGTAATTGCCCAGCACGCGCGCCGTGAACGGCGTTCCGGAAGCCACCGTAAAGCTGCTCTGCAGCAGCCAATCGCCGAGCGCCTTTTGCGCAATGCCCGGCCGGGTGAGCCACTTGCGTCCTTCGCCCCAGGGCAACTCCAGCGTCCAATCGCCGGTCAGTTTGTGCCGCTGATCGAAGCTCGAAAGCCCGCGTTCGGCCCGCAGATCCTTATCGTTCTGCGCAACCACCTGCGCGCCGCCGCCAATCGAGGATGCATTGTCGATCGACTTCGAGTAGGTGTACGTGCCACCCACCGCAAACTCCGTTGGTCATCCGCTTGCGCAGGCGCACCGAGCCCGCGTGCAGGATCGACGATCCCTGCGAGGTCTCCCAGTTGAATGGCTGCCACGTTCGGGATTGATCACCCCGTCCGGCCCGCGATTGGGCGCGCGCAGCATATCCAGCGCGCTTCCCTTGCTGCCCGTGTAACCCACATTCAACAGCAGCGTCGGGGTCAGCTCATGCTGCACGTTCAGATTCCACATCTGCACGTAGGCCACGCGATAGTTCGGATCGATGCCGTAGTTGTTCGGTGACCGCAACCGTCGCAGATTGGCGCGGGAATCCGTTGGCAAGGGTCAGAGTGCTCGGCGCGGCGGGGTGCTGGAGCCGCTTGGTCTCGGTGATCGCACAGAGCGACTGCGTGGATGCGCTCGGTCCGCGCAAGGCGGATGCGCCGCCAGGTTCTGCACAATCGAGGCGTACTGCCCCAGGTTGTAATTGATGCCGTAGCCCGCGCGCACCACGGTCTTGGCGCCGAACGGCTTCCAGGCAATGCCGACGCGCGGAGCAAAGTTGTTGCGCTCCGGATTCATCAAGCGCGCGTCCGTAAACTCGTCGTCTCGGATGGACACCGCGGTTGCGGTGAGAAAGTTGCCTTCCGCGTCGAACTGCGTAATCAGATTCGCCAGCTGATTGTGCGCTTCATGGAAGGGCGAGATGAACTCGTAGCGCAGTCCAAAGTTCAGCGTCAGATTGCCGCGCACCCGCCAGTCATCCTGCACAAACAAGTCGTAGCTGTCTCCCAGATACTGGTCGTGTACCTGCGAATACGCCAGCGATGTCTGCTGCGCGTAGCCCAGCAGAAAGTCGGCAAAGTCATAGCCTGTCCCGGCGACCGGCGCCGGCAGCGCCCGTCTTCGGATTGACTGCGTAAGCCGCCGTGGAGGAGCCGGTAAACGTAAACGTGCCGCGCGGATTCGAACTGGCATACGCCTTGTTGTCGATCCAGCGATAGTCGCCGCCGAAGTGAAGATGATGTTTGCCGCGCACCCAGCCAAGGCTTTCGCTCAACGAGAAGGTCTGCGAATCGCGCTGCGACGGAGCTACATCGCTGAGGCTGGTGTAGTCGGAGAACGCCGAGCCCCGGCAACGCCCCAGTTCAACGGGTCTTGCGCTGGACGATCGGACTCCGCCGATTCAGCCTGCGCCTCCCGCAACATTCGTCACGCCCGCATAGTAGTTGTCCGGTGTGCGCGCGGCTGCGATTCCAGGTGAAGCGAAGCTGATTGCTCAGCTTGCCCTTGCTCACCGCCCAGCCCACGTTGGCGTTGAAGCCGTTGGTGTGGGTGTTGCCGCCAACGGTGGGGAACGGCTCCAGATTGTCCGACTCATTGCGCTGATAGTTGAGTCCGAAGCTCAGGTTGTTGCGCGACCGTCCGCTCCGTCCGCCTCCGCTCCGCGCATTCCACGTTGCCCGATCGGCCGCGCCGAAGTTGTGCGTCAGCCGCAGAGCGAAGATGTCCTGGTCGGATTCCGCCGCCGAACTGAAGTGGTAGTTCTGCAGCGGATCGTTGAGCACATTCGGCAGTGGAATGTAGTTCAAAAGCGCCGCGGCCTGCGGACTGATGATGCAGCTCGCGCTGTGCGTTGATGCTTCCGGCGCAGTTCTGCGCAGAAGCGCTCCCCGTCTGAGGATTGAATAACTGCACCGCGCTGCCATTCACGCGTCTGGCTGAAATCGCCGCCGCGCTCGTCCGCCGTCGGCACATGCGAAAACACGTCGTAGGGCGTCGAACTGCGTATCCCCGAATAATTCAGGAAGACAAACGTCTTGCCGCCGTCATCGTACACGTGCGGAATCTTCAGCGGACCGCCCAGCATGGCGCCGATTTTGTTGGAGCCGTACGCCGGCTTTTCCGCCGGCCCGCTCAGCGAATACGGTGCGGCGTCCAGTGCCGCGTTGCTCGCAGTGTAGTAGATCTGCCCGTGCGGCCGGTTCAGCGAACCCATGCGCATGCGGCCACCACCACCACCGCCGCACCGCCGAAGCCCGCCCATGCCGAAGCCACCCCCGCCTGGGCCGCCGCCGCTATCGAAGCCGCCGCGCGCCCAACTGCCCCCGCGCGCGCAGCTCGTCGATGCGGTCGCGCAGGTCATCCATGTTCTGCAAGCCAAAGTCCTGCGCGTTGCCCATGCGGCCGCTTACGGAAACCGACTGGTTGGTCGCATCCGCGCTGGCCGCCAACCCACTCACATTGGCCAAAGACGTGTCGCCTTCGCCGGCGGCGCGGACTGCGCCAGCGCGGCGTCATCCGTGCTCAGCGTCAGCCTCTGTGCGCCGCGCCCGGCCGCCGCGGGTGAACCCGAGGCTCGCTGCCGCTGCCCGCTCCTGGTTGCCGCCTCGTCGCCGTTCGTCGTCTTCGGCACGCGAGAGAGCAAAACCAGTTCGAAATCATGCGTTGCATCCGGCTGCGCGGGGGTCAACACCACTTCCGCCGTCTGCACCGCGAAGGCGGAAAACTCCGCCCGCAGCACCCAGCGTCCTTTGGAAGGCAGATCGAGATGAAAGGATCCATCGACATCTGTCGATGTAATCACCTTGCGCCCGGTCAGCGAGTGCGCCGCCGTAACGCTCACGCCCGGCAGCTTCGTGCTTCCGCGAACGAATGACTCCGTGAATCGAAATATCGGAATTGCAGATCCGGCGGACGACGCAGTCGCCTGGCGGCGCCCGCCGGCTGATCCGCGCTCTGCCCCGGCGCGGACGGTTGCGCCCATGCCGCACCCACCATCAGGCTCAGCCCGAACAGCACTCCCGCAACAGTCCTGCGAAGCCTCATCCAGCTTTCCTGCCCTTACTGCTTCTGGTCGTTGGAGGCCGGTGCGCCTGGTTCTGGTTTTGCGGCGCGCCGTCCGGCGGAGCTGCTCCCTGACGAGCCCCGCGAGCTCTGCCGGCATTCAACTCTTTCGGCACAAATACCCCGTTCTTCAACGCTCCCTGTCCGCGCACGAAATCCCCGATCTTCACCTCCGCAAGCGTCACGCTCTCGCGGCCACTGCGGAACGAAGTGTCGTCGTCCACTTCAATCACCTGTTCGGTGTTGTCGGGCTTCTTTATAGTCAGCTTGGTCCCGTCGATCTTCGTAACCTCGCCGAGGATGTAGCTCTTGCCATTATCTTCCGGCTTGTGCATGCGCTCCGCCCATCATTCCGCCGCGGAAACCGCCGCCGCTGCGCTCGGCCAGCGTCTGCGCCGTCCAGACGCCGTCCTTGTCCTGCTCGCCGGAGGCAAACACCCGGTCGCCCACCTTGAAGTCGCTGAGCTTCGCCTCGTTGCGATCTTTCATCAGTCGCGTCGAGGAAGTGATATTGACCTTTGCGCTTTCGCCCCTGAAGGTCTGCAGCGTGATCGTCGAACCCTCGATTGCCGTGATCTGACCGCCCACGCCGGGAAGGTTCGCGCCCGCGCCCCGTCCGCCTCGGCCCCCATCCTGCCCTGGCGGTACGGCATCCTGTGCCATCGCCGTGCCGCAAAGTCCAGCCGCCAGTACCGCTACTGCCGCCAGATTTTCAATCGCATCTGTCTGCCTCTCTTATGCCTGTCTTCCGTGACCCATCCTGAGATCAATGAATGCTACTGGCCCCAAACTGGTTGACACGCATCGTGAATGTCTCAGTGAAACGTAACATTTCTTTGCGATTCGGCCTTGATACGTACAGCCGCTCTCTGAGCCTTTCCGGACTTACAGAAATCTTACAATGCCTGCGCCTCCGCGATTGCTATCTTATAAGTAACAGTGGCGTGGCCTTCCCCTTTCCCTGCCGCATCCGCGGCGCGCATTGAAGACCACGGAAGGATGGCATTGGGTGACAGCAACCAAGGACAAAGGAATCAATTGGCTTACCGCCATCGTCATGGCGATCTATCACATCCTGGCGGTCGTCGCTCTCTTTCACTTCTCGTGGACGGGAGTTGCCGTCGCCGCCGGCCTGTGGTTTATCTCCGGATCGCTTGGCATTGGGGTTGGTTATCATCGTCTGCTTACCCATCGCGGCTTTCGCTGTCCCAAGTTGCTGGAGTATTTCTTCGCCATCTGTGGCACCCTTGCTCTGGAAGGCGGCCCCATCTTCTGGGTCGGCGTCCACCGCATCCATCATCAACTGACCGACCGTGAAGGCGATCCGCACTCGCCGCGCGATGGCAAGTGGTGGTCGCACATGGGATGGATTCTCACCGGCCGGGCGCTTCATCAGAAAACCGAACAGCTCGCGCCCTACGTTCCCGATCTGCGCCGCGACAAGTTCTATCTCGGCTCAGCCGATACCATTGGGTCACCCAGGTCGTGGTCGGTCTCGCTCTGCTCTACTTCGGCGGATGGAACATCGTGCTCTGGGGCGTCTTCTTCCGTACGGTGGTCGGTCTGCACGCCACCTGGCTGGTGAACTCCGCCACCCACCTCTGGGGCTCGCAGCGCTGGGCGACCGGTGATGATTCGACCAACAATTTCTTTATCGCGCTACTCACCTTCGGCGAGGGCTGGCATAACAATCATCATGCCCACCCCAGCTCCGCGCGCCACGGCCTGCGCTGGTGGGAGATCGATACCAACTGGTATGTCATCTGCGCGCTGCGCGCCGTCGGACTGGCGCACGACATTAAGCTTCCTCGGGCTGACAGCCGCATCAAAGAGATTCGACCCAACAACGCCTCCGCTCCGGCCCCCCTCGCACCGGAAGCCAACGCCGCTCGCAGCGAACACGCCGTGGCTGGTGACTAGTCTCTCGCAGGCAACAACTTTGAGCCATTCGCCGGGCTCCGACTTTGTTGTCAGGGCTTGCTTTTTGCTTTTCATCGTCCCCAGGCCGGGCCATTCGAACTCATGGCCAACTCCTCTTTGACTAACCCCGGCCACCTCACTACTATCTAGCTGTCTTATGCCGATCACCTCCCGCAACAAGGCCATCGCGTTCTTCATCGTCCTCGGAGCCTGTTCGGTTGCCTTCGCGCTGGCTCTCAACATCACCTGGCTGATTCGCTGGCGTGAAGTGGGAATGATCGTTCTCGGCATTATTTTCTTCGGCTTCATCATCACCGGAGTCACCTTGAACACCATTTTCCTGGTGCGCGAGATGCGCCGCAGCGATCAGCATGACAGCTTCATCAACGCCGTCACACATGAGTTGAAGACGCCGATCGCCTCCATCCGTCTCTACCTGGAGACGCTGCAGTCGCGCGACCTCAGCGAGGACGCAGCGCAAGCGTTTCTACGGCATCATGCTGGAGGACACCGACCGCCTGATCAATACCGTGGAGCAGGTGTTGCGGGCCGGCCACCTGGGACAGAAGAGCACGAAGAATTTCCAGCGCCTCGATCTTGGAGAGATCGTGCGCGACTGCGCCTCGCTGGCCCAAACCCGCCACCACCTTGCCCCGGAAAACATCCGCTTCGTCGACTACACGCTTTCGTCGCCATTTGTGCAGGGAGATCCCGAAGAACTGCGGTCGGCAATCAACAATCTGCTGGAGAATGCGGTCAAGTACTCTCCCAGCAAGATTGCCATCACCGTTGAAATCCTCGACGAAGCCTCCGATCTGCTGGTGCGAGTCACCGACAAGGGCCAGGGCATTCCGCAAGGCGAACTGAAGCGGATATTCCGCCGCTTCTATCGCGTCAACGAACGCCTGCGCCAGCGCGTGAAGGGCACCGGCCTGGGACTGTTCATCGTGCGCGGCATCGCGCGCCGTCACGGCGGAAGCGCCTACGCCACCAGCGAAGGCGAAGGCCGCGGTGCCACCGTCACCCTCCGCCTGCCGCGCGATTCCTCTTAGGCGCTCGTCGTTCTCTGCTATCCGCCGCCCGCATTCCGCGATACCATAAGTCCTTCGCCCGCTCCCCAGGGCAAGGATGGCGCATTCATGAAAGAGTTTTATATTCGAGACGCCGCGCAGCAGGAAAACAAGGTCGTCACCACCAGCTTCGTCGTCAGCAATAAGCAGATCAAGTCCAAGAAGAGCGGCGAGCCCTATCTCGATCTCACCCTGATGGATCGCACCGGAACCATCCAGGCAAAGATGTGGGACAACGTCGAGGAGTGCGCCTATACCTTTGAGCAGGATGACATCGTAAAGATCAAGGGACTGATCAACAAGTACAACCAGCGCTGGCAGCTCACCATTCACAAGGTCCGCAAAATGGACGAGGCCGAAATCGACTTCTCCGATTACCTTCCCAAGACAGCGAAGAATATCGATGAGCTCTGGCAGGCGCTCGGTGAGTTCGTCGCCTCGATTGGAGAGCCTCATCTGCGCCAGCTGCTGGAACTGTTCATGGCCGATCCAGAGATCGCCCGCGCCTACCGCAACGCTCCGGCCGCCAAGACCATGCACCACGCCTTTATCGGCGGCCTGCTGGACCACGTCGTTTCGCTTTTCCGCTCCTGCGACCTGGTGGCCCGCAACTACCCATTCATCAACCGCGACCTGCTGCTTACCGGCGCGTTCCTGCACGACATTGGAAAGGTTCACGAGCTGAGTTATGCCCGCTCCTTCGGCTACACCACCGAAGGCCAGTTACTCGGCCACATGATCATTGAACTGGAGATGCTGCACACAAAGCTGGCACAGGTTCCCGGCTTTCCTCCGCAGCTCAAAATCCTGATCGAGCACCTCATCATCAGCCATCATGGCCAATACGAGTTCGGCTCTCCCAAGCTGCCCATGTTCCCCGAGGCGCTCATGCTGCACTACCTGGACGATCTTGATTCCAAGATGGAAGCCATGCGGGCGCAATTCGAACGCGATGCCGAGTTGGAATCGCCCTGGACCGCATACAACTCCGCGCTGGCGCGTCCGCTGCTGAACACGCAGAAGTTTCTAAAATGCTTGGAAGCGAACGAACTTGAGGCCGAGCCCGTCGCCACGCCCATTGAATAGTGGGCGGGCGGACGGCATGGGCTTATTCCCTGGCTCTTACTGATTGACAGGTATCTTGATAATTTTCTTCTGAATCGCGTACGTCACTAACTGGGCTTTGTTGTGGATGTCCAGTTTGCGCATCAGATTGAACTTATGGGCTTCCACGGTCTTCACGCTCAACCCCAGCAGGACTGCGATCTCCTTGACCGAATTACCCTCGGCCAGCAGCTTCAGAATCTCGCGCTCGCGCGGCGTCAGAGTGGAGATCCGCGGCCGCATCTTCGAATCGCGAACCCGGGCGCGAAAGTCCTCCACCAGTTTGCCCAGCACCTGTGAACTCAGATATTTCCCGCCCTTGTACACATCGCGGACCGCGGTCACAAGCTGCTGCGCCGGCGTGTCTTTCAGCACGTATCCCGACGCGCCAACCTCCAGGCACTGCACCAGATAGTCTTCGTCTTCGTACATGGTCAGGAACAACACCTTGGTCTCTGGACGCGTCTTGCGGATGTGCCGCGCCGCCTCGAATGAGGACAGCCCGGGCATTCCGATGTCCATCAACACAATGTCGGGACGCAGCTCGCGCGCCTTCTCGACCGCATCACCCGCGTCGGGCGACTCACCCACCACCTCACAATCGCTCTCGCTCTCAAGCAGGCGGCGAACCCCCTGCCGGAACAACGTATGGTCATCCACCAACAGACACTTAATCTTCGGCATTGCGCGCGCTCCTTGCTCTCAGTTGCACAGCTCCGCTCCTCATAATTGCGTTCACTTGTTTAGCTTCCCGTACCCAGCAGCGCCCGTTCCACTGGCACTTGCCCCTTCAGCTCCGCCACTTCCGGGCGTGCCGGGATCGGCACGGTAATAGAGATCGTCGTTCCCTCGCCCTTGCGCGACGCCACCCTCATCTGGCCGCCCAGTGTGCTGACGCGCTCCTGCATTCCAGCCATGCCGAACGAAGGCCGCAGAGGATTCGTAACCGCGCGAATGCCCACTCCGTCGTCTTCGATCACCAACTTGAGAGTCTCGCCCTGCCGTTCCATCTGAATGTTCACGTTCTGCGCCTGCGCGTGCTTGGCAACGTTGTGCAGACTCTCCTGCACCACCCGGTAAATCGCGGCTTCGATCACCGGATCGAGCCTGCCCACGTCGTCGCCGATCGCAACTCGCGCCTGCACGCCCGCGGTCTTGGCCAGATCCTTTGCCTCCTTGCGGATCGCCGAAATCAGCCCCAGCTCCTGCAAAACCAGCGGAGACAGCCGTCCGATGATGCGCCGGATTCCTTCAATCGTGCGGTCCACCACCGCCAGCAGTTCCCCGATTTTCGCCTTGCCCTCGCGCGTCTTCACCGTGCCATCGAGCATTCCCAGGTACAGACGAATCACCATCAGCGCCTGCCCGGTTTCATCGTGCAGTTCGCGGCTGATCCGTTTGCGCTCCTCCTCCTGAGCCTTCAATAAATGTCCGCTCAACTCGACGATGCGCATCTCGCGTTCGCGTAGCGCGTCGGTCATGTTGGCGCGGTCAATCGCCAGGGCCGAGCGATCCGCGATGGCGCGGAACAATTCCATCTCCGTGGGCAGCCAAGCATAGGGCTTCTCGAAACCAATGATCAGAACCCCGATCACTCGATCGCTGATCTTCAGCGGCACACCCCACAGCGCGCGGGCGCGCTCGCGCAATTCCTGGTTCAGCAATCCCGAGGAGAGAGTCAGGTCAGGGAGAATGTCAGGCTCTCCGGTTTCAAAGATGTGACCGGTAAATCCCTGCCCTGGAGCAATGGCAACGTCTTCGCCAAACCCTGGTGACAATCCCGTGGCGCTGCGCACACGCAGCTTGTTGGTGTCGGAATCTGCCAGCAGAATAGCTCCGAAGCTGGCGCCGAAAATTCCCGCCGTCACCACCAGCACGCGCTCCAGCAGAGCAGTCAGGTTTCGGGCCGAAAGTTCGGCATCCAGAACCTTCAGCAGGGCATCACTCGCGCTCTGCTGCACGTCGAAATAGGCCCCGGAAACCGCGACAAAACTGGCCGAAGTCAGCGTCTCCAGAGCGGCGATCATCTGGAAGCGGCGATCCCCAAAAGCCTGCTCAATGTATGGGACGGCAATCTTCTGGTAAATCTCCAGCGAGCGCGCCACCTGGCGGGTATCCACGCGCAGCTTGGCAAGGCGCTTGCCGTAGTAGCAAAGATTGTCATTGAACTCGTTGAAATCCGAGTGGCTGAAGAGCATGAAGCCCACGCCCAGGTTCAGCCTTTCCAAGGCCACCATCGCGCGCCCTTCGAACTGGAACTCCTCGAACATGTGCTGGCGCCACGCAGCCGTCATCTCTGCAAGGTAGGGCTGCAACGCGTTGGTCGCCTCAAGAATCAACTCTCGGGCCGACTCCTGAATGGGCAGCACAGTCGACACCATGGCTCCTTAGATGCAGGAAAAACGTGCAGCTTTGTATGTAGATATAAGTAACTAGAGGATCTACCGAGTGCCGCTCCCACCCCGTGCAATGGGAATCATTCTAACCCGTTTTCCTTAAGGAATTCACTGCTCATCAGGTTAATTTACTCGCACTGTATTGACTAAATCATAATACTTCGCGCAATATGATTACCTTAACCCGGTGAATAGTTCCTCCATCTCTTCACTGAATCCGACCTCCCGCTGACGGCAAACGGCGCTGCTTCCGTTACAATTCTGTAATGCTCCGTTTCTTTACCGCAGGCGAGTCGCATGGCGAAGCGCTGATTGCCAACATCTCAGGTTTGCCCGCTGGCATCGCGTGTCAGCGAGGCGTATATCGATCGCGAACTCTGGCGGCGGCAGCAGGGCTTTGGCCGCGGCGGACGCATGAAGCTCGAGCACGATCAGGCGCGCATTCTCAGTGGGGTGCGGCACGGCCACAGCATTGGATCTCCGATCGCGATGCTGATTGAAAATCGCGACTGGCAGAATTGGAAGGAATCCTTGCCGGTGGGCGAGGGCGACCCGGAGAAACACAAGGCCGTGATGTCTCCGCGCCCGGGACACGCCGACCTGGCAGGAGCGCTGAAGTACAACCTGCCCGAGGCGCGCTACATTCTGGAACGTGCCAGCGCCCGTGAAACCGCGGCGCGCGTCGCCGCCGGAGCAGTCGCAAAGCAGGTGCTCGCGGCGTTGGATATCGAAGTGCTCAGCCATGTGATTCAGGTCGGGGGCGCGCGGCTGTCGCGCACGGTTTCGTTTGACGAACTCCGCGCTCTGGCCATGAGTAATGAAGTTCTGCTGAACTGTGCCGATGAGGAATCCGAGCAGCGCATGAAGGCCGAGGTGGACGAGGTTCTGCGCACCGGCGATACGGTGGGTGGAATCTTCGAAGTGGTGGCGCACAACGTTCCACCCGGACTTGGCACCTATGCCAACTGGGACGAGCGCCTGGATGCGAAGTTGGCCGCAGCCGTCATGTCGATTCAAGCGGTGAAGGCGGTTGAAATTGGCGACGGCGTGCTGGCTGCCGCATCGCATGGCTCGCTGGCGCAGGATGAAATTGGTTACGCTCAGCACCCGGCGTCGGGCGCAGACCAGAGCGCAAACCAGAGCGCAGCAGAGAGCCAGAGCCTGCCGGAACGCTGCATTCAAAGTTCACGGATTTCACCCGTGCAGGCAATCACGCCGGCGGCGTGGAAGGCGGCATCTCGAACGGTTGCGACATCGTGGTTCGCGGGCATCTGAAGCCGATCTCCACGCTGCGCCGCCCGCTTGGGCTCCATCGACTTCGCCAGCCGCGAGCCGGTGAAGGCCGCCTACGAGCGCTCCGACGTATGTGCGGTGCCGGCCGCGGGCGTGGTGGGCGAAGCCATGGTGGCGCTGGTGCTGGCTGCGGCGGCGCTGGAGAAATTTGGGGGCGATTCGCTGCTTGAGCTTCGCCGAAATTACGAAGGATACTGCGAGCAGCTTCGCAGATACTGAACCGGAACGACCGATGATTTATCCAATTGTGAAATATGGCGATCCCGTGCTGGAGACTCCGGCGGCGCCGGTAACTGAGTTCGACGACAAGTTGAAGAAGCTTGTCGAGGATATGTTCGAGTCGATGTATGAGGCGCAGGGCGTCGGCCTGGCCGCGCCGCAGATCGGAATTTCGCTGCACCTCTCCGTCATCGACACTTCTTTCAAGGAAGATCCCGCGGCACGGCTGGTGCTGGCCAATCCGCAGATCATCAAGATCGAAGGCAAGCAGACCGGCGGCGAAGGATGCCTTTCCCTGCCCGACTTTCGCGAGAATCTTGCGCGCGGCAAGCGGGTCACCATCCGGGCGCAGGACGTAAACGGCAACTGGTACGAGAAGACCGGCGAAGACCTGCTGGCGCGCGCCTTCCAGCATGAGATCGATCATCTGAACGGAACCCTCTACATCCACCATCTCTCCTCGCTCAAGCGCGACATGATGCGGCGCAAGATCAAGCGTCTGATCCGGCAGGGCGAGTGGTAGGCCTGTCCTTCCTTGACGGCACGTCGGGTTATTGCCGGGGCGAATGACCCAGTGACCACCGTCGAGAGCTACAATCAATCCGTGAAGCTTGTTTATTGCGGTACTCCAATGTTTGCCGTTCCTCCGCTGGAGGCGCTGGTGCGCGCCGGCTCATGACGTGTCGCTGGTGGTGACGCAACCGGATCGCCCGAAGGGACGCGGGATGGAGCTGGCTCTCTCGCCGGTGAAGCAGAAGGCTTGCGAGCTTGGGCTGCCGATCGCGCAGCCGGAGAAGATCAAGAACAACGCGGAGTTCCGCGCCCAGCTTGAGGCTACGGCGCCCGAGTGCATCGTGATCGTCGGCTATGGACGCATCATTCCGCGCTGGATGCTGGACCTGCCCGCGCATGGCAACATCAACCTGCACGCCTCGCTGCTGCCGAAGTATCGCGGCGCCGCGCCGATTCAGTGGGCGATCGCATCGGGCGAGCAGGTGACCGGCAACACCACCATGCGCATCGACGAAGGGCTCGACACCGGAGACATTCTGCTGCAACGAGAGATGGAGATTCGCCCGGAAGACACCAGCGTCACGCTGGCTCCGCGCTTGTCGGCGATGGGAGCAGAGCTGCTGGTGGAGACGCTGGCGGCCATGGCGGAGGCAGCGATTACACGCCCACGGCCACAGGATCATGCGCACGCGACCCTGGCGCCGATTCTGACGCGTGAAGATGGGCGCATCGACTTTGCACGCGACACGGCGCAGACGATCTGCAATCGCCATCGCGGCTTTCAGCCGTGGCCCGGAGCGTTCACCACATTTCGCGGCAAGCAGCTCACGCTGCATGCGATCTCGGTCTTTGCTGGAGCGCCTGCGCTGATGGCCGGCGAGATTGCGGTTGCCGGCGAGCGATTGCTAGTGGGCTGCGGCGCGGGCACGGCGATTGCAATCGACGAGTTGCAACTGGAAGGCAAGCGCCGCATGAGCGCGCGCGAGTTCATCAACGGTTACCAGCCCAAGCCGGGCGAAACAATAGGAAACTAACATGACGACGGATCTCGCTACGCTGCCGGCTGCGGGCGAGAGAATGGGAAGCTTGACATGGCGGTCTCACCCGCACGAAATTTTGCTTACGACATTCTGATTCGCGTGGAGCGCGATGGCTCGTACGCATCCGAGTTGCTGAACGCGCCGCGCATGGATACGCTCTCGCGCGAGGATCGCGCGCTCACCTATGAACTGGTGATGAGCACGCTGCGCTGGCAGTCCGAGCTGGATGCGCGAATCGCGAAGTACTCCTCGCAGACAGGTTTCGCGGCTGGATGGAGAGGTGCGGGTTGCGCTGCGGTTGGGCGCATGCCAACTGGCTCACCTGGAGCGCATCCCCGCGCACGCCGCGGTGCACGAGAGCGTGGAGTTGGTGAAGCAGTCCGGCAAGCGTTCGGCCGTGCCCTATGCAAACGCGGTGCTACGCAAACTGGCGGCGAATGCAAAGGTTCCCGTGGTGGAGGCGGAAGCCGGAGGTGCGCGGGAGCTGGCGCTGGAGTTTGCGCATCCCGAGTGGATGGTTGCGCGATGGATCGACATGTATGGATATAACGCGGTGCGCGCCATCTGCGCGGCCGATCAACATGCGCCTGGCTCGGCGCTGCGGCTCTGCACGCCCGACGCGGAAGAAGAACTCATCGAGGCAGGAATACGGATTACTCCCGGAGCACTGCTGACAGGCGCACGGCGGCTGCTCGCGGGCGATCTGGCGCACAGCATTCCCTTTCGCGATCATCACGTTGCGGTGCAGGACGAAGCGTCACAACTGGTGGCCGCGCTGGTGGGAAAAGGCGAGCGGATCCTGGATTGCTGCGCCGCGCCGGGAGGAAAGACAGCGGCGATTGCGGCGCGCAATCCGGGGGCGCGGATCACCGCGGTGGAACTGCACGAACATCGCGCAAAGGGCCTGAAAGAGCGGGTCGCAGCCTTGAACGTGAAGGTTGTAACCGGAAATGTAACGGCAATCGAGTTCGCCGAAAAGTTCGACCGCGTGCTGGCCGACGTGCCCTGCAGCGGCACCGGAACGCTGGCCGGCAATCCGGAGATCAAGTGGCGGCTGAAGGCGGAGGATCTGCAAGGGCTTAAAGATTTACAAGTATCGATCTTACGCTCGGCGGCCTCCGCGCTGGCTCCGGGAGGAAGGCTGGTGTACTCCACCTGCTCCCTGGAAGCGGAGGAGGGCGAAGGCATTGTGGAGCAGGTTTTATGCGGGGAAGACGCGCTTACGCTCCTACCTTGCGAGCGGGTGCTCGAGGAGTTGAAGAGCTCCGGCGAACTGGCGTGGGCGGAGCCGGAAGGGCTGGTGCGCGGAGGGTTCCTGCGGACTCTTCCCGGGATTCACCCCTGCGACGGTTTTTTTGCGGCGGTGCTGGAGCGGGGCAACCATTGAAGGAAAGGTAAATCGTTTTCGGGGCTGATGTTACTTTTTAGGTAATCGTTTGGGGGAGTTTCAAACGATTGGCTCTTTGAATACTAATTTTTGATGTATTGGATTACTACTCAGTTAACTCATCTCCCCACATTCTGCGCCTCCCGCGCCTCCCCACATTCGCCAACTGCGGGCGGATGTGGGCCACCCTTGAATCACAATTTGACGCACCAGGATTTGCAGTCAGTGAATTGTCTCTAGCGACAATTTGCGATTGGATCGATTACGAGCGAGTGACCTCGAGCGATACGCTGGTCTCCGGGGTGACGCGGGTGCCTGGGAGCGGCGTCTGTCCGGTAACGACCGGGGCGATGGGGTGCAATGCCGGGATCTCCGAGAGTCCGATGGAGTTGCTGACGGCGGTGGTGACGGAAGCGGTCTTCAATCCCGATGCGGTGATGAGTGCCGGTGGCCTCGGCGAGGGTCATTCCGGTGAGATCGGGCATGGCATAGGCGGGTGCGGGCGGCGGCACGGCGTAGAGAAGGCTGATGCGGGGCGAGGCTACGCCTTGCGCTCCGGGCGCGGGGGTTTGGGCGAGGACGAGTTGGGGCGCGGAGGCTTCGGTGGGGAGTTCGGCGGCGGCTCCCACTTCGAGGCCGCGGCGGCGAACATCGATTTCAGCGGCGCGCGGGCTGAGGCCGACGACGGCAGGAATCTCGATGAGCTGGGGACCGAGGCTTTCGGCGGCTTGCACCCGCCAGCCGCGGCGGACGAGGGTTCCGGGCTCGGGCGTCTGGGAGACGATGCGTCCGGCGGGAATCACGGCGGAGTAGAAATGATCGCTGCGGGCCAGTTCGAGGCCACGCTCGAAGGCGACACGCTCGGCTTGGGCAGGCGCCATGCCACGCAGGTCCGGCACCGCGACCTCGCGGCCATGGATGGCGAATCTCATGCTGATCAGAGCCGAGGCGAGCGCGACGATGATGAGCACGAGAACCTGGGCGAGCAGACGGAAGAAACGAATCATCGCAGAATCAGGGTAGACGCTTGCGCGGGCGGGGACAAGTTACGATCCGGGAACCCGGGCGCTCGGCGCAGCCGGAGAGCAGCCTGACGCATCACAGAATGGCGTGATCCGCATCACACCGCAATGGTTGAAGGGTTGATAGAAGTGAGGCTGGGGGCGTAGCCGATATGAATCCATTGCTGCAGATGAAAAGACGTGGAGATGATGCTTGGCCCTACCGGCTGGCGGAGGAACTGGCACGGGCATTGACCCCGGCGGGTGAGCGGCGCAAGTTGGAGAGTGGAGAGCGCCTGTTTTCCGCTGGCGACGCGGCGCTGGGAGTGTACCTGATTGTGAATGGCACGGCGCGGGCAACGCTTCCCGGCGAGGCGGGCAGCGAACTGGTCTGCCGCATGGCCGGCGCAGGCTCGATGCTGGGTCTGACTTCGGCGCTATGCGCCAAGAGCTACCAGTTCGATGTTGAGGCGCTGGAGGCGGTGGAAGCGGTGTTTCTGCCGACTGGAATGGTGAACGAGATTCTGCAGGCGGCGGCCGGAGCTGTGCATGCAGGTGATGAACATGATGTGCGACGAGTTGAGCGCGTTGAAGCAGACGCGCGATCACATGAGTAAGTGCGCGAAGGAATCGTGTTCGCTGCATGAGCAGTGCAGGCAGGCATCCAACTTACAGTAGGAGAGTGGCGACTCCATGCAAAAGCCGTGCGGCGGGCACGGCTTTTGCGTGGCTGAAGCTTTGGCTTGCGATGTAGCGCAGGCGATAGGCCGCTCCTTAACTTTCCACTTGGGTTGCTTCCTGCTGGGGCTTCGGCGGGAATTTTGTGTGGAATTCATGAGGCGGGGGTGGATTGGGCTGCTTGCTGCGGCAGATCCACACTGCTTTTGCCAACACCAAGGCTGCCGCTATCACGGCCGCGCTGGTATCCAGAGCCACATCGCTCCAGCATCCGGTGCGGCTTGGAATGCTCATCTGGTGCAGCTCATCGGCGGCCGCCACGAGGAAGGTGAAGAGCACGGCGAGGCCGGCCCATTCCGCCGCGCCACCAGAGGCGCCGCACCTGAATGCTGCCCTTCAGCGGAGCTGAGTAGTCGTGGTGCAGCCAGTAGCAGCCGCGCAGCAGCAACAGCCAGCAAAAGCACAGCAGCCCGTAGCCCAGCATGTGCCCGCTCTTGCGCATCACCAGGTTGAGCAGGTCGAGCTGCCGCTCGTGCAGATGGACTCCGAGCCAAAGCAGCAATGCCGCAGATGCTCGGCGGTGTGCGCGCCCGACATCAGTATCGGTGGATTCCAATTTGATCAGGGTCAGCATTACCAGCACCGGCAGCCAGTAATGCCAGAACAGCTCTCGTGAGTGCTTCAATCTTTCTCGCTCATTCCTGCGCAGCCGCTGCGCGATTTGCGCAGGTCTCGGCTGGCGCGTTGCGTCGCTACTCCACGCGGTAGTTCGGAGCTTCGCGCGTAATGGTCACGTCGTGGACGTGGCTCTCCTTGAGTCCGGCGCCGCTGATGCGGATGAAGCGCGCCTTCTGCTGCATCTCTTCGATGGAGGCGCAGCCCACGTAGCCCATGCCGCTGCGCAGTCCGCCCACCAGTTGGTAGACCATCATCGCCACCGTGCCGCGGTAGGGAACGCGTCCCTCGATGCCTTCGGGAACCAGCTTGGCCAGCCGGTTGCCTTCTTCCATCCCGGAGTCCAGCCCGCGGTGCGACTTCGCCGGGATCGTCCAGGCTCTGGAAGTAGCGTTCGCTGGAGCCCTGTGCCATGGCGCCGAGCGATCCCATGCCGCGATAGGCCTTGAAGGTGCGGCCCTGGTAGAGGATGGTCTCGCCGGGACTCTCTTCGGTTCCCGCGAGCAGGGAGCCGACCATGACCACGCTGGCTCCGGCGGCGATGGCCTTGGAGATGTCGCCGGAATACTTGACGCCGCCGTCGGCGATGATGGGCACGCCGGTGTCGCGCGCCGCCCGCGAGGCCTCGGCGATGGCGGTGATCTGCGGAACGCCCGCGCCGGTGACGATGCGCGTGGTGCAGATGGATCCCGGCCCGATGCCCACCTTCACGCCGTCGGCGCCGCAGGAAATCAACTCCGCCGTGGCCTCGTAGGTGGCGACGTTTCCGGCCAGCAGGCTGACGTTGGGCAGCGCGTGCTTGATGGCCTTGATGGCGTCCATCACCCGCGTCGAGTGGCCGTGTGCGCTGTCGATGGCCAGCACGTCGCACTTGTGGCGAACCATCTCCTGGGCGCGCTCCAGGAAGTCGCCGGTGGCGCCGACGGCGGCGCCGACGCGAAGGCGTCCCTGCTCGTCCTTGGCGGCGCCCGGGATACTTCAGCTTCTTCTGGATGTCCTTGACCGTGATCAGACCCTTCAACTCGTAGTTGTCATCGACCACCAGCAGTTTTTCCACCCGGTGCTGATGCAGAATCTGCTCGGCCTGCTCCAGCGTGGTGCCGACCGGAACCGTGATCAGATTCTCCTTGGTCATGATCTGCGAGATGGGAATGTCGGTGCGGGTCTCAAAGCGCAGGTCGCGATTGGTGAGGATTCCCACCAGCTTCTTGCCCTTGGTCACCGGCACGCCGCTGATGCGGTAGCGTCGCATCAAGTCCAGCGCATCGCTGATCTTGCGCTCCGGTTCGATGGTGATCGGATCGACGATCATGCCGCTCTCGGAGCGCTTCACCTTGTCGATCTCGCCGGCCTGCTGCTCGATCGTCAGGTTGCGGTGCACGATTCCCAGGCCGCCCTGTTGCGCCAGCGCAATCGCCATGCGCGATTCGGTCACCGTATCCATGGCGGCGCTGATCAGGGGAATGTTCAGGCGGATGTTGCGGGTGAGCTGAACCTGGGTGTTGACTTCGGACGGAACCACGTCTGATTTCGCCGGCAACAGCAGCACGTCGTCGAAGGTCAGAGCCTCTGGAACCGGAGAAGTTAATCATTGCGCGTTTCCAGAAGGAAGGTCATAGGGCATTGTATGAATTCGGAAGCTCGTGATGCAAACCGATGTGGCGCCGCAGCTACCGTTCGCGCCTGCCAGCCGATGGCGGGCGCACAACTTCCGATTTTCAAACAACTGGCGGCACGGAAGGCGGCTACGCGAGGTGCGTTCGAGGGACGGCTCAATGTGCGTCTATGCCGTGGGTGGGATCTTTGTGGAACAATTTCCGCGAGATATCCGGCCAGAACTCCTGAAAGATGGCGCCGATTGCTCCCTCGGCGGTCTGAATCATGCCGTTGGAGATGGTGAGGCCGACGCCCGAGTTGCTGCCCGGATAGTAAAGATTTGAGAGCGCTCCCGAAGCGACATTTCCCAGCACATTGGAGTAGTTGGGCTCCCACTTGCCGGTGTTGTCATGCTTGCAGATGACGGCAGTGGAGGTGGCGTAGAGCAGCCGGTGGGGCACGCTGCCGTGGCCCAGGCGGAAATAGCGGGGATCCTGGTGCAGCAGCGGCAGGCAGGATGCCATTGCCGATCATGGTGCCGTCAAAGGTGTCCAGATAGGCCGCCCCTGTTCGTTCTGCATAGCCCTTGGGTCCCCACGAGAAGCCGGAAAGGTCGTTGCGGCGCCTCATGGTATCCGGCGACCACAAACGCGGTGCCAAAGGTGACCGGGTCGATGGTGGTGTGGAAGGCAAGGCTCATCTTCTGCCATGCGGTCAACGAGACGGCGTCGCTGCGATAGCTGACGTTGAAGGTCGGCAGAACTCCCAGCACTCTCTGCTTTTCCTGCTCCTTGATCTGCTGCTCGGCTTTTTCGATGCTGGATCGATTACGCGGCGCGGTGGCCGGGACGACTCCGCTGAATGGCCTCCGCCGACGAATCGCTTTCTCCGCCGCTGGCGCCGCGACTGGGCGCCGACGTCGCGGCCAGCCAACGGGGATCGGCGACGGCTGCGCGTTCCGGGCGCGTTGATCTCTTCGTGCCCTCAGGGGCGCAGTCGCTAGCGTTGCCGCCAGAATCAGCAGCCAGATCTTTACAGTTTTCACGAAAGAAAGCTCCAGTGGGCCGGATACGGCTTCGGCGGCGGGGTATGTCTACATTCTATCGTGGAAGCTCACCTCGGGCTGGGCAGGTTGGCTGGTTTGCCCTGAAACTTTTTCTTCCTCACAGCTATCGAATCTGGTCAGGCAATCTCAGGCGAGGCGTCGATTCAGTTGCCGTCTTGGTTGTATTCCCTCCCCGAAGCGGCGCTATACTCTTGGGTGATCGCTGTGGAAGTGTTTCCAGCCGTGGCCTTGGGTCGGGTCCGGATGAGAGCAGCGGTGGGCGTTGTGGTCCGCGTTCCTGATTCATTTCCCTGTCCATTTGCGTCTTTGGCGAAGGCAGGCAGCCGTCAGGCCTGTTGGGGAGGCTACGGTCGTTACAGCGGGGAGCAGGCGGTCTGGTGTGCCGCGGAGTTCTGATTCAAGCATGGCATTTGCGCTCGACAAAGTTCGTGAGATCGCCGAAAGAGTGGCCCACTCCAGTGGTTTGATCCTGTGGGATATCGAGCTGAAGGGCAGCGGTGCGAGCCGCACTCTGCGCATCTATCATCGACAAGCCCGAGGGCGTCAGCCACGAAGACTGTGCGGCGTATAGCCGCGAGGTCGCGACCATCTTCGATGTCGAGGATGCGGTTCCCGGCGGGGCGTATCTGCTGGAGATTTCCTCTCCCGGACTGGACCGCAAGCTTTTTAAGCCGGAGCATTTCGCGCACTTTGCCGGCAGCCTGGTTAAGTTCAGTACGCGCGACCTGGTGAACGGCAACCGCCATTTCGAGGGCCGCCTGGTTGGCTTTTCCGAGGGCCAGCTGACGGTCGATCTCGATCAGGTGGCCAGCCGCAAGAAGGCCAAGGCGCAGGGCGCGGGCGTGATCGTGGTGCCTTTCTCGAATGTCGAGAAGGCCAGCCTGGTTCCGGAGTTCTAGATTCATCGGAGTTCAGTTCAGCGCGCCGCGAAGCCGCGTGCAAATCCGGCGAACTGGTTCCGGCGAGTACGGGCGGCAAGAATTCAAGCGGGGCGCGGCCCCGCATAGGTGAAGGTGGCAGGGAATATGGCAAGTGAACTTTATAACGTGATCGACGCACTGAGCCGCGAGAAGGGAATCAATCCCGACATCGTCGTCGCCGCCGTCGAAGACGCCATCGTCGTCGCCACGCGCAAGTTCTACAAGACGCAGGAGAGCCTGCGCGCCGTCCTCGACCGCGAGACCGGCGCAATCCGCGCCTACTCGGTCAAGGAGATTCTGCCCAGCGAGGACGACATCGAGGATCCGCAGATTCAGATCTCGCTGGAAGAGGCGCTGAAGATCAGCGAAGACGCCGTGGTGGGCGGTGAACTGCTGCAGGAAAAGTCCATTGAGGGACTGGGCCGCATCGCCGCCCAACTGGCCAAGCAGGTCATCTTCCAGAAGGTGCGCGAGGCCGAGCGCGACACGGTCTTCAACGAGTATCACGGCCGCGTCAACGAGGTGGTCAACGCCACGGTCAAGCGCATCGAAGGTCCGGATTACATCTTCGATCTGGGCAAGGCCGAGGCGCGCATGCCGCGCAAGGAGCAGTCCAAGCTGGAGTCGTTCGCCGTCGGCGAGCGGGTTCGGGTGGTCATCACCCGGGTCGAGAAGGCTACCAAGGGTCCTGGCGTCATCGTCTCGCGCGCCGCGCCGGAGCTGGTCTCCAACCTCTTCCAGACCGAGGTTCCGGAGATCTACGACAACACGGTGGTGATCCGCGCCATTGCGCGCGAAGCCGGCGAGCGCACCAAGATCGCCGTGATGTCGCGCGATAAGGACGTGGACGCGGTGGGCGCCTGCGTGGGCATGAAGGGCATGCGGGTGCAGTCCATCATCCGCGAACTGCGCGGCGAAAAGATCGACATCATCGAGTATCACGAGGATGCGGTGACGCTTTGCGGAAAAAGCTCTGCAGCCCGCCAAGGTCTCGCGCGTCTCCATCGTGGACAGCCACGACAAGCATCTGGAAGTCATCGTCGATGACACCCAGCTCTCGCTTGCCATCGGCAAGAAGGGGCAGAATGTGCGCCTGGCCGCCAAGCTGCTGGGCTGGAAGATCGACATCAAGAGCGAAGAGGAGAAGCGTCAGGAGGTCGAGCAGCAGATGAACTCGCTGGTCGGCAACTCGGCTACCTCGCTGGAGAACATTGCCGCCGAACTCGGCGACCCGGTGCTGGAGAAGCTGAGCGAAGCCGGCATCACCAGCGTCGAGTCGCTGGCCGACATGACGCCGGAAGAGCTGGAGGCCATCCCCGGCATCGGACCCGGAGACGGTGGAAAAGATCTCGGTCGCGGTCAACAATTACTTCTCCAGACTGGAGTCGGCCGAGCAGGCTGCCTCCGCCGATGCGGTCGACGTCGAGTATCCTCTCCGACCCGCTGCTGGCCGCCGAGAACGATCTGGAGCCGGACGATCTGGAACCGAACGATCTGGAACCGGAAGCGGCGGAACTGGATGAGTCGGTGGATGGGAACCACGAGGAAGTGCCGCAGACGCGGTGCCGAAGCAGTCAGGCAGTGAAGCCGAGAGCGCGGAGTGAGGACGAAGCCCACGGCGAGGCTCCGGGCGAGCAGGACCTGGGGACGCCGGAGATCGACCCGGCGAACAAGTAACGCGCGCGGGTGTGGCCGCGTCGGCCACGCCTGCACCAGCTTCCAGCAGTGGGAAGCCAGTTTCTGGGCCGCCTCGGTGGATGCCCAGGCAAACGCAGCATGGATGTCTTCCTAGCGAAGACCTCTCCAGTAGAGCAGTACGGCGCGCAAGCGCAGCCGCACCGATCCGGGCAGGTGGAGACGGTTCCGGCATAAGGAAATGAACGGCGGATGAAGATTCGAATTAACGATCTGGCTCGCGAGCTGGAAGTGAAAAGCAAACAGATCCTCGACGTGCTTATCAAGGTCGGCGTCACGGAGAAAAAGACCCACTCCAGCTCCGTCGAAGTCGATGAAGCCGAAAAGGTACGCAAGTATTTCCATGAGACGAGCGGGGCGCACAGCCGCAGCGACCGCAGCAGCGGCAGCGGCGCCGAAGAGTTCCGCCCCAAAATCGATCTCTCCAAGATCTCCAAGCCCGGCGACGCGCTGAAGGCGATCCTGGCGCGCAAGGAGCCATCGGCGGAAACGGTGGCGGCGGTTCGTCCGCCCGCACCGCCGCCGCCCAAGGCGATCGTGAACAAGCCCGCCGCGCCCAAGCCCGCCGCGCCGGCCCCGGTGGTTACAGAGCGCGTTCCGCGCTTCATCACGCCGGAGTTTGTCGCTCAGCGCTCCCAGGTCTCCACGGTGGAGATGCCCAAGGCTGCGGTGCCGCCGCCTGCGGCAACCCCGTCAGCAGAGCCCGAGGCGCCGAAGGCTGCCGCTGCGCCGCCGATCGAGACGCAGGTCGAGGCCCCAGTCACCGCCGCGCCGCCGCAAAGCGCCGCGCCCGATGCCGCCGTTGCGGATGCGCCTCCATCTTCTGCTGCCGCTGCGCCTCCGAGTACGGATGCTCCGCCGGCGGAAGCTACGTCCGCCACATCGCCTGCCACACCGTCTTCGGCTGCGCCTGCCAAGCCTGCCGGCCACAAGCCGCCGCAAGCCGGTTCTGCGCGGCCACCGTCCGGCCAGCCGTTGGTTCCGCCAGCTCGCCGCATGATTGTGCCGCAGACTGGCCCGCGTCCGGTTTACACCGCTCCGCCGCCACCTCCGCCTCGTCCGCCACAGCCGCCTTCGACGATGGCCAATCGCACCGGTTTGCCGGTGCGTGGACAGCCTATTTTCCAGCGTCCGCGTCCGGGACAATTTACTCCGGCCGGTGCTGCTGGCGCTCCTGGTGCTCCCGGCGCTCCTGGCATGCGTCCGACATTGCGGCCCGGCGAACGCCGTCCGATGCACCCCACCCGTACCGCTCCTACACCGGGCGGACGTCCGCCGATGGGTGCGGGACGTCCCGGCATGGGGACTCGTCCTGGTGGTCCGCCCCGTCCGGGTGGATTGCTTGGTGCCGCTGCCGGAGCTCCGCCTCCGGGCACCGCTCCTCGTCCCGGCGCCCGTATTGGGGCTCCCTCTCGCCGTCCTGGCCAGCGTTATACGGGCCCGCGCGGCAAGCAGGAAGGACCGATGAAGGGATTCACCCCGCCGCCGCGGCTGTCGCTCAGCAATGAGCCGATGCCGATCACGCGGGCGATTACCATCTCGGAAGGCGTGAGCGTAAAGGATCTGGCGGAAAAGCTTGGCATCCGCGCCAAGGATCTGATCGCGCGCCTGCTGGCTCGCGGCGTTTTCGCCACCATCAACCAGACTCTGAGCGAAGATCTGGCCCGCGACATGGCCCGCCACTTTGGAGCCGAGAGCTCGGTCATCAGCTTTGAGGATCAGATTCAGCAGGATTACGATGCGCAGGCGATCGAGCAGGAGAACGAAGCGGTCTTCAATACCGTGACCCGTCCTCCGGTGGTGACCATCATGGGCCACGTCGATCACGGCAAAACCAGCTTGCTCGATGCCATTCGCTCCACCAACGTGGCCGAAGGCGAAGCGGGCGGCATCACGCAGCACATCGGCGCGTACAAGGTGAAGATCACCGACACCAACTCGCCCGCCTATGGGCGCGAGATCGTCTTCCTGGATACGCCGGGTCACGAGGCCTTTACCCGGATGCGTGCGCGCGGCGCCAAGGTCACCGACATTGTGGTTCTGGTGGTTGCCGCCGATGACGGCGTGATGCCGCAGACGCTGGAGGCGATTGACCACGCCAAGGCGGCCAAGGTTCCGCTGATCGTGGCGGTGAATAAGATCGATAAGCCGGAAGCGCAGCCCGACCGGGTCAAGAAGCAGCTTGCCGACCGTGGTCTGCTGCCTGAAGACTGGGGCGGCGACACGATCTTCGTGGACGTTTCCGCCAAGAAGCACACCAATCTGAACCAGGTGATGGAGATGATTTGCCTGGTGGCGGACATGAAGGAGCTGAAGGCAACGCCCGAGCGCCTGGCCTCCGGCACGGTGCTGGAAGCCAAGCTGGATCGCGGGCGCGGCCCGGTGGCCACGGTTCTGATCGACAATGGAACCCTGCACGCGGGCGAAAACTTTGTGGTCGGCAACATCTTCGGTAAGGTTCGCGCCATGTTCGACGATCGTGGACGAGTTCTGGACGAAGCCGGTCCATCGACTCCGGTGGAGATTCTGGGACTGGAAGGCTTGCCGCAGGCTGGAGACCAGTTCGTGGTGGTCGCCGAACGTGAAAAGGCGCGCGAAATCGCCGATTACCGCGAGGCCAAGGCGCGCGAAGCCATTCTGGCCAAGACCGCCCGGGTTTCCCTGGAAGGACTGGCACAGCAGATCAAGAACGAAGGCACCAAGCAGCTCGACATCATCCTCAAGGGCGATGTGCAGGGCTCGGTGGAAGTGATCCACGATCTGCTCAACAAGCTCTCCGGCGAACAGGTGCGGATCAAGGTGCTGCGCCATTCGGTTGGCGCCATCACCGAGAGCGACGTGCTTTTGGCGGCGGCTTCCAACGCCATCATCATCGGCTTCAACGTCCGTCCTGAGCGCAAAGCGCAGGAGATGGCCGAGCAGGAGAAGGTCGATATCCGTCTCCACTCCATCATCTACGAGTTGCAGGACGAGATGAAGCGGGCGATGACCGGACTGCTGGAGCCGACCATCAAGGAGTCCTACATGGGACGCGCCGAGGTTCGCGATACCTTCCGCATCCCCAAGGTGGGAACGATTGCCGGCTGCCAGGTGCTGGACGGCCTGATCAAGCGCGATTCCGAAGTGCGCTTGCTGCGTGACAACGTGGTGGTGTTCACGGGCAAGATCTCGTCGCTCAAGCGCTTTAAGGACGATGCCAGCGAGGTCCGCAACGGGATGGAGTGCGGCATCGGCATTCACAACTACAACGACGTCAAGAAGGGCGACATCATCGAAGCCTTCCTGACCGAGAAGGTTGCGACCCAACTGATTTAGGCTTGGAGTGCCGCCGGGTACGCCCGTGCGGCACTCCTGCTTTCTGGATTTCTACACTCTCCGCCGACCACGCCGATGCCCATCGCGCACCTCACCCTCGAAATTCGCATCGAAGGCGCGCACTCGCTCAAGGAGCGCCGCCAGGTGCTGCGCAGCCTGAAGGACCGCCTGCGCTCGGGCTTCAACATCTCAGTGGCGGAGGTGGACCCGACGGATTTGTGGCAGACGGCGACCCTGGGCGTGGTTGCCATCTCCTCCTCGCGCGACTACCTGGGTGGGCTGATGAAGCAGGTGGAATCGGCCGCCACCCGGATTGCCAATAATCATGGAGCTGAGATCACGGACAGCTTCGTGGACTTCCTCGACTAGCGGGCATGCGCGGAGCGACCCCAACAACAACTTGGAAAGCGAAACGGGTATGGACAGAAACATGCCCCGGTGGAATACTGCCTTTCATATGAGGCCTATAGCGACGGCAGTTCTACTGTTTATCCTCTGCATTTCTAGCCACGCACAACATCCGTGGGAGAATGCGAAAACCGAGACGTTGTGGCGGCAACGATACGGCAACTGTGATTACGGGATGTTCATGCTGCTCCCGGCCGGGGTCGTTGCCCACGATACGCTTCCCCCAAGCCCGAACCATGGTGTCGCGATCCCACTGCCCAATGTGGATTCAACTTCGGAGATTGATATTTCAAAAGCTGCGCGTTACGTATGGGTGAACGCGGAATACAACTCGTCAGATAGTTCTTTAGATAGTTCTTCGCGGCAGGGCACAGTCGCGTTTTACATCAGCTCATTTCTCGAAGGAAAACACGGCACTGTAACGAAGCAGTCTGCTAGGCTCGGATCATTGCCAGCAACCCGGCTCAAAGTTATCTATCAAACTCGCAATGGAGTCGTCGTCGAAGAACTCATTTTCGCCCAACGAGCAAATATCGTATATGAACTTGGGCTGAAAACGACGAAGACCAGCTACCAAGAAGACAGGAGCCGCTTTGGCCAACTGGCTAGAGGGTTTCGGTTAAGCCCACTTCCAAAAGGTGAGTGCTCAAACGGATAGGTGGCGGCAAATCGCCGAGGCGCTCACAATCCTGAGACCCGGGTGCTTCGCGGCATTCCGCTGGGTCAAATCGTTCGCTGGCTGGAGTGCCTGTGGGGCCGCGTGGGAAATTTGGACGGAGCTGGGATTCCTCGCTTGGCTCGGAAGGACAGCCTAAGCCGGGGCAGTTGGCCATTTTTCTTTGGCTTGCGACGATTGGCCGCCGGTTCACATCTAAACACCTAGGTGATGGCTGTACTTCGGAGGTTCCGCAACTCGTCTTTTGGCTCTTGCGTGCGTGCTTCTTTTGTTGACTCGCGGCGGCGAACACGTTACCCTCCTGCCCAATGGTATTTGCCTCCATTCAGAAGCACTCTTTTAAGCCGATTCCCTACTTTTGCGCCTTTGCCTGTCAACTTCAGAAGACTCTTCCATCGCGCGAGCGATGTTCATCGGCGCACGCCGCGCCTGAGGTGAATTCAAACTCTTGAAGAAAAACGTCGAACTTCGTCCCAATCTCGAAACACTGTTCGGTACGCGCGACGAAAACCTTCACCTGCTTGAGGCTGGACTCAATGTCACGGTCGAACTCAAACCCAACGCTGTTCAGATCGACGGCTCCGCCGAGGACGTAGCCCGGGTGGAGCAGGTCTTCGCCGACTTCGACTATCTGCGGGCTCACGGCCAGCAGGTCTTCAACGGGGAGCTGACGGGGATGCTGCGCGTCCTGGTTGCCGACCCGACGGTGACGTTGCGCCAACTGGCCGAGGCGGGCAAGCAGCGCTCGGTGGGCAACAAACGCCAGGTGCAGCCCAAGAGCGTCAATCAGCGCCAGTATCTTGAGGCCATCGAGCAGAGCGACATGGTCTTCGGCATCGGCCCGGCCGGAACCGGCAAAACCTATCTTGCCGTCGCCATGGCGATCTCCGCGCTGGTTTCCAAGAAGGTTGCGCGGATTATTCTGGCGCGGCCGGCGGTGGAGGCAGGCGAGCGGCTCGGCTTTCTTCCCGGCACGCTGCAGGAAAAGGTCGATCCCTATCTGCGCCCGCTTTACGATGCGCTCTATGACCTGCTGGAGCCGGAGAAGGTGGACCGGCTGCTGGAAAAGAACGTGATTGAGATCGCCCCCATCGCCTTTATGCGCGGGCGCACCCTGAACGACTCGTTTGTGATTCTGGACGAAGCGCAGAACACTACCAGCGAGCAGATGAAGATGTTTGTCACCCGTCTTGGCTTCAATTCCAAGGCAGTGATCACCGGCGACATCACCCAGATCGACCTTCCAAACCCGAGCCGCAGTGGACTGATTGAGGCCATGAACGTGCTGCAAGGTGTGGAAGGCATTCGCTTCCAAATGTTTACCGAGGTCGACGTGGTGCGCCACCATCTGGTGCAGCGCATTATTCGCGCGTACGAGGATTTCCGGGCCCGCGATGACCGCCAACTCACCTTGCAGTTGGAGGGCGACGCGGCGCGTCCGCCCGCCGGACTGGAATCGATTGGGGAAAAGGCCAAGGGGAGTTCACCTGCCGTTCAACAGTAGAGTTGGGCTACATTCGGTACAGCTACATTCGGTACAATAGATGGGAGGGCTCGCGCCCTCCCCTTTTTCTTTGCCAATTGCACCCGGGCTTGCCGGGAATCGAGAGCCGTGATTCTAGAACGACGAAATACGAAAGAGCTGAGCCGCCTCGCCTTGGCGCGTTTTGCGAACAAAGCTCAGCGCGCCGCCGGGCTCTCCGGCGAGGTTAACATCCTGCTCACCGGCGACTCTGAAATGAAACGCCTCAACCTGCAGTTCCGCCGCAAGGACGCGCCGACCGACGTGCTTTCCTTCCCTGCTCTTTGCTTTCTAACCGGAGAAGCGCTCACCGGAGAAGCGGCGGCGGGCGGCGATATCGCCATCTCCGTGCAGAGGGCTCGCGCCCAGGCGGCGGGGATCGGCCATGACCTGCTCACGGAAGTCAAGGTTCTCATCCTGCACGGGATGCTGCACCTGGCCGGTCACGATCACGAATCCGATCGCGGGCAGATGCGCAAACTCGAAGCGAAGCTCCGCGCCGAACTCCATCTTCCCTCTGGGCTGATCGAGCGCACGGTGCTGGGGTTGACGGGTAAACCGACGGCCCTCCGGTCGCCGACGCTCGGCAGGCGGAGGCGGTAATGCTGCTGACCTGCGTTATTTTGCTGCTGACTCGCGCTGCTGGTGATCAGCGCGTACGCCTCGCGGCTTTACACGGAGAGCGGGAAATTTCTCTCGCGCGAGTTCCAGGAGAATATCGAACTCTTCGAGCACCAGATTGAGCCGCGCCTTGGCTTCAAACATCAGCGCGCCGCGGCTTCCTTCGCTCTGCTGGAGCAGTTGCTCACGGCCACGATCTGCTTTCTGCTTTCCTACTCGGTCTTTTCGCAGCCTGGGTGGACGGCCGAAGATGCCTACCAAGCGGCTTTTTATGGCCTCATCGTCATTCTTGTCTTCGACCGCTTTCTGCCTTACCTGCTGTTCTCGCGCACGCGTGGAGGCTGGTTTGTCCGCTTCACGTTTCTGCTGCGGCTGCTGATCTGTTCGGTCTTTCCGCTCACCCTCTTCCTCGGCTTTCTGCAGTCGGTAATCTCACTGACCCGCCCGAAGAACGCCGACGAAGAGCCCGAGCATCCCTCCGAGGCAGTCGATGCCCTGATCGAGGCCGGTCAGGATGAGGGCATTCTTGAGGAGAGCGATCGCGAGCTGATTCACTCCGTGGTTGAGTTCGGCGATAAAACGGTGCGCGACGTGATGACCCCGCGCCCGTCGATTGTCGCGGTCTCGGCCGATACCACCATTGAGGAGCTGACCCATTTGCTCTCGGAGCATCCGTTCTCGCGGGTTCCGGTGTATCGCGGCGATCTGGATCACATCGTCGGCATCGTCTCGTCGCGCGACCTGCTCCAGGTGGCGGATACCGACGCCACTCGGCGCCTGGCCAGCAGCCTGATGAAGACCGAATGTTTATTTCGTTCCGGAGACCAAGCGCGCCCACGAACTGCTCAATCAGATGCAGCGCGAAAACCGCCGCATGGCGATCGTGATCGACGAGTACGGCGGAGTGGCCGGGCTGGTCACGGTCGAGGATCTGATCGAGGAAATTGTCGGCGAACTCAGCAATGAAGGCGAACTGCGCAATGAGGCCGTGCGCGAGAGCGATAACAGCTACATCGTCCTCGGAACCCTGGAAGCGGGGCGCCTGGAAGAGCTCTTCGGCTTCCGCCTTTCCGAGGATTGGCACGCCACCACGGTGGGCGGCCTGGTGACGGAGATCGCCGGACATATCCCCCTGCCGGGCGAAGCGGTGGAGGAGGATGGGCTGCGCTTCGAGGTTCTGGAGTCCACCGCCCGGCGGGTCGAAAAGCTCCGCGTGCTCACGAAACATCCGAACCCCATTCCCAAGAACCCCTCGGTGGAATAGCATCGAAGTGTGCGCTCAGGATTCGTAACCATCATCGGCCGCCCCAATGCGGGCAAATCTACTTTGCTCAACTCACTGGTTGGCGAAAAACTCGCCATCGTCACCCACAAGGCGCAGACCACGCGCAACCGTATCACCGGCATTCTCAACGTAAAGAGCAAGTTCAAGCGACCTGCCGGGCAAGTTGTGTTCGTGGACACTCCCGGCGTACACAAGCCGCAGGACCAGCTCAATAAGCGCATGATGCAGGAGGTTTACGATTCGCTGGAGGGCTGCGACCTGATCCTGCTGATCGTGGACGTGACGCAGAAGTTCGGCACCGGCGACGAGTTTGTGCTGGAAATTGTGAAGCGGGCCAAGGCCAAGACCTTCCTGCTGCTGAACAAGATCGATCTGTTCGAAAAAACCAAGCTGCTCCCGGCGATCGAAGCCTGGACCCAGCGCCACGACTTTGCGCAGATCGTTCCTATCTCCGCCGAAAAAGCACTGGGCAAAGAAGAGTTGATTACCGCCGTGGTGAACGCTCTGCCGGAAGGCCCGAAATATTTTCCTGAGGAACAGATTACGGATCAGCCGGAGCGCTTCATCGTCGCCGAACTGATTCGCGAACAGATCCTGATCAACACCGCGCAGGAGGTGCCTTACGCCAGCGGCGTACTGATCGAGAAATTCGAGGAAGGCACGCGGCTCTCAAGAATCTCCGCCGTGATCTTCGTCGAACGCGAAGGCCAGAAGGCGATCATTATCGGCAAGCAGGGAGCGATGCTGAAACATATCGGCACCCGCGCCCGACAGCAGATCGAACGCGTCCTCGGAGTGAAAGTCTTCCTCGAATTGTTCGTCAAAGTGCGCGAGGGCTGGCGGGACAATGTGCGGGATGTCGATCAGGCGATCGACTGGCGCAAGCAGTTGGAATCGCTCAATACGCGGCTCTCCGACAAGGATGAGAAGCCTGAGGCGCGCAAACCCTCGGCCAGGAAGCCGAAGGAAAGCAAGCCCAAGGTTCAGGGATCGTAGTTCCGCGCAGGCCCACATTCGCCGACTTCGCGCAGGCCACATTCGCCAACAGAGGGCGGATGTGGGCCACCTGTCCGTCGCTGAAGAACAACGGCAAGACCAGGAGCGAGGGCAGGGTCAACTACCCACGTTAGCCAAAGGATGGCTAACATGGGCCACCCGTCCGAACCGAATCGGGTACAACGTCTTGATCATCTACAGGCACCCTCGCAAAGTTCGAACCCTACTTTGCCTTCCAGCGTGCTTCTAAGCCTGCGATCCATCCTCGGCCGGGCATTGCCACTCCGGCAATCTCTTGATACTTGGCGTTGGTGAGGTTGGTGAGTTGCAGGTACGGCTTGAGGTATTGGAACTGGCGTCCTACCGTCCACTCCACCAGCGGATAAGCGCCCTGCGAAAACGTGGCAGTCTGATACCTCTCGACAGCCGCGACCCGGAATCGAGAATCGGCGCCGCCGGGAAGTCTGCTCCACCAGGTCGCCACGCCTTCGTTGACCGGATAGCTGAATACGTAGCGGTAGATGACGCCGGGCAGCGGTGCCTCAGAGCTGTGGATGCCGGTATAACTTAGCTCAATCCTCTGTCGCCGGGGCAGTTGCCAGCGTAGCGAAAGCTCCGCGCCGGTGAAGTTCAGGTTCTGCAGATTCTCGGCCACGGCGGGCGTGCCTGCCGGGGCCGACGCCGAGAGCGCGTAATCGATCACATCGTGATCGTGGTGATTGAAGACGCCGGCGTCCGCAGTGGCTCCGTGGCCGAGTGCAAACTGCACTCCGCCCTCGTAGCTCCACGAGGTTTCGGGCTTCAGGTTCGGATTGCCCTGGGTTCCCGGGGCGCTATAGTACAGTTCGGTGAAGTCTGCCAGACGAAACGCATGGGAAGCCGAAGCCCGCAGCTTGACCCGGCTGGCGACCCAGTAGGCGCCCGAGACCGACGGGCTGAAGACCTCGTTGCCGCCCGTGTATAGCTCCTCGCGCACTCCTACGTTGAAGGAGAAACGCTTGAGGGCGCGCGCGTCGAAGCTGGCATAGACACCGCCCTGATCCCTGGTATGAGTTCCAAGGTTGTTGCTGTCGATGTGCTCCCGCAATCCGTCCACGCCATAGTAGACGCGCATGTTCTGGCCGATCTTCTCAAACCTTCGCAGGGCCGCCTGATAGTAGGTTGCGACGTGGTTGTTCTCATAGGCCGCAGGGTCGGCCAAGGTGTAGATATACTCATCGGTGTGGCGGCGATAGCCGAAGTCGGCGCTGGTCTGCGTACCAATCGGCTGGGTCCAGGCGGCCAGCCAGCCTTTGTCGCGCTCCCAACTGGGGATGGTGGCTGGGACGCCATAGAATCCCGCGGCGCCGTAGGGACGGTCGCTGATTCCCAGCAGCACATCGCTGGCCCCGAGCGGGGTGTTGATGCGGCTCTCAGAGGCGATGGCCGAGTTGCGGTAATTGCGATCCGGGATGAAGCCGGTGGAAAGCTCGCGCACAAAGGTCAACTGTTCGCTGAACTGCTTGCGAGCCAGGGTGAGCGCGCCGTTCTGCTGATTGGTTCCCCAGTTGCCGATGCCAGCGCCGAGGCGAATCTCGCTTGTCTCCGGCACCGCAGTGATGAAGTTGACCGCGCCGCCCATCGCATCCGAGCCATAGAGCGTGGAGCCGGCGCCCTTCAAGACTTCAATCCGCTGCACGGACTCGAAGGGGAAGGTGAGGTCGAGGTTGTTGTGTCCGGTCTGCACGTCGTTCATCCGCAGTCCATTGACGAGGATCAATGTTTCTTCGAAGGTTGAGCCGCGGATGGAAATGTCGGCCTCGGTTCCGGGAACCCGCTGCTGCACGTCGATCGAGGAATCCTGCTCGAGCGCATCCACCCAACTACGGTACTCGGAGGAAGATTGGCCGACCTGGATGACGTTTACGCTGCGGTCGGTCTCCTCCAGCGGCACCGCGCCATAGCTGCCGGTGACGACGACTTGCTCTTGCTGGGTGGGCAGCTTGCCGGGGGAATTGTCAGGAGTCTTCTGCTCCGGAGCAGTTTGCGCCAACGCCGCGCAACTCAATAGAAAAACAAGAAAAACACTTCTCATGGACACCTTTTGCAAGGGCTCGCGGAAAGCGAAGCCGGTTGGTTATTGATGGATTTAGATGCGCGAAGGCGGAGGAGACCGGAGACGCGACGCCGCCACAAAAGGTTTGATTCTGACTGGCGCTGCGGAGTTCCGCAACCATGGTTTCATATTGTGCTGAATAGTTAAGGCGTTCAATTATGTACAATCGAAGGATGCGCATCAATGCGTTCCTCGATGAAAGCCCGATGTTTACGATCAACCGCGCGGCGCGCCGCTTTGACTCGCTTGCGGCTCACGCGCTTGCCTCCGACGGCCTGAGTTTTCTGGAAGGCCTGGTGCTGGCGGCAATCTTCTTCGATGAGCAGGAAGTGACCACACCCTCTCAGTTGGCCGAGACCTTTGGCACGACTCGCGGCAACGTCAGCCACTGCGTCTCTTCTCTGGAGGCCAAGGGATTGCTGCAGAGAACGATCGATCCGGGGGATGCGCGCTCCTACCTGCTGGCTTTGAAGCCACCGGGGAAGAAGTGTGCCCTGCGCGTCATTCGCGCGTTGGATAAGTTGCAGGCGGAGTTCGAGAAAGAGATCGGAAAGGGCGTGCTTAGCGACACACTTAAGGTTATTCGTAGACTGGAGGCGCTGGTTCCGGGCACTCCGCAGGGTTTGCCGCCACATCTTGCGCCTTGAATGCTACTCTTTCACGGCAATGCCTAGGGTTTTCATCTTGCGGTAGAGATGGCTTCGTTCCAGGCCTAGCACCTCTGCGGTGCGGCTTACGTTGCCGTTGCTCTCGTCCAACTTTTTCAGGATGTAGTCTCGCTCGTAGGCGGCGCGCGCCTGGTGGAGGGTGGTAAAGTCTCCGAGCGAGCGACGGCTTCCCTCGCGATAGAGCACCGAGGGGAGATGCTTGCGCTCCAAGCGTTGCACCGTGGGATTCATGATGACAATGCGTTCGATGACGTTGCGCAACTCGCGCACGTTTCCCGGCCACGAGTAGCGGGTCAGAAGCTCCATCCCTTCGTCGGCAATCTCCTTGGTGCGGCGGCTGTACTGGCTGGAGAATTCCTTTAGAAAGTGGCGCGCCAGCACCGCAATGTCTTCCCTGCGCTCACGCAGCGGAGGCACCACGAAGGGAACGACGTTGAGGCGGTAGAATAAATCCTCGCGAAAGTTGCCGCGGCCAATCTCTTCTTCCAGATCCTTGTTGGTCGCCGCAATCACCCGCACATCGACC
Organism: uncultured Acidobacteriota bacterium; assembly: GCA_963737175.1. Taxonomy (GTDB): domain Bacteria; phylum Acidobacteriota; class Terriglobia; order Terriglobales; family Acidobacteriaceae; genus TOLSYN. Next base: position 277,069 of record CAVTRQ010000010.1, on the reverse strand, counting down.
GTGACCGGCTCCTCCATTCCTACCGGAGCGAAGCGGCCTTCGTCGAGCATGCGCAGCACCTTGGACTGGGTCTTCAAACTCATATCGCCCACTTCATCGAGGAAGAGGGTTCCGCCATCGGCTTTGCGGAGCTTGCCTTCCTTCTCGGTGTCGGCGCCGGGAAACGCGCCCCGACAGTAGCCGAATAATTCGCTCTCGATGAGGTCTTCGGGAATGGCGGCGCAGTTGATTTCGACGAACATCTCATCTTTGCGCAGGCTCTGGGCGTGGATGGCGCGCGCCACCAGTTCCTTGCCCGTACCGCTCTCGCCGTAGATCAGCACTCGTCCGTTGGTCGGGGCCATGAGGCCGATCTGCTGCCGCAAGGCCTTCATGGGAATGCTGCTGCCTACGATTTCGGCGTGCGAGACCTGGCGCTTCAGCTCCTGGTTTTGCGAGCGCAGGCGGCGGGCCTCGGCGGCATTTTTTACCACGATCAGGGTCTTGTCCAGCGAGAGCGGCTTTTCCAGAAAGTCGTAGGCTCCCAGCTTGGTGGCCCGGACGGCGGTTTCCACCGTGCCATGTCCGGAGATCATCACCACCTCGGGCCGGTCCTCCAGATCCTTGACCTGTTGCAGCACGGCTAAGCCATCCATATGGGGCAGCCAGATGTCGAGCAAGACCACGTCAAAGTGCTGATCGCGCATCAGGATCAGCCCGCTCTCGCCATCTTCGGCGGGAGTCACGCGATAGCCCTCGTCCTCGAGAATTCCACCCAGGGTTTCGCGAATGCTAGGCTCGTCGTCCACTACCAGGATGTGGGTCATCTTCACCTTTCTTCCGCCTCAGGCGTTTCCGCGGGTCTCGGCCGGCTGCGCCGGTCCCGGCTCGCCGGCGACGGCTACGGGCAGTTCCACCAGGAAGCGGGTGCCGAGCGGATGGTTTGCCTCCACCCGCACGGTGCCGCCATGATCTTCCAGAATTCGCGCCACAATCGCCAGTCCGAGTCCCGTGCCTCGCGCCTTGGTTGAGAAATAAGGCAGGAAGAGCTTCTCCTTGGTCTCGGCGGTAACGCCTTGGCCGGTGTCGCTGACCTCGATCTCGACCGCGTCGCGGGTCTCCAGAAGGGATGTGCTGATGCGAATCTCGCGCACCATGGAGTCCTTCAGGCTCTCGGCCGCATTGTCCACCAGGTTGGCCACGACGCGCTTGATCGCCTCGGCATCGGCCATCACGCGGGGCAGGTCTTCGGCCAGCGCCAGTTGCACGTTGACGCCCGCGAGGCGGCCTTCAAAGAGCGCCATCGCAGAGAGAATGATTGGGTTCAGCTCGGCCGGCTGCGGCTGCGAGGGCGGGAAGCGCGCCAGAGTGGCGAACTCGTCGACCAGGCTGCGCACGGTCTCGACCGCCGCGCTGATGGTATTGGCGCAGTTCTCGATGATCTTCCACGATGGGGTCTCGCCGCGCATTCCGCGCTCGAGGTGGCGCTTGATGCGCTCGGAGGAGAGCGCAATCGGGGTCAGAGGGTTCTTGATTTCGTGGGCGACGCGGCGGGCGACCTCGCGCCATGCGGCCTGCTTCTGCGCCTTGAGCAGATCGCTGAGGTCTTCAAAGACGATCACGTATCCCAGCCGCCGCTGTTGCGAGCCGGTCATGGAAGCCACGGTCACGCCCACCTCCAGCGCCGTGCCGCCGTTGGGAATCTCCATCTGCGAGGTGGTGGTGCCCATGCGGTCGGCCTTGCGGGTGAGCCGCCAGATGTCATCGGCCACCTCGGGTGCGCTGCCGACGGGGAAAAGATCGGTGAGGCGGAGGCCGGTCTGCGGCCCGGGCTGGGTGACTTCGGGCGGTTGGAACATGCGGATCAGCGCCGCGTTGACCCGTGTCACATGTCCGGCGCCGTCCATGGAAAGCACGCCCGAGGGAATGCTCTCCAGGATGGTCTCCATCTGGAGGCGGCGCTCTTCGAGGCGCGCGTTGGCCTCCTGCAACTGGCTGCGATTGCTCTCCAGCTCGGCTGCCATGCTGTTGAATGAGCCGACGAGCTGTCCCAGTTCGTCGCCCGCGCTGACCTGGACGCGGTAATCCAGCTTTCCCGCCGAAATGGCCTGGGTGCCCTCGGCCAGCGCCGTGACCGGACGCGTGACCACCTTGCTGAGCGCCAAGGCCGACCAGGTGGTGCCAAACAGGACCAGCAGCGTGATCAGCAGCAGGGCCTGCATATAGGTCTGCCGGATCAGCTTGTTGTTGCGCCGCAATTCGCGGTAACGCTGTTCGCTCTGCTCCAGTTGATTCAGCGCTTCGCTGTATTTTTCCGGCAGCGGCAGCGCCACTGCGACATGGCCCAGCTCTCCGACCGGAGCCGTGCCGAGCATGTATTCGCGATTGTTGAGGGTGAACTGGCGCGGCTTGCCTTGCAGTTCTTCGAGATTTGGAACGGCCGCGAGCAGCACGTTCCAGGGCAGCGGAGCGCCGTAGCCGGCTTTGATCTGCCCATGATAAAAGGCCAGCGCGAAGCCACCTTGCAGGGTAATCTCACGGGCGCGGAACACCTGCATGAGGGGGCCGAAGCTGCCGGTGCGAAAGGCCTTGGCTGCCTCCTTGTTGGCCGCCAGCGCCTGCGCTTCGGCCTGTGCGTTCTGTCCCGCGTAACGGCTCAGCAGGTCGGCCACCGCCGCGCTGCGCCCGTGGACTTGCTCGATCGGCTGGGAGAACCACTTGTCGATGGAGCGGTTCATCAGGCCATAGGCGAACAGGAACATGGCGATCACCGGCCCAAAGGAGAGCATCAGCGCGCCCAGCACCATCTTGCTGCGGAAGTGCGATCCCGCGGTTCCCGCCTGGCGCTCAAAGTAGAGCTTGAGAAGGGTGCGCAGCAGCACGAAGATCAGCGCCACCAGGGCCAGGAAGATCAGCGCCGACAAGGCCGCGAAGACAAACGTCTGCACCAGGGAGTCCGGGCGCAGGAATTGCAGATTGAACGCCGCCTGGGAAAAGATGATGAAGACCAGCAGCGCAATGCCGATCCCGAGCAGGACGAGCCTGCGGCGTCGTGAGCGGGTTGGAGGCGGTGTATTCAATGCGGGCCCACACCGATTCTAGTGCAGGAAAGACACAAAAATCCGGGCGATTGCAAAATGCGGGCGCGATCGGGAAAAGCGCGGGCACGGATTCTGGTTTGGGGCTCGCGCTGCGGATTGCAAGGGATGCTTCCGGGATGGGCCGGATGGGCCGGGATATCCCCTGTGCGGCGCGCCCGTAGCTATCGCAGGCGGAGGCGCGTTGCGAAGCTCGTTGGTTGCCGGGGCGGGTACGGCCAGAAGTCTCAACCGAATGAGCGAGGTATAGCCCCGAGGGGAACTCGCGACTGTAAATTTCCACCTGAATTCCTAAATGTGATCAATTTTGCTCAGATTCGAGAAATCCAAAACTTTATAAAAGGTGAGCACCCGATGCCGCAATCGGGGCTTGACGGGGATCAAGTTGTGCTGAATGGCCGCTTGCTAGATTCACCGCCGCGCCAGAATGTGCGAATTTCTAGGAGGCTTCTATGAGGGCGATCTGGATTCCAAACACAAAGGAGAATGCATGCACAAACTGATTCTCAGCCCCTTGGAACTTATCCTGTTCAGCGAAGAAGCCGAGTACCCACTCATACCACTGCATCCGGGAGCTGAGTTGGAAAAGGAAGAAGAAGATTTGACCACCCCAAACAGCCGCTGGTCACAGCAATGTCGCAACCAAACCAAGGAGCCAGTTATGCTCGCCCCCTACAGCCGTGTTTATCTCCACAGCCTCCACGCCTATGGCGAGGTTGCCAAGATTCACATGGACACCTCGGCTGCCCCTATTTACACCATCCGGCTGGATGACGACGCTCTCACTCCTGACGGTCTTTACGACGCCAGAGCAGTTGAGCTGGTGCATCTAGTCTAGGAGCCGACATACAACCGGGGCCGTAACTGCAACGTCAATTCAAGTCGCTGTCCTTCTCTTGCTCTTGGATGGGGCAACTTTCTACGGGCGCGACAGTATCTACTCACATAAGGGATTGAACACCGGGCGCTTTTCCGCATACTCGGCACCCCTTTCAATGGGCTGCCCCTCAAGGTAGTTGAACTTTCCACGCTGACGTATCCCCATCTGATTCCCACCTAAACTCCCCAGCCCGAGGTGTGTCCGAGAAGATTCAACGATGGTCAACACAGCTCAGACCTCATCAAGCCGCTGGGGCTAAAAACGAGATAGCCCTCGATGCCACAATCCAGGCTTTACGAGGAGCAAGGAGCAATATGAAAATCAGCACAGAAGACAAGATCAAGGGCAGCTTGCACGAAGCGAAGGGCGCAATCAAAGAGGCAGCCGGAAAAGTCACGAACAACTGCTGCTTGGAAGCCAAAGGAAAGATCGAAAAGAACGCAGGAAAAATTCAACAGCGGGTAGGCGATGTGGAAGAGGTTGCCGAACAATGGAAGAAATAGATCGGCGAGTTAAAAAGTCTTTAAGCAATGACGATCACAATTGTAGAGTAAGCTGTGTTGCAGGCATAACAAGTCAAGCGTCCTTCCGAGAAGACAAGTTGTGAGAAGGGACGGCCCGCCGGTCGCGGATGCCCGGTGGGTGTTACCCGGCTCTGATCTCCATGGCGAAGGACTCGGCGGCATCGCAAAAGGTTTGTACCGAACGCTCGGTATGCGAGTGGAGGCCGAGGGTGAAGCGCTTGAGATCGAGCACCAGGTTGCTGGTGTCCAGAAAGAGCAGACGCTCCCGCACGAGGTCGAAGACCACCGTGTGGAGGAGCGCGGAATCGGTGAGCAGCATGGAGAGCTTGTAGCCGGCCGATAATCGTTGCAAGCCGTGCTCGCGGCTGGCTTCGATGGCGAGATTGGCGGCTTCGTCGGCTCCTGCGGAATCCATTTGATTTGCAATCGCGATGACGATCCTGGGCAGGATGCCGGCGCGCTCCTCATCGCTCATGGGAATTGAGCTGAGGGCAGAGTTTGACTTCATCTTCTCCAGAGTGTTCTCGCGGATCTCATGCACGCTCTCGCGCAGCAGCTTCGAGAGCCGCATCGGCGGCGCGGGGCAGCGGAGATTCCGGTTCTGCATCTTTTCCTGAATTGCGTTGATCAGAAGTCCGATCCGGGCCGGCTTGACAAGGTAACCATCCACCTGTCTCTGGATCGCCGCCAGCGCGCTTTCATAGGCTGGGTAACCGGTGAGGATGAAGTTGACGCAATCGGGCTGGGTTCGCCGCATCGCGCTGACCACGGTGAAGCCATCACCGGCTTCGCCGATGTTGAGATCAGAGATCAGAATGTCATAGGAATGGGTGGTGATCTCGGCGAGGGCCTCTGCAACCGTTGCGGCGGCTCGAACTTGGAATCCGTGCATCTCCAGAATCTGCGAAAGCGTAAGCCGGAGAGTGTATTCATCATCTACATATAAGACCCGATTGGTTGTCATCACATTCTCCTATCCCTCTTACGGCAGGAGGTGTCGACTGTATGTGAGTTGTAGGATGATGATTTTGCCCGGTGCGGTCGAGAAGTTTCGGGAATTCACGCGATAATTTTTCCCTTATTCAGCGTCTCCCGTTTTGAACACGTTGCAAAAAGCGATCATCGTGCTGGGTGGTCCGGCGGCAGCAGCGGCCGCAGCGGGCACTTCTCGCACCTCGGCGCTGCCTTGACGCAATAGTGTTTCGCGGTCTGCACGAGAAGCGCGTGGAACTCGTTATAGCGCCGCGAGAGTTCGCTGCGCGCCATGGCCGAGGCCGCCGAGGGCGGATGAGCTAGCGGCACCGTGGCGGAAGCGTGGGCGAGTTGATTGCCTCGCGCGTCTTTTGCCGTCTGCGGCTTTGCGGCGGCTATGCCGCCGTCGTCGGCCAGCGCCCGCTCGACCTGCACGCGAATCTCGTTGTAGTCCGTATCTGGGCCCGCGAGTTCATGGCGTTCGAAAATGCGGCGGGTGTAGCTGTCCACGACGAAGACTTCGTGACTTGCGGCATAGAGCAGGATGGCGTCGGCGGTCTCCGGACCGATTCCCGGCAGCCCTAGCAACTCCTGGCGCAGCGCCGCCGTGGGCTGAGTAAACAACTGTTCCAGCGAGCCGCCGTGGTTTGCATCCAGATGGGCGACGAAGCGCTTGAGGCGCGCCGCCTTCTGCCGGAAGTAACCTGCGGGGCGAATCAGTTGTTCGAGCTCTTGAAGCGGAGTTTGGCGGATTCCGGAAATGGACAGGAGCCCGGCGCGGCGCAGATTTTCCATGGCGCGTTCGACATTCGTCCAGGCCGTGTTCTGGGTGAGATAGGCCCCTACGACGACCTCGAAGGCCGAAGCCGCCGGCCACCAGTGCTGCGCTCCCAGGGCGGTCTCCAGGGTACGGAAGAGATCTTGGATTTTCTCGGCGTGTGCGCTGGTTCCCCGCATACCCGCAGTGTAGCGAATGTCGGGCATCTCCCGCTCCGACGGGAGTAGTCCCTTTGGTCATGACTCTCCCGTTTCCTCCTGATTGACAATTAATGTCAAACTGCTACTCTGCAAATATTGCTCCGGTAAAAAGCTTGCGCCTCCCCTTGTTTGTCTGGGTAGCGGCTTTCCCGGAGGTGTGCCACCGGGTGCGCCGTCGGCCAGCCAACGCTGGGTGAGGGTACGGGCCACAGACGGCCCTCCGGTCGCAGACGCCGGGCAAGGGTACGGGCCAAGGAACGGCCTCCGGTCGCGGACGCTGGGCGCAAGAACAATGAAATGTTGAAGTGAGGAACGACTTGTCGACTCCACAGAAGGGCCCTCAACTCGCGGCGTTCGATCCTGCGAATTATGCGATCGACCCGAAGATCGTCAAGCTGGTGGCGATCGATATTGCACGAAAGTACAAGGTTCTGGCGCTGGGGCGAGTGGGCACGTCCCTCCAGGTTGCCATGGTGGACCCGACCAACTATCGCGCCCGCGATGACCTGAAGTTCATCACCGGTTTTGACATCGAACCCCTCAAGGGCGACGAAGCCGCCATTCTGGAAGCCATCGAGTACGCCTACAACATCCCCGAACCGGGCACATCCAACGATGGCGGCGAGGACTTGACCCAGGCGCTGGGCGCCTTTGCGCGACGATTTTGACGCCGAAGACGACGACGAAGGCGAACGGCGAGGAAGAGTCTTCGCTCGCCGATCTAGAGGCGGCTGCCGAAGGGCAGCCCATCGTACGCCTGGTCAATGTGGTGCTGGCCGAAGCGGTCAAGGCCGGAGCCAGCGACGTTCATCTCGAGCCCTACGAAAAGGAATACCGGGTCCGCCTCCGCGTGGACGGCATTCTGCAGGAGTTGATGAAGCCTCCGCTGAAGTTGCGCGACGCCATCATCTCCCGCATCAAGATTCTGGCCCGCCTCGATATCAGCGAAAAGCGTCTGCCGCAGGATGGCCGCATCATGATCCGGATGAGGATCAACGGACGTCGGCGCCAGCTCGATTGGCGCGTCAGCAGCCTGCCCACGCTGTGGGGCGAAAAGATCGTCATGCGCTTGCTCGACAAGGATAATCTTCGCCTCGACATGACCCAGCTCGGCTTCGAGCCTGAGTCGCTGGAAAAGTTTCAGGCGGCCATCCTGAAGCCCTTCGGAATGGTGCTGGTCACCGGGCCCACCGGCTCCGGCAAAACCAACACGCTGTACTCGGCCATCTCGCTGCTGAACAAGCCGGACACCAACATCATGACCGCCGAAGATCCGGTCGAGTTTCAGTTGCAGGGCGTCAACCAGGTTCAGATGAAGGAGCAGATCGGGCTGAATTTCGCCGCGGCGCTGCGCTCCTTCCTGCGCCAGGATCCCAACATCATTCTGGTCGGCGAAATTCGTGACTTTGAAACCGCCGAAATCGCCATCAAGGCCGCCCTCACCGGACACCTTGTGCTGAGCACGCTGCACACCAACGGCGCGCCGGAAACCGTCTCCCGCCTGATGAACATGGGCATTGAGCCGTTTCTGGTGGCGACCTCGGTGCATCTGATCGTGGCACAGCGCCTGATCCGCCGGATCTGCACCAGTTGCACCCAGGCGGTCGAGGTTCCTGTGCAGGTGCTGCTGAAGGCCGGATTTACCCAGGAGGAGGCCCGCAGCGTAAAGGTGATGAAGGGGCGCGGCTGCGAAAAGTGCAATAGCACCGGATACAAAGGCCGTACCGCTTTGTATGAGGTGATGGAGGTCGATGACACTCTCCGCGAACTGATCCTGGTCGGAGCCTCCTCGCTCGAATTGAAGAAGAAGGCGGTCGAGAACGGGATGATTACGCTCCGCCGCAGCGGCTTGCGCAAGGTGATGCTGGGGCAGACGACGATGGAAGAAGTGCTGCGCGAGACGGTGAACTAAAGCCGCCGGCGGCAATCCCCGAATGGGCAAGGAGATGGAATGGCGGTAACCCTCAGCGATCTGTTGAAGAAGCTGCTGGAACTGAACGGCAGCGATCTTCACATCACCACCAATTCGCCTCCGCAGGTCCGCGTCCACGGCCATCTGCAGCCGCTGGATATGCCTCCCTTGGGACCGGCCGACACCAAGCAGTTGGCCTACTCGGTGATGGCCGACGCGCAGAAGCATCGCTTCGAAGAGGATCTGGAACTCGACTTCTCATTCGGACTGAAAGGGCTGGCCCGCTTCCGCGCCAACATCTTCAACCAGCGCGGAGCCGTGGCCGCGGTCTTCCGCGTGATTCCGTTTGAGATCAAGAGCTTCTCCCAGCTCAATCTTCCGCCCGTGGTCGCCAAGTTGTGCGACCGCCCGCGCGGACTGATCCTGGTCACCGGTCCGACCGGCTCCGGCAAGTCCACCACCCTGGCGGCGATGCTGGACAAGATCAACAGCGAGCGCCACGAGCACATCATCACCATCGAAGACCCGATCGAGTTTGTGCATCCGCACAAGAACTGCCTGGTCAACCAGCGTGAGATTCACCAGGACACCAAGAGCTTCAGCAGCGCGCTGCGTGCGGCTCTGCGCGAAGATCCCGACGTTGTGCTGATCGGCGAAATGCGCGATCTGGAGACCATCGAATCCGCCCTGCGCATCGCCGAAACCGGTCACTTGACCTTCGGAACCCTGCACACGAATTCGGCTTCCTCCACCATCAACCGCGTCATTGACGTCTTCCCTGCCCATCAGCAGTCGCAGATTCGGGCGCAGTTGTCGCTGGTGCTGGAGGGAGTGCTCTGCCAGGCGCTGTTGCCCAAGGCCGGGGGACAGGGCCGAGCCATGGCGATGGAGGTTCTGGTGCCGAATCCGGCGATTCGGAACCTGATCCGCGAGGACAAGATCCATCAGATCTACTCCTCGATGCAGTCCGGCCAGGACAAGTACGGAATGCAGACGTTCAACCAGTCCCTGATGACGCTTTACATGCAGAAGTCGATTACCATCGAGACGGCGCTGCTGCGCTCCTCCAACCCCGATGAACTCCAGGAAATGATTAACCGCGCGCTGAACAATGCGAAGACGACCGCTTTTGTGGCGCGCAAGTAACTCCAAAGCCAGGCGAGCAGAGAGAACACGATGCCGATTTTTACGTACCAAGGAAGCAACTCAGCCGGAGAAAAGGTGCAGGGCGAGCGCGTCGCCGATACGAAGCAGATGCTGCGCGCGGCGCTGGCGCGGGAACGGATTCAGGCCAACGTAATCAAGGAGAAGGGCACACGCAACTTCAACATCCAGATCGGCCCGGGCTCGGTGAAGGCCAAGGAGCAGGCGATTTTCTTTCGCCAGTTCTCGGTTATGATCGATGCCGGCCTTCCCCTGGTGCAGTGTCTGGAAATTCTGGCGAGCAACCAGCAAAACGCGTTCTTCAAGAAGTGTTTGCTTGGGGTGCGGGAGTCGGTTGAAGGCGGCTCGACACTGGCCAATGCCTTGCGCGCCTATCCCAAGGTCTTCGATGACCTGACGACCAACATGATCGAAGCCGGTGAGACCGGCGGTATTCTGGACACCATTCTGCAACGCATCTCGCAATACGTGGAAAAAGCGGTGAAGATGAGGGCCGCCGTCAAATCCGCCCTGGTCTATCCGATCTCCGTCATCGTGATTGCCTTGCTGGTGGTGGGCGCCCTGCTGAAGTTTGTGGTGCCGATCTTTGCCAATCTTTTCGTCGGCCTCGGAGTGGCTCTGCCGGCATCGACCCAGTTTGTAATCAACCTCTCGGCATTCGTCAGCAACTTCTGGTGGCTCATCTTTCTGGTCGTTGGATTGAGCGTCGTTGGCCTCAAGTACATCCGCAAGACGCCGCAGGGCATTGTTCTATACCGACAAGTTCCTGCTCGCTCTGCCGATCTTCGGCCCGGTTCTGCGCAAGATCGCCGTCGCCCGCTTTACCCGCACCCTGGGCACCCTGATCTCCTCCGGCGTACCGATTCTGGACGGTCTGTCGATCACCGCCCGCACGGCCGGCAATGCGGTGCTGGAGCGCGCCCTGATGGGAGTTCGCAAGTCGATCGAAGAAGGCCGCACCATCGTCGATCCGCTGCGCGAGTCCGGCGTGTTTCCGAACATGGTGACGCAGATGATCGGCGTCGGCGAAGCCACCGGCGCCATGGACAACATGCTGCAGAAGATCGCCGACTTCTACGAGGATGAGGTCGATGCCGCCACCAAGGACATGCTGGCACTGATGGAGCCGCTGCTGATCAGCTTCCTGGGCGTTGCCGTCGGCGGAATCGTGATCTCGCTCTACATGCCTTTGTTCTCGATGATCTCGAAGCTCTCGGGCTAGGAAGGAAAAGCTGCGATGGCTGCGGGAGTTATAGAGCGGATCTGGCTGCAATGGTTGGTCAAGGTCCGCGTGATCATCATCACGATCCTGCTCGCAATCGAGCTTGCGATCGTCAACCTCACGGCCACCAACGTCAACCAGCGGCTGTTCGTGCTGGTGATTCTGGCATGGTACGCGGTTGCCGCGCTGCATCTGTTTCTGTTCACCTACCGCAAGCATGACTGGCGCTTCCAGTCCAAGCTGCAGGTGATGGCCGATCTGTTTTTTGCCGCCGCCGTGATTTATACCACCGGCGGGATCGACACGTCGTTCAACTTCCTCTATCCCCTGATCATCATTGTCGCCAGCACCTTGCTGTCGGAAGCGTGGGCCTATCTGACCGCCGGCATGTCGTTTGTGCTGCTGGGCGGAATTCTTGAGTTTTCGTATTTCGATCTGATCCGCTCCTACTCGAACAGCCGTCCCGACCTGAAATCGTTGCAGGCGGTGATCTTCATCAACCTGTTCGCCTATCTGGCCGTCGCCTACCTTGCCAACAAGCTGGCGAACCGGATGCGCCAGGCCGACGTTGCCTTGAATGACAAAAGTTTTGAGCTGGAGAATCTTCAGTTCCTGCATGAGATCATCGTGCGCTCGATCTCCAGCGGCCTGATCACCACGGACCTGGACGGCATGATCACGCTGGTCAATCCTGCCGCCAAGAGTTTGCTGGACCGCGGCCTGGAGGATCTGGCCGGCCACGGGGTGCAGGAGCTTTTCTCCGACGTGCTGCCCACGGCCAACGCGCCGCGGAACGAGGTACGCGCGCATACTCCCAGCGGCGCTGAAAAGCTGATTGGCGTGGGCTGCTGCGCCCTCCAGGGCCCGGGCGGCGAGACCATCGGCTACATCTACACGTTTACCGACCTGACCGAGATTCGCCACCTGGAGCGCGAACTGCGTCTGCGCGACCGTCTGGCCGCCGTCGGACGACTGGCCTCGGGCATCGCGCATGAGATCCGCAATCCGCTCTCGTCGATTGCCGGCTCGGTCAAGATGCTCTCCGGCATCGCGGCGCTGACCGACGACCAGCGCGCCCTGGTGGGGATTGTCACCCGCGAGTCCGAGCGCCTCAACAGCATTATCTCGGACTTCCTCACCTACTCGCGCGACCGCAAGTTTCAGAGCACGAGCGTCGACTTGTGCCAGCTTCTTTCCGACACACTGACGCTGCTGGAAAACCGCTCGCCCGCCATCGCTATCGAGTCCAGCTTCTCTCATCCCGTGGCCCTGGCCGAGGGCGACGGCGACAAGCTCAAGCAGGTTTTCTGGAATCTCTCCAGCAACGCCATCCGCGCCATGGCCGACGGCGGAGTGCTGACGGTGACGCTCGACCAGTTTGAAGGCAAATGGCGCATCCGTTTTCAGGACACCGGAGCCGGCATCTCGCCGCAGTTGATCGAACAGATCTTCGAGCCCTTTCAGTCCGGCTTTGAAGGTGGAACCGGCCTCGGCCTGGCGATTGTCGATCGCATCATCCAGGCCCACCAGGCTCACATCACGGTGCGCTCCGAGCCCGGCAAGGGCAGCGAATTCATCTTGCTCTTCCGTCAGTCGGCGAGCGGGCTTGCCAGCAACGCCCCGGCCGCAGTGCTGACGGAGTCTTCCAACGATCGCGTGCTCAGCCGCGGCGACGAAAGCAGGTAATCATGGGACACATCCTGGTCTGTGACGATGAGCGCTCCATCTGCCAGATGTTGCAGATCGCGCTCCAGAACCAGGGACACCGGGTGGAGACGGTGACCTCCGGCGAGCAGGCTTGCCACAAGATTGATACCACTCTCTACGACGTTGTGGTGACCGACGTGCGGATGCCTCGGGTCAACGGCATGGAGGTTCTGCAGCACTCGCGGCGAGTCTCGCCCGACACCATGGTGATCGTCATTACGGCGGTCGACGACACGGACCTTCCCATCGAGGCGCTGAACACCGGAGCTTTCTACTACATCCGCAAGGGCTCCAAGTTTCTCGAAGATGTGCTGAGCGCGATTGCCCTGGCGCTGGACCGGACTCAGCTACGCAAGCAAAACGCCGCCCTCAAGCGGGATGCCGCGCAGCGTAACTCGCTGGATAATCTGGTGGGCGAGAGCGAGCCCATGCGCCGGCTGAAGCAGACCATCCGCACCATCGCTCCCACCAACAGCACGGTCATCGTCAGCGGCGAGAGCGGCACCGGGAAAGAGCTGGTTGCGCGCGCCATCCACACCTGCTCGCCACGCTCCAATGAGCCCTTCGTCAGTATCAACTGTGGAGCCTTCCCGGAGACGCTGCTGGAGAGCGAGCTGTTCGGCTACGTCAAGGGCGCCTTCACCGGAGCCAGCGCCAACAAGGTGGGACTCTTCGAACTTTCCAGCGGCGGCACGATCTTCCTCGACGAGATCGGTGAAACCACCCTGCCCATGCAGATCAAGCTTCTGCGCGTCTTGCAGGAGCGCTGCATCCGTCCCGTGGGCGGCGGCCAGGAGACCCCGGTCGATGTCCGGGTGATCGCCGCCACCAACAAAAATCTTCTCCAGCACGTCCAGGATGGTCACTTCCGCGAAGACCTTTACTACCGTCTCAGCGTGATTCCGGTCGAGGTGCCACCGCTGCGCGACCGTGGCGATGACGTCGTTTTGCTGGCCAATCATTTTCTGAAAAAGTTTGCGGTGCAGATGAGCAAGAGCGTGGTCCGGCTCTCACCCGCGAGCCTCCAGACCATGAAGGGCTACGATTGGCCGGGCAACGTGCGCGTGCTGGAAAACACGATCGAACGCGCCGTGGCCATGTCCTCGGGGGACGAACTCAACGTCGAGTTGCCCAACGGCGGCCCCAGCACCATCTCCTCCGCCACGGCAAACGCCGGAGCCCTGGGCGTAGTGCTGCCCGCCGATGGCATCGACCTGGAGCGCTACATCGCCGACATGGAGAAGAGCCTGCTGCAGTCGGCGCTGCGCCGCTCCAATGGCATCCAGACCCGAGCCGCTGAGATCCTTAAACTCAGCTACCGCAGCTTCCGCCACATGATGAAGAAGTACGATCTCTCATAGAACTGTTCCATACATCTTGCTCAAGCCTTCCGCTCGGCTTGCAAGTATGACTCGATTGACTCCCTCAGTTGCAGCAACACTGCATCATTCAACTTGTTCATATCCAGCAGCAGATAGCTGAGGTTCACCGACAGCAGGTTCTCGTAAATCACATTGTTGATTACCTGCGCGAGAATGCGCTTTCTCTCCACCATGAGCCCGAGAGAGTAGTGCTGCTTTTGCCGGACTTCCCCACGAAGGCGGGCAGAACGCAGCAATGCCTCGTTGCCATCGTTCGGTAACTCCGAATCCATGTGGTCGGCAAGCTCTGTAATCATGCTCGCGGTCCTGTCAAGGAGTTTCTCATCCGAGAGAGCCAGCGCGGCCAGTTCTGGCGATGCCTTCATGTTAATAAGTGTGCGAGAGAGAATGGTGTCAACGTTGTCCCGCAGGATTGCCGAGAGCCGCTGCCTCGGGGATGGGGAACGCGGGGTTCGGTCCTTTAGCTTGCGTTCAATCATCTCTATCAGCTTCGGAATATCCGAGGGCTTGGTCATGTAATCGTCCACTTGAAGACGCAAAGCCTGTAATGCCGATTCGAATGCAGGGTAGCCCGTCAGAATGAGGTTGACGCATTGGGGATTGACCTTCCGCATGGTGTGAATGACGGTGAATCCATCGGCAACGTGTCCCATGTTGAGGTCAGAGATGAGAACATCGAATTGCTGCTCCGATGTGATGATGTTGAGTGCTTCTGGAACCGTGGCAGCGGTGGTCACTTCATAGCCATGAACCTTGAGAACCATCGGAAGCGTCATCAAGATTGCGGCGTCATCGTCAACACAGAGAATCCGAGCGGATGGAATGGTTCACCTCGATGCAACAGCACACTTCCAAGTAGTTGTGGGATTCCGCTGTGTGACTCTGGGTTGTATTGCAGAGCCCCACGTGGTCACTTGGCTTGCGCCGCAATCCTGGGGAGGATCGCCGTGAGCAGCGCGAGCAAGGTTCCGCGCACGCTCTCGCCGGTGCGCAAGACCTCGTCGTGATTGATCTCACCTGCGGCGAGTCCGGCGGCCATGTTGGTTACGCAGGAGATGGCCAGGACGTTGATTCCCATGTGGCGGGCGACGATGACCTCGGGCACGGTGGACATGCCGACCAGATCGGCGCCGATGGCGCGCAGGTAGCGGATCTCGGCGGGAGTCTCATAACTGGGGCCGGCCAGCGCGGCGTAGACGCCTTCCTTTAGATCGATGCCAAGCTCGCTGGCCGCCTCCAGGGCGAGCTGGCGGTAGCGGCGGTTATAGACCTCGCTCAGGTCCGGAAAGCGCGGACCGAAGCGCTCGTCGTTGGGACCGTTGAGCGGGTTGTTGCCCTGCAGATTGATGTGATCGCTGAGCAGGACCAGGGCACCCTGGGCGTAGGCGGAGTTGATGCCTCCGGCGGCGTTGGTGAGCACCAGGCTCTTGACCCCGAAGCGGCCCAGGACGCGCACCGGAAACGCGGCTTCGCGGCTGCTGTAACCCTCGTACTGATGGACGCGGCCCTGCATGACGGCGACGGTGAGATCACCGATTTTCCCGATGACCAGGCGCCCGGCATGGCCGATGGCCGTGGAGCGGGGGAAATTCGGAATGTCGGCGTAAGGGATGACCACGGAATCTTGCAGCTCCTCGGCAAAGGCTCCCAGGCCGGTGCCTAGCACGACCGCGATTTCAGGCACTCCGAGGTGCGGCTTTTGGGAGAGTTGCATGCGAATCACCATTGCCGCGGATTGGGCGCGGGTGAACTCATCCATTGCCATGTGCTTTACATCCGCGTGCGAACTCATAACAGAACTCCTACAATGCAGGCCGACATAAGATTCGCCATGGTTCCGGCGATCATCGCTTTAAAACCGAGCCGGGCAAGATCGCCTCGGCGGGACGGAGCCAGCGCGCCGAGGCCGCCAATCTGGATTCCGATGGAGCTGAAATTGGCAAAGCCGCAGAGCGCAAAGGTGGCAATGGTGAACGAGCGTGGATCGAGCGCGGCTTTCTGACCGCCGAGCATGTTGAACGCCACCAGCTCATTCAATACCATACGCGTACCCAGCAGGTTGCCGACGGCTGTGCAATCGTGCCACGGTACTCCGATGATAAAGGCGACGGGGGCGAAGAGGATGCCGAAAAAGTTTTCCAGGCTCGCCGGAAGCCAGGGGAAGCCGTGGGCGGCGAGAAGATTGTGCGCGCCGCCCAGCAGTGAGTTGATGAGAAAGATGATGGCCAGGAACGAGATCAGCATGGCACCCACGTTCAGGGCCAAGGCCAGGCCGTCGGTGGTTCCCTTGGCCGCCGCCTCGAGCACGTTGCTGGCGCGCTCCTGCTCCGGCAACGTCGCTCCGGTGGCGGTCTCCGGCACTTCGGTCTCCGGGACCAGCATCTTGGCCACGGTAAGGGTTCCGGGCGCGGTCATAAACACGGCGGCCAGGAGATGCTCCGGGGCTGCGCCGACGGCAATGTAGGCGGCCAGGATGTTGCCGGAGACGTGCGCCATCCCCGCCGTCATGACTACCATGAGTTCGGACTGGGTGAGGCGCGGAAGAAAAGGGCGAATGGTGAGCGGAGCTTCGGTCTGGCCCATGAAGATGGAGGCCGCGACGTTGAGCGACTCCGCGCCGCTGGCGCCCATGGTTTTCTCCATCACCCCGGCGATGATGCGAATCAGAAACTGCATCACGCCGAAGTAGTAGAGAATGGCAAAAAAGGCCGCGGTGAAGATGATGGCCGGCAAGACCTGGAAGGCGAAGATGAAGCCGAGATTGGAGTGCTGCGCCCCGGCCTCTCCAAAGACGAAGCGGGAGCCGGCGAAGGAGCAGGCAAGCAAGCGCTTTACGCCTTCTCCCGCGTAGGCGATCGCCAGTTGTCCCCACCGCACCTTGGTCACGAGGATGGCAAAGAGCACCTGCAAGGCGACTCCGGTGGCGACCACGCGCCAGCGGATGGCCTTGCGGTTGGTGGAAAAAAGCCAGGCGAGGGCCAGCATCACGACCAGCCCCAGCACTCCGGTGTATCTACCCATCATTTCCCTCTCCAGGCGCAGCGAGCCGGCTTAAACCGAGCTGCCCTGAATCACTTTCTGGATTAACGCCCGCGGTTGCGGCCGCTGCTCGCCGATGCAATAGGAGGCGGAGATGACCGGCTCCGCCTCGGCAAGGCGCTCGACTGAATTGTAGTGAATGGTACAGAGCGGCTCGCCCGCCGAGACCGTGTCGCCCACCTTTTTGTGCAGCACGATTCCAACCGCGGGGTCGATCGCGTCTTCCTTGGTGAGCCTGCCGCCACCCAGCATCACCCCGGCCAGTCCGAGGCGCTCGCACTGGATGGCCGTGACAAAACCGCAGGTTGGGGCCGGGATCGTTTTGCGATGCTCGGCGCGCGGCAGCAGGTCGAGGTTGTCCACGCTGCGAAGGTCACCGCCCTGCTCTGCCACCAGCTCGCGGAACTTTTGCAGGGCCTTGCCGCTGTGGAGTATGGCTTGGGCCAGGGCGCGCCCTTCGTCCAGGCTGGCCGTGCGGCCGCCGAGAAGAAACATCCAGGCGCAGAGTTCAAGGGACAGTTCGACGAGATCCTCAGAGCCGACGAAGTGCCCGCCGAGAACCTCGACGCATTCGGCGACCTCCAGGGCGTTGCCGATCGAGCGGCCCAGGGGCTGATCCATGTCTGTGATGAGCGCGACCATCTTCTTGCCCATGCGCTCGCCGGTCTCCACCATCAGGCGGGCCAGGAACTCGCTGTCCTTGGGCTCCTTCATGAACGCGCCGGAGCCGGTCTTGACGTCGAGAACGAGAGCGTCGACGCCCTCGGCCAGTTTCTTGCTCATGATAGAGGCGCAGATCAGCGATGGGCTCTCCACGGTTCCGGTGACGTCGCGCAGGGCGTAGATTTTTTTGTCTGCCGGGGCAAGGTCGGCGGTCTGTCCGATCATGGCGCAACCGAGTTTGGCGAGAATGCGGCGGAACTCGGCGAGATCGAGATTGACGTTGAAGCCCGGGATAGCCTCGAGCTTATCCAGAGTGCCGCCGGTGTGGCCGAGTCCGCGCCCGCTGATCATGGGGACGTTGACTCCGCCGACGGCCACGATGGGCGCAAGAATGAGCGAAGTCTTGTCTCCCACGCCGCCGGTGGAGTGCTTGTCCACCTTGGGGCCGGGGATGGCGGAAAAATCGAGCACCTGGCCGGAGTTGAGCATGGCGTTGGTGAGCGCGGCGGTTTCCGCACGGCTCAGTTGACGAAGCAGTGCGGCCATCAAAAACGCCGACATCTGATAATCGGGGAGCTCGCCACGAGTGTAACCGGAGACGATGAAATCGATTTCCTCGGGCGACAGCTCTTTGCCGTCGCGCTTTTTGCGGATGAGTTCAACAAAAAGCATCTGCGGCCATCTCCGGACGGGCTCGGGATCGCGCCCCGGCGGTTGAGATTGAAGAGTCGAGTCGAGTGTATCTTATCCTTATCCCAGGCGGCATTCCGCGCGGGTGAGAGCCGGTACGGCGTGATCCACTTACTTTGCGCCCAGCTCGCGGACGATGGCCACACTGGCGCTGGCGCCGACTCGCGTGGCGCCGGCATCGACCATGCTGAGCAAGGCTGCGGCGGTGCGAATTCCACCCGCCGCTTTGACTCCGATCTTGTGGCCCACCACGCCGCGCATCAGCGCCACGTCGCCGGCGGTGGCCCCGGCGCTGGAAAAGCCGGTCGAGGTCTTGACGAAATCCACCTCCGCCGCAGCCGCCAACTGGCAGACCAGAATCTTTTCTTCCGTGGTCAACAGCGCGGTTTCGATGATGACCTTGAGGCGCGCACCGGAGCCGTGGCAGAGACGCGCCAGCGACTGCATCTCCATCTGCACCAGGTCGCGGTCTCCGCTTTTGAGGGCACCGATATTGATGACCATGTCGAGTTCGGTGGCTCCCAGGCGCAGTGAATCACCGGCTTCGGCCAGCTTGGAGGTGCAGGTGCTTGCGCCGAGGGGAAAGCCGATCACGGTGGCGGTGACGACGCCGGTTCCGCGCAATTCAGACCTGCACAGTGCGATGTTGGAAGGGTTCACCATGACCGCGTGGAAGCCATACTCGGCGGCTTCATGGCAGAGCTTGGCGACCTGCTGGCGTGTGGCATCCGGGTTCAGTGCGGTATGGTCAATGAGCTGCGCGGCCAGGCGCCAATCCTGGCGAATGGCTTCAGCGGAGGGATTCAAACTGATCGCATGCGACATCCATTACCTACTTCGACCGCTCCGCGGCCTAGCTGCAAATAGAATGGCTCGCCTTAAGTGTACGGCCAAGCCGGGGCCCCGCCGCTACGGAATCACGCAAATATCCGGAAGGTTACGGTAACGCTCGGCATAGTCCATCCCGTATCCCACGACGAACTGATCCGGAATTTCATATCCCACATAGTCGGCCTGGATAGGCTGCTGGCGGCAACATTTTTTGTCCAGCAGAGCTGCAATTCGGAATGCCTTGGGATGATGCGCCAGGATCATTTTTTTCAGGTAGGACAGGGTCAATCCGGTGTCGAGAATGTCTTCGACCAGGATGACGTTCTTGCCCTCCATCGACTGATCGACATCCTTGAGCAACTTGACTTCGCCGCTGTTCTGCCGCTCGTTGCCGTAGCTGGAGACGGAGATGAAGTCGAAGTTGGAGTCCAGCTCGATCTGGCGCGCGAGATCGCTGAGGAAGATCGCCGCGCCCTTGAGGACACCCACCAGGACCACGGATTCTCCGGCGAAATCCTGGGAGATCTGCCGGCCCAACTGAGCCACACGGGCAGCAATCTGTTCACGCGAGAAGAGTACGGTCAGCTCCGGCACGATGCGTCACTCCCAAAAACCGAGTTGCGGCAAGAAAACGGGAACCCGGATATTAGAAGGAATCGGCCA
Source organism: uncultured Acidobacteriota bacterium (assembly GCA_963737175.1). Taxonomy (GTDB): domain Bacteria; phylum Acidobacteriota; class Terriglobia; order Terriglobales; family Acidobacteriaceae; genus TOLSYN. The sequence continues at coordinate 257,365 of CAVTRQ010000010.1, read as the reverse complement.
AACTTGCAAGCCGGAAGCGAGCTGAAGCGCTTCCCTGCCCTCCGGGCACCGCGCCCAAACCATCAATTCGCGATATGATTGGAGAGTTCCGCTTACACAGAGAGTTCCACTTAGCAGGGCCCCGTCTGCCCCTGGAGGAAGCTATGCGCTGGCGTAGCGCGGCAAAGTTGTCCATTTATCTTGCCGCAGTTGTTAGCACGAGTGCCTCTGGATCACAGATCCAGACTTTCAAAAACGCCCCGGCACGGCCGGCCACGGCTGCCCAGCAAATTGCCAAGGAGCAACAACAGCAGCAGTCGGAAGCTCGGCTGGACACGCCGGAGGCGCGCACGGAAAAAGCGCTGAACGAGGCGCGCGGCCACTTTGGCGCACTCTACGCACTGCTGAAGGAGATGCCCAAGGGCGGCGACCTGCACAATCACCTGACCGGGGCGGTTTACGCCGAGAGCCTGATTCTGTTTGCCGCCGATTCCGGACTGTGCATCGATCGCCAGTCGCTGGCGCTGGCGCAGCCCCCTTGCCAGCCCAACCAGGCCGAGGCACGGCAGGCGTTGAGCGATCCCGAGCTGTACCGCAACGCCATCGATGCCTGGTCGATGCGCGGGATCAAGCTCAAGCCTGAAAGCAACGGGCATGATCATTTCTTCGACAGCTTCTCTAAGTTCAGTCCGGCCACCGAAGGCCACCTGGCGCAGATGCTCGCCGAAGTGAGCCAGCGCGCCGCCGACGGAAACGTGCAGTATCTGGAGCTGATGGTCGCTCCCGATCACGGCCGCGCCGCGGCACTGGGAGCCAAGCTCAGCTACGATCCCGACTTCGCCGCGATGCGCCACAAGCTTTTGGACGCCGACTTTGGCAGCGCGGTGGAGGAAGCACGCAAGAACCTGGACGCCATGGAACGGGGCAGGAACGAAGAGCTCCGCTGCGCCAGTGAGCCCGAGGTGCAGGCCGGAGCCTGCTCGGTACACGCTCGCTATATCTACCCCGTGGCGCGCGCGGCCAAGGCGTCACAGGTCTTTGCCCAGATGCTGATGGGCTTTGAGTTGGCCAGCCGCGATCCGCGCGTTGTGGCCGTGAACCTGATACAGCCCGAGGACGGGTACGTGCCCATGCACGACTTCCGGCTGCACATGCAGATGGTGAGCTTTCTCAAGAGCGTATACCCGAACGTACACATCACGCTGCACGCCGGAGAGCTGGCGCCCGGCCTGGTGCCGCCCGATGGCCTGCGCTTCCACATCCGCGAGTCTATCGAGGTGGGCAAGGCCGAGCGCATCGGCCACGGCGTGGACGTGATGTATGAAGAGAATCCGCACGAGCTACTGGCCGATGATGGCGCGGCGCAACATCATGGTCGAGATCTGCCTGAGCTCGAACGAGGAGATTCTCGGGGTGCGGGGACGGCAGCACCCGCTGGCGATGTACTTGAAGGCCGGAGTTCCAGTGGCGCTGGCGACCGACGACGAGGGCGTTTCCCGCTCCGAGATGACGCGCGAATACGAGCGCGCCGTGGTGGACCAGGGAGTCGACTACGCGACGCTGAAAAAGATGGCACGGACGAGCCTGGAGCACTCTTTTCTGCCTGGCGCCAGCCTGTGGAGCGATGCTCACAAATTCACTCCGGTGCGTGAGTGTGCCAGCGAGCGCCCGCCGATGATGCCCAATCCGGTCTGCATGAAATTCCTGAATGGCAGCGAAAAGGCACGCGAACAATGGCGCTTGGAGCATCGCTTCGTTGACTTCGAAAGCAAGTTCTAGAGCGAATGCCGAGTCGGCGGGCGGCCCATCCGCCGGAATGTCTCCGTTATGGGTTAGTGAGTGGGTTGGCGATATGGCGACACCACTGTCAATGACGGAGAAGCCACGGCTTTATACTGTGCTGTATCAACGGTTCGCCTAGATTCACGCCGTCTCTGGAGAGGATTTCTGTGCCCGACGATTTCCATGGCGGAGTCAGTACCAACCCGAAAGAGGAACCCAGTGGGCTCGTCTGTCTCTGGTTCACCCTCGCGGCGTTTGGAGGACTTGGCATGGCGGCATTTGCAGTCGGCGGCTTTGACCTGCTGCGGCTCGCTTGCTCGACTATGCGGCACTGGAACATGGCGTGGTTCTTCGTCTCATTCATTGCTGGACCTGTTGCCATTCATAACGTGGCCCAAGCTGACTGGTTTCAGCGCATAGGAATCAGTCAACTCGAGCAGCGTATCTTCGCGCTGTTTTTCGCGGTCTTGATTGGCAGCATTCTAGTCTCCGTGCCGCTTAATGATCTGTGGACAAGGTACTGGGTAATGCGGGACACGCGGCAGGGTACAGCTCTTGTCTCTGACTATGAAAAACCGGGAGCGGTCGGGTACCAGTACAGGGTTGATGGAAGAACCTACTCGGGCGGAGTTCGCTTCAATATGAACGATCACCGCTATGCCACCGCATTGGTCGGAAACTCGTTAACTATCCACTACTCCGCTTCCCATCCATCATTATCGACCGCCGATGTTCCGACCGAGTTGCTCGATGGTGGAAGACTTGTCTTTGTGCTCGTGTTGGGGCTCTTTGAGGTTAGTTGCCTTATCAGAGTAATCGCCCCCGCATAGGCGTGAGCCGTGCCAAAGCCAGCGATAAAGGCACGATGGTTCCGGTGCAAACGGGCATTTCGCTTGCAGGTAGAACGCTTGCGTTCGAGCTTCTTGTGGATACGTGTCTATAACAGGGCTTGTAGCTCACGATTCCGAATCGGAGCCACTTTCGGCCAAACGTTTGGCGCGCATCCGGCAATGGCCTTACGATGCATTGTCTCAGCGCAGGCGGAAGCCATCAGGGAGCAGCTCTCTTGCCGTGGTCTGCGCGATGTTGCCGTTTTGGGCGCGGTAAAGGATGGCGGCCTCGGGGCCGAACTCGAAGATGACCTGGCGGCAGGCTCCGCAGGGCGAGCAGGGTGCGCCTTGGGCGTGGACCACGGCGAGCGCCACCAGCGCGCGCTCGGGGCTGAGGGCTCCGGCGGCAACGGCGGTGAAAATTGCGGTGCGCTCGGCACAGTTGGAGAGGCCGTAGGATGAGTTCTCCACGTTGCAGCCGGTGAAGATTTCGCCGCTCTGGGTGAGGATCGCCGCGCCTACGCGGAAGTTGCTGAAGGGCGCATAGGCCCGCTCGCTGGCCCGCTGCGCCGCCGCCAGTAACTGCCTCGTCTGCTCCGGGCTCAGTTCAGCCACATCCTATTCCTTGGCGGCGGGATGCCAGGGCTCAGGCTCCTTCGCCGAATCGATCCATGCGGTATACCACAGGTTCAACAGCATCTGCGAGCCGCGGCCAAGCTGCTGACGGATGAACTCGCGCGACTGGCGCGTGCCCTGGCCATCAAAGCCATGCGCCTTCTCCAAGGCGTAGGCCTGCTCGATCTTCGACTGCGACTCGCGCAGGTAGGCGATGTAATCCTCGAAGGGATGATCCAGATGCCTGGGCGCATGCACCAGATCGGCGATGAGAGTGACCTCCGGATTGGCGTTGACAAAGGCCGTCTCCATCTTCGAATGAACCTCATGCGAGGTGGTGTAGCCCTTGGGATTGGGGCCGACCCAGCCGTTGTATTGGATCGAGGTGTGCATCGGGTTGGAGCCGTCGCCGACATAATGGCCGAGCCAGCCCGCGTAGAAGATGGCGTTGGCTTCGGCATTGGCGGTCGGACGCCGATCGGCCTGGGCGTGGCGATACTCGCGCAGGGCTACCTTCAGGCGGTCAAAGACCTCGATGGTGATGTAAGGCTGAAAGCCGATTCTCTCCGGCGGCGGCACGCCGGCCTGAGGATGCTGGGCGCGGTATTCGTACACCGCATGGATGAAGCGGTAGCGGTCCGGCGGCAGCGGTTTGAGCCAGTCCACGTCCTCCAGGTCGATGAAATGATCCGGGGCTTGCGCGTCGACGAGCGGCTTTTCCAGTTCGGAGCGCCAGCGATCCGGCTCCGGTCCCAGCCACCCGATGCGGGCGGAGGCGGCCCTAAGAAACTGCGGCATATCGGCGGGAATCTTTTCCGCAGCCATCCGGTTGATGGTGATGTGCCCAACATCGCCCCAGCCCGGGGCAAGCGTCGGCAGCAGCACAGCCACGAGGATGATCGACAGAGAAAGAGAACGCTTTCGCATAAAAGGCAGCCGGCCTTCGGAAGTGAACTCTAGCACCGTGCGAAGGAAATGCAAAGACGAGCGAGCGCTGGAAAGGAAGAGCAACAGCAACAACAGCAACTACGAAAGCCTGCGGGAGTGGAGGTCGTTGCTTCCCAGGTGATCGCCGAAAAGCGTCGGCGATTACCTGGGGCACCCGGCATTACCTAAGAGGCACGCGGCGTTTCTTATGGTGGTTACTTGTGTTTGACCGAGGGCTGGGGTTCGAGTTGGCGGGCGACCGAATCGAGCACGCCGTTGATGAACTGCACCGACTCGGGGGTGGAGAAGCGGCGGGCGATCTCCAGCGCTTCATTGATGATGACGGGGCGCGGGGTCTTGGGAAAGCCGAGGAATTCGGCGACTCCGGCGCGCAGGATGTTGCGATCGACGGCGGCCATGCGCTCCAGACGCCAGTGCTCGGTGTGGCCTTCCAGCAGTTGGCCGATTTCGTCGTAGCGCTCCATGGCGACGCGGAAGATGTCATCGGCGAAGTTGCGGACGCTATCCTCGAGGTCACGGCGCTCGGCCCAGAAAGTTTTCTTGACGTGCTCGACCGACTGTTTGCCCATGTCGGCCTGGAAGAGCATCTGCAGCGCCAGCTCGCGTGATTTGCGTCGTGTACCCATGTTTTGTACTTCTGTTTCCTTGTACTCTCTACTGCTGTTGAAGCGTGCGTTTGAGTGCGGCTAGTTCGAGCGCGGCGAGGGCGGCTTCAAATCCCTTGTTGCCCATCTTCAATCCGGCGCGGTCGATGGCCTGCTCCAGGGTTTCGCAGGTGAGCACGCCGAAGCCGATGGGAACGCCGGTTGCCAGCGTCACCTCTCCGATGCCGCGGGTGACTTCATTGACGATGACATCGTAGTGCGCGGTGTCACCGCGCAGGAGGCAGCCGATGGCGACCAGGGCGTCGTACTTGCCGGTCTCGGCCAGCATCTTGGCGGCGGCGGGAAGCTCAAAGGCTCCGGGGACGCGGACGATCTCAATGTCGGTGGCGAGCGGCTCCGGTACGGCGCAGCGCGTCGGTGGCTCCGGCGAGCAGACGCTCGGTGATGAACGCGTTGAAGCGCGAGACGACGACCGCGAACTTCATGCCGGTGGAATCCAGCTGCGACTCCTTGGTGGGCTGGCGCCAGTTCTCGTGTGTAGCTGAAGACGGCGAGATTGCCGAAGCCGGCGGGAATCTGCAGCACGAAGAGGCGCGCGCCCCAGTCACAGTCGGCGATGTCGGAGACGAAGGTGAAACCCTTGGCGCGGGCGGCTTCGGCGACGATGTCGGCGTTATCGACCTCGACCACCAGGTCGGCGGCGGGCATGTCCTGCGCCCATGGCGAGTTCGACGCCGGACTCGAAGGCTTCAAACTTGCGGCCCTTGGAGCGGCGGCCCGTCCAGTTTTCACCGGGAGCGAAGCCGAGGGCAGAGAAAAACTCCTCCAGCGAGACGATAGTCCTCGTCGGAGGCAGGCAGCATGAGGCGATGGAATGAGCGGATCACATCCTCTTTTGTACCACAGGTGGGAGGATAAAGAAGCGCCGAAGTCGGCGGCGCGCGGCCGACGCCGCTGGCGAGCACGGGCCACGGCGCTTCCGGGGAGAGCCGTCAGAGCCCCTTGAACTGCGGCGCGCGCTTTTCCAGGAAGGCGCGGGTGCCCTCGTTTTTGTCCGCCGTGGAGAAGCAGAGGCCGAAGAGTGCGGCCTCATAGGCAAGCCCTGCTTCGAGGGTCATGGTCAGCCCGTGATTTACGGCGTCCAGACAGTAGCGCGCGGCCAGCGGCGCGTTGGCGATGATTTTGTTGGCGAGAGCTTCGGCGTGGGGCAGCAATTCGGCGGCGGGCAGCACGGCGTTGACAAGGCCCATGCGGAAGGCTTCCTCGGCACCGATCATCTCGCCGGTCAGCAGCATCTGGAGGGCGCGTCCCTTGCCCAGGAGGCGCGGCAGGCGCTGCGTGCCGCCGAAGCCGGGGATGAGTCCGAGTTTGATCTCCGGCTGGCCAAAGCGGGCATTGTCAGAGGCGATGCGTAGGGTGCAGGCCAAGGCGAGTTCGCAGCCGCCGCCGAGAGCAAAACCGTTCACCGCGGCGATGACGGGCTTGCCGCAGTTTTCAATCAGGGAAAATACGGCCTGCGTTCGTTGCGCCAGCGCGGCGGCTTCCACCGCGTCGAGCGCTGCCAGTTCGTTGATGTCAGCCCCGGCGACGAAGGCTTTTTCGCCTTCTCCAGTGAGGATGGCGACCCGCACGTCCATGTCATCCTGGACCGACTGCAAGGCAAGGCTGAGTTCCTGCACGCTCTGGCCGTTGAGCGCGTTGAGCACCTTGGGACGGGCCAGGGTTATGAATGCAATTTGATCTCTCTTCTCGTACCGAAGATTTTCAAACGTGGACATGAGAGCGTCTCCTGAAAACGACCCCCGAGTGGAAGCTCGGGAGCGGGCAGCGACAATCCACTGCTTTCTCCGAAGTGGATCACAGTTGGCATGAGGGACGGTTGCGCCCAAGCTTAGCGAAAGCACGGGCCGAGATGCGGGTTACTCTTCCTCGCTCTGCGAGCGCAGCAGTTCGCGGATCTGGCGATTGATCTTGGCTGCGTCACGGGTCGCCTGATCGATGAGATTCAGCCATTTGCGGTCCGCATCGTCGAGTTTGACCTGATTGAGCAGGTAGGTAGCCTGCATGATGGTCTCAATGGAGTTGCTAAGGTCGTGGGCAAGAGTGCGGAGTTCCTTGCTGATCGGCAAGGGAATTTTGGGCGTACTGTCGGAAATTGGCTCAGCCATCTGGCACCTCTGATTTTTTTCGGTACTCGATCCCACAAGACGAGCGCACGAGTGGACCCGCGAACAGACACAGCTGGAGCGTTTCTGCCGGCTGCAAACGGTCTACCGGGAAGAGAACAAGCATTCCGCCGGTTGCAAACCGAATAGCAAGAATATAGCCCGCAATCCGATGTTTACGCAAAAGGCTGGAGCGAAAATTCGGCGGTCGTGCCTTTTAGGGACACGGGCGACAAGGATTGGCGGGCGCAGGCGCGTTGCAGGGATTGAATTTTCGGGCGAAAAGCTCGATCGCCGTCGATTCGACAAAGCAGATCCGTATGTTACAATCCATTTGCAAGCCAAGTGAAGATCAGCATGACCGGTAAGGTCATCGAGGCGCGTAGCGCTTTTTTTTCACCGTGCCGAAGTGGCGGAATTGGCAGACGCGCATGGTTCAGGTCCATGTACTCGCAAGGGTGTGGGGGTTCGAGTCCCTTCTTCGGCACCAACGATTTCTATCCATTCTGCAATGAGTAGCTTGCAGGATGGATTTTCGTTTTAGCGCGGTTTTCCGTTGAACGTCAGGTTTACGTCGCACTCGCCTGCGACCTGCTGGCGCGTGAGGCGTCGATGCGAGGAGTTTTGGCTGTAGCGCGGTAAATTTGTCGGAGGAGCGCACGACTCATCCGACTCCATCGGTTTGGCTGCTTCGCACCCGTTTCTTCCGCTTGCCGGAAACTTGACAGAGTGAACCCGCCCGCCTCATAGTTTGCTGACTCTGGGGTGGCATGTGATTGCTGTGTACCTGTTCGTTCGCACGGAAACATGGCATAAGTTGCTGTCGTCGATGCGGTTCGCAACAGTTCTGTATCTTTGCCTTTTCGTCGCGATCATTCTCTGCGAAGCGTCCGCGGGAGCGCGGCTGAGCCGTTATCTTAGCCGCAATTTTCTGAATGACATGCTTTATTCCTTGTTCTATCTGGGTGGCATCTACCATCTTTTTATTTATCAGCCGTTTTTTGAAGCACTCCGCCCGAGGCTGGCGATTTTGGACTTACATCTGCTTGGGCGAATGTCGGTCTATTGGGCGTTCCCTATCTATATTCTCATCTCCGACCTCTTTGGGTACTGGATCCATCGTCTGCAGCACACTCGTTGCTTCTGGCCTTTTCACAGCGTGCATCACAGCCAGGAACAGCTTACGTTTGCCACCTTCTACCGCTTCCATTTCGTTGACCAGTTTATGGCCAACACCGCGGCGATCGTTCCTTTGATGCTGCTTGGCGCTCCTCCGAGGCTGTGGCTTCCGATCCGTTGTTTGCAATGGTTCTTGCAGGCGATTCAACATTCCGAGCTGAACTGGAGGATGGGACCTTTTCACCGCGTGATCTGCGGGCCGGTCTTCCACTCAATTCATCATTCTCCGGAGGCGAGGTTCTTCAATAAGAACTTCGGTATGGCGCTCAGCGTGTGGGATTTTCTCTTCGGCACCGCGGTCGAAGCGCGGGAGCGATGTCGCGTCTACGGGGTTGAGGGCCTTGCAATGCCCGAGACAATTCACGGCCAGTTTTCCCTGCCGTTCCGATTGGCCTACGCGCAATTTACGGGAAAGAACAGCAGCCTGCGGGAAGGGTCGAACGCGGCACAACTCAAGAAAGTGGTCTAGCGGATCGCTTCCACGATTGCTACCTCCTGCGCGGCGGGTTCGGACTTGCGCCATGCAGCCACGCGGCCCCAGTCGGCGAAGACCAGCAACTGTGGCACGTTCAGGAAGACAAGGTTCATGCTGACCAGGATGGCAATATGGAACAACACAGCCATCGGCACCAGCACCAGACGGGCGGTCGGAGAAAACAAAACGACAATAAACCCGATCTCAAATATCAGAGTGCCTATGCCGATCATCTGGCACAGCAGGGGTCTGTACGCAAGCCACGCGCCAAGCGAATGAAAGACCCGCACTTGGTCCTGCTGGCTGAAATAGAGCATCCAGTTGCGAAGATTCGAAGCAGATGCCCATTGCCAGCCGCTATGAAAGAGCTTCGCGTAACCTGAAAAAAGGTAAAGCTGCGCGAGGAACAATTGAATGAGCCGAATCGGCCAGTTGTATTGATCCATGGGCCGGACCTTTCGTGCCCCGGTCGATACCAGTGTCCAGCAATCACCGCAAGGGGAAAATGAGAGTGTGAGCAGTGCGAGGACGGATATTGTGAAGCCGCGGGCATAGGGATGCGGAGTCCAGATAATTGTTTCGAGAGGGGCGAGATGGTAGAGAAGAATCCCGGAAAGAAAACACGACAGCCTCGGCAGCACTCCGATTAGCGCGCCAAACAATGCCACCATGGCAGCCCATTGCAAACCATGCTCGAGCCTCGCGTGTCCCGCAAAGTCCAGGTAGCGCCAACGCGCGCCGGCCGGCACCCCCACCCAAAATTCCGCAGGCAGGCTGCATACGCCCGCCAGATCTCGCGACGCGAGCACCCAAAGCGATACCATAGCAAAGACGATGCGCGCGGCCGCAAGATTGCGGGGCGATCCTTTGGCAAACCAGAATCGGTCCCAGAGTTGCTGCGCCGATCGTGACAGAGTTCTCATTGAGTCCGGTACTCGTACTGAAGGACACGTGTCATGTTCCGGTTTTCGCACCCTGCTGTTTCCAAGTTCCAGCTTTCTTCGTAAATCCTGAGACTAACCAACGGCGTCCGCGGCACGCGTTCCGGATCGGACCAGATGGCCGGATGCAGCAAATGCGTCGGGGCACTCAGCCGCCCAAGCCATCGGCTGGAATAGGCAAGCCCTGCCGGGCTCAGCGCTTCCTCGCGCGCGCGGTTCGCGCGGCTCAACAGATACGCAGCCACATGCTGCTTGGCTGCCGGATTCAGTCGCGGGAAAATAGCTTTGAGCCACGCGTGCAGTTCTTCCAGTGACAGTGGCTGCCATGTCCGGTAGTCAATGTCGTATTCGCCGCCCGTTGCATCGATCCCGGTTATCCTCAGCGTTGGTATTGTGCGAGTTGCTGGAGGCGTAAGGCCGACCATCATTCTCCATGATGAAAATGGCCACGCATCGTGTTGCGACAGGCCGGCAGCGAAGCTCACAAACAGAGTAAACACAAGGAAGCAGTTCGTCAGGACGCGCCGCCGCCGCTCATCGGTGGGCAGCGCCGCGGCGGCCGCCATGGCGAGGCCGAGCGCTACGAAGCCGAGGAAACTTAAAGCGCTGACAAGATTCATGCTGCCTCGATTTGTTTCGCCGGCGCGTTACCAAGCTGCACGAATCCGTTGCGACAGTGAAGCGTCCATCCATGCGCGGCGCGCGTTACCGAGCCGGCCGGGAAACCGGGTGCGCCTTCTTCGTAGCCGCGCACCGACGCATACTCCACCGTTTTTCCCGTGGCATCACGCAGTGGTTCGTGAAATCGCGGGCAGAGCCCAGAGAGGAAGTGCCAAACACGTTCGACCGGCCACTCAGCAAAGTTGACCATTGCCCCCGTCGGCTTTACTCGTGGAGCCTGAGTCATAAGCGTCTCATCTTGCGGGGATGGTTCCGTACAGCCCGCTTCGAGTTTCTCCAGGACTTGCAGCAGCAGGCCGGCGCCAACCTTAGCGTTCCTTGCGTGGAGGCGTTCAACGGCAAAGCCTCGCGGCAATTCAAATGCTTCTTGAGCCAGGATGGCGCCCGAATCGGCCCGCTCGTTCATGAGGTGCACGGTGACTCCGCTCTGGCGGTCATCGTGGTAGTAGACCCAAAACAATGGCACGGGGCCACGGTGGCGTGGCAGCAAGGACGGGTGAACATTCACCGCCGCCAGTGCAGCGCTCTCCAGGATCGGAGCCGCAAGAATCCACGGGAAGGCCGAGACGCAGATCACATCTGGCGCAAGCTTCTTCAGCGCGGTAGCAATACGATGATCCCTTCCTGAAGTTGCCTTCAGCACGGGCACTCCATTGGCACGGGCCCAAGCGGACAAAGGATTCGGAGAAAACAGCTGGCGCAATCGTGATTGTGTGCTCGCGGCCGTGACCACCGCAACCACCCGATGACCTTGTGAGGCTGCCTCAAGCGCAGAACTGCTTGCTTCTCCACTGCCGCCAAAGATTGCGACCCTTAACATCCCATCCTTGTCTGTGTCCGGCCGAATGGAGTGGTTTCTAACCATCGCCAGGCGGTGTAGAGTCGCCACACGCCCAGAATGTCGTTGTGGCCGCCCCGGAGGTAGCGCTCCACGTAGTCGGCCATGCGCCTGGGGCGTATCCACGGCAATTGTTGCATCGTGCGGCTGTTTGCCATTTCGCGCAGGGCGGAGGCGTGGTGGCGAAGGGGGAACCAGTCAATTTTCGAGACAAAAACCTTCTTGTCCTTCCTGTCGAGAACCGCTGCAGGCAGATATTGCTTAGCCACTTCGCGCAGAATTCTTTTTCGCTCGCCGAGAGCGACCTTGTATTCAGGCGGCAAGCGAAAACAAAACTCTACGATCCGATGATCCAGAAAAGGAACGCGAGACTCGACACCGTGCGCCATCGAACTGCGGTCCTGATACTGCAGCACGGTCGGAATGTTTGTATGTCGGACCAGCCGGTATAAAAAACGGTTCAGCGCCGAATGGTCATTGCCGAAATCCTTCGATCTCCCGGGCCCCCCGTTCAGTTCGCAGTCGAGCCAATCGGCAGTAAACGGACGCAGGCGTTCGCTTACCCTACGTCGCAATGTGCCCCACACGTATTGGCGAAACACCGACAAGGACGAGCGCGAGTACCGGATGGCACGCGAGCGGAGCTCCGCAATCAGAGCTGACACTCTCAGTTCAGCAATCAATTCCATAAATATCGGCGACTCATAGTACGGCATGCCGCCCAACATCTCGTCGGCGCCCTGACCTTCGAGAACGACCGTCGCCCCGCATTCGCGGGCGAGCCCGTAAGCATGGTACTGCGCAATCAGATCGTGTCCCAACAGTGGTTGCCCTTGCGCGGCAATCACGCGGTCCACTGAGTTCCACACAAGTTCCGGCGTCATCGTGAGGGTGCAGGATTGCAGATGCCCCTGAGCCGCCACCGCTTGGATGTAGGGAAGCTCGGACATCTCAGGATCGTCATACACAAGAGAGAAGGCTTTCGCCGGTGCCTGCGCCCGTTGTGAAGTTCGCTCCGCGATGAGGCGCGCGACCATTGAAGTATCCAGACCACCCGACAACAGGCATCCGACCGGAACATCCGCAGCCATCTGTAACTCTACTGAAGATTGCAATAGCTCGAGAAGTTTGGAGACCGCTTGCCCGTATTCAACCGGCTGGGATTCGTGTCGAAAATCGTTGAGGTCCCAATATCTGCGAAAGACGACCCCATCCACTGCTGGCGCGTCTAGATCGATGGTGAACGTTGTACCTGCCGGAACCGGATGTACTTCGCGAAAAAAAGACAGCTCAGCGGACTGCGGAGGAAAGCCAAGGAGGAATTCCTGAAATCGATATGGTTCAATCTCCGGGCCCGCTGTCTTAGCCAAAGCGAGTGCCTTCATTTCAGAAGCCAGTAACAGCCAGCCATTGTCGATTGAATAGAAAAGAGGTTTGATGCCGAGGCGGTCGCGAGATGCCACTAGGCGTCGCCGGGCCAGATCAAAGATCAGGATGGCCCACATCCCGTTGAACTTCTCGAAACATGCTTCTCCCCACTGGCGATATGCGGCAAGAGCAACCTCGGTGTCTCCGCGCGTATGTACGGCAATGCCGATACTCTCAAGTTCGCGCCGGATCTCGGCAAAGTTGTAAATTTCGCCGTTAAAAACGATCCACGTCTGCCCGTCGGCAGAGCACATCGGTTGTGCGGCGTCTTCGCCGAGGTCCTGAATCTTCAATCGGCGGAACGCAATCGCGCTCCGCGCATCGGAGCATAGCGCCAGTTCCTCGAAATTCTGGAAGCGGCGTGGGTGAAGTGTTGAGTCAATCGTCAGGAAGCCTTCTCCGTCGGGGCCCCGGTGAGCCAAGGCGGAGTGCATTATGTCAAGCGAGTGTCGCAGCCGCCCAGGATCTGCTTTCCCGAAGCAAACGATAGCACTGATGCCGCACATACCCTAACTTGCTCCTCTCATCGCCCGCCTTATCGAATGCCTGACGGCCTGTTTCAGGTAATACCGCGTTAGGCTCCCGCTCCCGATGGAAGTTGCATCCTGCAGCATGGCATCGATGCGGGCGTTGCGAAGAAGATCAAGTACAAGGTGCACGCGATGCTGCTCGCCAAGATTGTGCACTTCGTGGGGGAATCGCACGTCGACGTGCCAAACCTCACCGCATTGCATCATCACGCGCTGGCCGTTGACGCGAAAATGCACGTCAGGGTTGGTTGTGATTGGTACATGAACGCGCAGCAGATCTTTCGAGATCATTTCGATTGGGTCGGAGTGCAGAAAGATGTGTCCTCCCGCGCGAAGCCGCATCAGGCGCACGCGGCTCTTCTCGCACGGAAACGTATCCATCACAGTCCTAAAATAATCACATTTAATCAGAGCTTCTGTAGGAGCATAAGTTTGCCCGGAACTGCGCTGCTCGCGAAAGTTACCGCCGGGAGCCCAAAGAGAGACCGATTCCCACGCTCCATCATGGTACGGACCAAGATGACAGCCCCACCATGACTCTGGAATATTCCGCAAATCGGAATTCAGTTTCTCTGAATTGAAAGAGGTGTGGAGTTTCCTTGCGATGGAGTGCTTCGCGAATGCGATCAACAGCGTCACGAGAAAGTCCTCATACGGATGCGACGAATCGACATAATACAGCATTTCCGCCCGGCATTTTTTTTACCCGCAGACAATCTTTCGTTATGCGTGCTTTATGTCATTACTTACTCTGCTTCATGCCAAATTCACTCTTAGCCTGCTGTGTTCGAGGCAACCCAAGGGCATGGGCTTTCAACAAAGCGAGAGTCGCGCGAAACATGCGGCGTTTGCTTGACAAGCTCGCGCGAGGTCGTCTAAGTTACGCATCTTGTTTATCGGGGGTGGGATTAAGTGAGTACCATTTACGCTCGTGTGCCCGCGATAGAAATGGCTCCTCTTCAGGATGAGACCATTCTCTTTAACCCATCTGAGAATCAATTCTGTGTACTCAACCGCACCGCTTCGTTCCTCTGGGGCCATCTGGCGGACCCAATAACAACCGAAGCATTAGCAGCCAGGCTCTGCGAGAGCTTTTCAAGTGTCGCGCCGGAACATGCGTTGCGCGACGCGGATCAAGCAATTCAGCAAATGCTTTCACTGAACTTTGTTACAGCGAATCCAAACACAGAGAAAACGTAATGAATGAAGTACCTGAAGGTGTTCTCCCTCGTTCCAAGGCAGCGAAATCATCCGATCTGCCAACCTACGAACCCCCTCGCCTCACCGTGCTGAATGAAGAAGAGGTCTTGCAAGCTTTTCAGGTTCCAGTAGTCGCCACAACCTGGTGGGTCATGTAACACAGAAGGTCGCTAACCGGGCTCCGAGGAGCGGATCAGTGAGCATTCCAGCATCACACGTGTCTCCCGGCTCCGAAGGAACATGGTGGCAGGATCCGAATTGCTTGCTCGCGCCGTTCGATGATGCGGCGGATGTGGGTGTCCCGTGTGACTGGTACCGCATCGGGGACGGGTATCTGGGTATTGAGTCGGAAGATATTCCGTTTCGCGCCCGGTACAGAAATGTATACGGCGAATGCCTGGAGAGTTCCCCTCCCATTGCAGGTGCGCGTCCGCGGTTGCACTGTGGCGTGCGCGTTGAGCGGGGGATGCCCGCTCAACTGGTTACGTTCACGGCTTCGGAGGAAATCGACATTGTCGATTTTGTGCTGGACCTGTTTGGCGGGCGCGGTTACGTCGAGAAGGCAGGTATCGCGGGTTGGAGAGTAATCGGTTCCATCGATAACGCCACTCCGCTGTTAGCGTCCAAGGGGAACCGAGTCTTGGTTGAGCCAGCTCAGCCATGGCAGCCCGTCATCGCAAACTGTGCCTTCAATTGGTTGTTGAGGATGCAACGTGACTTACTTTTCTTTCATGCCGCGACGGTCGGAGTTGGTGGTGCCGGTGTGCTGATAACCGGGAGCAAGGGCGCAGGTAAAACCACGTTGTCAATGGCGCTGGCTTCGCGCGGCAGTGATTTTCTCGGGGATGAAATCGCAGCCGTACGAAAGCGCGGCCATGAGTTGCTAGCCGTGCGTAGGGCTGTTTCTATACGGCCGGGACCGCGGTCTCCGACACTCCAACGGATTCTGGAGCGCAAGCCATATCCCGCCGAGCAGTTTCCCGACGGTTCCACCCGTGTGCGGGCGGAAGCAGGGGAATTATTTCCCGGGCTGCCGGGCCGATCGCTGCCGCTGCGGCTAGTGCTCTTTCTCTGTGGATTCGAAGAGTGTCCGCGAGCCGAGTTACACAAAACGAGCAGCGTTGATCTACGTCTGCTCACTCCGTTGGCGTGTACTTTTTGGAGGACATCTCCAGCGCCGGCGCTGATGCAGGTTGCCGAATTACTTTCGAGCGTGAAGTGCTACCTCCTCCATCCCGGGATGCCGGAAGATACGGCCATACTCGTGGAGAGAATTGCGAGTGAATCATGAGCCTTTCAGTACAGAGCAGAGCGGAGCGCGTTGCTACGTTCAGATTTATTCAGGTGTTTCTGATGGAAACGTTGGCGCGCTGGGTGCCAAATACTCCCGAGATGGAAGTGAAGGTCATCTTTGGACGCCACATCTGGGACCTTGCGCAACAGGCAGACGCGCTAGGAAAACGGACCTACGAACTGCGTGCGCCTTTGCAGTTCAGTCTGTGCCCGACTCAGCCCTATGTTGATTTTCTCGAAGCGTTCGCGCGCACGTCCGCTACACAGCAGAAGATTCATGGCTTCTACGACGTGGTCCTTCCCGGTTTGGCTGCGCGCTACCAGCGATACCTGGACGCGACCGACCGGCTGTTGGATGAGCCAACCGCTCGCGTGATGGACAGTATTCTCGGCGATTTCACGCGCATGCGTAACGAATGCGAAGCGTTGAGGAACGAACTTCCCGACCTTCGTCTCAGTTCTATGGAGTGGGCTTTGCGGCTGGCGGCCCTGGAATCGGCGCACCCGGACATTACCGCGCATAAGACGGTGACGGCTGTCGCCTCGTAAGGGGGAGAGATGATTCAGATAACGCCTGAGGAAACCAAGCAACTCAAAGGTATCACGCTACGCCGAGATCCCTTGCGCGAGGAGTGCTTCCAAGTGGTGAACAGCGATGCAGAGATGCACGAGTGGCCCGGAATGTCCGACATCTCGCAGCGTGAGCGCTTGCATCGGCACATGAACAACGAAACTGGCGCCATCGAGATAGCTGCGCAGTGTCTTGTAGATTTTCCCGAGGCGCCTTGGGAGCTACGCATGCAACTTGCGCGCCAGTGTTGGGACGAAAGCCGCCACGTGGCGTCGCTTTATCGCCGCCTGCGTGAGATTGGCGGACGTAAAGGCGAATTTCCAATTTCGAATTTCGAGTGGAGCGTGACCTGCATGCTGGACTCGCTTGCCGCGCGTCTGGCCTTGCAAAACCGCACGTTCGAAGCGGGTGAATTGGACCTGCTCGGACAGTTGCCTGCGAAATGGCGGGAAGTTGGCGACGAGAGGACGGCCGAGTTACTGGAGTCGATTCTCTCCGACGAGATCACGCACGTGCGCTTCGCCAATCAATGGTTGAAGCGCATGATTCAGGAGAATCGCCGTGAGTTGCTGAAGATTGCGGTGGCTGTTCGCTTCCTCTCCTCCGCAACGGCCGCCGTAGCGCCCACGGAAGGCGAATTGAGTCCGGTAGGAATTGCCTTCACGGCTCCGAAGCACAGGGTTTCACAGGTCAATGTGGAAGATCGGCGGAACGCGGAATTCACCGACGGAGAAATCGAGGAGTTTCTGAGGCAGTCCGGATATCAATCGGTCATGTCAACGGGCACGGAAGGGTGATCAGGTGACCAAGAGTGATTCGCAAGTGCAAGGTTCTGAGATGTTCGGGAAGCAGCCCGCTCGTGATGAGCGCTTCTGTGTAAAGGACCGCTGGACGGAGTGCACAAATTTCCCCAAGGGCCATCCTCTCAAGGATGTCGAATTCTTCCACCGGCAGATGAACGAAGAGATCAACGGACTGGAGAACGCCGCGCAATCGCTGGCCGACTTCCCGGATGGCGACTGGAGTGTGCGGATGTGCATTGCTCGCCAGTGTGCGGACAAGGCCAGGCACGTGCTGATGTTTCAGCGCGTCTTTGAAAGCAGAGGAGGGAAGATCGGCCAGTACCCGGTACTCAATTTTCAATATCAGATCATCGCGAACCTTTGCGACCTCTTGAGCCGCCTTGTGGTTCAAAATCGCAGCTTTGAGGCAGGGGGGATCGACGCCGTAAGTTTTGGCATAGAAACCGCAAGAAAGAACGGCGACTATGAACTCGCGGAATTGTTCGAGATGCAACAAGCGGACGAGATCACGCATGTTCGCTTTGCAAACGAATATGTCCGGGATTGCATCCGCAAGGATCCGCGCGCTGCATTGCGAGTGGCCGCTGCGTTGACGATCGCCTCGAAGGCATTCATCCAAGTCATGGGTACCGCCGGTACCTCCGAGATCGAGTATTCCGTCGATGAGAAGGGCCGACTGGAGGCTGGCTTTGAACTCCAGGAAATCAAGGTCGCGGCGGATCAGTCTTCCCAGCGGCGCACCGTGAGGAAGGCTAGCTGAAGAATGGTGAGAAATGCGGCAAGAGTTGTCGCGTCGGACCCTCCGGCGTGGGACGTAGCGGTCGGTCCATCCGCGCCAGCCGGCTTGGCGTGCCGCGGATGGATTGGATCCCTTCCGTTTGACTTGAGCTTCTTCACGCTCTCCCCGCTTGCCGGTCTTGCCGTGGTCCTCTCTGCGCGCGCGTCTCACGCGGGGTTCTATGTGATTTTGCTCGCTACGTATTTAGTGGCGATTCCGCATTACGTTTCCAGCTTCAGCTTCTATCTCGGGGACGAAAACCTGGCGTATTACCGCACGCGACGCCTCGCTTTCTTCGCGGGCCCAATCGTGATACTGCTCTCCGTGCTCGGGTTGCGGTTGCTGAAGTTCGACGCGATCGTGCAATCCACAATGTACGTCTGGAACATCTACCACGTGTCGCTTCAGAGTGCCGGTATCCTTTCGATCTATCGGCGGCTCAATGGCGGAGCGTTTTCGGAAGGGCGTTTTGCACGTGCGTCCATTTTGGGCGTGAATAGCACGATGGCCTTGTGGAACATCGACCGGTTCGCCCCGCTCTATGGCCTGCTGCACAAAATCCACTTTCCTGTTTGGACGTTGCGCCCTGCTTTACTCACCTTGTCCATTGTTGCTGTCGGTCTGTATCTCAAGACCCTCGGCGACCGTACAAAGCGGCCGTCAACTCCGGAACTCTGTTTTATCGCCTCAACCTTTGTAATGTTTCAATTTTTTTTATGGTTGCGGGACCTTAACCTTGCGACGTTCGGCATGTTGATGGGGCACTTCCTGCAATATCTTGGAATCGTCTGGTTGCTTAACCGCAGGAAATATGGGGTGCCCCGGGGTTCGCAAAAGCAAAGACTCCTATCCGCCCTCAGTACCTGCATGCCGCTGCTGCTGCTCTCGATCTTAATCGTGGGAGCCATTTTTTTCGTGGCGCAACGCGGCAGCGCGTGGCTCAGCATCCCAATTACCTATGTCGTGCTTTGGAATGCACTTGTTCTGGTCCATTTCTATCTGGACGGACTCATCTGGGCTTTCAAGGACCCTTTCGTTCGCAAGTCGATTGGTCCTTACCTGACCCCAGAGTCGCACATGGCAATTCAATGAACCAGAATGTCGAGTCTAACGGTGCCGTGCCGGCCTTCCAAGGCCAACGGCTGTTAGCTTTTTCAAAGTTTCTGAGAAGAAGTTCGCTTGAAGTCGAGACCTGCGTGCATGGCGGTAGCATGGGAAGCGCATTGCCGGAAGGCTCTCAAATTCGCATCAGCTTTGCCGACAAATTTTCCGTCGGGCAGGTCTTGGCTTACGTCGCGGAGGACAGGATTGTAGCTCATCGGCTGGTGCGATTGGTTTCTTCCCACGGAGTTCTCTACCTGATTACACGTGGCGATGCGAGTGTCTTCTGCGACTCGCCGACCCGGGTGTCGGCCGCGATGGGCGTCGTTGCCGGGGTTCGCGATCGGGAACGGTGGCAAGCAATTGCTCCTAAACCGCGTCAGCGATTTGTCGTTCGCCTCATAGAATCGGCACTTGCTGCGTCTGCAACTGCGGTTTTACGAGCCAGTCCGACGATTGCAATCTGGACTGGAACGCGACTGGTTCAGATTCGCTGGGTGATGATGAACGTCGCCCGTGGTATACGGAGCGTTGCCTTGCGGAGTTCCAACCACCCGTAAGGTGCGTGCAGAATGGCCTCTATGTCCACTGGAACTGCGATGAATCCCGACTGGTTGCCGGACTGCTCGATCGAACAGCGGTTCCTCCTCGCGTTGATCGGTCGCCAGGATTTTCAGAGGCAGCAACAATGGCGCGAACTTCTGCCGAGCGTCGATTGGGATCGACTGATGCATTGCGTTCATCCGCAGCTTTATCCGTATCTGCATTGGTGTATGGAGACGCGCGCCGACGTTGCTTGCTGTCCCCCGTATGTGCTCAGACGCCTGGCCGGTACGCGGCAGTTAACCGCGCTGCAAAATCTCCGCCGGGCGGCAGAGTTGCGGAGCATACTAACCGCGTTCTCCAAGCATGGGATACCGGTAATGCTGCTCAAAGGAATCGTGCTGGCGCATGCCGCCTACGGCGACGCCTCACTGCGTCCGATGAACGATATAGATGTGTTAGTCCACGCCGCAGACAGGGAACGTGCCAAACTGCTGCTGCATGATCTCGGGTATGAGTGGCCCGACCGTTGCCGGGGCGCTCACCCGGCCTTAGGTCCGCTGATGAACATGCACAAAGGCAGCGAAGTGGAACTAGTGTTGCAAAAGCGTGGCACTCAATTACTGCTGGAGGTGCACACTCAACTTGAAATGACGACGCCCGATTTTCCGGTTCCTGTCGATGAACTATGGAGTTGTGCCGTCATGCACTCATTCCTAGGACTGCGAGTACCCACGCTGCAGGCGGAAGACTTCCTGATTCACATGTGCCTCCACATTTCGAGATACCATGTTTACAATATCGGTCTGCTGCCGTTCCTCGATATCCTGAAGTGGATTGAAACCCAAGGTCCCTGGGACTGGGAGTCATTTTTGCGGCGGCCAGAGACAAAACGTTACGAACCTTACATTTCTTTCACGCTTACTCTTGCTCGCGATCTGCTTGGGCTTCAAGTTCCTACTGCTTGTGCTGGCCACACGTCGGATGCAGCCATGAAGCAGATTGCGTGGCGGCAACTCTGGGACGATCACCGTGTCCGGACTCCGGCGCTAGTGGCGTTATTGGCAGAAAATTCACCGGCAGACAGCGCGCGGGGATTGTTGAAACGTTTGCATCCCATGTATGGATGCGAGTTGCGTTCCAGCACAGGGTTTACAAAAGCGGTTCGCATCGGTCTTACTCGTATCCTGGTCGATATGAAAATAAGAATCCCTTCCTACCTCAAAGCGTTCTTATCCGGGGGTATGTCTCCGCGGAGCCTGAAGCGCCAAGTGCAACTTTTCCATGAACGGAAGAGGTTAGCCGAGTATCTCGGATATAACAACAGAGACCTGCATGTTGCGGGCAACTTGCCGAAACAGCTCGGGGTGGATTGCAAACGATAGAAGACTCGGGTAGCTGTTTGGTGGCAGCGCATGGACTCGAACCACGAACCTACGGATTAAGAATTCGGCAGCCGCGCTCTCCTTCCCTCCTCTCGCTCCGCCCGCCTCACATTCACTAGTTAGAGGACCGGAGACGATGAACGTGCCTCTCTCGGCAGCTGAGCGGCAGAGGGGTGATTCTTAGAGCCTTAGCGCGGTTTAGCGGGGACTACGTACCCCAAGAAAGCCAGTGGGGCTGGTAGAGCCTAGCGGGCCCGCGTGTCGTTGCGGGCTTTTCTCTTTGCTGAATGCGGACAAGCTGTGTGTCAAGAACTCCGAGCGGATCGGATCGACATCCGCCGTCTTCCCACAGCGGAACTCAAGTCATTCAATTTGCGAAGACTGTCCGGGAACCTTGCCTCCTCCGGCATCCAACGTTGTAAGTTGCTGGACGGAGGCGTCGAGATGAAGCCCTGGGTTTGCGCAGCCTTTCTGATGGGGACGATGTTGGGCATCTGCCAGGCGGAAGCGATTCGCCTGCAGAACGGCACCACGATCTCCGTCGACAAGGTCACGGAAAAGAACGGCCAGATCCAGTACACGGTTGGCGGCACCCAATACAGCATCCCGAAGTCATCGGTCAGCAGCATCGATCATGGCACCCCGTTCAGCATCTCGATTGGCACCTCCAAAAGCGGATTGATCCCGCCGCCTGCGGTCCCCAGCTCCAGCCTCCCGTCCAGTAGCAGTCACCATGTTTCGCACACAGAGATTGCAGGGGCTCTGCCGCCGGCTCCGCAATTGCACGGGGTGGACTCCGGCGCTTTGCTCTCCCAGATTGTGAGCTCCAACCAAGTCAACGAAAGAGCGCTTTATGACATCGAGGCCGAAGGCAGCCCCGCAAAATCGGCCGCAGCCTACTTCATCGCTGCCAAGTACGCCTACGAACACAGCGAAGTTGAAGCGGCGCGAAAGTACATGAAGCGTTGCCTTGAGTTCGAGCCCGAACAGGCCGGTTTGTTGGAATGGTATTCGATCCTGCTGCTGGACGGGGGGCAATACAAGGAAGCGGTGACGCAAGCCGAGCATGCGGTGCGGAGGGCTCCGAATTCGGCCGAAGCTCTGCAGATACTTGGGCTGGCCGATTACGATTCAGGACGGTTTACCGAGGCCATCGAGAACTGGAAGCGGGCTCAGGAGCTGCATCCCACTGCAGCCGTCGCCAATTCCCTGGCGAAGGCCGAACGCGAAGCCGCAGTGGAGGGGAATTTCAGCGAACGTGAGGGCGCGCACTTCGTCTTGCGTTATGAAGGGCGCCAGGCAGGCTTCCACTTCACATCCGAGTTGCTGTCCACGCTCGACCGTCAATACGGTGAGCTCCAGCGTGAGCTTGGTTTCGCGCCGGACAGCACGATCACGGTCATTCTGTATACCGAACAGCAGTTCTCTGAAGTGACTCAGGCGCCTTCGTGGGCCGATGGCCTGAACGATGGCAAGGTGCGCATTCCAGTGCGCGATCTATCAGGGGTGACGCCGCGGCTTGAAGCCGTGCTCAGGCATGAGATGACGCACTCGTTCATTCACTCGCTCACCCACGGACGCTGCCCGCAATGGCTCAACGAAGGCATTGCGCAGATGGAGGAACCGCGCAGTTCCGGCGCGTTCGCCGCGGCCCTGGCTCAGTTGTTTCAAGAGGGCAGACAGGCGCCGCTGCACTATCTGGAGGGCTCGTTCATGCGGCTCTCGCCCGCGCAGGCGCAACTGGCTTATGCCGAATCGCTAGCTGCGGCCGAATACCTGCGTTCCACCTACGGTATGTTCGCGCTTCGACGCATGTTGGAACTGCTGAACAGTGGTGAAGAGCCGGAAGCCGCATTGAGTCACGCCGTTCAAGTAAATTACGCAGATTTCGAGCGCGGCCTCGGCTCGTATCTGGCCAAGAGCACACAGTGAAGCAGCCCCCTAGTGACGAACAGCGATCCCGTGTGTATAGAAGCGTGGGCCTTTCTGCGATCCCGAAGCAGCGTTTGCGAAAGCCAGACAGCGCCATTCCATTCCGGCTGAGCAGCTTCCGGCCGCGCCTCGGCAGCCTGAGGTAGTCCAAAAGGAGTGGTTCTGAAACCACTCCTAAAGGTTCATTCCTATTCTAGGCAAACGGCACATTCCTCGATCCGTGCGTGGTCATTCCGTGTACGTTCCGCTGGCTACCGTGCTGGAGCTAAACCCTCCTCCCGCAGCGATCGCTTTAATCGTGGTCGTTGCCGAGACCGCAAATGGTCCCGTGTACTGGGTCGATGCAGTCGTCGGCGTCGAGCCGTTCGTGGTGTAGTAGATTGTTGCGCCCGGCGAGGCATCCAACAGCGTCACCGTCGTCGGCGGGGTGAACGTTCCGCTTGGCGTCGGCGAGAATGTCGGAGGATAGGCCACGATTGTGTAAGTTCCGCTGGTTGCCGCGCCCGCTGCATACGCTCCACCGGCAGCCATGGCTTCAATCGTGGTGGTGGTCGAGACCGGAATCGGTCCCGTGTACTGGGCCGAGGCAGTCGTCGGCGTCGAGCCGTCCAAGGTGTAGAAGATCGTTACCCCAGGCGCGGTATCCGTGATCGTCACCAATTGCCCTGGGGCAAAAGGCCCCCAGAATGCCGGCGGCGCAAGGGTTGGCGTCGGCGCTACGATCGTGAAAGTTCCGCTGGCTACCGCGCTAGCGCCATACCCTCCACCAGCCGCCACAGCCTCAATCGTGGTGGTGGTCGAGACCAAAATCGCTCCCGTGTACGGGGTTGATGCGGTCGTCGGCGTGGAGCCATTGGTGGTGTAGTAGATCGTTACACCAGGCGCGGTGTCCGCGATCGTCACCGACGTCGGCGTGGTAAAGGGCCCCCAGAATGTCGGCGGCGTAAACGTTGGCGTCGGCGCTATGATCGTGTACGTTGCGCTGTTTACCGCGCCAGCGCCATACCCTCCACCGGCCGCCACAGCCTTAATCGTGGTGGTGGTCGAGACCAAAATTGCTCCTGTGTACGGGGTTGATGCGGTCGTCGGCGTGGAGCCATTGGTGGTGTAGTAGATCGTTACACCAGGCGTGGTGTCCGCGATCGTCACCGATGTCGGCGTGGTAAAAGGTCCCCAGAATGTCGGCGGCGTGAACGTCGGCGCCGCTGCCACGGGGAAAGTGACATAGTAGGTCCCCTGGGTCAACGAGCTTGCGTCAAAGCCGCCACCCGCCGCGATAGCCTTGATTGTGATGGGAGTTGAGAGGAGAGCAATCGGTCCTTTGTACGGGGTTGATGTGGTCGTCGGCGTTGAGCCGTCGGTGGTGTAGTAGATCGTTACACCGGGCGTGGCGTCACTCAACGTAACGGATTGCGGCGCGTTATAGTACCCGCCATTGGGCGAGAAGGTCGGCGCCGTCGCCTGAAGGGTGTAGCTGCCGCTGCTCACTAAGCTCGACAAAAACCCTTGGGCGACTGCGATCGCCTTGATCGTGGTGTCCGCCGATACCGGAATTGGCTTGGTGTACTGGGTGGATGCCGGCGTCGGCGTCGATCCATCTAAGGTGTAGTAGATGATTGCGCCGGTCGTCGTATCCGACAATGCCACCGACTGGGTCGCATTGTACGTCCCTGGGATCGGCGAAAACGTGGGTGTCGCCGGCGTGGGATCTCCTGCGTGCATGGGCCCGTTGTATCCCATATATCCGTTGGCTGCAATATCTGCCAACTGGGCTTTGGTGAAGACGCGTGCCTGGGTCGAGCCTGCCGGAGGTGTTAACCCATATGGATTCCCGTTACCGGAGCCGCCGATATGGCACTGTCCACATGCGAGGTCAACGTCAAGCCAGACTGCATTGGCAAGTACGCCATCGGAAGCCACGTTGGGCGCGGTTATGTTCTGGTTATAGAGCTGGTCTGGCGTTGGAAAAGTGCTGTAATTGGGGTCCGTGCTGATTCTGAAGAGATGGCTTCCGGCAACTCCGGAGGCGGCTTGCATATGGCATACCGCACACGAGCCAGGGATGTCGGCAGTGGTTCCCGTCGGGAACGGCGTTCCCTGCCCGAACGGGTGGGCGACGGTTTGCAGTATGGTCTGGGACAAGGCGTGGCAGTCACTGCATCTGTTCACGAAAGGATTGGGCACGTTTGCAGCCGTAGCAGTGCTCTGGTGAGGATCGTGACACTTGGTGCAGCCGCCGTTCTTGGTCGGGTCGGGAAGCCCGCCGTATCTGTAGATATATGCGCCCATCGCATCCGTAAAGTAACTATTGTAGGTGCCCGTCATAACAACGGAGAGATCCGGAGAGTTCTGCGCGTTCTGGGTCAAGGTTCCGCTAAACCGGGCATGCGGGCTGTTCAGAAATGTCGGCCCCGCATCGTGCTCAATAAATGGCTTGTAGACCCACGAACTGCAGTTGGAGTAAGCCGAACCCGACAAGTCGGAGCAGTAGCCGTGGTCGCTGACGGCGAGGGGCGAATAGGCGCTTCCGGTGAGACCGTTACCTGGATTTATAGTGTGGGCCGTTTTGTTAACCGTTTCGGCCCGGTGACACTGCAGACATAGCGCGGTGGCAGCTTGGTTTACGGGCCTTGTCGGCACTCCCATACCCCCACCCATTCCCCCAAACCCAACGTGGTAGTTGGAGACGTGGCAGCTTTCGCACTGAACGCCGGTTAAATACCACGAAGAGGTGCCGTCCGTGCCAGGAGCTACATATCCGTCGGTGGGAACGCGGCTGAATTGGGCATTCGAGAGGGGGTTGAGGTTGATATCGGTGGGTTCGGGCCCAGAGCCGTCGAAATTATAGCCGGTGGCATGGCAACGAGCGCAGTCGTAGTTGCCATCGGGGTATTGTCCTCCGGTAAATCCACCGTTGAAAATCGTGTCGAGATGGGTATTGCCAGGATTGCTGGTGCCGCCATAGTTCATCCAGCCGCCAGCAATGTAATACATATTTTGGACTCCCCCGGCGGCAACGGTGGGAGCAACCGTGGTGTAGGAGGTCGGGGAATGTGAACTGACCAAGGTGTAGTAGGGAAATTGACAACTGGGGTCCACCGGACTGTGCCCGTTCTGCAACGGCACTGAGAGGGGATCGCACCAGCCCAAGGTGATCTGTGCATTGGCCCAACTGTAAGTGCTTCCCGATCCGTAGTAGCTATCAGTTGTAGGGTAGATGGCGCCGTCGGGGCCTGCCCACGGTTCCCCGGGGGTAACCTTCCGGAGTGAGTTCTTATGTCCGGTCATCAGGTAGGGGCTCTCATCATCGCCGAATATGCCGGAATGGCAACCCAGGCATAGTCCCCAATTGTATGTCCAGCCGCCGCTACCGCTATTCCATGCGCCATCGCCGTAATACAGTTGTCCATTCCCATTAGGCGTGTTGATAATGTTGTCCTGCGCAAAGGAATTGAGCGAGCATATCAGCAAGAATACGAGAACGATGAAAACAGGTAGCAATGAAAATGGCCGCGTCGCCTTCATTCAACAACCTCCTCACTAAGTGAATCGCGCCTTCCAAGTGGGACGGAATCACCCTACAGACTTACTTGATCGCCGAAAAACTCGCTTGGCTTCGGTCTGTTACCAAGCGAGCCTAATTGACGAAGACCCGCAGCTAGAAACTGTTGCGACTTCCCATTCTCATGGCACCAGCATGGGCGCCGATGCGGTGCAGTTGTTGGTGTTAGTAGCGGCCTCCACTACGCCATTGTTATAGTTCGCGCAGGCGATGATGTAGTAGGTTCCATTGAGATTCGTCGGCAAGGTCATGGTTGTGGTTACCGGTCCGGAGCTTGCTCCGGCGGCCAGAGTCCCGATCGCCCGAGTCTTTAGCAACGTACTGAGAGTGGTGCCGTTGGTGGAGAAATAGAAGCCCGTCGTCGAACTGCCCGCAATCCCAGGCCCCTGGTTGGTAGCCGTATCACTGACCGAAATGCTGCCACCGGAGACCGGTGCCGTGGTCAGCACGCTGACGGTGCTTTCGGTCAGGTCCGCCCCAGCCACTTGCATGGGCGCCGATGCGGTGCAGTTGTTGGCGTAACTTGTCTCCACCACCGAATCGTTATAGTCGGCGCAGGCGATGATGTAGTAGGTTCCGTTGAGATTGGTCGGCAAGGTGATGGTTGTGGTTACCGGCCCGGAGTTTGCCCCGGCGGCCAGAGTGCTCACGACGCGAGTGGCTAAGAACGTTCCGAGCGTCTTACCATCGGTGGAGAAATAGAAGCCCGTCGTCGAAGTACCCGCAATCCCAAGACCCTGGTTGGCAGCCGTATCGCTCACCGAAATCTTGCCTCCCGAGACCGGTGCCGTGGTCGTGACGCTGAAGCTGCTTTCGATCAGATCCGCCCCAGCGACTTGTATGGGCGCCGATGCCGTGCAGTTGTTGGCGTAATTCGTCTCCAACAAGGAATCGTTGTAGTTGGCGCAGGCGATCATGTAGTAGGTTCCGTTGAGATTCGTCGGCAAGGTGATGGATGTCGTCACCGGTCCGTTGCTTGCCCCGGCGGCCAGGGAGCCCACGACGCGAGTGGCCAGGAAGGTTCCGAGCGTCTTACCATCGGTGGACCAATAGTAGCCGGTCGTCGAAGTACTCGCAGTTCCAGAGCCCTGGTTGGTCACCGTATCGCTGACTGACAGCTTGCCACCGGAGCCCGGTGCCGTGGTCAGCACGCTGAAGCTGCTTTCGATCAGGTCCGTCCCGATCACCTGGAAGGCGGCCGATGCCTTGCAGTTGTTGGTGTAATTCGTCTCCATCATGGAATCGCTGTAGTTGGCGCAGGCGATCATGTAGTAGGTTCCGCCGATACTCCTTGGCAAGGTGATGGTTGTGGTTACCGCTCCGGAGTTTGCCGCGGCAGCCAGCGTGCCCACGATGCGGGTAGCTAACAAAGTTCCGAGCGTCTTACCGTCGGTGGACAGATAGAAGCCGGTCGTCGAAGTACCCGCAGTTCCAGAGCCCTGATTGGTAGCCGTATCGCTGACCGACAGACTGCCTCCGGAGACCGGTGCCGTGGTTGTGACGCTGAAGCTGCTTTCGATCAGGTCCGCCCCAGCCACTTGCATGGGCGCCGATGCCGTGCAGTTGTTGGCGTAATTTGTCTCCACCACAGAATCGTTATAGTCGGTGCAGGCGATCATGTAGTAGGTTCCATTGAGATTCGCCGGCAGGGTGAGGGTTGTAGTTACCGG
Organism: uncultured Acidobacteriota bacterium; assembly: GCA_963737175.1. Classification (GTDB taxonomy): domain Bacteria; phylum Acidobacteriota; class Terriglobia; order Terriglobales; family Acidobacteriaceae; genus TOLSYN. The sequence continues at coordinate 229,531 of CAVTRQ010000010.1, read as the reverse complement.
TCCGTTGCTTGCCCCGCCAGCCAGCGTGCCCACGATGCGAGTGGTCAGGAGAGTTCCGAGCGTCTGACCATCGGTGGACAGATAGAAGCCGGTCGTCGAAGTACCCGCAGTTCCAGAGCCCTGGTTTAGTACCGTGTCCGTCACTTGAATCGTGCCGCCGGAGGCCACCGAGGCCGGGCCGGTAACAGCGCTTTCGATCAGGTCAACCGACAACACGGTAAGCGTGGCAGGATTGACGGTAAGGGCATAGTTTCCAGCCGCCGCTCCGCTGATTGAAGCCGTAATGGGATAGGTTCCGGCCGGACTGCTCGCGCCAGCAGTCGTGGAGTAGGTGGTGACAAGGCTGCCCGTGTTGAGGTCATTGTTCTCCGCACCCGCAACCGTCCCGGTGAGAGCTGGGTTCGCCGCGCCCACAGCACGTGAATAACTGTTGGGCGAGATTGTCAGCGGAGCTTGCAGCACCGAGATAGTTACGCTGACTGGTGTCGCCGCCCCGGAGTTAGCGTTACCAGCTTGCGCGGCCTGAATTGTTGCGGAACCTGTACCAGTGAAAGTCAGCGTGCTACCGTTCAGCGTAGCAGGGCCGGAGGTTACCGTGTAGGTAATAGGGAATCCCGAAGTCGCCGTCGCCGTCGGCGTCAGCGAAGCGCCATACGTCTGCGTCCCGGGATTCGGGAAGCTGATCGTCTGCGCAGTGATCGCCAGAGTTCCCGACGTCTTAGTGACGCTGTAATCGGACAGCTTGCTGTTCGGGTCGTTCAGCGCCGGGGTGATTGCATACTGCCCAACCGCCGAGCCCGGGACTGCGGTGGTCGTGTAGCTTGCCGTGATGCCGTCGCCAACTACCATGCCCGTAAGCGTGCCGGTCAGCGCCGGAATTGGAGATCCGAAGGCAACCGATGAATTGTTGGCTACCACCGTCAGCGCTGACGGATTGACCGCTTGGTTGGGCGACGCAGAGCTGACGCTGTAATTCGCGTCCCCGCTATAGAGTGCATTCAGGGAGTGCGCGCCGACCGCCAGTGCTGCGGTCGTGAGTGTCGCCGTGCCCCCGCTAAGCGGGGAAGCGCCCAGAGTATTCATGCCATCGCTGAGTGTGACGGTGCCGGTGGGTGTGACGGTGCCCTGCGGAATCACAGAGGCTATGAAGGTCACGGACTGTCCATAAGCCGAGGGGTTCAACGAGGAAGCGATTGTGAGAGTGGTCGGGAGGGTCGCGGTAGGGGAGCCTATATTAAGCAGCACGCTGGGAGTGGTGTTGCCAGCCAAGCTGCTATTCGCGAAATAATTTAATGCCACCGCGTCGGGCTTACCATCACTGTTCAAATCTCCCAGCGTTAGTGACCAAGGGACATACCCGCCCGAGCTGTAGGTGATCGCCGGCTGGAAGGTTCCATCACCGTTACCCAACAGCACGCCCACAATGCCGTTCGTACAGTTATTGAGACTGGCACATGAGACAAGGTCCACCAGGTCGGGCTTGCCGTCACCATTCACATCCGCCACAGCGACACTCACCGCGCCATACCCACCTGAGCTGTAGGTCACCGCCGGTCGAAAGGTTCCATCGCCGTTGCCCAACAGCACGGCTATAGGCTTTGCCTCAGGACCGCCCGTGCAGTGGCCGCCACCACCGCAATTGTTCGCCACAATCAAATCCGGCTTACCATCCCCGTTCACGTCCGCCGCCGCTACAGAATAGGCATACACCCCACCCGAGTCGTAGGTTACTGCTGCTTGGAAGGTTCCGTCGCCATTGCCTAAGAGCACGCCCACCGTGCCGTCCACTAAGTAATGGTCACAGGCGCTACTCGAAACAGGACAAAGGTTCGCCACGATGAGGTCGGGCTTGCCATCGCCGTTCACATCCCGGACTGCCATCGAGATGGAATCATACCCACCTGAGCTGTAGGTCACGGCTGACTGGAAGGTTCCGTCGCCGTTGCCCAACAGCACACTCACCGCGCCGTTCGTGCACAGGCCGTTGACGGGCGCGCAAGAGCTTGCCACCAGCAAGTCAGGTTTACCATCGCCGTTCACATCCGCCACAGCGACGGAAACAGCAGCATAACCGCCCACGTTGTAGGTCACCACCGGCTGGAAGGTTCCATCGCCGTTGCCCAACAGCACCCCAACCGTGCTGTTCACTTGCCCAGACTGACACGCGCTGCTGTACTGGAGACAACTGTTCGCCACCACCAGGTCGGGTTTGCCGTCACCATTTACATCCGCCACCGCCACAAAAACCGCACCGAATCCGCCTGAGCTGTAGTTAACCGCCGCCTGGAACGTGCCATCCCCATTTCCCAACAGAACACTCACCAAACCACTTTTGGTGGTGGTGCTGCCACTGGCGAAAGGGGTTGCCACTACAAGGTCGGCTTTGCCATCGCCATTCACGTCGGCAATGGCAGAGTTACCGGCACCCATACTCATCTGGCCAATGCCACTGGTAACGGTGCTGTATCCGCCTGAACTGTAGGCGACCGCAGGCGCAAAGATCTGCCCTTGCGCTTGCGCAATTTGCGAAAACAGGAATGTGGTGGCCAATAGGCAAGCGAAGTAGATAGGCTTCATAGAATTATTCTTCCGTCGCAACCGAGTAGCGAGGTCGCCAATGCGAGCATGAATGCTGTGACTCTTGACGCGAGGCCAAGCCCAGAACGCAAGTTGATGGGGGACATCGGTACTGCGGCGGACGAAGCTAGGGCGCACGGCAAACTCCCACCCGTGACGGAATTGGGCCTATGAATCGAATGTAGACAACGGGACTCGAAGACCAAGACCGGAACTCTGGATTTGCCGCGTAACTGTCCAACGGCTGGAATCTGCCGGGGCGGCTACCACTTGGGCTCTAAGACCCTGTAACAGAGTGCGGAATGCGGAACCATTATCCAGAGTTGGATAATTTTTGACCGTGATGCTCGTCACCATCTTCTGGTTGCCAGATCGACGAGCGCCCGCCTCGGCCCTCTACCCGAGCAACAAACACATGGTTTCGGAGCGGCAGACGGCGCCGGCGCCGCATATGGAGAATCAGTGATATAGAGGTTTGACGGCGGTTTTACAAGCCAGCTTTCCGCAACATTTCACGCATGCGAGCCGGGCCTTGTTCTCCACTGCGCGATGCAACCACGTTGCCGCTCTGGTCTAGCAAAACGTAAAGTGGAACGCCGTTGGATGTGCGCAACGTGGTCAGGTCCGTGTCCTTGCCAAGTGCGATCGGACACGCTCGCGGATTGCCCGCGAGGTACTTCCGTACGACTTGCTCGGACTCGCTGTTATCGACTGCAACCACCAGCAGCCGATCGCTCGGAATTTCCGAGTAAATGCTGTCCACGGCAGCTTGATCGTTCCGACAGTGTGGGCACCAGGTCGCCCAGAACTGCACGAGCAGCACCTTTCCCTTCGCGAAATCTTCCGTGTACACATTGCCGTCGAGAGTCTTCGCCGTGAATGGCAGCTTGTATCTTGTAGCGGGAGCCGTTGGCGGAGCGGCTTCCGCTGGCTTCTGCTCATCGCCCTTGGCCCCGATCGCCTGGCCGACCACGTTTACGTTGGGAAGCTGCTGGAGATCATCCTCCGTCCATATTCGTTTCGGCTTCTTGGCTAAGGAATTTGGCGCTGCGGGCGCTCCGGGCTGTGTATCGCCGGACTGCGCTGCCAGTGCAGGGCAAAGTGCGATCGCTAGCGCAACAAGCGACAAGGGTGTCGCCAAGCTTCGCAGCAGAGCTCTCTTCATCGATCCTCCGGGTAGCCGTGCTCAAGCGTGAATTTCGAGACTTCCGGGACGGGACCACACCGCCCGCGCTATGCAGAAAATAGGGACTGCTATAAGGTCCTGCTCTCGTGCAACTTCCTTGACTTCCCTTCCACCTGCGCGCCAGCTTTTCCTTGTATGCAACCTATGCACCCAGCTTTGTGGTTATCGCGCTGCCCAGGATGAGCCTCCTACCCGGAATCACCGGGGCAACGAATAGACTTCCTCAACCAGATCAAATGGATCATACATCCAGCTTGTTGCGGCCCGCTTAACATTCTTGCGGAGGAGGCCACAAGGAACGCACCCGGCAGCGGGGCGAGATAAAGGAACCGGAGATTTCAAACGATCCTGAGGCGGCTCACCTCCAGAAAACCGGACTTGAATCGCCGAAGAGCATGGCGGAACGGACTGTGAAGGAACACCGTCACCGCCAGTTTATCAACGCGACTCCGAAGCCCGACAAGGTGCAATGAGGTTGGTATCTTGTTGGTGTTCGAAGCCGCTGGTACCGTATGGTGTTGGATATCCACCGCCATCCCTGCGCCCGAACGCCCAAGCAAGAGCAGCTTACGGTAGAATAGAGACATCACAGAAACACTTCGATCTTGACCGTTCAGTGGCAGAGGTAAATCTATGGCAAAAAGACGTGGCAATCCTAATTGGGGCAAGCCGGAGCCGAATGGTCCGATGATTCCAACCATCACTGAATTCGAGAAGGTTACCCGCGAATTCAAGTTGCAACCCGACCAGTACATCCGCTCAACTCAACTTCGTGAGTGGGCAGGTCGAAACAAGAACACGAAATTCATTCCCGAACCTCTGCTTGAGGCATGGGGATTCGAAGTTGAATCCTCGCTGTAGAGCAACACGCTACCGAGAACTCTCCGCCCCAAGATGCCGAAATTTCGCCGGCCACCCTGGCAATTCCTAAAAACACGAAACCGGGCGCAGTCGCTGACCACGCCCGGTCGAAATAAGGAAGCTATCAAGCGCCGATTTCGAGGATGGCGAGCTGATTAAGGAACAGCAAGCGTGCGATAGCACTGAGGATGCTTCTGACTGCGTGCAGCCGGCCTAAGAACTTCAACCCTCCTGCTGCGTGAGCGTCGGACTGCAAACCTGCGCCTCTGAGCATCCAAGCATATGACCATTTTTGCGGGGGGTGCTTATGTGGGAGAAAAGCTTCACGATTCCAGAAATCATTCTTATAGCAGGTACCCGCGCTGCGCTTGGCGCCGGATTGGGCTTGCTGATTGCGGGAAAACTTAGCAGCGATGTCCGGAAGGGCGCAGGGTGGGCACTGTTGACGGTCGGTGCTTTATCCACCATTCCGTTAGTGGTAGACGTGGTTAGCAAGCCCCAGCTTGCCGAAAAACGAGCGGCCTAATCGTAGTCTACGGGGCGAGCCGTCAGGTGAATCTGGCTAGTGAACGACGACCCGGCGTATGCGGAGGCCATGTCCTGAGAAGTTGCGCAGCTAGTGCTAAGCTGCCTTCAACTCACGCTCGTCCCGGAGCATGGAGCGCAACTGCTCTCGAAGTTCGGGCGTGTTTGGGTGTCCGTGGGACTGGACGGCATGCTGCACGGCAATATCCAGCACCTCTTCTTCGTTTCCCGAGATAGCGATGTCGCAAGGCTTTTCGGTTGGGAACCAACGGCAATCTATCACTTTGCGGTCTGTGGCCATGACTTACCCCTATTGTTGGGGTTAGCTTAGTCTGGTTCAGCGAGAACTTCAACGCTGCTGCTCTCCGGCCGGAGCCTCGCGGGAAGTCCGCCGGGGCTTTAAAAGCCGCTGATGCCAGTTTCTGACTAAGCCCGCAGGTATCCCGAATCTCTATATTCGGCCACCGATTCATTCCACAACTTGCGGCTGCAAGGCATGAGTGGTATCCCTTCGATAATTCGGCGCTGCCCGTAAGCGAAAAAACTGCAGCGCAGAAAGGAAGGTAAGCGCCATGCCGAGAAGTGCGCGCAATCATAAATCGACCTTACTTAGCGATGTGAGCAATCAGAAAGAAGCGAATCACTCCTCACAGGAAAAACACAGCAAGGACGCAAAACTTTCGGCGCAGAGTGAGCGGCGTACTCACCCTGACATTCGAGAACCGGTGACCTCCATCGAGCACGCAATGGACATTGCCATCGGTGACGAAGGAAAGCCGTGGATTGAAAGAAGAAAAGCAGCTTAGGCTGGATATACGGTCTATGCTCCGCCTGCTTCCTGCGCTACTTGGAAGTCTGCGTAGACGAATTCGTCCCGTTTGGCGACCTCTCCAGCGGAATTTGGTCTGCGGAGGAATTGACCTGTTCCTGTGTGGGGTCAAGTTCGACACCGCAGCATGGCAGTTCACGCTTCCCTCGCTCAATTGGAACCCGATGCATCATCAACTGCGATGTTCTTCTCCACCCAGGGTCAGAACGCGATCGTCACTTCGCTCCGGCTCTGGGGAATTTTAAGGTCAACTCCGCGTGCGTGATTCACCGCCATCGTCGTCTTGATATCCAGCGTGCTCAACGCAACCGTGCGCTGCTGCCCGTCCGCCGCAAGATACAGGTAGCCAGCATGAATCGTGTAGTGATCCACTTCCAAACGCTCGCCGTTCACGAACACAAAAATCGTCTTCGGGTTAGCCTTCGGCGGCAGCGTGCTTCCTGCCCGTGGCACTTCCATAACCTTCGCCCCACTGCTGCCTGGAGACGAAGCCGAGGCCTGGTTGGCAGCGTCTCGCGTATCGGAATTCGCCGAGAGGCCAGCTTGACGCAACAGTTGCCGCAGAGAGGCTTCTCCACCGGAGCCACTTTGTGTTCCGGCGATGTTGCCTTCCCTGTCTATCACCACGTAATAGGGAAATCCGTGCGCCCCGAACTGTGCGGCAAGACCATCGTTGAGCACGACCGGGCATGATCTCGGGTTTGCAGCGAGGTATTTCCGGACAACCGCGTCGGATTCGCCAACATTGACCGCAAGAACAATCAGCCCTTTGTTCGCAAAAGCACGTTCGATGTCGTCCACGGCGGGCTGGTCATGGCGGCAGTATTGGCACCACGTCGTCCAGAATTGCAGCAGGACAACATTTCCGCTGAGGGATCGGCTGGTGAACGTTTCGCCATCGAGCGTCTGGGCTGTGAACTGCGGGGCCCGTCCTCCGATGTCAGCATTGGCGAGGGCGCAGAGGACAATCAAGGTGAGTATGCTTCGAGCAAGGTTGGTGCGTTCCACAATCCGCCTCACGAACGCAGCTTGAGGTCACGTAGGCCACGAATTCCTAACCTTAGTGTGGATGCATGGTTTGCCATCCAGAGTTGCTGACTGGAGAGCCTTTCTTTTTGGGCTGATGCGGCATGATGCTCAAACGCTGGCCTTCATCGCCATTTCGACCACCTCATGAGCGGCGATGAGTTCCCGCCATCTCTGCGGAATTACAATCGAGGTCTTGGTTTTATGGTTGAACGCAACCATCGTGGAATGACAATGTGCGGCACGCTGGTTGGCGGTCTCGCTCCAAATTTCGCAGAGGAAATCAAACGACTTATTGCCGACCCGCGCCACCCTGCAACCGATGGCGACCTGCTCCCGATATTCGAGTGTGCGCTCGTAATTGATTACGAGTTTCGCCTGAATGATGCCGTTCGTCCCAGTCAGTGATTCCTCGAGCACCTCACTAAAGTAAACACATTTTGCCGTCTCCGCCCATACCACATAGGCGGCGTTGTTCACGTGCTGCAACATATCGATGTCGCAAAACGGAACCCGAAATCGGGTGATGCTTCTAAATTCGTCGAGTGCCATTCTCTGCTCCATCGGGCTACGCGAGTCTGCCGCCGCGTGAATTCATGCCAGCATTCATTCTAATTCAGCCGAGATGGTGTACGCCCGGGCAGATTTGTCCCACGTTACTCGGAGCACGTTCGGTTTGCAGCAGACTTGACAATCCTCGACGTAGCTCTGCTTTGTTCCGGCCGAGGCGTCAACGACAGTTTCGTTCCACTCCCCGCACCCCGCGCATTGGAATCCTGAAGTCATTTCGAGAATGAGAACGAACAGGCTTTGTCAGGACGGGCTCATCCTAAACCCCTCGGCACTAAGGGTTAGGCGCGTAATGGGTGAAGACATAGTCGCGAGCTTTGATAGGCACGTGACAAGGGAAGCAGGTTTTGAGCATCGCCGCGTCCGCATTCGGTTTGCCGTCCTTAAATTGAGCGAAGCCCCAGCCGCCCGTTGCAGCGTATTTTTTTGAGTCCTTGACCATAAACTGAACGTTGGTGGCGGACCCGGCAACAAAAGATTGGGAGCGGCCAAAAACTTTGTCGTTTTCCTCCGATGGGATGTAGCTCCAAGCCAGCCGGGCGATGATTGTGCCGTCAGGAAACGGAAGCTTCCCTTCGCGATAAGCCTTGATCGCAACATCGTTGCCCAGAACGGCGCGAAGATCGTTGAGGTCGCCTGCCTCGTGGGCCACGGAGATCAACTTCCAGTCGCGGTACCCGGGTGGAATCTTGATTCCGAAAAGCGGGGCGGCTTCGTCATCGGAGCGGCTTGCTGCGAATGCAATTAAAGCAACAGCGCATATTGCGATTGCTTGCAAGACATAGATCCGTTTCATGGGGTTCTTCCCTCCAGCTTCCTGAGCACCACCATTGGTGGCCGAGAATTGAAGCCACTCCAGCCAAGCCAACCCTATTAAGCAGCGTTATCTCCTTTGACATCGTTTTGGCCTTCTCCTCGTTTTACGGCGCTCCTTGCCGCTGTCTCCTGTCCGGGGAATACGCGCACCTGCCGTCTCTTCGTCAGGAATCCCATGCCCCATCGCAAGATGACGAAGAAACGGTTCGCGAAGCCAATCAGAAAATAGATATGTACCGAGGCCCACACCATCCACGCCAAAAATCCCGCGAAGCGCAGAAACCGAAGATCGGCGAGCGCGTACGAGCGTCCCACGATTGCGAGATCGCCCTTATCCCAATACCAGAAGGGCGCCGGATCCGGCTTGCCCTCCACGCGACACCGAATCAGCCGCGCCACATATTTTCCTTCTTGAATCGCCGGCTGCGCGACGCCCGGCATGACCATCGCGTCATCCGATCGGATCCCGATCAGATTGCGCGCCGGCGCAACCACATGGGCCGTGTCGCCAATCGTGAAAATCTCCGGATGCCCAGGCACAGACATATCCGCGTTGACGATGGCTTTGCCCGACTTATCCATCTCCGCGCCCAACCACTGTGCAGCCGGCGACGCGCGCACGCCCGCTCCCCACAACACGGTCCCCGCTGCAACGCGCTTTCCGTCGGCGACGATCCCATCTGCATCCACGCTCGTCACCCGGGTGTTCGTAAACACCTTCACGCCCAGGCTCTCAAGATGCCGTTGCGCCTTGGCAGAAAGATCTTCGGGAAAAGTGGGCAGGATACGTGGCGCCCCCTCGTACAACAGAATCTGCGCCGAGCGCGGATCGATGTGCCGAAAATCGTGCGCCAACGCCATACGCGACATTTCCGCCAGCGTGCTCGCCATCTCCACACCCACCGTGCCTGCGCCCACCAGCACGAAGGTCAGCAGTTGCTGAATTCCCGCCGTATCGCTGTGATCGAGCGCTGCCATCTCCTCGGCGCGCTCAAACGCCGTCAGCACCTTGCCGCGAATCAGGTCGGCGTCGTCCAGCGACTCCAGCCCCGGCGCTAGCTGCCGCCATTCGTCATGTCCGAAGTAGTTGTATTGAATGCCTGTGGCAAGGACAAGGTAATCGTAGGGAATTTCGTGTTGACTGAGGTGAACCAGACGCTTTTGCGCGTCGATTCCGGTCACTTCATCCTGCAGCACTTCTACGTTGCGCTGCCTGCTGAGGATCGACCGCAACGGCCCCGCGATCTCGTCGGCCGAGAGCAGGCCAGTGGCAACTTGGTACAGCATGGGACGAAAGAGGTGATAGTTCCGTTTGTCGATCAGCGTCACACTGGCCGGAGCGCGCGCCAACCCGCGTGCCGCACACAGCCCGCCGAAGCCGCCGCCCACGATCACCACGCGAGGTGTAGACACGTCCACGCCAGCCTCCAAAGATCGCGATTGCAGCAGCCATACCCACAACCGCGCCGACCCATAGGATGCCCCCGCGGCGCTCCGTGCTTCATCCTTAATCGCGTTCCACGCTGGCTTTGTTATGCGAGCAAGCATTGCTTTCGCCTTGGGTTGAGGGCTAAATGAGCGTGCTGCGGCTCTAGCTGCTCACGGTCTCCGTCGAAGCTCTACTCAGCGGAGCCTACCGCCGTGGAGGGTCGCCGGCGTTGCCGCTGATCACTGCGAAGCTGCTTCGTTGCAGTATGGAGCGCAAACTTCGAAGCGAACTCGAATCAGCAACGCCGGCGATCCGCAAAGACAACCTCTCGCTTCCGCCAGGCTTCCTAACCGCTAAACACAGCACGATCCACGGCAACGATCCGAAGCTCAAGATTCCAGTCTGGAGAGGGGGCATTCCATGTCAGTAAAGGTCGCAGATATCTTGTGGGAGATGCTTGTGAACGCGGGTGTCAAACGCTGTTATGGAATTGTTGGTGACGCTCTCAATCCGGTCATCGACGCGCTGCGCCGCAACGGAAAGATCGAGTTAATCCACGTCCGTCACGAAGAATACGGAGTTTTCGCCGCTGTCTCTGAGGCTTACCTCACGGGCAATCCCGTGGTGGTTTGTGGAACCGCCGGCCCCGGCGTCGTTCATCTGTTCAATGGGTTGATGGATGCGCGTAAGGAGGGGGCTGCGGTTATCGCTATTGCAGGCGACGTGGAGACCTCCCTGATGGACACAGCCGCGCTTGAAGAGCTCAATCCGTACAAGTTCTTCGAAGCCGCATCTCTGTATACCGGGCGGGTCGTCAACCCTGAGCAGGCGCGCGCCGTCTTCAGCACTGCGATTCTCACTGCGATCCTGGAGAAAGGGCCCACGGTAATTTCGCTTCCGGGCGACGTTGCGTCAGCCGATGCGGCCACCCACTCGACTGCAATCACGATTCCGGCCGCGCCCGTTTTGCGTCCGTCCGATGCAGACCTGAATCGGCTTGTGAGCATGATTGACGACGCGAAAACGGTTGCGATCTTCGGCGGCGATGGCTGCAGAGAGGCCCACGATGAGGTTGTCGAACTCGCCCGTAGATTGAAGGCTCCAGTCGGCTATGCGCTACGCGGCAAGCAATGGTTGGAACACGACAATCCCAATGCGGTTGGCATGACCGGCTTGCTCGGTTACGGCGGAGCCTTCGGTGCGATCAATGACGCCGAACTCCTGCTGATGCTCGGCACGGATTTTCCGTTCTCTGAATTCCTCCCCGGCGATGGCGTGAAGAAGGTTCAGATCGACAAAAATCCAAAACACATTGGCCGCCGCACGGCCGTTGATCTCGGGCTGGTCGGCGACATCAAGGCCACCGTTACCGCTTTGCTTGAACGGGTCCACGACAAAGACCGACAGCCGCTTTCTCGACAAGCACATCGCGGACACGAACTCCTTCGACGAACTCTTGCAGCACTATGTGGAGAAAGGACCCGGGATCAAGCCCATACGTCCGGAATTTCTGGCCGCAACGCTAAGCAATGTTGCTTCCGATGACGCAATGTTTTTCGCCGACACCGGCACCGCAGTGATATGGCTGGCAAGGCACATTAAGGGAGGAAGAAATCGCAGGCTGTTCGGTTCGTTTTCATGGGCGTCCATGGCCAATGCCGCGCCCAATGCGTTCGGCGCACAGTTGGCCTACCCAGGCCGGCAAACCATCGCCCTGTGCGGCGACGGGGGCTTCACGATGCTTAGGTATGGGCGACCTGTTGACGCAAGTGCAACGAAAGATTCCGGTAGTTCAGATCATCCTCAACAACGATTCCCTGGACTTCGTCAACATCGAGCAACAAGAGAACGGGATCATCCCCTTTGGCGTGGATTTCAAGAACCCCAATTTCGCCAAGGTTGCCGAAGCGATAGGTGCGAAAGGAATCCGCATCGAAGAGCCCGGCGACGTCAGGGAGGGACTTGCTGAGGCTCTTGCGTACAAGGATGGTCCCGTCGTGGTGGATGCCGTCGTCGATCCTTTCGCTCTTTCGATGCCGTCCCATGTTCCTTTCCACACCGTCAAAGGTTTCACCCTCAGTATGGCCAAGCAGGTGCTATCGGGGCGCATGGACTCGATCATTAAGACGGTCGAACGAAACGCCAGGCTGGTCTGAGCGGCTGATCGGGTGGGAAGAGCTGTCGACGGTTAGTGCGGAGAACGTCTATGGGTAAACCAGTGCTTGTGGTCACAACTCGCTTCGTTGATGAGGTCGAGGCACGCATCGCCCGAGATTACGAAGCACGTCGCAACACTCACGAATTTCCGTTTACTCGTGACGAACTGCTCAAGGTCTCAGAAGGCGCCGATGCGCTACTGATTACACCTTCCGAACACCTGGACTCTGAATTCTTCAAGCGGGCGCCCGCCTCGGTTAAGGTGATCGGTCGGTCTTGACCACATCGATCTCATGGCTGCGGCGAATAGGAACATCGCCATTGCGTACACGCCGGGAATCAACACGGACGCCACTGCGGACATCGCGATCTTGCTGCTGCTAGGTGCCTCGCGGCGTGCGTACGAAGCCCAGGAAGAGGTACGTACGGGAGCGTGGAAAGCTTCAAGTCCAGCGTTGTTAGGGTGGCAGCTCACTGGAAAGGTTCTCGGCATCTTTGGCATGGGACGGGTTGGCCAAGCAGTTGCTCAGCGCGCAAGGGGTTTCGGGATGAAAATCCACTATTCCAATCCTACCCGCTTGGCGACAGCATTGGAGAGAGACGCAATATTTCACGCCAGCGCGTCGGACCTGCTTCGAGCCAGTGAGTTCCTTAGCCTGCACGCGCCCGAAACGGCGGAGACGCATCATTTCATCAATTCGAAAACAATTGACCTCCTGCCGCACGGCGCGATCGTCATCAACGCTGCTCGTGGTGGGCTGGTCGTGGATGAGGATCTCATCGCCGCTCTTAAGAGCGGCCGAGTTGCAGCCGCGGGGCTGGACGTCTTCGAAGGTGAACCGAAGGTCCACCCTGGATATGTTGCGCTCAAGAACACGTTTCTGTTGCCGCATATCGGAAGCGCCACCGTAGAGACGCGTTCAGCGATGGGGATGCTGGCACTCGACAACATCGATGCGGTCTTGAGCGGCAGAGCTGCACCCTCTCTCGTCCCAAGGCAGCCGCTGGTCGCTTAGAAGCACTCCCAGTTTAGGTTCTCGGAGACGGTTTGCCCGTCACCCGCCCGTAACTGCGCCAGAAAGTCAGACCTTCTGGGCGCTTCAGATACAGCCCTAAGACTTGTCGCTACCGATTCGCCGACCGGATCGGTCTCGTACTCTGTTGTGAAAAAATCGCGCAGTTCAGGCTATTCCTAGAGAAAGCTGCTGATATTATGACGAAGTCATGGATCAAGTGAATATAGGCATCATTGGGTTAGGAAATATCGGCACCGGCACTCTGACGATCTTCGCGGAGAATGCCACGGAGATTGATCTCAAACTCGGCTTCCGTCTCCGCGTGAAGGCGGTTTGCGATCTTATGATCGATCAGAAGGCGATTCCCGAATCGCTCGGGCCGCTCCTCCGGACCAACGACTGGCGCCAACTGGTTGACGATCCGGACTTGCATATAATCGTGGAGTTAGTTGGCGGCACTAAGATTGCCGCCGAGATCATCAAGACCGCGCTCGCCAACAAAAAATCCGTAGTTACGGCAAACAAGGAACTGATGGCGTTGCAAGGCGCTGACCTATGGGAGCAAGCCATCGCTGCCGGGGCCAACCTTGCTATGGAGGCCAGCGTTGCCGGCGGAATCCCGATCCACGCAGTGCTCCGCGAGGGAATTTCCGGGGACCGGATTGAGGCCCTGCTCGGCATCCTGAACGGCACCAGCAACTACATTCTTACCGAGATGGAAAAGCACGGAACGGCGCTGGAGACCGTGCTGGCGGAAGCCCAGCGCCTGGGGTATGCCGAGGCTGATCCGACCAATGACATCGAGGGATTCGACGCGCGCTCCAAACTTGCCCTTCTTGCCGCCTTGGCGTTTGGAGAAAAGATCACACCTTCCGACATTTATACCGAGGGAATCCGGCGCATCTCTCCAATCGATTTCGAATACGCCCACGTGCTCGGCCATACCATCCGCCTGCTGTGCGGGGCGCGGCGAACCAACGATGGGCTGGTCCTCTCGGTTCGGCCCGTTCTTATTCCCAGCACGACGATCATCGCCGGGGTTCAAGGCTCCTACAACGCGGTCTGGGTGAAGGGTCTTTACGGCCAGGATACGTTCTATTACGGACGGGGCGCGGGCGCGCGGCCTACGGGCGTGGCCGTGGTGAGCGACCTGATGCGCGTAGCCCGCGAGATCCGCAACGGCAGCCCCGAGCGCGTCTCGCCCTTCGCGCACAAGCGCCTGGGGGTAAGTAAGCCGACTTCGCTGGCGCGCCAGAAACGCGCGTACTATCTGCGCTTCCGAGTGAGAGATTGCGAGGGGATTATCGCCTCCTTGTCCGGCATTCTGGCCAACAAACACATCAGTCTGGATGCGGTTCTCCAATTGCCTCACCCGAACAAGAGCGACCTTCCCTTTGTGATCACGCTCGAGCCCACTACGGAGGAAGCTGTGCGTGGCGCTCTGGATGAAATGTCGAAACTGGATTTCTTGCTCGAACCGCCACTGGCATTGCCGATCGAGCCCCCACTCTGACAGACGGGACGGTTACTCGCCTTGGTGAACGTGGAGGATTTACCGGGGGCTTGGTGCGTCTACTAATTTGACCGTCTTCCGGCCGACGTCATGATCTTAGGTTGATGCCTCCGCCAACGGGAGCCACACTTGAAAGCGCGTGTCACCGGGTTTGGAGCAGACCTGAATAGTTCCGCGGTGCTTCTTCACAATTCGCTGAACGGTGTCTAATCCCAGTCCCGTTCCTTCTCCGACTGCCTTGGTTGTGAAGAAAGGTTCGAAGATGTGCGGCTTGATCTCTGGCGGAATCCCGGGGCCGTTGTCTCCAATCTCGACGACTACACACGCATCCTCTCGATAGGTTCGTACCCGAAGCTCGCCTTTTCCGCCCATTGCGTCGATGGCATTGTCGATGATATTGGTCCAGACCTGATTGAGTTCGCTCCCGAAGGAATTCACCAGCAGAGGAATCTGTACGTAATCGCGCTGCACCGTCACCCCATGCTTCAATTTGTGATTCATGATCGTAAGCGTGGTTTCCAGGCCCCTTACAATATCGACGCTCTGTACTGGAGCCTGATCCATGTAGGTGTATTCCTTAATCGCGCCTACCAAATCAGAGATTCGCGAGGTACTGCTTTCGATTTCGTGTAACAGGGTTGCGACTTCCACGGAAGCCGACGATCCTGACCAGAGCCGCTCGGCCTATACCTCCGCCAAAATTCGCGAACAACGATTCGAGCACCTCCGGCTTGACGTTCCGACGCGCGAGATCGGCCGCCAGTTCCCATAGATCGTTTTGTCCATGGCTGCGCAACACGGAATCGATCTGGTCTTCCAGGTCGCTGACGGTCAGGGTGTCGAGTGGAGGAGCGTCCGGTTGGGTGAACGAGGTTTCCAGTCGTTCGATCTCCGCTTTCTGCGCAGGAGTCAGATCACGCCTGCCGAGTTCGAGACTGGCGTTCCTGATCTTCTTGAGAGTGTCTCGCAATTGGCTTGTGGCACGCTTGGCTGCCGAAGCCGGGTTGTTGAGTTCGTGCGCAAGGCCCGCCGAAAGCTTCCCCAGAGATGCCAACGGTCGCGCTGTTGTTCCATTCGGGTGGTTTCACGGATTCTGTCGGACATTACGCCGACAAGTCGTTTCACCAACTCTGGCATTTTCTGCAGAAGCTCGGGAAACAGTGAAGCGGGAAACTTCAGGACGCGCCCGTCAGACAGCGCCCGCCCGGTGACCGCGAAGTGTGTCATTCGGGAAAACGGCAACACTCCAGTGATGTCACCCAGGTGATTTGAAAACACCGATGGTTTCGCCACCCAAGTCGCCTCGCCACTGAAACTGCCCTTCCAGGATTACGAACATCGAATCCGCCGGGCGACCTTGCAGGGCATAGGCATCGCCTGCTTTGACATGGAGCTCTTGCGACTGGCTAAGGAACCATGCGATCTGATCGTCGGGTAGATCGGCAAATGCCGGAATGCGAAGTAACTCTGACTCGTCAACCATTACACTTTGCTCAAGTACTGATGAATGAATTGCACTGCCACCGAGCCTTCGCCAACTCCGGAAGCAACTCGTTTGATAGAACCGTGGCGGACATCGCCCACGGCAAAGATCCCGGGGACATTGGTCTCGAGTAGAAACGGATCGCGGTCGAGCGCCCATCCCTTTGGGCGCTGGCCGTCCCGGATTAGATCGGGGCCGGTCAACAGGAAGCCGCGCTCGTCGCGTTCGACGATGCTCCGCCAGCCAATCCGTCCTCGGCAATGCCCCTATAAAGATGAACATTGCATTCGTTGGCACGCGTTCCACCCTGTTGCTATCGGAACAAAGTACCGAAATCTCTTCCAGGTGTGTTTCGCCATGCGCCTCAGCAACGCTGGCATGTCTCCACAACTGAATGTTGGGCGTCTCTTGTATCTGCTCAATCAAATATCTCGACATGGTGCTGGAAAGCGATTCGCCGCGCACCAGAATCACGACGCGCTCGGCGTATCTCGCGAAGTTCATCGCCGCCTGACCCGCCGAGTTCGCGCCGCCCACCACGTAAACGGTCTCACCCTTGCAGGACAGCGCCTCGGTAACGCCGCCGCCATAATAGATTCCCGCACCCTGCAGCCTGTCTATTCCGGGAGCTTCCAGACGCCTCCATTGGACGCCGGTGGCGATCATCAAAGCGTGGCATGAGATCTCGTTCCATCCGCCAGCGTGATGATCCGGTACGGCCCTTCGATTCGGACGTCCACGACTTCCTGGGGCGACAGAATCTCCACTCCGAAACGTTGGGCTTGCACCACCGCGCGTCGAGCCAGATCGCCGCCACTGAGTCCGGTAGGAAATCCGAGATAGTTCTCAATTCGGGCGCTCATTCCAGCCTGGCCGCCGGGCGCTTCCCGCTCGATCATCACGGTATGCAAGCCTTCCGAGGCTCCGTAAACGGCCGCGGCCAGACCAGCCGGCCCTCCTCCCACGATGGCAAAGTCGTAGAAATCGGTTTGCGCCTGCGTACGCAATCCAACTTTTCTGCGCCACCTCTGCAGGCACGCTTTCAAGCAGTTTCGTCCCGTCCTGGAAAGAGCACAACAGGAAGCTCGGTCGCCTCGGAACCGAGAGCTTCCAGAAGGCGTTTCGTCTCTGGATCATTCGCGGAAATTCTCGACATCGATCCACTGATACGGAACGTGATTGCGGGCGAGAAAGTCGCGCAACTCGTACGACCGGGGCGACCATCGCGTGCCCAGTACCCGGATGCCCTGGAACGTCGGACGGAAGGAAGCTTGCCAGTCATCGAGCAAATCGTCGAGTTGTGGATACAGGTGCTCGGCGGGAGGATCCCACGGTTTCAAGAAGAAATAGTTGATGCTGGCTTGATTGATCGCGCTGATCGCGGCGTTGGTATCCGCGTAAGCAGTAAGCAAGTGCACGCTTGGCCCCGGGAAAGATCGCCATCGCCTCTTGCAGAAATTCAACTCCGTCCATTTTGCGGCATGCGCTGGTCGACGAGGAGCAGGGCGACACTGTCATTGCGAAGCTTCAGCTGCTTCAAGACATCGAGTGCGCCTTCCGGAGTATCGCTTCCGATCACACGGTATTCGGCGCCGTACTTTGAGCGAAGATCGCGCTCAATCGCCCGCAGAACATCGGAGTCGTCATCCACACTTAGTAAGATTGGCTTAGCCATGAGGGCTCACTGCACATCACAAGGGCTGCACAAGCGACCTGAATTGCTTAGATACCGAAAATTGCATTCGGTCGCGCAATTCCTGTCGCCCATAACGCAAATGGAGTTGCAGCGCGCGCTTGGCAAGAGGGCTGCGTGTACAGCATTCGAGCCTTCCTTAGGAGGGCAGAATTGCCCAGACCCCGCCCTCTTCATCCCTGAGAATCGTCAGGGAGACAGTTACCTCAAACTCCTAGAGGCGAGTGTTTACAAGGGCTCTAACGTTTCCATCTGCAGCACTTCGAAATACTGCTGGCGCTCCTGGAGTTCTTGCTCGCGCTGCTTCTCCGTTGGGTCCGCCGCCGCCGGTGGTTGGTCCATCGACCTCACCGTCGCCGTTACATGTTTCCCCATGTGTGATTTACAGGCGTCCTGATTGGCGATGTGCATGATTTTGCCTTGATCGTCCACTAACACCGCCTCACCGCTTTTGACGGTGCAACTTTTATCGCACGTATTAGCGCCTTCCACCTGCACGACGCAGGAAGAGTCGCACACCGTGCCGTTCAGTTTCATGGAGCCGCTCGAACTCTGGGCGTGCATAGACGCTACACAGCCAAGAGCGACCAAAAACAGCAAAGCGATTCGTTGCATGGTATTTCCTCCTTTAGGGCAAAGAGTTTGTTGGTTGGGGCCTACCTTGGTAGGCTGACGTTCTCCAGGGGTTTCCTTCGAGGATCGCGGCTTTGCAGATGCTGCATTTCCAACCCCTGGATTGCCGGTAAATTAGCCCCCGCCTGGGTCGTCGTGCAATTCCATGATGCGGAGCGTTTCCTCGCGCTGCTTTTCCGTTGGCTCGGCCATCGACGATGGCGCCTCCGACGCTATGGCCGTCGCTTTTACATGTTTCCCGACGTGCGACTGACACATGTCCTGATTGGCAATCTTTCGAACGTTCCCTTGATCCTCCACGAGCACCAACCCACCGCCTTTGTCAGTACAAAGTGGATCGCACGTGGAAACTCCAGGAGAGGCCGATACTACGCATGTCGCCTGGCAAACCGTGCCGCTCAGGTTCATTGAATTGGCCGAGCTTTGTGCGTGCATGAAACCCGCTGAGGCCAGCACGACCAAAAACATCCAAACGGTTCGTCTCATCTTGTCTTCTCCTAATGGACGGAAGGCTTTGGTTACTTCAGAACAGACGACCGAGCGTCAGTTTCGGTCTCTGTAGCTTCTATAGAGGGCTGGTATCCTAGGATGGCTTATTGAGAAAATAGTTTGTCCGGAAATCGAGTGGTGCTCTTCCCATGCACGTTACCGTCAGAATCTGTTCCGGTCTGTACTGGCGGTTACAGCGTCGCTTAAAAAGTCTCTTTGAGAAGCACCGTGCAGAACAAGGCAAACACACTGTTTTTCTGAGAGAGGAGCCTATGCGTACTCTTGCGGCAATCTGCGTGATCGCTCTCGCGTCGTGTACGGCGCTGGCACAGTCGCAACCCGGCACCAGTTGGCATGTCATTGATCCAGCGTCCATGGACAAGTCAGTCGATCCCTGCGTGGATTTCTATGCCTACTCCTGTGGCGGCTGGATGAAGAGCAATCCCATCCCAGCCGACCAAGCCGCCTGGAGTGTGTACTCCAAACTACAGGAGCAGAACCGGGCAAACGTCCGCCAGATTCTGGAAACAGCCGCCGCACCCGGCACCCAACGCAGCGGAATCGACCAGAAGATCGGCGACTACTACGCTTCGTGCATGGACGAAAATGCGATCGAGGCCGCAGGGCTGGAGCCTCTTCGCGCCGAGTTCAAGCGCATTCACGACATCGCATCGATGAATGACTTAGCCGACTATCTCGCGCGCTTTCATCCCCAGGACCTCAGCATCTACTTCGGCCAGTCGGCGCTCTTCTCCCTGAACGCCGAACAGGACGCGAAAAACTCCACCGAGACCATTGCCGACGTGGACCAGGGCGGGATTGGGCTTCCCGACCGCGATTATTATCTTAAGACCGACGCTCGCTCCGAACAGTTGCGCAAGGACTACGCCGCCCACGTGCAGAAGATGTTCGAGATGATGAGCGACCCGCCCGAGGTGGCCGCCGCGAACGCGCAGCTCGTGCTGCGCATTGAAACCGCTCTGGCCAAGGCTTCCATGGCGCAGTTGGAGCGGCGCGATCCCACCGCCGTTTATCACCGCATGACGCGCGCGGAATTGGCGGCTCTTGCGCCCTCATTTCCGTGGGAGCGCTACTTCGCGGGCCTCGGCCTCTCTCAAATAGCCTCGCTCAACGTGGCTGCACCGGAGTTCTTCACGGCGATGGAGGCTCTGCTGAAGAGTGAGGAGCTGCCCGCGTGGAAAACCTATCTGCGCTGGCACCAGCTTCATGCCCAGGCGCGCTGGCTGCCGGACGCCTTCGTGCAGGAGGACTTCGCCTTCTACGGCCGCAAGCTGACCGGAGCGCGCGAGTTGCAGCCGCGCTGGAAGCGCTGTGTGCGCTTTGAGGATCGCGCCCTCGGCGAGGCCATTGGACAAGCCTACGTGGCGCGCTACTTCAGCGGAGATGCCAAGCAGCGCGCGCTCAAAATGGTGTTGAGCATCGAGGCCGCCATGGACCGCGACATACGCCAGTTGCCGTGGATGTCAGAGGCCACAAAACAGCAGGCCCTTGCCAAGCTCAAGCTCGTGGTCAACAAGATCGGCTATCCCGATACCTGGCGCGACTACTCTGCCCTCACCATTGTTCGCGGAGACGCCCTCGGCAACGGGGAGCGCTCCAACAGCTTCGAGTTCCACCGCCAGCTTGCCAAGATCGGCAAGCCTCTGGTGCGGGGCGAGTGGTACCTCGCTCCGGATGCGGTCAACGCCAACTACAACGCGCAGATGAACGACATTAACTTTCCCGCAGGCGTGCTGCAGCCTCCTCTGTTCGATCCGCAAGCCGACGCGGCGGCCAACTTCGGACAGACTGGCGCCACCATCGGCCACGAACTGACGCACGGCTTCGACGACGAGGGCCGTCAGTTCGATGGCCAGGGCAATCTGCGCGATTGGTGGAGCGACTCCGACACCAAAGAATTCGAGCAGCGCACCGCTTGCATCGCCAGCCAGTATTCCGCCTACACGGCGGTGGATGACGTGAAGGTCAACGGCGAGCTGACGTTGGGCGAGAACGTGGCTGACCTGGGTGGGCTCTTACTGGCTTACAGTGCGTGGGAGGAAGCCGTCGGTGGCGCCAAGTTGCAACCCGGCGCTAAGTTGCAACCCATCGATGCGCTGACACCCGCGCAACGCTTTTTTGTGGCGTACGCGCAGGGCTGGTGCAGCAACCAGCGCCCGGAGCTTGAGCGCATGAGGGCCGCCACTGATCCTCATGCGCCTGAGCGCTATCGCACCAACGGCGTTGTCTCGAACCTGCCGGAGTTCCAGGAAGCTTTCTCCTGCAAGCCTGACGCGCCCATGGTCCACACCCCGGCCTGCCGGGTGTGGTAGATCCACAAAAACCTGCGGCGGCGAACATGCCCACCGGCCTTGAAGGTCATGCCCGCCGTCGAAAGTGTCTGCCGCATTCAACAACCTTTCGTACTCTTTCCGCGATCTATGGCACCGCCATGGGCGCCGAAGCGGTGCAGTTGTTGGTGTTAGTAGTGGCCTCCACTACGCCATTGTTATAGTTCGCGCAGGCGATGATGTAGTAGGTTCCATTGAGATTCGTCGGCAAGGTCATGGTTGTGGTTACCGGTCCGTTGCTTGCCCCGGCGGCCAGAGTGCCGATCGCCCGAGTCTTTAGCAACGTACCGAGAGTGGTGCCGTTGGTGGAGAAATAAAAGCCCGTCGTCGAACTGCCCGCAATCCCAGGCCCCTGGTTGGTAGCCGTATCACTGACCGAAATGCTGCCACCGGAGACCGGTGCCGTGGTCAGCACGCTGACGGTGCTTTCGGTCAGGTCCGCCCCAGCCACTTGCATGGGCGCCGATGCGGTGCAGTTGTTGGCGTAACTTGTCTCCACCACCGAATCGTTATAGTCGGCGCAGGCGATGATGTAGTAGGTTCCGTTGAGATTCGTCGGCAAGGTGATGGTTGTGGTTACCGGCCCGGAGTTTGCCCCAGCGGCCAGAGTGCTTGCGACGCGAGTGGCTAAGAAAGTTCCGAGCGTCTTACCATCGGTGGAGAAATAGAAGCCCGTCGTCGAAGTACCCGCAATCCCAAGACCCTGGTTGGCAGCCGTATCGCTCACCGAAATCTTGCCTCCCGAGACCGGTGCCGTGGTCGTGACGCTGAAGCTGCTTTCGATCAGATCCGCCCCAGCGACTTGTATGGGCGCCGATGCCGTGCAGTTGTTGGCGTAATTCGTCTCCAACAAGGAATCGTTGTAGTTGGCGCAGGCGATCATGTAGTAGGTTCCGTTGAGATTCGTCGGCAAGGTGATGGTTGTGGTCACCGGTCCGTTGCTTGCCCCGGCGGCCAGGGAGCCCACGACGCGAGTGGCCAGGAAGGTTCCGAGCGTCTTACCATCGGTGGACCAATAGAAGCCGGTCGTCGAAGTACTCGCAGTTCCAGAGCCCTGGTTGGTCACCGTATCGCTGACGGACAGCTTGCCACCGGAGCCCGGTGCCGTGGTCAGCACGCTGAAGCTGCTTTCGATCAGGTCCGTCCCGATCACCTGGAAGGCGGCCGATGCCTTGCAGTTGTTGGTGTAATTCGTCTCCATCATGGAATCGCTGTAGTTGGCGCAGGCGATCATGTAGTAGGTTCCGCCGATACTCCTTGGCAAGGTGATGGTTGTGGTTACCGGTCCGTTGCTTGCCGCGGCAGCCAGCGTGCCCACGATGCGGGTAGCTAACAAAGTTCCGAGCGTCTTACCATCGGTGGACAGATAGAAACCGGTCTGCGAAGTAGCCGCAATCCCAAGCCCCTGGTTGGTGGCCGTATCGCTGACCGACAGACTGCCTCCGGAGACCGGTGCTGTAGTCGTCGCGACACTGACGCTGCTTTCGATCAGATCCGCCCCAGCCACTTGCATGGGCGCTGATGCCGTGCAGTTGTTGGCGTAATTCGTCTCCAAGATGGAATCGTTATAGTCGGCGCAGGCGATCATGTAGTAGGTGCCGCTGACATTGGTCGGCAAGGTGAAGGTTGTAGCCACCGGTCCGGAGCTTGCCGCGGCAGCCAGCGTGCTCACCAACCGAGTTGCTAACAACGTGCCAAGAGTCTTGCCATCGGTGGACCAATAGAAGCCCGTCGTCGAGTTCGCCGCCACTCCTTGACCCGAGTTGGTGGTGGTATCGCTGACCGACAGAGTGCCACCGGAAACCGGTGCCGTGGTCAGCACGCTGACGCTGCTTTCAACCAGATCCGGCGGCGGAATGACGGTAAACAGCCCGACGGCAACCGGGCTCTGGCCGTAGGTACCACCCGCGGCGATGGCATTGATCGTCGTGGTAGTTGAGACCGGAATCGGCGCCGTGTACGGGGTTGACGCGGTCGTCGGCGTCGTGCCATTCGTGGTGTAGTAAATCGTCACACCCGACGTGCCCGTCAGCGTCACCGTTTGCGGCGCATTGTAGGTCGAAGGGGGCGGTGAAAAACTCGGCGGCGGCGTCACGAAGGTATACGTTCCGCTGGCAACCGAGCTCGGGCCATAGCCGCCGCCGGTAGCGAGGGCATTGATCGTGGTGTTGGCTGAGACCGGAATCGGCGTCGTGTACGGGGTTGACGCGGTCGTCGGCGTCGTGCCATTCGTGGTGTAGTAAATCGTCACACCCGGCGAGTTGTCCGTCAGCGTCACCTGTTGCGGCGTGCTGTAGGCCGCTGGAAGCGGTGAAAAAGTTGGCGTCAGTGCGCCAGTCACGCTAAGCGAGACGTTGATGCTTCGCGTGACTCCTCCGCCTGTGCCGCTGACGGTGATCGGGTACGTACCGATGGGGGTCGTCGAAGCCACGGACACGGTCATGGTCGAAGTGCCGGAGCCAGGCGCAGCGATGGACGTGGGGTTTAAGCTCACGGTCACGCCGGACGGCTGGCCGCTGGCAGTCAAGGCAACGGCCGAGTCAAAACCTCCCGCAGTGGTAAGCGTGATCGTTGACGTGCCGTTGTTTCCCTGTTGCCCTGAGATCGCCGTCGGGGAAATGATGAAGTTCGGAGTGGTCGCCAACGGGGCAAGGGCATTGATCAGGCTGGCTCCGTTCGGACTGCCCAAGCCGGTGACCAGATCGAAGCCGGTGATAGCCGGAAAGCCATTACTGCCGCTGCTGATGTCGTGGAAATTCTGGTCATAGGTAGACGACACACCGATCGGGTAAATGGCCGGATTCATGAAGCCGATTGCCGAGTCGCCTTGCGCGGCCGCCTGTTCATTGGCCAGAGCCATGTAGCCGGCCCAGATGGGCGCGGCAAAACTGGTTCCGCCATATTCATTTGCGGTGCAGGGGATCTGGTCGGCACAGACGTAAAAGGTGAAATTCGCGTTTGCCGCAACGTCTGGGCCGTTTCGATATTGCGTGGACCCACCAGAGGCTGGAGGTGATCACGCCCGGGAGCTGTTGCCAGGATGGAATCGGAATGTGGTCTTGGAGAGATGCCGCCGCCACTGTATTCCCACGCGGTTTCCGAACTCCAGGCTCCGCCCGCGCTGCTGGTGATTAAGTCCGTGCCGCCGACTGAGATGACATACGGATCCTCCGACGGGTAAAGATCATTGCTCGCAGACCACGCCTGACTGTCGCCGGAGGCTTGAAAGAAGCTCTGGCCTTGTGCCGCCATCCTCTCGAAATACGGGTCATCCGTGCTGGGGTCCACCGGGGTCCAGGTCCACGAACTGCTCAATTGCAAAGGCAACGGCGAATCCGTAGTCATGGCACTGAGAATGGCCGTATCGCTGGAGCCCACGTACACGTACAGGGTGGCGATGCCTGGGGCCATGCCCAGCGACTGCGTCATGTCGAGGATCTGTTCCGTATCATCGCAGCCATTCTCGAAGAGGCAGCTCAGGCTCGTTCCATCCGTGGAAATGCCGGTGACCGTGGCAGTCATCGTCTCGCCAGCGTTCGTGTAGTAGGTGTTCAAGTCGGCGATATCGTATCCGTAGTACTCCATCAATCCGATGTTCTGGCCAGAGCCGGTGAGAGCCGTTCCTCCGTAGTACGCCGCCCTCATGTCGCTGCCCAAGAAGGAAGCGGCGGGACCGGAGCCCATACTGGCATTGCTGCTCCCCGAGCCATGGAGTTTACCGCCATGCTCCTTTGCTTGAGGAGGGAATGCGGGGTCGAATAATTGTCCAGACCCGAGATGTGCCAGAGCGAGACTGGCAGGTTCACCGTGGGCTCCCGGTCCGGAGCATAGAAGGTGCGGTTTTCCGTGGGGTGCTGATAGACGCCCATGGTCACATGAAAGGCATTCTCGATGGTCGCCACCGAGCCCTTGACCTGCACCTGCATACGATCGCGGGAGCCGCCGACCACCGTCAAGCCATTTGCGTTTGCGAATCCAGTCAGGCTGTCATAATCCTCCTGGCTGGGGCCAAACCTCTCGGTAAAGTCTTGCACCGTAAGGAACTGCCGGTAGGATGGGCTCTTAGGGTCGTAGAGCCCTTGCAAGACCGTTCCCAGCTCTGCCTGATTTTGCAGGGGCAGAACAATGTCAACCCGCATCGATTGGGTTGCGGGGAGCCGCCCGAGGAGCCGCGCCTGCCCATTGGTAGTGACCTCGCGCACGTGGCGCGTCAACAGGCTGCGATTCTGTGCTCCGGCAAGCCCCGGTATCGAGGCCAAGAGTGCGAGGCAAAGCGTAAGCCGGAGGCGTGCGATCCCGGGGGTGCTGCTGCAGTGAAAGAGGGCGGGGGGGACAGAGCCCGATTGGGCGCGATTCAGCCAAATCATTTGCTTGCCTTTCGGAGCGGGCAAGCCGATAATTGTCGCGGATGGCTAGCAACTATCGGGTTACCGAGGTTGTTGGTTCCCGAGCCCGGCCATAGTTAGCGCTATGGACGGGCTCAAATTATTGTGGCTTTGTGGCTAATAAGGTCGTCGTGCGAATGGACACTTTCTTGCGTAGTGCCTGACTGGTTCGTTGCTTCGAAAATCCCTTTTGTGATACGTTAGCCAACCAAATCTGGAGTGCCTGATCAGCATTTCACCCGTACGTGCGATATAGATGTGCTCGTTCATCCCGCAGTTGCTCCCGTCGTGAAATAAGGCAAGTGGGCCAGAGTCAGCAGTTTCCGAATACCTGATTCGGTGTAGCTCAATAAAATAGCGAACGAGGCAACCCGCATTTGCCCTTGCCTTCTCCGGGCAAGACCAAACGGGGAGAGCGTACTTCCCATCCGCATTTCTGCCAGCCATCTTCTAAACATCGGCTTCGTCAAGGGATTCTTGAGCACCGCTCATAGGTCGGTTGATCTACGATTCCGCAGCTCCGCTGGAGCGTAGGAACTTCTCAGCGTCTTCAAGAACATCAACAGGTACACTTGCAGGCGGATGGCAAGATCATCCAGCACTTGGTGGATGGAAGCTGCCGTGAGGGACGAACGCAGTTTGTGAACAAAGCCGCAATCAGTTCGGGGAGACAGGAGAACTCTCTCCCTGGAGGGTCGATGTCGCACGCCTGGCGAGCGCTGCGGCACCGCAACTTCAAGCTCTTCTTCTTCGGTCAGAGCATCTCCGTGATCGGCACCTGGATGACGCGGCTGGCCACCACCTGGCTGGTCTATCGCCTGACCCATTCGGCGCTGCTGCTGGGCATCGTAAGCTTCGCGGGGCAGATTGTTTCGTTTGCGCTGGGGCCATTTGCGGGCGTCTGGGTCGAGCGCCTCAATCGCCGCAAGCTGCTGGTGTGGACGCAAGCCGCGGCGGCCGTCCAGTCGCTCGCCCTGGCCGCGCTCACCCTGGCGCATGTCATCACGCTCTGGGAAATCATCGCTCTCACCGCTTTGCAGGGCTTGATCAACGCCTTCGACATGCCGGGGCGCCAATCCTTCCTGGTGCAGATGGTCGACGATCGGAACGACCTCAGTAACGCCATCGCCATCAACTCCTCGATGGCCAATGGCGCGCGGCTGATCGGCCCGGCCATCGCCGGCCTGGTGATCGGAGCCGTCGGCGAAGGCTGGTGTTTCCTGATCGACGGCGTCAGCTACTTTGCGGTGATCGCATCCTTGCTGCTGATGCGCATCCGGCCCTTGGATATCCGCCGCAACGCGAGCAGCATGCTCGAACAGATGCGCGAGGGTTGGGACTACGTCCGTACCTTTCGGCCCATCCGCACCATCCTTCTGCTCTTTGCGCTGATCAGCCTGATGGGCTACTCCTACGCCGTGCTGCTGCCGATCTTCGCCGCCCAGGTGCTGCACGGCGGCGCGGCCACCCTCGGCTGGCTGACGGGAGCCTCAGGAATCGGTGCGCTGGTGTCGGCGCTTTCGCTTGCAGTCCGCAAGTCGGTGGTCGGGCTGACGCGCATGCTTCAGATCGCGGCCGCGATGCTGGGAGGCGCGCTGATTCTCTTTGGCCTGTCGCATACGTTGTGGCTATCGCTTGTGCTGATGGTCTTCGTCGGCTTCGGCTTGATGCAGGGCGCGTCCGTCAGCAATACGATCATCCAGTCGCTGGTGCCGGAAGACAAACGCGCCCGCGTGATGAGCTATTACACCATGGCCTTCTTCGGCGCGGCGCCGTTCGGCAGCCTGCTGGCCGGCACGCTGGCTCACCGGATCGGAGCGCCCCACACCGTCATGGTGACCGGCGCGTTCTGCGTCGCCGGCTCGCTCTGGTTCACGCTCGATCTGCCGAAAATTCAGCGCCGATCATGCGGCCGATCTACCAGGAGATGGGTCTGCTTCCCGCGCGCGACACACCACCACCCCTGCCGTAACCTTTTTTCGAGCTACTACGACATCGCTGCGACGATCGCTGCTTCATCGCTACGACGGGACGCTGGGAATTCGAGCTTAGGCCGAGCTTTCATTTTTCGAGTTTTGCTACAATTCGAAACTCGGGTGCCTTCCGAACTCACAATCATGCCTAGCCAACACATCGCCGATAGCAACGTCCGTTGGGATTTGACCTCCATCTACTCCGCCATCAGTGATCCGCAAATCGATCTGGACATCGCGGAATTCACCAAGCAAGCGCAGCAATTCAGCTCGAACTACAAAGGCAAGCTGGCCGATAGGCTGGGCGCGGCGATCTCCGATTATTCCGAGCTGGACATGCTTGGGGGAAAGATCATGGTCTATCTCTCTCTCCAGCAAAGTCTGGACGTGACGAATGAGGCGGTGAAGGCGAAGATCGCCGACGTCGCAACAGACCATGAGCCAAATTCAGGGCGAGTATTTGACGTTCTTCGAACTGGAGTTGGTGGCGCTCGACGATGCGACGCTGGAGAAATGGTACGCAAGCGATGCCGTAGTCCAAAGGCATCGGCCGTGGATTGAGCATCAGCGAATCTTCAAGCCGCACTTCTTGAGCGAACCCGTGGAAGCTGCGCTTACCAAGCGCGCTCCGTTTGGCCCGGCTTCGTGGGATGAGTTCTTTGACGAATGCGAGGCGGATCTTCGCTTCGACCATCAAGGCCGAGCAGAAGAACCTGACCGAGATGCTCGACATTCTCACGAATTCGAAAGATGCCGCACCTGCGCGCGGAAGTGCAGAAGACGATCAACGATGGCCTGGGAGGATATTTCGCCAAGTATTCAGCGCAGACGCTCTATGTGATCGTGGGCAAGGCCGCGGTGGAGTGCAAGGAACGTCATTACCGCAATCCGATGGAGGCGAGGAATAAGGAGAACCGCATTCCCGACGCGGTGGTCGATGCGCTGCACAACGCGGTGAAGAACGTAGCCGGGCCGCTGGCTCGCCGCTACTATCGTCTCAAGGCCGAGTTGCTCGGCATGAAGACGCTCCGCTGGAGCGATCGCAATGCGCCGCTGCCGTTTGCCGATACCACGGTGGTGCCGTATGACAACGCAATGTCCACGGTGCTGGCGGCCTATGAAAGTTTCAGCCCCACGCTCACCGGCATCATCCAGGATTTCATTGCGTCCAAGCGCATCGACGTTCCCGCGACCACGGGCAAACGCGGCGGAGCTTTTAATTGTTCTCTTGTGCTTCCCGGAAACCGGCCGCAATCGTTCACGTTCTTGAATTACCTGGGTTCGAATCACGACGTGATGACGCTGGCGCATGAACTCGGCCACGGGGTTCATGGCATCCTGGCCGGCGAAGCGCAGGGGCCGCTCATGTTCCATCCGCCGATTGCATACTGCGAGACCGCTTCGGTCTTCGGCGAAATGACGACATTCAGTTTTCTGAGGAAGCAGCTTGCGGAAAAGGGAGACAATGCCGCGCTGCTCGCGCTGATCACCCAGAAGATCGAAGGAATGCTGAACACGGTGGTGCGGCAAATTGGGTTTTCGAATTTCGAACGCCGCATACACGGCATGAATGCGGAATATACGGAATGGAGTGAGCCGAAGAAACTTTCCGTGGAAGAGCTCGATGCATTGTGGCTTACGACGGCCAAAGAGCTGTACGGAGAAGATGGCGAGGTGTTCACCTATGAAAACGCCAGCCATCTCTGGTCGTATGTTTCGCATTTCCATCGGCCGTTTTATGTTTACGGTTATGCGTTTGGCGAACTCTTGACGCAGAGCTTGTATGCCCAGCAATCGCGCCTCGGCAGCCGCTTTGAGCCGCTCTATCTCGACCTGCTCCGTTCCGGCGCGACGAAGAGCGTCTTCGAACTGCTGCAACCGTTCGGCCTCGATCCAACGGAAGAAACTTTCTGGGGTGAAGGCATCCGCGTGAGCCTGGAGGCGATGATCGCGGAAGCGGAGAAACTCGCACCCGATCCAAATGCCTGCAGATGTGGAGTAGCGCGCTCTTCCAACTTCTATGCTCTGGTTCTATGCTCTGGTTCGCGAGCAAACGAAAAGGCCGCCCGGCAACTGGGCGACCTTTTCTTTCAAGGGAGAATAGTTCCAACGGAGGCTAGACCGTCAAAACTTTCTGAAGAAATACTATGAGCCCATAAAACAGGGTGTCAAGCGAATTCTCGGAATTAAATGTCTTTATAATCAATAACTTAACTTTTTGGCCCAAGATTGCCCTGATGACAAAATATGTCACTCCTTCTCTCTTTCTTGGCCTAACCCATTGCGCTTGCGACCAGCTTACAGGTACTTTTTGCTAGCGAAGGTCGAGCCGGATCATCTTGCCGTCGTCAGGCGTTTCACCTGCTTTTCTTGCCCGGAATTGGGGCAGATAGAACCTTCCGAAGCCGAAAACGGCTCCGGCGCCGACCGAGATGAGGAAAAGAATGGCTGCCAGGGTGAGCGCGGCGACGACGACGTTGCCGATATTGTCGCGCTTGCCTTGGCCGGCATTTTCGTTCCAGGTGACGTTGGCGTCGTAGTTCACGCCGGCAAGAATTCGATCGGCATCGCCTGCGAGAGATGTTGCCGCGAACCAGAGCGATGATGGGACCGCTGCGTTTTGCGACGCTCGTGCCTCCGCCGAGGGGCGGAGCCAGTTGCTCGAAGGCGGCTAGCTTGTCGATGGCAATGTGAGGCGTGGGATAGGCCACCAGCAGGATTTCAGCTGAACCCGGAGCTTCTCCGTTGACGCGCGCCCAGAGGAGTTGCGGGACTCTTGCTGAAGTCGATGAGTTCGGGACTGAGATTGATGTTGAGCGCGGAGTATGCGGCAGGACCAATGCAGGTAGCGCGCGGTCTCGGCCACCAGCGGCTTGCGCGGCAGGTGGGTGGGCAGAGTGGGCAGCACGGCGATCGGCTCCCTTGGCTTGCGGCAGATGCGCGGCAAGTTCGCGCAGTTGAGCCCCGCTCATTCCGGTGACGTGATCAAACTGCACATCGACGAGAATGTTGCCGGAGAAGAAGAGCACGCGCTCGTTGAGCGATGCGGCCAGGGTTCCGATGTCTTCGACGCGCATGAGCGGCTGGCGATAGAAGGTGAAGGCGGCATACGCGCCGGCAGCATCTTCGAATCGCGCGGCTTTCACCGTGATGGTGCGGTCGTCATGCTTGTAGGTGGCCACTTCAAAATCGGTGAAGCGATCCTCTTTGAGCACGCTGGAGGAGGCGCTGTCGATCTTGCGCGGATCGGTGCCGAGTTGCGGCGCGCCGCTGAGCTCCCAACCGGCAAAGGCCTCGGGCAGAATCGCGGCGGGCGCTTGGGCCTGAGAAAGCAGGGCAGGCGCGGCGAAAAGACATTGCCAGCAGTGCGACGCACAAAGATCGATACAGAGATTTCATGGCGGCTTCCTCTACTTATTAGACCACGGCGGAGGAGCAGAAGTTGCGGAGCCGGGGCAGGTTGATTCCAGCGAGGAACACCGGCCAGAGGCGAAGCCGTGATATCCTAAGCATACAAAGAGTGCGTCCCGCCTCCCGGCAGTTCCAGCACTACCCGAAAAATTATGATCTCAGTCTCCAGTGTTTCCATGCGCTACGGCGCTAAAGTTCTGTTCGACGAAGTGTCCACGGCATTCACGCCGGGCAAGCGCTATGGTCTGACGGGTCCGAATGGAGCCGGTAAATCGACCTTCATGAAGCTATTAACCGGCGAGTTGGAGCCGCAAAAGGGCACCGTGGTGCGCCCGCGCAAGTTCGGCGTGCTGAGCCAGGACCAGTTTGCCTTCGACGCCTATCGCGTGATCGATACGGTGATCATGGGCAACAAGCGTCTGTGGGCCGCGATGGAAGAGCGCGAGGTCATCTACGCCAAGGCGGAGCTGACCGACGACGACGGCATGAGACTGGGCGAGTTGGAGGGCACCGTGGGCGAAGAGGACGGATACTCCGCCGACACCGATGCCGCCCTGCTGCTGCAGGGACTCGACCTTCCGGACGAACTCCATGAGCGCAAGATGGGCGAGTTGCAGGGCGGCCAGAAGGTTCGCGTGCTGCTGGCGCAGGCGCTGTTCGGGCATCCCGGGGCCTTGCTGCTGGACGAACCGACCAACCACCTCGATCTGGATTCGATCCACTGGCTGCAGAGCTTCTTGAACAACTACGACGGCACGCTGATCGTGATCTCGCACGACCGCCATTTCCTGAACAGCGTGTGCACCCATATCGCCGACATCGACTATCGAGACGATCATCACCTACACCGGAACCTACGACGAGATGGTGCTGGCCAAGACGCAGGTGCGCTCGCAGATTGAGTCGCAGAACTCGCAGCGCGAGAAGAAGATTTCGCAGCTCAACGATTTCATTGCACGCTTTTCGGCCGGCACGCGATCCAGCCAGGTGCAATCCCGCCGCAAAGAAGTGGAACGGCTGCAGGTGACGGATCTGGCGAAGTCGAACATTCAGCGTCCGTACCTGAAGTTCGAGCAGAAGCGGCCCTCCGGAAAACACATTCTGGAGTTGGAAGGCGTGAGCAAGTCTTACGACGGACGTCGAGGTGGTGCGCGGCTTCACCGCGAGCGTGACTCGCGGAGAAAAGATCGCGCTGATGGGACGCAACGGCGCGGGAAAGACGACGCTGATCAACGCCGTGCTGGCCAACTCGCCGACCACGCCGATGAAGGAGCTGCGCGAGACCAGCGGCTACGATGGCGAGTTCCTGAGCGCCGGAAAAGTGATCTGGGGACACGAAGCCTCGGTGGGATACTTTGCGCAGGATCATCGGGCGCTGATGGCGCCGGGGATGTCGGCCTTCGAGTGGCTGCACCAGTGGGACCCGGGCGCGGCCGATGAAGAGATTCGCGGATTGCTGGGGCAGATGATGTTCGCCCGCGACGAGGGCAACAAGCGCACCGACGTGCTCTCCGGCGGAGAGACGGCGCGGCTGCTCTTCTGCAAGCTGATGCTGCAGAAGCCCAACGTGCTGGTGCTGGACGAGCCGACCAACCACCTCGATCTGGAGTCGATCAACGCGCTGAACATCGCGCTGCAGCGTTATCCGGGCACGGTGCTGATCGCCACCCACGATCACGACCTGATCGACGAGGTCGCAACCAGAATCTGGCACTTTGAGAACGATCACAAGATCACCGACTTCAAGGGAACGTACGAGGAGTTCCAGTCGGTGCTCGTCTAAAGCTTCATTCGCAAGAACGAACGACATTCGCCCTCTCATGCTTGCATGGGAGGGCATTTTATTGGAGGGTGTCGGCGGACTTGAGTGTGGCCCATACAGCCAGTTGTTGGCTTGTGTGGGTGTTTGATCCGCGAGCTCTCTGCTTACTGCTGGCCTTCGCCGACGCCGGACTTGCTGGCCACCTTCACTCCGCTGAGTCCGTTGATGTAGCGGGCGACTCCCTTGTAGAGAGACTCGGCAATTTTCTGGCGGTACTCGGGCGTCTCCAGTTTGCGCTCGTCGCCGGGGTTGGAGACGAAGGAGATCTCGGCGAGGATGGAGGGCATGTTGGCGCCGATGAGCACGATGAACGGAGCCTTCTTCACGCCGCGGTCGCGCATGGTCTTATCTCTTCCCGGCAAGCCCCTGGTAGAGCGAGTGCTGCACGTCGGTGGCGAACTCCCGCGACTCCTCGACCTTCTCCTTCAATGCAATCTTCTTCACCAGGTCGCCGAGTTCGTGCACCGACTTTTCGCTGACCGCGTTTTCACGGGCGGCGACTTCCAGAGCATCCGGCGAGGGATTGAAATTGAGGTAGTAGGTCTCCACGCCGCGCGCCGAAGGGTCCTGGCTGGAGTTGGCGTGGACGGAGATGAACAGGTCGGCCTGCTGCTGATTGGCGATCGCGGTGCGGGTCTCCAGCGGAACAAAGGTGTCGTCGTCGCGGGTGTAGATCACCTCGGCGCCCATCTTGCTCTGCAGCAGCCGGCCCAGGCGCAGCGAGACATCGAGCACGAGATCTTTTTCCAGCAGGCCGTTGGGGCCGATGGTTCCGGTGTCATGGCCGCCGTGTCCGGCATCGATGACGATGCGTCCGACCTTGAGACCGAGAGCGCGAATCAGCGAGCGCTGGCCATCGGCGGTGGGCTGAGCCTGGCGAATCTCCGGATAGCGCGGAGTTCTTCTTGCCGGCGGCGAGCGTGGTTTTATCCGGAGCCGCGCGGAGCAACCACCTGCACGGTCGGCTCGGAGGTGGGCTTGTCGGTGGCCTTGAGCTCCGGACCGTCGAGATTGGCAACCTCGGACTTGCGTGGACTCCTGGGCCGGGCCCGGAGCGGCGAGGCGCGGTGACCGGGGCGGCGACTTGCGGCAGCGGAGCGAGCGCCTACCGGTAACGGAGAGGTGTCGCTACCTGCGGTTGTCTTGGCGGCGATGTCCGCTGCGGCCGCCGAGCGATGCGAGAAGAAGCTGCCATCGGCCATCCTCGGCCCGAAGTCGGCGGCAGGCTTGCTCGCAGGGGCCGCGGTGCCAGCTGGCGGGACGCGCGTAGCTGCAGCATCCGGCTGTGGCGTGGCGCTGGCGCAGCGGTGGCGCGGCGGAGGACGCGGACTGCTCTCCGGCTTGCGTCTGCCTGGCGACCGGCGCAGGACGGAACTCTGCTTCTCTTCCTCCTGCTGGGCGCGCGCCACCAGAGTCTGCGGAGCGTTGGGCTTGCGTCCGTGGATATCGATGATCAGGCGATAGGGATTGGGCAGCAGAAAAGCCGAGTAGTCGGAGACGTCATCGACCTCAAGCACGACCCGCACCATGCCCTTTTGAAATTGGGCGACGCGCACCCGGCGCAGAAAGCCGTCGGAGACCTCGAAGGTCTTGCCGACCAGGGTGGAGGCCAGCTTGGTGTCATGCAGGTCAAAGAAAATCCGGTCGGGATTGGAGACGCGTCCGGCCTCGTACTTCACTTCCTGCTCCAGATCGATGGCGACGCGGGTGTAGTCAGGCGTGGACCAGTGGCGGATTCCGGTGACCAGCGGCAGAGTGTTGCGCGGCGCATCGCTCGGGCTGGCAGGCTCGGTCGAGCTTGGCTTCCTGCGGCTTGGCGTCTGAGGTGCGAGTTTCGGAAGAGCGGGCTTCGGCAGCGTGAGCGTGACGGCTTCTGCTTGTTGTGCGCCTGCTGATCCATCTCGGCGATGGCGTCGCGCGCGTCGGCCGCAAGTTGCAGATGCGGATAGCGGTGAATGACCTCCTGGAACGTCTCCCGCGCCTTGTCGTTCTCCTCCAGATCGTCCTTATAGATCTGGCCGATGGTGAACAGGGCGTCAAAGCGATACTTGCTGCCGGGATATTCGCGGCGGAGGAACTCGTACTGCGAGATGGCGGCGCGCAGGGCCTTTTCATCGTTGAAGGTGCGTCCGCTTTCGGCCAGCAACTCGGCCACGGCCACCACGCTGGCATCGGCCTTGCTGCTGGTGGGCGCGGTGTAGTAGACGCGGCGGTAGGCATCCATCACGCGCTGGTAGTCGCGGCGCGAACGTTCCTGCTGAGGCAGGCCGTTCAGTTCTTCGCGCATGCGCTCGGCGTTTTCAAACTGCGAGCGCGCCTGCTGCTTCCTGACCTGGACGACTGGCGGCGAAGGCGGGTGAAGCGAGCAGGCAGAGCAAGGCAAAGCGCCGTCAGCCAGCGTTTCCATGCGCGCCCATCGATTTGTCCCGTCATCGACTGCATCATCCTCAAAGCCGGAGGCCCGAAAGTCTAGTCCGTGTTGCTGATCACCAGTATGCCGCGATCATCGCGGCTGACCTGAATGGGGATCGACAAGCTGCTGACGTGCAACGTCAGAGCCGCTGCCCATGAGATTGGTGATGCGCTTCACGTAGTTGCGGGTTTCCGTGTATGGCGGAATACCCCCGTTGCGCTCAACCGCTCCCTGTCCTGCATTGTAGGCCGCCAGCGAGAGCGGA
Source organism: uncultured Acidobacteriota bacterium (assembly GCA_963737175.1). Taxonomy (GTDB): domain Bacteria; phylum Acidobacteriota; class Terriglobia; order Terriglobales; family Acidobacteriaceae; genus TOLSYN. The sequence continues at coordinate 194,108 of CAVTRQ010000010.1, read as the reverse complement.
AACATCCCCCCTGAAGTTTTCCAGTAAACCCTTCAGATGGCGAACCCCGGCATCGACGTTCTGCGCCGCGTCGAAGGGATTGCGCACGTCATACATGCGGGCGGTTGTCGGGCATCAACTGCATCAGGCCCATGGCGCCCTTGCTGGAGACGGCGCGGGGATTGAAGTTGGACTCAACCTTGACCAGGGCGCGCACCAGATTGGGATCGACATGATGACGCGCGGCCGCCTCATTGATATAGCGGTCGATCTCGGCGGCGCTTACGGAACGGTTTCCGGCGGCGCGGGAGTAGTTGGGATCCTGCGCGGCAAGTTCGCCCTTGACGCTTGGCTGCGCTCTGCATCCAGCCGGGGGCGCGACTCGATGTAGCTGGACACCTCGCCGGCAATGGCGCGCGCCGAGCGCATGGCACGCGGCGTTGCGCGGGCGAACCGGCTTCCAGCGCTGCTCGACGTTGCTCCAGTAGAACAGCTCCGGTCGCCTGCGCGGACGCTGCGTGGAGCATGCACGCCGGAGGCGGCGGGCCGTCGTTGGTCCAGACGATGCGTCCATTCTCCGAAGTTGGCTGCAGCGCCTGCGCCGACCAGCAGGGAAGCAAGCGCAAGCACCACCAAGGCTGCCGCCAGGCAACGAACGAGGTGCCGCGCCGGAGTTCGGAATGTCCAGATGTCGATACTCATAAACTTTAAAGGGCCACTCAGCCCGGCGCAGATGCAACGGTACTCTTCCAGAGTGACTGGATTATAAGGCCGATGAAAGCTGGACAGCAATCATTGAGACACGGGGAATCCAGTCAGTGAACGGGGTAAAACACGTACAAATACAGGAGAAAGCACTGAAACGCCTGAATGCGTGGTTACGGCGGTCATGGCTGGACTGGAAACTGGCGTGCAAGTACTGTCGCGAGACTGCCGCAAGTACGGTTGCGAGTCCGGAAGGCTGCAGCGACCGCAGGCTGCGGGCAAGCCTGCGGACGCGAGGCACTCTGGATGCCTGCGCGCGCTGTGAGCTGCGCTAGCCGAGCAAGGCTTCGACGGTGGCGTAGCTTTCGCGCAGCGCCTGGTCGAGCGCCTCCGGATTCTTGCCGCCAGCTTCGGCCATGTCGGGACGGCCTCCGCCGGAGCCGCCGACCTTTTGTGCGACCTGGCCGACGATCTTGCCGGCCTGGAGTTTTGCGGTGAGGTCCTTGGTGACGCCGACGATGACGGCAACCTTGCCGTCGGTGACCGAGCCGATGATGACGACTCCGGAGCCGATCTTGTTGCGGAAGTTATCGACCAGGGTGCGGAGTTGGGTGCGATCCAGGTTATCGGCGCGATGGGCCAGAACCTTGACGCCCTTCACTTCCTTCACGTTCTCGTCGGCGCTGGCCACGGCCGAGGCGGCGGACTTCATGCGGACCTGGTCGAGCTCCTTGCGCAGCTTCTTGAGTTCTTCCTCGCGGCGGTCGAGCTCCTGCCTGAGGGCTTCGGCGGGAGCTGAGTTCGCTGCGTCCGACCAGGGTCGAGACCAGGCCTTCGAGTTCGTGATCCTGGCGGAAGTGGCGCAGCGACTGCTCGCCGGCGACGGCCTCGATGCGGCGCACGCCGCTGGAGACGCTTCCCTCTTTGAGAATCTTGATCAGCCCGATTTCGCCGGTGGCCGCGACGTGCGTGCCGCCGCAGAGTTCGGTGGAGAAGTCGGCGATCTTGAGGACGCGCACCTTTTCGCCGTACTTTTCGCCGAAGAGCGCCATGGCGTGGTACTCGTTGACGGCCACGTCGATGGGCACGTCCTCGATGGTCTCGACGCGGTTGTTGCAGCAGAACCTCGCGGTTGGCGATGTCCTCGATCTCCTGCAACTCTTCGTCGGCGACCGAGGAGAAGTGCGAGAAGTCGAAGCGCAGATAGTTGGGCGAGACCAGCGAGCCGGCCTGCTTGACGTGGGTTCCGAGCACCTGGCGCAGCGCGGCGTGGAGCAGGTGGGTCGCCGTGTGATGGCGGCGCGTGGCAGAGCGCAGCTCGGAGTTGACGACGGCGATGAGCTTTTCGCCGACGGCGATGGGCTGGCGGGCGATGACCTTGTGCGCGCGAACGCCCTGCACCGGCGAGTGTACGCCTTCGACTTCGGCGACGACCACGGTGTGGTCGGCGGAGTAGAGCCAGCCTTTGTCGCCAACCTGGCCGCCGCTCTCGGCGTAGAAGGGAGTGTGGTCGAGGACCAGCTCGGCCTTGTCTGGCCGGGAAGCAACTGCTGCGCGCCCTGGCCGTTCACGACGATGGCGAGAACTTCGCAGTTGGAGGACTGCTCCTGCGTGTAGCCTTCAAAGATGGTCGGCGGCAGCGCGGCGAAGACCGGAGACGCGGACTTCTGCGAGCCGCCCTTCCAACTGGCGCGGGCGGTGGTGCGCTGCTCCTCCATGGCGGCGTCGAAGCCGGCCTGATCGAAGGTCAACGCCCTGATCGCGCGCGGCATCGATCATGAAATCGAGCGGAAGGCCAAAGGTGTCGTAGAGTTTGAAAGCCTCGCTGCCGGGCAGCGTGTTGTTCGCGGCGTGATCGAGAAGATCCTGCAGCTTGGAGAGACCGACGGCAACCGTGTTCGCGAAGCGGATCTCTTCGCTCTCGATGACCTTGGCGACGCGTGCGGCGGAGTCGCCGAGTTCGGGATAGGCTCCGATCATCTCCTTCACCACGGCCTCGACCATTTTGTAGAGGAAGGGCTGGGTCTGGCCGAGCAGGCGTCCGTGGCGGATGGCGCGGCGGATGATCTTGCGCAGCACGTAGCCGCGGCCTTCGTTGGCCGGGCAGCAAGCCGTCGCTGATGAGGAAGGTGGCGGCGCGGCTGTGGTCGGCGATGACGCGGAGCGAGCCGGCGCTGGTGCGCACTTCTTCTTCTTCCTCGCTCTTCTTCGTATCGGCGCCGGTCAGCTCGGCGGCGCGCTGGATGAGCGGAACGAAGAGGTCGGTGTCGTAGTTGCTGACCACGCCTTGCAGGACGGCGGTGACGCGTTCGAGTCCGGCTCCGGTGTCGATGGAGGGCTTGGGGAGCGGGTTCAGGACGCCGTCGGAGCTGCGGTCGAACTGCATGAAGACGAGGTTCCAGATTTCGACGTAGCGGCCGCACTCGCAGGGGAACTTGCACTCTCCGGCGGCGCACTCGGGAAGCTTGCGGTCGCTGGAGGCGATGCCCATGTCGTAGTGGATCTCCGAGCAGGGGCCGCAGGGGCCGGTGTCGCCCATCTGCCAGAAGTTTTCCTTCATGCCGAGTTCGAAGATGCGCTCGGGCTGGACGCCGACCTTGAGCCAGAAATCGTAGGCCTCGCTGGTCGCGCGGGACGCCGCTCTCTCCCTGGAAGATGGTGACGTAGAGCTTGTCGGCCGGCATGTTGAACCACTGGGGCGAGGTGATCAGCTCCCAGGCGTAGGCGATGGCGTCCTGCTTGAAATAGTCGCCAAAGCTGAAATTGCCGAGCATCTCGAAGAAGGTATGATGGCGATTGGTAAAGCCGACATTTTCAAGATCGTTGTGCTTGCCGCCGGCGCGGACGCACTTCTGCGAGGTGGTGGCGCGCGAGTAGTCGCGCTTTTCGGCGCCCAGGAAGACGTCCTTGAACTGGTTCATGCCTGCGTTGGTGAACAGCAGGGTGGGATCATTGGCGGGGACCAGCGAGGAGCTGTGTACCTGGCGGTGTCCCTTCTGGACGAAAAAGTCCAGGAACATGCGTCGAACGTCGTTTCCGGTAGGCATATGAGTCACTTTCGATGAATCCCAAGGCCGACCGAAAGGCCGCGCCAGATGCGCGGCGGCTGACGCTTCGGCGGGAGACGAAAAGACGATTCTAACATCCCCGGAATCAGTCCTCGGAGCAGGGGCGAAAACGGGACTGTGGTATTGTAAGTAGCCAAATTCTGCAAAAGAGCGCTTTTTGAGATCAGGAAAATACCGCGACAATTCGAGGACGTGGGAGCCATAATAACCTCCGGATATCGAGGCAAACAATGGATAACGGAGCCTAGATCGGGCAATCAGGTTCCGGTGCTTCCCAAGCGCCGCGAAGCGCGTCTGCCGGTAGCGCTGAATGTCCGCATCCTGGGCATTGACGCCAACGGCAAGCCCTTTCATCAGGCGGCGACGACGATTGATATCAGCCTGTCCGGGGCGCGGGTCACCGGATTGACGGCCGCAGCTGCAACCCGGGCGACATTGTGGGCCTGCAGAGCAGCGGCGAGAAGTGCCGCTTCAAAGTGAGCTGGATCATCGCCAACCGGGATGGCACGCTATCAGGTTGGATTGCAGTGCCTGGAAAAGGGCACGAGCCCGTGGCGCGAAACCGATGAAGCAGGCCACAGAGGGACGACCGCCGCAGCAATGACCGCTATCCCTGCAACGGCTCGGCCTCGTTGCATTCGGCGGCGCTTAGCACGCCAATCTGGGGCACGCTGCGCGATATCAGCGCGGGCGGCTGCTATGTGCAATGCGTCAACCCGTGCCGCCAAGGGCGACATCGTCAGCGGACAGTTCATCATCAACGGGGTGCAGATCAATGGCGTGGCCGAGGTGCGCTCCTCGCGCGCCACGGTCGGCATGGGATTGCAATGGTGCGACCTGGGCTGGGATGGACAGGAAAAGCTGAACAACATTCTGCGCGCGCTGGCGCTGAACTACACCGAAACCAACTCCAGCAAGGTCGAAGGCACTGGCGCAACTGGATAAGCTGCATCAACTGGTGGCGGCGCTTGCGGGAACGGCTGGAAAGCAACCACACGCTGGTGGATGTGCAGATGATCGGACGGCTGAGCGATGCGCAGGAGAGGCTGGCGGCGCCCTGAAGAGCGTGCAGGCGTAAGCGCACTGCGGTATCCTCGGAGAATATGCGTAACCTATTCTCGCCTGCCCTGCTGCTGTTCAGCCTGCTTGTCTTCTATCCGCGGCCGGGAATGTGCCCAGAGCGCGCACGGCTGCGGTTGCACCCACGGAGATATCGGCCGATCTGGGCACCTGCTCGGCACTGATCAACGTGACCGGAGCGGACTCCAAGCCGGTCTACAACGCAAAGGTTACCACGCGCATTCGCTATGGCTTTATGGGCGCTGAAAAAACTCGACCTGGAGACCTACACCAGCGCCGGCGGACAAGTGAAGATCGTCAAGCTGCCCGAGGTTCCGAAGAAGCCGATCTATATCTACATCAGCAAGGACGACAAGCTGGAGACGGTGGAATTCAAGCCGGACGTGCATTGCCACGCAACCGTTCGACGTGCAGTTGAAGTAGCGGCGGCTTGCGATCATACCGATCGGCAAGGCCGCCTATCGGGCGGCCTTTTTCGCTGCGGCTTTGCTCGTTGGTGCACTGCTCGGTTGCGGATTCTTGCTGCGGCGCGCTTGACGGCTTTGGCTTTGCTGCGCGGGCTTGCGGCGGGCAAGCTCGGCGCAGCGCCACAGGTACCAACTGGCAACCGAGCACCATGGCTCCCACTTGCGGGCGCGGCGGCGCATGGCATCCTTGTTGGGCAGTTCGCGCAGTTTGTAGAGGCGCTGCATCCCCTTGCGCACGCCGTAATCATCCACGGGCAGCACGTTGGGACGGCCGAGGCGGAAGATCAGCATCATCTCCACCGTCCAGCGGCCGATGCCGCGCACCTGGGAGATGCGCTCGATGATCTCTTCGTCGGCCATGCGGGCCAGTTCGCGCTTGGTGCGGTACGGTGCCGTCCAGGCACTTGGCGGCAAGATCGCGCAGGGCCGCGAGTTTGTTCTGCGAAAGTCCGGCGGCGCGCAGCGAGGCATCGTCGGCATCTCAAGCAGATTGCCTGGGCGTCATGCGCCCCTTGGGAAAGAGCGCCTCGACCCGCCCCATGATGGCCGCGGCGGCCGCTCCGGCCAGTTGCTGATAAACGATGGAGCGGGCCAGCGAATAAAAGATGCTGAAGTGGTGCGGAATCTCCAGGGTGCAGGGGCCGACCTGCGCAATGAGCGCGGCGAGTTTGGGATCGGCGGCGGAGAGATGCTCGACGGCCGCGGACCAGTCGGGCTGCGGCTGCGGCTTCACGATTCATCCTCAGGCCGAGGGAGGCTGCTTCGGCCATCTCGCGCTCCTGCTCGAGGGCGGAGAGAGTTTCGTCTTCGACCTTCCAGTTGCGCAGCAATTGGACGATGACGCGGGTGGAAAATCCGGCGCGCGCCATCATGCGAAAGATGCGCGCGGCTTGCTTCTGATCCTGGGGCTGCTTGAGACGCTTGCGCTCGGCGAACTCGCGCGCCAGTTTCTGCTCATCGACCTCGCTGTAGGTTTCGCCGATGGCTTTGCCGATGACGTCCGGGTGCACGCCCTTGGCTTTCAGATCCTGCACCACGCGCATGCGACCGAACTTTTCGGTGTCGCGGCGGTAGGCGGAGTAGGAGGATGCGTAGCTGGTGTCGTTGAGATAGCGCTGCTCTTTGAGGCGTGCGGTGACGGCTTCGACCAGGACATCGCAGTCGGGCTGGTGTCCGGCGCGAGCGCGCATCAGGCGCTTCAACTCGGCAACCGTCCGCATCCTGCGGCCCAGTGCGCCGATCGCATACTCGTACAGGGCGCTTTCCGTGTAGATCTTCTTGGCCGCGCTTTTCTTCCATGCCATGGCTAGAACAGTTTCAGACCGATGGAGGATTTAAGCAAGCAGCCGGGCGCGCAATGAGCCCTAGAAGTGATAGACGAGGCCGACGCCGGAGCGCAGGTGAAGCTCTCCAAAACTGATAAGCGGGCTGCGAACGGCATTCGCATTGAGGCGAAGAGCAATCTTGCGGAACATTCTGGTGTCCAGTCGGCCGCCCAGCGCCCAGGCGCGCAATGTCGGAGGCGCCACCCAGGTTGCCGACGGCAGAGCCACCGATGCGGAAGCGTTCCCAGGGACCGAAACCGGGATCGCAGTGCTGGTCCTGAACCACGACGCCTTCCACGACGGAGTGGGCGGTGCTATGGCTATGGCTGCGGCCGCCGCGAAGCTGCCTTCCAGCGGCATTGGCATGCCAAAGTGATGGCCTCGGATGTAGGGTTCAGTTTTCTGGGCGAACGCTCCGAGGGAGAGCAGGGCCATACAGGCGCAGAGCAGCGACATCGTTCGCATTTTGAAATCTCCTACAGCACCCCAATCCGAGCTTCAGGTGTTCTCGATTGGACGGAGATTCCGCTCACAAGGGTGCCTGGGAGATACCAACAATTTTCGCGAAAGCTAGAAGCGGCCCAACTGCTGCGAGAGCTGATCGCGAGTCGATTCCGCGGTACCGGAGATTCCCTGCACGCGGAGCTTGAAATCGTCCGGGTTGCTGGCGTTCTCAATCGCGGTCTCGTAGGAGATCAGCCCCTTCTGGAGCAGGTCGTAGAGCGACTGGTCGAAGGTCTGCATGCCGTACTGCGAGGTTCCCTGCTGGAGCGCTTCTTTGATGTTGCGGGTCTTCTCCGGAGTGGTGATGCACTCGCGAATGTAGGCGGTGGAGATGAGCACTTCGACGGCCGGCACGCGGCCGGCGCCGTCGCAGCGCTTGACCAGGCGCTGGCTGATGACCGCGCGCAGAGTGGCCGCCAGCTGCAGACGAATCTGCTTCTGCTCCGGGCGGCGGAAAGACGCTGATGATGCGGTTGACGGTCTCCACGGCATCGAGCGTGTGCAGGGTGCTGAAGACCATGTGGCCGGTTTCGGCGGCATGGAGCGCGGTGGAGATGGTTTCCAGATCGCGCATTTCGCCGACCAGGATGACGTCGGGGTCCTGGCGGAGGCTGGCGCGCAGAGCGCTGCCAAAGGTCGGGGTATCGACTTCCACCTCGCGCTGATTGACGAAGCCTTTCTTGTCGCGATGCAGGAATTCGATGGGGTCTTCGATGGTGATGATGTGCTCGGGACGCGACGAGTTGATGCGGTCGATCATGGCCGCAAGCGTGGTGGACTTGCCCGAGCCGGTGACGCCGGTGACCAGCACCAGGCCGCGCGCTTCTTCGCAGATGCGCTCGGTGACGGCGGGAAGAAAGAGCTCTTCAAGAGCGCGAATCTTGGTGGGAATGACGCGGAGCACGATGCCGACATTGCCGCGCTGCTGAAAGACGTTGACGCGGAAGCGTCCGAGACCGGCGGCGCCGTAGGCCAGATCGATTTCGGCGCACTCCTTGAACTTCTGCTTCTGGCGGTTGGACATCATGCTGAAGGCCATGTTCAGCATGTCCTCGCCGGTGACGCGGGGCTGATCGGTCAGCGGCACCAGTTCGCCGTCCACGCGCACGTGGGGATAGTTGCCGACCTTGAGATGAAGGTCGCTCGCTTTGCGCTCGACGGCGATGCGCAACAGATCATCGATAGTCATCGACTCGATCTCTTTGACACGGGAATGTAACCCGAAGCTACCACGTTGCCGGAGCGGGCGCAATGAACGATCGCACATCGCTCGCACCCTACCCCCGAAAAGCACGGCAAATGCCAGTGCTTTCCTCGGCTTGAGCTTGGAATGGCAAAAGCGCGGGCCCGGGGTTGCTCACCCCAGGCCCGCGCTCCGAGAGACTCTAGAGCCTGCTATACGCTGACCTTCTGGCGCACCGGAACCGGCGTGAGCCAGTTGTAACGGTCGGGCTTGCTGCCGTCAAAGATGCTGAACAGCTCCTTGCGGATCGCCTTGGTGACCGGACCGACCGACTGCCATCGCCGACGGTGATCTTATCGACCGAGCGGATCGGCGTGACTTCGGCGGCGGTGCCGGTGAAGAAGACCTCGTCGGCAAGGTAGAGAAGCTCGCGCGGAATGACCTGCTCGACCACGGGGATGCTGAGATCCTGCGCGATGCGCAAGACGGAGTCGCGGGTGATGCCGGCCAGCACCGAGTTGCCGAGCGGCGGCGTGAACAGCTTGCCGTTGCGCACCAGGAAGATATTCTCGCCCGAGCCTTCGCTGACGTAGCCGTTGACGTCAAGCGCGATGCCTTCGACATAGCCGTTGAGCACGGCCTCCATCTTGATGAGCTGCGAGTTCATGTAGTTGGCGCCAGCCTTGGCCATCGAAGGCAGGGTGTTCGGCGCAAGGCGAGTCCAGGAAGAGACGCAGACATCGACGCCGACGTCCTCCGAGCCGCCAAGATACTTGCCCCAGGGATAATTGGCGACATAGCACTCGGTGGGAATGCCGAGGGGGTTGACGCCGATTTCGCCATAGCCGCGCACGATGAGCGGACGGATGTAGCAGGGCCACACGCCGTTGGCGCGTGATGGTTTCACACCATGGCGTCGACGAGCTGCTGGCGGGTGTATTCCACCGGAATGCGATAGATTTTGGCGGAGTCCAGCAGGCGCTGAGCATGTGCTCGTGAGCGCGGAAGATCGCGGGGCCGGTGGGCAGCTCATAACAGCGAACGCCTTCGAAGACGGCCGATCCATAGTTGACGACGTGCGCCATGACGTGAATCTTGGCCTCATCCCAGTCGATGAGTTTTCCGTTGTGCCAGATTTTTTCAGTAGGTGTTGACGGGCATGTGTGCGCGCTCCTCGGAAATTGCAAAGATTTATTATAAGACAGCGGCGAGGAGTGCGGCGCCGGATGCCACGTCATCGAAAACCAAAGCGTGCCGTGACGACGGCAACGCGAGCGCGTGCTCGGAATGCAGCCACGCCATTGGGCCGCACCACGTGGGCCACACGCATGGCAGCGAAGCTATGGTGCGTACCTCATGGCGCGTACCCGTTGGCTTGTACCTGCGTGGCCGAATGGGCCACGCGCGGAGGTCGACCGTTCGCCGACTCGCCGGTAAGCGTTTACAGCGTCTCGGTCTCCAGAAATTCCGGCGCTTCGCGCTTCTCGCGCGGCGGCGATGGCGCTGGCAAGTTCGCGGACGAAGAGTTCGGCGTCGGTGACCAGGCCCAGAGCCTGGAAGGTTCCGCGATCGGCAAGCTTGGTGACCACGGCGGGATTGATATCGACGGCGACCACTTTCACCGAGGCTTTCAGCATGTTGCCGGTGGCGATGGAGTGGAGCATGGTGGCGATCATCAGCACCATCTCGACCCCGATCGAGCGCGGCGCGCATCCGGACCTGCGCCTTCGCGGTATCGGTGATGACGTCCGGCATGGGCCCGTCATCGCGAACCGAGCCGGCCAGTACGAGGTCCACGTTGTTCTTGATGCACTCGTACATGATGCCTTCCTTGCAGAATCCGCTTGCTCGACGGCCTCGCGCAGCGATCCGGCGGAGCGGATGGTATTGATGGCGGCCATGTGGTTGCGATGTCCGCCGGGGACGGGATGGCCGTTGTGGAGGGCGACGCCGAGCGAGGTGCCGAACAGAACGCTCTCCACATCGTGGGTGGCAGATGGCGTTGCCGCCGAAGAGAACCTGGACGTAGCCGTCCCGAATCAGCTTCGCCAGGTGAGGGCCGGCGCCGCTGTGAACGATGGCCGGGCCGGCGACGATCAGAACCTTGCCGCCGCGGGCGCGAATCTCGCGCATCTGCTTGGCGATCTCCTCGATGACGAGGCGCTTGGGATGTTCGGATGAGACATTGCTGCCCATGAAGCTGAAAATTTCGCGCTCACGCGAGCGCTGTGGCGGCAGGATGCGGATGCCTTCATGGCCGACCACCACCAGCTCTCCCTGGCAAACGGCGGCGGAGGGAATCATGTGAGCCTCCGAGAATAGGCGGGGCTGACGACGATGACCAGATCCATCTCCGTGTTCTTCACCTCGACCCAGTGGCCGTTGAGGCGGACCTGCGTGGGCAGATGAGTGGTCGAGTAGAACTCCGGCGGCAGAACGCCGTTGGCGGGCGCGGGCGTGATAGGCCACGTCATCGCGCGAGGCCAGCACCGCGCCGAAAGACTGCAGCGCCGTGAGGATGGCCTCCAGCTTGCGCTCCGTGTCGGCGTGAACCTTGAGCCGGGCAAAGGAAACCTCATCCTTGGCGCGGCCGACCTGGATCTCCTGCACGTCGAAGGCGCCGCCCATGTCCATGATGGTGTCAAAGGCGCGTGGGAGGGTCCAGGAGTCGATAATGTGTCCTTCGAGAGTGACTTCTTCGCTGAATGATTTCATGCGTCCCTTTTCTTCATCCTGTACAGGCTGCCAGAGGAATCAGCGGCCGGAATCGATGCTGCCGGACCCCATGGCGTGGTCCAAGCAAAAAGGCCCGCGGCGATATGCCTGCGGGCCTGGAGATGATCGCGCTGCGATTACAAGTACTGAAGCGCTCTCCGTGCACGCGGGCCCTTGACCGGCGGTCGCGGCTGCGGATTGTTGCTCTGGAGCGCCATAGACTCCTAAATTTTGAGTGAAGCGAGCGGGAATGTCAACCGGGAGAAGAACTTAAGAGGAGAAATGGACGGCTTTAGAGGACGACTTTAGAACTTTAGTATTCGCTTTTTGTTCGCCTACGACGTTACAATCGGATGCTGTGAGATTCCTGCCAGCATTCGCGGAAGGTTCAGCTCCCACCGTGGAGTGGCTCTTTCTTGACCTGAACTCCTACTTCGCTTCGGTGGAGCAGCAGGAGCGCCCGGAACTGCGGGGGCGTCCCATCGGCATTGTCCCCCTAATCACGGAGAACACCTGCTGCATCGCCGCCTCCTACGAAGCTAAGGCATACGGCGTGAAGACAGGCGTCAGCGTGGAAGAGGCCAAGCAGCGATGCCCACACATTCAACTCGTCGAAGCTCGGCCTAAACTCTACGTCGAGTATCACCACCGCATCGTTGAGGCCGTCAACTCCTGTATCCCGGTCACCCATGTGATGTCGGTGGACGAAATGGCGTGCAGGCTGATGGGGAGGGAGCGTGCTCTTCCGAATGCCACGACCATTGCGGTCGATATCAAGCAGTCGCTCCGCACCGTAGGATCAACGCTGCGATGCTCAGTCGGCTTGGCTCCCAACCGATACCTCTCTAAGATCGCCTCTGACTTGTGCAAGCCGGACGGACTGACGGCCTTCCTGCTCCGTGACCTGCCGCAAGCGCTCTACTGCCTGAAGCTGTCGGATTTGGTCGGCGTCGGCCACGCCATGGAGAAGCGAATCCAAGGCAGTGGGATCACAACAGTCGAGCAGTTATGCCAGCTTTCCCCGGAGCAGATGCGGCGGATATGGAACAGCGTCCTTGGCGAGCGGCTCTGGCATTGGCTGCGAGGAGCCGACTTCAACGACCCGGAGTTTAAGCGGAAAAGCCTCGGCAAGCAGCATGTTCTTGCTCCAAAGTACCGGACACGGGAACAGGCGTTTTGCGTGGCTCTCAAACTGCTGCACATCTCCGCCGCAAACCTGCGGAAGTTGAAGATGTGGGCTGGAGGCATCGGCGCGGCCGTGGAGTTTCTGAGGAAGCGTCCAGCGCGGTTTGGCGACGAAGGCTTTAATGTCCCCGCATGGAAGGCTCATATGCGAATTCACGAGTGCCGGGACACCGTGATCCTCCAGCAGCATCTGACGAAGTTGTGGGATTCGTGCCCGGCGCAGGAGCCATTGCAGGTCGGCGTCTGGCTTTTCAATCTCGTACCGGATGAACTGCACACGCTGTCATTGTTCGAGGACGATGAGAAGCGATACCGGATCAGCACGGTGGTCGATGAGTTGAACCAGCGGTACGGGCAGAACGCAGTTTACTTTGGCGGGATTAACTCAGTGCTCGACTCTGCCCCAACGCGCATCCCGTTCAAATCCATTCCTGACATGGATGACTTCTGATTTTCGTGAGACAGAAACAGTGGAACGAGTTCTAAACTGATCAATGGGTACGTCTGTATTTCCATGAAAATACGTTGCAAAAGTTAATGGTCGGGGCGACTGGATTCGAACCAGCGACCCCCTGCGCCCAAGGCAGGTGCGCTACCAGGCTGCGCTACGCCCCGACTTTGCACGGCAGTAGATGCCGCACTCTGAAATCCTAGCATAGGAGGATGCGCTTAGTCGTTCTCCTCCGCTTCCTCGCCGGGATTGCGTGCGGCCATGGCCTGCGAGTTGACTCCCACGGAGTCGGCAATCACCGTCAGCGTCGGATCGGAAAACTTCCATTGCTGCGACCGGGGATCGAGGCTCCAGCTCTGGAGTTCAATCCCCATTTCGAAGGAGAGGAAAAGATCGGAGGTGCGTGGCGCCAGGCGCACGGCTTTGACACGAAGATTCTGCAGCAGTTGCCAGGGCTCATCGGCAGCCGATTCCGATGCGGCGGCGCCAGAGGCGTTGCTGGCAAATGCGAGGTTGTCATCGAGAACAATTCGCCAAGGGCAGTGGAGCGTCAGTTCCGCATCATGCTCGAAGGCCAGATGCCACTCCGGATTGGCGGCCGCTCCGCGCTTCTCGACCGCCGTACAAAGCCTGCCCGCAAGGTGAGCCGCGATGAGATCGGCGGCGGTGGCCGTCATCCTCTTGAACCATGCACGCACCGCGCGAGTGTTGAGAAAATAAAGCAGGAACATGGCAAGGATGTCATGCAGGAAGCGCACGGGTTGGCTCATGATCGAGATGAGCGTGTCCTCGTGATCGATGAGCGAGGAGACATCTTTGGCGGCGATCACGAACGCCCCAAGGAGAACGGCGATGCGGGCCCAGTCCTGTCCCTTCCAGTAATTCCAGATGCACAGCAACACCAAGCCGCGCCCCAAGCAGAGCAGGAGTTGTTCGGAGACGGGGAGAAGCGCCAGCGTTCCGCCCAAGAGGTGGAGCACACCGCCGGCGAGATCGATCAATATCAGCGCTGCCATGGCGAACGCCGTGAGGTTGACGCCGTTGGGGCGCGAAGGTTCGACCGGGGCGGCCAGGGTGGATCGCACGATGCCGACAGTATAGCCAGCGCGACCGGGTTGTAAAGCTCGCCGGGAACGTCCCTTCCGCCAGTCCCGCCAGAAGTAGTACGTACTAGAGGCCCATTTGCTTTACAATCCTAGTCCTACCCTGAAACGGAGATCTTACTTTGCAGGGCAAGCAGGAAGAATTGCGATGAGCGCGCCTCCGTTACGGCTGATTTATTCGGACAAGGAGATGTTGCCGATTGGCGACCACCTTTTCCGTGGTAACAAGTACCGTAGAATCCGCGACCGCCTGTTGCGGATGGGGGCCTTTACGGAGAGCGAATTTATCGCTGCCCCGCCCTGCCAGGACGACGATCTTCTGCTGGTCCACACCCAGCTATGGGTGAACAAGCTGAAAAATGGAACGCTCAGCATGCGCGAGGAGCTGGAGCTGGAATTGCCCTACAGCAAAGAGCTGGTAGAGGCCTTCTGGTATGGGGCGGGGGGATCGATCGTTGCCGCCCGGCAGGCCCTGCAGAATCGCTGCTGCGTTCACCTTGGAGGCGGCTTCCACCATGCCTTCGCCGATCATGGAGAGGGCTTTTGCCTGATCAACGACGTGGCGGTCGCCATCCGCTGTATGCAGCGCGACGGCCTCATCGTGCGCGCCATGGTGATCGACTGCGATGCCCACCAGGGCAACGGCACTGCGGCCATCTTCGGCACCGGCGACCCGGAGCCGTTCCCGCGTCCGTCGTGGTCGGCCTCGCTGCTGACTCCCACGCGCGCGGCCCACGTCAAGACCAGTGCCGCCCGCGACGTATTCACGATTTCGCTGCACCAGGAGAGCAACTATCCGCACTGGAAGCCCGCCTCCTCGATCGACGTGAATCTGGCCGACGGTACTACCGACAGCGAGTATCTGGAGTGGCTCGAGACCGCACTGAATGGCGCCCTGGAGCGCTTTGACCCTGAGCTGATCTGCTATGTCGCCGGAGCCGATCCCTACCAGGGCGATCAGTTGGCCGGACTGGGTATGAGCATCGACGGATTGAAGCAACGCGACCTCATGGTCTTCAACTTTGCCCGCGAGCATAGCTTCCCGATCATGACCACGCTCTCCGGAGGCTATGCCGAGGACGAGGAAGACACGGTGACCATCCACGCCAACACCGCAGTGGCGGCAAAGGAAGCCTTCCGATAACGGCGGCCGGATTTCTCGCGGCACGACTCAAGATTGCCGTCCCTCGCGAGACGCCGTGAAAGACGCGTACAGCGCACAGAGCTGGAACGGCATCTATGGCAGTGGACGTTGCAACCCAAAGCTGACTCCGCGCGATGGCCAGTTGCTGGCGCGGCCGAGAGGGTTAGAGAGGTACAGCGTCGAACTAGGCGAAATATCGGCTTTGAGCCGGCCGCCGTCTTCGAATATAGTTCCGAATACAGTTCCGCGTATTAGGTGGGAGTGTCGAACAGCCCGGATAGGAAAGGCTTAACCGTGCAAAGAGTCTCCCGCGAACTCGAGCAGCTTTTGACCGTTACCGCTCTGATGACCGACCCCGTGATTGCCTGCGATGGCTGCGGCCAGATGGTCTATGCCAATTTCGCGGCCAAAACCCTCTTCGGCGAAATCGACATGGAGAAGAACAGCATGGACGATTGCCCCGAGGTGCTGGGCATCTTTGACTACCAGGGCGAGCGCATGCTGGACCCGCAGGAACTGCCGCTGGCACAGGCCGCCTATGAAGGCAAAGTAGTCCGCGTCAACCTACTGGTGCGCCAGGAGCAAGCCGCCTCCGCCGTGGAGGCGACGGCGTTTCCCGTCCTCGACCACGCGGGCCGGCAGATTGGGGCGATGATGATCTGCCGCTGCCTGGAGGCATTCCCCGAGGCCGGACGCGTCACCCATCTGGCGTGATATTCTGAGGCCTCGCAGCTTCGCAGTCGGCGGCAACAGCTTAGCGACGGGTACGGGCCAATGGACGGCCCTCCGGTCGCTGGTGCTGGGCCGCTCCGGCTACGGCCGCAACTGAGAAAACTTCACAGATGGACCGCCTTGCGCGGCTCCCCGGACGTATCCGATGTTCGAGAATTTAACAGACAAACTCCAGCGTGCATTTAAGAACCTTCGCGGCCAGGGCAGCCTGACCGAGGAGAATATGGACGAAGCCTTGAAGGAAATCCGCCTCGCCCTGCTGGAGGCGGACGTGAACTTCAAGGTCGTCAAGGATCTGATCGACCACATTCGCGTCAAGGCGATTGGCACCGAGGTTCATGACCTCGCTCTCTCCCGCCGAGATGGTGATCAAAGTGGTGCGCGACGAGCTGGTAGAGACCCTGGGACGCGACACGGCGAAATTCAAGTTCGCCTCGCAGCCGCCGACCGTGGTCCTGATGGCGGGCCTCCAGGGCTCCGGTAAGACGACCACCTCCGGCAAGCTGGCGGGCTGGTTCAAAAAGGGCGGACACCGGCCCATGCTGGTCTCGGTGGACGTCTATCGCCCGGCGGCTCGCGAGCAGTTGAAGGTGGTGGCCAAGGCCATCGGCGCGCACCTGTATGAAGGCTCGGGCGTGGAGAGCAATACCGCCGAGCGTGGTGCGGCTGGCCAAGGAAGCGCGGCGCGATGCCATCATCAACGGCTGCGACGTGCTGATCGTCGATACCGCCGGACGGCTGCACATCGACGAGCAGTTGATGGACGAGATGCAGTCGCTCAAGTCGCTGCTGAATCCGCAGGAAGTGCTCTTCGTGGCCGACGCCATGACCGGCCAGGACGCGGTGAACTCCGCCAAGGAATTCCATGACAAGCTGACCCTGACCGGCGTGGTGCTGACCAAGATGGACGGCGACGCACGCGGTGGCGCGGCACTCTCCATCCGCGCCGTCACCGGCCAGCCGATCAAGTTCCTGGGCGTGGGCGAAAAGTACGATGCCATCGAACCCTTCCATCCCGACCGCATCGTCGGCCGCATCCTGGGCATGGGCGACATTCTTTCGCTGATCGAAAATGCGGAGGACAAGCTCGACAAAAAGAAGTCCGAGGCGTTCGCCAAGAAGGCGCTGAGCGGCGACGGCTTCTCGCTCGAGGACTTCCGCGACCAGTTGCGGCAGGTCAAGAAGCTGGGCTCGCTGCAATCGATCATCGGAATGCTGCCTAAGATTGGACCGTTCGCGCAGATGCACCAGGCCAGCAACAAGGTGGACGAGAAGCAGTTGGGCCGCGTGGAGGCGATCATCAACTCGATGACCGCGTACGAGCGCGAGCATCACGAGGCCATCAACGGATCGCGCCGCAAGCGCATTGCGCGCGGCTCCGGCACCAGCGTGCCCGAGGTGAACAACCTGCTGCGGCAGTACGCGCAGATGCGCAAGATGTTCAAATCAATGGCCAAGCCGAGCTTTGCCCGCCGCCTCGCCGGAATGAAAATGCCGGGGATGTAGTGGTGGCTGTCGGCTCCAGCAAAACGCCCTGAACTTATCAGGGCGTTTGTTATTTAAATAAACCCGATTCAGAGAACTTGGCAACCCTTGGGCTACTTCGGGGGAGAGCTCTTGCAAATACGCTTTCAGCGCGAGGCCCTCAGAATAGGGGTCAGGCGAAAAGCACGTACCGTCGGGATACAGCCGAATAAGGGCAAAGCAGCCGGGCCGCCAGCCGACAAGTTACGGCAATTCCACCACAACACCCGTCGCAATGTATTCTGTGCCGTCGATAATAATCTTTGTCCAATTAGACTTATCACCGTCAATCTCCTTAAGCTTATCAAGGAGATTACGCAATTCATCTATTTGGCATGCTGCGGGTAAGAGGACTAGACATTTATTTTTTTGTTGTTTGATGCCAGCAAGTTCTTTGAGCCTTTCGATAGTCACTTCGTCAGTCATTTAAGAGTTCCTCCATTTCTAAAGACCCTATCACCCACGGAGTCTGCTGCAGAGCCGATCTTCGTTAGGATGCCCGAAGCTGCCAGACAAAATGCGAGCAGACAAATCGCTACCACCCAGCCGACGGCAGCCCCTCTGACAACCTCACCCTCCTTCTTCCACTTATGAAGGCTTGTAATGATGTATGCAGCTCCCATCCCCCACCCAACCGCAACGAACTTACTAGGTGACGTTAAAGCGCCGAAGATCAAAGCCAGAAGGAATGCAAGGAGCAACCCTTTTAAAGCGAGCCTTCCGCCCCTCTTGGGTTTTACCGCCGCGATTGGGGAGACTTGCAGTGCAGAACTTGCTGCGCCACACACGGGGAAAACCGCAGCACCATCCACGAGCTGCTTTGAGCAATTAGAACTGTTGCTGACGGGGGTACCACAGTTTACGCAGAACACCGCACGGCTAACAAATGGTTCCCCACACTTCGCACAGTTATTGTTGCTATTTCTGATCATTGTTTTTTAACGACCTGATGGCGATGAGAGCTGCACCAGCAACCACCGTGCGTTTGACTCTGCGTTCGAATGCCTCAACCGTTTTAGCCCGCTTTGCCTCAGCTTCAGCAACTGTTTGCGGGCACCGTTCTCGTAGTTCTTCAATGTTTTCAAGAATGTCTAGGGTTACCTCAAGGTTGGAAGTATAGAGGATTAAAGAAGCTCTATCACGCGGCGACAGCGTTTGCCACTCCTGCTCCTTAGCCCTGATCTTTCTCTCCCGCTCGGCCTTCGCATCGGCAATCGAAGCGGAAAATACCTCCCCAACCTGGGCAATCGAAGCGGAAAATACCTCCCCAACCTGCCAGTAAGCATCCCAAGCCTTTCTGAGGGCAGAGACAGTCAGCTTCACGCCGCATTTTGGACAAAACTTATAACTTTCGTGAATTTCGGTAAAGCATTGCTTGCATTTCACTGCCCACGCTCCTCTTTTTCTTGAGTATTCGCCAGGAGTTGGTTCTTCCACATGTCCGCTAAACGGACATTATCACATAGCAGTGCGCTTTCGCCGGAGCACATGGCTGTCGGTTCGACACAGCCTGTCTGGAAACCATGACTTTACTCCCAGCCGCTAGTTTGTCGACGTTGACCCGCCCGCGATTCAAGATGGCACAGGAAATGAATCCCTGCGCTTTCTGGCGGGTGGCCCATTCAAGCCCGCAGTTGGCTTGAGTGGGAGTCAGCGATGCTATAGCTCGCGGAGTCCCTGAAACAGATCATGCTCCATGGCCATGGCCGTGACTTCGGCGGTGGCAACCAGATGAAACAGCTCGTACACTCCCGCCTGCCGCTGCGCATGCTCGAAGATCGGCTGCAAAGGATGCTGCGTTTTGTGCTTGGCGAAGGCCTCGTTCTTGCGATTGATATAGGGCGTAACGGAGATTCGCGCGGTCACCGGAGCCAGCGAGACCACGGGCCGCTCCGGCAAGGAGAACTCCGTGGTGACGTAGTAGAGCTTCCTGGCCTGCCAGGGAGTCAGTCCCTGCTTCCAGCTGGGCCGGGTAGCGAGTGCGGCGTGCGGCCCACTGGAAGGCTGCGGAGGTGAACAGTCCGGCCATGCCGTGGTCGGGATGGGCGGTGACAAAGCCATCGGCTCCGAAGGTGAGGACGACGTGCGGGCGCAGGGTGCGGATGGCAGCGGACACCAGTCGCCCGTGACGTCGTGAAAGTCGGCGCGATCCAGCGCGCCGTCGGGGTAGTCGAGCACCTGGCAGTGGGTGACGCCGAGGTGCCGGCAGGAGTCGGCGAACTCCTTGCGGCGCATCGCCTTCAGCGCTTCGTCGCCGGCGGCGCCGCCGCGGTTGGCGGCGCGCTCTCCGGCGCGTCAGGCAGATCACCGAACACTCCACGCCGGCTTCGGAATATTTCGCCAGAACTCCGCCGAAAGCACCCGCTTCATCATCGGGATGCGCGGTGACACAGAGCAGCTTTAGCATTCACTTTCCTCGTTCACGAAACTCTCAAGTCTCCTGCTGCAAATCCTGGCTGGCGGCGGCCACCGGAGCGTAGCTCTGGCGATGCATGGGGGAGGGTCCGTGCTCGCGCAGAGCGCGCTTGTGGTGCGGCGTCGAGTATCCCTTGTTGCTGGCCAGCCCGTACTGCGGATAGACGGGGTCCCAGGCGCGCAGAATGGCGTCGCGGTGCACCTTGGCGAGGATGGACGCGGCGGCAATGGAAGCCGAGAGCGCATCGCCATGGATGATCTTCCGCTGCGCGCAGTCGAAGTCCAGCATCGCGGCATCGACCAGCAGGAAGTCGGGGCGCGGATCGAGCCGCTCGACCGCCAGCTTCATGGCCAGCAGGCTGGCCTGGTAAATGTTGATCTGGTCGATGCCGGCCGCGTCGACTTCGGCGACCGCCCAGGCAATGGCGCGCTGGCGAATGCGCAGCGGCCAGCTTTTCGCGCTCCTCTGTCGGGCAGCAGCTTGGAGTCGCGCAATCCGCGGATGCGGTCGGCGGGATTGAGAATGCAGGCGGCGGCGACGACGCAACCAAACAGCGATCCGCGTCCGACCTCATCGACTCCGGCCACCAGGCGCGCGCCGCTCTCCCAGGCCGCTTTTTCAAAGCTTGGTGGTGCACTTCAGGCTCTTGAGCAGGCGCAGCTTGGCGGCCGAAGCGGAGATCGCTGCTCCGCTGGAGCTCATCTCAGGGTTGGTGCGTGTGCCGGGACACGTCGCTGTAAGATTCGCACCGCGAGCGAAGCGCGAATGCAAGTGGCGCGCCGACGGCAGCTGGGACGCAGCAGGCAGACTCGCAGCGCCGCATCCAGCCGCACGCGCGTTCCGCACGCGGCAACGGCGCTGTCTCAGGCACAGCGTTTGGCTGACGCTCAGCTGTCGCCGCCGCTCCGGCTCGGTGACGGTGGCCGTTCGCTCCAGTTTGTCCCAGGAGAAGTGCCGGCCATCGATGGCGCGGCGCAGCGTCTTGATCAGCACCACGGAGAACAGCTGGCGGTAGGCAAAGCGCTGCAGCCAGACGTGTCCCAGCAGCCACCAGTCGCGGCGGTCGCGTCCGTGGCGGCGCTCCAGCGAGAAGGCAATGACGGAGGCGATGAAGTCGATGACCAGGAACATGAGGAAGAACAGCACCAGTTGCTCGAAGCTGGCCGGGTCGGCGGTCTCGGGATGGAAGTGCTTGTCCCAGATCAGGTACTTGAGCGATCCGACGACGAACATGATGTCAATGAACGGCGAAACCAGGGGCAGCAGGATCTGGAAGATCACGATGTTGGGCAGGGCGACAAAGCCCAGCGCGCCCTTGCGCGCGAAGGCCGAGCGATGCTTCCAGACGGCCTGCAGAATTCCGAACGACCAGCGGAAGCGCTGCCGCATCAGTCCATTGGCGGTGGTGGGAGCCTCGGTGTAGGCCAGGGCGCGGTCTTCGTACTCGACCTTGTAGCCGTTCTGCAGCAGCGCCATGGTGAGGTCGGCGTCTTCGGCGACGGTGTCGGTTTTGTAGCCGCCGGCGGCGCGCACGGCCTCGGTGCGCCAGGCGCCGATGGCTCCCGGCACCACGCAGACGGCGCTGAAGGTGTTCAGGGCGCGGCGGTCAAAGTTCTGGCTGGTGATGTACTCCAGGGCCTGCCAGCGCGTCCACAGGTTGACGCGGTTGCCGACCTTGGCGTTGCCGGCCATGGCGCCCACGCGGGCATCCTGGAAGTGCGGCACCAGGTAGGCGATGGCGTCGTTGGCGATCAGGGTATCGGCATCGATGCCGACGAAGATCTCCTCGGTGACGAACTGCAAGCCGTAATTCAGCGCCTTGGCCTTGCCGCCGTTCTCCTGGCGCAGCACGGTGACGCGGCCGCGCGCGATCTCGTCGGCGAATGTGCTCGCGGGCCACCTCGCAGGTGCGGTCCGTGGAGCCGTCATCGATCACCACCACGCGCAGGTTCGGATAGGTGGAATCGAGCACGCTGCGAATGGTGCGGTTGATGACCTTCTCTTCGTTGTAGGCCGGGATCAGCACGGCGACGGCGGGATGGAAGGCGGAATCGCCCGTGGCCATCTCCGTGCGGTGGCGGCGCAGACGGTCGAAGATGGCCGCCGCGCCGACCAGCACGAGGCGTCC
Organism: uncultured Acidobacteriota bacterium; assembly: GCA_963737175.1. Taxonomy (GTDB): domain Bacteria; phylum Acidobacteriota; class Terriglobia; order Terriglobales; family Acidobacteriaceae; genus TOLSYN. The sequence goes on along the minus strand of CAVTRQ010000010.1, from coordinate 172,399 downwards.
ACTCATCAGAACGTCGCCGACGAAGAAGACGAAGACGATGAAGGCGTTGACCGCTCCGAAGATCGAGAAAGCCAGCCGAATCGACCATCGCCCAGAAGCGCTCGTTGCGTCGAGATCGGCGGCATGACGTCGGCGTAGCTCTTGCCCAGCAGCTCGTGCACGGAGACGATCTGGTAGCCGCGCGAGTGCAGCCCCTCGATGATCATGGGCAGGGCCTTGACGGTGTTGGCGCGGTTGCCGCCGCCATCGTGCAGCAGGATGATGGAGCCGTGCCCGAGCTGGTCCATGCACCGACTGGGTGATCTGCTCGGGCGTGGGACGCGGGATCGTCGCGCCAGTCGTCGGGATCGATCTTGTCGCCGACGGTGATGTAGCCCATGCTCTGGGTCAATTCGAGCGGGCGCACTTCATCGGCGGTATCCGGCTCCTGGTCCACCGAATACGGCGGACGGAAGAGCACGGGCTTGATGCCGAGCTTGGCGGCCAGCAGGCGCTCGGTCAGGTTCAGCTCGACCCGCACGTACTGCGCGCTGATGTTGCTGATGTCGGGATGGGTGAAGGTGTGATTGCCGATCTCATGGCCTTCGTGATAGATGCGCTTGAGCATGCCGGGATATTTTTCCGCCTCCAGCCCGATGGTGAAGAAGATCGCCTTCACGTTGTATTGCTTCAGAACGTCGAGAATCTTCGGCGTCCACTCCGGGTCCGGGCCGTCATCGAAGCTGATCACGACCGCTTGCCGGGCGCGCCGTAGGCGTCGATGCGGTAGGGGCTCGGCAGCTCGCGGAAGATTTCGTCGGTGATCAGGCCGCTGGAGTCCACGGTGAGATCGCGCGTGCCCGGCGAGGGCTTGCTCTCAATGCGCAGGATGTCGCCATCGCCCTCGATGTCCACATCCTGTCCTGGGTCCACCACCTTCAACTTGTCGGGCGCATCGGCGTCGCGGGGCGAATCCCAGACCTTCCACAGCGAGCGGTCCTCGGAGCCCAGCCGCCAGAGCGCAAAGGTCGAAATGCCCAGCGCACGCGCCGCGCGCATCTGGTTCAGCGCGGTCACCGCATCCAGATACCAGACGTCATGGCGGTTGTTGTCGCCATCCAGATAGGTGAAGTGCGGATTCAGCATGTCGGAGTCGAAGTCGATATCGGCCTCCGAATCGCGCGCCTCCAGCCAGGCCTCCTGCACGCTGACGTTGTGCACGCCGGCCATGCCGGGCTTTCCCTTCTTGGCGGTCGTCCAGTCGTATCCGTAGTTGCCGATGGCGCAGATGATCTTTTCGCGCGGGATCACCTTGAGCGCCTTGGTCAGATTCTGCGTGAACCAGTCCTGCCCGGCAATCGCGCCCGGCGCGCCTCCCGGATAGTGCTGGTCGTAGTTCATCAGGATGAGCCCGTCGGCCGAGCTTCGACAGGAAGGCGTAATCGAAATCGGGATTGGCGGCGGGCACGCTGAGGTAGAGCTTTTGATTGCGCTGGTGCAGGTCGGAGGCAAGTTCGGCGATGAGGGCGCGATAACCGGGCTGCGCCTCCTGGGCGAAGCCTTCGATGTCGAGCGGTGAAGCCTTTGTAGTTGTCGCTGGCCAGAAAGGTGCCGATCTCCTGGCGGAAGCGCTCGCGCCCATCCTTGGAATCCGAGCATCTGTCGCGATGTCGCTGCGCCATTCGTTGGCGATGGGATCGAAGTTATTGACCATCGGCAGCACGTCGACCTGGGCGTCGGTGCTCTTGATCATCGGCATGAGCTTCGGATCGATGTTGGCGACGTGGCCGTTGTTGATCACGTTGTAGAGCGTGTTGTTCTCGTTGACCGCCTGCAGATGTCCGTCGGCTCCCAGGACGTGCAGCCACTCGGGAAAGACGAAATCGATCTGGTGAATGTACTCGCGCAGCGAGCTGTAGCTGGCCGCGTCCCAGGTCACGTAGAACGCGCCGCGAATGCCTTCGCCGGAGTTCAACACCACCTGCGAGGCCGGGATCAGCGTCTTGCGATGAGTGCCTTTGCGCTGCGGCTTCTTTGGCTCATTCAGCTTCAGCGCACGATAGTTCTTCTTCTGGTCGGCCAGCAGAACGGTGGGAATGTTTGTCTTGCGTACGACGGTGAGGGCGAAAAACACGATCAGCAGGCTGAGTACGACGACCGCGACGTCGATCGACTTGCGGATCCGTTTCCAGCGCCGCCGGTCAGGATCAAAAAAGATGGGCTTGGACATTCGTTAATTGCCGTAACTCTATCGTATGGTTCGCACTCCACTCCGTCAATCAAGCGTCCACGCGCCGCTTCCGGCCGGAGCCCTCCCCAGCCCGCCCGGCTTCTGCTATATTCGGTCGTGCTCACCCTGATACACAGGCATCGCTGGTGGTTCCTTGCCACAACCATCGCAGCGGTGCTGCTGCGCCTGTTCTTCGTCTTCAAGTTGCCGGTCATGGCCGACGATTCGCTCATCTACGGCGACATCGCCAAGTGCCTCATCAACAATCACATGTTCGGCATCGAGAAGGTCTCCGGATGGGAGCCGACCCTGATCCGGCTGCCGGGCTATCCGTTCTTTCTCGCCTTCACGTTCCTGATCTTTGGCCAGGATCACTACTTCGGCGCCATGCTGTTCCAACTTGTCTTTGACGTGCTGACCTGCTTTTTGGTAGCCGACATTGCGCGCCGCGTTGTCTCCGAGCGCGCCGCCCGCTCGGCATTCCTTCTGGCCGCCTTCTGCCCGTTTCTGATGAGCTACGTTGCCGCGCCGCTGACCGAGTGCCTGGAGATCTTCTTCATCGCCGCCGCCATCGATTGCGCGGTGATTGCCCTGGACGCGCGCCTGTCTGCGCTGGTGGGCAGCTGTGCGGCGTCGCCTGCGCCGGAGCCATCCTGCTGCGTCCTGACGGAGGGCTGATCCTCGGCGGCATCGGCCTGCCCATGCTCCTGCTGATGGTTCGCGCGAACCGGCGCGGCGGCGCGAACTGCTGACCGCGACTCTGCTGCTCGGCGTCGTCTCACTGGCGCCGCTGGTGCCGTGGACGATTCGCAACTGGCGCGTCTTCCACGTCTTTCAGCCGCTGGTCACGGCCCATGCCAGCGATCCCGGCGAGTACCTGCCCACCGGCTGGGAGCGCTGGTTCAAGACCTGGCTCATCGACTACTCCAGCATCGAAGACGTCGGCTTCCAGGTTCCCGGCGAGCCGGTCGACGTGGGCGACATTCCCGACCGCGCCTACACCTCCGCAGGCGCAGCGCGCGCTGGTCCGCTCGCTGCTGGATCAGTACAACGTGAATCACGAGATGACGCCGGAGCTGGACCGCCAGTTTGCGGCGCTGGCCGAGGAGAACATTCGCCTGCATCCGATCCGCTACTACCTGCTGCTGCCCGCCGCCCGCATGCTGGACATGTGGTTCCGGCCGCGCACCGAGATGATGCCGCTCGACACTCACTTCTGGGAGATCGAGGCAGACCCGCACGACGCCTGGTGCGGCATCGCGCTCGGCGCTGCTCAACCTTGCCTACGTGGCCGCCGCAGTGGCCGGGGCATGGCTGATGCGCCGCCGCATCAAGATATCTCGCTCTGCTGCTCACCTACCCGGTCGTGCGCTCGCTGTTTCTGGCCACCACCGGCGCAGTCGGAGGATCGCTACACGATGGAGTGCTTCCCGTTTGTGCTTGGTGCTGGCCGCTGCATTTCTGGCCTGGTGGCAGACCGCCGTCGAGCCCAGCGGACGCGGCACTAGACGCAGCACGGACGCAACAAGGCCGGAGCCTGAGCCCCGGCCTTGTAAAACCTTCCCGTGCCGCTGCTCACGTTCGTTGGGCGCTTTGCGAATGGCGAGTCGCTCATGCGGAACATGGTGCGCACGTGTTCGCTGAGCAGTTCGGCGGCTTCCCGGTTGGCTTCGCGGTCGCTCTGCAGGAGATACTTCATGGCCTCCACCAGCACGCGCTGGCCCTCCATGTATCGCGGATCGTCGGTGCGTATCCGGTCGCGTCCACTCGGGTCAGGCATCGCCGGAATGATCACCACTTTGGGTTTGGCCATGATCTACCTCTCACCCTGATGAGACGCGCGCATTGTCGCCCCCGGTTGCAGAACTAAGGCAAAAGAGAGCAGCTTTCCATCAGCCCTTAGCTGTTCGGGTGGACGCTACTTTGTCTTGCTTGTCGTCTTCAGCTTGAAGGCGTCCAGCGGCAGCGGCTGATTGACGAGGATGGAGGTGTACTTGGCCAGCCGGATAATCGCCGCCGCTCTCCTGGAATTTCTGCTGCACGCTCATCCCCGTCTGCTGATCGATCCAGAGCGTGATCAGGCTGAACATGTTCTTGACCTTCTGCGCCTTCGGGATCAGTTCGAGCTTGTAGGTTGCCTTGCCGTCCACGGTCTTCGATGCCGGCGTAGCGGATGTCGAAGTTTTTCGGCAGGTCGTGGCCGCGTCCGCCGAAGCCCAGCGCCAGGTAAGCTCTCGAAGTCCTCGCGGTTCTTGCCTGCCTCGTAGATCGTCGACCTGATCGATCTTGGGCAGATACACCTGCAACTCATCGCCATGTGAACAGCACGTACTTCGGGGCGGGCTCGCTGAATATCGGCAGCCATCTCCATCGACCGCTTGGAGCCGGTGCGGCGGAAGTACATCACGCCCTTCTGTATATCGTGCTCGTCGACCACCTTCTGATACTGGTCCCAGACGAAATCAGTCTGCACGCTCTTGAAACTCGGCGCTGGCCTTGTCCAGCAGGTTCAGCACCTCTTCCAGATTGCCTTGCTTGCTCTGCCCAAATGCGGAGGCGGCCAACAGAGCCGCCACGGAAGCCACCAGCATCAGCTTCTTCATTCGAATCTCTCTTCGCTCCCGGCTCAGCGTCCGCCCGCTTACCGCTGAACCCACACATGATATCCCACCAGATTGCCCTTGGTGTCCTGCTCCGGTGCCCAGCGCTTGATCTTCACGTAGCCGCTGATCGGCTCGATGACGCGCTGCAGATCGGCCTGCTTCTCCTCCGGCTGTCGCGCCCTTCACATCGCGCGCATCCACCCGGAAGATGAGTCCGTTGTCTCCGTCCGGCATCACCAGCACGCTCTTGGGACGCGGCAGGCGCTCGGCCGGTTTGTCCTTGTAGTTGATAAAGTGCGGGGTCACGAAGATGAACAGCAGAATCAGCGTGACCATCACATCGTAGTGGAACGATCCTCGCGGATGCGTCCACCAGATGTAGCCCTTGATTGTCTCCCACACTTTTTTCATTGCACATCCAGTCTAGTTCAAATGCCGGATCGCCGGATTGCTTGTTGCCGGTGCAACTGCCTCTGCAATCCATGCGGCCCGTCCGCTACAGCTTGCGCGCTTCGATTTTGTCCGCGCCCATGTAAGGCCGCAGCGCTTCGGGAATCACCACGCTGCCATCCTTCTGCTGATAATTCTCGACGATGGCGACCCAGGTGCGGCCCACGGCAAGGCCGCTGCCGTTGAGGGTGTGCACCAGCTCCGTTCCCTTCTTGCCCTCCGGCTTGTAGCGGATGTTGGCCCGCCGCGCCTGGAAGCTCTCAAAGTTCGAGCAGGAGGAGATTTCGCGGAACAATCCCTGTCCCGGCAGCCAGACCTCCAGATCGTACGTCTTGGCCGAGCTGAAGCCCATGTCGCCGGTGCAAAGCAGCATGCGGCGATAATGCAGGCCCGAGCCGCTCCAGCACGGTTTCGGCGGCGCGCGTCAGCTTCTCGTGCTCCGTCGTAGCTCTCCTCCGGCCTGGTGAACTTGACCAGCTCCACCTTCTGGAACTGATGCTGGCGAATGATGCCGCGCACATCCTTGCCGTACGAGCCCGCCTCGCTGCGCCAGCACGGAGTGTAGGCCGTCAGCGAAATCGGCAGGCGCGAGGCCTCCAGCGTCTCGTCGCGGAAGATGTTGGTGACCGGAACCTCGGCGGTGGGAATCAGCCAGAGGTCGCGCTCGCCCTGCGGAACCTTGAACAGATCCTGCTCGAACTTGGGCAACTGGCCGGTGCCGTACATCGACTCGGAGTTGACCAGGTAGGGCGGCAGAACTTCGGTGTAGCCATGCTCGCGGGTGTGCAGATCGAGCATGAAGTTCATCAGCGCGCGCTCCAGCTTGGCGCCGAGATCCCAGTAGAGAGCGAAGCGCGCGCCGGTCAGCTTGGTGGCCCGCTCCAGGTCGAGAATGCCGAGCTGCTCGCCCAGCTCCCAGTGCGGCTTGGGAGTGAAGTCGAACTCGGGCCGCGTGCCCCAGCGCTTCACCTCGACGTTGGCCGTCTCGTCGCTGCCCACGGGAACGGAGTCGTGCGGCAGGTTGGGAATCGTCGCCAGAATGTCGTAGAGCTCTTTGTCGGCGGCCTTGGCCTGCTCTTCCAGCGCCGGAATGCCTTCCTTGAGCTTGAGCACCTCGGCGCTGAGCGACTCCAGTTCGGACTTCTGCTCCGGCGTGATCGAGCCTTTTTTCTCCGCGCCCATGAGCGGGCCGATCTTCTTGCTCAGCTCGTTGCGGCGGGCCAGCGCGGTCTCCAACTCGTGGGTGAGCGGCGCGGCGGCGGGTGTCGATCTCGCGGAAGTTGCCCAGCACTTCTTCAGGGTTCGCGTTACGGCTGCGCAGCTTCTCTTCCACCACGGATAAGTGCTCGCGTACAAAGGCAAGATCTAGCATAAGAATTAAGGATATCAAGAACGCCGGATCGAAGGCGAGGAGCAACAAACAGCCGAGACTGGTCGTTCTCGTCGTGGAGTCGCCGCGGCGGCGGCCACGAAGTAGAATGAGGGAATGAGCCTGAAGAATCCGAAGCAGGAGGTGGAGGGCGCAAGCAAGATTGAAGACCAGGCCTCCGCCCTCGACGCCACAGCCACCGCCGCCACGGCTCCGACTTCGCGCGAAAGCCAGCGCGAAAAGCAGCGCGGCCCGCTCACTCTGGACATGAGCGTCAACGTCGCCGGCATCGCGCTGAAGAATCCGATTCTGGCGGCCTCCGGGACGTTTGGCTACGGCGTGGAGTTCGAGGACATCGTCTCCCTCGACAAGCTGGGCGGCTTTGTGGTGAAGGGACTGTCGCGCGAGCCGATGGCGGGCAATCCTCCGCCGCGGCTGTTTGAAACCGCGGCGGGAATGCTGAATGCGATCGGCCTGCAAAACATTGGGGCGCGCGCCTTTGTGGAAGAGAAGCTGCCCCAGCTGGCGAAGATCAAAGACGCGGTCGTCATCGCCAACGTGTACGGATACAGCACGGAGGAGTACGAGCAGACGATCCGCATTCTGAACGAGGGCGAAGGCATTGCGGCCTATGAGCTGAACGTCTCCTGCCCCAATGTGCGCCATGGGCGGAATCACCTTTGGGCAGGACCCGTCGCTGCTGGCCGAGGTGGTGGCCGGGGCGCGCGCGGTCTCGCGGCGGCCGCTGATCGTGAAGCTCTCGCCCAACGTGACCAGCATTGCGCGGATGGCGCGGGCGGCGGAAGACGCGGGCGCGGACGCGGTCTCGCTGGTGAACACCTTCCTGGCCATGGCCATCGATCCGGTGACGCGGCGGCCGCGCATCTCCAACGTGACGGCGGGGCTGAGCGGTCCGGCGATCAAGCCGATTGCGGTGCGCATGGTCTATGAGGTGGCGCAGGCGGTGAAGATTCCGGTCATCGGCATCGGCGGCATCAGCACCCCGGAGGATGTGGTGGAGTTTCTGCTGGCGGGAGCGACCGCGGTGGAGGTGGGGACGGCGAACTTCTGGGACCCGAGAGCCTGCGAACGGCTGGTGAACCAGCTTGGAACGCTGGTGTCTGGAGCAGCACATCGAAAGCGTAGCCGGATTACGCGGCGGATTGATTCTGGGCTGATGAGCCGGGACAACGATTGACTTCTTGGGTAATGGTTGGAAGAGCCGCAGTGACTGAATTGGCAATCGCTTGCGCAAGGATTGGCAAGGCATTGACCAGACAGTACCATCCGCGCAGGAGGGGTTGCTTTTGCAGGCAATGTTGCAGGCTTTAGTGGCCGCCGGAGATTCTGACCCGCAGCTCTTCGGGAAGACGGTCGCGGAGATTTTCCGGCAGGCGGTCATGGAGATTGCGCGCTCCGGTGAGGGCTGCGTCCTTGACCACGAGCGGCGCGGGAGTGGCGACGGCGACGATGAGCCAGACCAGGGCCGAGAGGGCAAAGCCGCAGAGCGCGCCGACCTCAAACCAGAAGGCGTGCGGCGGACTGAAGTGGTGGATGACGGCAAAGGCAAAGACGAAGACGATGGCCGAGACCGTGGCCAGGGCGATCAGAGTGATATCGATGGTGCGATGAAGCTTCTGGCGGGAGCGGCAGTGAGTCGCATTCGGCGAGGTGGGCCTCGTAGTCGCCACTCATCTCCGGCGCGAGGCCGGTGATGTCATAGCGCCATCCCGCGAGGATCTTGCCGACGAATGGATCGATGCATTGACTCATAATCAACTCTATAGCGTGAGGGTCGAGAGAGGTTCATCCTGCGAAGCCAGAACCAGACGGTTGCCCCACAGCCCCTGGCGCATTCCCAAAGCCCGCTCGGCCGCGACCGCGCCAAGTCGGGATGATTATTCTGCTCCGACAAATGAGCCAGAATCAGGAACGCTGCACCTCCATCATAGTCCGTTGTCAAGGAATTCCGCGAGAGCTTCGTTGGAGAGATGCCCAACGCGGGACATGACGCGCTGTTTTACGGCCCAGGGATAAGGTCCGCCGCGGAGCATTTCGAGGTCGTGATTGGATTCCAGGATGAGGCCGTCGCAGCCGCGGAGCTGGTCGCGGACATTGCGCGGCAGGAAGCCGAGATCGGTGGCGATGGCCACGCGCACGCCTTCGGCGAGGAAGCGGAAGCCGACGGGATCGGCGGCGTCGTGGGGAATGGTGAAGGGCATGACCTCGATATCTCCGACGCTGAAACTTTTGCCCGGGGAGAACAGTTCGAGGCGCTCGGCCTGGACGCGGTTGCCCGCTGAATCCTTGCACTGGCGCTGCCAGGCGCCATGGGTGGGCGCGGTCATGAAGACGGGCAGGCGAAACTTTTTGGCCATGACGTGCACGCCGGCGACGTGGTCGGCGTGCTCGTGGGTGATGAGGATGGCGGAGAGAGACTCCGGGCGCGATGCCCTGGGCGGCGAGGCGGCGGCAGGTTTCGCGGCAGGAGAGGCCGCAGTCGATCGAGCACGCGGGTGCTGAGACGTTGCAAGGACCGTGCAGTTGCCTCCGCTGCCGGAGGCGAGGACTGTGATCGAAACCGCCACGAGGGATAGGATAGCTGGAAAGAGCGAGGTTTCAAAATTCAAAGTTTCAAAGTTTCAAGGTTTCAAAGTTTCAAGGTTCTTGGACGGGGCGGCGGGTGAGAGGGATTCGGGGTAAGATAGCGGGCGCGGAGGCCGTGGATGTGCAGCAACTTTGGACTGAACATGCATCCGGGCAGAAAGCCATGCGCGCTGCAGTGGGAGTGGTATCACCTGTGTACGCGGCTTTGGGCCAAGTTGCGCCGCCGCTTTTTTCCCAAGGCGTTGTACATGTACAACGGACGCGGTGGAGTTGTCCCGCGCCGAGATCGTGACAGAGGATGAGCCTCCTGGTGAACTCCTAACCCACATCTGCAAGCCCCACATCTGCTAACTGCGGCAGATGTGGGGCACCCTCAACCGTCAATTGCGATAGGTTATTGAGATGGCCACCTGCCGAACTCGCCGACTCTATGCACTTCTTGTAGTGGGAATCACCGATGGCGCCGCCCCCACCTTGACACGAAGATTTTTCGGGATGAAGAAATAGGTAATCAACGCTCCGAAGATCAGGATTGCGGCGATGATGTACAGCGCAGCAGAACGATCGGAGGAGATGAGCTTTGCCCAGATTGGAACGTTGGGTCCAACGTAGCCGCCCAGGTTTCCCACCGAGTTCACAATTCCAATTCCGGCGGCAGCGGCGGTTCCAGTCAAGAACGCAGAGGGTAGGGGCCAGAACAATGGCATGGAGCCAATCACCCCGAGGGTTCCTATGGACAGAAAGATAATGGCCAAGACTGGATTGGAAGCAAACACCCCGCTCAGGACCAGACCAATCGCTCCGGCGGTGGCGGTGCATACGTAATGCAATCTCCGCTCTCCTGTCTTGTCGGAATGATTACTGAGAAGCACCATTCCGATCACAGCGACCCCGTAGGGTATGGCAGAGATCAGACCTACCCCCAAGTATCCTTTTATTCCGAAGGCCTTCACAATGGTCGGCAACCAGAAGGCGATGCCATAGAGGCCGATCATCAGGGTGAAATAGATCACACATAACACCCATACCGTGCCGCTCTTGAAAGCGTCGATCAGTTTGTGCTCGGTTTTATCTTTTTCTTCTGCGACAAGATTCTTTGCGAGCAGTGCCTTTTCTTCTGCGGTGAGCCACTTGGCTTCTTCGATGCTGCTGTTCAAATAAAAGATGACCCACACGCCAACGATCATCGATGGAATGCCTTCTGAGAGGAATAACCACTGCCATCCCATGAGCCCGCGTGCGCCGGAAAACATATCCATGATCCAGCCGGAGATGGGATTGCCGATGACGCCGGAGACCGCGATGGCCGCGACAAACCAGGCGGTGCGGGTGGCTCGGAGCCTTGAGGGATACCACAGGGTTAGATAAAAGATGACCCCTGGGAAGAAACCGGCTTCTGCGATTCCGAGCAGAAAACGCAGGGCGTCGAAAGACGCTTCGCCCTTCACGAAGATCATGCAAGCCGAGACGATGCCCCAGGAAATCATGATCCTGGCAATCCACTTGCGCGCTCCGAATTTCTTGAGCAACACGTTGCTGGGGACTTCAAAAAAGAAATAACCGATGAAGAAGATTCCGGCACCGGTGGCGAAGGCCGCATCACTCAGAGACAGCGCTTTCAACATCTGCAACTTGGCAAAGCCGACGTTGACTCGGTCGAGATAAGCCAGAATGTAACAGAGAAAGAGGAATGGAATTAAACGTAGGTCAACTTTGCGGTACGTCCTGGTCTCAAAGCTGCTGTCGAGACTCATCTTGCGCACCTCCGCTTGCTGCGGCTTGCAGCCGGAATTCGCGTTGTGCCTCCGGCAATCCCAGACTATATACCTGTGCGCTTCGAGTTCTGTATTTTTTTCTTTGGCTGGGCTCAGGAAGATCGCGCGTAATAAAAGAACTCCGGCTACGACAGGATGCGCGCCGCGAGGGTATGCTTGGGTGGCTTGGCGATGATTTCCGGATGCTGAGTGGGACGGAAGCTCCGGCGATAGGAGTTCCGGAAGAGGTGGGTTGATGAGGATGCGTGGGAGATTTCCGATGGTGCGGCTGGCACTGCTGCTGGGCTGCATGGCGCTGCAGGCGTGGGGCGCGGACGTGAGCATGGCGGGTCTGCTGAGCGGGCCGGGGCCGACGTTTACGATTGTGGCTCCCAAGGGCGACTGGACGTTGATTGCATACGGCGACATGCGTTTTACCGACCCGGGCAATACGAAGGACACGAATCCGGGGGCGCGGCGAGCCCTGGTGGCGAAGGTTACGGCAGAGAAACCGGATCTGCTGCTGCTGAGCGGCGACGTGCCGCTGAGCGGAGGAGTGGCGAATGACTATGAGGTGTATCGCCAGGAGACGGCGGCGTGGCGGGCGGCGGGGCTGAAGGTGTTTCCGGCGATGGGCAACCATGAACTGCATGGCCACGGCGGAGTGGAGAACTGGTGGAATGCGTTTCCGGAGCTGCGGGGACGGCGCTGGTATTCGGTGCAGATGGGCGATGTCTACGTCATCACGGTGGACAGCAACCTGGATTTGACGGCGGGCGGAGAGCAGTCGGCTTGGGTGGCAAAGCAGTTGGAGGGACTGCCGAAGAGCACGAAGTACGTGTTCGTCTCGCTGCACCATCCTCCGATGGCGGATGGGATTGTGGGCGACTCGTCGCACGATGTGCGTCCGAATGAAGATGCGCTGGCGCAGCAACTGGAGGCGGCGGCAAAGCAGATCTCGGCAAAGATCATCGTGGTCGCCGGGCATATCCATAACTATGAGCGCTTTGAGCGCGGCGGCGTGGTGTACCTGGTGAGCGGCGGCGGCGGGGCCAAGCCGTATCCGGTGGAGCGTACGTCAGGGGATTTGTTCCAGGACCCGGTGTTTCCGATTTATCACTATGTGAAGTTTGTGCGCGAACATGGCGCGCTGAAGGCGACGATGTACCGGCTGGATGAGAAGGGCGGCTTTGAAGTGAAGGACACGTTCGTGGTGGGCTCGGCGGCAAAGAGCGCGGCGCGGTAGAAGGCACGGATTGGAAAGGGTCCGCGTGACGCGCGGACCTTTTTTATTTTGCCGGGGCTAGATCTTGAGGAAGATTTTGCGGTGGTAGAGGAGCCAGGTGGCCGACCAGCAGAAGGCGGCGTAGAAGAGCGCGTAGCCCAGCTCAGACCACTGCGGCTGGGGGATGTGATCGAAGGAGTACGCGCGGAGCAGATTCTCACTGTTGATCAAGTTGCCATGGAAGCGGAACTTGAAGACGACGGAGGCGATGGCGGCAAACTCCGAGAAGGCGTAGGCGAAGATGCAGTTGGTTCCGAAGACGATGGGGACGATGGTCCAGCGGCCCCGCCGTTTCTTTACGTCCAGGAGCCAGTAACAGGCGGCGAACGAGAGCATGGCAAGGCCGACGGTGAGGAGGACGTAGGAGCTGGTCCAGAGCTTTTTGTTGATGGGGAAGATGAGGCCCCAGAGCTCTCCGGCGATGCAGCAGGCGAGGCCGACGCTGACGAGGCGGCGTAGCAGTTGGGCGGAGTCGGCGCGAAGTTGGCGAATCCACTCGCCGACGGCCACGCCGAAGAGAGTGTTGGCGATGGCGGGGAGGGTGCTGAGCAGGCCTTCGGGATCGCGCACGCGCTCGTAGAGGTGTCCCCACATGAGCTTGCGGTCGAGCCAGGCAACGAGGTTGCGATCCGGATCGAGGAGGGGAATGTTGACGGTGGGAATTCCGAAGCCGGGGACGGGAACAAAGCGCATGAGGAGCCAATATCCGACGAGCAGGGCCATGATGACGGCCCAGCGGGTGCGCGTGCCCGTCCAGAGATAGAGCACCGAGCCGAAGAGGTAGCAGAGGGCTATGCGCTGCAGGACTCCGGGAATGCGCCAGGTTGCCAGATGGTAGTGAGGGAAGGCGTTGATGAGCAGGCCGATGAGGAAAATGATGGCGGAGCGGCGCAGGATGTGCGGCAACAGGGCGCGGCGCGAGATATCGCCTGGCGAGGTGCGGGCCGAGATCCGCGAGGCGAAGGAGAAGGTGAGCGAGACGCCGGTGATGAAGAGGAAAAACGGAAAGACCAGGTCAGTGAGGGTCCAGCCACTCCAGGCCGAGTGCTGCAACTGGGCGAAGGAGCCGGTGCCGCTGGCGTTGACGACGATCATCAGCAAGATGGTGAGGCCGCGAAATACGTCGAGCGACATGAGGCGCTCGGGCTTGGAGCCGCAGAGAACGGTTTGGGGTGCGCCCATGCTGGATTATAGCGGGTGAAGTGGGCGAACCGCGAGGCGAAGAGCGAGCGAACGGCGGGAGCAACGTCGGAGTCGGCGAGCGGGCGCGGATCGGAATCGGGGGTCACGTTTTGTGTCACTTTGCCCAGTGACCGAGGTCACAGGGCAGAGCAGGACGCGAGCTGTACACTTAGGGAATTGAAAATCATTTTCACTTTCATAAGGCGGCAAACCGATCGTGTCCCTCTCCCATCTCTGTTCTGTTTTTTCAGGTAAGCTTCGCCAATCCATCCGGGTTGCCTTTGTCCTTCTGGCCTGCACGGCTCTGCTGCTTGCCTCGGGCGGCGATGGCGCCCACCTCCACGGCACGGTTTCCGATCCCAGCCGGCGCCGTGGTGCCGGGAGCCAGCGTGCGGGCGCGCAATCTCTGCCACCGGCGCCGTGCTTGAGAGCACCACCGGGGCCGAGGGAGCCTATTCGATCGCGCTTGCCGGCGGGACGCTATGACGCTGGAGTTCAGCGAATCCGGCTTCCAGACGGTCCTCCGCAAGGGAGTGGATGTGGCCGACGGCGCGATGGCGGCGCTGGACGTTCAGTTGCCGCTCGCGACTCAAAACGAGTCGCTCAACGTCACCGTGGAGGTGCCTGGGGTTGAGACCGCCAGCTCGCAGGTCGGCGAGACCATCACCGCCGCCAAGATGACTTCGGTGCCGTTGAATGGGCGCAGCTTTACCGATCTGCTGGCCATGCAGCCGGGCGTGATTCCCGCCAGCTCGCAGCAGCCCAACGCGGTGGTGATGTCGGGCTGCACCGGCCACGCCGCCCTCGGGCGATCTCAATCCCGGCAATCTTTCGGTCAGCGGACAGCGCGAAACCAGCAACGGCTTCGCCGTCAACGGCTCGGACGTCGAGGAAGATTTCAACAACGGCACCGCCGTGGTTCCCAATCTGGATTCCATCCAGGACTTCAAGGTGCTCACCAGCAACTTCGACGCCGAATACGGAAACTTCAGCGGCGGGCAGGTGCTGGTCACCACCAAGTCCGGCGGCAATCAACTTCACGGCAGCGCCTTCGAATTCGCTGCGCAACACCGCGCTGGACGCGCGCAACTACTTTGCCACCAGCCGCGCCGCCTACGAGCGCAACCAGTACGGCGGCACCCTGGGCGGACCCGATCCGCAAAGACAAGTCATTCTTCTTCCTCGACTACCAGGGCACCGGCATGACCCAAGGCCAGGAGACCGGAAACATCGCGGTGCCCAGCCTCGCCGAACGCGGTGGCAATTTCAGCGACTTGGTCAGCCCGCAAAGTGGCGCGAGCCCGCTCACCGGCACGGTGAGCGGCGCTTACCTGGCGAGCCAGCTTCCTCCAAGCTGAGCCAGGCTCGGACAGAACGTGACGGTTACGGCGGGCGAGCCGTACTCGCAGGTCTTTCCGAATGGCGTCATTCCTCAATCCGCTGTGGTCGAGCGCCGGCCGCGCACTTGCTGCAATACATTCCGCTAGCCCAACGTCGGCCCGAACTCGTTTTCCAGTTCCACGCAGAACGAAACCCTGGGCGACAACAAGGCGGCAGCGCGCATCGACCAGAACACGCGCTGGGGCAATCTCTCCGCCTACTACTTCATCGATCAGTACAACCTTGAACAATCCCTACCCGACGGCGCAGGGCGGAGCCAACGTACCGGGCTTCAACGCCACCTCCAACGGACGCGCCCAACTGTTCAGCCTCGGGCTGACCAAGGCCTTCGGCGCCCAACACGGTGAACGAGGCGCACTTCAGCTACATGCGCGACTTCAACGTCATCGGCAAGCCGGTGGGCGGCGTCGGGCCTTCGCTGGCCTCGCAGGGCTTTGTCACCGGCGCGGGCACGCTGGGCATCGTTCCACTGGATCCCGAGCATTGAAGGCATTGAGAATGTTGCCTTCAACAACTTCACCATCGGCGTCGATGTCACCGGCGAGCGGCAGGTCAACAATACCTTTCAGTGGAGCGACAATCTCTCCCGGATCGATGGGCCACCACACGCTGCAAGGTTGGCGGCAGCTTTCATCTCGATCAGGTCAACATCGACTCCAACTCCATCAACAACGGTTCGTTCGTCTTCCAGGGCACGGAGACCGGCTCGGACTTTGCCGACTTCCTGCTGGGCGTTGCCAGCACCTACGAGCAGGGCGACGCCAGCGCGTTCTACATCCGCAACAAATACATTGGCGCCTTCGCGCAGGATAGCTGGCAGGTGCGTCCCAACCTGGTGCTGAACTACGGCGTGCGCTGGGATGTTCTGCCGCCCTGGCATGAGAAGTACAACCAGCTTCAGACCTTCGTTCTGGGACAGCAGTCGGAGGTCTATCCCGGGCGCGCCCGACCGGCATTGTCTTTCCCGGCGACGCCGGAATTCCCACGACCCTGGCGCCGACCAAGTGGGACAACTTTTCTCCGCGCCTGGGCGTGACCTACTCGCCGGATTTTGACGGCGGTCTGCTAGGCACGCTCTTCGGCCATTCCGGCCAGAGCAGCATTCATGCGGGCTTCGGCATCTTCTACTCCGCATTCGAAGGGCTTTCGGCGGGCATCATGAGCGCCAACCCGCCCTATGGATACGACTACGACAGCACCGGCGGACATCCGCTGTTCAACGAGCCATTCGTCTCCGCCAACCGGCCCAGACAACGGGCAACCGTTTCCTTCGCCGATTCCGGTCTTCGGCGCATCGGCATCGCCATCCCAACACCAGCGTCAATTGGTCCAACTACACTCCCATCACCGGCGACCCGGCGTTTTACTATCGCAACACCTCGCCTTACACCGAGAGCTACAACCTCTCCGTCGAGCGCGAACTGGCGCGCAACACCTTCCTGAAGCTGGGCTATGTC
This sequence comes from uncultured Acidobacteriota bacterium, assembly GCA_963737175.1. Lineage (GTDB taxonomy): Bacteria > Acidobacteriota > Terriglobia > Terriglobales > Acidobacteriaceae > TOLSYN. Next base: position 156,082 of record CAVTRQ010000010.1, on the reverse strand, counting down.
GGCTCGCAGGCGCATCATCTTCTGGTGCTCACCTCGGCCAATCCCGGCAACGCGGCGCTCTGCCTCAGCGTCAGTCAGCACAGCCAGGTCGCGCCCGGCATCGCCGACCTGCGGCCCCTTCAACGAAGGCGGAATCTTCACCAAGGCCGACGGCAGCACCGTACAAGTCCGGGGACCGTTCGACGCATCGTTTGACGGCATCACCTATCAGAAGACCATCGGCTTCTCCAACTACAACTCGCTGCGAAGCTTCGGTGCGCCACACCAGCGAAATCGCTGGAGGTGATGGCCGCCTACACCTACGGCAAGTCGCTCGATGACTCGTCCAGTCTGTCCGAGCCGGTCTATCCCATGGGTGCGGCGCTGAGCAAGGCGATCTCCGCCTTCGATCTGCGCCATAACTTTGTCGCCAGCTATCGCTACGTGCTGCCGTTCGAGCGCCTGACCGGGGCGCAGAATCGCTTGACTACCGGTTGGTCGATCTCCGGCATCACGCGCTTCTCCACCGGACTGCCGGTCACGCTCTACAACAACACGGACAGCTCGCTGCTGGGCTCGATGCCCAACGGCATCAACAACAACGGCGTGGACACGCCGCACTTCACGCCCGGCAATCTGGAGCTGAACCGCAATCCGCGCGGGGTGGCCGGATGGCTCGCGCAACGCGGCCTTCAATACCATCGCTGTTCAGCGTGCCTGCGCTGGGAACGCTGGGCAATGTCCCGCGCCGCTTCTTCTATGGCCCGGGGCTGAAGAACTTCGATATGTCACTGCAAAAAGAGGTGGTGCTTACGGCGGAACAAAACGCTCCAGTTCCGGGTGGAGGCATTCAACGTCTTCAATCACGCGCAGTTCTTCGGCGCTGCCGCCGTCAATGGAAACATCAGCAGCCGGCAGCGCCGGCTTCGGACAAATTGTCAACGCCATGCCCCCGCGGCAGGTACAACTGGCGGCAAAGTTCATCTTCTAGGGCGGCTGCGCGGTTATGGTCGGTGGCGGAAGGGCCTCTGGGGCTAGGGTGCATGTTTCAGCGGCGCGGGGATTCCTCGCAAAGCTTGGAATGACAACTCAGAGCAACGGCAACAGCGAGAGCAACTTTTGGGCAAATGAAGACGGCAGGCCGAGGCCTGCCGTCGCTCACAGAGAAAAACTTTACTTGGTTGCGGTTGCAGCCTTCACGCGGGCCGAAAGACGGCTCTTGTAGCGCGATGCTGTGTTCTTGTGCAGAATCCCCTTCTGCACGCTCTTATCCAGAACCGAAACCGTCTCACGGAACGTCGTATCCAGCGCAGTCTTATCGCCGGAGGTCAGTGCGGTGCGCAGAGAGCGCAGCGCCGAGCGCATACGCGACTTGTTGGCGCGATTGGTCGCCGTCTTGGTTTCCGTCTGTCGTGCGCGCTTCAGCGCCGAAACATGATTCGCCATACGTACCTATATCCTTATCGTCAAAACTGGGACTTCGTCCTGAACAATTCATTCTACGGTAAACTCTGCGCTTTGCCGCAACCGCCGCCCGGCCGGGCCGTCTAATTCGCCGAGGAGAATCGTCCGCGATATGAGATGATTGCATCGCACACTACGCACGCAAATGAGCGCCACAGAAAGCAGCTCCCCATGTCTGGAAATATCGGTGACAAGGCACAGATTCAATCGGCTTCGCAAACAGAAGCTTCTGAAACGCCGCAAGAAGGCCGAAGCAACTGCCGCCCGAGCCGCAACCGCAGCTCCCGCGGTCGAAGCCAAAGCGGCCTAGCCCAGCAACTAGAGTCGGCAACACGTTCCAAACGCCCCGCACGAGCTCAGTCTCGTGCGGGGCTTTGATTTGCGCCTGCGTCGTACTCGCTCTGCGCGAGGTTTTCGCACGTTAGCTACCCCGCACCTGCCCGCAGCGTTTATACTCAATCCTTATGCTACGAGTCCGATTTGCGCCCTCTCCCACCGGCTTTCTCCATGTGGGCTCGTGCGCGCACCTTCATCTTCAACTGGCTCTATGCCCGCCACAACGGCGGCACCATGGTGCTGCGCCTGGACGACACCGATGTCGAGCGCAACTCCGACGCCAGCGTCAACTCCATCTTCGACGGCCTGCGCTGGCTCGGCCTCGCCTGGGACGAGGAGTACAAGCAGTCCGAGCGCCTCGCCCTGCACCGCCAGGTGGCCGAGGCGATCTTCGCCAACGACCTCGCCTACCGCGACTTCACCCCGGCTCATGCCGGCGAGAGCGATCAGTCCGGGCCGCAAGGCGCATGGCTCTTCAATCCCGGCATGCGCGATCTTTCCCGCGCCGAGAGCGACCGCCGCGCCGCCGCCGGCGAACCGTTTGCCCTGCGCTTCCGCGTGCCGCGCGGCCACGACCGCGTGCTGCGCTTCGCCGACTCCGTCTACGGCGAGCAGACCAAGCTGGCCGATGAGGTCGAGGACTTCGCCCTGCTGCGCAGCGATGGCATGCCGACCTATCATCTGGCCTCCTGCGCCGACGACGCCGACCTGCGCATCAGCCACATCATTCGCGGCCAGGATCACCTCTCCAACACCTACAAGCATCTGCTCATCTTCGAGGCCGCCTCGGCCGGCCACCGGAGCCGCAGACCCCGCAGTTCGCGCACCTTCCGCTGCTGGTCGCCCCCGACGGCACCAAGCTTTCCAAGCGCCGTCACGGCCCGGTCGTCAGCGTCACCACCTACCGCGACGCGGGCTTTCTGCCGGAGGCATTCGTCAACTTTCTCTGCCTGCTGGGCTGGTCGCCCAAGAACGACCGCGACTTCCTCACCCTGCCGGAGCTGACCTCGGCCTTCACCCTGGAAGGCGTCAATCGCGCCAACGCCGTGGTCAACTTCAGCCGAAGACGATCCGTTCGATCCCAAGGCCGTCTGGCTCAATGCCGAGCACATCCGCGCCCTGCCGGTCGAACAGCTTTCCGCCGCGCCTGCTGCCGTTTCTGCGAGCAGGCAGGGCTGCCCGCAACGCGCGGAGAAGCTGCTCCAGGTCACGCCGCTGATTCGCGAGCGCATCAAGTTCCTGCGCGACGTGACTACCGCCGCCGACTTCTTTTTCGCCGCGCAGCTTCCGCCGTATGATTGCCTTGAGCTGATTCCGCAGAAGGGCGACGCGGCGCTGGCCCGCAGGATTCTCGACCGAGGCGCGCGAGCTGCTGGCCGGCCACGCCCTTCGATCACGCCATCGCTCGAAGCCGCGCTGCGCGCGGCCGCCGAGCGCCTGGGAGTGAAGGCCGGGCCGATGTTCCAGCCCATCCGCGTCGCCGTCTGCGGACGCAAGAATGCGCCGCCGCTGTTTGAGACCATGGAAGTGCTGGGCCGTGAACTTTGCCTGGAGCGCATCGCCCAGGCCATTGCCAAGCTGCGATGCCAGTTGTGACGCAGCAAGCTGTGAATCGTTGCTTGTTTCTCACGTAAAGGAATGTGAGTCATGACCACTTCGAATCCGGAAAGTAAAGCATGCCGCAACCGTCCCGGCGGAGTCCGCCGCCCGTCCCTCCAACTTCATCCGCGAGATGTTCATCGAGGATCTGAAGACGAAGAAGTACGGCGACGCCGTCATTCAGACGCGCTTTCCTCCGGAGCCCAACGGATACCTGCACATCGGCCACGCCAAGGCCATCTGCCTCGACTTCGATCTGGCCGACGAGTTCGGCGGCCTCACCAACCTGCGCTTTGACGACACCAATCCCGAGAAGGAAGAGCAGGAGTACGTGGACTCCATCCAGGAGGATGTGCGCTGGCTCGGCTTCGAGTGGGACCGTCTCTGCTACGCCTCCGACTACTTCGATCAGCTCTTCGCGTGGGCGGTGCAACTGGTCCAGGCCGGCAAGGCCTACGTCGATGACCTCACCGCCGAGGAGATTCGCGAGCATCGCGGCACCCTCACCGAGCCCGGCACAGACAGCCCCTACCGCGACCGCAGCGTCGAGGAGAATCTCGACCTGTTTGAGCGCATGCGCCAGGGCGAGTTTCCCGACGGCACCCGCGTCCTGCGCGCCAAGATCGACATGGCCTCGCCCAACCTCAACATGCGCGACCCGGTCATGTACCGCATCCTCCACGCCGAGCATCACCGCACCGGCGACAAGTGGTGCATCTATCCGATGTACGACTTCGCGCACGGCCAGTCGGATTCGCTCGAAAAGGTCACGCACTCCATGTGTACCCTGGAGTTCACCGACCATCAGCCGCTCTACAAGTGGTACATCGAGCAGCTTGGAATCTTTCCCTCGCAGCAGATCGAGTTCGACCGCCTGAACCTCACCTACACCCTGCTGAGCAAGCGCAAGCTGCTGCAACTGGTGCAGGAAAAACGCGTCCACGGATGGGACGATCCGCGCATGCCAACGCATCTCCGGCATCCGCCGCCGCGGCTTCACCGCCGAGGCCATCCGCAACTTCTGCGCCGCCATTGGAGCTTCGCGCACCAACGGCTCCACCGACATCGAAATGCTGGAGCACTTCCAGCGCGAAGACCTGAACAAACGAGTCCCGCGCGCCATGGCCGTGCTGCGCCCCTTGAAGGTCGTGATCGACAACTATCCCGAAGGCCAGGAAGAGTTCGTCGAAGTGGCGAACAATCCCGAAGACGCCGCCGCCGGAGTCCGCCAGGTGCCGTTCTCGCGCGAGATCTACATCGAGCAGGACGACTTCCGCGAAGTTCCTCCGCCCAAGTATTACCGCCTCTCGCCGGGCAAGGAAGTGCGCCTGCGCAACGCGTACTTCATCACCGCGAACCAGCGTGGTGAAGGATGCCGAAGGGCAAGATCGTCGAGGTGCACTGCACCTACGATCCGGCCAGCCGCGGCGGCAACTCGCCCGACGGGCGCAAGGTGAAATCGACGATCCACTGGGTCTCGGCCAGCCACGCCATCGCGGCCGAGATCCGCATCTACGACAAGCTCTTCACCAAGTCCGATCCCGGCGATTTCGAAGAGGGCGAGAGCTTCCTCGACAATCTCAATCCAGACTCGCTGGAGACGCTGCTGGACGCCAAGCTGGAGCCCTCGCTGGCCAGCGCACAGGTCGGCGGACCGCTATCAGTTCGAGCGCGTCGGCTACTTCTGCGTCGATCCCGACTCCAAGCCCGGCCGACTGGTCTTCAACCGCACCCTGCCGCTCAAAGACACCTGGGCGAAGATCGAAAAGAAAGCGGGAGCGTAGCTCAGCGGCAACGCCTTGGCGCTCTCGGCTCGCTCGTCGGACGTTCCGCTTCTCTTGCTACAATCGCAGCGGTGCCTCGTGTCCACCTCCGGCGAGCAGCTCCCCGCACAGTCCGCGCCGCGCCCCTGGCCGCTCGCTCCCGAGCCCGAGCCGGTCTTCGGACTGCTTGAAGTTTTCTTTGCCTTCCTGAGCATGCTGCTGGCAATCCTGTTTTGTGGCGCCATCGCGATCGTCGATCGCGCACCACGTCCCTGCGCTCAGCGGCGCTCCGCACGGTCGATCTTGCCAACGATCCGCGCGTGCTGGTGCCCGCGCAACTGGCCGCCTACCTGCTGCTGTTCGGCGCGCTGTGGCGTCTGTTCGCGCACCACTTCCGCATCGGATTTTTTCGCGCGCTGGGCTGGCGCTGGCCGGTGCGCTGGCCCATCTTTCTGACCGGGGGAGTGCTGCTCGCGCTGGCGGTTCAGCTCTTGGCGCATTTTCTGCCCAGCCCGCCCGAGCTTCCCATCGACTAGATGCTGCGCACTCCCTTTGACGCGTGGCTGATGAGCGCCTTCGGCGTCTTGATCGCGCCCTTTGCGGAGGAGGTCTTGTTTCGCGGACTGCTTTTTCCGGCGCTGGCGCGCCGCACCGGAGCGCTGCTTTCGCTGACTGTGACCTCCGTGCTCTTTGGCGCGATCCACGCCCAGCAACTGGCGGGAGCCTGGGTGCAGATCGGCTGCATCGTTCTGGTCGGCGTCGTGCTGACCGCGATCCGCTGGCGCTTTCACTCGCTGGCTTGCTCGACGCTGGTCCACGTTGGCTACAACGGCGCGCTCTTCGTCATGCTGTTCGTGCAGACGCGCGGCTTTACGGATTTCTCTGTCCACTGAGGCGCGGCGGTCGTGTTGCTCACGATTACCAATTCTCTTGGCGCATCCGCCTGAGGATGACCGCGCTGTAGCTATTCATGCGCTCGGGCCGCCGCTTGCAGGGGAGCCGGCAGAATCGCGGCGAGCCGTGCCGACTGTTCCCGGCCGATATGCCGGGCCGAGGTTCTGTCGTAGTAACGACACGCCGACTCTGCACCATAAATCCCAGGGCCCCATTCGACCACGTTGAGGTAAAGCTCCAGAATGCGCTGCTTGCCGAGGACGATTTCGGCCACCGGTACCAGCGTGGCCTCCGCGCCCTTGCGAAGGAACGATCGGCCGGTTCCGAAGAACAGGTTTTTTACGAGTTGCTGGGTGAGGGTGGAACCTCCGCGGATGCGACCGCCTTCCATATCTTCTTCGGCAGCGAGTTGGATCGCGTGCCAATCGAAGCCATGGTGCTGGTAGAAACGCGCGTCCTCGGCGGCGATGACAGCGTGCTGGAGATCGGGCGAGATCTGGCTGAGCGGAACGAATTTGTAGCGTTCGCTGATACGGCGTGCGATGAATCCAGGCCTGCACGCGGCGCTGGATGTGTACCACGGTGGTCGGTGGGTCGATCCAGCGGGCGGCCACCAGAAGCAGCACGGCGAGCGACCAAAGAAGCAACGCACCGATGAGTAGCCATCGAACACAGGATCGGAGAGAAGCCTTCCGAAGCGGGGGCTTGGAACGTTTGTACAGCGTTGCAGTCACCTATCCAGAATAGCAGCCTGGGCTTGGTTGCCGCCAAGGCCTGCGCTTGCCCCGGCTTGGCGGCTCTTGTTATGGTGAAATCCATGTCCGACGCACGCCAGCAACTTCTTACCCTTCTCTCGCAGCAATCCTTCCGCCTGGGCCAGTTCAAGCTCTCCAGCGGCGGCACCAGCGACTACTACATCGACTGCCGCACCACCACGCTGCACGCCGAGGGCGCGCGCCTGACCGGCCGCGTTTTTCTCGACGAAATCGAGCGCCGCGACTGGCGTCCGCAGGCCATCGGCGGACTCACCATGGGAGCCGACCCGATCGTGGTCTCTGTCGCCATGCTCAGCGCGCAGCAAGCTCATCTGCGCTCGACCGATGTCGCCGCCACCCGAGCCGGAATGGATTCACGGCTTCCTGGTGCGCAAGTCCGAGAAGACCCACGGCACCGGACAGCGCATCGAGGGCTTCCGCGAAAAAGGCGCGCGCGTCGTCATCGTCGATGATGTCTGCACCACCGGAGCCTCCACCGTGCAGGCGATTGAGGCCGCGCCTGCGAGTTCGGATTTGAGATTGTGGGCGTGATGTGCCTGGTGGAGCGCGAAGAGTCGGAGGGCCGCGCCGCCGTGGAAAGGGCCGCCGGCGGAGTGCCTTTCGTGTCCATCTTCACGGCCTCCGAGGTGCGCGCCGAGCACCTTCGCCATCTCAGCTTAAGCAGCGCGGGTCTATCTGGTTTAAGCGGTGCGGGCGCGGTGGCATTGCCTTCGCTGCCCGCACCCATTTACGATGTGATCGGCCGCATTCACTATTGGCCCGGTTGGGAGTCCTAAGCAATGATGTTCGGCAAACTCGGTCTCGTCATGATCGTCGTGCGCGACATGGAGCGCAGCGTCGCCTTTTACCGGGATGTGCTCGGCCTCAAACTTCTCATCCATCAGGACAACTGGAGCCAGTTTGATGCCGGCAACATCCTCATCGGCCTGCATCCTGAGGGCGATGAGGTCAAGGTAAGTCCCACCACCGGCATGAGCATCGGCATCTACGTCGATGACATGGACCAGGCCGTCGCCGAAATCCGCCGCCGCTTCGGCAAAATTGCCGATCGGCCCGCGTCCGCGATCCGTTTGGCCGCTGGGCCCTGGTCTTCGACCCGGACGGATACAGCATTCAGATCATCGAGATGGCGCGCAATCTTCGCGCGCAGCACAAACTTGCCGCCGCAGCCGGAAAGAACTCTAGCTGAGCGCGCAGACGCAAAATCCCTCCGCCGTGGCGGAGGGATTTGCAATTCCGGCGCTCTTATCTTGCCGACTGGGTCGCGTGCGGACCGTGATGATGATGGTGGTGGTCTGTGGTGTCTTGGCAAACGCCGGCATGGCTGCGCTCAGCAGCAGAAGACCGGTCAGTACGGCGATCAATCGATTTCTTCAACGCTATTCCTCCAGCGAACGCCCCTCTGGAGCGTCCACTCTATTTTTCTAGCACTTTGCCCGCATTCTTTCTACGGGTCAAGTATTTTTCTTGTGTAAATCTCCTGCCTTCGGGCCAACTCCTGACCGGATGCCGCGGCTTTCCTTCCACAATTCCAGGGCAAACCATTTACACTAGGTTACAACTCAACGGACTGGACAAAACCCTGTGCTCGAAACCCTGAAGTGGACTGATTCCGGCGTTCTATTCATTGACCAAACCAAGCTGCCGACCGAGGAGATCTGGGTCAACTGCCCCAACTACGAAGCCGTCGCCGACGCCATTCGCACCATGATCGTGCGCGGCGCTCCGGCCATCGGCGTGGCTGCCGCCATGGGCATCGCCCTGGGCGCGCGCGAGCTGCGACGTCACCAGCATCTCGGAATTCCGCAACGGCTTCGGCCAGATCTGCCGCGTCATGGGCGAAACCCGTCCCACCGCCGTCAATCTCTTCTGGGCCATCCGCCGCATGCAGCCGCCGCTTTGAGGAGATCAGCGGCCGTCCCATTCCCCTCATCAAGCAGGCGCTCATCGACGAGGCGCTCGCCATCTACGCCGAAGACATTGCCACCAATCGCGCCATGGGAGCCAACGGCGCCGCGCTCATGCCCGACGCCGGCGGCGTGCTCACCCACTGCAACGCCGGAGCCCTGGCCACCGCCGGCTACGGCACCGCCCTCGGAGTCATTCGCGCCGCCGTCGAAGCCGGCAAGAAGATTCATGTCTTCGCCGACGAAACCCGTCCCTTCCTCCAGGGCTCGCGCCTCACCGCCTGGGAGCTGATGAAGGACAACATTCCGGTCACCCTAATCTCCGACAACATGGCGGGCGCCATCATGGCCCAGGGCAAAATTCAGGCCGTCATCGTCGGCGCCGACCGCATCGCCGCCAACGGCGACACGGCCAACAAGATCGGCACCTACTCGGTCGCCATCCTCGCCCGAGAGCACGGCATTCCCATGTACGTCGCCGCGCCGTTCTCCACCGTCGATCTGGAAACCGCCGACGGCTCCGGCATCCCCATCGAACAGCGCGCCGCCAGCGAGGTCACCCACATCGGCGGCAAGCAGATCGCGCCCACCGGAGTCTGGGTCGAGAATCCCGCCTTCGACGTCACCCCCGCGCGCTACATCCGCGCCATCATCACCGAGCGCGGCGTGGCGACCGCGCCCTTTGGCGAATCGCTACGGCGGATGAGAGACACCAAGGCGGCGGTGGTTTAACGAAGGACGACTACGCATTTCACGGAGGAGCGCTACGCCGGATTCGCCTTCATAAACGCGTCGATCCTGGCCGCTTCCGGCTCGCTCAAGCGGAAGGTTGCGGCGGGCAGGATTCCGTCCACCTGGCCGGCCCGGCGCGCGCCGACGATGGCTGCGGTGACGGCGGGATTGCGCAACGTCCAGGCGATCGCCACCACTCCCGGCTGCACCTGATGCGGGTTGCCGATATCGCGCAGCAACTCCACCAGCTTCAGGTTGCGCGAGAGCTTCGGCTCCTTGAACTGCGGCGCGCGGCGGCGCCAGTCGTCGTCGGGCATCTTCGGCGATGCGCTCGGCCGTCATCTTGCCCGATGAGCAGTCCGCTGGCCATCGGCGAGTAGTTGATCACGCCAATGTTGTTGGCCTTGCAGAAGGGCAGAATCTCTTTCTCCACCGCCGGATCCAGCAAAGAATACGGCGGCTGCAAGGAAGTGATCGGCGCAATCTTCAGCGCCCGCTTCATCTGCTCCACGTTGAAGTTGGAGACGCCGATGTAGCGCACCTTTCCCTCTTCCTTGAAGCGCGCCAGCGTCTCCCATCCCTCTTCGATCTCCGCCTCTGGATCGGGCCAGTGAACCTGGTAGAGATCGATCACGTCCAGCTTCAGGCGGCGCAGCGAGTTCTCCACCTCCTCGCGCAGGGAATCCTTTTTCAGGCTGCGGTAAATGCGGCGGTTTTCATCCCAGCGCATGGAGCACTTGGTGAAGACGTATGGCATTCTTGGAGCAGTGCGGCCAGAGCCTTGGCCACGATCTCCTCGGAGTGTCCGAGGCCGTAAATTGCCGCGGTATCGATCCAGTTCAGGCCGCTTTCCAGGGCGCGCTGAATGGCCTCGACGGATTCGCGGTCGTCCTGCGGTCCCCAGCCAAAATCCCAGTTGCCGCCGCCAATGGCCCAGGCTCCAAAGCCAATCGGCGTGAGCTTTAAATCGGAGTTTCCAAGTTGACGAGTTTCGAAAGACGTACGGTGGTTTTTCTCAAATGTTGGCATATGGTTTGGATGCGAAGCGCGTCCCTCGGTCACATTAGCTAGGCCGCGCTACTCCTCTGTTGCTGGCCTGGCCCACGTCGGCGCGCGCGCAGGTAATCCTGCGCATTGCGATAGCCCTCCATGGTGCCGACGTCCATGTAGTGCTCCCCGTTGGCGGTGGCGTGAACCGGGTTGCCGGCGGCGATGTAGGCGTTGAGCAGATGGCCCAGGTATTCGTCCTGCGCGATGGCGCGACTCCCAGAGCGCTGAGCAGGTCGTGGAAGGCGCGGCCCGAGGCGGTCACCGCGCCCCAGATCCAGTGCGAACCGGGGTTCGGCTGCTTCACCTCGACCCGCTCCACGCGCCCGCTGTCATCGCAGAGCACGGCATCGAAGGCGCTGGGATTGTCCACCGGAAAGAGCACCAGGTTCACCCCCGGACCTTGCTCGACCGAGGCATGGAAGGCGTTCTCCGGAAACCAGATGGTGTCCGGAAGGCCGATGAGGACCGGCTCGTCGGAGCGCACGAAGGACTCGGCGCGGAAGAGTGCGTCGCACAAGCCGCGCGGACGTCGCTGCACCGCGTAGAAGATCTCGGCCGCGTAATCGCGCTCGGCATAGTAGCGCACGATGTCACTCTTTTCGGCCGAGATCACCATGCAGATCTGGCGGGCGCCGGCGGCGATCATGCGCTCCACCAGGTACTCCGAAACGGCCTTGGGCCGCTCGACGCCGTCGACGTCGCGGGAGCCGACGGGCAGACAGCTCTTTGCTGCATCCGAGCGGCTGAATGCGCAGGCCAGCTCCGGCGGCGGGGATGATTCCGATCATGCAGCCTCCATCTGGGACTTTGCGAGGGCTGGGCGAGCGGGCGGCGTCAAAGGCCGCCAGCATGGTGAGCGCGCGCTGGTAGTCCGGTGTGCTCGTCCAGGGTGCGCTGGCGGGCGCGACGGGCCATGCGCAGCAGCTCCGCGTCGGACGCGCTCGAGCGCCGTGCAGGACCTCTCCCGGTATCGCTGGCGACGAGCACCTCCTCGCCGGGTTCGAAGAACGAATCGAGTCCGCGAAACCAGTCGGTCACAATCGGCGTGCCACAGGCCGCCGCTTCAAAGAATCGTCCCGAGGGACAGTAGCCGGAGGCCGCCATCGCCTCCCGCGTCAGATTCAGCGTGAGGCGGGAAGAGCAGTAGAGCGCCGGATGATCGCCCGGCGCGACGTGCTCGGAGCGCCGCACATTCGAGCGGCCAGTGCCAGCTCCGTGGATAGAGCGAACCGGCGAGCAGGAAGGCCGAAGCCGGACGCTGCCGGGCTGGCTTCCAGGAACATCGACTCCAGCTTGGCTTGGCGGTCGGCGGCGTAGGTGCCCATGTAGCTGAGTTCGCAGCGCAGGCCAGGGCAGGACGCGCACCGGACGATAAACATCCGGATCCACGCAGCCGAAGAGCGGACGCGCCAGCTTGACGCCGAAATCGCGCTCCAGCGCCTGCAGCGCGTCGCCACCCGTCCAGGAGAGCACAAGATCGAAGGCCGGCAGCTGCCCGGCGCGCAGATAATCCAGATCGCCTTGGGCAAGGCGGTTCAGGGTGATCGGCGTATCCAGATCGTAGAAGACGCGCAGCGGCCCGTCGAGCGAGAGCAGCGCGTCGGCAATGCGCGCGCCCTCCGGGACGTAGCTGGCGGTCATGACAACGTCGGACTCGGCGGCTTCGGCCAGCGCCTCGGCTGCGGATCGCGTCCCAGGAGGAGTACAGCTTCAGCTCGCAGTAGTGCACATTGCGTAAAGTCGCGATGCCGGGCGTAGTAGGGCACGTCGCGCTCGTAGAAGGTGACCCGGTGCCCGAGCCGGTGCAGCGCGCGCAGAATGGCACGATACGGCGTGGCATGACCATTGCCCCAGGAAGACGACAGAGTCAGGCCGAAGAGTGTGATCTTCAAGGCGCACCATCCAGTTCCGCAGCTTAGTCCGCAGCTAGTTCGCAATCCAGCCCGCGAAGGCATACAAGTCCTGCTCAGCTTTGGATGAGGAGTAGGCCCGAGATGTTTGCTGGAATTTGTCTGGTCGCCGTGGGTTCCCATGGATGCGGCGAAGGGACGGCGAAAGCGGCGGTTGATCTCCGCATTCGCCGGCTGCGGCGCTGCACCCGGGAGCCGCTTGCAGGCGACTCCCGGTGGTAGGAAACTATGGCTTAGACCAGCTTTGCGTCCAGCGTAATCTCCGCGTTGAGCACGCGCGAGACCGGGCAGCCGGCCTTGGCGTCGGCCGCGGCTTTCTGGAACTTGGCGTCGTCGGCGTTGGGAATCTTGGCGCGCAGCTCCAGATGAATTTTGGTGATGGTGAAGCCCGCGTCGGTTTTTTCAAAGGTGAGCGCGGCCTTGGTGTCGATGGCGTCGGCCTTCAGTCCGACGTCGTCCAATTGCGCGGAGAGCGCCATGGAGAAGCATCCGGCGTGTGCCGCCGCGATCAGTTCCTCGGGGTTGGTGCCCACGCCATTCTCAAAGCGCGTGGTGAATGAGTATTGCGTCTGCGAGAGGACTCCGCTTGCGGTGCTGACCGTCCCTCGTCCGTCCTTCAGTCCGCCCTGCCAGTGGGCGCTTGCCGTTCTTTGCATTGCGATTGGCTCCTAGCGTGCGCGCTGATGTGCGCGACCGATCATGCTACACCCGATGCGGCCTTCAAGGGATGCCGGGCGCTGGCGGGTACGGGCCAACGGACGGCACCTCCGGTCGGCGGGCGCTGGTAAAAAAAAGCCGGGCTCGCAACTCTGACGCGGTGAATTTATACTTTTTGGGACTATATGACGAATCATAAACGGCTGCTCTTCCCTGCCCTGATTGTGCTTCTGTTGCTGGCGGCCTCCTGCCAGCGCTCGGGCGAAAAGAAATTTAAGCCGAGCCCGCTGGCGGGTGGGCTGTACAGCGGACAGAGTCTGCAAACGGTCGAGCGCAAGCTGGATATGATGGCCGGCAACTTCGACGTGCTGGTCGATCGCACGCCGCTGCCCAGTGACACGCGTCCGCCCTACCGGCTGCTGGTAATCTCAAAGAAGAACGCGCGGATCGAGGGCCAACCGGGCGAGCTGGTGCTGACGTTTTTCAACGACCGCCTGATGACCTCGCAGTTTTATCCGGATGACATGGCCGCCGCGCGCGCCGCCGTGGAAGCGAGCCAGCAACTTTCACTGGCAGGCGGCGAAGCCCACATCGCGCCTTCCACCCGAGTCTGGGTGGGCAAGGACGAGAACGGGCGCAGCTACATCGGCTGGATTGACAAGAGCCTGCAGGCCGAGCAGGATGCCTGGGTAAAGCAGTACGGACAATAAGGGAACACGGAGCGAAATGACCCCATGGAAATAGATCTGAACAAATTGCGCACCGAGATCGACTCGATCGACGAAAAGCTGGTCGAGCTGTTCAATCAGCGAGCCCACTGCGTGCTGGAAATTGGCCGCTACAAGCAGCAAAACCAGCGCGCCGTCTACGAGCCGCAGCGCGAGGCGGTGGTGATGGCCAACGTGGCGCGCTGCAACCACGGGCCGCTGCCGGTACGAGGAACTGGCGACCATCTACACCGCCATCCTGGCCGCCATGCGACGCCTGCAATCGCCCGATCTGCTGGAGCGCCCGTGAGTTCCGCGTCATCTTCGGATCGCAACGCTTCTTCGAGTCGGAGTCGCGACGCGCCGATCGCATTGAAGCGCGTTACTGTGATCGGCCTCGGATTGATGGGAGGCTCGCTGGCGCTGGCGCTGCGCCGCGCCGGATTGGCCGAGCACATCGTGGGCTGCGGCCGCGAGGCGCTGCTGCGCCGGGCGAAGGAGATGGGTGCGATCGACTCCGGCTGCAGGATGCGGCGGAGGCGGTGGCGGAGAGCGACTTTGTCTTTCTCTGCACGCCGGTGGAGACCAGCATCGCGCTGCTGGCGCAGATCGCGCCGCGGCTGCGCCCCGGAGCGCTGGTCACCGACGTGGGCAGCACGAAGAGCGACGTTCGCCACCGCCGCGCGCGAGGATCTTCGGCGCCTCGGCCGACGAGCGCGTTCTGCCCGGGACATCCGCTGGCCGGGCGCGAGCTCTCCGGCCTGGAGTACGCCTCCGCCGATCTCTACGAGGACTGCGTCTGGGTGCTGACGCCGATCGCAGACGAGGCGTTTGCTGACGGAGGTGCAGGCGAAGCGGTCGAAGCTCCGAGTGCTCCGCTGGATGCTTTGGAGGTTGCTTCCCACGATGTGGGTAAAGTTGCTTCGCAGCGGGTTCTGGAAATTGCTTCGCACCGCAGGTTACAAGCTGCCCTCGAGGCGATCGGGGCGCGCGTGATCTTCACCACTCCGACGGAGCATGACCGCACCCTGGCCTACACCAGCCACCTGCCGCAGATGCTCTCGACCGCGCTGGCGCTGACCCTGGAAGAGGCGTTCGGCGCCGGCAATCCGGCGCTGCAGGTTCATGCGGGCGGACTGCGCTCCATGCTGCGCCTGGCCGGGAGCGAGCCGGTGATGTGGGAGCAGATCGCCGCCAGCAACCGGAACAACATTGCCGACGCCCTGGAGCGCATGGAAGCCGAATTGAAAGCTCTGCGCGAGAGCCTCGGCAGCCCGGAGTTCCGCACAAAATTTGAGCAGGCGCGGGAGTTTGCAAAGTTTTTGGAGGGCTGAAGGAAAGAGGCTTGGTCCCCACATTCGCTACATCCCACATTCGCCAAAGGAGGGCGGATGTGGGCCACCCTGGAGTGCCGAGGTTTCGAAGTTTCGAGGTTGCAAAGTTTCAAGGTTTCAAAGTTTCAAGGTGTAAGCAAGAACAGATGCAACAGCAACCGCCCCACATTCGCCAAAGGAGGGCGGATGTGGGCCACCCTCCAGCTACTCTCCCCGCTGCGCTTTCTGCCGATCAAAATGTATTTTCTGAAACAACTCTGCATCTATACAAATGCGCGGTGGGCTTCGTGGGGAAGCTGCATCGGAGCGAACGGGCGAAATAATGTGAACAAAGTGTTTGCCAACGCCGAAGAGGCGATCTTCGACATTGCCGATGGCGCCACGCTGATGGTGGGCGGCTTTGGTCTGTGCGGGATTCCGGAAAACCTGATTGCGGCGCTGGAGAAAAAGGGCGTGCGCAACCTGGACACCATCAGCAACAACATGGGCGTGGACAACTTTGGACTGGGGCTGCTGCTGCGCGAGGGACAGATCCGCAGCCACAAGGGCAGCTACGTGGGAGAAAATCGGCTCTTCGAGGAGCTGGTGCTGAGCGGGAAGCTGGAGCTGGAGCTGATTCCGCAGGGAACGCTGGCCGAACGCATTCGCGCCGGGGGCGCCGGGATTCCCGCATTCTTCACCCCGACCGGGGTGGGAACCATTGTGGCCGAAGGCAAGGAGATCCGCGAGTTCGAGGGGCGGAGCTATGTGATGGAGCGCTGGCTGAAGGCGGATTTCTCGCTGGTGAAGGCCTGGAAGGGCGATACCTGGGGAAACCTCATCTATCGCAAGACGGCGCGGAACTTTAATCCGCTCATCGCCACGGCGGGAAAGATCACCATCGCCGAGGTGGAGGAATTGGTGCAGCCGGGAGAGCTTGCGCCGGACCAGATTCATACCCCGAGCATTTACGTGCAGCGCATCTTCCGGGCGGTGGGCGAGGAAAAGCGGATCGAGCGGCGCTGCGTGCGCAAGGGGATGACCTAGAGGAGACGATGAGCCCAATGCCTGAGTCAAAGATCGACAAGCGTGAATCTATTGTGCGCCGCATTGCGCGCGAGCTGCGCGATGGCTTCTATGTGAATCTTGGCATCGGCATGCCGACACTGGTGGCCAATCACGTTCCGGCCGGCATCCAGGTGGTGCTGCAGAGCGAGAACGGAATTCTGGGCGTGGGTCCGTATCCGTTGGAAGGCGAGGAGGACGCGGACTTAATCAATGCCGGCAAGGAGACGGTGAGCGAGCTGCCGGGCACTGCGTACTTTTCCTCGGCGGAGTCGTTTGCGATGATTCGCGGCGGGCACGTCGATCTGTCGGTGCTGGGGGCGATGGAGGTGGACGCCGAAGGAAACATTGCCAACTGGATGATTCCGGGAAAGATGGTGAAGGGCATGGGCGGCGCCATGGATCTGGTGGCGGCCGCGCGAAGGGTAATCGTTGCCATGGAACACGCGACCAAGGACGGACGGCCCAAGATCCTGAATCGCTGCACGCTGCCCATCACCGGGCTTGGCGTGGTGGACACGATCGTCACCGAGTTGAGCTACATTCGAGTGCAGGCCGGGGCGGGACTGGTGCTGGAGGAGATCGCTCCGGGGGTGAGCGTGCGGCAGGTTCAGGAGCTAACCGAGCCGAAGCTCACGATCAGCCGCAATTTGTGCGAGATGCGATTCGACTGAAGCGTCGCGTGAAAGCGTCGAGTGAAAGCCACGGGCGCGGCGAATTATCCGAGCGTCTGGCCGAGAATATAGCGGACGATGAGGTAGCCGGCGGCGATGAGCAGCAGGGCCACGGCAAGCAGCAGTGCGGCGTAGAATCCTTCTTTGCCGGGCGCGGGCGGAGTGACGCCGAGGTAGAGCGCGAAGAAGTTGTAGACCGCGGTCTGGAGAAACGTGCGCTTGGGTTCGGTGGAGGTCATGGCTTGGCGCTCGCGCATCCTGCTGACATCATAGCCGCGCGGAGGGCAGCGATGGTAGAGATTTCCGCCCGCGACTTCCGCGAACACCCCAAGCCCGCGGGATTAATTACAATCGATTTCTGATGGACGTTCTCAAGCAATTATTCGAGCAGCACTTTCACTCCGCGGCCTCGCTGGTGCAGCCGGTGCAGGGCGGGCTGGGCGGATCGGGACGCACCATCGTCCGCCTTGCCAACGACAAGTTCAGCGCCATCGGCATCCGCCACGACGTGCGGGAAGAGAATGTTGCCTTCCTCGAATTCTCCAGGCACTTTCGGCGTCACGGTCTTCCGGTGCCGGAGATTTATGCGGAAGATCTGAGCCAGGGCGCCTATCTGGAGGAGGACCTGGGAGAGACCACGCTGTTTGAGTTTCTCTCGGAGCATCGCGCGGGCGCGGAGATTGCTCCGGAGGTGGTGGAGGCTTATCGCAAGGTGGTGGAGGATGTTGCCGCGCTTCCAGGTGGAAGCCGGGCGGGATTTGAATTACAAGGTCTGCTATCCGCGCGCGAGCTTTGACCGGCAATCGATTGCGTGGGATTTGAATTACTTCAAATATTACTTTCTTCGCCTCGCCGCCATTCCCTTCAACGAACAGGCGCTGGAGGAGGATTTCAGCCGGCTGACGAAGTTTCTGCTGAGCGCCGAGCGCAGTTACTTTCTCTATCGCGATTTTCAGTCGCGCAACATCATGCTGCGCGAGGGACGGCCGTATTTTCTCGACTACCAGGGCGGGCGCCGGGGCGCGCTGCAATACGACATTGCCTCGCTTCTGTTTGACGGCAAGGCCGATCTGCCGCCGGAGCTGCGGCAGCAGTTGCTGGATCATTATCTCGACTCGCTGGCGGGATTCATCGAGCTGGACCGCGAGGCGTTTCTGCATCACTACTACGCCTATGTGTATGTGCGCATCATGCAGGCGCTGGGCGCCTACGGATTCCGCGGATTCTACGAGCGCAAGCCGCACTTTCTGCAGATCGTGCCCTACGCGCTGAAGAATCTGCGCTGGCTGCTGCACAACGTGGAGCTGCCGGTGGCGCTGCCCGCGCTGATGGACGGCGTTCACCGGCATGGTGGGCGGCGGAAAAACTGCAGAGCATCGCGCGCCGGAGGCGGAAGAACTGACGGTGGTGGTTTCGAGTTTTTCCTTTCATCGCGGGCCGCTGCAGGACGAGAGCGGACAACGGCGGAGGATTTGTCTTCGATGCGCGGAGCCTGCCGAATCCGGGGCGCGAGGAGCGCTTCAAGACGCTGTCGGGGAAGGACGCGGCGGTGATCGAATATCTCAACCAGCAGCAGAGCGTGCAGCAGTTTCTGGCCAGCGTGATGGCCTTGGTGGACGCCAGCGTGAGCGAATATCAGCGCCGCGGCTTCAAGCATCTGATGGTTTCATTCGGCTGCACCGGCGGCCAGCATCGCTCGGTGTATCTGGCGGAGCAGGTGGCCAAGCGGCTGGGCGGACGAGGCGGAGTCCGGGTGGTGCTGCGGCATCGCGAGCAGGAGAAGTGGGTTGCGATGAAGGCGATGATTCTGGCGGCCGGACTGGGGACGCGGCTGCGGTCCGCTGACCGACGACCGGCCCAAGGCGCTGGTGGAAGTGGGCGGACGCACGCTGCTGGAGATCACGCTGCGCCGCCTGCGCAGCTTCGGCATCAGCGAGGTGATCATCAACGTGCATCACTTTGCCGACATGGTGGTGGAGTATCTGAAGGCGCACGACGATTTCGGGATGCGGATTGAGATCTCGCGGGAAGACGAATCTGCTCGACACCGGCGGCGGACTGAAGAAGGCGGCGGATTTTTTTCTGCGCGACGATGCGCGCGCGATGAGCCGTTCATCCTGCACAACGTCGATGTGCTCAGCGCGATCGATCTTGGAGCAGATGGTGAAGTTTCACCGCGAGCAGAATGCGCTGGCGACGCTGGCGGTGCAGCAGCGGAAGAGCTCGCGCCTACTGCTGTTTGACGCCAGCGGTGCTGCAACTCTGCGGGCGGCGCACGGCGAGGCCGCGGCAGGCGGAGATGGTGCGTCGCCGCGGCGCAGCCGCAGGCGTGGGCCTTTGCGGGGATTCACGTGATCTCGCCGCGCATTTTTATTGATGGACAAGTTTTTGATAGGCACGGCGGCGGAGAGCAGGCGTTTTCGATCATTCCGGAGTATCTGCGGCTGGCCGGCGGAGGGAGAAAAGATCCTCGGCTTCCGGGCGGACGGCGATTACTGGCGCGACCTGGGGACGGTGGCGAGTCTGCAGCAGGCCGCCGAGGACATGGAGCGGAAGCTGTTTCGAGCTGTGAGGCGGCAGGTCTTGCGCACGTAGGCGCAACCGGCAGGGGATTTCCAGCGCGAGTGCGAAGCGCGTAGACTGGTGCATATGTCACAGCAAAGCGAAGAGCGCAACCGCCAGAAGTTCGCCGAGAAGATGCGCCAGAAAAGCCTGACCGCCAGGAATCGCGAAGCTGGCGCGAGAAGACAGACAGGCTGCGCCAACGACGTGGAAGCTCGGCCGACAGATGATCGAACGGCAACTGGAGGCACTGGCCGCTCCGGCGGGCTGCTGCGAGGTCACCAGAAGGATCTGACTGGTCCGAGATGGGCGGCTGGAACGCGAGCCGTCGCGCTAGCAGCTCTCAGTTTTTATCTTCGGCGACCCGCGCGGCGCTGTACAATCTCCCGGTGCGAGCCGCGGCCATAGCGCATTCGTACGTGAAACCGAACGTCGTGGAGCCCTTCCGCGACGCGCGGGTCAACGTGTTTCGCGGCAACACGCTGGAGCCCAACGATCTGCCCGACGTGGCCATGGTCTTTGGCGGCGACGGCGCGGTGCATCGCGTTCTGGCTTCGCTGGCCTACACGCGAGACGCCGCTGCTGGTGGTTCCCACCGGCAGCGCCAATGACTTTGCGCGCTGTCTCGGCATTCCGAATCCGGAGCGAGGCGCTGCGCGCCTGGCGGCGCTACCTGGACCGCGGCGACAACGTGCGCAGCATCGACCTGGGCACGGTGCGTCCCATGGCCGACCGCCGCGCCCAGCACGATCGGAGCCTCAGCTCGATTCGCTGACCTTTGCCGATGCCGAGGGCCGCATCGCCCGCCCGGCGACTCCGCTGGGGCCGGCTCATCGTGCGCCAGCAGCTCCATCACGCCGAGGAGAGCGCGGAACAGCAGCGCGCGTGATCTACTTCAGCGGCATCGCCGGAGTGGGGCTGGACGCCGAGACCAACCGGCGAGCCAATCGCATGCCGGGCTGGTTGCGCCGCCACGGCGGCTACGTGCTGGCGGCGCTGCGGGCGCTGGTCGCTTATGCTCCGCCCAGTGTTGCGCCTGTACAGCTACGACGCCAGCGGGCAGGAGACCTGCCTGGACGGCGCGGTGCTGCTGGCCGCCATCGGCAACGCTCCGGAGTACGGAAACGGCATGAAAATGCTGCCGCACGCTCAACTCGACGACGGCCAGCTGGATCTATGTTTTGTTCCGGCCATGCCGAGGAGCTTCGTGCTGCGCTACTTTCATCGCATCTACTCGGGAACCCACCTGCGGGTGCCCGAGGTGCGGTATTTCCGCACCCGCCAGGTCTTTCTGGAAAGCGATGAACCGATTGCGATCTATGCCGATGGCGAATACCTCTGCCAGACCCCGGCCGAGATCTCGGCTGCGCCCAGGGCGCTGCGCGTCATCGTTCCGTAGGATTCCGCATCCGGTCTGGCGTGGCAATCCCAGATTGCCTAATTTGCACGATGCCGGCGGTGCGCGGCGCCAGGGAAGCTCGCCCGGCGAGTGTTTTTCTAAGGCGAGTTCCTGCATTCCGCCGATTTATACTTAGAGGATGCTCATGTCCAGTCCCGACGTCAAGAATCCGCCGTCCCAAGCGCCTCCAGCCGAGCAGAAGCACGAGATTCTGCCGACTCTGTTCGGGGATGGCTATGGGCTCTACGAGGTCCGCAAGGGATCCTTTGTCGTTTCGTTCCTGCTGAATAGCGCCATTCTCGCCCTGCTGATCTGGGTGACAAGCTGGACCGCGTCTCATGCGCCGCAGATCAAGAAGGTGGTTGGCCTGTCGGTGGACATCAGCCCCTACGTCCTGCCGCCGTCCAAAGACATTTCCGGCGGCGGCGGTGGTGGCGGCTCGCACGACATCAATCCCGCCTCCAAGGGCGCGCTGCCCAAGTTTGCCAAGACGCAGATAGCGCCTCCCACCGTGCTTCCCATGGAGCAGCCCAAATTGCCGGTGACGCCCACGGTGGTGGTTCCTCCGGAGATCAAACTGCCGCAGGTGGGGCCGATGGGCGATCCGATGGCGAAGGTGATCGGCCCGCTCTCAAACGGTACCGGTCCGGCGGTGGAATCGGCAGCGGCAGCGGCGGCGGAGTGGGATCGGGACGCGGTCCCGGCGTCGGTCCCGGCATGGGGCGGCGGGATTGGCGGCGGAGCCTACCACGTGGGCGGCGGAGTGCTGCGCGCCCAAGATCTATCTGCCGGGTCGAGCCTGAGTTCAGCGAAGAGGCCCGCAAGAACAAGTGGCAGGGAAACGTGCTCCTTCGCGTGATCATCGGCAGCGATGGCAAGCCCCACGACATCAGCCGTGCTGCGTTCGCTGGGCATGGGGCTGGACGAAAAGGCGATCGAGGCGGTGCACCAGTGGCGCTTTGAGCCCGGCACGAAGGACGGCCAGCCCGTTCCGGTGGAAGTCAGCATGGAAGTCAGCTTCCGCCTCTACTAGAGCTGCGAGCATTTCGCCTCTACCATCGTTGCGATTCCTAGCACTGGGCGGGGCTTTCCTCTTGCGCCCCACCCCCATAATATTGCCATCCACTTGCGACTAACCCCGGCGGAACGCGCGAGTTACCGGCTCGGCCTTGCGGCGTGCGGCCTCTGCCCACTCTTCGCGCTTCTCCCAGATATCGCTGGCGCGTTCGCCCATGTTTTCCACCGCATCGCGGGCGTCTTCGTACTTGCGGCGCACGTCCTTGCGAAGCTGTTTGCCGGTCTTGGGGGTGATGAACAGGGCGGCGAGCGCGCCCAAGCCCATGCCAATCGCCAGAAAGCTGAACGCGGTGGTGAAATGACGCTGGCGACGCGAAAACTCATAATTTCCAAAACGGAAGTCTGCCATATAGAAGGGTTCCTCTCGACGTGATTCAGCCGTCTTGTTAGAGGGGTGATTCGCCCTCGCCGTTGCCCGTGTCGAGCAGAACCCGTCGGCCCTGGATGCGGTAGTTGC
Organism: uncultured Acidobacteriota bacterium; assembly: GCA_963737175.1. Taxonomy (GTDB): domain Bacteria; phylum Acidobacteriota; class Terriglobia; order Terriglobales; family Acidobacteriaceae; genus TOLSYN. Next base: position 133,761 of record CAVTRQ010000010.1, on the reverse strand, counting down.
CGCCGGCCACCAGCGCAATCGCCTCGCTGTACGCCAGGTGCTCCTGCACCAGAATGCGCTCGGCCAGGGTGTGCTCGTCGTCGGAGGGCAGCACCGGCACCGCCTTCTGCAGCACAATCGCTCCGTGATCCAGATGCTCGTCCACAAAGTGCACGGTGCAGCCGCTGAACTGCACCCCGTACTCGAGCGCCTGCTTCTGTGCCTCCAGTCCCGGAAAGGCGGGCAGCAGCGAAGGATGAATGTTCAGGATCTTTGCTGGAAACTGCTGCACGAACCACGGCGAGAGCAGACGCATGTATCCGGCGAGCATCACCAGTTCCACTCCGGCCTGGCGCAGGGCCGCTACCACGGCGCGGTCGTGCTCCTCGCGCTTGCAGCCCTTGCTGGGCAGCACCAGGGTCGTCAGGCCACGCGCCTGCGCTGTCTGGCAATTCCGCCGGCGTCCTCGCGATTGCTGATGACGATGGCGATTTCTGCGTCGAGTGTGCCGCTGCTGATGTTGTTGGCGATGGCCAGGAAGTTGGAGCCGCGTCCGGAGAGAAGTATGCCGAGTCGAGTCATCGCAGTTCAGGATATCAAACGGGATGGCCGGCGAGGCATCGCAAGGCTGCGCCGATCAATCTAGTACATCCATCGAAGTAGACTGGGAGGCTTTGCGATGACCAGCGAACAGGATCGCGCGCTCCGTCAGGAACTGATTGCGGCGCTCAAGGGCGGCAATGCCCACGTCCGCTTTGAAGAGGTTGTGGCGAATTTTCCTGCCCGTCTCCGAGGCGAAACAGGGGGCTTGCCCTACTCCGCATGGCAACTGCTGGAGCACATTCGCCTGGCGCAGAACGACATTCTGCGCTTTAGCACCAACCACGACGGGAGCTACCGGGAGTTGAATTTTCCTGACGATTACTGGCCCAAATCCGCGGCCCCGCCGAGCGCCCAGCGCATGGGAGAAATCTGTTGCCTCCGTACTCGCGGATCGAGAGGCGATGGTTCAACTCCTCGGCGATCCGCGCCACAACCTGGCCGCCGCGTTTGCCTGGGGAGACGGCCAGAATCTGCTGCGCGAGGCCATCCTGGTGATCGACCACAACTGCCTATCACGTCGGGGAGTTGCTGGCCCTGCGGCGGCTGCTCGGCATCTGGCCCGCGCACTAAAGCTGCAGGCGAGCGGATGGGTCGGAACCCACCTGCGCCAAAGGCCACCCAACGCGGGCATTGTTCGGAACCCACATTCGCCAAAGGATGGCGGATGTGGGCCACCCTCTGGCGGATGTGGGCCACCTGTTTTTGTTCCCTGGAAAAGCTTACGTGTACTGCACCTTGCGTTCGCCTTTGACGATGCGGCCGATGACGTAGCCTTTTTCGCCGGCGCGGTCGAGAATGGTCTGCACCTTCTTGAACTTCTTGGCCGGAACCACCAGGATCATGCCGATGCCCATGTTGAAGGTGCGCATCATCTCGGCCTGCTCGATGTTGCCGATCTTCTGCATGTGCTCGAAGATCGGCAGCACCGGCCAGCTTCCCATCTCCACCAGCGCGCCGACGCCCTTGGGCAGCACGCGGGGCAGGTTTTCGGTGATGCCGCCGCCGGTGATGTGGGCCATGGCGCTGACGGCCTCGCCATCCACCATGCGGCGCACGATGGGCCAGTAGCTCTTGTGCTGCTTCATCAGCTCGGAGCCGACCTTGCCCTTCATCTCGTTGACGTAGGTATCCGGGGTGTAGCCGGCCACGGAGAACATCAGCTTGCGGGCCAGCGAGTAGCCATTGGTGTGCAGTCCGGTGGAAGGCAGTCCGACGCAGCACGTCGCCCACCTGCACGTCTTTGCCGGTGAGAATCTTTTCGCGCTCCACGGCGCCGACGATGAATCCCGCCAGGTCGTATTCGCCGTCGGGATAAAAGCCGGGCATCTCGGCGGTTTCGCCGCCGATGAGGGCGCAGCCGTTGTGCTTGCAGGCCTCGGCCAGTCCGCTGATCACCTTTTCGGCGATCTCCAGCTCCAGCTTGCCCACCGCCAGGTAGTCCATGAAGAACAGCGGCGTGGCGCCCTGCACGGCGATGTCGTTGACGCAGTGGTTCACCAGGTCGCCGCCGACGGTGTGGTGCACGCCCATTTCAAAGGCGAGCTTGAGCTTGGTGCCCACGCCATCGACGCTGCTGACCAGCACGGGATCGGTGAATTTCTTCTTGTCCACCTGGAAGAGCCCGCCAAAGCCGCCGATCTCGCTGAGGACACACTTGTTGAAGGTGCGGTGCGCCAGGTACTTGATGCGCTGCTTGGTGCGATTCGCCTGTTCGATGTCGACGCCTGCGTCGGCGTAGGTCAGGCTCTTTTGTTCGGTCTCGTCAGCCAAGGTAGTCACGTCCGTGGAGGAAATTATTCGAGGGGTTCCGCGAATCAAGATTGTAGCATTGACGGAGGCGGAGATCTGCGGTGACGAGCGTCCCTTTCGGCGGTTTCAGCTCGGCCGGTGCAGCGGTCTTTCGGACTGGCCTTGGCAGTTGCCGCCGCTGGCATCTTAACCCCATACTGAGGAAGTAAGTTCATTCTCAGTAATTTCGCGCAGGAACTGACATACCTCATGGCTGGTCTGGATTGGATATTGGTGGCCTTTGGCGCGGCCGTAGCGCTGGCCGGAGGCTGGATTCAGCTCCACCCGGAGCGAGATTGTTCCTGGCCAGACCCGGGCTTGCGCCAGCTCTCCGATTGCCCGCTTGACCCAGCCGCGCTGGCGCAACTCCGCCGACTCGGCGCCTGCTTTCTCTTCATGGGAACCTTTTTCGCGCTGCAAATGACCATCGACCTCATGCGGCGCCCATGGTGGGTCGGGAGCGCTCAGCGGGCTGGTCACTTCGATCGCCGCCGTTAGCCTAGTCTATGATCGAGTTCGCCAGCAGCAGCGCCGGAGCCGACGCGCCGTACAACAATCCCCGCTGGCGCAAAAAGGCGCTCGAACTGCGCTAACCTCCTTCCTGTACCCCGGTTTCCGCCCTAGTACGGGATCTGCGTTCACGTAATCCCGGAATTTCGTTTCCCGGTTTTCCACTGACCGATTTCCATGCAGCCGACCTGCGCTCCGGTGTAGGATTCTTGTCCGGTACGAAATAAGAAAGGGGCGTTCTCATGAGTTCGAGCAGCGATGTTTCTGCCGCCACTGGCAGTCCCGCGCCCGATGAGTTCCAGAGCGGATCGTCATCCCACTGGACCCCATTTTCAAACCCACCAGCGTCGCCCTGGTGGGTGCCAGCGAGCGCGCCGGTTCGGTGGGCCGCACCGTGCTCTGGAACCTGATCAGCAGCCCGTTCGGCGGCATCATCTATCCGGTCAATCCCAAGCGCGCCCATATCCTCGGCATTCGCGCCTATGCCTCGCTGCAGGCGCTGCCGGAGGTTCCCGACCTGGTGATCGTCTGCACTCCGGCCGAAGGAGTTCCCGCCCTGCTCCGCGAATGCGTCGAGCTCGGCGTTCCCGGCGGCAATCGTCATCTCTGCCGGCTTCAAGGAGACGGGCGAGCACGGCAAGCAGCTGGAAGCCGAAATCATGCAGACGATCCAGGGCCGGATGCGCCTGCATCGGCCCCAACTGCCTCGGGGTGATGAATCCGGTTCTGGGCCTGAATGCGACCTTTGCCAACTCGATGGCGCGCCCCGGCAACGTGGCCTTCATCAGCCAGAGCGGCGCGCTGTGCACGGCGGTGCTGGACTGGTCGATGAGTGAAAACGTCGGCTTCAGCAGCTTCGTCTCCATCGGCTCCATGCTGGATGTGAACTGGGGCGATCTGATCGACTACTTCGGCAACGATCCGCGCACCCACTCGATCGTCATCTACATGGAATCGATCGGCGACGCCAGTTCGTTCCTGTCGGCCGCGCGCGAGGTCTCGCTGACCAAGCCGATCATCGTCATCAAGGCCGGACGCACCGCTGCCGCCGCCAAGGCCGCCGCCTCGCACACCGGCTCGCTGACCGGCTCCGACGCGGTGCTGGAAGCGGCCTTCCGGCGCGTCGGCAGTGCTGCGCGTCAACTCCATTGCGGAAATCTTCTTCATGACCGAAGTGCTGGCCAAGCAGCCGCGTCCCAAGGGCAACCGCCTCTGCATCGTGACCAACGCGCGGCGGCGCCGGGCGTGCTGGCCACCGACGCGCTCATCCAGGGCGGCGGCGAACTGGCCGAGCTGTCGCCGGAGAGCATGGCCGCCTTCAACGCCATCCTGCCGCCGGCGTGGAGCCACAACAATCCGGTGGACATCCTGGGCGACGCCGAGCCCGACCGCTATGCCAAGTCGCTGGAGATTGCCGCCAAGGACCCCAACATCGACGGCATGCTGGTCATCATGACGCCGCAGGGGATGACCAATCCCACGCAGATCGCCGAGCAGCTCAAGACCTATGCCCGCGGACTGGGCAAGCCGGTGCTGGCCAGTTGGATGGGCGGCGAATCGGTCGCCGCAGGGCGAGGAGATTCTGAACCAGGCGGGAATCCCCAGCTTCCACTATCCCGATACCGCGGTGCACGCCTTCAACTACATGTGGCGCTACACCTACAACCTGCGCGGACTGTATGAGACGCCCTCGCCGAACGCCGCCGCGTTTCATCCCGAGCGCGTCCAGGCCGCGGAGATTCTCTCCACGGTGCGCAACAGCGGGCGCACGATTCTGACCGAGTACGAATCGAAGAAGCTGCTGGAGTACCTACGGCATTCCGAGCGATTGCCCACCGAGATGGCCGAGAGCGAAGATGAGGCCGTCGAGGCCGCCGCCGCCATCGGATACCCGGTGGTGCTCAAGCTCAACTCCCTTCACCATTACCCACAAGACGGACGTCGGCGGAGTCGTGCTCAACCTGCCCGATGCGGCCAGCGTGCGCCGCGCCTTCGGGCAGATTCGCGATAGCGTGGCGGCCAAGGCCGGCGCCGAGCCATTTCCAGGGAGTGACGGTGCAGCCCTTTGCCAAGCAGGAGGGCTACGAACTGATCCTCGGCTCGTCGCTCGACCCGCAGTTCGGCCCGGTGCTGCTGTTCGGCACCGGAGGCCAGCTGGTGGAGGTCTTCGAGGACCGCTCGCTGGCGCTGCCGCCGCTGAACACCACGCTGGCCCGGCGCATGATGGAGCAGACCCGCATCTACAAAGCGCTGAAGGGCGTGCGCGGACGCAAACCGGTGGACATGGCGGCGCTGGAAGAGCTGATGGTTCGCTTCAGCGACCTGGTCATCGAGAACCCGGCGATCAAGGAGATCGACATCAACCCGCTGCTGGCCTCCGCCGAGCGCCTGCTCGCGCTCGATGCGCGGGTGGTGGTGCACGAGCCAGAGCGTGGCCGAAGAGCGAGCTTCCGCGCTCGGCCATCCGTCCCTACCCGGTCCGTGTACGTGGCCGGATGGACGATGAAGGACGGCGAGCGGGTCACCATCCGCCCCATCCGTCCCGAGGACGAGCCGCTGGTGATCGAGTTCCACAAGAAGCTCAGCGAGCGCACGGTGTACCTGCGCTACTTCCAGCCGCTGAAGCTGACCCAGCGCACCGCGCACGAGCGCCTGACCCGCATCTGCTTCATCGACTACGATCGCGAGATGGCGCTGGTGGCGGAGCGCAAGAAGCCCGACGGCACGCACCGAGATCATCGCCGTCGGCCGCCTGAGCAAAATCCACGGCCGCCCCGAGGCCGAGATGGCCGCGCTGGTGCAGGACGAATTCCAGGGCAAGGGGCTGGGCGTGGAACTCTACCGCCGCCTCATCCAGGTGGCGCGCGACCAGCACCTGACGAAGGTGCACTCCAACATGCTCGGCGAAAACAAGGAGATGCAGAACCTGTGCAAGAAGCTGGGCTTCCACCTGAGCACGCCCGACCTGGAGGACAACCTGGTGCTGGCCGAACTGGCGCTGTAGAGGATCGCCGGGAATCGCACGCATGAGCCGGCGGGCAGCCGAGCCAGGCTGTCTTCGCTGGTTATGCTTGGTTGCCGGATTAGAATGTTGCCGGGCCGCTCTCCATGAAAGCTCTTCGCGCCGCGTTGTTCGTCGTGCTTCTTCTCGCCGCCGCGCTCGGGCGCGCAGCTCGCGCCGCCAACCCGGCGCCTGCGCATCGCGCCTCGCGTGGCGCTGGCACTCTCCGGCGGCGGCAGCCTCGGCCTGGCCCACATCGGAGTGCTGCAGTATTTCGAGGAGCATCACATTCCGGTAGATGCCATCGCCGGAACCAGCATGGGCGGCCTGGTGGGCGGTCTCTACGCCACCGGCCACAGCCCCGCCGAGATCGAAGCGGCGTTTGCCGAGGCGGTTTGGGAAGACCTTCTGCGGGTCCAGCCGCGCTACGAGGACTTGCCCATCCAGGCCCGGCAGGATCGCGTCCACTATCCCGGCGACTACGTGCTGCGCCTGGGCCACGGTCTCTCGCTGCCCGCCGGACTCAGCACGGCCGAGCCGCTCGATCTGTTTCTCTCGCGCCAGGTTCTGGCCTACTCGGCGGTGGAGGACTTTTCGCCAACTCCCCACCGCCGTTCCGTTGCGTCGCCACCCAGCTTGAGAACCGGCAAGCCTTTCGTCTCTGCGTCGCGGCAACCTGGCCCGCGCGCTGCGCGCCACCATGTCGGTGCCCGGAATCTTCACTCCGGTCGAGTGGGAGGGCCACGTCCTTGGTCGATGGCGGCCTGGTGGACAATCTGCCCACCGATGTCGCCCGCGAGATGGGCGCCGACGTTGTGATCGCGGTCCACTTCAGCACGCCGCTTCCGCCCGCGCGGCAGCTTCAGTCGCTGCCCAACGTGCTGACCCAGGCGGTCTCGGTTGCCGTCTCGGTCACCGAGCGTGAGAACCTGCGCAACGCCGACCTGGTGCTGGCGCCCTCGCTGGTCGGCATCGGCGGCACCGACTACAAGACACGCCCGCGAGCTGATCGAGCGTGGCTACCAGGCCGCGGCGCAGAAGCAGCGCTTCCTGGCCACGCTGGCCTTGAACGATGCCGACTGGGCCGCCTACCAAGCCGAGCGCCGCAGCCGCATGAAGCCGCCTCCGCCGCCGGCCATGCGATTGATCGCCCATTCCACCGACCCGTCGCTGGCGCGCCATGCGCAAGCCGAGCTCGACCGCGACCGAGGACCGCCCTTGCCGCTGGCCGACATCGAGCACGAGCTCTCCACGCTGGTCGCATCCTCGGCCTTGCCCGGCGCCTTCTATCGGCTCTCACCGGCGCCGGAGTTGCCCGGTCAAGCGTCGCCGGTCAAGGCTGCATGATCAAGACCAGGCGGTTACCGCGGAGCTTGAGCCGCGCTCCAGGCAATCAGTTTTTTATTCGTCCCTCGCTGCAGATAGCGATTGCCAATGGCGAGCCCACTCGCGGCGCACTGCATTGGCTTTGCCACGCTGCTGCCGCAGGATGCCTACCGCGCCCGCTATCGCGCTCAGTTTGCCATCGGCTACAGTCCGCAGCTTGCCGCCGAGTACGAGCATCCCATCGCCGCCAGCGCGGTGGCTGTGGTCGCCTTCGCTCGATCTGCAGCGCCAGAACAGCGCAACCTACAATGGCAGCCAGCACTTCACGCACTGGCAGGATATCGACTCGACAGCCTTCGATCTCGGCTACGAACGGGGCCAGCGTCTGCGCCTGCGTGGCGGCGTCGAAGCGGGATACGAACAGCTCTCCGCGGTCCCGTTTCCGGGCGCGCTTGCGGCCGGCGACGGAGCTTTCATCGCCCCCCGTCTGCGAGCCGACTGGAACAGCCTCGACGACCCATCGCTGCCCACCCGCGGCGCATTGTTCGCGGCCTCGATGGCGGCGCGCTACCGGCGCTATGATGGGCGCACGGTTCCGCTGGGGCGGGCCTCGTTGGAGCAGCATCTGCCGCTGCTGGCGGGCACCGTCACGGCTTCGCTGAGCGCGGCTTCCAGCTTCGGCGTGGCGCTCAATTACTTCGACCTGTTTCCGCTCGGAGGCCCTACGGCGATCTCCGCGCCTTCCGCTATCAGCAGTTCCACGCCAGCCTCGTATGCCTGCGGCGGCCTGGCCTACCGTAGGCCGTTGCGCGAGTTCAAGCTCTTCGGCGCGCCGCCGCAGTTGGGTGCATGGTACGAAGCAGCCGGACTTGGCCCAGCCTTTACAGAGATGGCAAAGCGCGCAGAGCGGCTCGCTCGGTGTGTTGTTCAACTCGCCGCTCGGCGTTGTCACCTTCGCCGTTGGCCGCACAGCGATCACCAGACCCGCGCCTGGATCAACGTGGGCCGGCCGTGAGGCGATCGGTTGGGGAGAAGAGGCAGGGATTCTTCGACGAAGGGTAGGACAGAACGCGCAGCGTGATTCCTGGCGGTTACGCTTCCTGGCTGTACGTTTCTTGATTGTTGCGGGCTGCGTTCATTGCGAGAGCCGCCCCTGGCGAACTTGCCACCAGGCGTAGGTGAAAAACAGCGCGAGCACCCAGGAGATTCCGACGAAGATCATGCGCACCAATCCAGCCGAGAGGCCTTGCTTGATGCCGATGCTTCCCGAGATGGCGGCGATCCACCACAGCACGGCCACAAATCCAAAGCGGCGCCGCGCTCCAGCAGCCGTCTGGGGGTCCAATCTCTTTCCGTCTTCCGTCATGCATCCCTCCAACGCGATCTCGAATGCGCGGCCCATGCATCCGGTCGCTGACGCGGGCGACGGGTACGGGCTGACAACGGCCTTCCGGTCGCTGACGCTGGCAATTCTCTCACGCAATGCGGCGGGCCGGATCAAATTCAGAGATTCACGGCAAATAAGTTGGGCAGCAGCTCGCCGGCCTTGCCCTCGAAGACTTGGGTGAATGCGGTGGCGTTGGCTGGATGCTCCGGCCCGACGTAATAGGTGCGCACCGCGGCACGGTCGCCAGGACGCTCATTTGCCATGTGCACAAAGCTTGCCGCGGGCTGCACCACGCCCGAGGTTCCAACCACCAGCATCACGGTGCAGCGCTGCAGCTCCTCGAAAATGCGTTCCATGTGAAATGGCATCTCGCCAAACCAGACGATATTGGGGCGGATGCGTCCTCCACACTCGCAGCGGAGGTGCTCGGCTTTGCTCTGATAGAGGCGCGTGTCCGGAAACGGCGCGCGGGCGCAGCGATCGCAGCGCGACTGGAAGAGTTCTCCGTGCATGTGCACCAGGTTGCGCGAGCCCGCGCGCTCATGCAGATTGTCCACATTCTGCGTGCACAGGAAAAAGCGCTGGCCCAGTTTGCGCTCCAACTCCGCCAGCGCGAAATGGGCGGGGTTGGGCTCGGCGCGAGGCCGCCGCCTTGCGGCGCATCGAATAAAAGCGCCAGACGCGCTCGGGATCGCGCTTCCATCCGCGCGGGACGCCACGTCTTCCACCCGCTCGCCCTCCCACAGGCCGTCCGCACCGCGAAAGGTTGCCAGCCCACTCTCGGCGCTGATGCCCGCGCCGGTCAGCACGAAGACGTGATCGTCGTCGCGAATCACAATCTGTTTGCTGTGCTTCATCACGATACTCCTAGCTTGCCGCGTTCTACTCTTGCCGCGTTATCTTGCCCCAAGGCCCTTCGACTGCGCTTCCAGCGACGCCGCAAAATGCTCCAGCACGAACGGCCAATCGTGGCCGCCGGGATAGATGTGCGCCTCGTGCGGAACCCCGCGCCCGGTGAGCAGTTTGTCCATGGCCACCGTTCCCGTGGTGAAGCCATAGCGATCCTGGGCGCCGCAATCGAAATAGATCGTCAGGCGCTTGAGCGCGGGCACGGGGAGCGGCGCGCGCCAGGTGAAACGCGCGAGTTCTTTTCGTAGAACGCCATATCGGGCGGATCGCCGAAGATCGCTGCCCATCAGCTTTCGCTGCCACTCCTGCGAGAACTCGCGGGGCAAATGCTCAATCAGAGCGGGCATGTTCGCGCTGACGGCGGAAAACATCTCCGGATACTTGAAGGCATAGTGCAGCGCGCCGAAGCCGCCCATGGAGACTCCCATGATTCCACGCTGCGAGCGGGTGGTGCCGATGCGATACTTCTTCTCCATCGCGGGCAGAAACTCGTGCAGGAAAAAATCCTCATAGCGGAATTTTCCGTCCCTGGAATTGATGTAGAACGATGCGAAGCCCGCCGGAGCAGCACCAGGCGAACTCGCCAATCTGTCTTCTCGCGCATCAGGCGGTCATAAATCGACCAGCCGCCCAGGTTCACCAGCGACTGCTCGTTGTCTCCCAAGCCATGCAGGTAGTAGGCCACCGGATAACGGCGCGCATTGCTCCTGCGCGTAGCTGGGAGGAAGCATCACGCAATAAGGCACCTGGCGAGCGAGAATCCGGCTCTTCAGCGTGGAACACTCCACCTTGGAGTGCGCAGCGGCGGGCTGGGCTGCGGGCTGCGCGGCGGACTGCGAAACGCTGAGCGAACGCAAGCCCAATAGACACCCGAGCACCGCGATCCAGCGGCTTGCAGCTTTCATTTCACCCCGCCCAATTCATTGATATATGTCGATGCACGGTCATTCGTAACGCAGTGCCTGCACCGGATCGAGCCGGGCGGCGCGCGCAGCCGGATAGATGCCAGCCAGCACGCTGACCAGCACTGCGAAGGCAATGGCTCCGGCGACCAGCCACAGCGGAACCGTCCAGAGATTTTCCGCCGGCATCTTCATTTTGTGCAGGTAAAGATTGGTGCCGAAGTTGATGGCGCGCCCGATGACCCATCCCAGCGCCACGCCCAGCGCGCCGCCGGTGAATCCCATGGTGGCGGCTTCGGCGAAGAAAAGCTTCTTCACGTCGGCATCGCTGGCGCCCAGAGCCTTCATGATTCCGATCTCGCGCCGCCGCTCCAGCACCGCCATCACCAGCGTATTCACAATCGCCAGAGAAGCCACGGCCAGCGCCAGCGAGCCGAAGATTCCCAGGAACATATCCAGCACGGCAAAAAAGCGGCGGATGCTCTTGGTCGCGTCCAGGTAGGAGTAGGCCGAGTAATTCATCTGCTTCACCGACTCTTCCACCTTTTCCGCGTAGGCCGCCGATTTCATGCGCACCGTGAGCATCGAATAGGTGCGCGCGCCGGGCGCGGAGCGAACCAGTTGCTGGGTATCGGCAGGCTGCATCAGGTTCATGGCCTCGGCGGTCTGGGTGGGCAGAAAGACGCGGGCGCGGCTGATCATGCGCATGCCGCCGAATGGCTCGTCGTCCAGTATCCCGACGATGCGGAACTGCTTTTCCTTGCGCTCGATGCTGAAGCTGTGTGTTGTCGCCGCTCTGGCGCTCGGCGTAGCGCACGGTCAGAGTCTTTCCGAGCACGGATTCCGGATCCTTCTCCAGCTTTTTCGCGAAGTCGCGCTGCAGCAGAACTTCATCGGCGTTGGCGGAGCTGAAAAATCTGCCGTTCACGTTTTCCACCGCGTCCTCGTCGCGCGCCGACTGCGGCAGTCCGCGCCAGCAGCGTGAAGTTGGTCTTGTCGCCGTAGTCCACCTCGGCCATCGCGCGCACCTCGGGAACCACTTCCTCGACTCCGGGCAGCGCCGCAATCTGCTTACGCGCATCGTCATTCAGCACCGGAGACTCCTCGGGCTTGGCGTCGGTGTCGTCCTCGGCGCTCTGCTCGCGGTAGCGGATGTCCTGCTTGCTGGTAACAAAGACGGTCTGGAACATTCCGGACTTCATCAGCTGGTGATTGGCGAATCCCTGCAATCCGATGCCGAGCGAGAGCATGGCCACCAGCGAGGCGACGCCGACGGCAATTCCCATGGTGGTGAGGGCGTTGCGCAGGCGCGCATTGCGCATGTTGCGAGCGGCCAGTTCAAACAGGTCCTGACGCTTCATCGCAGCGCCTCCACGACCGGTAACCAGCTTTCCATCCGCCATGTGCAGAGAGGTGCGGGCATAGCGCGCGGCCAGGGCCGGATCATGGGTCACCATCAGTACGGTCACATCTCATCTTTTCGTTCAACTCGCGCATCAGGGTCATGACCTCGTGGCCGTTGCGGCTGTCCAGATTTCCGGTGGGCTCGTCGGCCAGCAGCACGGAAGGACGATTGGCCAGGGCGCGCGCGATGGCGCCTCGCTGCTGCTCGCCTCCGCTGAGTTCGGTGGGCTTATGGCCGGCGCGATGGGCCAGGCCGACATTGGTGAGCAGCTCCAGCACGCGCTGGCGGCGCTGAGCGGCGAGGGGTTTCGGCAAAGCGCAGGGGCAATTCGATGTTGTCGGCCAAGGTCATGGTGGGCACGAGGTTGAAGGATTGAAAGATCATGCCGACGGTGAGCCGGCGGTAGCGGGCCAGCGCCTCGGAGTCCATGGTGCTCAGGTCGCGTCCGGCCACCACGATGCGGCCCGCGCTCAGTCGGTCGAGTCCGGCCAAGAGATTCAGCAGCGTGGACTTGCCGGAACCGGAGGGGCCCAGCAACGCGGCAAACTCTCCGCGCGCGATGGTAAAGCTAACGTCATCGACGGCGCGCACGATGGTTTCGCCCATCGAGTAGTAACGGCTGGCGCCGCGGGCTTCAATGGCCGCGCCGTGTTCTTTGCTCATTGTTGCCCCGTTTCCATGCCGCGTTTCCCTTATGGTCATCCAGTGTAATCTGACGCAACGACCAGAGGATACGGCGCAATGATCCTTCCGGTTCTGCTATTTCCTGGTCGATTGCTGCTTTTTGCCGTTGACCTGGGCAGCACTCTCTGGTTAGGATAATTGCATCATGACATCTCTGCTACATCACCGCCATCCCATCATCACCATACGGCGATTGAGTCGGCGGAGGCGCGTGGATCCCTGTAATAGGTAATCATCCAAGCACTGGCCCGCTGGCGCAATCGAAGCCAGCGGGTTTTTTATTGTTGACCGCTGTGCCCGATCACTCCAGGAAAGCCAGTCCAAAGAGAAGGAAGAGAACAATGCAGATCGATTTCGAAAAAATGGGGGGGCTCGCCCCGGCCATCGTACAGGATGCCGACAACGGCGAGGTTCTCATGGTTGGCTTTATGAACCAGGAGGCGCTCGACAAGACGCTCAAGACCGGCTACGTAACCTTCTACAGCCGCACCCGCAACGTAGCTTTGGACCAAGGGCGAGACCAGCGGCAATCGGCTGCGCCTTACCTATGCCGCCACCGACTGCGACACCGATACGGTTCTGTGCAAGGTTCGGGTCGAAGGCGACGGACTGGTCTGCCACGAAGGTACGCGCTCCTGCTTCACCAAGCCGATGACGTTCACGGCGGCTTCGGAGGTCTCCAATGGCTAAGATTCGACTCGGCATTCCCAAGGGCTCGCTGCAGGATGCAACCATCGCATTGTTTGCCGCCGCGGGATTCAAGATCTACGCCAACGGCCGTTCCTACTTCCCTGCTACCGACGATCCCGAGTTGGAGTGCATGTTGATTCGCGCGCAGGAGATGGCGCGTTACGTCGAGCAGGGCGTGCTGGACGCCGGCCTCACCGGGCTCGACTGGGTGATCGAGAGCGGACGCAAGGTGGAAGCCGTTTGCGACCTGATCTACTCCAAGCAGAGCCGTGGCGGCGTGAGCTGGGTACTGGCGGTGCCGGAAGATTCGACCGTGCAACGCGCCGAGGATCTGGCCGGCAAGACGATCGCGACCGAATTGGTCGAGGTGACGAAGAATTACTTTGCATCGAAGAACGTTCCCGTGCAGGTCGATTTCAGTTGGGGCGCCACCGAGGTGAAGCCGCCGATGCTGGCCGACGCCATCGTCGAGGTCACCGAGACGGGAAGCTCGTTGCGCGCCAATCGTCTGCGGATTGTGGAGATCGTGCTGGAATCCAACACCCAGGTGATCGCCAACAAGAAAGCCTATGCGGACCCAGCCAAGCGCACGAAGATCGACAACATTGCCTTGATGTTGCAGGGCGCCATCGCCGCGCAGGGACGGGTTGGACTGATGCTGAACGTGCGGCAAAAAGATCTGCAGGCGGTGCTGGCGGTATTGCCCGCGCTGAACTCTCCCACGATTTCGGCGCTGAGCGACTCGCGAGTGGGTCGCGCTCAACACCATCCTGGAAGAAACGGTTGTGCGCGATGTGATTCCACGCCTGAAGGCCGCCGGCGGCACGGGAATCGTCGAGTATCCGCTGAACAAGGTGGTGATGTAATGAAACTGCTCAGTGGCGAGGAGGCGGCGCAAGCGGTCGCCTCCCTCGCGCATCGCTACGCGTCGTTTGATCCCGCCGTGGAGAAGACGGTCGCCGGAATCGTGAGCCATGTACGCAGCGGCGGCGATGCCGCGCTGCTGGAATACGCGCACAAATTCGACGGGCTCGCCGCAGGGCTCGCCGATGCGCGTCCCGGCGGAGGAGTTGCAGGCGGCACTCGGCATGGTGAGCGCCGAGTTCATTCGCGCCATTGAGAGTGCGGCAAAAAATATCCGCAACTTTGCCGAGTGGCAGACTGCCCCGCCCGTGGATTCGCACGATTCAACCAGGGCTGCGCGTGGGCCAGGCGATCCGCCCGCTGGAGTCGGTGGGTTGCTACGCCCCCGGCGGCCGCTATCCCCTGCCCTCGACGGTGCTGATGACGGTGATCCCCGCGCAGGTCGCGGGGGTCAAGCGCATCGCCGTAGCCTCGCCGAATCCCGCGCCGGAGACGCTGGCGGCGGCGGCCATCCTCGGCGTCACCGAGTTCTACCGCATCGGTGGCGCGCAGGCGATTGCCGCCTTTGCCTACGGCACCGAGAGCATTCCCGCGGTCAACAAGATCGTCGGCCCCGGCAACACCTACGTCACTCTGGCGAAAAAGCTGGTCGCCTTTGATTGCGGCATCGACTTCCTTGCCGGGCCGACCGAAATTGTCTATTGCGCCAGCGAGGGCAACGCGGAGTTTATCGCCAGCGACCTGGTGGCCCAGGCCGAGCACGACCCGGAGGCGCTGGCCATCTTTGTCACCGCCAGCACTCGTCTGGCCAAGGCGGTGATCAAGCACGCCACTGCCCATGGCTGAAGACAACGTCATTGCCAAACAATCGCTGGAAGCGCGTGGCGTGGTGCTGGTCGCCAAGAGCCGCAAGCAGGCCCTCGAGTGGACCAATGAACTGGGCGGAGAACACGTCACGCGTGCCGCCGGAAGACGTTGACGAGGTCACGTGCGCGGGCTCGATCTTCCTGGGCGACCACACGCCACAGTCGCTGGGAGACTACGCCAGCGGCCCCAACCACACCCTGCCCACGGGCAATGTGGCGCGCTTCCGCGGCGGGCTCAATGTGATCGATTACGTTCGCATCATTACCATCCAGGAAGCCAGCCGCGAAGGCCTGGAAAAGATTGCGCCCACGGTCACGCTGCTGGCCGACGCCGAGGGATTGAAGGGCCACGCCGCCAGCGTGCGCGTGAGGTTGAAGACATGAGCAACCGGTTGCGGGCGCGCCGCGCCGTGGAAACCTTGAAGGAGTATCACCCGCCGCTGGGCGGCCGCGACGGACTGCGCCTCGACTTCAACGAGAACGTGGATGGCTGCTCGCCGCGGGTTCTCCAGATCCTGCACTCCATCACTGCCGAGACACTGAACAAGTATCCCGAGCGCGAGCCCGGCGAACAGGCGGTGGCGCGCCATCTGGGAACATCCTCCGAGCAGGTGTTGCTGACCAACGGCGTGGACGAGGCGATCCACCTGCTGGCGGAAACCTATCTGGAGGCGGGCGACGAGACGCTGATCGCCGTACCCACCTTCAGCATGTATGAGATTTACGCGCTGGCAACCGGTGCGGTGGTTCGCAGCGTGCAATCGGGCGAGGCGCTGGACTTTCCGGCGGACGCGTTGCTGGGTGCGATCACCCCGCAAACTCGGCTGATCTGCGTCGCCAATCCTAACAATCCTACCGGCGCCATTGCCAGCCGCGAGCAGTTGCTGGCGATTGTGAAGGCCGCGCCACAGGCGGCGGTGCTGATCGACGAAGCCTACATTCATTTTGGCGGCGAGAGCCTGCTCGATCAGCTTGGCCAGCTCGACAATCTCTTCGTCAGCCGGACGTTTTCCAAAGCCTACGGACTGGCCGGCTTCCGGCTGGGCGCGCTGCTGGGCTCGGCCGCGCAGTTGAAGATGCTGCGCCGCGTCGCCTCGCCCTACAATGTAAACGGCATCGCACTGACTTGCCTGAGCGCCGCGCTGGACGATCGCGATTACATCGCCGGCTACATCGCCCAGGTGCTGGAGGGACGGAGCCTGCTGGAAGGCTTCTACCGCGAGCACAGCATTGCCTACTGGCCCTCGCAGGCGAATTTTGTTCTCGCCTACTTTGGCGACTATCGCACGGCGTTGGTGGAGCAGATGCGCCAGCGCGGCATTCTGGTGCGCGACCGCAACAGCGATCCCGGCTGCGCGGGCTGCGTGCGCATCACGCTCGGCAATCGTCTGCAGACCGAGCGCCTGCTGCGCGAGCTTCCCGAGGCGCTGGCGAGCATTGGCTTACGCCGCAAGCGCGTCCCACCCTTGCCGCCAAGGAGGAGCAATGACCAAAGCAGCGAAGGCTCGCCCCCAGCCCCGGAGGCACCGAACTTGAACGCATCACCACGGAAACGCAGATTGCGCTGGCGCTCAACATCGACGGCACGGGAATCTACAAGGTGGATACCGGCATCCGCTTTCTCGACCACATGCTGGAGTTGTTTACCCGTCACGGCGGCTTCGATCTGGCGCTCGCCTGCCGCGGCGATCTCGATGTCGATCAGCACCACACCGTCGAAGACGTTGGCATCGCCCTCGGCGAAGCCTTCGACCGCTCGCTCGGCGACAAGAAGGGAATCCTGCGCGCCGGATATTTCCTGATGCCGATGGATGAGACCCTGGGCATTGCCGCCGTGGACCTGAGCGGACGCGCTGCCTGCGTGGTGGATACCAAGGTGCGGGTGCGCCTGGTGGGCGATCTGCAGAGCGAATTGGTCTTCGACTTTTTTGAGGGCTTCGCGCGCGGAGCGCGGGCCAACGTTCATCTGAAAACCATGTACGGACGCTCCAACCATCACAAGATCGAGGCGCTCTTCAAGGCCTTTGCCCGCGCCCTTCGCGCTGCCTGCAGCAAGGACGCGCGGCTGGCCGAGATGTTGCCGTCCACCAAAGGACTTCTGTAGATGATTACCCTTGTCGATTACAAGGCCGGCAATCTGACCAGCGTTCGCAAGGCCTTTACCTATCTCGGACAGGAGTCCGTGGTGACCGACGATCCCGCGCTGGTGCGCCAGGCGCAGGCCATCGTGCTTCCCGGCGTCGGCCACTTCTGCACCACCGAGCGCCTGGCCTCCAGCGGCGTGCGCGAGGCCGTGATGGAGGCGATCGAGCGCGGTGTCCCGTTCCTCGGCATCTGCGTGGGATTGCAGTGGCAGTTCGAGGGCTCGACGGAAGCGCCCGGCACGCCGGGTCTGGCGCTGTTTGAGGGCACATGCGAGCGCTTCCAGACCACGCTCAAGGTGCCGCACGTGGGATGGAACCAGATTCGCCGCGCCCCTCGGGAGGTGCCCTCGCGTCTACTGGAGGGGGTGCCCGACGATAGCTTTGTTTACTTCACCCACTCCTATCGCGCGCCGGTGGTCGCGGGCGTCTCGGCCCTGACCACCTATGGCGAGACCTTTGCCGCAGCCGTGGAGCGGGAGAATGTCTTTGGGGTGCAGTTCCATCCGGAGAAATCCGGCGACACCGGTCTGCGCATTCTGAAGAACTTCTGCGACTACGCGGATGAAAGGAGCGCGCGATGAACACGGGAATCACCAAGCGCATCATTGCCTGTCTGGACGTGACCAAGGGCCGCGTGGTCAAGGGAGTGCAGTTTGTCGATCTGATCGATGCCGGAGATCCGGCCGAACTGGCGCATCTGCACGCCACCAGCGGCGCCGATGAGATCGTGCTGCTCGACATTACCGCGACCAGCGATGCGCGTCCCATTCTGATCGACGTGGTGCGGCGCACCGCGCGCCAGCTCTTCGTGCCCTTCACCGTGGGCGGCGGCGTGCGCTCGCTCAGCGATGCCAGCGCGCTCTTCGACGCGGGCGCGGACAAGATCAGCATCAACTCGGCGGCCATCAAAGCTCCGGAAATTATCACCGAGATCGCGGAACGCTTCGGCTCGCAGGCGGTGATCGTCGCCATTGACGCCAAGCGCAAGGTTGGCGCCGCGGTTTCCGCCGAGGGCACGGTGCCGGCGGAAGTGTATCTCGCCGGAGGCCGCATTGCCACCGGCCTCGACGCCGTGGAATGGGCGCGCGAGGCCGAGTCGCGCGGCGGCGGAGAAATTCTGCTGACCTCGATGGACTGCGACGGCACGCGCACGGGCTTCGATTGTCCGCTGACCGCAGCCGTGGCCAAGGCGGTCAACATTCCGGTGATCGCCAGTGGCGGGGCGGGCTCGGGCGATCACTTTGTGGATGTATTCAAAGCCGGATGCGCCGATGCCGCGCTGGCGGCGTCGATCTTCCACTTCGGCATTCACGATGTGCGCGAGTTGAAGGCGCAACTGCAGCGCGAGGGGATACCGATGCGGCTGCCCTGCTAGTTTGGCGTATCGCTGCATCGCCTTTGGTGCACCGCTTGGTAGTGGGTCAGCCCGAATTGCCCGGGCAATCCTGAGAGGGATTCCCAAGGCGCGGGCTGAGCATACTAAGCGAATGTCCGCTCGCAAGCGTGACAAGAGTGTGATTTTGATGTGTCCCAATCTCGAAGGAGCAACTGCCCGCATTCACAGAATCTAACCTTCTTTTCCCAAAAATCCAGGGCATCCATGTCGGAAAAGATGTTCTTTAGCACAATCGGGCTAGATACCCCATACACATAGCTCGGACGATTTCCTCTCTGTTCCTGACGATTTCCGATCTTCGAAACCGCGCCAGAATCTTGCCACGACTGCACCTTTTGGAGCCCCGATTGTTGAGATATTCTGAACACGTCCGCATAAATATGTCTAACTGTAAAGTCAGCCCTCTTCAATTTCTTGAGATCCTTGAGTACGTTCGCAGCTAACGCTTCGCCGGCCAGTTCTTCTGCGATAGCCTCAATCCCACGAAGCAGCGCACGCTCGCTGATAGAATGGGCGCTCGCATCGATCTCGCTCTGCTGGTCAAAAATCGCCTTGCATATCCGAACGATATTTCTTGGGGAGCCCCCGCTCAGAGTGACGATGAGGTCGTCGATATTAACGTTTCTGCCCGAAGACGTGATCGACATCATACTCGCAACTTTTTCAGCGCTGTGTGCCAGGAGTCTTTTTGAGAGCATCTGCTTGAGTTCAGACGGAGACCAACGGAGGGTGTAGTTCTTAATCCGATCAGGACGGGTAAAAACCCGCGCCTCGTCCTCTAGCAAATCCCACAGAAAGAACTTAAACCCTAGCCCCTTCATCTCAAGGAGCGACAGTTCACTCAGCACAGGCTTGATGAAGGCAAGAGACTGGCTCGCCTTGCCGGTCAGGCTATTTTCATCAATTTTATCTACCAATACATAAGTGGACAGATAGCCAAATGCGTGTGCCATTTCCACAAGGAACGCAATCTGTGACGTGAGGTCGCCGATCTCGGCAGTGACGGTATCAAACTTCGATATTTCCACCGTTTTGAATCCGAAATACGTCAGGAGAACATTGACGACAATCCCTATCGGGCCGGTGAACTTGTCCCACGTTTCAACTGCTTTATCAGGCAGATTTTTGATTGCCGAAATCGCCTCTTTCAAGGAAGCGCGATCAATTCCGCTCAAATGTGCCTTTGCAATCAGATAGAGAAAGTGGCGGTCGTCACTCGTCAGCTTCTCGGTCCCTTGGGTGCCAGCCGCGCTCAGGATAGCCACCGTGAGAATCCTGCTAATGTTCTTCAGATGAAACTGCTGATCGATTTGGCTGAGCTTCAGACCAACAGTCGGGAACGAATTGTAGGTCACGCAGAGAAATGGGTCCGTCCTGCCGATGAGTTCAATCCGTCGCTTTAACGCCGTTTTGCCGCCCCCACGCGGAGCATAAACAATCGTGCTTTTAGGGTTGTGAATGTCCCCATAGACAGCCTTGAAGAACGGCGGGTCAATGAAATACTCCTCAAGCAGCTCTTCTTCATCCGCGTTCGTTGTTGCGAATGGGTCACGGACAAAACCGAGGCTCGCGAGAAGGTCTGTATATCGCATAATTGTTCGTATAATAACAGAGCGCTCCAGCTGCGGCTGGTCCGGTGCTAAAGTCTGGTCAGGGTGGGCGGGCATTCTAGTTCACAGATTGCGGAAATGATCCGCCGCCTTGATACCGGTTCCAAGGATTGAATTCGATGCTTATTCCCTCGATTGATCTGATGGGCGGCAAGGTCGTCCAGCTTGTGCAGGGCGAGAAGAAGGCGCTGGAGTTCGACGACCTTCAATACTGGATCGACCGCTTTCTCGCGTATCCGATGGTGCAGCTCATCGACCTGGATGCGGCCATGGGCAAGGGCGAGAATACCGATCTGATTCATCACATCTGCCAGCATCTTCCGGTGCAGGTTGGCGGCGGAATCCGTTCGGTGGAAGCCGCGTCGAAGATGCTGCAGGCGGGAGCGAAGAAGGTGATCATCGGCTCGGCGCTGCTGAAAAATGGCGCCGTCGATCTGGCGATGGCACAGGCCCTGGCACACTATGCGTCGCCCAACCGACTGCTGTTTGCGGTCGATTCCCGTGGCGGCAAGGTCTCGATCAAAGGCTGGCAGGAAGGCACCACAATGACGCCCGCCGAGATGATGCGGCAGACCGGTGAATACTGCTCGGGCTATCTGTACACGCACATCGATACGGAAGGCACGATGAGCGGCTTTCCCTTTGAGGTGGTCGCAACCCTGAAGGCCGCAACCACCCGCAAGCTGATCGTCGCCGGCGGCATCAAATCCATGGATGAAGTGAAGCGCCTGGATGCGGAAGGCGTGGACGCCGTGGTCGGCATGGCCGTGTACACCGGGGCGCTGAAGGCCTAGCTACAGGTAAAAATGGCTAGCTTGCAAGCGAGCGTTTCGAAGCCGCCGCGGGAGCTTGGCGGCTTTTGAGTGAAATTTGTCAATCCTGCGGCGTGCATTGCGAATCCAATCTATGTAGGACAACTTTTTTATGTTGAGCAAACATAATTCCATGAGCCAAGTCCCGGATTCCATGCCGGGCCAGGAGCACCGTGCCACAGGTTCAAGCCATTCCTTCTGCTGTTGAAGTCGGCCCTGAAAACCCATCCCAACGTACCTTTGACCTTTTCCGCCGCTGGGGATACCTGCAGGCGGACCTCGATCCACTCGGCCTCTTCCGCCCGCTCGATTACTCCGAGCTGAGAATCAGTGGCGCCGACGCCGACCGCGCCCGCGAAATTTACTGCGGCACCATCGGCGCTGAGTTCATGCACATTCCCGACCCTGAGCGCCGGCAGTGGATCATCGACCGGCTGGAAGGAGCGCAACCTGAGGTCAGTCGCGAGGCCATTCTGAAACAACTGCTGGAAGCCGACATCTTCGAGCAGATGCTGCAGACGCTTTACATCGGCACCAAGCGCTTCTCGCTGGAAGGCAACACGGCCCTGATTCCGATGATGGAGGAGATTCTCACCGGAGCCGCTGCGCATGGCGCGGTGGAATGTGTGATGGCGATGAGCCATCGCGGACGGCTGACCGCCGCCGCGAACACCGTGGGCTGCCCCATTACCGATATCTACGCCGGCTTTGAAGATGTGGACCCGCGCTCCACGCTGGGCGGCGGTGACGTGAAATATCACCAGGGCGCGACCGCCTTTCGCGACTTCAACGGCCAGCGCATGAGGGTTCATCTGGTGAGCAATCCCAGCCATCTGGAAGCCGTAGATCCGGTGGCGATGGGACGGGTGCGCGCCAAGCAGATCCGGCGTGGCGCGGAGGGCCAGCGGCAGACGCTGCCCATCCTGATGCACGGCGACTCCGCCTTTGCCGGCCAGGGTGTCTGGGCCGAGACCCTGAACATGAGCTCTCTGCCGGCTTATGAGGTTGGCGGAACCATCAACATCATCGTCAACAACCTGATCGGCTTCACCACCAACCCCAGCGACTACGCCAGCGGACGCTTTGCCAGCGATCTGGCCAAACGCCTTCCGATTCCTATCTTCCACGTCAACGCGGAAGATCCGGAAGCGGTGGTGCGCATCGGCCGACTCGCGCTGGAATACCGCTACCAGTTCAACTCGGACGTGGTGGTGGACCTGATTGGCTACCGGCGCCACGGCCACTCGGAGATCGACGACCCCACCATCACGCAGCCGATTCTGTACGCCAAAATCAAGGCTCACCCGCCGCTCTATGAGATTTACGCCAAGCAACTCGGCATTGATGTGACCGGCCAGGTGGCGGAATCCAGGGCGCGCTATCAGCAGGCCAAGGTGGATGCCAAGGCCATGACCAAAAAGCCGATGCTCTACACCTTGCCCGATTACTGGAAGGGATACACGGGCGGCAGATGGGCGCGCAATCGCGAGATTGATACCGGCGTGGCGGCGGAGGAGTTGACGCGCCTGGGAATGAAACTTGGCGAATATCCGGCAGACTTCCATATCCATCCCAAGGTTGCCGCCCTGCTGAAACAGCGCCAGGAGATGGCGGCGGGCAAGCGGTTCATCGACTACGGCATGGCCGAGGCCTTGGCCTTTGCCAGCTTGGTCACCAGCGGCGTTCCGATTCGAATGAGCGGACAGGATTCGCGCCGCGGCACCTTCAATCATCGGCACTCCTATCTGATCGACGTGGAGAACGAGAGCGAATACATGCCGCTCCAGCACCTGTCGCCCGACCAGGCGCTGATCGAGATCTATAACTCGGAGCTCTCCGAGGCTGCCGTCCTCGGCTTTGAGTACGGATTCAGCCGCGATTATCCGGAGGCGCTGACGCTGTGGGAGGCGCAGTTCGGCGACTTCGCCAACGGCGCCCAGATCATCATCGATCAGTTCATCTGCGCGGGCGAAGAAAAGTGGGGCTTGCTCTCAGGCCTGGTGCTGCTGCTGCCGCACGGCTATGAGGGCCAGGGGCCGGAGCATTCCAGCGCCCGCATCGAGCGCTATCTGCAACTGTGCGCGCGGCATAACATGCAGGTTTGCCAGCCTTCCTCGGCCGCCCAGTTCTTCCACCTGCTGCGCCGCCAGGCTTTGCGCAAATGGCGCAAGCCGCTGATCTGCTTCACGCCGAAGAGCATGTTGCGTCATCCGGACGCGGCCAGCGAGCTGGCAGCACTGAGCGCCCCACGCTTTAAAGCCGTGGTTCCGGACTCGCACGTCTCCCCCGCCGATGTTACCCGCATCCTGCTCTGTACGGGCAAGATCGGCCACGATCTGGAAGCGGAGCGTAAACGCCTGAACAACAGCAACACGGCAATCGTCTTCCTCGACCAGCTCTATCCCTTCCCGGACCAGGATATTCTGGAAGCCCTGGCACCGTACCAGAACGCACACGATCTGGTGTGGGTGCAGGAAGAGCCGGCCAACATGGGTGCGCACAACTTCATGATGCCGCGCCTGCGCCACCTGGTGGGAACCAAGCTTCCTGTGCTCTCAATCCAGCGTCAGGCAGCGGCCAGCCCCGCGACCGGCTCGGCCAAGGCTCACCAGATGGAGCAACGCACGCTACTCTCGCTGGCCTTCCCTAGCCTTTTTCACCGCTAGGCGATTCGCCGCGCGAGCGCATTTTCTGCCCCACGAAGGCCGCCTGCGAGCGGCCTTCGGCCGCTTCTACGCTTTCCAAGATCAGGCCGTGCAAGATCAACCCGGGCCGGGGATCGCGGCTTCAACGTCATGTGCCAGGAAGCTGGCAATCGCGTCGATCTCATTGGTGCGCATGAGCGAGGGAGCGTGGCCGCAGCTGGGACAGACCACCAGCCTGGCGCGCGGCCCGCGCCGGGTCATCTCCTCGGCGGTATGCGGCAACAGCACATCACTGCGCTCGCCGCGCAGCACAAGCGTGGGGCAGGTCAGGCGCTCCCAGAGCGACCAAAGATCAAAGGCGACGGTGGCCGCATGAATGGTTACAGCAATCTTGGGATCATAGTTATAGGCGATCATGCCATCCGGGGTGCGGCGCTGGCTGTGCGCGATGAGATGTTGCCAGCCCGCCTCGTCCGGCACGCCGAAGGTGGCATAGATTCCGCGGAGATGCGCCGCGAACTCGTCCTCGCGGGCAAATCGCACGTCGATGCCGGCATAGCCTGCAATGCGCTCCCGCGCCGCCAGCGGGATGAAGGGTCCGATATCGTTCAGCACCAGCCGCTCCACCGGAGTGTTGGCCATGGCCGCCATCATCATGCCGAGCAGCCCACCCATCGAGGTTCCGACCCAGAAGAGCCGTTCGGGAGCCAGGCGCGCGATCAGCACGGTGAGGTCGGACATATAGTTCGCATAACTGTAGCAGGCGGGATCACTCCGCCAGTCGCTCTGCCCACGTCCGGCCATATCGACAGCAACTACGTCGACCGGCAGGGATTGCACCAGCGCCTCGGCAAGACGATCGAAATCGCGTCCGTTGCGGGTGAGGCCATGGACGCAGAGCACGGTTGCCCGCGCGTTGCCGCGCGCGCATGGCCAGCGATGCCAGGCAATGCGGTGAAAGCCGCCGCTGTCGAGGCCCTGGATGAAATTCAGCTCGGGAAGATCCGTCATGATGTGCGCAGCGTGGATGGCCATGCCCGTACCTCTTGTCTCGCCTTGCTCGTGGTGGTTCGATCTGCCAACGCCTTCGAATCCATCGGCAACAAGGATAACCCTGCGCGGCATTATAGACGGAAATAAGCCCGGCCCGATGGCACCAACCGCGCAACACCGAATCGACTGCGACACGGTTGGCGGTGCCTGCGATCCACTCTGCGCTTCCGCCTCGGTAGTGTCCTAAAACTGCGCCTCGGCCAGGTGCAGTTCGAGTGAAAGGCTGTGATAAGCTGGCATACGGCGGCGGCCATGCGCTGCCGCGCGTTCAGCATCGAGTGCGCCAGTCTGGCGGCGGCCGTAACTGGCTGGCGATCGGCGCGGCGCTCCGGCGGAACCTCAATCAACTCTCGCATCGCGTGCGGAGGCGATGCGGAAAAAGCTTGGGCCTGTAGCTCAACGGTCAGAGCAGAGGACTCATAATCCTTTGGTTGTAGGTTCGAATCCTACCAGGCCCACCAAGCGTATCCACTGTATCGATGACATAAACTTTCAACTTGCAAGCGTGTCAACTTCTGAGTGAGACCAACACAAAGGAGCGGGCACATGCGCGGAAGATCCGAGGGACTCATTCTGTGGCCCCGGCATTCCAGCGACTGTAAATACGTGCGCATGAAAGTGGACCGCGACCAGTCCCGGCGCTGCAACGAGAGAAGGGTAGCCGGCAAATGTCGCCGAGTGGTGCCTGAATGCCACAAGGGGCGATTTCTTCACCGCCCTCTGCATAAAACCCATTCCTCACACGAGCACGCGAGACGCTGACCGCACCTGCCTCTCGTGCCGACGCGAGCGATACTAACACCCGGCTCCGAAACCCGAGAATAACCGCTCCGAAGACCGCGAGAGCCACTCGTAGATCAGCAGTTTGGGCGCTTTGGCGGTCCGTCGCCAAAATTGCGCTACATCACTCCTCTACGTGAGCTTTATCACCGCAAGAGGCTAGACCGAAAGCTCTCATTTTAATTAAGCTCACGCCAATAGACGCACCAAAGGAAGCGATAACTACTGTTACATCAGCAGCTTGGGAGATTTGTCGGTCCGCGCCGAAAATTAGATTGCATCACTTCATGACGTGAGCCACGTCACTGCAACGAACTGAGTTTCGTGTCTTAATGCAGCCGCTAAGGAGTCCGAAATGACACGGTTGATTACCGGTCGAGGGCTCGATAGATTCACCGCTGGCAAACGCAGCCTGGTTTATACCTCTGTGTTGTTCGCCGCGTTCCTACCAGATCCCTCTCGACCTTCTTCTGAAACGGGTTCCAGCGACGCACCTTGAACGGTGTGAGCAAGGTCTGGATCGTTGGTTCATTACCTGGGTAAGGAAAGGTAGGAAAACTAATGAAGCTGGATAACGCCATTAAGACAGCATTACAGTACGAAGCCGGCGTCTACAAAGCATATCTCGAGGCGGCGGGCAAAGCCTCCGACGAAGCAGGCAAGCGCATCTTCCGAGCCCTGGAAGAAGAAGAGATGGGCAACATCCAGTACCTGCAGGAGCGCCTCCACGAATGGGAAACCACTGGCAAGATCCACGCGAAAGAACTGGGAACCTCGGGTCCCACCAGAGAAGCAATCAATAAAAGCCTGCAGGGTGTGCGCAAAGCCTTAAAGCTGCCGAATCACAATACAC
This sequence comes from uncultured Acidobacteriota bacterium, assembly GCA_963737175.1. Taxonomy (GTDB): domain Bacteria; phylum Acidobacteriota; class Terriglobia; order Terriglobales; family Acidobacteriaceae; genus TOLSYN. The sequence goes on along the minus strand of CAVTRQ010000010.1, from coordinate 107,554 downwards.
TCGTTACCGAACTTGAGTTGTTGAAGCATGCCCTGGTGGCTGAAGGAAAAGTCAGCCTTTTCTACAAGGAAATGGCCGCCATACAAGATGGCGAAGCCCAGAAGCTTTTTCAGCATTTGGTTGAGATGGAAGAAGGTCACAAAGAAATCGTCGAGGCCGAAATCGATTTCGTAAGGGGCAACGGCATCTTCCACGGTCAACTTGAGTTTGGACGGGAAGTCGCATAGTTCTCCTCTTTGCACTGCCTGGCTCAAACGCCCCGGCGAGCTCCGCACAGTGCCCCTGAGATTGCCCCGTTCAAGCCCACCTTTGGCTCGGGCGGGGCCTTTGTTTTTGCTCGTGTCTTTGTCTTTGTTTTCGCATTTGAAGTTTTCCCGCCCACGAAAAATATATGACTTATCTCACTGTACGACGTGAGCCATGTCACTTCGCGGCGCCACGATCGAGAACTCGGCGAACGTGGAGGATTCGGACTTTCGCCCCGCAGCTCGCCGCTCCGAGGGCCGCTAGAGCCGTTGTATACCAACAGATTGGGCGCTTTGGCGGTTCGCGCGCCGGAATTGGCTACGTCACTGCACGACGTGAGATTGGTCACTGCGCGCCGAAATTGGCTACGTCACGGTACGACGTGAGATTTATCACTACATGACGTACGGGGTGTCACTGCACGACGTACGGTGTGTCACTGCACGGATTCGAGGTTCGTGTCTTAATGCAGCCGCTGTAAGGAGTCCCGAATGACTCGGATAATTACCGGTCGAGGGCTCGAAAGTTTCACCGCTGGCAAACGCAGCCTGTTTTATAGCTTTGCGTTGTTCGCCGCGTTCCCACCAGAACACTCTCGCCCCTCTTGTGAAACAGGTTCCAGCGGCGCACCTCGAACGGTGTGCCCTGATCGTAACCGGCTTTCGAACAGCTTAAGCTTCGAATCAATTTCTTATCCGGCAAAAGCCATTCGTTATTTTCTTGGGAGGCGTGCCAATGGCCACCACAAACCAAACCGCAGGTCCTCTAGCACCGTGTGACATAGGGCTGGAGAACCTCACGCAGTTTCCCGAAGGCAGGCGCGTGTGGACTTGCATTCAGTGTGGGACTTGCGCCGCCACGTGTCCCTATGGGGAATTGATGAAGTTCCCACCCCGGCGGGTGATCGGAATGTTGAGTGCCGGTGAGTTGGATACGGTCTTCAACAGCGAGAGCCTGCTCAATTGTGTCGCCTGTTACGCTTGCTCGGCCAAGTGTCCGCGCGGGATTGATCTGACGGGTACACTGCTGCCGTTGGTGAAAGAACAAGTGCTGACGCATCTGCCGCAGATGCCGTTAGAGCTGCAGAAGGCGCTGGAGAACACCCTGCGCCACGGCAACCCCATGGGAGAATCGCCACGCAAGCGCACGGCCTGGGTAAAAACCGCCGGTGTGCCGATTCGCATCCTTCCCGAAGATTCGCGTCCAGTGGACGTACTTTGGTTTGTCGAGTGTTACAACGCTTTCCACCCACGCGGGCAAGATGCCGCGCGCGCGACCGCCAAGATCCTTACCGCCATCGGTGCCGACTTCGCCATTCTCGGCAATGAGGAGAAATGCGCCGGAGAATGCAGCCGCCTTGCTGGCGAAGGAGGCCTCTTCAACATCCAGATGGAATACAACATGAAGGTGTTGAAGAAGTACAAGTTCAATCGCCTGGTGACTTCATGTCCCCACGCGTACGACGCCTTTAAGTATCGTTACAAGGATGTCGGCTTCAATTACGACTTATCGCACATCGTTCCATTCCTGGCGAAACACATCGATCGCCTAAAGCCGATGTTGAAAGACAAGGGCGGCCACAAGGTGACGTACCACGACTCCTGCTGCCTGGGACGCCATAACCACTTGTTTGACGAACCCCGCGCACTGCTGCAGGCCATTCCGGGCACCACGCTGGTGGAAATGGTTCATAACCGTGCGAACACCATTTGTTGTGGCGGCGGTGGCGGCGGCATGTGGCTGGACACCTACTACAAGGCAAAGGGGAACGAGCGCCTTTCCGAGCGCCGCGTCAAAGAAGCGATTGACACCGGCGCCGACGTTCTGGCCATTGCCTGCCCGTATGAGATCTCGCGCTTCGAAGACGCACTGAAAGTAATGGGTTACGAAAAGAAGATGGTCGTTCGCGACATCGTGGAACTGCTTGCAGAAGCCATGGAACTTTAGAGCATGGAGGCTTAGACAATGAAGATCATTGTGCTGCTGAAGATGGTGCCTGACGTGGTTGAGGAACTCGATGTGGCTTCTGACGGCAAGTCGCTCAATACCGAGTTTCTGCGCATGATTATCAATGACCCCGACAATCATGCTCTGGAAGAGGCGCTGCTTCTAAAAGAAAAATATTCGGGGACGGTCAGTGTCATCGCGTTGGACGCTCCAGAAGTGGATGACGCTCTCTTTACTGCTCTAGCCAAGGGCGCGGACGAGGCGCTCAAGATCACCGACGGCGATGGCATGATCGCCACCTCTGTCGGCGCGTACCGCCTGGCACAGACACTCTCGAGTGTTCCGGGATTGCTGCCGGCCGACCTCATCCTCACCGGAGCGCAAGCGATTGATGACCTCGACGGTCTCACCACTCCCTTGATTTCTCACATGCTGGGTTTGCCCCAGCTTGGAATTATTACCAAAGTGGAAGTGGACACGGCCAAAGCCGTCGCGACCGTGTTGCGAGAGTTTCCTGGCGGGGTGCGCGGTACGTACGAAATCAAACTGCCGGCCGTGCTCGGAATTCAGGCGGCGGAGAAACCGCCCCGCTATGTACCGGTCGCCAAGGTGCGGGCAGCGATGAAATCACAGGTGATCCAATCCGTGCCCGCTCCTCAAGGCGATGGCGGTTTCCGCTCGTCGCCGGTGATGGAGATGAGCAAGCCCGAAGCAGCAGGGCACGCGGAGATGATTGAAGGCTCCGAAGAAGAAATTGCCAACAAGTTCTGCGAAATCCTGGCGACCCACGGCCTACTTTAGAGGAGGATCTATGGCGCAAGACATTTGGGTGCTGGCTGAAGAATGGAGAGGTCAGATTTCCGATATCACGTATGAACTTCTGGCCTTGGGCCAGGAACTGGCAACCGCTTTGGGAGTCGAGCTCCACGCGGTGCTCATAGGTAAACAAGTGAAGGAGTTGGCGCAGAGTTTGGGCAAGGCAAGCTCGGTTCTTTATCTGGAGCATGATGCGCTCGGTACCCCTGTGCCCGAAACGATTGCACAAGCCCTCGTATCCGTGGTGCGTGCCCGGAACCCACAAGTTTTCATGATTCCTCTTACCAACGTGAGTTTCGAGTTGGGCTGCCTGCTGGCCGCTAAACTCGGTGGCGCTTATGTGAATTCCTGCAAAGACGTGCAAGTTGTGGATGGCAAGTTGCAGGCGCGCTCCGTGGTTTACGGAGGCAAGATGGAAGTCGTCGTCAGCCCCGCACCGCCGCTGGCAATTCTCGGCATCCTGCCGGGATCCCGACAAGCGAACCAGGGCCGCGACGAAAAGGCACCCACGGTCGAAGAGGTGCAGGTTGATGCGCTCGATACTCCCACTGTTCGACTGCAAGGCTACATCGAGCCTGAGGCCGGCGACATTGATATCAGCAAGCAGGACGTGCTGGTGTCAGTGGGGCGGGGCTTGCAGAACAAGGAAAACCTGGCGCTGGCGGAGGAGTTGGCGGCCGAATTGGGGGGTGCGGTTTGCGGATCGCGTCCGGTGATCGACCAAGGCTGGCTTGCGCTCTCCCGACAAGTGGGTAAATCCGGGGTGGTGGTCAAGCCCAAGCTATATATAGCTGCGGGCATCAGTGGCGCTCCGGAGCACACCGAAGGCATGAAAGACAGCAGTCTCATCATTGCCATCAACACGGATGCACAGGCGCCCATTTTCAACGTGGCGCACTTCGGTGCGACCGCGGACGTGATGGACCTCTTGCCTGCCCTCATCGAGGCAGCTCGCAATCGAAAAGAGGCGAAGGCTCATGTCTGATCCAGCGGAATTACACATTCTAGGCATGCCGGGATACTTTTACCTTTGGCTGCTCACGCTGGGCTCTTTCTTCGTGTTCGGGAGCCGCGTGCTGCGGCACGTCCAAGTCCTCACCAAGGCGCGTCCGGAGAATCGATGGGATCACATCGGCCAGCGGATCGGCTTGGTAATTAAGAACGTCGCGGGCCAGTGGCGGATGTTCGACGAGCCAGTCATTGGCGCTGCCCACTTCATTATCTTTTGGTCGTTCATGGCCTACGCGAGCACGTTTTTCTGGAACCTCCTGAGGGGCCTGATTCCTGCGTTGGCGATTCCTTATCCCGATGATGTGCGTTGGGTAGCGTTTATGGTACAGGCGCTGGGCGCGCTCGGTTTGATCGCACTGGCGGTTGCAGCGGTACGGCGCTATGTGTTCACCCCGACCAGTCTGGAGCGCTCCCGCGACGCAACTTTCATCCTCTGCTTAATCGCGCTGGTGCTGCTATCGTCTCTCGCCGGGGCGGGATTCAAAGCTCTGGCTGCCGGAAGCGGACAACCTGATAGTTTGGCAGCCGGACTTGCACAGCTTGGATTCAAAGCTGCGGCCGAAAGTGGACAACCCTCGCAACCGATCGGTAACTTCTTCGCGGCGATTTTTGCATGGGCTGGAGTGACCCGGTCGGCGGCGCCCGCGCTGGTTCTGTGGGCATGGTGGGTCCACATGATCACCGTCCTGGGATTCATGGCTTACCTGCCATACTCCAAGCACCTGCATCTGTTGGCCTCGCCCTTCGGCGTGTTCTTTGCGTCGCTTGAACCGAACAAAATGCCGGCGCCGTCCGAAGGCGCTTCCCAGTTGGAGGAGTTTACCTGGCGCGAACTTTTCAGCGGCTTCGCCTGCGCCGAATGTGGGCGTTGCGACCGCACTTGCCCTAGTTTTGCGAGCGGCGAACCGTTGTCGCCCAAGCAGTTGATCCACCACGTCAAGGAACTGGTCTTGGCGGGCGAGAAGGGGGGCAACGGCGCCACGGACAAAAAGTTTCTTGGCGACATGATCCACCCGGAGGATGTCTGGGCCTGCACCACCTGTGGCGCCTGCATGGAGAGATGCCCGGTTTTCAACGAGCACATCCCGTTACTGATCGAGATGCGCCGCAAACTGGTCTCCGAGGGCGAAGTCCAGACGCGCCTGCAAGAGGCGTTCACCAACCTGTCCCGCTACGGCAACTCTTTTGGGCAGTCGGAGCGCAAACGCGCGGCGTGGACTCAAACCCTGGGTTTCAAACCCAAGGATGCGCGCAAGGAAGAGGTGGAATGGTTGTGGTACGTGGGCGAGTACTCCTGCTATCACCCTTCGCTGCTGGAGATCACCCGCTCGCTGGCCCGCACCTTGCGCACGGCTGGTGTGGATTACGGCCTTCTCTATGAAGCAGAACGCAATACCGGCAACGACGTGCGCCGGGTTGGCGAAGAGGGTTTGTTCGAGATGTTGCGGCAAAAAAATACCGCTGCGCTAGAGCAGGCCCACTTCAAAAACCTGTTTACCACCGACCCGCACGCATTCAACACCCTGAAGAACGAGTACCCGGATTTGAACCACGGCCGGCACGTCATCTCTCACTACACGGAGTTGCTGGCGCGCCTGATGCAGAGCGGGCAGTTGCATGTGGCGCACAAGCTTCCCTACCGGGTTACCTACCACGACCCCTGCTACCTTGGCCGCTACAACGGGATCTACGATCCGCCGCGGGCGGTCCTCAAGGCCCTCGGGGTGACGTTGCAAGAGATGCCGCGTACACGCGAGCAAAGTTTCTGCTGCGGTGCGGGTGGTGGTCGGATTTGGATGGAGGAGATTGGCGGCGCAAAGACGCGCCCGAGTGAAATTCGGGTGCGCGAGGCAGCCATGGATGGGATTCAGTACCTGGTCGTGGCCTGTCCGAAAGACTACGTCATGTTCCAGGACGCGCTGAAGACTACGGGACTTGAAGGAAAGTTGTGGATCAAAGATATCGCTGAACTGGTGGAAGAAGCGATTACCGCCTAGAAGAGGAGCGCCCTCGATGTCGGAAACGAATGACACAGTTCGCAGCGAACGAGTTGGGGTTTACGTCTGCCATTGCGGGACGAATATCGCGGGAACGGTGGGTGTAGAGGCATTGACGCAATACGCCGCCACTCTCCCGGGCGTTACCGTGGCCCGCAACTACAAGTACGCCTGCTCGATGCCAGGGCAGGCGCTGATTGTGCGTGACATCCGCGAACTTAATCTGACGCGGGTTGTGGTGGCTGCTTGCTCACCCTGTCTGCACGAGAAGACCTTCCGCAACGTGACCGCCGAAGGCGGAATCAACCCGTACTTCTGCCAAATGGTAAACCTGCGGGAGGCCGACTCCTGGGTACACACCGATAAGAAAGCGGCCACGGAGAAGGCAAAGGACCTGGTGCGCGCCGCCGTGCGCCGGGTTCAGTTGCACAAACCGCTGGAGCGCAAACGCGTTTCGATCGACCCCAACGTGCTGGTTGTGGGAGGAGGTATTGCGGGCATCCATGCGGCGCTCACGATGGCCAACGCCGGCAAGCACGTCTACCTCGTCGAGCGCGACCCCACCATCGGTGGCCACATGGCGCAGTTCGACAAGACCTTCCCCACGCTCGATTGTGCCGCGTGCATCCTTACGCCCAAGATGAGTCTGGTAAAGTCGCATCCCAACATCACCCTGTGGACGCTCTCCGAAGTCGCCCAGGTGGACGGCTATGTGGGCAACTACAAGGTGACGATCAAGCGCAAACCGCGCTACGTGTTGGAAGATGCCTGTGTCGGGTGTATGGAGTGCATCGATGCTTGCGTCTACAAGCAGGCCAAGGTTCCGGACGAATTCAATATGCGTTTGGGGAACCGCAAACCTATCTATATTCCGTTTCCGCAGGCTGTTCCCCAAGTGGTGCTGATCGATCCAGAGAGTTGCATCGAGTTCAAGTCCGGCAAATGCAAGAAGACCTGCGTGGAAGCATGCGCCGATCGCAACGCCATTAATTTCCAGCAAAAGGAGACGACTGAAACCATCGAGGTGGGTACGATTATCCTTTCCACCGGCTTCAACGCCTTCGACGCAAAACGCATTCCGTACTACGGGTACGGAACCTACCCGAACGTATACACCAGCGTGGAGGTCGAGCGGTTGGTGAACGCCTCTGGACCCACAGGCGGCGAAGTCATACTGAGGGACGGACGCAAGCCTAAAAGGGTGGGCATTGTCCATTGCGTGGGCAGCCGGGACGAGAACACGAATCGCCATTGTTCCCGTGTCTGCTGCATGTACTCGCTGAAGCTGGCCCACCTTATCAAAGAGAAAACCGAGGCGGAAGTTTATAACTTCTACATCGACATGCGTACCGCGGGCAAGGGCTTCGAAGAGTTCTACAACCGGGTGGCGGAAGAGGGAACCCACTTCATCCGTGGCCGTGTGGCCGACATTTATCCCGATCCTGCGGACCCGAGCCAATTGCTGATGAGCGCCGAAGACACCCTGGCATGCACGGTGCGGCGTATTCCGGTTGACATGGTTGTGCTCGCCGTCGGCTTGGAGCCACAAACGGACGCGAAGGAAGTCCAACGCCGCTTCCATATCAGTTGTTCGAGCGACGGTTTCTTCCTGGAGCGCCATCCCAAACTGGCTCCGGTGAGCACGTTTACCGACGGAGTATTCCTGGCCGGATGTTGCCAAGGCCCCAAGGACATTCCCGACACGGTAGCCCAAGCCGGCGCCGCTGCCGCCGAGTGCTTAGCCTTGATCGATATCGGCTACGTTGAGCAGGAGCCTTACTCGGCCTACGTACTGGAGGACGTCTGCTCCGGTTGTAAGACCTGCATCTCGCTGTGCCCGTATCAAGCCATTTCCTTCGCAGAGGACAAGAAGAAAGCCGTGATTAACGAGGTGCTCTGCAAAGGTTGCGGGACTTGCGTTCCGGCCTGCCCGTCTGGATCGATCCAGCAGAATTTGTTCGAAGACGAAGAGATTTTCGAGGAAATCAGGGGGTTACTAACCTAATGCCTGACACAACACTCAACTTGCAAACGGATCCGCCGGTGGCGGAACCGCAACCGTTCGAGCCGATGATCGTGGCCATCTTCTGCAACTGGTGCACCTATCTGGCAGCCGATCTGGCCGGCACGTCACGCTTGAAATATGCCCCGAATACGCGCGTGGTGCGCGTCATGTGTTCCGGGCGCGTGGATCCGCAGTTTATCCTCGATGCCTTTGCCCAGGGTGCGGACGGAGTACTGATTGGGGGCTGCCATCCCGGGGATTGCCACTACCAGGAAGGCAACTACAAAGCGCTTCGCCGCAGCCGGTTGCTGAAACGCATGTTGGCGGAGATGGGCATTGAGGAACAGCGCTTTCGTCTGGAGTGGATTTCCGCGGCGGAGGGCGAACGGTTCCGCTCGGTGATGAACGACATGGTGGAAAAAGTGCGGGCCCTGGGGCCGCTTCATCTACAACCAGCTAAGAAAGAGATGTTCGCTGAGGAGGAGGTGGTCTGATGGCAGAGAAACCGAAAGTCGCCTTCTACTGGTGCGCGGCCTGCGGAGGATGCGAAGAAACCGTCGTGGATCTCGCCGAGGCACTGCTCGACGTTGTTGCCGCTGTGGACGTCGTCTTCTGGCCGGTCGCCCTCGACTTCAAGCGCGAGGACGTCGAGGCTATGCCCGACGGCGCCATCCTGGCTACGTTCCTGAACGGAGCGATCCGCTCCACTGAGCAAGAAGAAATGGCGCAACTGCTGCGTAGAAAGTCCAAGCTGCTGCTCGCCTTCGGATCGTGCTCTCATCTCGGCGGGATTCCCGGCCTCGCCAACTTCTTCGACCGCGAGAGCATTTTGCAGAGCGTTTATCTGGAATCGCCCAGCACCATCAATGAGGCAGGCATCATCCCGCAGCGACACTGTCAGGACAATGGACACAGCGTGGAACTGCCGGGGCTTTACCAAACCGTCCGTACCCTGAATCAGGTTGTTGACGTGGACTACTACGTCCCTGGGTGCCCGCCAACGCCGAAGATTCTCAGCCAGGCGGTGCAGACTCTGCTGAGCGGAGAACTGCCGCCCAAAGGGGCGGTGCTTGCTCCCGACATCGCTCTCTGCGAAGAGTGCCCGCGCAAGGACAGCAAGCCGGACAACTTGTCAATCAGCCAGTTCACTCGTCCCCATCAAATACTGATCGACGAGGAGAAGTGCCTCCTGGCGCAAGGGCTGCTCTGCATGGGGCCGGCCACACGCGGTGGCTGTGAAGCTCCCTGCATACAAGGCAATATGCCCTGCACCGGCTGCGGTGGTCCCACCAGCCGGGTGAAGGACCAGGGTGCGAAGATACTTTCCTTCTTGGCTTCGATTGTGGAGAGCAAGGAAGAGGCCGAGATCGATGCCGCTCTAGCGACGATCCCGGATCCTGCAGGGAGCTTTTACCGCTACAGCTTGCCCGCGTCACTGCTGCGACGAAAGAAGCTGGAACAACTCCGGAATTCAAGTGAGGTGATTCATGGCTGACGCAAAAGAGATCACGCAGGAAGGCTCCATACAGCGCTGCATCTCCATTGACCCGATCACGCGGCTTGAGGGGCACGGCAAGATCGATGTTTTCCTGAACGAAGCCGGCCAAGTAGACCACGCTTACTTCCAGGTTCCCGAGTTGCGCGGCTTCGAGAAGTTCGTGCAGGGGCGCCCTGTCGAGGACATGCCGCAGATCACCTCTCGTATCTGCGGCGTGTGCCCCACGGCACACCACATGGCGGCGGCGAAGGCTCTCGACGCTCTTTACCACGTCGACCCGCCTCCGGCAGCGAAGAAGATCCGCGAACTCATCTATTCCACCTTTTTCACCGAAGATCATGCTCTTCATTTCTATTTTCTCGGTGGCCCCGATTTCGTAGTCGGCCCGGAAGCGCCGGCCGCCGAGCGGAATGTTCTGGGCGTGATCGCAAAGGTCGGAGTTGAAACCGGCAAGAAAGTCATCTCCATGCGTCGCTGCTTGCGGGAGCTGATTGCCCTGGCTGGTGGGAAGGTCGTGCATCCGGTTTTCGGGTTGCCGGGCGGTGTGGCCAAACGAATCACTCCCGAGATGCAGAAGCAATTTCAGGGGGTTGCCGCGGACGCGGTGGACTTCGCCCAGTTCACTTTGCAACTTTTTGAAGACGTGGTACTCAAGAACTCAGACTATGTGAGCCTGATTCTTTCCGAAGCGTACACCCACCGCACCTATTACATGGGTATGGTGGATGACAACAATCAGGTGAACTTCTATGACGGCTCGGTTCGCGTGGTCACTCCGGAAGGCGGCGAGTGGAAGAAGTTTCAGCCCCAGGAATATCTTGACAACATTGCCGAGCACGTCGAGCCATGGAGCTACGTCAAGTTCTGCTACCTGAAGCCGGTGGGCTGGAAGGGTTTTGTCGACGGAGCAGAGAGCGGGATCTACAGTGTCGCTCCGCTGGCGCGGCTGAACGCGGCCAACGGCATGGCAACGCCGCTGGCACAAGAGGCTTACGCCAAGTACTGCGCTACCCTGGGCGGCAAGCCCGTACACCACACTCTGGCCAATCACTGGGCAAGGGTGGTCGAGTTACTCTACGCCGCGGAGCGGATGAAAGAACTGGCCGACGATCCGCAGATCACCGATGCCGACATTCGCACGTTGCCCACCGAAGTACCTACGGAGGGAGTCGGGATCGTGGAGGCGCCGCGCGGCACCCTGATCCATCATTACCGGACCGATGCCCGTGGAATCGTTGAGAAGGCGAATCTGATCGTGGCCACGCAGGGGAACGCGGCACGCATCGCGTTGAGTGTGGAGAAGGCCGCCAAGGCACTGATTTCGGGGACGAATATTCCGGAAGGCGTCCTGAACAAAGTGGAGATGGCCTTCCGCGCGTACGACCCCTGCAACGGTTGCGCTTCGCACTCTTTGCCGGGAAGCATGCCGCTGTTGGTCCGGCTCTGCGACCAGAACGGCAACACGCTGGCTACGCTGCGCCGCGACTTCGACGGAGCCGTGCATCGTGAATAGCGCGATGGACCACGGCGAATCGTCTGCAACCGGTGGCGGCAGGCCACCGGTGATGATGCGCGTGCTATGTCTCGGCAACGATTTGTTAGCCGACGATTCTCTCGGCAGCGTAGTCGGCGACCAGATTCGGCTATTCGCGCCACCAGAGGTGGAAGTCATTAGCACGTCGGAGAGTGGCTTCCACTTGCTGGATTATGTATTGAATGTCGCAAGTCTCGTCGTGGTGGATACGGTAGTGACCGGTACCGCCCCGCCAGGAACGATCTACGCGCTTCATGATCACGAACTGCGAGCAGTTCCGGGAGGCTCGCCCCACTACGTTGGGCTCAATGAGACGCTCGCCTTGGGGCGCAAATTGGGTCTTCGGGTTGCAGATGGAGTCGTCTTCCTGGCGGTCGAAGCGGCCGACTGTTTAACGCTCGGTGGAGCGATGCATCCCGCAGTGGCAGCCGCCGTCCCGCGTCTGGTAAGTATGGTTCAGCAAATGATGCTAGACGGAGCCGATGTATAACCATTGGCCAATGATGATCCGCCTTTGTGCCCCTCGTGCTTGCGGCTTCCCTGAAGCCAGTTTCGCGCTCGCGGAGATTTGAGAAGCACGCGAATTTTAAAACAACCAAGGCAGCATTCCTCGGGAGTGAGCCATCGTACAAACGACAGAGCAGGACTCTACGGCTGCGAAGAAACCCAGCGCAGCATCTCCTGGATGTGACTTTTAGGGCGAAGCCATGTTTGAAAATCTGCTGGGTAACGCCTGATACGCATTGCAGATGAAGTATCTAAGTCTGTTCCAGCTTCGGATTCCATGTTCTTCGATTCGGAATCTTCGACTCGCTTTTTTGACGCGTTCCGTCCGCCGCGCTCGCCGCAATTGAACCAACCACAAAGCTGCACTTGTCATCTACACTGCCACCGAAAGGTGAGTTGCTGCTGAGGTTGAGGTATGCGAAAGACTGTGTCCCTGATTGTCGTCCCGGTTGTAAGCTTTCTTCTGCTTTTCTCCAGCGTGCTGTGCATGGCGCAGACCATGGCGTTGCCGGTTGTGGCAACGTGGCCGGGGGATCGGAGCGCGGCAATCTCGCTGACCTTCGACGATGCGATGGCGACGCAGCTCGACAATGTCGCTCCCATCCTGAAGAAATACGGGATACACGGAACGTTTTTTGTCATCACTGGCGCCGAGGACTGGCGGAAGCGGACCGCGGAGTGGAAAGGGCTGTCCTTACTAGGAAACGAGATTGGCGGCCATACGGTACACCATCCGTGTTTGCTGGCGCAATCCAAGCTGCATGCGCAGGACTACACGCCGGCGATGATGGACGCGGAGATCCGGGACAGTGCCCAGACGATCCTGGCCGAGATCGGCGAGCGGCGCGGCCTGACCTTTGCGTACCCTTGCGGCAATATGAGTTTCGGCCCGCCGGCGGAGCAGAGCCGCAACGCGGCCCTGTATCAACAATACGTCTCAGAGCATTTCTTCGCCGCACGCACTGCGAGTGGTCCGCGCAGTGGATGGGGCAGCACCGTTGCGGCGGACGAACTGAGCATCCTGAGCGTGCCGGATTTGGGTTTCACTGCCGACCATGGTTTTCCGGAGTTGATCGAGATGGCAGAACCAGGTTTGCGAAACCATCGCTGGGGGGTCTTTGCGTTTCATGGCGTGGGAGGCGAATGGCTGTCCGTGAGCACGGAAGCCCTTGAAGAACTGGCCGCCTACCTGGCGCGCCATCCCGAGATATGGACGGCGACGTTCGGCGACGGAGTCCGATACATTCAGGAAAGCAAGGCGCTGGGCATCCACGCCGCGCAGTCCGGCGATGGACAGGCTCGCTTCGATCTGAGCTGGCCGCTGGATGCGAAAACCTACGATCTGCCCGTTACGCTCAAGTGGCCGTTGCCGGAAGGCTGGAGTTCAGCGCAGGCATATATAGAAGATAAACCGGCGGTGACGAGTGCGCGGCAGACAGGCAGAATTCTGCTCCTCGATGTCCCGCCGGGGGCCGCGTCTGTGCGCTTTGTCGCGAAACCGTAATGGCCTCGGCTCGCCTGGGAGCTCTGCTCCCGCGGTAAGAATCCACCTTGAAGGAGAATCCATGAACTGTCGATCATGGACTACATTCGCCTTTATTCTGGGCCTGATGACTTCTCTGCCATCTGCTTCCTGGACGCTGCATGGAATGGTTGCGCCGGATAACATGCCGACCTCCAGTGGGTGCGCCTCACCGGTGACGGACTCCAGTGTAACGGCGGAGAAGCGTTATGTCGCAGTCACGGGCAGTGACTCAAATCCGGGAACGATTTACTTACCCTGGAGAACGATTCAGCACGCAGCCCATTCCGTGGAGGCCGGAGAAACGGTTTACATCCGGGACGGCGTCTACTACGAATCCGTGGACATCGCGGTTTCAGGTTCCGCTGCGGCGGGTCCAGTCACGTTCCAGAGCTATCCCGAAGAAGAAGCGATTCTGGATGGCGCCGAACTAACACCTCCCACTTCGGAGATTCGGGGATTGATCAATATCGAGGACCAGAGCTATGTGACCATCCGAGGGTTGGAGATTCGCAATTACCAAACCACCGACGCGTCCTCGACCCCGGCTGGCATCCTGGTTACTGGCGCCGGCAGCCATATTCAAATCTTGAATAACGTTGTGCATAACATCAGAACCACGGCGGAAACCAGCGGCGACGCTCTAGGCATCGCCGTTTTGGGCTCCGAGTCGCCCAAACCTTTTGAAGGCATTACACTCAGCGGAAATCAAATCTACGACCTGAAGACTGGGAACAGTGAATCGGTGACGGTGAGCGGGAACGTCACTAATTTTGTTATCACGTGTAACGTCATTCACGATTCCGATAACAGCGGGATTGCTGCCATTGGCCTGGAAGAGGTCGCCGCGGACCCTGCTTTCGACTATCCACGCAACGGTACGATCAGCCGCAATACGCTTTATGACATCAGCGCCAAGAACAATTCTGCCGGGGACAACGAATCCACTGCCGATGGCATTTCCGTGGACAGTGCCTCGAAGATCACCATCGACGGCAACCTCATTCACAACGTGGATGTTGGAATTGAAATCGCCAGCCAACAGAAGGGTCACGCCGCCCGCGATGTGACCGTGCGCAACAATCTGGTCTATCACGCCAACTCAGCCGGCATCACGGTTGGAGGAGACTCCCCGGGCGGGGGCGGCGCCGACCACAGCATGGTGGTCAACAATACGCTCTTCCGGAACGACACCGCGAAGACCGGCAGCGGCGAGTTTCAGATCCAGTACCATGCCACCCATACCGTGTTCAAAAACAATATTGTTTCAGCCACCGCGCAAGGCCTGTTTATTAACAGTTACACCAAGGGCGGCACCGATCCGGCGGATGTGGATTACAACCTGTACTTCTCTCCTGCCTCCGCCCCGGATGCCGAGTTCCTCTGGCGGGGAAAGGACTACAACGGCTTTTCCTCTTATCAATCGGCGACAGGCGGGGACCGTCACTCCAAGTATGCGGATCCGAAGTTCCTCAGTTTGGAAACGACGGACCTCCGCATCCAGCCGACTTCGCCGGCCGTTGACACCGGCGTTGACCTGAGAGGAGAGTTGAACGGGAAACTGGATCTCGTGGGTAATCCTCGCCTACACGACACTAAGATTGATATTGGCGCATATCAACGGCAAGGCAGATAGCTGGAAGTTCAAGCGTGTCTAGCTCAGTCATACTCCTTACGAAGATGCCCAAGTCGATAGCGAACTGTTAGAGAGACAGCATCAATCGAGTGCGCGAGGCTGCGGGTATAGTTGAAATCGAACTCGAGCCGCCCCGCAGTCGCCTGGGAGAGTGATCCCGTAAACCCGTGGTCGGAGAGCAGGTTCGAGCCCGGCGACGGGGACAAGGTCGAGGTAGGTACCACGCTGGAGTTTCCGATTGGCAACGATTCGTAGAACGATGCGTCAAAGCTTAACAGCTTGGCCAGAGTGAAGCTGTTTCCTATCCTAAGTTGAGTGGCAAAACCCGAGATGGTAAATGGACCCACCAATCTCGGCGTCACGGGGGGCACATTGCCCACGACAAATTCTCCAAACGGGCGAAGCTTCCACAAATCCATCTCGACGCGATTATTGCAGTCCCAAGTGGCTTGGCCGGCACTTACATTTTTGGCGCCAGTTGGCGCCGTCACCGTCACCTCCGCTTTGTAATCGAGAGCCTCGATGGCGGGAGTGATCTTCGCCCTTACAAACGCGTCGCCGAACGAACTATAGCGATTGGAAAAGTGGCTGGCGCCGCTGGCATCGAGTTGGCTCGTCGTACTCAAAAAGAAAAATGGCATGCCAGTTTCAAGCTCGAGGGTACGGCCGAAATCGTATCCCCCACTCAGATCCAGTTCTCCCGTGTACTTCGCGAATGGATCGTGTCCTACGCCAACTCCGACGTAGGTGAAAATACCACGGTCCGGCAGCTCGGCGGATTGCTGTTTACTCGGCAGGGTCTCCTCCAGCGACGGCGCAATCTGCGCCAGCACAGGGACGCTTGTAGTCAGCAGGAAGAACAGAGCTGGGAGAACGCTTCGAGTCTTCATACGCCGGTAGATGCAGAGTAGCCGATGCCAAGTTGTTCGAGCGGAATTGTCTAATTCCATAAACAAACTTCGCGTGATCGCCGTACACCCATCTGAACTTCATAGTCGAGGAGAGCGAGTCAGTCGAGGCATTCCGATGAAGCGCGATTTCTCATCTGTAAATGCCCCTTGCATTCAGCACGTTGTGACCTAACCAGAACTTAGCGAGTCCTCGCATCTGCCCAGGCTGTCAATGGCCTGAGTTCCCTTTTCGGCAAACGGAGCCAATTTTATGGTTCAGATATTTTGCGACCCTTTAGGGCGACGCTGGAAAGTCCTGCGCCGCGTGTTCAACGTGCTGGTTCCCTTGGCGGCGGTCTTGGTAATCGCATTTTCGGCCCGCCTAGTGAGTAAATTCGAACTGCCGCCGATCTTACTTGCACCGCAGCACCGTGCCTGTCATCCGCTGATTAGCGAACGGCTTGTTGCAACCGGGCTCGAATTACCGGCGCACTCGCTTGCGGAGTTGCCGCCACCGAATCTGAATTCTAGTGGGCGCAAAGGTATGCGCGCGGCTTTTTACGTTACGTGGGACGCCACCAGCTATGTCTCTCTGCGCGACTCGCTTGCGCAGATCGATCTGTTGTTTCCCGAGTGGCTGCACGTGTTGAAGAGCGATGGGCGCGTACAGGCCATTTTCGACGACGACCCGAATTTCCGTCTGCGGCTGGTGGACGATAAGGTGATGCGGCTGATCGCCGAGAGGCACGCAAAAACCAAAGTCGTGCCGGAAGTCAATAATTTCGACGAGGTGCATCAGAGATGGGTACCCGCCGTCGGAGGCTTCTTTTCCAGCGCCGCCGCGCGCGCGAATTTTCGGCAGCAGATCAACCGCTTCTTGAGCACCGGCGATTATACGGGCATCATGATCGACTTTGAGAACATTCAATCTTCGGCGCTGGATGGATATCGCGAACTGATTAAGGAAGTAAGCCAAGACCTGCACGGGCGCGGATTGAAACTCTACGTCGCGGCTCCGGCCGACGATCCGGATTACCCCTTCCAGGATGTGGCGGCGAACGCCGATGGCATCGTCTTGATGAACTACGATCAACATTCTCCGGAAAGTGGACCCGGGCCGCTGGCCTCCCAGAATTGGTTCGTCCCGAATTTGAAAAAGGTGTTGAAGTCGGTGCCGAGAGATAAGCTGATCTGCGGCATCGCCAACTACGGATATGATTGGGAATTCCAGCAGCGGGTTACCAATGGCGTGACCACTCTGAACCCGACTGGGGTTTTCACCATTTCGGCGCAGGAAGCATGGGAGGGAGCAAAGTATTCGGGCGCTGCCGTGGACTTCGATCGCCGGACCCTGAATCCCCACGTGGACTTTGTCGATGATGAGGCGCCGAATGAACAACACTACATGTGGTTCACCGACGCCGTCACAGCACTCAATCAGATGCGGGCTGCCCAGTCGCTCGGCGTTGACAACTTCGCCTTGTGGCGCCTTGGATCGGAAGATCGCTCGCTGTGGAAGATCTGGGATTATCCGCAACGCAGCGATGCCCCTGACAAGCTACGCAGCGTTCCGCCCGGGCACGACATCGATTATGAAGGCCCCGGAGAAGTAATCAGCATCACGGGAAAACCCACGTACGGGACACGCACGTTGACCCTCGATGCCGGAAGCGGATGGATTAGTGGGGAACAATTTCAGCAACTACCCCGGCCTTATGAAGCAAGTCAGTATGGCGCCTCCTACGATCAACAGGTGGCGCTTACTTTCGATGATGGCCCTGACCCGCAGTGGACGCCCGAAATTTTGGACATGCTCAAGGCCGAGCATGTCCCGGCCGCGTTTTTTGTTCTGGGCTCCGCAGCCAGTCAGCATCCGTTGTTGTTGGAGCGCATTTACCGCGAAGGCCACGAGATCGGCAATCACACCTGGTCCCACCCGGATATCAGCCGACTCTCGCCCCGGGAGCTCCAGATGGAATTGAACATGACAGGGAGGCTTTTGGCGGCACTACTTGGCGTCAAATCCTTACTGTTTCGTCCCCCATATTCCATCGACGTCGAGCCCGAAGATGACGAAGAGGCTCGTCCGATCGAGGTAGCCCAAGCCATGGGTTACCTGACCGTGGGCAGTAGAATTGACCCTCTAGACTGGTCGCTTGCCCCGAAGTATTCGTCGAAACAGATCGTAGACCGCGTCCTCGCCCAGCTTGAGAAGGGAAATATCATTCTTCTGCACGATGGCGGTGGCAACCGGGAAGAAACCATTCGCGCTCTGCCCCTGATCATTCACGAACTGCGCGCTCGCAGCTACAGCTTCGTTCCCGTGTCGCAGTTGCTGGGCAAGAGCCGTGCCGAGGTGATGCCGGCGGTTTCCAAGTCGGAGCGTTGGGCGACCCGCTTCGATCACTGCGGATTGATCGCGTACGCCGGACTCTGTGCGGCTCTTATGGTAATTTTTCTGCTAGGGGACGCACTGATCATCACGCGATTGCTGACGCTCTCCTCTTTGGCTGTCTTTAACCGTTTCCGGCGCCCTCGAAATCGTCCCATGGGGGATGGTTTTCAGCCTGCTGTTGCAGTCCTTGTCCCGGCTTTCAACGAGGAAAAGGTAATTGTGCGCACGGTGCAGTCGGTGCTGAACTCTGAATATTCCAATCTGCGGGTTATCGTCATCGACGACGGCTCCACGGACAACACGCTGGAAGAGGCGCGCGAAGCGTTCGCTCTTGAGCCACGAGTCACGATACTCACGAGGCCTAACGGCGGCAAAGCCAAGGCTCTGAACTATGGTTTGGAAGAGGTAACAGAAGAGATATTCCTGGGCATTGACGCAGACACCTGCATCGATCCAAACGCGGTTTCGTTGCTGGTACCGCACTTCAAGGATCAAGACGTAGCGGCCGTCGCCGGAAATACTAGAGTCGGGAACCAGGTAAATCTGTGGACGCGCTGGCAGGCCGTGGAGTACATCACCAGCCAAAATCTCGAGCGGCGCGCCTTGGATGTCTTTGGACTGGTCACCGTGGTGCCTGGTGCAATTGGCGCCTGGCGCACGGCGGTGGTGCGTCAGGCGGGATGCTATCACCCGGACACGGTTGCCGAAGATGCCGATCTCACCATGGCATTACTGGAGCGCGGCTACCGCGTTCACTACGAAGACCTCGCCCTGGCCTACACCGAAGCTCCGAGCACGGTCCGTACCCTGATTCTGCAACGCTTTCGCTGGTCGTTCGGCATCCTGCAATCGGTATGGAAGCACCGTTCGGCGTTTAAGCGGAAAGGGTTGCTGGGTTGGATTGCACTACCCAACATTGTCATTTTTCAGTTTGCACTGCCGATTGTCGCGCCCTTCATGGACCTGATATTCCTGCTGGGCGTGGTGGATTGTTACCTCAATCAACACTCCCACTTTCACCCGGAGGGCCACAGCAGTGCGCTAGTCAAGCTGGTGGTTGGCTTCTTCGTCTTCTTGCTGGTCGATTTCATCGCGTCGCTATTGGCGATCGCATTGGAACGCGACAGCGCTGGTCGGTGGAAGAATATCCGCATTCTTGGTTACCTCTGGTTGCAGCGTTTCACCTACCGGCCACTCTTCTCACTGGTGATCTTGAAAACCTTGAAACGGGTGCTGCAAGGTCATGCTTTTCAGTGGGGGAAACAGGAGCGAACTGCTGCTGTGCTGTATCCACTGGAACAGGAGGCGGTCGCTATCCCTTGCTATACGGACAGCGACACGGGTCGCGTGGCATAGGCATGTTGCTGAAGGAACGAACCCGGCGGGCACTGCTTCTGTGTGTTGCAGGACTTGCACTGGCGGGTTCAGCGAGTGTGCAAGAACGTGGCCAAGTCTTGTTTCGATTGCCCGAAAGCAGCCAAACCGAATTACAGGGTTCGCGATTCGGGACGATGGCGGATTTTCAGCAAGCGTTGTCCCGTGCGGTACAGTTGCGCGGCGACGTCGCATTGAAGGCGGATGGCGTGCTCGGACCTAAGACTCGTCTCGCGGTGTCTACGTATCGCAAGGTTGGGCAATCAGGCGATGTAGTAATCGACGAACGACTTTGGCAGGAACTCCTGCCCGGAGTGGCTCCGCCCGGCGTTCATGAGCGTGCCTTTGTACTCTCACTTACGCACGAGGGGACCGACTACGATCAAATCGAGTGGAACTACGACACCGACGATGATGTGTCTGCGCTCACCTGGGGGCCGTACGGTGCCACGGCAGGACAGGGGAACGAGGTGCGGGGGATCCTGCGGCGCATCAATCAAATCCATCCTGGCCTGCTCCAGCCCATCTTCCGAGATGAATATCCGACCCTGGAGAAATTGCTGGCTGCACCCGCCTCGCAAGGCTACAGAATATTGAAACCGGTGTACTCCAACAGGGCGCGGAGAGAGGCATGGAAGCAAGTGTTCGCCATTCTCGGAGCTCAACCAGAGGTACGCGCTGCCTACGAGTGGTACGCCTTTGATTCCGGACTCTGGCTGGTGCCCCCAATGAAGCAACTCTACGGGCTGCTTCCTCGCCAAGAAGGCACAGAGATCGACTATGCGTACTTCTTGGACCTCGGCGTACAACTGGGCGATTTCGACCCCGGACGAATTGAACGGGCGCGACAGGCGATTGCTGCCGCCCAGGAGAAGCACCGGCTCACGCCCGCCGAACGCAGACAAATCATCTCGCGAGTTCTCCTTCCCTCCGTGCGGCCGCAGGACAGAATGGGACGGAATGTGTGCTACTTCGTGGATGGGCTCGGAAAAAAGCGGCTATCTGCGGCGGAATGGAAAGCATGGGAGGAGCGCTCGGGACTACGTGCGTCCGACTGCGGGTTGAGCGATGATCGAGGGTTCGTGCCGGATTTCCTGAGTCGAGGCAGGGCGAGGAGCGCTACGCGCCGGTAGCCGCCGAGACATCCCCGCCGACACCGCTGCATACCCATCCAGAATTCGCGACCGATGTGCGCGGGTCACGTCCAGCCGCGTCGCTGCTTCCGCGACAGTCATCTCCCTCCTTCAAGACCCTTCCCCGGTTGTGCTGGATTAAAAATCATAGCCTCGCCCTCCTAGTGGTAATCCTGCTCCACAAGAACCACATCTTTGCCCTTCAATAAAAACGTCAGCCGCTAGTTGCCGCCTACGTTCGCCGACCCATATCCGGCAAGCTCCCTTTCAATGGATGCAGGCCATTCAGCCTGCTTGCGCGTCGCCATGACCTCGTGGTGGCCGCCAATTCAATTCCGCCATTAAGCCCGGATCTGGATATTCATTTCTTGGGGCAACCCGACCCTAGTTAGCGGAATCTTCCTACCAACCCAAAAACTAGTGAGCGCAGGTTACTCATCAGCAGTGAGTGCTCTTCAAGCATGGCTGCAAGTTCATAGGAGGATTTATGGCAACGAGGAGAATCGCGGTAGTACCAGAGTTGGCAATGACGGCGGCACAGATTTCTAAACCCGGAGGAGATTTCGAGATCGTCGAGCGCGAGATTCCTAAGCCGGATGCAGGACAGGTGCGGATCAAGGTGCAGGCGTGTGGTGTTTGCCACAGTGACGTGCTCACGAAAGAAGGCTCTTGGCCTGGAATTCAGTATCCGCGCGTTCCAGGACACGAAGTCGCAGGCATCATCGATGAAGTGGGCGCCGGTGTTTCCGCGTGGAAGAAGGGGCAGCGCGTCGGTGTCGGCTGGCACGGCGGCCAGGACAACACGTGTCGCGAGTGCCGGCGCGGAGATTTTCGCAATTGCCGGAATCTGAAAATTCCGGGCATCAGCTATGACGGCGGATACCAGCAATACATGGTCGCTCCCGTGGAAGCGCTGGTGGCGATACCGGAAACTCTCAATGACGCCGAAGCAGCACCGCTGCTCTGCGCCGGAATCACCACCTACAACGCGCTGCGGCACAGTGGCGCGCTCCCCGGCGACCTTGTTGCGGTGCAGGGTATCGGCGGTCTGGGTCATCTCGGAATTCAATTCGCGAACAAGTTTGGTTACAAGGTCGCGGCGATCGGGCGCGGGGCGGAAAACGCGGCACTCGCAAAGAAACTCGGAGCGAGCGTGTACATCGACAGCCAATCGACGAACGCGGCAGAGGCATTGCAAAAACTGGGCGGCGCACGGGTAATTCTGGCGACAGCGCCAAGTTCGAAAGCGATGTCCGAACTGATCGACGGTCTTGGGCCGAACGGCAAGCTCATGGTGATCGGTGTGGCGTTCGATCCCATTGAGGTCACGCCGGTACAGCTCATTAGTGGAAGTCGAACGATTCAGGGCTGGGCTGCGGGAACACCGGCCGATTCCGAAGACACACTGCGCTTTGCCGAACTAACCGGCGTGCGTCCCATGATTGAAACCTATCCGCTCGAAAAAGCGGCCGAGGCTTACGCGCGAATGATGAGCGGCAAGGCACAGTTCCGCGTCGTTCTGACGATGTGAAGTTGGCCAAGAGTTGAGGAGATCAAAATGTCATTAACCCTAACGCAGGTTCACGATATTTTCGAAAGTCTTGAAACTGGCGACGGGAGCGCGTTCTTTACCCATGTTGCAGACGACGTCGACTGGATCGTCGAGGGAACTCATCCACTCGCCGGTCATTACCACGGCAAGGCAGATTTCCTGGCTCACACTTTCGAGAAGCTGGCGAAGGTCTTACTGCAAGGCGCGCAACTTCACATGGAGCATGCGCTGGTGAGTTGGGACTGGGCGATCGTTGAACTGCGTTCCCTTGCCACGGCGAAGAATGGACTCAGGTTCGATAACCGCTACTGTTGGCTTTGCCGGTTTAGCGGCGACAAGATCGTTGAGGTCCGGGCATATCTCGATTCCGCACTGGTGGCTCAACTTTTCCAGGAGAACCCAATTACCGAGGGATCAACTCCATTGACACGATTCGCCGCTTAGTTGCATGCGCGTTCCGCCGTGCAGGATTTCGGTCATCTCGAAGGCCAGGAAAGGATCAGGATACCCATGTTACAGCCCGTCTTTTCATCGCACGGTGAAGGTTGACGGACTCTCAATTTTTTATCGGGAAGCGGGACCGAAGGATGCCCCGACGATTCTCCTGCTGCACGGACTGCCCTCTTCATCGCGGATGTTCGAGCCACTCTTCGCCCGGCTTTCCGATCGTTATCACCTTGTCGCGCCCGATTACCCAGGCTTCGGACACAGCGACTGGCCGGACCCGAAAAATTCGCGTACACGTTCGATCACTACGCCGAGATCATGAATCACTTCACCGAAGCGCTCGGGCTCTCGCGCTACACGCTTTACATGCAGGATTACGGCGGCCCCGTGGGTTTTCGCATGGCCTTGGCCCATCCGGAGCGGATCGAGGCTCTCATCGTTCAGGACGCGGTGGCGCACAACGAAGGCCTGGGGGCGAATTGGAAGACGCGGCGAGCCTTTTGGGCCGATCGCGCTGCCAACGAAAGCGCGCTTCGCACAAATCTGCTGTCGCTGGCGACCACGCGAACGCGCCATGTCGGAAACGATCCGAACGTGGAACGCTACGACCCTGATCTGTGGACGGACGAGTTCGCGTTTCTGAGTCAGCCAGGGCAGGCGGAAATTCAAAGCGATCTGTTTTATGACTATCGAACCAATGTGGACGCCTACCCGAAGTGGCAAGCATGGATGCGCGAGAAGCAGCCGCGCCTGCTGGTGATCTGGGGCAAGTATGACCTCTCGTTCGATCTCGGCGAGCCGGAGCGCTACCGTCGAGGACGTGCCGAATGCTGAAGTCCACGTTCTCGACGCCGGCCATTTCGCATTGGACACGGCCGCGGATGAGATCGCCGCATTGGTCCGAGGATTTGTCAGCTCTTCACGTGGGGAGTTGCAGGCGCGGCGCGCGAGCTGATGCCGCTATGTAAGTTAAGAACGCAGGTTACTTATGCGATCCGACATTGTTCCGGGGGCTATCTTCCCCGACTATGAGCTATCCGACCACACCGCGAAACGCCGGAAGCTCTCAGAACTGCAAGGACAACATCCGATGGTTCTCGTCCTCAGCCGCGGAGGTTTCTGCCCCAAGGACCGCCGGCAGGCTGAAGGGCTGGTTCAACTCCACCGTGAACTTGAGGTTGCCTATTGCCGGCTAGTCACGATCAGCACCGACAATATTTCTGAGACGAATGAATATCGCAGCGGAGTCGGCGCCCACTGGCCTTTCCTCTCCGACGCAGGGCGGATCATTCAAAAAGATCTCGACATCGCCGAATACACCGATCCGGTCCACAATCCCATGATCCCTCACGTGATTGTCCTCGAGCCCGGTCTTGTCATTTATAAGACTCTACAACGGCTACTGGTTCTTCGGGCGACCCACTCTGGAAGATCTCCGCCAGGATCTACGCGCTGTTACCAAGAAATGCCGGCCGGACTGGGACATCACAACGCCCGAACTAAAAGCGGCGTGGCAGCAAGGTCGCAAGGAACTCTTCTATCCCTACGGCAAAACCTACCTCCAAACTCTCGGTGAACAGGATTAGAAGCGGGTCGATATGTCAGACAAGAAAACAGCAATCGTCACGGGAGCATCGGGGGGTATCGGTGCGGGTTTGGTCGAGGCTTTCCTGAAAAAGGTTATAACGTCGTCGCAACGTCTCTTACTGTCAGTCAATCGTTGACTGCCTCACCCAGCCTGTTTCTCGTCGATGGCGATATTGGTAAGCAGGAGACCGCTGCCAAAGCTGTCGAAGCAGCGATCAGGCACTTCGGAACCATCGATGTGCTGGTGAATAACGCCGGAATCTTCCGCGACCAAGCCCTTCACGGACTTTACTACCGAGGACTTCAATGCCCTGGTCTCAACCAACCTGCTGGGATTCCTCTACATCACGCAGCTCGCGGTGAAACAGATGCTGAAGCAAGAATCGGGGAACGTTGTGAGCATCACCGCGGCGCTTGCTGATCAGCCGATCGCTGGCATCAATGGCTCGGTTTCGATGATTACGAAGGGCGGCTTGAATACCGTGACCCGGAGTCTCGCAATCGAGTATGCAAAAGAAGGGATCCGCTTCAACGCCGTAGCCCCCGGGGTCGTGGACACACCACTGCACAAGAATGATCCAAAGGATTCTCTTACGAAATTGCAGCCGATGGGAAAGATCGCGGAAGTAAAAGACGTGGTCGACGCGGTTCTCTACCTGGCACAGGCAGGTCAAGTAACCGGAGAGGTGCTCCACGTGGATGGTGGTGCTCACGCCGGCCGTTGGTAGCCGCCAGACCGTTCACACAGTCCGCAGGACAGTCCTTGCCCCTAAGCCGAACCCCTTAGCGAAATGCTGGAAATGAGGGACGCGAGTTCCTCAGATTAGTACCATCGTAATGTCCATTGGCTCACAAGCTAATGGACTTCCGTGCCAAAGGATGTACTCTGGATGGTACGTACTAGAGCGTAACGGAGCCGACGGTGGCAGGGGTCGCAGAATGGGCAGCGGAAGTACCGCAATCCGCCGATGAAAGTCTGTGTCCGGTAAATCCAATCCTAGGCATGTGAACATGTGAATCTGTCGTGCGTCGCATGGGTGCAACTCTGTTCACGGACCCAGCGCGGTGCATTCGCAGAATTGGTTTCACGAAGCTGCGAGGTACGGAACTGTCCCAGTACGAAGTTGTATCGGCTTGCTGACGGTGCATTGGGGGCCAAGTGAAGAAGCTACGCATTAAGACAACAATTCGCCTGGCAATTGTGGTTCTCGGCGCCAGCTATTTGGCGCTGCTTTTGTTGGTGCAGTGGACCGGGTCGCAAACCAAAGCTCACATGGATATTGCTTCTGGTTCGCTGTTTCCCGCTAGTCTCCGCAGCCAAGACGCAGCAGCGGCTTTCCAGCGATTCACCAAGGCTTATTCGGATGCGGTCTTGATCGACGATGCAGCAGCAGTCTCAAAAGCAGACGAGCCGGCCCAGGCAGTGATCGAGGCGTTACGTTCGATCCAGGAACACTCAGCCGGCTTCAGTCCGGAGAGACAAAGGCAGGTCTCGGTACTTCTCGATCAGTTTATGACTCTGCAACGCCGTTCCCGGACCGTTTATTCCGAGGTGGTCGCCGCCAATGGAAATGCGTCAGAGCAGAGCTGGGCCGCAGTGGCTGACCTTGGAAAAGATAACAAACGCATGGAAGCGTCGCTGCGGGAATTGGGCACGTCGCTCTCGGCAGATTTTCAAGCACAACTGGATAGTGTGACTCTATGCTCGCGCATTCAGCGCGGCTTCGGATTGGCGTTGTTTCTGCTGGTTGCCGCCAGCGCCATCATGATCATGGTAACGATGGAGCGCCGCGTCTCCATCCCTTTGCAACAGCTAACCATCCGGTTCAAAGAGATCGCCGGAGACTTGACCGGCGCGGAAGAGGGTTTTACATCCAGCGATGAGATCGCCGAGCTGGACCACTTTTTCTCTGCCATGGTATCGCATTTGAAGGATATGGCTGCGATCACCTCTGGCGTCGCGAACGGAGATCTGTCCCAGGAGATCCGTCCGCGGTCGGAGCACGACGCCCTCGGCAAAGCATTAGTGCAAATGTCGGAGGGATTGAGCGCGCTGGTACACACCGTCCGTGACAGCGCGGCACAAGTTGCCTCCGGATCGGGGCAGGTCGCCGATGCAGCCGAAGCATCCGCCAAGGTCGGGGTGCAGGCTGCCGGAGCCATTGACGATGTCTCTACCACGATGCAGGAGATGAGCGTCAACGTGCAGAATGTGGTCCGAGGAATGCAGGTGCAAGCCGTCAACGTCAGCGAGACCTCCTCCTCCATCAATCAATTGGTTGCCTCGATTCAGCGTGTCGCAGAGACCACTGCAGTATTGCTAGACATTTCCACGCGCTCGCGCAAAGAAGCCGAAGACGGCATCGTCAGCATGGATAAGACGACCAACGGGCTGAACCGAATCAACGCATCGATCCAGTCCTCTGCCGGAATGATCGGCGCGCTAGGACAGCGTGTACACGACATCGGCAAGATCGTGGATGTGATCGACGATATTACCGAACAGACCAACCTGCTGGCGCTCAACGCGGCGATCGAAGCCGCGCGAGCCGGAGAGCACGGTCTCGGCTTCGCGGTGGTTGCCGATGAAGTCCGCAAACTCTCTGAAAAGTCGGCCCTCTCCACGAAAGAGATCTCCGAACTGATTGAGAGCATTCAGAAGGAAGCACGCGAGGCAGTCGGAAACATGAACAAGAGCATCGCGATTGTGAACGAGGGCCTAGCCCTGGGAGCCGATCTCAACGGCTCCCTCGCGAGAATCTCCAGCGTCGTCACCGAGGTCTACAAGTTTTCGCAAGAGATCGGCGCGGCCACCAAGCAACAGGCGGAAAACTCCGCCCAGATTGGCAGTGCCACCAATCGTCTCAATCAGATCACGTCGGAAGTCAGCTCGGCGGTCACGCAGCAGGCTTCCGGCACTGAGGCAGTCGTCAGTTCGATGGAGCACATGCGTCAACTGGTACGGCAGAGCAGTTCCTCCGCAGCCGAGTTGGCGGCCCAATCCGAACAAATGTCGACTATGTCGGGAAAGCTGCTCGAGACAATGGATCGTTTCAGGCTGGCATCGGCGGCACCGCCCGCCCTCGGACGACATCGCAAGAACTGGGCCGCCTTGGCCGGAGCTTCCCGGCAATGATTGGTCCTGCGTGAGAGTGCGAATCCCTTGTAAGTAGCCTCGGGACGCTGCACAAGACAAATATTTTTGCTCTTCGCTCCAGAAAACCCTAATACGAAAACTATCAGGAGAAACAAGTGAAGAAATATCTCATTGCTGCAATGATGCTGGCGTTTGGCGTGGCCTCCGCCTCGGCGCAGAGCCTGGAAGATCTGAATCTTCAGATCCACGGCTATGCCACCCAAGGCTTCCTGTACACCACGCAGAATAATATATTCACTACCAATTCGAGCGCCGGCAGCCCCGCCTGGACCGAAGCGGTCGTAAACGTCGGCACACAGCCCACAGAGAAGCTCCGTGTTGGCGTCCAGGCGCGATACTTCCTGCTCGGCAATCTTGGCAATGCCATCACACTGGACTGGGCCGCAGGCGACTACAAGGTCAATGATCGGTTCGGCGTTCGCTTTGGTAAAGTCAAGACTCCCTCCAGTCTCTTCAACGAGACTCAGGACATCGATCCGTCCTATATCTGGTCGCTGTTGCCACAGGGTATCTATCCAATCGTCAGCCGCAATTCCCTGCTTGCGCACTATGGCGGAGTCGTTTACGGCACCCTCCCTCTGGGCCAAGAGCTGGGAAAGTTAGAGTATCGCGGCTGGGCCGGAGAGCGGGTTATCGGCTCCACCGACGGCTATCTGCTGGCTGACGCGGAAAAGGGAATCGTGGCGCCCAATGGCGTGAGTGGAACGACGTACGGAGGGGCTCTCCACTGGAATACTCCCCTGCCGGGCCTTATGGTTGGCACGGCCCTCGCCGAGAACAACGTAAAGAACGGCGCGATTAACGACACAACGGCCAAGGGTTATACGTACACGGGAACGCTGGTACGCACGGGATTCTTTTCGCCGGACTTCTTCGGCCAATACGAGAAGAAGAAGATCATGCTGGCGGCTGAGTTCGCCAGGAAGCCGTACTCGGAAATCATCTCACTTGCCTCCGGGCCCACCCCCATCCCGACCGTTCCCACCACGGCCACCGACCAGAGACTGTGGTATGCGATGGGCACGTATCGAGTGACGGATAAGCTCACTGCCGGACTCTACCAGAGCCAGTATTTTAATCGCGCGGCCGCACTTGGACCGGGGCGCTTCTCGAAGGACTGGGCTCTCTCCTGCCGTTATGACTTTAACCAGTTTATCTACGCCAAGGCGGAGCAGCATTTTATCGACGGCACAGCGGTTGGCTACGACAAGGACCTCAATCCGAAGGGTCTCAATCCTGACACCCGTCTCACCATTCTGAAAATTGGCGTCAGCTTCTAGACGCGCGAAAGGAAATATACCTCATGAAAACTAAACTCGTACTTTTCCTCTTCGTAGCGTTCGCATCGTTAGTGGGTCAACGTGCCGATGCGCAGGTCGTAATTATCGCCAACTCCAGCGTCAAGGCAACCACTGTCTCCAAGGCAGAGCTTAGGGATGTATTTACCGGAGCCGCATCCAGCCTCAAGGACGGCTCACGCGTAACACCCGTGCTGCTGAAGTCGGGTGCCGAACAAAACGCATTCCTGAGCGAGTTCATTGGTAAGTCTGACACGGCGTTTCGCGCCGGCTGGCGCAGCCTGGTCTTTTCCGGACAGGCGGCCATGCCGAGATCACTTGATAGTGAAGGTGCAGTAGTCGATTACGTTGCAGCGACTCCCGGCGCCATCGGCTACGTCAGCGAGTCGTCACCCCATGGCAAGGTCAAAACTCTCGGAGTGAGATGAGGGTTTAAACACCTTGGCTTGAGCTGAAAGCAAGACTCCGATTAGGTCTCGGTGTACCAGGAGCAGGAATAGCTTGTCTTCCCTGCTCCTGGTACAGTGGACCGCAGCCAAGGCGTAATCACATTTGAGAGTGGCTTTAGGTGTTCGTCTCCGTGAAGTTCTTCAGCCACTTGAAATTCCAGTGACTCAAATCTGGCGGCGAGTTTTGAAATTCTTGCCACTATCGCTTGTTTATTATCAGTAAGTTGCGAATTCTAGAATCCTGTCAGGCCCACCACATCCAATCCCATATAAGGGTTTAAAGGCTGAAGAGCAGCGCCCGGGGCAACCTGTGCTCTGATCGGCATCTTACAACCCCTGGGCCGGCGCCGGGAGCGTCGATTGCCTGCCCGTGGCTTTGTTACATCGATCGATATGAGGTAAGTTAGGAAAATGAAGAAGGCATTAATCACCGGGGTCACCGGGCAGGACGGATCGTATCTTGCCGAGTTGCTGCTTTCAAAGGGATACGAAGTCCATGGCGTGAAGCGCCGCAGCTCGCTGTTTAACACCGATCGAATCGATCATCTCTACCAAGATCCGCACGACCAGAATCGCCGCTTCTTTCTGCACTATGGAGACATGACGGATACCAGCAGCCTGGTGCGCATTATTCAGGGTATACAGCCGGACGAAATCTACAACCTGGCGGCGCAGAGTCATGTGGCCGTCTCATTTGAGGAACCGGAATACACGGCCAACGCCGATGGCATCGGCACCCTGCGCGTGCTGGAGGCGATCCGCATTTTGGGCCTGGAAAAGACGACGCGCTTTTATCAGGCCTCGACCTCGGAGTTGTATGGCCTGGTGCAGGAAACTCCGCAGTCGGAAACCACGCCGTTCTATCCGCGCTCTCCCTATGCGGCTGCCAAACTCTACGCCTACTGGATCACGGTGAACTATCGCGAGGCGTACGGAATCTATGCCTGCAACGGCATCCTGTTCAACCACGAGTCTCCGGTGCGGGGCGAGACCTTTGTGACCCGCAAGATTACCCGTGGCCTGGCGCGCATCAAAGCCGGGCTGCAGGAGTCGCTCTACCTGGGCAACATGGATTCCCTGCGCGACTGGGGACACGCCCGCGACTATGCGGAGATGCAATGGCTGATGCTGCAGCAGGAGCAGGCTGAGGACTTCGTCATCGCCACCGGCGAACAGCGCAGCGTGCGCGATTTCATCAACATCGCCGCCGCCAAGCTGGGCTTCAACATCGCCTGGAAGGGCGCGGGAGTGGACGAGAAGGGCTACGACCAACAGGGACGCATGCTGGTCGCCGTCGACCCGCGTTATTTCCGTCCCACCGAGGTCGAGACCCTGCTGGGGAATCCGGCGAAGGCGAAGGCCAAGCTGGGCTGGGTTCCGAAGACCAGCTTCGACCAGCTGGTGACGGAGATGGTGACCGCGGACTACGAACTTGCCAAGCGCGACGCGCTGGTGCACGAGAAAGGCTACAAGATACTGCATCACCGTGAGTAACTACATGCAAAAAGACGCGAAGATCTTTGTGGCCGGACATGCCGGCCTGGCGGGCTCAGCCATTGTGCGCAAACTCAGGTCACTGGGCTACGAAAACCTTTTGCTGCGCACCCGCCAGCAGGTCGATCTGCAGGACGCGAATGCGGTGAGCCGATTGTTTGACGAGCAGCGTCCGGAGTTTGTATTTCTTGCCGCAGCCAAGGTGGGAGGCATTCTCGCCAATCGCGACCTCCCCGCCGACTTCATCGCCCAGAATCTGCGCATCCAGAGCAATGTGATCGAAAGTGCCTACCACAGCCAGGTCCGGCGGCTGCTGTTCCTCGGGTCCAGTTGCATCTATCCCAAGCTGGCACCGCAGCCGATCGGCGAAGATCAACTGCTTGCCGGTCCGCTGGAATTCACCAACCGCTCCTACGCGGTGGCGAAGATTGCCGGCATCGAGATGTGCTGGGCATTCAACCGGCAGTATGGAACTGGCTTTTTGGCCGCGATGCCGACCAACCTTTACGGGCTGGGAGACAACTACGATCTGCAAAATTCCCATGTTCTTCCCGCGCTGATTCGCAAAGTGCATGAGGCCAAGCAGCGCGGCGAGGCGAGCGTGACCGTCTGGGGCACGGGCAAGCCATTGCGCGAATTTCTTTTCAGCGACGATATGGCCGATGCCTGCGTCTTTCTCCTGAACCTGCCGGAGGATGAGTTTCGCAAGTTGATCAGCGATCCTGAAGTGGCGCCGGTGGTGAACGTGGGCTACGGACGAGACCTGACCATTGGCGAACTGGCAAGGAAAGTCTGCGCGGCACTGGAATTCAACGGCGAGATCGTCTTTGACACCAGCAAGCCGGATGGAACGCCACGGAAGTTGATGGACAGTTCAAAGTTGTTCAGCTATGGCTGGCAGCCCAAGGTTTCCATCGAGGCAGGAATCCGGATTGCCTACGAGGAGTTTCGCGGTAAGGCTGCGGGAGACCATGCGTAGCCACATGAGCCCTGCTGCACTCGAGGTTGAGGAATGATCGATATTCATTGCCATCTGCTGCCCGCGGTAGACGATGGTGCCACGTCATGGGATGTCACGCTGGAGATGTGCCGGATCGCCGAAGAGGACGGAGTGACCCACATTGTCGCGACTCCCCATGCGAATTACGAGTACGGCTTTGATCGCGCCTTCCACCTCGGCCTGCTCGAAGAGCTGCGAGCACGTGCGCCCAAGCTGAGCTTTTCGCTGGGATGCGACTTTCACCTCTCCTATGAAAACATTCAGGATGCGATGGCGCACCCGGGGCGCTATGCCATTGGCGATACGCGCTACCAGCTGGTGGAACTGTCCGACTATAGCGCATTCAATGTTGCACAAACGCTCCATTCTTTGCAGATCGCCGGGCTGGTTCCGATCCTCACGCATCCGGAGCGAAATGCGGTGATTCTGGCCAATCCGGACTTGCTCAAAAAGTACGCCGAGGTGGGCTGCCTGTTTCAGATCACGGCCAACTCGCTGACCGGCTTCTGGGGTAAGACAAAGCAACAATTTTGCGAGGAGCTGCTCCGGAAAAAGATGGTTCACTTCATCGCCAGCGACGCCCATGGCGTGAAGAACCGTACTCCGCTGCTTTCGGCAGCGCGCGACGCAGCCGCTAAGATTATCGGGAGCGACGCGGCAGAAAAATTAGTCAACGCAAATCCAGCAGCAGTGTTGAGCAATCAGGCCACGCTGCAATGAACTGCCCGAGCCTGCTTTGGCGCTCGATCCGAGGAGATTTTCGCACCGCCTCCGCGACGCCAAGCAAGGCTCGTGATTGATCCCACCCGCCGCCGTGCCATCGACCACCGCACCACCCGCCACGACCAGCCTCTGCCCCCGTTCAACCTCCACCGCGAAGCTGCGGAAGCACTGCCGGAATCGCAGCGAAAGGGGATCTACGCCGCATTCTGCTTATGGTTCAGCCGCCTGTTAAAATCGCTAAACAGTTATGAGTGACCCTGCCAAGTTTATCGGGCGCGCTGAAAAGCTCCTGGAAAAGGGGAAACCCGAGCTTGCGCTGGAGGAGTACCGCGCCGCCGTCGAGTTGCAGCCGCAAGACGAAGCACTGCTGCAGAAAACCGCCGACCTGGCTCTCTCCATCGGACAGCTTGGACTGGCATCGGAGATGCTACGCCGCCTCTTTGCCCTATGCGTTGGGCGCAAGCAGATCAACGAAGCGGCGGTGGCCTTCCGCAAGCTGCAGCGGATGAAAGCCCTGGACCCGGAGATGGTGAGCCGCTACGCCGAACTCTGTGTGAGCACCAACCGCAAGGATGCGGCGGAGGCCTATCGCGTCGCATTCCAAGAGTTTCAACGCTTGGCCGATCCGCGGCGGGCGCTGCAGTGCATCAGCGAATCGCTGGAACTCGATCCACGCATGGAGGATTACCGGGAGCAAGCCCGCATCTCGGAAGCTCTGCATGAACCCGTGCTGGCCGCAGTGTCGCTGGTGCAGCTTGGCATCATGCTGGAGCGGGTGGGACAGGATGCTTCCGAGGCCTATGCGCGCGCCTATGCCAACGACCCTGCCAACATGGCGGCGCGCCTGGGGCATG
Source organism: uncultured Acidobacteriota bacterium (assembly GCA_963737175.1). Classification (GTDB taxonomy): domain Bacteria; phylum Acidobacteriota; class Terriglobia; order Terriglobales; family Acidobacteriaceae; genus TOLSYN. Next base: position 74,482 of record CAVTRQ010000010.1, on the reverse strand, counting down.
GCCGCGGCCTGATTGCGAATGGCCGGCCAGCGGAGGCGATTGAACTGCTGCAACCGCTCGCTACCTATCCCTCCAGCCCGGAAGAGGCGCGCGAACCCTATGCGCTGGCTCTGCTGGCCGTGGGGCGCGTGGAAGAGGCCGAACCCTTTGCCTGGCGGTTGTTCGAGCGCAACCCCAGCGAAAATCTTGCAACCCTTCACTCCGTCATCGTGGGCTTGGTGGACCGTGACCGGGTGGAGCGCGCCTTGGGCTTGGCTCGCCACCTGGAAGAGTTTTATCGCAAGGCCGGACGCCGCAATGAGTTCATGGGCGACATGGCGCAGCTTGCTGGGAAGTGCAAGCCCAGCATTGCTTTCTTCGAATATCTTGCGGAGCTCTACAACAGCGCCAATCGCGAGATTGACTATGCCCAGGTTCTCTCCCAACTCTTCGAACTCTATTTTCAGGCGGGCAATTTCGCCAAGGCGGTGGATGCGCTGGACCGCGCCGTCGATATCGATCCCTACGAGGAGGAACACAAGGAACGGATGCGAAAGCTTGCCGGCCACGCCCCGGAGGATCGTTTGCAAGCCGTGGCCAGGCGTCTTGGAATTGATCCGCCGGAGCCGGTTTCGGCTACCCCCGAGGAAGAAAAAGCTGCGGAGGGAGCGGCGCCAAGCGTCTTCGAGGATCTGATTTTGCAGGCTGAAATTTTCCTTCAGTACGGGATGCGGGATAAGGCGCTGGAGAAGATCGAGCAGCTCAAGCAGTCCTTTGCCGCCGATCTTGAGGGCGACGCGCGGGTGCGCAAGCTTTTCCTCGACGCCGGACTGGCGGTTACCGCCGCGCGCCAAGAGCCGGTCGCGCAGAAGCGCGTCTCCGACGCCGTGGAGCGCGCCGCCGAAGTCAGCCGCCTCATCGCCCGCCAGAGCGACCCGCGCTCCGTGCTGGTGACGGCGGTCAACCAGATTGGCGCGCGCTGGCACTACAGCCGCTGCCTTGCCGCGCTGGCCACGCCCGGCAAGCCGCCTTCGCTGGTGGTGGAGTACTGTTCGCCCGAGGTGCCGAAGTCCGAGCGCTCTGCCATGGTGCGGCTGCTTGCGTTCAGCCAGCGCCTCACCTCCACCGAGCCGGTCTTCCGCGCCGCTGACGTGCAACTCTCCGAAGCGCTTTCGCCGATCCGCCAGGAGCTCACCCGTCTTAACATACACTCGCTGGTCATCCTGGCCCTGCGCAGCGAGGATCAGCCCATTGGATTGTTCATCGTGCAGCAGTGCGGAGTACGCCGCCGCTGGTCGCCCGATGATCTGGCGCTGTTGCGCTCGCTGGTGGATCAGGTCGCGCTCGCCGCTCATGGAGCGCGCTTGCGCTCCCTGATTTCAACCCTCGGGGCGGAGGAGGAAAAGACCGGGCTGCTGAAGCGCTCCTCCTACATCGATGCGGTGGTGGCCGAACTCGGCCGTCATCGCGCCGGAGAAGAGCCGCGCAGCACCTTGGCGCTGCTCCAGGTCGTTTCGCTCACCTCGGAGATGCAGACTGAGTTCGCCGTCGCTGAGCTGGTGCGCACCCTGCGCTCGGTTGCTCAGACTCAGGCGATGCCGTTCCGCTATGACCGCGACACCGTCGCGCTGCTGCTGCCGAATCTGGAAGTGGCCGGGACCGAGGCTCTGGTGGGGCAATTGCGCGAAGCTCTGGAACCGATTGCGGTCACCATCACGGCTGGGATCGCACAGGCTGGCCCGCTCGCCGGCTTTGAGCCCGAGGACGCCGCCACGGAATGGATCAACCGGGTGGCGCGCGCCATGACCGTGGCCGCCACCCGCCCCGAGCGGCTCTGCACGCTGCCGCCGGAGCCGGCATCCATCGCATAAGTGCGAGCGGAGCGTACCGCCGCAAGCTTGAAAACTTTGAAACCCTGAAACTTTTATGGCCTAGAACTATCGACTGGCCACGGCGCTTAGCGCCTGCCCGGTGTAGCTCTTCTTCACCTTGGCCACTTGCTCCGGAGTTCCCTGCGCCACCACTCTCCCGCCCTCTTCGCCGCCTTCGGGCCCAAGGTCGATGATCCAGTCCGCATTGCGAATCACGTCGAGGTTGTGCTCGATGATGATGATGCTGTTGCCCAGATCGGTGAGGCGGTGCAAGACCTCCAGCAAGCCGGCTGACGTCTTCAAAGTGCAGGCCGGTGGTCGGCTCATCCAGCAGGTACAAGGTGCGTCCGGTCTGCCGTTTGCTCAGCTCGCGGGCCAGCTTGATGCGCTGCGCCTCGCCGCCGCTCAGGGTCACGGAAGATTGACCGAGGTGAATGTATCCCAGCCCCACATCGACCAGCGTCTGCAGCTTCTGGCGCGCCTGGGGAATGTTCTCCAGCACGGTGAGGGCTTCGCTAATGGGCGTATCGAGCAGGTCAGCGATGGTGTATCCCTTGTAGTGTACGGCCAGGGTCTCGCGGTTGTAGCGCTTGCCGCCGCAGACCTCGCAGAGCACGTAGACGTCGGGCAGAAAATTCATCTCAATCCGGCGCTCGCCTTCGCCCTGGCAGGCCTCACAGCGCCCGCCGGAGACGTTGAAGGAGAAGCGCCCCATCTTGTAGCCGCGCTCACGCGACTCCGGCAGCATGGCATACAGACTCGCGAATCTGGGTAAACACGCCGGTGTAGGTGGCGGGATTGGAGCGCGGAGTGCGGCCAATCGGCGACTGGTCGATGCGGATCACCTTGTCGATCTCTCCGGCTCCGCTGATCGACTTGTGCGCCCCCGGCTCCTGCCGCGACCTGTATATCTTCTGCGCCAGCGCGGCGTACAGAATGTCATTCACAAGTGTCGATTTACCGGAGCCCGAGACGCCGGTCACCACCGTCATCACTCCCAGCGGAAAGCTCACGTCAATGTTCTTGAGATTGTTGGCGCGCGCGCCCAGCACCGCGATGGAGTGACCGTTAACCTTGCGCCGCTCCTCGCGCACCGGAATCGTTTTGCGTCCCGAGATGTACTGCCCGGTCAGCGAATCGGCGATCGGCGGCGACCTCCGCGGGAGTGCCGGCGGCCACCAACTCTCCGCCCAGTTTGCCCGCGCCCGGTCCCAGGTCGATCACATAATCGGCGCGGCGGATCGTCTCCTCATCGTGCTCCACCACGAGCACGGTGTTGCCCAGGTCGCGCAGCGCTTCGAGCGACTGCAGCAGCTTCTCGTTGTCGCGCGCATGGAGGCCGATGGAGGGCTCGTCGAGCACGTACAGCACGCCGCGCAGCTTGGAGCCAATCTGCGTCGCCAGCCGGATGCGCTGGCCTTCGCCGCCGCTCAAGGTCGCCGCCGAGCGATCCAGCGACAGGTATCCCAGCCCGACATGGTTCAGAAAGCCGAGCCGCTCCCGGATTTCGCCGACAATGCGTCCCGCGATTTTTTCATCGCGCCCGCTCAACTGGATTTGCCCCGCCACCGCTGCGGCGCGCGCGATGGGAAGCGTCGTGAACTCCGCAATGCTCATGCCGTTCACCTTCACCGCAAGGCTCTCCGGGCGCAGCCTGCGTCCCTGGCACACCGGGCAGGGAGTGGCCGACATGTACTGCATCAGGTAATCGCGATAGCCCTCGGTGGTCACTTCTTCCAGCGTCTGCTTGTGGAAGGCGAGGATGCCCTTGAAGCCGGAGCGGGTGCGCTTCGACGGATCGCCGTAGAGCAGAAATTTCTGCTGCTCTTCCGGCAGTTGCTCGAACGGCGTGGCCAGGTCGATGCCCTTCTCTTCGGCGGCGCGCTTGACCATCGCCTGCAGAGAGGCCGAGCCGGCGCCGGGGCCAAGTCCGCCATCCAGCAGCGGCTTGGACCAATCGACGATCACCTTGGCCGGGTCGAAGTCATATTTCGAGCCCAGCCCGTTGCACTCCGGGCAGGCGCCGTACATGCTGTTGAAGCTGAACGAGCGCGGCTCAAGCTGGGCCACGTTGACGCCGCACTCCGGGCAGGCCATGCGCGACGAGTACATGTGCTCCTCGCCGCCCACCACGCTGACCACCAGCAGTCCGGAGCCCAGCTTCATGGCGACCTCAATCGAGTTGCCAGCCGCCGCTCGATTCCTTCCTTCACCAGCAGGCGATCCACCACGACTTCAATGGTGTGGTTGCGCCGCTTGTCCAGCTTGATCTCTTCGTCGATCGAGCGCAGTTCGCCATCGATCCGCGCCCGGGTAAATCCGTGTGCCGCCAGCTTCTCCAATTCCTTGGTGAACTCGCCCTTGCGTCCGCGCACGATCGGCGCCAGCAGCATGACCCGCGGCTCGGCTCCCGCGCCGGCGCTCCCGGCCAGATCCATCACCCGCGCCGCAATCTGCTCCACCGACTGGCGCGTGATCTCCTTGCCGCAGTTCGGGCAATGGGGAATGCCGATCGAGCTGTAGAGCAGGCGTAGATAGTCGTAAATCTCGGTGATGGTCCCGACCGTCGAGCGGGGGCTGCGCGAGGTGGTCTTCTGTTCGATGGAGATGGCCGGGCTGAGCCCGTCGATGGAGTCCACGTCGGGCCGCTCCATCTGGTCGAGAAACTGCCTTGCGTAGGCCGAGAGGGTCTCGACATAGCGCCGCTGTCCCTCGGCATAGATGGTGTCAAAGGCCAGCGACGATTTGCCCGAGCCGCTCAGCCCGGTGATCACCGTCAGCGTGTTGCGCGGAATTTCAACGTCGATGTTTTTCAGGTTGTGCTGGCGCGCGCCACGCACCGTGATGTTGCGGATGCCCATGTTGATCGGTTCCCGGTGAACCACTCCGCTGCCCGGCCAGCCGTGCCGCGTTTGGTACAAGGCCAGTCGTAATTGGACGCGGCCCCACGGACGGGATAAAAAGGGCAGGAAGATAGTTCAACTCAGGTATCTTATTTGCCAATAGCGGTCCGGGTCAAACCGCCGCATATTGGTTGCAGCCCCTCCGCACGGCGAAGACTGCAGGGGCGCATGGTCCGGTCTGGTGAGAAAGTTCGTGAATTTGCGCATTTTCGGTGTCCAGAGTCACAGGATTCGTGATCGCAACAGAGTTACCATGGAACAGTATCACCGGCGGGATCGCCGGCGCATCCTGGGCATGGAGCCCAGCATCAGAGTAGAAGGTACAACGTGTTATCGCTTGTAATGTCGCTTGCATTGTTTGCCGTGATCGTCTTATCGCTGGCCGCCGGAGTTGGACTCGGCTACGTCATCATTTTTGGAATTCTCTACGCCTTCGACCGTAGCCGGCAGTCGATCAAAGCCGCTCCGGCACGCGTACTCACCACCTCCAGCGGCGGCGATTAGCCGCAAGGCGAAGCTGCGACATCGAAGCCCGCAAATCGAAAAGAAAAAGCCCCGCTACTTGCTCGGCGGAGCTCCCCATCTCGAAGTTTCCTTACCTTACCCCCGAATTATCAAGGCTGCTTCGGCTGTCCTGGCTGTCCTAAGCCCAGTTGTTGCAGCTCCTTGAAGAGCTGATCCGGGCTTTTCGACGGTGCCTGCTGCGGCTGTGCTGGCGGCGGCTGCGGTGGCGGTTGCTGCGCCTGGTCCAGTTCGCTGTCCGGGCTCGACTGTGCCGCCGCGTCGTCTGGAGCCGTGCGTACCGGCTGCGTGATCTGTCGGCGGCTGCCCGATCATCGGGCGATGCCCTGATCCATCGGTCGCCGGCTGGGGCTGGTCGCTGCCGGAGGAGTCGCAGGGGGTGCGGAGGACGCGGAGGCCGAGGACTGCGTCAGCAACACCCGCGTCACCACGTCCTGCCTTCCTAGCGCTCCAAGGATTACATAATCATAGGGCGTGCCGCGCAGCAAAGCCGCGATGACCTGCTCGGGCTCGCCCGGTCCCAGTCGTACCGCAACACGCTCGCTCGGCGTCGGCGCCCTCAATGGCCGCGCCGGTCGCCTTCTGAACTCCGTTCAATACATCGCTCAAGGTAGAATTCGGCGCATCGATCGTGAGCAGCCCGCCCTGCATCGTCACAGTCGGCTTGACCGGCTCGCTGTTCATCAGGGTGGCGGGAACCGGCGGCATGGTTTGTGCGGGAAGCTGCCGGGCCGGAGCCACGCGCCTCGCGCTTTTTTTTCAAGGTCGCCCGCCGCTTTTTTCTTCACACGTCCGTCTTATGCGTATGCGCCGCGGGTGTTTGCGGGCTGGACGCCTGTGCCCAGAGCCCGCCCGACATCATTGCCAGCACACACGCGGTTGCGATCGCTCGTCTCATTGCAGGCTCCGCCTTGCAGGGCAAGTCATTGGCCGATTCTAACCCGTTCGGCGCTTTGGATGCATCTTGTCCTGGCTCTTCTCGCGGCTCTTCCCGATTGCGGATACGCTTTTCCGCCTTCGCAAGCGGCGGCGCTTGCCTTCCCGGAGGAGATCCTGAGATGGTGAGAGAGCGCACGCCGCCAGGCTCCGGACGAACATCTGTCGCGGTCCGCTGGGCATCTATTCTGCCGGGGTCTGGGTTTGGGCGCGGGTGTAAGCTATGGGCGCAGCGCAGCTCGCAGCCCAGCTCGCAGCCCAGCGATGGATGTTGATGGTTATGAGCGGAGAGACCATGTCTGGCAATTCCTACTCGGCGCAATGGATTCAGCGGCTTGCTTTCACTGCCTGCCTGCTCTTCTCGGCTGCGGCATTTGCTCAGGAGTGTTCCCAGGCCGGTGAGATTCAACCGGCCCAGCGCACTGCCATCGACACTGCCGCCCGGCAATTCATTCAGGCTGCGGCCCATGGCGATGTGCAGAGTCTCCGCCAGGGGTCGATTCCCGCACTTGCCCAGGCCTTTGACGGCGTTCAGCGAGCGGTCACCCAGGATAAAGGTCTGCTTGGAGACCAGGTCACGATTCGCCGCGACTACCTTCTCGACGCCTCGAAGGCCACCTCGCCCCTCCCCCGCGCCGAGTTCTTCTGCGGCGTCTATCGGCTCGAACGGACACACCCCGTCGAGCGCCAGCTTTGCGATTCCCAATCTTGATCCGGGCCTGTATGCCCTGGTTCTGACCAACGCGACCGGCGGCAAGGTTCCCTACATGGTCACCGTCGTTCTGCAGAACCTGGAGAATCAGTGGAAATTGGCAGGCTACTATCCCAAGCCAGCGGAAGTTTCCGGCCATGATGCGGTCTGGTATGTGCAGCAGGCGCGCAAGTTCAAGCGGCAGGGCGAGTTGCACAATGCCTGGTTCTACTATGTGCTGGCCTGGGACATGTATTCTCCGGTGGACTTCATGAGCAGCCTGCAACTGGACAAGCTCTCCAACGAAATTCAGGCAGCGCGGCCGGCCGATGTTCCCGGGTCCCAGCCGGTGCCACTGCTGGCTGCCAACGGACACACCTACGATCTGATCCAGGAATTTGCCGTGCCCGACGATCAGGGCCAGCTATCGCTTGTGGTCAAGTATGAGGCTGCCGACGTGAGCAATACCGCGCAGGCATTCCAGGACAACACTGCGGTCATGAAAGCCCTGGTCGAGAAGTTTCCCGAACTGCGCTCGGCCTTCAGCGGCATTGTGGCTCGCGCCACGACGGCCAGCGGTCAGGATTATGGAACCCTGTTGGCGATGAAAGACATCCGGTAACCGGGCAAGGCGCTCCGGGTTGCTGGCGATCCGGGGGCCGGATTCCACCCCCGGGTGTGCCATCCGCCGCCCCCGCTATGGTCCGAATTCCTGCTATTCCGCGCTTGACTTCCGGGACGGCCAAGCTAAAATACCGCGCACCTACCGCCTTGGCGGAGCAATATCCCTTATGCCTTCACCGCAATCGCAGCGCAACACCGTGCAGCCAGTGCAGCCCATGAGTACTCCCATGAACCAGAAGTGCCGCCACCCCCGCGTGCAGATCGTCGCCCGCGACAGAGGATTCGGAATTCGTTGAGTGCCTGGAATGCCGCGAGGTCTTCGAGAGCAGCGAGTTCAAGGACATGGCTATCGAGGATTCCGCCGCTCGGCGAAGCTTGACGCCGGCGGGAATGCGATCGCTTTTGGAACGGCGCCGTGGTGTGCCCGCCGCCAATCGTCTCCAAAATCAAGACACGAGCGGTCGGGAAGTGCTATAGATGTTCGTAATCAGATACGCATGCTCCGGTCCGCTAGCAGCCCTCCATTCCGAAGACCGCCTTGGTCGTGGATGATTCCATGCTCATCCGCCACAGTGTCTGCCGCTTCCTCGAGGAGCGTGGCTTTATCGTGGAGTCGGCTACCAACGGCGTCGAGGCGCTGGAGGTATTGAATAATTTTGTCCCGGACATCATCATCACCGATCTCTCCATGCCGCGCATGGGAGGGGCTGAACTGATCTCCCGCATCCGGCAGCTCGAGGTTTTTGCCGATACTCCCATCCTGGTTCTGGCGGCGCCGCCGCAGCGCCTAGCGAACGAACGAAGGCCCTGCCCAGCGGAGCTGCTGCCGTTATCTTCAAGGACATTGACATCGAAGCGCAGCTCGGCCGCGCGCTCGCCGCGACCCTCGCATTAGCCGCCCCGGACGATTCCGCGATGCAATCCGTGAACTCAGGTCAGCGTAACTGCAGGTTTGCCTCCGCCGCGACATCCAGTCCGGCGAACTCCCTCGACATCCACTTGGAATAAGCAGCGGCGGCGATCATGGCGGCGTTGTCGGTGGACATGACGCGCGAAGGGAAGTGAACCCGCACGCCGCTGCGCGGGCCGCGCTGCTCAAAGCTGGCGCGCAGGGCGCTGTTGGCGGCCACTCCGCCGGTGACCAGCAGAGTCCGCACCCCGTACTCTTCGCAGGCTGCCATCGTCCGCTGAGTCAGATCGCCGACCACGGCCGCCTGGAAGCTGGCCACCAGGTCGAGAGTCTGGCGGTCGCAAAGCCGCTTGTAATCCTCATCGGTGGGCGCGGCGATCTGCAGCAGGGCGCGGCGCCGCGCCTCGATCGCGCCGAACATCCCGTGGGTCTCCACGTAGCGCAGCACCGCCGTCTTGATTCCGCTGTAGCTGAAATCGAAGCGCTTGCGATCCTGCTCGATTCTGCCCGCGCGCTTGGATTCCTGGCGCGCCTCGTGCTTGAGCTGGGCGAAGGTGAACTTCACCGCCGCCGGGTCGCCGAACTTCGCGATGCGGTCGATGATCGGGCCGCCGGGATAGCCAAGCCCAAGCAGCTTCGCGGTCTTGTCGAAGGCTTCGCCGGCGGCGTCGTCGCGGGTGTGCCCAATGTTTTCGTAGTGCCAGCCGTCGCCCCGCTGCTCGGCCAGAAACAGGTGGGTGTGTCCGCCGCTGACCACCAGCGCGAGCACGGGAAACTCCAGCGCTCCGGCGCCGTTCTGGCGCTGCTCCAGCAGCACGGCATGGATGTGGCCTTCGATGTGATTGACCGCGATCAGCGGCTTTTCCAGGGCCCAGGCCAGCGACTTGGCAAAGCTCACGCCGGTCAGCAGCGCGCCCGCCAGTCCCGGGCCGTTGGTCACGGCAATGGCGTCCACGTCCGCATAGCTCAGCCCCGCCTTGGCCAGCGCGGCGCGGGTCACCGGCACCAGGTTGCGCAGATGTTCGCGGCTGGCCAGCTCCGGCACCACGCCGCCGTAGGGAGAGTGGGTGGCGATCTGCGAAGCCACCACGCTCGACACCAGCTCTTCGCCGCCGCGCACCAGCGCCGCCGCCGTCTCGTCGCAGGAGCTCTCAATTCCAAGAATCAAAGCACGCTTGTCCACCCTTAGAGAATACCGCCTCCGATCTACAATGTCGTCATGCACCAGCGCACTCACCCAACGCGAAGCCGCATTGCAAGCCATCCGCCTTCTCCGCCAGCACGGCCACCAGGCCCTGTGGGTGGGCGGATGCGTGCGCGATCTGCTGCTGGGCCGCGAGCCCGCCGACTACGACGTTGCCACCTCGGCCACGCCCGACGAGGTGATGCGCATCTTTCCCCAGACCTATGCCGTCGGCGCGCAGTTCGGAGTGGTGCTGGTGCCGCTCAAAGCCCTGGGCGATCGAGGCTGAGGCGGAACGCGGGCACATCGAGGTCGCCACCTTCCGCTCCGACGGAGCCTATCTCGACGGACGCCATCCCGACTCGGTGCGCTACACCACCTCGCCGCAGCATGACGTCGAGCGCCGCGACTTCACCATCAACGGACTGCTGCTCGATCCGCTCTCCGCGCACCCCAACACTCCGCACGGAGAGCTGCTGGACTACGTCGAAGGGCGGCGCGACCTGGAGCGCGGAATTGTGCGCACCATCGGCCCGCCCGAGCAGCGCTTCGCCGAAGACAAGCTGCGCATGTTGCGCGCCGTGCGCTTTGCCGCGCGCTTCGGATACGAGATTGAAGCCGCGACCGCGCAGGCCATTCGCCGCCTCGCCCCGCAGATCCACCAGGTCTCCTGCGAGCGAATCCGCGACGAGCTCACCAAGATGCTGACCGAGGGACAGGCGCGACGCGCCTTCCAGCTGCTGGACGAAACCGGCCTGCTGCGCGAGGTGCTGCCGGAGATCGCGCGCATGAAGGGCGTCGAGCAGCCTCCGCAATTTCATCCCGAGGGCGACGTCTTCGTTCACACCCTGCTGCTGCTGGAGGGCTTGCCGCCGGGATGCTCGCTGACCCTGGCCTGGGGCGCGCTGCTGCACGATGTCGGCAAGCCCGCGACCTTCCGCCGCGCGCCCGACCGCATCCGCTTCGACGGCCACGTCGAGATCGGCGTGCGCATGGCCGACGATCTGCTCACGCGCCTGCGCTTCAGCAATCGCGACCGCGAGCAGATCCTCGCGCTGGTGGAAAACCACATGCGCTTTGCCGACGTGCGCAAGATGAAGGACTCCACCTTCAAGCGCTTCGTCCGCCTGCCGGATTTCGACGAGCACCTGGCGCATGCATCGCCTCGACTGCCTTGCCAGCCACGCCAATCTCGAGCTCTACGACTACACCCGCGAGCGGCTGGCCGCGATGCCGCCGGGGCCGAGCGTCCCGCCCCGCTGATCAACGGACACGACCTGATCGCCGCCGGATTCCACCCCGGCCCGCGCTTTGCCGAAATCCTCGCCGCGGTCGAGGACGCGCAACTGGAAGGCACCATCGCCACCCGCGACGAGGCCATGGGATTTGCCGAGAGCAACTTCCCGCCAAAGTAAGCTCGATTCATCGGCTGGCATCGGCGAGCGGAGGGCCTGCGGTTGTGCCATAGCCGCCCGGTTATTACCACCGCGGCTCTCCGCTATAATCGACCGATGGAGCAGGTTTCCAAGACCTTGCAGCGCATCATGGCGCAGGCGTTAAAGCGCCTGCCGCCGGAGAACTTCCGAAGCCGCATGGGACTTTGCCGCCGGAGCGCGGTGGCCGAAAAAACCCGCGTGCTGGGCTGCAATCTGTGCGACGAGAAGCAAACCCTGGTGGTCGAGGTTCCTGACGCCAACTGGCGCGCGCAGCTCTACGCCATGGCGCCGCAGTTTCTGGCGCGCCTCAACCAGTTCATCCGGATTGAGCGCATCGAATTCAAACTCGCAGCTCGCAGGATCGCGAAACCAGTCGACTACCGCAGCCGGAGCGGCATCGAGTTGCCGTGCACCCGCTGCGAGGCTGCCACCGCGAAACTTTGAACTTGAAACTTGCATTCGTAAGAAAAAGGATCGCATGAAGGTCACTGAAAAAGACGTAGCCTACGTCGCCGACCTGGCGAATCTCGAACTCACGCCGGAGGAAAGCACGCGCATGGTCGCCGATCTGAACTCCATCCTGGACCACATCGACAAGCTGAACGAGCTGGACACGCAGCAACGTGGAGCCGCTCGCCGAAGTGGTCTCCGCCTTTGCCTCCGCCGAGCGCCAGGGCAGCGAGAAGTTTGCCTACGCGCAGCGCCCCGACGAGGTGAAGCCGGGACTGAGCCGCGAGGTCGCTCTCTCCAACGCACCAGACACCGATGGAACCTGCTTCAAGGTTCCCAAAGTCATTGAGCGCTAGCCAGCGCCGCGGCCGAGCAGCGTCCGTTGCCGCGTACCCGGCTGCGAAGCCAAGGAGAAAGATCGATGAATATCAATACACTGACGATTGACGACGCGCGCTCGCATGGTGGAGAGCCGCAAGCTTTCCGCGCGTCGAGCTGGCCGAGGCGCACTACTCCGAGATTGCCAGCCGCGACGAGACCATCGGCTCCTTCCTCACGCCTGACCCGCGAGCGCGCCCTGGCGCAGGCCGAGCGCATCGACCGCGCTGGCCGAAAAAGGCGATCCGCTGCCGCCGCTGGCCGGTGTTCCCGTCGCCATCAAGGACGTGCTGATGACCCGCGGCGAGCGCACCACCGCCGGCTCGCGCTTCCTGGAAAAGTTTGTCGCCCCCTACGACGCCACCGCCGTCGACCAGCCTGGAAGCCGCCGGCGCCGTCTGCCTGGGCAAACTCAACTGCGATGAGTTCGCCATGGGCTCGTCGAACGAGAACTCGGCCTTTCATCCGGTGCGCAATCCGCGCGACACCACGCGCGTTCCCGGAGGCTCTTCGGGCGGCTCGGCCGCGGCGGTGGCCGCCGGCTTTGCGGTCGCAACCCTGGGCTCGGACACCGGCGGCTCCATCCGCCAGCCCGCGGCCTTCTGCGGCGTCGTGGGACTGCTGCCCACCTACGGACGCGTCTCGCGCTACGGCCTGATCGCCTTTGCCAGCTCGCTCGATCACGTGGGACCGCTGACGCGCACGGTCAAGGATTCGGCGACCCTGCTGGAGGTGATCGCCGGACGCGACCCGCACGATTCCACTTCGGCCGATGTTCCGGTGGGCAAATACGCAGCGGAATGCGGACGCGAAGTGAAGGGCCTGCGCATCGGCATTCCCAAGGAATATTTCGGCGAAGGGCTCGACCCGGAGATTCGCCAGGCCATCGAGCGCCGCATCGACGGCCTGCGCAGCGCCGGCTGCGAGATCGTCAACGTCTCGCTGCCGCACACCGAGTACGCCATTCCGGTCTACTACATCGTCGCCACCGCCGAAGCCTCGGCCAACCTGGCGCGCTTTGACGGCGTGCGCTACACCACGCGCTCGCCGCAGGCCAAAGACGCTCGCCGATATGTACCGGCGCAGCCGCGACGAAGGCTTTGGCGCCGAGGTCAAGCGCCGCATTCTGCTGGGCACCTACGCGCTCAGCGCCGGATACTACGACGCCTATTACCTGAAAGCGCAGCAGGTTCGCACCCTGCTCACCCGCGACTTTCAGAATGCATTTACAAATGTCGATGCCATCGTGACCCCGGTCACGCCGACCGTCGGCCTTCAAACTGGGCGAGAAGACCGACGATCCGGTGGCGATGTATCTGAGCGACATCTACACGGTCACCGCAAACCTGGTCGGCGTGCCCGGCATCTCGCTGCCATGCGGAAACAATCGCGAAGGACTGCCGATTGGAATTCAGATCCTGGGCAAGCACTTCGATGAAGCGACGGTGATCCGGCTGGCGCCACGCCATGGAGCAGGACCAGCGATCGTAGGAGAGGACGGCCATGCTTTGCCGCGGCTAGTGCGCCGCGCCCACCGCGCCTTTCTTCATCATCGCCTTGCGCAGCAGGAAGACGATGGGCACACAGGCAAAGCAGACGGCGGCGATGTACTGGAAGTCGTCGACATAGGCGCGCAGCCGCGCCTGCTGCGAGAGAATTCCATTGAGGATTCCGTAGGCCTGCAGCGGTGCGCCGCCGCGGCGCGCGGTGAGCGCCGTGGCACCGCTCAGCGCCTGCTGAAACGCCGTGCTGGTAGCGCTGATGTGGCCAGACAACTCGACCCGGTGGAGTTGCTCGTGGCGGGCCACCACCGTGTTCACGATTGAGATTCCGATCGAGCCACCCACGTTGCGCAGCAGGTTGAAGAGTCCGGCGGCGTTGCCGATCTCCGCGTTGGGCAGGTCCGCCATGCTGGTCGTGGCCAGCGGGACGAATACGAGGCTGGCTCCAAAGCCGCTGATGATCACCGGCCAGAGCATGCTCCACTGCGAAATCTGCAGGTCGACGCGCGCAAACCACAGTCCGCAGAAGCCGAAGATCGCAAAGCCGAGTGCCAACAGGTAGCGATTATCGACGCGGCTGCTGATGATTCCAATCAGTGGCATGGCGACCACGGAGCCGAAGCCGCGCGGACTGACCGCCATTCCGGCGGCGAGCGCATTGTAGCCAAGCAACTCCTGGTAGAACAGGGGCAACATCGTGATCATGCCGTAAATGACTGCGCCGAACAGTCCGATCAGCACGCAGCCGAGGCTGAAGTTGCGGTTGAGAAAGACGCGCAGCTTCACCAATGGTTCGCGCTGCTTCAATTCCCATACCAGGAAAGCGATAAAACATATCACCAGGGTCGCGACCGTCCAGCGAATCCAGGTGGCGCCGAACCAGTCGTCCTCCTGCCCCTTGTCGAGCACGATTTGCAGCGCTCCAAGCCAGATGGCCAGGAGTCCGAAGCCGATGCTGTCAAATCGTCCCGGCTTGGCGTCGCGGATGTAGATGGGATCATGCACATAACGCAGGATCATGAAGATGGCAAGGATGCCGACGGGAATGTTGATGTAGAAGGCCCAGCGCCAGGAATAGGTTTCGGTCAGCCAGCCGCCCACGGTGGGGCCCAGCACCGGAGCCACCACCACACCCAGTCCAAACAGGGCCATCGCCTGCCCGCGCTTGTGTGGCGGAAAGCTCTCCAGCAGGATGGCCTGCGAGAGAGGCTGCAACGCTCCGCCGCCTGCTCCCTGCACCGCGCGCGCAATCAGGATTGCGGCGAGACTGTTGGCGGCGCCGCAGCAGAACGACGAAATGGTGAAGATCACGATACAGGTCAGCAGAAAACGCTTGCGTCCAAAGCGTTGCGAGAACCATGTGCTGGTTGGCAGGATAATCGCGTTGGCCACCAGGTAGCTGGTCAGAACCCAGGTGGCTTCCGAGTTAGTGGCGGAAACAGATCCGGCGATATAGGGGAGGGCTACGGAAGCAATCGAGGTGTCCAGAACTTCCATGAAGGTGGCCAGCATCACCGAGATGGCCACCAGCCAGGGGTTGGAGACAGGTATGGGAAGTCCCGGCGAGGGAGCTGTGGAAGAATCACTCATCGATCGAAAGCTCCCTTCTGAATGGATGAAAGATGAAATATGACGTGTCGCGCGATGATCGTGGTGTTGCGTGCAACGTTGCGCGCAACACCTCGTACAGCGTTGCAACCAACAGAGCGCATGAATCTACTTATATCAGTCGATTCAATTCTCGACCAAATCGCGCCCTATGTGCGGATTTCCATTCCCAGCATGGCGCAGTAAATTCACTCCACTTCCGTTTCACGAAGAGCTCGAAGTGGACAGCAGGATGGGAGTCGTAGTTACATAGGTGGTTCGATTAAGGACCCACGCAGGATGCGAGACCCAGTGAGACGAGGCGCGAGCGTGCTACGAACGATTCGAGAAGACATTCAATCCGTACTGGAGCGCGACCCGGCGGCAACCGGCAGGTTCTCCGTACTGCTCAACTACTCCGGGCTGCACGCGGTATGGGCTGCATCACATCAACCACTGGCTCTGGCTGCACGGCTTTCGCCTGCTGGCGCGCTATCTCTCGCAGGTCTCGCGCTTCTTGACCGGAATCGAGATTCATCCCGGCGCGACCATTGGACGCCGGCTGTTTATCGACCACGGCATGGGCGTAGTGATCGGCGAGACCGCGATCGTCGGCGACGACGTGACGCTCTACCATGGCGTGACCCTAGGCGGCACCAGCCTGATGAAGAAGAAGCGCCACCCCACCCTCGGCAACGGCGTGGTCATCGGCAACACCTCCAGCGTCCTGGGCGACATCGTCGTAGGAGACAACTCGCGCGTCGGCGCCGGCTCGGTGGTGCTGCGCGACGTGCCGCCCAACTCGACCGTCGTCGGAGTGCCCGCACACATCGTCTATCGCGACGGCAAGCGCGTGCTCATCACCGATCCGCGCGAGATCAAGGACCCGCTCAGCGATGCCCTGATCGCGCTGGCAAAGGACGTGGACGAGCTGCGCGTGCGCCTGGACAAGCTGGCGCATCTGGAAGCGATGGCCGCTCCGGCGAATGGTCCGCTCGATGGAACGCTGACCGGACTGGCCAACGAGGACGAAGAGCGCCGCGATTATCGCAGCGAATTCGACAAGAGCGGATTTGCCGATTACGGCGCAGGTATTTAGGCGGAGGGTTGGGCTGACCGGAGGCTCGAACTCAAACGGTTGCGCTCAGGCGGGGATTGCGATAGCATCAAGCGTTCTTGCGCTCTCCTCCGGAACACTGAGGCGCGGTGGCCAAGTGGTAAGGCAGAGGCCTGCAAAGCCTCGATCGGCGGTTCGATTCCGCCCCGCGCCTCCAGATTCTCAATCCCCCTCATCGATCCAACGCGAGCTCTGGCTTGCCCGGGAAGCCTCGCCCGGAAATCCCCTGAGATAGCCCGGTGAGAGTTCATCCCGGTGAGAGTAGCCCATCCGCCGGACGCATCGCTGTCAGGGAGAAATCCTGCAACCTGCGCGCCCGCGATGATGTACATTCATCGTGCCATGGAACGGTTGAACTACCATCACCTGCTGTACTTTTTCACGGTTGCGCGCGAGGGCTCGGTGGCACGGGCCAGCGTGCGACTAGGGCTGAAGCAGCCCACGGTTAGCGCGCAGATCCACGCCCTGGAAAAGAAGCTGGGACGCAAACTGCTGGAGCGCAGCGGGCGCGGACTGAAGGTCACCCCCGCCGGAGAGACCGTGCTCCGTTACGCCGACAGCATCTTCGTCCTCGGCGGCGAGTTGCTGACAGCGCTCGCCGGCCACGCCCTCGACGGCCAGCCCAAACTGGCGCCGGAGGTAAGCGTGGGCGTCACCTCGTCGCTGCCGCCAGCGCTGGTAACAGCCCTGTTGCAAGCCGTCTTCGGGTTGCATCCCAGGCCGGTGCTGGCCGTCGTCGAAGCACCGACCGAGACGCTCGCCGAACAGTTGGCTTCACGCGCCTTGCATTTTGCGCTCGCCGACGTTCATCCCAGAGAACTTCGGCGTGGAAACGGCGCGGCGACCCTACACAGCCGTCTGTTGCTAGAGAGCGCGGTGGAGGTATTCGCCCCCGCAGCTCTGGCCCGGAAAATCAGCAAGGACTTTCCAGGGCGGCTGGCCGGTGCGCCCGTCCTGCTCCCCTCCGCTGGAGCGCTGCGAAGCCAAGTGGAGAGCTGGCTTGCCTTGCGTAAACAGGGCGTGCAAAAGCTGGCGAAGTTGCCCCATCCGGAGATGTATGCGGCCGCGGCTGGCGCCGCCGTCTTCGCCCCCTCGCTGCTGCGCCAGTCGTTGAAGAAGTCCCATGGTTTGCTGCCGGTGGGCGAGTTGGATGGCGTGCGCTGGCGGCTCTATGCCATCACCGGCGGCAAGAGTTTCCGGCATCCAGTTCTGGACGCGGTGACTCGCGCGGCCAGGGAACTGCACTGACGGCGTCCCATGGTGCCCCAATATTCACCGCGTTTAGCAGATGCAGGCAAGTATCAGACTAAGAGGGAGTTTAGAATGGCCGGATGCCCGGAGCACCCGGCCCTAGCCGGCTATTGGATTCGCGTTACCTGGTACGCGACAGTTTTCCAGTTGCCGTCTTGCTTCACCCAAACCTGAGTTCTGCGAAGGTCGCCATTGTACGGCTTCCCGCTGATCGCCCCTTTAAAGGAAACGTCCAAGTTAACAATCGCCGTGTCCCCGTAGATGCGTATCTTCTCGTTGCGCACGTCGATGGATTCGTACTTGAGAGAACCGGCCTTGAGATTCGCGATCTCCTCGGCCTTCGTGGATGGCTTGCCATCGCTATGGATGATCCAGCAATCATCGGCGTAGTAGTTCTCTATAGCGCTGATATCGCCTTTCATTTGGGCTTGCACGAGCTGGGTTTCAAGCGTCTTGATTTGCTCCTCGTCGGACCTCGTACCGGCCGGTAGGTCTGCAGCTTGCGCCCAAGTCGCCATTACAACCAGCGGGCAGAGAGCGAACAGCACCCGCGCGATGAGCTTCATGTCATTCATTGGGATTTCCTCCGTGTTAAGTCAGAATGGGATGGAACTGAAGCAGGATAGATACATGATTCAGCAGTGCGAAACGGGGTTGTCCACGAACGACCGCCTGGAAGCTTGAGAGAGCTCGGCGGGGTCTCTGCCCGACCCACTGATTTTTTCGTTTGACCTCGCTTCGCATCCGTCGTAGTCTTTTCGGGTGAGCCTAGCAACTCCATCCTTCGCTGATTGCTCTTCCCGTCGATGGTGGTCCTTCACCGTCGTGTGCCTCTAGTCCCGGCACGTTTCCGTATCCCTTACAATTGAAGAAAATACATCTGCCGTAGCGCCTTGTATTGTGCGCGGAATTTCAGGACGAACGAATGCAAGCAGTCTCCGCAAATTCATCGGCCACGCCCACCATGGGAGAGTTGATCCGTTTGCTGCTGGCCGGGCGCGATCTTACCCGCCAAAAGGCCGCGCAACTGGTCAGCGCCATGCTGGCCCCGGAAACTCCCGACGCACAGATTGCGGCGGCGCTGGCGCTGCTGGCTGCCAAGGGTGAAAACCCGGAGGAGTTGGCGGGCTTTGCCGACGCGCTCTACCAGCGCGTGCTGTCCGTTGCCATTTCGCCGCAGGTGCTGGACACGGCGGGCACCGGCGCCAGCGCAGTTAAAGACCTTTAATGTTTCCACCGCGGCCGCCTTCGTCATCGCCGCCGCCGGATGCGAGATTGCCAAGCACGGTGCGCGCGCCTCCACCAGCCGTAGCGGCAGCGCCGACGTGCTGACCGCCCTCGGCGTCCGCATCGACTGTGAATCGGCGACCGCCGTCCGATGTCTGAGCGAGCTGGGAATCTGCTTCCTATTTGCCTCCAACTATCATCCCGCTCTGGCCCGTGTCGCTCCCATCCGCCGGGCGCTGGGAATCCGCACGACATTCAACCTGGTGGGTCCCATGGTGAATCCGTGCCGGGCGCAGTACCGCCTGCTCGGCGTAGCCGACCAGGCGCGCATGTCGGATGTGGCTGGCGCCCTCTCCCTGATCGGAGTGGCGCGGGCCTGGGTGCTGCGCGGCGGCGATGGCCTCGATGAGATCACCACCGCCTGCACCACGCGGGTGCTGGAGGTGCGTGAGGGCAGCCACAACGAACTCCTGTCGGTTTCACCGCCAGACTTCGGACTCACCACGCGCCCCACCGAGGCGGCGCGAGCCGGAAGCGTGGAAGAGAATGCGGCAATGGTGCGCGCGGTACTCTCCGGCGAGCGCCGCGACGTGGCGCGCGACCTGGTGGTGCTCAACGCCGCTGCCGCGCTGCATGTCCGCACGGGAGAGGGATTGCTCGATTGTGCGGGGCGCGCGCAGCGGGCGATTGACGACGGTGCGGCGCGGCACAAACTGCAAGCCCTGGTTGCGATGTCGCAGGTTGCGATGCCGCAGGCGGCGGAAGGAGCGTCCGAGTGAGCACCGAATTCCTCCAGCGCGTAATGGACGGCCACCGCCGCGAGATGAGTCTGCTCGGCGACCCTGTGCGCGAGAGCGTGCGCGATGCCGCGCTGGCGGCGCGCGTTGGGCCGCAACGCCCGCTTCCGCGATGCACTGCTGGCGCACTCGACGGCGATCATCGCCGAGTTCAAGCGGCACTCGCCATCGGCGGGAGACATTCAGGCCGGAGCCGACCCGCTTCAGGTCGCGCGCATCTATGAGGCTGGCGGCGCGGCTGCCATGTCGGTGCTGACCGAGCCGCATCACTTCAAAGGATCGCTCGAGGATCTGCGCCGCATCGCCGCCGCCGTGAAGCTGCCGCTGCTGCGCAAGGACTTCACCGTGGACCGTCACCAGGTATATGAAGCCGCCTTCGCCGGAGCCGAAGCCGTGCTGGTGATCGTCGCCGGATTGAGCGATGTCGAGGCCTTGAAGCTGCTCGATGCGGCCCACCACGTTCATCTGGATGCCCTGGTTGAAGTACACACCGCAGAGGAGTTGCGACGCGCCGCAGCTCTGGGCGCAACCTTGATCGGGGTCAACAATCGCAATCTGAAAACGCTTAAGGTTGATCTGGAAACCTCTCTACGTCTGGCCGAGCTGGCACCATCGAATGCGACCCTTGTGGCCGAGAGCGGCCTGCGCACGCGGGCCGATATCGAACGCCTCCAGTCCGCTGGATACAAGGCCTTCCTGATCGGTGAGACGCTGATGCGCTCGGGCGATCCGCTCACCTCTCTGCGCGAATTGCAGGGATTGGAGCAGACGCGATGAGTGCGGTGGAGATCAAGATCTGCGGCATCACTCGCGCCGAAGACGCGCTGGCCGCGGTCGAACTGGGCGCGGCGATGCTGGGGCTGAACTTCTATCCGCTAAGCCCGCGCTGCATCACCTTGGAGCAGGCTCAGGAAATTGCGCGCGCCGTCGCGGGACGAGTGAAGCTGGTGGGTGTATTCGTAAATATGAATGTAGCGGACAGTACTGCGCATTGCGCGCGCGGTTCCGCTCGATGCCGTGCAGTTGCACGGAGAGGAATCGCGCCGCGATTGCGAACTGGCCGCCGAGGAGTTCGAGGTGATTCGCGCCCTCAAGGTAGATGCTGCATTCAGCGCCGGGCGCGCCGCCGACTTCGCCGGCTGCGCCGGGCTGCTGCTGGACACTCCGAGCGCGGGACATGGCGGCTCGGGCGAAAGTTTCCCCTGGGCGAGCGTGCCGTGGGCAAGCCTGCGCCATGGCTCTCCGGCCGTGAAGGTGTTCGTCGCCGGAGGCCTCCATGCCGGTAACGTCGCCGGGGCAATTGCAGCGGCGCATCCGGACGTGGTCGATGTTTGCAGCGGCGTCGAGTCCGCGAAAGGGATCAAGAGCGTGGACCGGATGCGCGAATTCGTGGCGGCCGTGCGGGCCGCGGAGAGGCAGGAGCAATGAAGGACGCAGCAACGAAGGACGAAGCAGTGTTGGAGAGCCTTCTGAGCGCCTCCGGTGAGGGTTACTTTGGCCACTACGGCGGACGCTTTGTGGCGGAGACGCTGGTGGAACCGCTGGACGAGTTGACTGCGGCATTCGCCGCAGCCAGTAAGGATGCGAGCTTCCAACACGAGTTGGGCGGATTGCTCGCCGAGTTCAGCGGCAGGCCGACGCCTCTGTACTACGCCGAACGGCTCAGCGAATATGCCGGCGGCGCGCGCATTCTGCTCAAGCGCGAAGACCTCGGCCACACCGGCTCGCACAAGATCAATAACGCGCTTGGGCAGGTGCTGCTGGCGCGGCGCATGGGCAAGCAGCGCATCATCGCCGAAACCGGCGCCGGCCAGCACGGCGTTGCCACGGCTACGGTATGCGCCCGCTTTGGCCTGCAGTGCGTGGTCTACATGGGCGCGGAAGACATGAAGCGCCAGGCGCTGAACGTCTTCCGCATGAGCCTGATGGGAGCCGAAGTGCGCGGCGTGGAAGCGGGCTCGAAAACTCTGAAGGACGCCATCAACGAGGCGCTGCGCGACTGGGTCACCAATGTGCGCGACACCTACTACCTGCTCGGTTCGGCGCTGGGCCCGCATCCCTATCCCATCATGGTGCGCGAGTTCCAGCGCGTGATTGGCGACGAGGCGCGAGCGCAGGTGCTGGCTCGTGAAGGCCGCCTGCCGGATGCGGTGGTGGCCTGTGTGGGCGGGGGCTCGAATGCCATTGGCATGTTCACCGCGTTTGTCGCCGATGAAGCGGTGCGCTTGATTGGCGTCGAGGCCGGCGGCCGCGGCGAATCGCTGGGCGATCACGCGGCGCGCTTCCACGGCGGCGTGCCCGGCGTCTTACAGGGAACCTACAGCTACGTGCTGCAGGACGACGATGGTCAGATTGCGGCGACCCATTCGGTGAGCGCCGGTCTGGATTACGCCTCGGTCGGCCCCGAGCACGCGCATCTGCGCGAACTGGGACGCGCCGAGTACGTCTCGGCCGATGATGCCGAGGCCCTGGAGGCCTTCGATCTGCTGTCGCGGCGTGAGGGAATCATTCCCGCCCTGGAGTCTGCACACGCAATTTCCTATGCGGTTAAGCTGGCCAAGGAGCTTGGCAAGGATGGA
Source organism: uncultured Acidobacteriota bacterium (assembly GCA_963737175.1). Classification (GTDB taxonomy): domain Bacteria; phylum Acidobacteriota; class Terriglobia; order Terriglobales; family Acidobacteriaceae; genus TOLSYN. Next base: position 52,539 of record CAVTRQ010000010.1, on the reverse strand, counting down.
TTGATGATTGTGAATCTATCAGGACGCGGCGACAAAGATGTGGAGACGGTGGCCAAGCTGAAACAAGGCGGCGCGCAATGACCACACGCTTGCAGCAGGCATTCAAAACCCTCCGTGAAACAGGGCGCAAGGGCGTGGTGCCCTACATTACAGCGGGCGATCCCGACCTTGAGACTACCTACGAACTGCTGGTCGCGATGGCGCGCGGCGGTGCCACGGCGATCGAGTTGGGTATGCCATTCAGCGATCCGGCAGCCGACGGGCCGGTGATTCAACGCGCCTGCGAGCGTGCCTTGGCCGGGGGCGTCAAGCTGAACCGCGTGCTTGAAGTCGCGGCCCGCGCGGTCCAGACTTCAGGCGTTCCGATCGTGCTCTTTAGTTATCTGAATCCGCTGCTGCGGCACGGCCTCGACAAACTGGCGCAGGACGCGGCCGACGCAGGCCTTGCCGGAGTGCTGGTGACCGATCTTCCGGCAGAGTCGGCGCAGGGCTTTTCCCAGGCACTGCAACGGCGCGGACTCGACTTGGTTTCACTGGTCGCGCCCACCTCGACCGCACAGCGCATCGCGCAGATCGCGCAGCACGCCACCGGCTTTCTGTACGCCATCTCGGTCACCGGAGTCACCGGAACCCGGCAGCAGTTGGGCGCCGATGCCGGCGCATTGCTGCAGCGCATCCGGCAGGTTACGCCGCTGCCCGTTGCGGTCGGATTCGGGATCAGCAATGCGGAGCAGGCGCGCGAGGCCTGGGCGCAGGGTGCCGACGCTGTCATCGTCGGCTCGGCGATTGTACGCAAGATTGAAGAATTCGGAGCTCAGGCTCCCGAGGAAGTGGAACGCTTTGTGCGCGGGTTGCTGGCGTCACAGGCGGTGGAGGCGTAGGTCAATGCTTGTATTGATGAATGTGAATGCAACCGAGGAACAGACGCAGGCGGTCTGTAAACGTGTGGAAGAGCTTGGATACCGGCCTCATCCGATGCCGGGTGCGACCCGTTGCGCCATCGGAATCACCGGCAACAAAGGCGCGGTGGAAGCCGATGCGCTCAGCGAGTTGCCCGGGGTAGCCGAGGTCATCGCGGTCACCAAGCCTTACAAACTGGTGAGCCGCGACATGAAGAGCGAGAACACGGTGGTGCGCTTTAACGGAAGCGATGCGACCGTGGGCGGCAGCGAGCTGGCGCTGATGGCCGGACCGTGTTCGGTGGAGAGCCGCGATCAGCTCTTCCGCGCCGCCGAGGCCGTGGCCAAGACGGGCGCTCGATTCCTGCGCGGCGGCGCCTTCAAGCCGCGCACCTCGCCCTACGCCTTCCAGGGAATGGGCGAGGAGGGATTGCAGATCATGGCAGCCGCGCGCGAAGCCTTCGGACTGCTGGTGGTGACCGAGGCCGTCGATCACGAATCGATCGCGCTGGTCGATCGCTATGCCGACATGATTCAGATTGGCGCGCGCAACATGCAGAACTTTGCCCTGCTCAAGCTGGCCGGACGCGCCAGCAAGCCGGTGCTGCTCAAGCGCGGCATCGCCGCCACGCTCGATGAGTTGCTGATGGCCGCCGAATACGTGATGAGCGAGGGCAACTACAACGTGGTGCTCTGCGAGCGCGGTATCCGCACCTTTGCCGACCACGCCCGCAACACCCTGGATGTGAGCATCATCCCGGCGGTAAAGCGGCTCACCCATCTTCCCATCATCGTCGATCCCAGCCACGCCGCCGGCAAGCGCGACATGGTGGCTCCGCTGGCGCGCGCCGGAGTTGCGGCGGGCGCCGACGGCCTCATCGTCGAGGTGCATTGCGATCCCGACCACGCACTCTCCGACGGAGCCCAGTCGTTCTACCCGGAGCAGTTCGCGGCCATGGTGGGCGAGCTGCGCCGGATTGGCGAAATCTTGGGTCGTACCCTGTACGATCCGCAATCCCCGCCCCAGCCGCAGTCGAAGCAGGAGCCTGCCGGCACGGTGGTGGCCAAGTGACGGACAGCTCCGAGTTTGCGGATTTTTGCCGGCTGGCAGCCTCCGGCGGACTGGTTGCCGTCGCCGAAACGGTTTCCGCCGACCTGCTGACTCCGCTCTCGGCTTACCTGCGGATCGCCCAGGGCGCCGAGCGTTCGTTCCTGCTGGAGTCCGTCGAGGGCGGCGAGCATCTGGCGCGCTATTCCTTCCTCGGAGCCGATCCCGCCATGGTGGTGCGCAGCCGCAATGGCGTAACCACCGTGCAGGATGCCAGCGGAGAACGCCAGGAGCCGGGCACCGCCGTGGATATCCTGCGGCGCGAGTTCGCCCATCGCAAACTCGCGGCGGCCGAGAACATCGCGCCCATGGCCGGAGGCTGCGTGGGCTACCTGGGCTATGCCGCTTCGCGCTGGTTTGATCCGGCGATGCAGGCGGTTGCCGGCTCGGGCGACGATGCCTGCTTTCTCATCTTCCGCACCGTGCTGGCCTTTGATCACGCCCGCCAGCAGATCCAGATTCGCACCCTGGCCGAAGTCGAGCCGGGTGCAAGCGAAGCCGCGCTCCAGGAAAAGTTCGACGCGGCTTCGGCGAAGAATCGCGAAGTGGTGCGCAAGCTCAGCGCCGCCGTGGAGCTGCCGCTGAAAGCCATGGCGGTTTCCGGCGCGGGCGAGGCCGACTTCGACTCCAACTTCGCGCCGCGCCGAATTCGAGCGCGCCGTGGCCGAGGGCAAGGAGTTGATCTTCGCCGGCGAGTGCTTCCAGATCGTGCTTGTCGCAGCGCTTCCGCGCAAGACCAAGGCCAATGCGGTCGCGCTCTATCGCGCCCTGCGCGCCACCAATCCATCCCCGTACATGTTTCTGCTCAACTTTGGCGCCATGCCCGCCAACGGCGGCGAGCGGGCGCTGATCGGCGCGTCGCCGGAGATGCTGGTGCGCTGCCGCGACCGCGAGTTGACCTACCGTCCCATCGCCGGCACGCGAGCTCGCGGCGCCAACGCGGAAGAGGATGCGCGGCTGGCCGCGGAGTTGCTCGCCGACGAAAAGGAACGCGCCGAGCACATGATGCTGGTCGATCTCGGACGCAACGATCTCGGCCGCGTGGCCAGCTACGGCACGGTGAAGGTGAAAAAGCTGATGACCGTGGAAAAGTATTCCCACGTGCAGCATCTGGTCACCGAACTGCGGGCCGAGTTGCGTCCCGAGCCTCGACCGCTTTGATGCGCTCGGTGCCTGCTTTCCCGCCGGTACGGTGACCGGCGCACCCAAGATTCGCGCCATGCAGGGAATTGCCGAGCTGGAGCGCGGTCGCGCGCGAAGCCTATTCGGGCGCGGTCCTGTACGCCGATTACGACAACAATCTCGACTCCTGCATCACCATCCGCACCATGGAGTTGGCCGGCGACGAGCTGAGCGTGCAGGCGGGCGCGGGCATTGTCGCCGACTCGGTGCCTGCCCTGGAGTGGGAAGAGACGATCAACAAGTCGCGCGCGCTGCGTCGTGCCGTGGCCCTGGCCGAGATGGAAGGATAACGCGGAGGATAACCAATGCTGCTGGTGATCGATAACTACGATTCATTCACCTATAACCTGGTGCAGTTTCTGGGCGAACTGGGTGCCGAGCCCGTGGTGCGCCGCAACGATCAGGTCACCGTGGCAGAGATTGCCAACGGCGGCTATCGCGGCATCGTAATCTCACCCGGACCGGGCGAACCCAAGGGCGCGGGAGTTTCCCTGGCGGTCATCCGCGAACTCGGCGGCCGGCTCCCCATTCTCGGCGTCTGCCTGGGCCACCAGGCGATTGGCGAAGCCTTCGGCGGCCGCATCGTGCGCGCTCCCCGGCCGATCCACGGAAAAGCCAGCCGCGTCAAACATGACGGACGGGGAATTTTCGCCGGCCTCTCCGAGGAGATTGAGGTCGGGCGATATCACTCCCTGGTGATTGACCCGCACTCCTGCCCCGATGTACTGGAGGTCACGGCCTCGACTGCTGACGGAATCATCATGGGGGTGCGGCATCGCAGCCTGCCCATTGAAGGCGTGCAGTTCCATCCCGAGTCCGTCCTCACCAGCAACGGAATGCAGATCCTGTCCAACTTTCTGCGTCTCTGTGGAGCCGCGCAGCCGGTGGCATGAATCGCCACAACTTTGTCCGGCGAGGCGGCAGGTGGGAGGCGAGAAATCGAGACCCTCGCGCCCGCCCGCTTTGTGCTAGTCTTGCATGTTCCTGTTGCTGAAAGGAGCCTATGCTCGCAATTCCGGCTTCCTTTCCAAATAATTTTCTGTGGGGCGTTTCCACCTCCTCGCATCAGTTTGAGGGCGGCAACACGCTGAACCAGTGGCATGACTGGGAGCGTGCCGGACGCATCCGCTCCGGCTCGGCCTGCGGCGCGGCTTGCGACTGGTGGCAGAACGCCGAGCGCGATCTCGAACTCTGCTCCGGCCTCGGTCTCAACGCCATCCGCATCTCGCTGGAGTGGAGCCGCATGGAGCCGGCCTTCGCGCACTGGAGCGACACCGCCGTCGTGCGCTACCGCGAGATCATCCGCGAGGCGCACCGCCGCGGCATGAGGGTCTTTGTCTCGCTGCACCACTTCACCCATCCGCGATGGTTTGAGGCCCGCGGAGGCTTCCTCGATTCCCAGGCGCCCGAGCTTTTCCGTCACTACGCCAAGCGCGCGGTGCGCTCGCTGGGAGACCTGGTGACCGACTGGGTGACCTTTAACGAGCCCAATGTGTATGCCGCCTTCGGCTATCTCTTCGGCGAGTTTCCTCCAGGACGGCTGAACGAGTTGAACTCCACGCTCAGCGTCTTTGCCGCCATGATGCGGGCCCACGCGGCGGCCTATGACGTGCTCCATCGGGAGCAGGCCGAGGCCAACGTCGGCCTGGCGGTGAACTACGTCGTCTTTGAGCCCGCTCGCGACAATGTGCTCGACCGCCAGCTCGCCTCCGCCTATGACGCGCTGTTCAACCGCTCCGCGCTGAGTTATCTGCGGGGCGAACCGCTGCCGCTGCCCTTCGCCATGATGGCGCCCGGAGTGCCCGAATGCGTGGGCAAGATCGACTTTGTCGGACTCAATGTCTATAACCGCCTGCACGTGCGCGCGCCGCTGGGAGAGAAATTCGGCCCCGGCGGCCTCCACGTTCCCAGGCATGTGCCGCAAGGTGACCGCGGCATTGACGCACCCTACGGCGAAGCCTATCCCAAGGTAGTCTCGGCGGCCGTGGAAGCCTACGCCGCCCTGGGCTGTCCCATGTATGTGATGGAAAACGGAGTTCCCGACCGCGACCGACCGCATCCGTCCCTGGCTGCTGGTCAACTCGCTACGTGAGTTGCGCCGCATGTGGCAGCAGGGCTACGACGTGCGCGGATACTTCCACTGGAGCCTGGTGGACAACTTCGAATGGAGTGAGGGCTGGCATCTGCGCTTCGGTCTCTACCAGCTCGACGAAGCCACCCAGCAACGTATTCCGCGCCCCAGCGCCGAGATCTACCGCCAAATCATCGCCGACAACGGGATTCGCCGCGAATTGCTGGAGCGGTGGGAGAAAGCTCCGGGATAGAACATTTTTCTAAGGCGGTGGCCTGGAAGCGGTCCAGCCTTAGCAGCGCAAGCTCTCATAGCTCGCCAAGGCCGACACACTAGCGGGCACACAAAGGTCGTCAACCGGGAACAGCTCGGCTTCGGGCTGTGGAGCGCTTTCGGCAAGGGGTTCGTAGTCGTACTTGATCCCCTCGTACTGGCGAATCTCAACCCCCTGCTCACTGAGGGTGAGATACGTCGGATTGGCGTCGATCCAACTTCCGCTGTTGTAGTAGTCGATTCCGTAGCGGCTCTGGTGCGAGGCAACGTGGGTGTGTCCGCAGAAGATGCGGTCCACCCGCCCGGCGCGGGCGTATAAGAGGGCGCCCTCGGCCACTCTGGACTCCATGCGAAGCCAGCGGGTGTTCACGCGGTCGACAAAGCGCGAAAACCGTTTGCTGCTTCCGTCAAGCTTTTGCAGTTGGTAAAAAAGGCGCTCGCCGAAGCGGCCGAAAAACTCGTTCTTGCTGCAAGGGGTCGAACTGGTGTCCGTGTACCGCCACATGGCGCTTGCCCTCGTATTCCCAGACATAGCGCTGATACACCGGCACGCCCACCAAGTGCGACATGATCTTTGAGAGTCCCTGGTCGTGATTTCCCTCCACCCACACCACCTCCACTTTGCGCTTCGGGTTGGAGAGTTTGCGGATACGGGAGAGAAATTTCCAATGATCGCTGGTCAGGCGGCGGAAGTTCAGGTCGCTGAAGATATCGCCCAGACAGCACCAGTCGGCGGAAATTCGTCTCCGCCAGCAACTCGGTGGCTTCGCGGGCGCGGCTCACTTCGCTGCCCAGATGCACGTCGGAGAGGATCAGAGTATCCATTGCCTGCTCTGCCATAGCGCCTCTATCTTGATCGAGCGCGGTTAAGCGGCGATCAAGCGCTCGTGAATTTTGCATGAAAGATAGTGCAGTTTGCTTAGTCCGGCACTGGCTTATGACTAGGTCCGCGCCCCCCGTGCGGAGCAGAAGATGAGTGATGTTGCTGATTGTTCTGCCGTTCATCGAAGATTTACACTGGTGTCACCAGCTCGCAAGCAACCGCGGGCAAGATTGTAGACACTATGCCTCATGGCACCATGACAGAAAACACCTCCAACTCCGTTTGCCAAGCTCGGGAAGCAGATTCCCTGGGCGCGTCCGTTTCTCCCCATCCGCCGTCTGGATCGCATCTATGCCGGTGCGCTGGCCCGCACCGAAGGAACGGTCTTTGACGGCATCCTGCGCGAGATGGATGTCGAGTACTCGGTGCGCGAGGGCGATCTGAAGCACGTGCCTCTGGAAGGCCCCGCCGTGGTCTTCGCCAACCATCCCTTTGGCATGTTGGACGGCATCTTGATGGCCTCGCTTCTGCTGCGCCTGCGGCCGGACGTAAAGCTGCTGGCCAATCAGTTGCTCGGCTGCATGAGTGAGCTGTCGCAGCACTGCATCCTGGTGGACAACATGATGGGCGAGGGCCATGAGTCGGCCAATCGCCGCGGCATTCGCGAAGCCCTGGACTGGGTCAAGCAGGGACACATGCTGATCGTCTTCCCGGCCGGCGAAGTCGCCTCCTGGAGCCGCCATCACCGCCGCGTGCTGGACCCCCAGTGGAATCGCAACATGGCGCGCATCGCCCGCATGACCGGCGCCAAGAGCATTCCGGCGTTCATCTCCGGCAGCCAACAGCGTCGGCTTCCACCTGGCGGGAATGATCAATCCCCGCCTCCGCACCCTGTTCCTGCCCCATGAGCTGCTCAACAAACGCGGCCGGCGGATGGAAATTCGCATCGGTGCTCCGGTCGAGGGCGAAACCCTCAAAGCCATTCACGACGACGACAAAGCCATCGATCTGCTGCGCTGGAACAGTTCGCTGCTCGCGCTGCGCGACCGCATCACTTCGCCCCGCACCCGTTTCTTCCCCGGCCACTGGTACCCCAAGCACGCCGTCGCTCGCGGCGGAAGATCCCACGTTGCTGCTGCGCGAATTGCAGTCGCTGCCCGCCAGCGCGTTGCTGGAGTCGGTCGGCAACATGCGCGTCTATGCGCTCACCTCGCGTCAGGCACCGCGCATCGTGCGTGAGATTGGACGCTTGCGCGAGCTCACCTTCCGCGCCTCCGGCGAAGGCACCGGCAAGGCCCGCGATCTCGACCGCTTTGACGCCTATTACACCCATCTCGTGCTGTGGAATGAGGAGCGGCAGGAGATCGCCGGCGCCTACCGCATCTGCAACGTGCAGAGCGTTCTGCGCCGCTACGGAATGCGCGGCCTCTACACCACCACGCTCTTCCGCTTCCAGCCCAAGTTCTTTGCCGAGGTCGGTCCGGCGCTGGAGCTCGGACGCTCCTTCGTGCATCTGGATTATCAGCGCCAGTACGCGCCCCTGCTCGTCCTGTGGAAGGGCATTGGCTCCTACCTGGTGCGCCATCCGGAGACCCCCGTGCTCTTCGGCGCCGTCAGCATCAGCGCGGATTACTCCATGGCTTCGCGCGAGGTGCTCACCAACTATCTGAGCGCGCACACGGTGGACGCCGAACTGCTCAAGATGTTGCGGCCCAAGAATCCGCCGCGCGCTGCGGCCGAAAATGTGAACCAGCCGGAAATGTTCGCGCGCGTCTTCTCCCTCGACGACATCTCCGATTGGATCAGCATGTTTGAGAGCGACGGCAAAGGCGTTCCCGTGCTGGTGCAAGCACTACATGAAGCTGGGAGGCAAATTCCTCGGCTTCAACGTGGATGCCAAGTTCTCCAACGTCCTCGACGGTCTGCTGCTGGTGGACCTGCGCGAGGCCAAACCGGAGTTGCTGGCGCGCTATCTCGGCAAGAAAGGCGCATCGGATTTCCTCCGCCTGCACCGCAGCGCGCCTTCGCATAAGACCCCTGCCCAACCTGTGCCGTAGTCTATCCTCCGCCGAGGCGCGGCGTGATTTGCCCTGGTCTCCTGAAATGGCGTATCGTTTTCGCCGTGGCCATAGATAAGATAAGCCAGGTGAACGAATCCGTTTTGAGCATTCGGCTCTTGTTTCTGCTCGAAAGGATGCCGGCCAGCAAGCAAGACGTGCATCTGTTGCGTACCGCCATCCGGCACTTGGAAGTGCGGCTCGCGAACCCTCTCGGGGCATCGGTCGTCGCCGCCCGTGAATCTCAAAGCTCCAACGAAACTCAAAAATTGATCCGTAAGGCAGGTTAGACGAATGGCGACGATGGCCGCCGTGGATATCGGCGCGAACTCGGTGCGGTTAAAGATTGCGCGCGTGGTGCGCAAGCGTCTTCAGGTGCTGCATGAAGATCGCGAGGTGGTGCGCTTGGGCGAGGGCGTCTTCCTCACCGGATCTTTGGACCCAGCGGCGATGGAGCAGACCGTGCGCGTTCTGAAGCGTTTTCAGAAGGCAACCCAGGCTCACGGAGTCCAAAAGGTTCGCGTGGTTGGCACCAGCGCCCTGCGCGACGCCAACAATAGCGCCGCCTTTGTCCACTGGGTCCATGCCGCCGTCGGCTGGCAGGTGGAAGTCGTCAGCGGGGTGGAAGAAGGCCGCCTGATTCACCTTGGCGTCATGGCCAACGCGCGCATCGGCGCCGGACGCCAGTTGCTGATTGACCTTGGCGGTGGAAGCTGCGAGCTGATCGTCTCCTACCGGGGGCAGATCGAGCATATCTTCAGTCTGCCCCTGGGCGCCGTACGCCTCACCCGTGAGTTTCTCCAGCATGATCCGCCCACGGAAACCGAGCTGGACCAGATGCGTACCTACATCGGCGAGGAGGTCGGGCGGATTCGGCGCCAGCTGACCGAGCACAAGATCAACCTCACGGTCGCCACCTCCGGAACTCCTGCCGCACTCAGCGAACTCTGGGCGGCGGCACAGCCGGGCGTCAGTGCTACCGTACCGCGTGCCGGCTTGCTCCGCCTGGCCAAGAAGCTCTCCACCTCCACCGTCGAGCAGCGCCGCTCACTCAGCGGAATTGGTCCGCGACGGGCCGAGATCATAATCGCCGGAGCACATGTCTTTGCCGAACTCTGCAGTGAGCTCGCGCTGCCCAGCTTTCGTTACCTGCCCTTTGGTTTGCGCGACGGCATTCTGGCCCAGATGGCTACCGACGATGAAGACATCGGACTGCGCAAGCAACTGGCCAGCGAACGCCACAATTCGGTGCTGAACCTGGCCGCCCACTACCAGGTCGATATGCGCTTTGCCACCCGCGTCGCCGATCACGCGCGAGCGCCTCTTCAAACTCCTAGCGCCCGTACACGGCTGCCACCCGAGTACGCCACCCTGTTGAACGCGGCCGCCATGCTGAATGAGGTGGGTTCGTTTATCAGCCGAGCCGGCCGCCGCCGCCATGCCTGGTACATCCTGGCGCACTCGGAGCTGCTGGGCTTCAACCTGCCGCAGCGCCGCTTCATTGCGGCGCTCACGCGCTATCTTGGTAAATCGAAAATCACTCCGACCAGCCCCCCGGTCCGCGTGCTAGCTCCGGAAGATCGCCTGCTCGGTTGCCGCGAGCCGTGCTGCTGCTGCGGCTGGCCCGGGCGGTGGAGCAGGGCAGGCGCGCAGCCGTGCTCAACGTGCGGGCCAAGGTAGAGCCCAGCACCGTGCAGTCTCACCCTGGTCACACGCCCCACTGGAGCCGAACTGGAGTTATGGGCGCTCGAACGGGAACGGGATTACTTCTCCGAGGTCTTTGGCCGCGAGCTGATTTGCGTCGAAGTGTAGGCGCTCTTGACGACACGCGGAGTGATCAGCCAGTTGAGCGTGCTGCGCTTGGGGCCTACTTCCACGCGAGCCACGCTGCCCTTTTTCATCTCGATCGCCCAATCGCTCACGCCGCCGGTCACCAGCAGAGAGAGAAACCGGCTCATGGCGGGATTGTGGCCCACCACCATCACCGCCTCCAGATCGCTGAGCTTTTGCAGCAGTTGGCGGAAGCTCTCATAGTCGGCGCCGGGTTGCAGCACCGGAGTCAGCTCGATCCGCTGCTCATACTCAATTTCATTTCCCACCAGGGCAGCCGTCTGGGTTGCGCGCTTCAGCGGGCTGGAGAGGATCTGATCCACGTGCGTGTCCATCGAGTTCAACCATCTGCCGACGTAGCGGCACTGCTCGATGCCTTCCTTGTCGAGCGGCCGCTTCTCATCCTGAACCGGATTGAGGCGGTGCTGTCCGGCACTGGCGTGGCGTAGAAAATATACGATCATCGGCTGGTTACCTTGGCGCGCGACTTAGCCTTGCGGCGCGGCGCTCTGGCTGGCACCACCGGAATCGCCGACTGGTCGCGCTTGCCCTCGGCCACGTCAATCAGAAATTCCTGCGAACTGAAGGGCACGGCTTTGCTCTTGGTGGACTCGCGAACGTAGCCGCCCCCGCGTTGCAGAATGCGCGACTTCACATTGTCCGCCAGATACGCAGCCAGAATTTCATTCCTCACCCGATCGCGCAGCAGGGGATCGCGCAGCGGAAAAACCACCTCGACACGTTCGTGCAAATTGCGCGGCATCCAGGTCGGCGCTGCCCAAATAGATCTCCTCTTCGCCGCCGTTCTGGAAGTAATAGATGCGACTGTGCTCGAGGAAGCGGCCTACGATGCTGCGCACCCGGATGCGGTCGCTGATGCCACGGATGCCTGGATTGAGCGAGCAGATGCCGCGCACGATCAGGTCCACCTGCACCCCCGCCTGCGAGGCGCGATACAACTCCTGCACCACGTTCTGGTCGAGCAACGAATTTACTTTGAAAATGATGCGCGCCGGCTTGCCCGCCCTGGCCTGGTCGGCCTCGCGCGCAATCAGGTTTGCCACCCGTTCGGCGAGGTCCACCGGCGCCACCAGCAGCGGATTGTAGTTCGGCTGCTCGGAGTAGGCGGTGAGGAAGTTGAAGACGTGGTGTACCGCGAAGGTCATCTCCGGGTTCGCCGTCAGCAGGCTCAGGTCGGTATACAGCGCGGCCGTGGTGGGGTTGTAGTTTCCCGTGCCCAGATGGGCATAGCGCCGCATGGTCCCGTCGGGATCCTTGCGCACGATCAGGGTCAGCTTGCAGTGTGTCTTCAGCCCCACCAGTCCGTGGAAGACCTGCACCCCGGCGTCTTCGAGTTCGCGTGCCCACCGGATGTTGGAGGCTTCGTCGAAGCGCGCCTTCACCTCCACCACCACCGTCACTTCCTTGGTCGCCGCCGCCTGCACCAGGGCTTCCACAATCGGTGAATTGTCGTTGGTGCGGTAGAGAGTCTGCTTGATCGAAAGCACGGCTGGGTCCTGTGCAGCGGCTTCAATGAAGGAGACCACGCTGTTATAGCTATCAAACGGATGATTGAGCAGAACGTCGCGATGGCGCAGCCCGCCCCAGATGTCGTGTCCCTTGGGCAGCGACCACTCGCGCGCCTGGAAAGGTTTGAATTTCAGCTCCGGACGATTCACCGCACTATACAGGTGCATCAGCCGCGAAAGATTCACCGGCCCCTGGGTGCGATAGACCTGCCAGTCCTGCAACTCGAAGACCGTCTGCAGCCGTGAGACCACGTCGGCGCTCGCGTCGGATTCAATCTCCAACCGCACCGCATCTCCCTTGCGGCGGTTATGCAACTCCGTCCGCACCGACTCCAGCACCGAGCGCGACTCTTCTTCCTGCAGATACAGATTGCTGTTGCGGGTGATGCGGAAAGCGCCTTCGCTCAAGATCTCATAGCCGCGATACATCCGCCCCGCGTGCAATCCCACCAGATCGGCGAGTGCAATGAAGGAATCGCCCTTGCTGTCGGGCAATCGAACCAGCCGCGGCAGGGAGCGCGGCACCGTGACCACACCCATGTAGTTTTGCGTGGAGCGCCGCCGCCGCCGCAGCAGCAGGGCCTGGCACAGCGCTTTGTGAATCACGCGCGGAAACGGATGCGCCGGATCGACCGTCACAGGGGTTAGCAGCGCGTCCAGTTCGTTGCGGCAGTAGTCGTCCACCACCGCCCGTTGCGCATCGTCCAGGTCTGCCAGCGAGTGTACCCGGATGCCTTGTTCGGCCAGCGCGGGCAACAGCTTCTCGTTCCAGCACTCGTACTGCTCGCGTACGAATTTGTGCGTCGCATCGGCCACCAACTGCTGCTCGTCCATCGGAGTCAGGCCGTCGGGGCCCGGCTCCACCTGACCCTCTTCCAGATGTTGCAGCAGTCCGGCGATGCGAATCTCAAAAAACTCATCCAGGTTGCTCGCCGTGATGGCCAGAAACTTGACCCGCTCCAGCAGCGGATTGCTCTCGTCTTCCGCCTCCTCCAGCACCCGGCGATTAAAGGCGAGCCACGACACACTTCGATTGAGATAGAACTCCGGACTGGAAAGCACGCGAGGCGGCATCGCTTCACAGTGTACTGCCTAACGGGAGTGAATCGCCATCCTTGCCTTCGGAATGTGCAGCACCCGTGATCGCGCGCGCCACTCCGTGGCCATTCCGTCTAGCGCTTGGGATGCTCGTGACGCAAGTAAGGCGAAGTATGCTTGTGCGGCACACCGCCGTGCAGGTGGCGATGCGAGTGAATCAGATTCGCCGCTTCCAGCAGTGCGGTATTTGCCAGCACTTCGGCTGGGGTGGAGTCGGCCACCACGGCACCGTGCTCCAGCACCACGGCGCGTTCGGCGATCTCGCTCAATATCTCCAATTGATGGGTTGCGGTGATGATCGTCTTTTGCCCGTTATTCCAGGATTCCAGCAGCTCGATGACCTGGCTCTGGCTGCGCGGGTCGAGCGACTCGGTCGGCTCGTCGAGCAGCAGCACGTCGGGATCGAGCACGATCACCGAAGCCAGCGCCACCCGCTTTTTTTCTCCGCCGGAGAGCCGGTACGGCGCGCGATCTTTCAAGTGTGCCGCCCCAATCCACTCCAGCGTCGCACTGCACCCGCTCCAGAATCTCCGCCCGCGGCCAGCCCAGTTGCAGCGGTCCAAAAGCCACTTCGTCAAACACCGTCGGATTGAAAAGCTGAACGTCGGGATTCTGAAAAACCAATCCTACCCGCCGGCGGAAATCGAGCGCGAAGCAGTCGTTCTCCATCGCCGCTTCGGTCAGTGCCGCGCCCCGGAAGCGCATGGCTCCCTGGCACGCGAAGTGCAGCCCATCCATCAGGCGCAGCAACGTGCTCTTGCCGCTGCCATTGGCTCCCAGCAGCGCAATCCGCTCGCCGGCCCGCACCCGTAGCGAGAGTCCTTGCAGGGCCGCAACCCGCTCATACTCGTAGCGCACCGCTTCGGCTTCAAACTCCGCCGCCTCCGGCTTTAATGTCTCGGATGGAACACTTTCTAGCACGCGATCTTCCCTCTTCATCTCTCAACGTCTTTCATCTTTCAGCGTCCCGCCATGGCCGCCGCTACCACCGCCGCCGCAAAGCCGGAGATTGCCAGATAGTCCCACCCGCGCAGGCGGAATTCGTGCAGCAAACGCACTTCGCCGCGAAAGCCCCGCGCCTGCATCGCCAGGAAAACCTGGTTTCCCAACTCCAGCGTCTTGCTCAGCAGCACGCCGCCGGTATTCACCATCAGCCGCCGCTGCTGCTGCCCGTTCAACCGCCCCACCATGCGGCTCTGCCGCGACTCGAACATCGCGTTGGCGGTCTCCGTCAGCAGCACCACGTAGCGATGCGTCATCGCCAGCAGCAGAATCACCTCGACCGGAACCAGCAGCGTGCGCAGCGCCTTCAGCAGATGCATCCACGGCGTAGTCAGCACCAGCAGCGTGCTCAGGGTCACGGCGGTCTCCACCCGAGCCACCAGCAGCAGCGCGCTTCGCACCCCCTGCGCCGTAATCGCCAGCCAGCCCAGTCGGTACACCGTCTCGCCGGGCGTCAGAAACAGCGCCGGTGCCGCAATCATAAAGGTGAAGCCGAAGGCCACCAGCCATACTCGTTTCGCCAGCGACCACAAACTCAGGCGCGAGGCCACCGCCAGCACAATCCCCAGGCCGAACAGCGCGGCCATCACCGCGAGCTTGCGCGACAGCGCCGCCGCAACCACCAGCGCCAGCAGTCCGACCAGTTTCACCCGCGGGTCCAGCGCCTGCAGCAGGCCGCGCTGGCGGGCGCACTCCTCTGATTCCAGCGTCTGCGCCAGTGCCTCGGTAAATCCCCGAACCGTCTTGCCGATCACGCCTGCGCTCATGGTTCTCTCCGCTGCCCGGCAAGATGGTTTGTGGATCGGCCGCAAATTGCGCCAGCCGCTGCACCAGCCACGCCGCCGCCAGAATCAGCCCCACGCCAAACATCGCCGAGAGCAGATATCCAAAGCCCGCGCTCTTTACAAAGTGCGGCGCATAATCAGGCAGTGGCGCCGTCCACAGCTTCGCCAATCGCGCCAGCCCCGAGGGCACGACGGCTGGCGGCACGGCGCTTCCGCTGGCAACCGCAATCTGCGCTCGGGTTGCGGTGTCGGAGAAGTCCTTCGCCGCCCACTCACCCCACGCCGCACCGCTGGCGACAATCCCCAGCGGCGTCAGCAGCAGCGCCACCGCCAGCCCGCCCCACAGCCGTCGCCAGACGCCCGCCGGAACGGCCAAGGCCAGAGCGGCGTCCGTTGCCGCGTACCCGCCGCCTGCCGCTGGCGCTGGCGTCCGCATCCCCAGCAGTGCCGGTTCGTTGCGCCGCAGATAGCTGAACAGTCCCGCGCTCATCACCGCCTCGGCCGCGCCCGCAATCGTCAGGTGCCCGGCCATCATCGCCGGAATCGCGATGTGCAGCGGATACGGAGCATAGAGCGGCGCCCCTGTCGCATCATGAAATAGCATCGGCTGAATGCCGAATTCGATGGCCGCCAGCAATGCCGAAAGATTGATCGCGCCATAGCCTGCCAGCGCCGCCGCAACCACCCTCCGCCGCGACTCCGCGGCGGCTCCCAGGCTCACCAGTTGGTAGATGCCCCAGGCCGCAAACGAGCCCGCGATGGCCATGTTGAAGCAGTTCGCGCCCAGCGTGGTGATGCCGCCGTCGCCAAAAAACAGCGCCTGAATCGTCAGTGCCAGCGAGATCGCCAGCAACGAAGCCCACGGTCCCAGCACGATTGCCGCAATGCCTACTCCCACCGCGTGCCCCGTCGTCCCGCCCGGCAGGGGCAGGTTGAACAGCATCGTCACAAAGGAGAATGCGGCGAAGAGCGACAGCAGCGGCAGAGTGCGTCCAAACAGCGTCCGGCGCGTCCGCCGTAGCGCCGTCCACCAGCACGGAGCGCTGGCCGCGTACATCACGGCGCAGGTCGAAGGACTCAGATATCCGTCGGGAATATGCACGCTGGCGAGGCTCCTCTGCCTAAGTGTACTGGATGGCGCAAGCCTCCCCGCGTGCCATCCCTTTTGCCAACCGGCAAAAATGCCATCCTGCAAAAAAAACGCCTCCGTTTTCCGGAAGCGTTTTTCACCTTATCGATTCGTCGTCGACTTTGTCTTGCCAAATAGGCTGGGTCAATTAAGCGGCGTTTGGCTCTTCCTCGGCCGGGTCAGGGATGCTGGAGAGGGGGTCGCTCGCCGGGAACGATTCTGCCAGTGTCTCGTCGAGTGCTCTTTCCTGCATCATGATGTGGAGATTCTGCTCACGCTCGTTCTGTGAATTCTGTGAACTGCCTTGCTTTCCCTGTTTTTTCTCGTCTGCCATGGCTCCTCTTCTGCAATTCCAGCGCGCGATTCCAGCGCGGAATTCGCGGGCGTGCAATTGATGTCGTCGGTGTAATGGATGCGTTCAGGGGGTTGGATGCGTGTCACGGGGTGCGCGCCATGCAATCGCGCGGGGTTTTTCCCGCAGTCCAAATTCTTAGCAGCTCAGGGAAGTTGCATTGCGGCCGGGCTGGCCGGAGTTCAACAGCGTCGATGCTACCTTTCGAATAATCTCAGCGGGCGGAACCGGCTTCGACAATAGCTCAAAGTGGATGCCCTTTTGCTCGGCTTGGTGCAGCAAATCCGGAGTGTTCGCCTGCCCGGAGAACAACAGCACCGCGATCTGTGGCAGCGCTCTACGAATTTCCATGGCCATGCTCACGCCGTCCAGCCCCGGCATCATCACATCGCTCAGAACCAAGTCCGGTTGCAGTTTGTGCGCCGCTTCCAATCCGAGCAGTCCGTTGTAGGCCGTGTACGCCTCATACCCGGCGCCGCGAAAGATCATCGCCAGCGTATCGGCAATGGTTTGTTCGTCGTCCACAATCAGGATCCTTGCGGCCATAGTGGATCGATTTTACCCAGTTTCTCAACCAGTGTCACTCGGAATGTCTACCGACCAAGAAGTTTTTTGCCCTTATCTCCGATCCGTCCATCCGCAAACAGCTAAGTCCTTCCGCGTAATCCACCGCTCAACCCACCGCCCGTGGCCCCATTTTGAGCACTACCGCGCTTCCCCGCATTCATGTTAGCCTGCGGCCATCTCACGCTCTGCCGGGTTCCCGGATTCTAAATTCCCGGACTCTCAATTCTATGACCCTCTCGCTTTGGGACTGGCTGGCCATCGTCGCGTACCTCGCCATCACCATCCTGCTCGGCTTCTGTTTCCGCAAGCGCTCCGCCAAAAGCGTCGATGACTACTTTGTCTCCGGACGCAGCGTGAACTGGTGGCTGGCCGGAACCTCCATGGTCGCAACCACCTTTGCCGCCGACACTCCGCTGGTGGTCACCGGCCTGGTCTACGCCCAGGGCATCAGCGGAAACTGGCTCTGGTGGGGATCGTTGCTCTCTGGCATGATGACCGTCTTCCTCTTCGCCCGCCTCTGGCGGCGCAGTGGATTGCTGACCGACGTGCAGTTTGCCGAGATCCGTTATAGCGGCAAGCCCGCGGCTTTTCTGCGTGGCTTCCGCGCCGTCTATCTGGGCCTGCTCATGAACTGCGTCATCCTCGGATGGGTCACCAAGGCCATGACCAGCATTGTTGCCGACCACCCTCGGCGGCACTCCAACGCTGCTCGCCGTCGGCCGATGGGTCGCACCGCTGGGTGGCCTCTGGGCCGGCCCGGATGGTGCGGCCCTCGCCGTCTGTGTCCTGTTCCTCATTCCCTTCACCGGCCTCTACGTCTCGCTCGGCGGACTCTGGGGAGTGCTGTGGACCGACCTCTTCCAGTTCGTCCTCAAAATGTCCATTGTCATCACGATTGCCTTTTATGCCGTCCGCGCCGCCGGTGGCATGTCCGCGCTCATCGCCCGCCTGGGACTCATGCAAAGCTCCACGCCAACTCCCTTGCACTCCCCCGCAACCGGCAATCCGCTCGCCTTTTTCCCCAGTCTTTCCGCGGGACTCACCACCGAAATGCTCTGGACGATCCCGGTCGCAACCTTCCTCGTCAACATCGGCCTGCAGTGGTGGGCCTTCTGGTATCCCGGTGCCGAGCCCGGGGGTGGCGGATACATCGCCCAGCGCATCTTTAGCGCCCGCGATGAGCGCCAGGGCCTGCTCTCGGTCCTATGGTTCAATGTCGCTCACTACGCCATTCGGCCATGGCCCTGGATTCTCACTGCCCTCTCGGTCATCGTCCTGTACCCCGGACTAAAGCATCCCGAGACCGGCTACATGCTGGTGATGAACAACTACCTGCCGCACTCCATGCGTGGCCTTGCCATCGCCGGCTTTCTCGCCGCCTTCATGTCCACCGTGGCCACCCAGCTCAACTGGGGAGCCTCCTACCTGGTCTCGGATTTCTACCGCCGCTTCCTGCGCCAGCAGGCCAGCAATGCTCACTACGTGATGGTCTCGCGCCTGGCCACCGTTCTGCTGGTCATTGCCTCGGCCTGGGTCTCGGTGCATCTGGAATCGATTGCCAGCGGCTGGCAGGTCGTCATGGAGGTCGGTGCCGGAACCGGTGCCGTCTATCTGCTGCGCTGGTACTGGTGGCGCATCAACGCCTGGTCGGAGATCTCAGCCATGGCCTGCTCGCTCGCCGTCACCGTCGTCCTCAACGCGCTCCATCCCTTTCACGGAGCCTCGCCCGTGGTCTTCGCCAAAACCGCCATGACCACCACGGCCATCACCACCCTGGTCTGGCTCACCGTCACCCTACTCACTCCCGCCGAGCCCCGCGCCACCCTGGAAGCCTTCTACCGCCTCGTCCGCCCTGACGTCCGCGGCTGGCAGCCCATTGCCACCCACCTCGAATCGCTCGCATCCGACCCCAATGAAGCGATCGCTCCCACCCGCGACCTTGGCCGCAACCTCACCGCCTGGATTCTCGGCTGCGCGATGGTCTACCTCTGCCTCTTCGGCACCGGCAAACTCCTGCTGCACCAACCCGTGCTGGGATCGATCCTGCTCGCGCTCTCCGCCCTCAGCGCCTTTGCCCTCTACCGCAGCTTTGTCACCGGCTTCAATCAGGAGCCCGACGCAACGGTCGCGCCGCAGTCCGGTGTGGCGCGCATAGGGCCGGAGTAGACGGTGCGGCGAGCGTCCCAAGCTAAAATATCTACGGAATCGAGACGCTGAAATCTGATCAAAGCAGAGGTGCGTCCGATTCAACCTCGATTGCTGGGGCAGGGCTTTTGACTTTGCGGGCAGGCGCCCTCCGCTTCGCCCCATTCGAGCCTTCCGGCTCAAACACCGCGCGATGCTTCGGGTCGGCTGCCATGTTGCGGCAGACGTTCATAAACGCCACGCCTGCGTGCGACAGCGTCGCGCCCTTGCGAGTCACCAGCCGCAGCGTGCGCTCCAGCCGCAGCTCGTCCACCGAGACCGCCACCAGTTCGCCGCGTTGCAACTCGCCCTCCACGCTCATCCTCGGCACCAGCGCCACTCCGTTGCCCATGCGCACAAATTCCTTGATGCTGGACAGCGTCGGCAGCTCCACGTCCATGTGCAGCGTGGTGCGCGTCTTCTTGAATGCCTCAATCACCTTGATCCGCAGCGGCGAAGTCACGTTGTGCGCCACAAACGACTCCGCGCCCAGGTCGTGAATGCTCACCTTCTCGGCCGTCGCCAGCGAGTGTCCCGGATACACCACGAACACCAGCTCGTCCCGGTAAAACATCGTCGAGCTCAACTGCTCGTCTTCCGGCTTGAACGACAGCACCCCGAACTCCACCTGGTGCATCAGGATCCGCCGCGGCACGTCTCCTGCCAGCGTGCGCTGCACCTGAATCTTGATCGAGGGGTGCATCCGGTGGTACAGGTGCAAGGCCGGCAGCAGGCACAGCGAGGTGAACTCGTTGGCCGCCACCGTCAGCTTGCCTTCGTGCAGGCTGCGCAGCTCGGTGATGGCGTCGCGGCCCGCTCGCGCAGGTTCAGCAGCTCCTCGGCGTACTCCAGCAGCACTTTTCCCGCCGCCGTCAGCGTGCCGTCGCGCGAGGAGCGCTCGAACACCTTCTCGCCCAGCGTATCCTCCAGCTTGCCGATGGTCTGGCTCACCGCCGACTGGGTGCGGTGCAACCGCAGCGCCGCCCGCGAAAAGCTGTGCTCCTGCGCCACCGCAACAAATGCTTCCAGTTGATAAAGGTCCATAATTAGCCATCCGGGATCAAGAATTAGGAATCGCTTATTAAATCATAGTATCCTTATGCACGTGAAAAGAAAAGTAGTTTGACTAATGTCCACGGAACGATCCGAAGGTAGAAGAATGGACATCGACGTAAGAACCCCATCCGAACAAGTTCTGATCTTCGACACCACCCTGCGCGATGGCGAACAGTCTCCCGGCTGCAGCATGAACACCGATGAGAAGCTGGCCCTCGCTCACCAGCTCGAGCGCCTTGGCGTGGACATCATCGAAGCCGGCTTTCCCGTCGCCTCCCGCGGTGATTTCGAAGCCGTCGCAGCGCATCGCCAGCGAGATTCGCGGACCCCGCATCGCCGCCCTTGCCCGCTGCGTCCGCAATGACATTGATGTCGCCGCCCAGGCCCTGAAGGAAGCGGCTCGTCCGCGCATCCATACCTTCCTGGCCACCAGTGACATTCATCTCGGCTTCAAGCTCAAGATGTCCCGCGCAGGACGCTCTGCGCCACGTCCGCGACTGCGTGGCCCACGCCCGTTCGCTCTGCGATGACGTGGAATTTTCGCCCGAGGACGCCACCCGCTCCGACCCCGACTTCCTCTGCGAAGTGCTGCAGGCGGCCGTCGATTCCGGCGCCACCACGCTCAATATTCCGGACACCGTCGGCTACACCATGCCCGCGGAGTACGGCACGCCTCATCCGCAAGATCCGCCAGACCGTGAAGGGCGAGAACCTTGTCATCTCCTCGCCACTGTCACAACGATCTCGGCATGGCCGTCGCCAACTCGCTGGCCGCCGTCGCCGCCGGTGCCCGTCAGGTCGAGTGCACCATCAACGGCATCGGCGAGCGCGCCGGAAACTGCCGCCCTCGAAGAGGTGGTCATGGGCATCCATGTCCGCGCCGACGTCTATCCCTATTTCTGCGGCGTCGACCGCTCCCAGATCTACGCCACCAGCCAGATGCTCTCCAGCACCCTCGGCTTCAACGTGCAGCCCAACAAGGCCATCGTCGGACGCAATGCCTTCGCCCATGAAGCCGGCATTCACCAGCACGGCGTGCTCAGCAATCCGCTCTGCTATGAGATCATGACCCCGGAATCGGTCGGCATGCCCGCCGATCGCATCGTCCTGGGCAAGCACTCCGGACGCCACGCCCTGCATGCATCGCTTCAACGAGCTGGGCCTGAACGTGGCCGGCGAGGAACTCGACGCGCTCTACACCAAGTTCACCCACTTGGCCGATCGCAAGAAAAAGGTTTACGATCAGGACCTGATCTCGATGGTGATCACCCATCGCGGTCCGCTCGGCGAATCGCCGAATCTGGTGGTGGCGCAACAACCATGAAGTTGAATATCGCGGTTCTACCCGGGGATGGAGTTGGGCCGGAGGTCACGCGTGAAGCCGTGCGCGTGCTCCGCGCCGTCTCCGACTTCTGTGGCTACGACTTTCGATTTGAAGAGTCTCCCATCGGTGGCGGAGCCTCGGTCGAGTTCGGCTCGCCCTTCCCTGCCCAGACCCGCGAGCGTTGCCTTGCCTCCAGCGCCGTGCTGCTCGGCGCCGTCGGCGGTCCGCAGTTTGATTCGCTTCCCGCCGAGCGGCGTCCTGAGGCTGGCCTGCTCGCGCTGCGCCAGGAGCTGGGCTGCTTCGCCAATCTGCGTCCGGCCATCGCCTTTGAGTCCATCGCCGACTGCTCTCCGCTTGCGTCCCGAGCGCATCCTTGGCGCCAATCATTCTGATCGTGCGCGAACTGCTCGGCGGACTCTATTTCGGCGAGCCGCGTAGCCTCGATGCCTCTGGCAAGAGCGCCTGGAACACCATGCGCTACTGCGAGCATGAGATTGAGCGCGTCGCCCGCGTCGCCTTCAACCTTGCCCAGGGCCGCAGCAACAAAGCTGGTCTCCGTCGATAAGGCCAACGTGCTGGAAACCTCGCGCCTCTGGCGTCAGGTGGTCACCCGCGTCGCCGCCGACTTTCCCCAGGTTTCGCTCGAACACGCCCTGGTCGATTCCTTCGCCATGAACGTCATCACCTATCCCACCCGGTACGATGTCGTGCTCACGGAAAATCTCTTCGGTGACATTCTCTCCGACGAAACGGCCGTCATCGCCGGCTCGCTCGGCATGTTGCCCTCGGCCAGCATCGGCGGCAAGGTCGATCTCTACGAGCCCATCCACGGCTCCGCCCCGGACATCGCCGGCAAGGGAATCGCCAACCCCATCGGCGCCATTGCCTCGGCTGCCATGTTGTTGCGTCACACCGCCAAACTTCACGCCGAAGCCGATAGCATCGAGGCTGCCATCGAACAGGTGCTCAAGTCCGGCATGAGGACCGCCGACCTGTTGCCGCCCGCCGAGCGCAGCCGCGCCAGCAGCACAGAAGAAATGGGCCAGCGCATCGCCGACTCTACGGTCGAAGCGCTTGAACTCGCGTATGGCATACTTCGCCGTCTAAGCCCAGCGCCCGCAGCCGGAGCGGCATCCTTGCCGCGTACCCGCCCGGGCGCCCGCAGCCGGAGCGGCTATCTCGCCTCCCTTTGGCTAACATTCCGATGAAACCTTTGAAACCTCCGAAACCTTGCAGTACCATCGGGATCATGCACAAACATAGATCGCACAGCCCGCGTCGCCTTTCAAGGAGAGCCCGGAGCCTTCAGCCAGATTGCCGCCCGCAAACTGCTCGGCGATGCCGTCCAAACCGTCGCCTGCCCCACCTTCGAATCGCTCTTTGACTCCATCGCCGAGGGCCGCGCCGATCTCATTCTCGCTCCCCTGGAGAACACTCTCGCCGGTCCCGTGCTGCGCTGCTATGACCTGCTCTACCAGGGCTCGCTCACGATGATCGGCGAAGTCGTTCTGCGCATCAGCCATTGCGTCATCGGCTGTCCCGGCTCATCGCTGGATAGCATTCGCCGCATCCAGTCGCATCCAGTCGCCCTGGCCCAGTGCGAGCGTTTCTTCGCCGCCCATCCCGTCATCAGCAAGACCGTGGCCGAGGACACCGCCGGCAGCGTCCGCCAGATCATGGAAGCCGGCGACCCATCCGTTGCCGCCATCGCCAGCGAGTTCGCCGCCCGCGAGTACGGCGCCCAGATCCTCGTCTCCGCCGTCGAAGACGATCCCAACAACTTCACCCGCTTCGCCCTGCTCGCGCTCCGCACTCCGCCGTCACCGAAGCCATCCCCGACGCCGACGCCACCACCCTCGTCCTCACCGTCGCCAATCAGACCGGCGCGCTCTTCCATGCGCTGGAGCCCTTTGCCCTGAACTCCGTCGATCTGATGAGCCTGGTCAGCCGTCCCCTGGTCGGAACTCCGTGGCACTATCGCTTTTTCCTGGAAGTCGCCGCCGCCGCCTCCGATCCCGCGCATGGTCAAGGCCCTCGGCCGAACTCGCAGCCCCGCACTCGTCGAACTGCGCGTCCTCGGCTCCTACCACTCCGGAAAGACCTAAGCGCACCCCGCTGTTGACGGCTGTGGGCCAACCCGCACACAAACATTTCTCGAATTGGACCCACCGAAGATAGTTAGAAAAGGCCGCCCTCAGGCGGCCCTTCGTATTGCCGAGACATACCTCGTTATCCGAGAAGTTTGGCGGCTTCCTTGGCGAAGTAGGTGAGGATGATGGAGGCTCCGGCGCGCTGGATGCTGAGGAGGGATTCGAGCATGACGCGGTCGTGGTCGATCCAGCCGTTCTGGGCGGCGGCCTTGATCATGGCGTACTCGCCGCTGACCTGGTAGGCGCCGAGCGGTACGTCGAAGCGCATGCGGGCCTCGGCGATGACGTCGAGGTAGGAGATGGCGGGCTTGACCATGATCATGTCGGCGCCCTCCTCGAGGTCGAGCTCGATTTCGCGCATGGCCTCGCGGGCGTTGGCCGGGTCCATCTGATAGCTGCGGCGGTCGCCGAAGGATGGGGCGGAGTCGGCGGCCTCGCGGAACGGGCCGTAGAAGCCGCTGGCGAACTTGGCGGCGTAGCTCATGATGGGAGTGTTCTCGAAGCCGTGGGCGTCGAGCGCGGTGCGCAGGGCATCGATGCGGCCATCCATCATGTCCGAGGGAGCGATGATGTCAATGCCGGCACGGGCCTGGGAGACGGCGGTCTTGGCGAGGATGTCGAGCGAGGCGTCGTTGACGATCTCGTACTCGGTCTCCGGGGTGGGGCCGTTCACCTTTTTGACGATGCCGCAGTGACCGTGCGACATGTACTCGCAGAGGCAGACGTCGCCCATGATGAGCAGATCGGGGACGGCGGCCTTGATGGCGCGGGCGGCCGCTGCACGATGCCGTCCTCGGCCCAGGCTCCGGTGGCGATCTCGTCCTTGGTCTCCGGCAGGCCGAAGAGAATGATGGCGGGGACGCCGAGGGAGTGAACCTCGCGGCATTCCTTGACCGCCTCATCGACGGAGAGGTTGAAGACGCCGGGCATGGAGCCGACCGGCTTGCGGATGCCTTCGCCGGGACAGATGAAGAGAGGATAGACGAAGCCGGCGGGAGTGAGCCGGGTCTCGCGCACGAACGAGCGCAAGGCTTCAGTGCGGCGCAGACGGCGCTGACGATTGATCGGAAAGGCCATATCAAAAAAGTATAGTCCTCGCGGAGGGATTGACGGGCAGTGATGAGGGTCACAGCGGGCGAGAGTTGCAAAGTTAAGCAGAACGGGGCGAACGGTTTCATGACACAATTCGCAGCGTGGATGACAGACGGATGACAACATGGGTGACTACATGGATGACCGCGTAATTCGCAATCCGGAGTGCGTGTTGGTGGTGGTGGCCCGGTTCCTGATGGAGCAGGAGTTTCTGTTTGCGCGCGGACGGCTGGAGTCGGCGGGATCGAGTGTTTTTGCGCCAATGAATACCTCAGCCGGATCAGCTCCGGGATCTATAACGGGATGACCGGCGGGATCGAGCTGAAGGTGAGACAGGAAGATTTGGCCGACGCGCGCGCGATCCTGAACGACCCTGGCACGCCCTATCTGGTGCGCTGAAAAGGCTTACACTCTTCGCATGAGCAAACATGAACGCCGCTTTAATCCCAAGAGCCTGGACAAATTGGAAGCGCCCGGAGCGCGGCCTGCAGTTTCCGGTGGATGCGATTCTGGACGCCGCCGGAGTTTGCGGAATGCTGAACGTGGCCGACATCGGAGCGGGCAGCGGCTACTTTACGCTGCCGCATGGCGCGACGCGTGTCTCCGGGAAAGGTGTATGCGGTCGATCCTTCGACAGAGTTGCTGGAGGTGCTTCGCGGCAAGCTGGCGGCTGAGCGGTGCGCCGGAAAACGTGGAAGCTGGTGGTGGGCGAGGATTCGGCGACCGGACTGGCGGAGGCGTCGTGCGATTTGATTTTTCTCTCCGCGCGTGTGGCATGAGATCGACAGCCACGCAGCACGCGTTGCGGGAGTTCTCGCGCATTGCGGCACCGAACGCCAAGCTGGCAATCGTGGACTGGAGCCCGGAGGCGAGCGTCTCCGCCGGGACCGCCGCTGGCGCATCGCATTGCGCGCGCCGAGGTGGAGCGGAGCTGGAGGAAGGCGGCTGGGGCGTGGTGAAGAGCGACGTGGTGACCGACTGGACCTACATCGTGGTGGGACAGCGATAGCGGTTCGCTGTGCAGACGTGTGGAGACGGTGGCGTGCCGCGCGCGTTTATAATTGTGGGTTGACGTGGTGAATCGAATAACTCAGCAATTGTGCGGAAGGAAGATCATGCCGACTGACGTAGTTATGCCGCAGATGGGCGAGTCCATCTTTGAAGGCACCATCACCAAGTGGCTCAAGCAACCCGGTGACAAGATCACGCGGGACGAGCCGTTGTTTGAAATTTCAACCGACAAGGTCGATGCCGAGATTCCCGCGCCGGCGTCCGGGCGTGCTGAAAGAGATCAAGGCCGAGGCGGGGAAGACGGTGCAGGTCAACGCCGTGGTCGCGGTGATCGATGAATCCGGCGCAGTCCCGGGGCCGAGTGCCGCCGGATCGGCGAAGGCTGCCGAGGCCGCGCGCCAGCCGCCGGCGGCGAGGCGGCGAGTCACGGCTGCGCCCGACAAGCGGAGCCGCAACCGAGGTGGTGATGCCGCAGATGGGCGAATCGATCTTCGAGGGCACCATCACCAAGTGGCTCAAGAAGGTGGGCGAGCAGGTTACGCGCGACGAGCCACTGTTTGAGATTTCAACCGACAAGGTGGACGCGGAAATTCCCGCGCCGGTGTCCGGCGTGCTGACCGACGATCAAGGCCGAGACGGGCAAGACCGTGCAGGTCAACAGCGTGGTTGCGGTGATCGGCGGAGCGGGCGCTGCCACCGGTGCGCTGCGGCTGCCGGCCGCTGGCGAGCGAACCGGCTGCGTGCGCCTCGCGAGCACCGAGCAGCGCGCGCCCGAAGCGATGCCGCGGCGAAGAGGTTCGCACCTCTCCGCTGGTGCGCAAACTGGCTGCCGAACACAATGTGGATCTGCGCCAGGTCGCGGGCAGCGGAGCCGGCGGCCGCGTCACCAAGGACGACATCCTGGCCTTTGTGGAGCGCGCCAAGAGCCGCACCTGCCGCCGGCTCCGGCAGTGCGTGCACCGTGCTGCCGCAGCACCGGCTGCGGCGGCTCCCAATAAATTTGCGGGCACGCCCGGCGTCGTCGAGCCGATGTCGGTGATGCGCAAGAAGATTGCCGAGCACATGATCGCCTCACGGCGCACCAGCGCGCACGTGCATACCGTGTTTGACGTGGACATGACGCGCATCGTGAAGCTGCGCGAGAAGAACAAGAGCCGCTTCCAGCAATCGACCGGACTCAAGCTGACCTACACGCCGTTCTTCATTCGCGCGGTGGCGCAAGGACTTGCGCGCGTGGCCCATCATGAACGCTTCGGTGGAGGGCGACAACATTCACTACAAGCGCGACATTAACATCGGCATCGCCGTGGCGCTTGGACTGGGGATTGCTGGTTCCGGTGATTAAGCACGCCGACGAACTGAGCTTCGTGGGCCTGCAGCGAGCGCTCAACGATCTGGGCGAGCGCGCGCGCAGCAAGAAATTGAAGCCGGACGAAGTGTCGGGCGGTACATTTACGATCACCAATCCGGGAATCTTTGGCGCAAGCTTCGGGCTGCCGATCATCAATCAGCCGCAGGTCGCGATTCTGGATATTGGCGCGATTGTGAAGAAGCCGGTGGTGCTCACCGACAAGGAAGGCAATGACACGATCGCCATCCGTTCGATGATGACCATGGCCATCGGCTTCGACCACCGCGTGGTGGACGGCGCGGTCGCCGACCAGTTCATGATGGTCGTGAAGTCGGTACTGGAGGGCTGGAGCGAGCCGCTGTAGGGGAAGAAATACTTTGCAGACGGCGGGCTTCGGCTCGCCGTTTTATTTGGCGCAGACGCAAAAAAGGCGGCAGACCCGGAGGTCTGCCGCCAGCCATCAGGAGGAGTAGTCGACCACTTCTATTTCACTTTGCCTTTGCCCATACCGACGCGTTCATGCAATCGACCACGCCGTCGATCACCTTGCCCAGACCAGAGTTGAACTTGCCCTCATCCACGATCTGTCTGTTTGCCACCGCGTCGGTCAGTGCCCAGCGCGGCGCCCACAAAGGACAGCACCGCCTGCTTTTTCTCGCCGCCGGTCTTGCTTCCCAGTAGCGCTTCGACGCCGTGTACGATGGAGGGCACAAAGGAGATGCCTCGCAGCAGACTGGCTAGAAAAATCATCTCACGATTCCTTTCACTTCGCTCTAGGACCGCCAGTAAGTTTCTCCGCGTACTTGGGATCGGTGGCCCAGTGCTTTGCGATCTCGGCGATGAAAGCGGCTTCATCTCCGCGCTTCTCCCGCGCGCCCGCATAGACTGCGGCTCGCAGCAGAATTCCGTCCCGGCACTGGAAGCAGTCCAGCATCGAGAGATACTTCGCAAACTCGGCCTCGACCTCGACGCTTGTCTCCGTGCTCGCATTCATCCGTACTCATCTGAATGCGCTGGTGATTGCCGTGCGCCTTGATTCCGAAATAGTTGTTTGCCTCTTGTGAAAGCTTCGACTGGCCCCAGTTGCTCTCCAGCGCAGCCTGGGCCACGGTCACCATGCGCCGGCATTCCGCTTCGCTCCGAACTGCGCGATGCCGCCGCGTATGCTTGCTGCACAAACTCTTGTTTGGTCATCAGTGATGTATCACCCTCAGCGAATCCAGCGCCAGATGCATGATGGTCAGCAGGATTCCCACCGCCACGCCGAGCCCGGCGGTGCGTTGCAGCGCCGCTTCGTGCTTCTGGATTCTGCATTTCAAGTTCCTGGATTTTTCCCTCGTTGCCGTTGCCGACGATCCAGCGCATATGCGCCTTCAACTCGCCGAGATCCCTGAGCACCCGCTCTTCGAAATTTGTCATGGTTACACTTCCAGATTCAGAACCGTCGAATAGGCTGAGTACTGCGGCGGAGTGCTTGCGTCGTACTGTCTGAGATAGAACGCCTGCGTCACCCCCGTGTTCGGCAACGTAATGGTCTGGCTGGTATAGCGTCCAACCAGATTGCGGCTCGTGGTCGTCCCCCATCCCCAATCTCCTTCCACGCGCACCTCAATGCCGCCGCCCGGCACCGGAGCCGTCGCCCGCGTCCAGAGTCAGCGTGGTCGCGCCCCAGGTGGTAATGCGCGCATCGGGCAAGTCCCGCCGGACGCGCCGACACGTTGTCCTTCAGGTTGCTGGACACCACCGTGATGCAGCGCGTTGTGTTTGGTGCGCACAAAGTGCATGGTGAACGGCTGCGCCGCGTCGTTGGCAACTTTCAAGGTGAATTCCGCGTATTCGTCGGAAAGATTCTGGAAGCCGATCTCGACCTCGCGCACGATGACCGTGCAATTCAGTCCGAACGAAGGTGCGGAGATGTTCCACTGCTCGCCGGGTTGCACGTCGCTTGCACCCTGCGGAAGCGATCCAACCCAGCTCTGGTACTCACCGCTGTAGCCGGCCTGAGTCAGATCGTCGAGCAGCGCCCGCGCCGCCTGCTCGCAGTCGAGCGAGGTGCGTGGCGGCGGCCAGGTGACGTGAGCCACCATCGAGCGCGTTCCGTTGTCTTCGTTGTTCGCCAGTGCCTGCACGCTTTGCGGAGCCACCACCCTGCCGCAAGCCAGCGCCTCGGTGCGGTAGAAGATTTCGATCTGCTCATTCAGCACCGGCTCGCTGGCTGCGGTGAAGTGCAATTCGTCCGACGTCAGATAGCACTCCGCGCCCGCCGTAACGTCGCCAATGACCCGGCGTTCGCCAGGCCTGTCCTGGCCGGGCTGATTGCACCCAGACGGCGCCTAAGTTGGACGCGCTGGCAGAGCCAAGCGTGCAGGTCGAGGTTCAGTCCCCACAGCGGTTCGTAATCCGCATAGGCGGGCACGTTCTGCAGTGTCCCGTCGTAGATCACAACCTGGGCAGTGCTCGTCGTTGAAGCATTCGTCGGATCGATCGCGCGCATGGTCAGCACCACATGCGTCGTTCCCACCCAGACCTGCGAACGTGCGCGCGTTGGCTCCATTGCAAACGCTGCTTGCATACACCTGTCCGGCGCGGATTGGCTCGGGATGAAAGACCAGGGTGCGAAACTCGTAGAGCAGGTTCGGCGCCAGCTGGCCCACCGGAAGCATTCACCACTCCGTTGATGACCGGACAAATGTTTCCCCCGGTCAGCATGACGCCGGCAATGCAGTAATTTACGGCAAAGCCTCCGCTGAACAGACGCGCCCACCAGGCCTTGGCCGCTGACGTAGCTGATGCCGGTCTGCTCCAGCAGGGTCAAGCCGCCGATCTCCACCCGGTCGCGGAAGCGCAGTGCCACCGGCCCCGCGCACGCCACCCCGCCCGAGGTGAATGTGAGCGGCGTGGAAACATCGCTCACCCACTTGGTCGGATCCAGCGCCGTGCCGCAGAAATCGTCCTCCACCAGAACCGTGGTCTTTGATTTGAATGCCGTCTTCGTCAAGTAAAAATACTTTTCGCTTCCGGTCGCGGTAATGCAGTCGCGCCAATACATCGCCGGCTCCGTCTCGCCAATCACGGTGATGTCATTGGCCACCGGCCCACTCACGGCGAGCTTCAGCGACTGCGGCGAAAATCCGGGATCGCTATCGGTGAGCGTGCGTGTCACCGCGCCCACCGGCGCCATCGTCAGGGCGCAGATTGGCGGCCGTCAGCACGGCGCGCGCGCCGTCGGCAACCGCGCCGGCGGCGGCGCTCCAGAGTTCGCCGCTCTCCACCGTGACGCTTCCGGCCCCGGCAATCGCCTGCACGGCGGAGACATTGATGGCCGCGTTCTCCTCCTGCGGTCAGTGCCGTAACCGCTTGTCCCGCCGTGTAGCCGCCCATCGCCGCGTGTTCGCTCAGCGCCCGGCGATCCAGCGCGGAAATCTCTCCCTTGGCATTCAACGCGGCGCGGAAGACCGGCTTTCCCATCGCTTCGCCGGCGAACTCCAGTTGCGGCGCATCTTCCAGATATCCGCTGAACCACAACCCTCCCGAGTCGCGATAGAGACGCACCTTGCTGCCTGCCGAGACCGGAATGCTCGTTCCCTGGCAGACAAGCCACGCCGTCAGTACCGGCGGCTGGTTTAGCTTGCGCACGATCTTCGGCGGCGCCTCGGCATCGAGCAGCGCGCTGTAATCCGTCTCTCCCGCACCGTTCAAATTGTCGATCGTTAATTTCATCTCGCCTCTCACCCGAACTCTATTTGCTGCATTCGCAACCAATGAATTCGCAACCAATGAAAAAAGAGGCGAGTGATCGCCCCTGGAATCTCCGGCTCTGAAACTGCCGCAATCGTTTTACTGCAACGCCGTCTGCGTCAACCCCTCGCCGATCAGTACGCCGGCGCTGCCGGAGCCGGAACATAGCAGCGGTAGCACACCACGCTCTGCCCGTCGTTGGCATCCGTGGAAGCCATGGCTTCGAACTCGGCGTGCAGCAAGCTCGTGCTGATTCCACTCGCCAGTTCCGCCACCGTCTCCGCCGCCGGAGACGCTGCCTGCAACCGCGGATAGTAGAAGTACACCCGGCCGCCGCTGGCTTCTTCCAAGGCAAACAGCGCCGACCATTCCTGCAGAAAGCTGTCTCCGTCGCGATCCACGAACGCCACCACCTTCTGCAGCTGCGCGCCGCTTGCCGGAGCTCCTCCCAGCAATGGCGCGTCCAGTTGCAACCCGGTCGCCAGTGATCGCGGACACGCATCCCACGTTGTAGCTCACGCGGCGTATCGCGTCGGCATCCAGCGGCGCGCCCGCGGCGGCCACGCCTCCCGTAATGCCCGTGCCCAAGTCCGTGATGCCGGCGACGTAGTCCACGTCCACCACGATCAACTCCCCAACCTGGTAGTTGCTCAGAACCGAAGGATCCACCAGAATCAGCGTCGCCGTCGAACCCGCCAGAACCGCTTGGCCGGGCTTGGCGACTCCGCCCGAGGCCCGCGCCTGCGTGCCCGCGCTCTCCAGCACGTTCATGTGCTGCGAGCTTGCCGCCAACGCCATCTGCAGCTTGCCCCACTCGCAAAAATCCAGGCTCACGCGCGCGTCCACCAGCTTTCAGAAACTGCGTCTGCGCCACTCCCGCCGCGCCGCTCCTCACCGTCCCCATGGTCGACTTGTCCACCCGCTTGAAGTTGCGCACCAGTCCCAAGCTGCACCCATGGCGACGGAGGATTGTTCAAATCGAAGCTGCAGCGACGGATCGAACACCGTGCCCGTCTCCGTCGCCCGGTTCACGGGTGCGAAGTACGCGCGCACTTCACCGAAATACTCCTGCATCCGCCTCGTTCCATCACGCCACCTCCGGGAAGAAGAACAGCCTGATCTTTGCCGTCCGCAGTAATACTCCGTCCACTTCACTGGGAGCCTGCCATCACCGGCAACGTCCAGAAAATGTTGGTTCCCAGCGCGGCTGGTGGAGTTTGCGTGTAGTCGCAAGCCGCGCGTAGCGTGGCTCGCACACTTGCAGCAGCTCACAGTCCATGGCGGTCACGATGCGTCCGCGATCGCTTCGCAACATACTCGTCCGTGCCCTTGCTGCCGTAGCTCAGCTTGCAATCCAGATACATCAGCGGACCCTCCGGCATGGCCCGTCCCGCGCCCTCCCAACTCAACAGGAAGGTCTCCAAAAACGTATTCGCCGGCACTGGAGTTTCATTCTCCACCGCCATGACCGCCGGACGCGACGCACCGTCCAGCGTCACCGTCCGCGCCGGATTGACCACCGCCAGCCTGTCGGCCAGGGTCCTCAGAAACGTATCTTTCGCCGCCTGCATTTATGCCTCGATTTCCAGTTCGTACAGCAGCTCCGCGCCGCCGAACCACTTCACCGTCACCGCCACAATGCGGTACTCTGTTCCGCCCGCCCGCAGCATCGCGCGTCTCCAGCGCTTGCTTGGTGGCGATCTCGTCCGTGTCGATTGCGCCTGCGCTGCTCAGCGCCTTCTGCACCGTGCCTCGGGTCATCCGCGCCAACAGAGTTTTCCCATTCGCCGTCGCCTGCAACAGAACCGGCTCCATCTCCACTTCGTTGACCAGCGGAACGATCAGCCCGAGTCCGGTCTGCTCACTCGCCGTAACCGGTTGCGGCACCAGCAGCGAAGCCTTGCCCGCACCCAGCGTACGCAGCATCGCCAACGCTGCCCGTTCCAGCCCGCCGCCTCGGTGCTCATGACGAAAGCCTCTGCGCCACATACGGAGCCAGCAACCGCTGCACGTCGGCGTCCACCAGCGAATCGGCGAAAGTACTGCAGATACATGGTGTCAATTTTTTGCTTGGACACGTTCAGCGCCGGAGTTGCCAGCGCATTCTGTCACCAGCTTGGCGCAGGCCTGTTTCACCGCCATCGGCACCGTCTGGTATCCGGCCGTGTAGGTCAACTCCAGATCGCGCAACGCCGGTGCCAGCAGTCCGCAGCACACGATCACCTCGCCGCTCTCCAGATCCAGATCCAGTGAATTGACCGGCACGGTGAACCACGTGTTTGGCGCGGTAAACACCTGTGCCACCTCCGCCGCCAGTTCCGCCACGCACCGCCCACTCGCCAACGTTGCCCGTGTACCGTCCCCGCGCCTGCACAATCGGCGACGCCGCACCCGTCGCCGCGGCCAGCGGAAGATAGGAAAGCCTCACCGTCCGCGACCGGCCCACCCGAAATCGTTCCATGTACTGTGCAATGCCAAATCCCTTCCTCCGGCAATGCGCATCAATCAAGTCCGACGCCGCAATCACCAGGCTGTCCGGAGTCGTCTCCTCCAGCCCGAACAGCGTGTATTCATCCGCTGACAGGTATGCCATCTTCCGCTCTTCTCCCGCACTCTGAGGAGGACTTCGGCCCTCTCCCGCGCGACTGGATTCCCACTTGAACCGCTCTGATCTGTCCGTCTTTTACCGCTCACCTTCGACGCCGCTTTCGTCAACCCAGGGCGAAGCGAGGAACCGGTTCATCCGCCGCCCCCGCTTCGCCGCTCGGATTAGCGGTTCACGGTCACCTGGGCGTGGGCAAATCCGGCGCCCTTCACCACCACCGCGCCGAACTTCACCACCATCAACTGGCGAGCCAGCGTACCGGTCAGTCCAAGCTGGAAGACGCGAGGATTGGCATCGGTCAGCCAGTGATACTCGATCAGGTCTTCGGTCACGATGTAGGCGGGAAGCACCGCCGAGCCGCTGCCCGGAGTGCCCGTGTACGGCAGCGCCCATTCCGGAATCAGCGGCAGGTCGCCAGCCTGCGTCGAGAGCGTCTTCACCGTCAGGCCGCCTTCCACCTTCGTGGTCGAGAGCACGACGTTGAACTCCGTCTTCATCTCGCGGTCGATCAGGTCCAGCAACACCGGGTTGGCGTAGATGGCCGTCGGGCGAACTTCATAGTTCGAGTTCGACACCATCGCCGCAATCTGCGACTTCAGCCCGTCCACAATGCTCTCGGTGGTAGCCACCGTGGCAACGTTGCCGCCGCCGCCGATCTGTGCCGCCGCGCCGAAATACTGGAACGTGGTCGGAGCGCTCAGCGAAGTGTCGTTGCCGTTCCACAGCGCAACGTCGTGCGTGCGCATCACGCCGGTCACGGAGTCGGCCAGATCCTTTGCCTGCAGGTAGGCAAACTGCTCCTGCTGGCTGCCGACCTCGATGTCGAACAGGTTGTAGTTGATCTGCGACACCAGCGCCTTCAGCGGCACCGAGAGCTCCACGCGGGTCGGCGAATTCACCGTCGCCGCGATGTTGCGCGGATCCACAAACCCGTTGGCCGCCGTGGGCGCGGGGATCGCCGTCTCCTCGAAGAAGCGCGACGGATGTCCCGTGGCCGGAACGTTCTTGATGCGCTGTCCGAACGCGCCGCGGCGCTGGACAGATGTCAAAGATCTCCGTCTGGTAACGCTCGATCTCGATTGCGCCCGGTCCCATGAAGTCTGCTGCGGCGTGCAAATCCACAAATTGCGTATTCATTCTGTGCTTTCCTTCTCTGCCGGACCCATTCGCCCGGCCTCGTTATCCCGTCGCACCTGCCGTGCCCCGGTTGTCCAAACTCTTCCCGCCCATCCACCCAGCGGAGGTGTTCCGCGAGTCGTCCGCAACGCAAACTGCCCGCTTCCTAAGCCATTCCTAGGCCACGCGGAAGCTTTTTACGCGATCATTCCCGCCCGCGCCAGTTCGGCCTTCACCGCGATGCGCTGTTCGATCGTCAACTGTCCCAGAGCCTTTTCCAGCGTGCCCGCTTCAATCTGCACGCCCTCGCCCACGCCGCTCTTCGCCAGCAGCGTGCTCACCAGCGGAGCCAGCGTCTTGCGTCCCGCGCGCTGCCGCAGTTCACGATTCTCCTTTTCCAGCTGCGTCACCTGCTCGGCCTGCGCGCTCGCCGCCACTCGGCTTCGTCGCTCTTCTCCGCGGCGGTTTTTCCACGGTGGCGATAATGCGGTCGATCTTCTGGTTCAGCGCCTCGTACTGCGCCTCCAGCTTTCCGATCACCCGCTCCAGAGCCTGCGCCGCACTGCCCAGCTGCGCCGCACACTCCTCCATCGGATCCTTCTGCGCTGCACTTGTTTTCTTCGTTCATTTCCTCTCCCAATAGAAAAGCCGGCTCGATGCCGGCCCCACGTTCGTTATGTGCTTTCATTCGGCTTCCCGGCCTGGTAGTCTCTTCCTGCCGCGTATGCACCTTGCCCGCAGCTGGCCGCTACTCCGCCAGCTCCACGTTCGTCCCCTGGTAAGCCGCCTTCTCCCGCAGCAACACCGCCGCGCCGGTGAACTTGAAGTCCGTAGCCACCCACACCGGGGCCTCCGCATCCACCACCCGCACGTCGGCGATCTCGTAGCTCATGCCCAGTTCACCCTTGCGCCGCGCCATCTCATCCACCACCTCGGGAAAGTCGCGCTCAAACAGATACCCCGAGACGTCGAGGCGATGCACCTTGCCCGCCGTCGGCCGCAGATCCGCCGAGGTAATGATTCCGACCTTTCTCTGCGCATCGTGCCGGTCCAGCTCCGGCGCATAGTCCACGGCCATGCCCAGCAGCGAAGGCAGAGCCCGCTCCGTCGCCTGTGCCGTCAGCATCACCTTGTGCCCCCGCGCTCCGCTCGGAGCCCGGTCCGACGGCGCATTGGCCACCGTCAACACCCCGCGAAATCCGCGCCGGTTGGGATGACCATCCACCTCCGGCATGGCCAGTGCCATTGCCTCCCACTGCATCCTCATTCGTCCCCCAGTCCTGCGTGTCTTCCAGCGGCTGCCAGCCCCGCGCCGCCCGAGCTTCGTTCACCGTCAGCACCCCGCAGTTCAACAGAATCTGGTCGATCTGCGCCTGCTCCATCGGGTCCGTCGCATCCAGGTCCAGGAAGACAAATTCCAGATCGTTCCAGCCCAGCCGCTTGGCAATCGCATCGCGCGTGATGTGCTCGGCCAGCAGTCGCGCCGTCGGCACAATCGCCGTGCGGAAGGCCGATCCGCCAGCTCCTGCGCCGTCGAGCGATTCACGTCCGCCTCCACCCCCAGAAACAGCGGCGGCAGATCGAAGGCGCTGGCGATCACCCGGATCAGAAACTCCTGCCAGGCCAGCCGCAGATCCGCATCCGTGCCCGCCCCAAAGC
The DNA here is from genome assembly GCA_963737175.1 of uncultured Acidobacteriota bacterium. Classification (GTDB taxonomy): domain Bacteria; phylum Acidobacteriota; class Terriglobia; order Terriglobales; family Acidobacteriaceae; genus TOLSYN. Next base: position 16,548 of record CAVTRQ010000010.1, on the reverse strand, counting down.
GCAGCACCTCCGGCTTGTTCTCCGCCGTCAGAATCGGAACCCGTCCCGTGCCCTCGATGTCGTCCTGCCACCAGCGAATCAGCCGCTCATGCTGCCCCGGATCCAGATCCTGCATCCACAGCGCATACTGCACCACCGAGTTGCTCGCCAGCTTGGCGGCAAAGCGGTGCGCTCCCAGAAACTCGTGAATCGTCTCGAACGCCACCTCCAGCCGTCCCAGTCCGAACGGCGTGTAGCTGCGCGCGTTCAGCCGGATGTAGGACAGCTCGTTGTCGTTCAGCTCAATCCTGCTGCCCCGGTCCCCAGCCGAGAACGTCATCTGCACATAGCGCGGCGTATCCGGCTCGCCATTCCAGTCCGCCCGCATCTGGATCGTCGCTCCGTCCACCGGATACAGCGCCAGCGGCTTCTGCGCGTCGCCGGTCAGCCGCAGCTCCATCGCGCCATATCCGCCCACGATGATGTCCTCCAGAACCTGCTCGCACAAACGAACGGAACGAATCATCCGGATTCGGCTGCTCCAGCGTCTCGGTCAGCACCTGGATGCGCTGCTTGCATCTCCTCGTCCAGCACTCGTCCCCGCCGCGGCTGGATGCGCCAGTTCATTCCCGCCACCCGGTCCTTGATCGTGTTGATGGCCTTGCGCGCAATCGGCGTCTCGGCAAAGCGGCGCAGCGCCTCCGGTGTCTTCTTCGGCAGCAGCTCCGCCCCCGCCGTCCCAAATGTCTGTAGAATCGACGGCAGCGGGGCGGTCTTGCGCTTTGGCGCCGAGGCTCGATTGCCCCCCAGCACCCGCACTCCCGCCCGCCGCACCGGCTCCCAGATCTTCTCCGCTATCTTCATTTGCTCCCCCGCGCCGGGTCGCCACTCCCCGCGCCAAATAAAAAGGACGCCGCAGCGTCCTCTCTGAAAAACCTGTTCTTGATTTCGATTCGTCCCTGAGCAGCAGCCGGGTGCCCCCGCTTCGCGTCGCGCCCTTTCGACGCTAACCTGGGAAGCAATCCCTTTCCATCCTTCGCAGTTGCTCTTGCAACCTGAACCTTCGCAACCCCTACTGCAGTCCCATCTTCTGCCGCACGCTCAGCGGCAATCCTCGGCAGCTCCGCCGTCGTCGCCACCATGATCCGGCTGGCCGTCAGCGTCTCCAACGCAAACATCGTCACATCGTCCTCGCGCTCCAGCTCGCTTTCCACGATCGCCGTCAGCGCCGTCTCCGCCTGCTCGGCCCGCAGCACCCCTTCGCGCAGCTTCGGATAGCTGAAGGCCAGCACCTTGGCCGCGTTCACGTCGGCCTCCAGCGAGAGCGCCTGGTACATGTGCACCGTGCCGTTGGGCCGGTAGGCCGCGTCGATCTTCAGCGGATCGCCGCGATGGGTGTACTGCGCTGACCGCGATGTTGTGCCGCATCAGCCCCCACACTCCCTGCCGCTCGAACTCGCCCGCGCATCGTCTGGAAGATCTGCATCCTTCCGCTCGCCGTGCGTCGCGCCCTTCTTCGCCCGCTCCAGATACATCTCCGCCAGCCGCCCAATCTCCTCCTGCGGCGAATCCGCCAGCACCGCCTTGGCCGGGCGTCAGCCGGATCGCATTCGAGAAGCTGTCTTCCATCCGCTTCAGCAGCCATTCCTGGCTGCTCGCGCCCTCCAGCATCCGCTCCTTGATCTCCCGCTCCAGCCCTTCCAGCATCTCCACGTCGGCATCCGGATCCAGGCACCGCACCCGCTTCCAGTCCTTGGTAAAGCGCACGTCCGCCCAGCCGCCGCCGCTCTCAAACAGCACCACGCCCACGTTCACAAACTCGTCCTTCACCGCGTCCGGCACATACCGCAGCAGGAAGAACTCGCATTGTCGGCGCTCTTTCATCCTCGGACCCGACTCGCCATGCCCCAGCCCCTGCATCCTACAACCCTTCTCCACCCTTGCCACCACCTTCCCACCACTTCTCCCTCTCCCTTCCCTCAGTTCACCACATCCCTCCACTTTGGGAATGGCTCCCGGCTCGAATTCCTGAACTCCAGGATCAGCTCGGCCACCCGCGCGCGCCGCCGTCACAGGGCTCTCCACCAGCCGCTCCATCTCGCAGCTCTCGCCATACCACGCCGTCGGAATCTCCTCCGCGCAGCGCCACATCGCCTGCTCGTCCATGCTCTCGATGTTCGCCCAGCCAGGGCTGAAAGCTCTCCCAGCCCGTCACCTCGCGATAGACATCGTTGCGCGCGTACACCCCGCGCAGCGGCGAATCCGGAAACGACCACTCTCCCGCGTTGAAGCAGTATCCCTGGTCGATGAACGATACCGTGAACTTCCGCTCCCGGCTCTTCTTCCAGAAAGCCGCCTGCCGTCCGTTGGCGTTGCAGGTCCACTTGTCCAGCGCCAGAATCCCGGCAAACGCGCCCAGGTTCCGCACCCGGTCCAGCAGATGCTCCGGCAGATAGTCGTAGATCAGCCCCTGCATCGGCGGAACCACGAAGCGCGAGCCGAACTGCAGCCCCGGCGTGCACGCCTTCGAGCCATGCAGCAGCTCGAAGCGCAGCTCCGGCGTGTGCTCGATCAGCCAGGAGTTGACCTCGACCACCTCCGTCGCCGGCACCGGCAGCCCCGCCGCCTGCGCCAGCCGCGTCGCCAGCATCTCGTTGGCCAGCACCCGCGTATGCTGCGGATTGTCCTGGAACTTCACCACGTAGAAGTGACCGTCCGAGCAGCGCATCAGATGACTCTGCGCCCCGCCCCGCATCCTTCTCACGTGCTGTACCGCCGCCACCGCCAAGCCTGCCCCCGAACTCTGCGCCAGCGCGCCGATCGCGCCAGACCCGCTGTACGCTATTCCCGGATTTCCTACTCTACCCCGCCGTCCCTCCGCCGCCGTCCACCTGCTCCGCGCCGCTATCTCGTCGCGCCACCGCGATGCGGGCGCGGAGCCTGGTACCCCGCATCCCGCACCGCCAGCGCCATCGCCATCGCCATGATCGCGTCGTCGTGCGGCCCTCCGACGCCGCAATGCGTCCGTCCGCGTGCCGCACAAACGTCCGGCACTCCTCCAGCAGCCTCCGGCTCTGGAACAGCTCCGGATTCGCCACCAGAATCGCCCCAAACCGCTCCAGCATCGTCGGACGCGTCAGCATCGTCGTCACCCAGCCCGCATACCGGTTGTTGCGGAACAGCGGCTCGTATTGCTCCACCCGTTCCAGCATCGCCAGCACCGCGTGGCCATGATTGTTCCGCTCCACCACCATCAGCGCCGTCGTTGTATTCCCGTCCCAGCCTCGCCGCCTGCGCCGCCAGCTCCTCCGGCGTGTAGTGCCCGTACAGCTCCGCGCATTGCAGTCCGCTCGCCCGGTCGATCACCTCGACGCACGCATAATCGCCGCCCGAGCCGCCGCCCGCCGCGTCCACGCCCAGAATGTACTTCCGCCCTCTCGCCGGCGGCAGCCACACCAGGATGCGTCCGTTCTCCCGCTCCTCCAGCGGCGCCTCCAGCTCGTGCATCCGGGCCTCGATCTTCGCCGTGTCAAACACCGCCGAGCCGCTGGCCAGAAAGCAGGTCGCCGGATCCTCGGCAAATTCCTCCGCCGCGCGCTCGCCAAAGTTGTTCCGCATCTGCCGCCGGAAGGCAATCTGCCCCCGATCCAGCCCGAAGCTCTCCATCAGCCGCCGTTCCTCCGCGCTCAACTCCCGCTCCATCAGCTCCTCCGCCGCCCTGCCCTCAATCCGGTATCCCGCATCCATCCACCAGGGAAAGAAGTGCCGCACGTATCCCGTCTCGTCCGCCCTCTGCCACTCGCGATAGAAGCACCCGCCCATTCCGTTCGCGGTCGACTCCAGCACAATCTCCCCATCCGGTGGCACGGCGGCCCGCAGCGACGCCAGAACTTCCGCGCGCATTCGCTCCCCACCGTGCCACCTCCGAGCAGTGCAGGTTCTGGATCGTCAGTCCCCGTCCAGCGTTCGCGTCCCCCGCCGTCTCCACGCGATACTCGCTGTCCAGCCCCGGAAACACCAACTGCCTCCGGTTTGACTTCGACCGCCTCAGCGCTCCGCTCTGCAGGTCCTGTGGCAGGTTCTCCACGAACCGGTGCACCATGCGGAAGATCTCCTCCGCCGCCTCCTGCGTATGCGCTACCTGCACCGTCAAAGTGCCGGGCCGCGTAATCGTGCTCAGAAAGAATCTCGCCGCCACCCACGTCGAGATTCCCATCTGCCTCGCCTTCAGCACAATATTCTTCGGCCCGCACCTCAATTCAAATTCCCGCTGCGCCAGGTTGGCTCTCCAGCTTCACCAGCCGGCCGCGCTTGTTGCGGACTCTGCAGCAAGCTCGACGCCAGCACCTCGCGATAGCTGCCCCGTCCCGTCCGCTTGTCCAGCCTCTTGCCCAGCGCCATCAGGGCCTCCAGGTCCATCCCCTGGTCTTTCGTCTTTGCCGCCCTCGCCCGCCCCATCGCTATCGTCACCTCGCGCTCAGAATCCCAGGCTCATCTCCGCCACCTGCAGCGCCTCGCCCCGCCCGCCAAACGCACGCTCCACGCGCTGCCAATCCAGCCGATTCCACTCCCGCGCCACCGTCTGCAGCTTCACCGTCCGCTGCAATGCCGCAGCTTGGGTCTCGGCCGGAGTTCGCGCCGCCTGCAGGTACCCGTCTAACACGTGGACCGCTGCATCCAGAGCGCTCAGAGCGGCCTTCGCCTTGGCCTGGCTCGCCGGATCTTTGATCGCCAGCGCTGCCAGCAATCCCTGGTCCGCGTCGTTCACCAGCCCATCCACCGCCGCGCCCAGGTTCGCCCATCCGCCCGCCGAAGGCGACGCCGCATACGACCCGCTGACCGTCTCCAACTCCTGCAAATCCGTCTGCACCTTCGCGCTCAGCGACCTCAAGGCCGGAGCCGCCGCCGGGTCAATCGTCCCCGCAACCGCCACCGCATCGCCAGCCAGCCCCGCCACCACTGGCAGATACGCGTGAATCGTGCTCGCGGCCTTCACCGCATCCGCCGCCGAACATCCCACCAGGCAAACTGTCAGGCCTATTGCCGCCAGCAATGCCAGCGCCATCTTCCATCTCTTATCCATTCCGCTCCTCCGCGCAAAGCAAGACGCCGCCATCTCTGGCAGCGTCTGCTCTACTTCGATTTCTCTTGCCCTTTTTCGTGAGATGAAACCCTTTAAGTAAGCTTCGCTCCCTGGTTATCACCCCGCCGTCTCTTCGACTAGTCCTTCGCCAGCAGCCCCAGCACCGCCGTCGCCAGCGCGCTCCCCAACGAAATCACCGTTCCCGTCCCCACATGGCCCAGCGAAACTCCTTGTTGCTGTAGCACGCCCAGCACGGTGGTTAGAGCAAGCAACAATCCCGCCGCGCTCGTCTTCGGTTGCTCAAGGATCCGTCCCAATATCTCCGTCATTCCTTCACCCTTTCTGAGTTACTCTGGTTTTTAGCTAAGTTCTAGTTTGAAGAATGAAACCCGAGGGCGGCGGCAGCGGCAAAAATAGCCCCGAAAAGGAGAACCAAGCCATGCCCGAGAGAAAATGGAAGGGACCGGATTGGGTCACCGCCATCGCCACCGCGTTGATATTTGTCACAACTGTCGTGTATACGACCTACGCCAAAAAGCAATGGCAGGAGATGGAAGGCTCTGGGAAACAAACCGACCAATTGATCTACCTGTATAGGCAACAGCTGGCCGAACTCCAGAAACAGGCCCTCGACACACACGAATTGGCTGAGTCCACCGGGAAACAGGCTAGCCAAACCGAACTGCTCGCCAAACGTGCCTCGGATCAAGCCACCACCACCAAAATCATTGCCGAGCAAGCTAAAGTGTCCGCAGACATCGCTAGAGATGCTTTGACGAAAACCAGCAGACCGTGGATATGGGTTGATGGTCCTTTGATCGGAGCCGCAATCGTCGCCGATCCGGTGGAAATCAGCCATCCGACCCTGTATCCAGATCAGTCCGATCAGACACAAGTGAAAACTCGTATCACGCTGACAATCAAAAACTTTGGCGAAGGCCCGGCATTCTTCGTGACATCTTTCGGGGGCATCGTCCCTGCGACTGGAGAAACTGACCCCCAAAAACTCTTTGCGCAGGAAGGAAGTCAGATGGAGAGGGCCTGCCGCATGGCCGACCTAATGAGAGATACTGCCATTATTCCAAAAGAAAAAGGGAGCGGCCCCACGCTGTTCCCCAATGATACCAATCCTATGGATATTGGGGGGACTACGATTGCTCCCGGTTGGGATTTGAGCAGCCCTCTCTTGTCTTTTGGATGCGTTTCTTATAGGGATCAATTCTTCGTTTCCCATCATGCCAAGATGTGTTTCGAGAGCGCTACCCCTATAAGCCAAGTTGCGAAGGGGCAAGGTCTCATGCGCTGCAACTACTTTGGGGCTGACTAGAAACGCTGTTACTGATACTGGGCGGTGAAATCCGTCCCGCTCGCGTTAGTGCTGCAACCTACGCCTGCCGTCGAGAATTCAGGAATCAGTGCATCTCCCGCTGGCACAGCAACCGACAAGACGCCAGAATCGAACGTATGCACACCGGATGTCAGGGTGACGCTGCCCACGATGGTCGACGCAGTCGAATCGTAAATGGCTATCACCGGATAAGTGGTGCAGGAAACGGCTGCTGCGGACACGTACAGTTGCAATCGCTTGACAGTGATCGCGTTGGCCTGCGTCATACCAGCGCCGAACTGGCCAGCGATGGTGGTTGCATTCTCACTGTGGCCACTCCATACCTTATAGCCGGAGCCCACGGCGGCCGTGATTGCGGCAATCGCGTTCGTCTGCGCCGCTGCTGCCGCTCCTGCCGCATCGGCCCCCACACTCGCAGCCGTCGCCGAGATCGCCCCGCCAGAGTTGAGAATTGACACCCCGTCCGGCTTCACTCCGCCCAGCACCGTGCTGCTAGCCGTCGGCAGCGTATAGCTGCCTCCGCCGGTCGTGCAGCCCACGGTGGTCAATGCTCCGTTGGTGCCGTTGGCGCAGACCGGCGCTGCACCGGCCGTAAGGCTAGACACCACAAGGTTCGGAACACTGAGCGCCGCCGGTCCGGAGCTTCCCGTGTGGGTCAACGTCACGGTGCTGCTCGGGTTTATTCCGCTTCCCTCAACGTCCAGCATCGTCCATGTGTCCAGCGCCGAGGCCGTGCCATTCCAGTAGGCTCCCTGCATGATGAGCGGATCACTGTTGGTGTTTGCCGATGAGCTCGCCGCGTGCGCCGGATTGAAATATTCGGCCCGCACGATCGAGACGCCGGAGATGTCCTCGGTCTCCGTAATCGAGCCCTGTGCGAGCAACGCCTCCCCAGTCGTGAAGATCGGCACCGTCGTCCAGATGTTGTGCAGACGATAGCGTGACTGTCCCGCCGTCGGAGCCGTAGCGTGCAGCACATAAGAGCCGCCCGAAACGATAGTCGGGTTGTAGTACACCCCGTCAATCGAGGCGATGGCGTTAAGGTCCGAACCAAGCAGATAGCAGGGGTTTCCTGCGCCTGGGTTGATGTTGATGTTCGCATTCGCGGTCAATCCGTTAAGCACAACTTGGGAGTTGATCAGATCTACCAGAATCGTGTTAGGAGTGGTACACGTCACCGCCTCCATGTGCAGATTTTCCAGCGTTCCCGTCCACGCTCCAAAGTAGAAGACTTGGTTGGTCTGATTGTCGGACTCAATATTCTTCGCGCTGCACCCCATGCAGGTGATGTTCCAATTGACGATGGGCTCGGTTGCGTTCTGGCTCGCACAGATGTTTTCCAGCTCCATGCGGACCGAGCCGACGCCCGGTGCCATGTACGCAACGGTTGCACCCGTAACCGCTCCCGTTGACCAAATATCATGGATTCGCGTCCCCCAAACCGTGCCGCTTCCCCAGTTGGAGATGCCGCGCTTGCAGTTGTCGAAACGTACAAATCCGATTTCCCCGTCGAAGTAATCCTGCTCCTGCGATGAGCCATCGCCGAATGAGATTCCGTACGCGTGTCCCGAGCTTTGCTGCGTGGCGTAGCGGAGCAGCAGGTTTGTAATCTTCCAGTCATAAACCGTAGTTCCAACCTGACCAGAGAATTGAATGATCGGCACCCCGGTCGCCGTCGAGCGAATGGCGGTCGCGTCCGATCCGCCGTCAATGCTCCATTGCGTCTGCACCCCGGAAATCACCAGCGGTGCGCTCACCACGCAGACCTTGCCCGGCGGGAAGGTCAGCGTCTTGCCGGAGAGCACGTTGAAGGCCGACTGAATCGCCGCCGTGTCATCGGTCGCGCCGTCGCACTTCGCGCCGTAGGAGAGAATCGAGATCGGCAAGGACGGAGCGCATACCTCGCCCGCCGTCGACCCGCTCGGGCATCCCGTAGCGCCCGCAGAAAGCGTCCCGCTCGCCCCGAAGTTGCCTGCGGTCGAGAGCGTCCCCGCGCCGCTACGGTAGAGAAAGGTATCACGCGCGCTCGAACCGCCAAGCCCAAGCTCGAGGCCCACGTTTCCCGTGCTGTTGACGTTTCCATTGAGTGAGAACCAGCTCATGGCATCCGTGCCATTGACCACCCCAATCGCCCTGCGGTTTCCCGTGCTCGGCAGATTCACGCTCAATCCATGCTGATTCGATAAGCCCGAGGCGCTCGCGTTAATCACCAAGGGGCTTACGCCGTCGCCCCCGGAGTAGTTAACAAGCTGATTCGCCGTGAACGTGTTGGCTGCGTTATTCCGCGCCAGTGTCGCCGCATCGCTCAGGTTTCCGCTTGCCAGCGGAGTTCCATTCACCGCATACGCCGTCGCATTCACCGTCCCCGGCGCCGTGCCGCCAATGCCAGGAGGCGAAGCCAGCGTCTGAGTCACATACTGCGTGGTGGCCACCTTGGTCGAGTTATCGTTGCCCGTCTGCGTCGTGGCGGTTGTACCATTCGGCAGCGCTCCCGGCGTCAAATTAGAAGCCGACAAACTTACGTTCGACGAGATCGGATACCCATTGATCGTCGTGCTGGTTCTGGCCAGCAATGCGCCATCGCTCAAGTTCCCGCTCGCCAGCGGTGTTCCATTCACCGTATACACCGTGGCGTTTACCGGCCCCGGAGTGCTCGCACCGATCGCACCCGGCGCAGCCAGATTCGTGACCACCGGCCGGTTCACCAGGTCGTTATAGTTTCCCGTCGAAGCCACCGTCGCCAGCCCATCGATGCCCTGATCCACGTATCCCTTATTCGCGGCTCCGCCCGCATCGCTCGGCACCGGAACCTCCGGCGAAGGCACGAATGTCTTTACCCCCTCAATCGTCTCCGCCCCAGCCAGATGCACCACCGTGGCCAGCGATGAATCCACATAGTCGCGGCTCACAAACTGCGCCGCCACCGCCTGCGGCACCACCTTCGCCCGGATCGCCGCCACCGTCGTCGTCGTCGCGGCCGGAACCACCCATATCTCTTCGCTCGTCGTTCCATCGTCCAGTTTGATCACCACCCGGTAATAGCTGCCGGAAGGAGTCGACCCCGTATTCGCAATCAGAGGAATTGAAATTCCGCCGTTTGCGTTCGTCGTCACCGTCATCTGGCCGGCCGCGACGGCTTCTCCCGCGCTGGTCGCAAATCCATTCCAGCGGATCGTAACGCTGCCCTGCGCGGCGCTTCCGTCCGCCCGGTACAAGGTATCCTGCACCAGCGTTTTCACCGGAGCCACCTGCGCCCCAGTCGCACCATCACTAGCGCCGCCCACACAAAAATCAAAAGCCGCCTGAGCAGGCGGCTTGAACTTCCCATTGTTCTCGTATTCATGCTCTTCTGTCGCCGTCCTTTCGGCTCATTCCCGCTCCGCCGTCCGTTCCCGGTAGCTCTTCAAGAAGTCGCTCCACGCTGCGCACATAGACCTCGGCAAAGTCCACCACATACCGCTTGGTCTGGATCAAACGCTTTGCCTGCTCCAGCGAATATCCCGTCGCGCACAGCACCGCCAGTGCCATCATCGGAGCGCGGTGGACTCCCGCCGCGCAATGCACAAACAGCTTCGCCTGCGGATCTTCCAGCGCCCGCAGCGCAAAGTTCACGCCCCGCTCAAACACCTCCCGGCCCTTCGGCTCGAAAGTCGTCGTCCACCGGATTCCACAGCACTTCCACTCCAACCCGTTCGCCCAGTGCCGTGTCGTCGAATTCCATCTGCATGTCGATGACGTGCGTCACTCCGGCCCGCGCGACCTCGGCCATTCTCTCATCCACCCAGATGCCGCCGCCGACCGCAATCCGGTCCGTCACCCACGTCATGTCCATGCCAGCGTTCGCCCTCTATCGAACCCGGCTTCGCGCCCGGTCCTGCCCGTCTACTGCTCTACGGCTCTGCCCGCAATTTCCTGCGCATCCCCGCTCGCTTCGGACTCGGCTTCGTCCAATCGCTCCAGCACCAGCTTCGCCCACGGCTCGCCGCTGTTCCTGTACGTCCGCTTCGCCGTCGAACATATGCCTTGCTCCGGTCATCTCCAGCAGCGTCTTGGCGTGCGTACAGCTTCCCTGCTTCGCCTTCTCCACCATCGCTTCCACAATCGCCGGAACCGAACCCTTCACCGTCCGCTTCGCAACTTCAAACGGATCCAACTCGCTCGCATCCGCCGTCCCGTCGCCGTGTCCGCCTTCCTCGGAACTCGTATTCTACGCTGCTTTGCAGAATCGCTCGCTTGCAGTCTCGTCTTCGCGCGGCGCTCACCCTTGTTCTGCGCCTTGGTCTCGCCGCCTTCGCTGATTTTGTCTGTCTTGGACGCGCCTCCAGCCTCGTCTTGCATCGTCCTTGCCGGCCCGTTTCTTCTTCGCCTTTGCCTTCGGCTTCTTTCTTCGATGCCACCGCCACCGCCCCTCTTCCTGCCTCTTATCTTCAGGATATCAATTTCACCCCCCTCATCCCCTCACCTGCGGCACAAACTCTATTTCGCCTTGCTATCAACTACTTACTCTATGATTTCGAAACTTTCTGCTCTTGACAACAAAATCCTCGGATAATTTCACGCAATCCCGCACTCCGCGCCCTTTACGTCTCAATCGAGATGTGCGCCACCCGCCCAACCACGTAGTCCGCAAACGTCTCGCCCTTGCCCAACTGCACGTATCCCAGAGCACACGTTCTGATTCTCGGGACGAAGCGTGAGTTGGTCCCCTTGTAACTCCACATAGCGAACCATTGCACATCTCCCCGCTCTTTACGACATAGAGATTCGGCTCGCGCCGCCGGTAACTGCGCAGCGAGTTGTAGTGGCGGTCGATCAGCAGCGTCGCTCCCGGCAACAACCTCGGACGCATCGCCAGCACCCGAGTCCTTATCCGCCTTGATCAGCACAAAGCGCTGCCAGTTCCTGCGCTGGTTCGCCATCTCCGGACGAATCCGCCGCAGAAAGCTCTTCTTGAAGCGCAGATACTCCACAATCTCGCCGGCCGCGAAATCGCTCTGCAACAGCAACCCGCTTTCCACCACCGGAATCGACTCAAACCCGGCTTCACTGCTCTCCGCCGCCGGCATCTTCCGCCGCTCCTCCGGCAATCAGGTCGCGAACGTCCAGCCGCAGAACCTCCATGACCCGGTCCATCGCCTCAACGCTCAAACCCCGGCGTTCGATTCAGGAAATTGGAAACATGCGCCTGCCGGAACCCGGCGCGGTTCGCCAGCTCCGTCCCCGTCAACTCGCCTGGCATCAATGCGCTCACGCACTAGAGCCCGCAAACGATTCTGCAAATCTGAAATCAACATCGCACCCCTCGCCGAGGACTCTCCCGAAATATAGCTACCAGAAATACAGTGAGACTTTAGTAATAACTCTAAGCAATATGTTGATTGACTTAACCCTCCCCGGCGCTCAATGATTCACCCAACAACTCAATTCTGAAAAAGGTAGGAGCAGGGGCATGGAGCACGACAGTCAATGCTTCGAGCGAAACTACGTTCGTCGAGTTTCGCCGCAAGGTTCGCAATTCCGAACTCCTTGCGTTGGGAGTCGCACAACTACTCCGGGAGATACGCTTCACCGGCCGTCTTAGTGTTGTTGTTCAGAACGGCACGATTCTCAAGTCCGGTTACGAAGAAGGTTACTTTACCCGTAAGGACGACCGCAGGCTGACCTGATTCTGCCTACCGGCAAAGTCAGCACTTCAGTTAACGGCGAATCCATCGATGGGACGCGCCGCTTCAATTCATAACAAACAGGTCATCGCAAACCAATCGAGCCCTGTCGCCGGCACTGGCGTGATCCTTGCCTGGAGTCCAACTCCCGCAACCTTCGCCTCTGCCGGCGGCGGCTTTTTTTTGCAAAGGGGCAAAACCAATGAAAGCAAAATCCGAAGCATCGCAGTTGCGCAACATGGAACTGAAGTATTGCGAACGCTGCGGCAACATCTGGCTTCGCCGCGCAGGCAGCGAGCGGACCAATGCGCACCGTGCGCGAAGGCGGAAGCTTCGCTTCTGCCTCGACGGTCCAGTTTCCTTTCTGCAGCTCTGGACCCGGCTTCGGGCGGAGGTGCAGGCATGAACGATTGCTCCGGCTAACCTCCGATTTGAAACTCGTACCCGGCGCGGCGCCGCAAGCCGGACGCGGCACGCGAACTTGAACGCCTATCGCCCTTACACCCGCGCTCTGCTGCGCCGCTACTTCCGTATGTCGGTCGACATCGGACGCTTGCCCAGCATCCTCGGAGGGCTCTGCTTCCGCGCGCGCGTCAGCTCCTACAAGCTCCACACCTTTGAGGACGCCGTCATCTTCGTCCACGACATCGAGCGGGTCTTCGATCGCATCGAACGTCACTTTCTGGAGATCATCGCCGGCGTAATCCTGCTCGATTACAGCATCCCGGAAGCCGCGCTCCGCCTCGGCATTACCGTGCAGCGCGCCGAGCGCCGCTACGCCGCCGCGCTCGACGCCCTCTCCGCCGTCCTGCTCGAGGTCGGCTTGCTGCGCCCGCGTCTTTACCGCCGGCGACGAGGACAACCGGACGATTCCATTCATCCGGACGACGCCTCCGCCCAGGAAGCCGCCGGTCTCCGCGCGCATCGAAGCTCAGGCTGCCGCTTCATCGGCAAGCTTCCATCGACCCGCTCACATCTCTTAATTCGATAGCCGCGGAAGGGGAGCGGACATCTCATCGTCCGCTCCTCGCACCGGCTCTGCGAGTCTTCAGTGTCTCTTCGTCATATCCTATATCTGTTATGATCGGCACCGCGCCGCCTTTTCTCAGGCGGCGCGGGTTTGCTTTCATTTCAGCCTCGGAGAATTCCCGTGAGCGATACTCCAGCCAATCCCATTCCTGCGGCTCCACCCTCTGCGACGCGACGAAGAAATCGCACTGGAGATGATGAAATTCATCGCCACCACCACCGGCTTTGGCCGTACCGGAACCCCGGCGCAGGATTCCAGGGTGGCACCGTTTCGCGAGCCGAAGACTACGCCAAACATCTCATCGACCTCTACGGCCAGTGCCTCGACGCCATACGAGCAAAGCGCTAGAACCTCTTCGCACTTCGCCAAAGCGTAAACTTCTGCGCAAGAAGAGCTTCGGGAGAGAGTTGAACAGCATGAATCTCTTTTCTTCAGGGCTGTGATCCGGCCCGGCTCCCTTGTACTGTTCGGTACAGTTCGGCGAATGCCGCGCAGAATTGAAGCGCCTGAGACAACTGCAACGCGGGGCGCGAGCGCCGGCCGGAACGGGTCTAGCCTTGCCGGTGGCCGGAAGCGGCTCTTGCCAACCATTGCCCGCAGAGTCAATGGATCAAGCAATACTGGTTGGATGGTAGTATATGGTTCTGACCTCGCGCAACCATTGCTGAAAGAGTAACTACGATTCTTTCGACGATTGACCCATCGGTGAATCGTTCGTAGATTTGAGAAAGCGCGTGCTCCGGTGGTAAGAGACGTTCCTGCCGGAACACTCCGCACAGACTGATGAGTCTTCGTAACCGCACAATCCTGCCGCTGCTGCTATTCTGCCTGCTTCTCGCCTCCTGCGAACCCGAGCAAGGATGAGGCATCCACCGTGCCCGCGCCGCAGGCCACCGCACCGGCGCTTACCCCGCCGCAGGCCGCAGTCCCAGCCGCTCCGCAGCCGCCGCCGCGCACCGCCGCGGCGCAACCCGTCACAGATACTGTGGATCAGTTGATCGCACGCGCCGAGGCCGAATACGCCCGAGGTCAGGCCAACTACGCCGCCGGGCACCTGGAGGCGGCCAAGGACAACTTCGATGCGGCCTTCAACCTTCTGCTGCGTGGACCGGTCGGCGTGCAAAACGATGAGAAGTTGCAGAGCGAATTCGACAGGATTGTAGAGGCAACGCACGAGTTGGAGTTGCAGGCGCTGAAAGCCGGCGACGGATTCACCGAGCAACGCGCCGAGCCCGCGCCCATCGATGAGGCCAACAACATCACGTTTCCGGTCGATCCCTCGATCAAGGCCAAAGCGCAAGCCGAGCTGGCCAACACCCACAGCGATCTTCCCCTGATGTTGACCGATCCGGTCGTCAGCTACATCAACTACTTCTCCTCCCGCGGACACGGCACCATCGAGCGCGCACTGATCCGGCGCGGGCGCTACAGCGAGATGATCTCGCGAATCTTCCGCGAGGAGGGCGTGCCGCAGGATCTGATGTTCCTGGCGCAGGCGGAGTCCGGCTTCGAGCCGCTGGCGTTGTCGCGCATGGGAGCGCGCGGGATGTGGCAATTCATGCCCTGGGACGGCACGCACGCAGGGCTGCAGCACAACTGGTGGGTGGACGAACGGCAGGATCCGGAGAAGGCCACTCGCGCCGCCGCCCGGCTGCTCAAGGATCTCTTCAACCAGTTTGGCGACTGGTATCTGGCGATGGCGGCCTACAACTCCGGGCCCGGCACGGTGCAGCGTGCGGTGCAGCGCACCGGCTACGCCGACTTCTGGGAGCTCTACCGGCGCGATGTATTGCCGGGCGAGACGCGGAATTATGTGCCCATTATTCTGGCCATGACCATCATGGCGAAAAATCCCTCCCAGTATGGACTGGATCACCTGACGCTGGATTTACCGCTCGCCTCGGACACCGTGCGCATTCACTACCCGATCGATCTGCGCCTGGTGGCCGAGTGCACCGACTCCTCCACCGCGGTGTTGCAGGAGCTGAACCCGAGCCTGCTGCGCATGACCACCCCGAAGGATATGGATTTTGACCTGCACCTGCCCAAGGGAACGTCCGGGAGATTCCAAGCCGCGGTCGAGGCGATTCCCGAGGAGATGCGGGTTTACTGGCGCTACCACCGGGTGGAAAACGGAGAGACGCTGAGCGAAATCGCGCGCCGCTACCACACCACCGCCACCGCCATCGCCGAAGCCAACAACCTGGAAGGCACTGCGTTG
Source organism: uncultured Acidobacteriota bacterium (assembly GCA_963737175.1). Classification (GTDB taxonomy): domain Bacteria; phylum Acidobacteriota; class Terriglobia; order Terriglobales; family Acidobacteriaceae; genus TOLSYN. Next base: position 1,224 of record CAVTRQ010000010.1, on the reverse strand, counting down.
GTCAATGACAGCAAGCTGATCATTCCGGTTTCCCCGGCGGCCAAGCTTGCGCCAAGCCGCCCCGTGACGGCCGGCTACAGCAAGCATCCGATGCGCTACACCGTGCGCAAAGGAGACACGGTTCTGTCGGTGGCCGATGATTTCGGAGTTCCGGCAGAGAAGGTTCGGCAATGGAATCGCCTCCAAGGCAACGCGCTGCGCGCGGGGCGCTCTCTGACGATCTTCAAGTCCGCCGCCGGCCCAGCCGAGGTGCAGGCCGCGTCTGCAACCACCGACCGCCGCCACACTGGCACCCGTGAGGCCGAGGAGCCGCCGCGGCACCGTGCTCACCCATCGGCGAAGCCTGCCGGCAAGAGAACTCTCAGTGGGAGTCGACGCGCCGTTAGGGCTCCTGCCGCGAAGCACCTGAAGGCGATCAGTCGCACAGGCACCGCGTCATCGCGAAGCAAGAGGCGCAAGCAGCAAGACTGAATTTCTGTAAATACATGCGCCTTCGGCGTATGGGGCACGTCATTCCGTTGCTCAAGCTCGACGGCAAGCGCGGTCACCCGCAGCAGAGTCTCACCGGCAAACACCACCGTGCCCTCGGGCACCGACCAGACGTCCCCCTGGAACCGCAGTGACGCAAGCTCGGCCATGATCGCCGGATCGAGCTCACGGAATTCCGGCCAGGTACGGATCGCCTCGACCTGCTCCGGCGCGAATGCCAGCCTGAGCAGATCGCCGAGGGCCTGCTCGAGCCCGGCGAAGACCAGATAGGCACGTCCCTTGGGAATCTAGCGCACGAAGAGCTCGAATGAGGCCGGTCTTCGAGCCATGCCTGCCGCGTAATAGCCGGCGATCATCGTCAGCTCATACAGATCGGTGAGCGTGCCCAGTGCGGCGGGATCGGGCCAGAGCGAGATCGGTGGCTGGGGGTTCATCGAGTCCCCCCCGCGGGTTGCAAACGCAAGATCAAGAGCGGGCCCGCGCGTCGATCGCTCGACTGATTGCCGCGGCGGGATCGACGTCCAGAAGCGTCGCCAGATTGAGCTGGGCCGGCACCTCGTCGACTCTCGCCCACGGCCCCATCAATGTGCTCAACTCGGTGTCCGTCACGTTGTCCTGCCTGACGAGGGCCATGTCCAGGACCGCCCATGATGGTCGACCACCGGGCTCGAGCAGCCGGCGGAGATCGGGTTGGCGCAGGATGTCAGCAAGACCAACGTCGAAGTAGATGTACAT
>CAVTRQ010000009.1:0-18735 GCA_963737175.1 uncultured Acidobacteriota bacterium | reverse complement strand
GGAAATTATTAGGTAACACTCAACTCTGGGGCTGGTGAGGTTATTAACTGGCAGGGTGGAAATATAGTGAACTCCAGTATCATCGGAACAAACACAGGCACCAAGAATAAAGAAGCCTTGGGGTGACATCGGCACTCCAATTTCGGCAGTTACAAACAACCTATATGTAACCAACTTGTGCTTTGCCAACACCAACGCCGTCTCCTGCCAGCACCACTCCCGTACTTTCGGTGACTGATCACCAACGCTGGGGTTTGGCCTACAAAGTTGTAAATTACGTCAATGACGCGCCTGCTTCCCATCCTGACTTTGCTGCTCTGGTCATTCAGTGCCGTGGCCGTATTCCTCTGGCACTGGCCCAAGGTGGTCTGGTTCACGCGGTGGTGGGGTGCGTTGTGTGTGGCAAGGTACCGGCAACCATTGAGGCGTGATATGGTCATTCGCTTTTTCATTGTGTTGCTATTGTCGGCGCTTGGTGCTTCGGACAAAGTTACACTGTGGATTGGTCAAGCGGAACGCTCATGCTGTATCCCCAACATAACTGGAGTTACAGCAATGATTCACGCTCACCCTCACCGCCGATGCCACTGGCACCAACCAAACAATATGGTTACCACCCGTGCAATGGGCGGGCTTGAACCAGTGCATTTGGCCACGGTCACTGATCCTGCCGGGCACCAACTATCTCAATTGGATGCAAGTCGCCTGGGATGTTACCCCGCCGGCAAATTTGTCACCAATAATCAAACCTACACCTTGGTTGGACAGGGCATCTTGTTCACCGCCAAGACTGGAAATGTCGTTACGGTCAAAACTTCGGTGGATTTAATCCATTGGCAGTTACAAACAAATATCCGATCAAAGTTTTTCGGATCGATGCCGATGCCGTTGTCCTTGATCTCAAACACCCAATCACGGTCGTTCCGATGTGCTCCAATGTAAATTTTTGGCGGATTCTTCCCGTGGAATTTGATCGCGTTGCCGATAAGATTTTGAAACACCTGCGTCAATTGGACGCTGTCGCCTTTAACCGTCGGCAGAGGCTCGTGCTCGATCACGGCGTGGCTCTCGTCAATCGCGACTTTTAAATTCGCCAGAACGCTTTCGAGCACGCGTTCGCAATCCGTCGGTTCGAGCGGCCGTCCGCGGGTATCCACCCGCGCGTAAGCCAGCAGGTCTTGAATCAACTGCTGCATCCGCCGCGCCCCGTCCACGGCGTAGCCGATGAACTCCTCTTCTTCGTGGCCAAGCTTGCGGCGCGCGCGGTCGCTCAACAGTTCCAGGTAACTTGTGATCATTCGCAACGGCTCGGTGAGGTCGTGCGACGCCACGTAAGCGAATTGCTGTAATTCGGTATTGGAACGTTCCAGGTCCCGGGTGGTTTGTTTCAATTTTTCCATCGCCTGCTGCCGCTCGGCCTCGGCCAGGAACAGCAGTTTGGCGTTCCACCAGATGACCGCCGTAAACAGCACAATATTGGCAAAGGCGAAGAGCGATATGCCCGCTTCAATGCCAAAAAAACCTTCTTTTTCGCTCGAAAAACGCAAGGCGCCAAGTATCAACGGAATTAATACCGCCGCCGGCAACAGCCAGCACATACTCTGCTACATTTCCTATGTGGACCCATTCAGCTACGCGGTCCACGGGCTGAAGGCGACGTTGCTGAAGGAAGCGTCGTGGGCGGCGGTTACGCAGGATCTGCTCTACCTGAGCCTGTTCGGTCTGGTCAGCCTGGCGGTTTCGGTGCCGCTGTTCAAGCGAACGATGTGAAGGTGGGACGTTGCCAAAGCAATGCTGTAGCCGTTATCTTCGGAGTCATCTTCGGAAAAATTAAGTTCGGGTGAACTCGGGCAACGGGTCATTTCAGGAGGCGGAGCGATGATGCGAAACGCACTGTTGGCGGTTCTGGTGCTGGTGGTCATTGCGCTTGCGGTGATCGAATACCAGAGAATTTACGCGCCCGCAACGGCCTCTCGATCCTTCGTTGGAAGCTGGCGGCTGGTCTCCTCGGTCGAACTGCTCCCGGACGGCACCTCGCGTCCCTATGCCTTTGGCCCTCGGGCCCAGGGATACCTGATTTACGACGCGGGCGGACACGTCTGTGCCGAGGTCGCCGATCCCGACCGTCCGAAGTGGGCCGATCCCGAGCATCCAACGGCGCAGGAGCTCAAGAGCGCCTATGAAGGATTCGGCGGATATTGCGGAGTCTACACGGTGGATGAGAGAGTTCACACCACGACCCACATCCCCGAAGTTTCCTTCGATCCCAATCTGATTGCCCAGCCCAAGCCACGCAGCTACCGCTTTGAGAATGAAAGGCTGATCTACTCCGGCAGCGAGCGGATTGCACCCGGTGGGGAAAGCCACTGGACGATGATCTGGGAGAAGATGAAATAAGGGATAGAGGCGCGCCGGCTCGAACTCCGGGAGCGGGCTAAGGGTGCATCTGGCGCCAAATCTTGCTTACCTGCTGAGCCGCGTCTTCGCGGCTGCCGCTGTTATCGATGACGAAGTCGGCGAGCTTGGCTTTTTCTTCTTCGGGCATCTGCGCCGCCATGCGCCGCTGCACTTCGTCGCGTGCGGCCGGTTTGCTGAGCGCGGCGCGTTCGGCGAAGCGCAGAATCTTCTGCTCCAGGGTGCAGGTCACGACGATCAACTTGTCATAGCGCGCCAGGCCTCCGGCCTCGATCAGCAGCGCGGCCTCGCAGATGGCCACGGCATGGGGATCGATTGCGCCGACCTCGCGCATCCATCGGTCCTCAAAGGCGAGCACGGCCGGATGTACGATGGCGTTCAACTCCGCGATGCGGGCGGGGAAGGCCACGGCCGCAAGCTTTGGCCGCGCAATCGCGCCATCGGGCTGCAGAATTCCGGTGCCGAAGAGGGCGACGATGCGCTCATACAATGGCTCGCCGGGAGTCATCAACTGGTGTGCCACGGCGTCGGCGCGCAGGGTGTGGGCGCCGAGGGCGGCAAACATCGCCAGCACGGTCGTCTTTCCGCTGGCCATTCCGCCGGTTAAGCCAACTTTGAGCATGGCAACAGTGTCAGGCTTCGGGCCGTGCTTTCGCAAGGTGTGGTTGAGCGTCACCAAACCTTTCTCCCCGAGCGCGGCGCGGCTGACGTATGTATCATGTGGGGCATGAAATTCGCGAGTGTCATTGAGAACGCCAGGAAGGAGCGCTTCTTCGACCCGCATGAGACGGCCCGGGTCGAAAGCTTGCAGGGGCTGCCGCTGGCCGCCTTCTGGCAGCGCTCGGCAGCTTTCGCGATCGATTTCTTCATTGTGCTCGCAGTCTACATCCCGGTCGAGTTGGCGCGCCGGTACGTGCTGCTCAAAACGATCCATCATCCTCTTCACATCGCCGTGCATTTCCGTCTCCACGATCTGGAGGATCTGGTCTATCTGATCGTCTACGCCGGGCTCTCCGTCTGGTGCACCAACGGCCTCACGGTTGGCAAGCGTCTGCTCCGAATCCGCATTGTTTCGCTCACCCATCCGAAGATCACGCTCTGGCAGGCGATTGAGCGGGCGCTCGGTTATGGAGCCTCCGCGCTGGAGGGTGGATTCGGTTTTATGCAGTTTTTCTTGCATCGCAACCGCTGCTGCGTTCACGACCGCATTGCCGAGACCATTGTGGTCAAAGAGCGACTCCAGGAGCAGCGATCCAGGCGGCTTTAGCTGTGTCGGTCTGCTGCTTTGGTTGGGCGGGTGGGTTTGACAGCGCGCGGGCTGCGCCCGTATCCTTGTAATCTGTCCTGAGGAGTGTTTCCCGCCGGGAGTAAGGGTGCTGATACGGCTTGCGGTTCGAGCTGCGAATCCCTTGTGTCTCAGTCGCTTAGCGGCGAAGCGGTTGGTGTGGTTGTGGGCCGGGCTGGGCTTCGGGAGCATGTGGCATCATGAAAATTCGCATTCAAGACCTGGAATTCCGGAACCTGGAATTCGAGCTTCAGTTTCAGCCCGGCGAAATCGATTTCGGCTCTGACGTGCGGCAGGTTGGCTCGCTGGAGACCAGCGGGCACGCCGAGTTGATTCGGGAACACCATGGTGGGCACGCATCGATTGACGACATCCGTCTGATAGGCAAGCTGGATGGGCGGGTCGAGGTGAGTTGCGCGCGCTGCCTGGAGCCAGTGGAGCTTCCGGTTTCGCGTTCGTTTGACCTGTTGTACCGTCCGCTGGCGTCGGAAAAGGGTTCCGACGAGGTGGCGATCCACGAGGCTGAAACCGAGATTGGGTATTATTCGGGCGAAGGCATGGATCTGGAAGATTCGCTGCGGGAGCAGATTCTGCTGGCGGTGCCGATCAAGACCCTTTGCCGGTATGATTGCAAGGGCTTGTGCCCGACCTGCGGGGCGAACCGCAATGAACAGATTTGTGGTTGCGAGCCGAGCAAGCCAGATCCGCGCTGGGCTGCGCTGGGCGATTTGAAGAACAAATTACAATAGCGCCTCCGGGCGAATCGAGTTTGCGGCGCGATGTGGCCGCAGGGAAATTGAAAGGTATTTGAACATGGCAAATCCGAAACGGCGACACTCCAAGCAGCGCACGGCACTCCGCCGCGCTCACGATCACCTCACCGCGCGCTCGATCAGCGAGTGCCCCAACTGTCACGAAGCCAAGCTTCCGCACCGCGCCTGCGCCAAGTGCGGCCACTACAAGGGGCGTGAAATCATCGAGGTCGAAAAGGCCAGCTAGGCCTCGCTTCGCGGACGATGTCAATCACCATCGCGGTCGATGCCATGGGCGCGGACCGCGCCCCGAAGCCGGAGATAGAGGGCGCGATTCTTGCCGCACGGCAGTGTGACGTTCGAGTTCTTCTGGTAGGGCAACAGGATGTGGTAAGCGCGGAGTTGGCTTACCACCCCGAAGCCCGTGGTTTGCCGATCGAGGTGGTGCACGCCTCGGAATTTATCGGCATGGATGAGAAAGCGGCGCAGGCCGTCAAGCAGAAGCGCGACTCCTCGATGCGGGTTGGGCTTCGCCTGGTCAAGGACGGGACGGCGGCTGGCTTTGTCACCGCCGGAAATACCGGGGCGGCCATGGTCACGGCCAAGATGGTGCTCGGGGTTCTTCCCGGGGTCGATCGTCCGGCTTTAGCCACGGTGTTTCCCACGGCCGCCAACACCGCTACGATCATGTTGGACGTGGGCGCCAACGTGGATTGCAAACCTCAGAATCTACAGCAGTTCGCGATCATGGGCGAGATCTACTTCCGCTCCATCTTCAGCGGACGTTTTCCCACGGCCAGCCATCCGCGGGTGGGGCTGCTCTCGGTTGGCGAAGAAGAGACCAAGGGCAACGAGCTTACGCGCGATGCGTTCCAACTGATCAAGCCGCTGGGACTGAACTTCCTGGGCAATGTCGAAGGACGCGACCTGTACAACGGACACGCTGACGTTATCGTCTGCGATGGCTTTGTCGGCAACGTTGCGCTGAAGGTCAGCGAGGGGCTGGTGGAGGCGGTGCGGGCGATTCTGAAAGAGTCGCTGCAGTCCACCATCACGCGCCAGGTCGGTTATCTGCTGGCGCGCGAAGCGTTCAAGGATTTCAAGAAGCGCCTGGATTATTCCGAATACGGTGGCGCGCCGCTGCTCGGGCTGAAGGGCGTTGCCATTGTCTGTCACGGCTCCTCCAACAGCAATGCGATTAAGAATGCGATTCGGGTGGCGGCTGAATTCGCGCGTTCGGGCCTCAACCATACGATAGAGGAGCAGATCCGGGCGGCCAGTGAGCGCACCCCTTCCACCGAAAAGGTTTAGTATTTGTGAGCGCGTTGCCCGCAGCAGGGCGTCGCGTTGCACGCAACAGGGTTCTGACTAGCTTTCCAGCAACCAAGCACGGCTCCGGCCGCGACCGTCTTCCGGCAGAGCGCCGGGCGACCAGCCAAAACCAGAACTCTCGCACGGAGCCATTGATGGCACAACGCATTCCCGGACTCGCATTTCTCTTTCCCGGCCAGGGCTCGCAAATCGTGGGCATGGGCAAGGAACTCGCTTCCAACCACGAGGTCGCCCGCCGCACCTTTGAGGAGGCGGACGAAGCGCTCGGTTACGCGCTCAGCACGCTGTGCTATGAGGGGCCGGAGGAAAAACTCCGGCTGACGGAGATCACGCAACCGGCGATTCTCACCGTCTCGACGGCGGCGGCGCGGGTGCTGGCCGAAGCCGGCATTGCCCCCAGCTTTGCCGCCGGGCACTCGCTGGGCGAATATTCCGCCCACGTCGCGGCGGGCACGCATTCTCTTTGCCGATGCGGTTCGCACCGTGCGCAATCGCGGCCGATACATGCAGGAGGCGGTGCCGGTCGGGGCTGGAGCAATGGCCGCCATCCTGGCGCTCGGGATCGATAAGGTCCGCGCCGCCTGCGCCGCGAGCATGGCCGAATTTCCCGGTGAGGTGTGTGAGGCCGCCAACATCAATTCGCCGGGCCAGGTGGTGATCAGTGGCTCCAAGGCGGCGGTGGAGCACGCCGCCGCAGCGTGCAAGCACCAGGGCGCCAAGCGCGCGGTGATGCTTCCGGTCAGCGCACCCTTCCATTGCGCACTGATGCAGCCGGCGCAGGAGCGCCTCGCCGCCGATCTGCACGCTCTCACCTTCAATGCTCCAGAAATTCCGGTGATGTGCAACATTGAGGCGGCGCTGGTCTCGGATGCCGCCCGATCGCGCGAGACGTTGATTCGGCAGGTGACCGGCACGGTGCAGTGGGAGAACTCGATGCGCGCACTGATCGCACAGGGCGCCACGCAGTTTCTGGAGGCAGGCCCCGGCGTCGGTACTCACCGGACTGCTCCGCCAGATCGACAAAGCCCAGGCATGCCTGAACGTTGAAAACGAAGCGACGCTGCAGAAGGCCAAAGCGCACTTCGCAAAGTAAGCGCGGCGTTGGAGCAAAAAGAAGCGGAGCAAAAAGAAACGGCCCGCCGCCAGGCAGACCGTGCCATTCGATCCGCGATGCAGGAAGCTATTCCACCATCTCATCGGGAGAGAATCCCAGAGTCTTGTCTTTCAACTCCACCCGCACCGAGCAAAGCTGTTTGCGGTCGTTGACCCGCACGCCGATGACGACTCCGCTGGCGCCGGGGTTGGGCTTTTGCGCCGCCACTACCTTGTAGCTTTTTACCGTTCCCCACTCTCCACCCGGACCCCAGTCCAAATAAAAGGCGGGGAAGGCGTAGCGCTTGTACTGCTCCGGATGCTGTTTCCACTCCGGATCATTCATCCAGATTGCGTAGGCGCCTTCGTAGTTTGCCGCCTGAAGCTGGGCGAAAAAGCGATCGACGCGGCGCTCCTCGGGCCAGTAGCGGTTGAACCAGAGGAGCGCCGCAATCGCGATGACCACAAGGATTGCGCCGGCAATCCAGATGCGCCGGCGGCGGGCCTTGGCCTCGTCGTAAGGTTGAGCGTTAAAGAGTGTAGTGGACATGGCTCGACTACAAGCCTCAACTACAAGCTAAGAACCCGGAGCGCGAAAGTCAACCTGCGCCGCTCTCCCGGGCACCAGTTCCGGTTGCTTATTCCAGCGGCTGAGTGCAGTTGTTGCCGCCCGCCGGATCGAAGAGGATGGGATTCATATTGTCGGAGCAGAATCCGCGATTGCCCGTGGTTCCCACCGTGATCGGGGTTCCCCAGACGCTGTAGGCGCTGACTGGACTCCCGGACGCGTTCGCGATCTGAAAATTGTAACCGCTCTTCGGACAGACGGTAGTGGTGCATCCCAGAACCCAGTCCAGGATTCCAGCGTTGGACGAGCTGATCGAGTTGTTCGCGGCGGCAGCCAAGGTGTTGAGGGTAGTGGCGTAGCCGATGGTGGGATAGGTGGTCGCGTAGGTGACCTGTGCGGTGTTGATCGTCCGAATCGAGTAGACGGCCGAGGATTCATTGGCCGACATCCTGCTGTTCAGCAAGCTCGGGATCGCGATGGCGACGATGATCAGAATAATCGCGATCACGATGAGTAACTCGATGAGTGAGAATCCGCGTTCCTGCATAAGAACTGAACTCCGTACGTTAATTAGGCAGGCTCACTGCCGCTGGAACACGCAGCGGCACACTGGCCACCATTCTAACCGGCCAGACGCAGCATCCCGGGGAGGGAGAACTCACTATAGCAGGAATTCGGGAGGGGTAAAGCTGTGCACTGCTCGTTACGTAGGTAACTAAAGGACACGTCCGGTTGGAGATTCCGGCATGGCTGCGGCGGGGGGTGCGGTAGAGCGAGAGAGGCTCGCACCACAGGCGCACCTCTCTGCCCATTGCTGACGATTTAGATGTTCGGGCCGGTGCCTGTGCGCAACTGGTCGATGGCCCGTCCCGCGGTTGCCTTTACCTGCTCTACCCCGCGCTGGACGCGCTGGCGGCCATGCTCATAGCTCTCCCGGGCCGAACTCGCCAGATCGCTGGCGCGCTCGCTGAGGTTCTCCCGCGTATCTTCTCCACTTAGGGGGGCAAACAGTATTCCTAGCCCAATCCCTAGCCCAAGGCCAAATAAAAAGCCCTTCATTGTGCTCCTCCTGTTCAATCGTGGGACTCCGCCCCGGGGCGGTTGGTCCCACCGGGGAACTTCGCCCGGGCTATCGGCTTTCATGACGGGTGTGCCGCAAGTAATCGCCGCGGCCTCTTCCACAGATGCGCCTCCGCCGCCAAGGTTTGCCGGGATTGCCGGGCTGTGCTGCTGGCCCCTTGCGCCGAAGCAGTGACCCGAAGCAGTCGCTCGCCCCCGGGCTCTTCCGCGCACAAATAAAACTCCCCGGAGGCTGAGTCCGGGGAGTTGAGTGAGCCTTGATGTTCGGCTTGCCGAGTTGGTTTGTTATTTCAGCTCGTCCTGCTGCGACTTCGCAATCTGTCCCACCACATTCTTCGAATTGTCCTTGGCGACCTCATCATAAATGACCTTGGCCTTATCGGGCTGGTGTTCAGAGATATAGATATCGGCCAGGGCGAGCTGCGCATTGGCCTTGGGCACGGTGACCGTGGGCTTGTCGATGAGCGTCTGGAGCAGGCCGATCGCGTCGGTGTCGCGCTTTTCGTCGCGATAGACGGAGGCCAGCGCGTACTTGGCCAGTGCGGCCAGTTCTCGGCGGCGGCTGTTGCCGAGGGCACGAAGCTGATCTTCGGCGACCGTGTAATTCCCCAATTCTCTCTCGGTCAGTCCGGCCAGGTAGCGGGCGTATTGCCCCGATTCCGTCCAGCCGTACTGGTCGCTGATGGCGTAAAAGGCATCCTTGGAGGCGATAAGGCGCTCCTGATCGGTGTTAAAGGTGGTCATCGACCCTTGCTTGGGCGTGCCCGGAGGCACCACCGGCGCGCTGTAGGTCACCAGCGCCCGCCCTAGGGCGTCCGTAGCCTGCGCTTGGCGTGAGTTCACGTACCAGAAAGCACCGCCGGCCAGCAGCCCCAGCACCACAACCACGGCAGCAATCCGGATGATTCCGGAGCGATGCTCGACGACTTCATGGATTGCATCGGCAGCAGTCGCCGCAAACTTGTCCTGCTTTAACTCATGACGGGTATAGCGCACGGGAGGTTTCCTTCACTGATGGAGAACTGGCTGAAAAACCTGATGTTATCAGCCCCCGCCGCGCAGGTCAACGAGGGCCGGCTGGTCACCGGCCACGAACTCCAGGTCCGAATCGACGGCAATCGCGTTGCCGAAATCGTGCCTTGCCCTCGGGATCAGCGCCCACCTTTCCAGGTGGGAATTCGAACGAGGGGCAATTTTGCGGCGATTCCGCCCACGGGGCAACGTTTTATCGACGGGTTCCGCTTCTTAATTTGTGTGGGAGGCCATTCGAAATGAATTCAGCGGACGGAGTCATCAGCACACCCAGTAACCATTCTGTATCCGAAACCCTCGACGGGTTGGAAGGGTTATTGCGCGAAAAAGGGATCAAGGTTTTCGCCAGGATCGATCACAGTGGAGAGGCGGAAAAGGCAGGCATGAAGATGCCTCCGACTGAATTGCTGATCTTTGGGAACCCCAGAGGCGGCACACCCATCATGCTGGCGTCGCCCACGGCGGCCATCGATCTGCCGTTGAAGGCCCTGGCATGGCAGGACGGACAGGGTAAAGTTTGGTTGAGCTACAACGATCCGGAATATCTAAAGCGGCGCTTTGGTCTAAGCGATGAATCCATTCAACCCATCTTGGGCATGGGTGGATTGATTGAGAAAGCTGCCGGCTGAAGGGCGCGGTGGCCGACGGCGTGATTTGGAGTGCTGGCGCGTGCGTTGTATAACTGAAGCCGGTTAAGCACAATAGCTGCGGAGTTCAACTCGGCTCGACTCGCACCTGCCACAGGATACTCATGGCTTTCACGCTGGAACTGGACCGTGTCACCAAGGCCTTCGACGACTTTGTCGCGGTCGACAACCTGAGTTTCAAGATTCCCGAGGGTGAAATCTTCGGCCTGCTTGGCCCCAACGGCGCGGGCAAAACCAGCTCGATCCGGATGATGATCGGGATCATGGTTCCAGACCGCGGGGCGGTGCGGATTTTTGGAGAGCCGCTGACCCGCCGCCTGCTCGACCAGGTGGGATATCTGCCGGAAGAGCGCGGCCTGTACAAGAAGATGAGGGTGATGGAGAATCTGGTCTTCTTTGCCCGGCTGAAGGGGATCAGTGTTGCCGAGGCTGGCCGCCGGGCCCATCAGTGGCTGGAGCGGTTGGAACTTGGGGGCTGGAGCCACGCCCGCATCGAAGAGCTCTCCAAGGGAATGCAGCAGAAGGTGCAGTTTATCGCTTCCGTCATTCACGAGCCGGACTTCATGATTCTTGACGAGCCCTTCAGTGGGCTGGACCCGGCCAGTTCGCTGGTGCTCAAGGACGCGCTGCTGGATCTGAAGAAGCAGGGCAAGACGATTCTGTTTTCGACCCACCGCATGGACACCGTGGAGCGCCTCTGCGATTCGATCTGCCTGGTCAACCATGGCCGCAGCGTTCTGCTGGGGGTGCTGCGGGAGATCAAGGCCAGCTACGGGCGCAGCAGCGTTCAGCTTGAGTATGAGGGCGAACTCCCGCTGCTCAGCGACCGCACTCTGGTCGCCAGTTCGAACGATTTCGGCAACTATGTTGAGCTGCGGCTTGCCCCCGGCGCCGATCCCCAGCATCTGCTTGCCGTCGCCATGCGCAACGCGAAGATTCGCAAGTTTGAAGTGGTGGAGCCTTCGCTGGAGGAGATCTTCCTCGACACGGTTGGCTCGACCCGGGCGGTGATCAGTCATGCGTAAGCTATGGCTCATCCTCCAGCGCGAATACGTCGTCCGCGTCCGTACCAAGGCGTTCGTGATCTTCACCGTGCTGATGCCACTGCTGGTGGGCGCGGTGGTGGTGCTGCCAAGCAAGCTGATGATGCAGAGCGGGGGCAGCAAGCAGCATCGTGATCGTCGCGGCCGACAGCACTCTGGCCGACGCGATGAAGAGCGAACTCTCGGATTCGCGCACCGCCATCGATGACGAGGGAATGCCAACGCAGAGGAAGAAATTCGAGAAGCCGGAGTTCGATGTCAGCATCGAAACCGCGCCCACGGAGGCGCTGCGCCAGCATCTGATCGCCGCAGTCCGCGAGGGCAAGCTCGATGGCTTTGCCTGGATCGAGGCCGACGCGGCCAGCACGCGCAAAGGCAGCGTACTATTCGCGCAACGCGGGCGACTTCATTGAAGCCTCGCTGGTCAGCCGCGCGCTCCGCTTCGCACTCAGCGAGCGCCAGCTGACCGATCATGGCTTCTCGCCCGAGGCGGCCAAGACCCTGCTCGGCCCGGTGGCGCTGGATTCGGTGCACATCGACAGGCAGGGAGCGAACCAGTCCAACGGCCTGGGAGCGGTCTTTCTGCCCTATCTTCTGCTGGGAGCCATCTATGCGACCGTGCTCATTTATGGCCTCTATGTCATGCGTTCGGTGATCGAGGAGAAAAGCTCGCGTGTGGTCGAGGTGTTGCTGGGCAGCGTGACTCCGATGCAATTGATGGCCGGCAAAATCATCGGGGTGGGCGCCGTGGGCCTGACCCAGATCGGCATCTGGGCCGCCGCCGGCGGCATCCTCGGCAGCGGCAGCCTTGCCATGGCCCACCAGGTGGTTGGAGAGACGATGAAGGACGCCCACATCTCGACCGCCTCGCTGCTCCTTTTTCCGGTGTTTTTCATCCTCGGCTACGCCACCTATGCCTGCCTCTACGCGGCCATTGGAGCCTTGGTCAACAGCGACGAGGAGGCGCAGCAGTTGCAGTTCCCGGTCACGCTGCCGCTGGTGCTGTGCATGGTGTTTGCCGCCGCCATCATCCGCGATCCCAACACGCCGCTTGCCTTCTGGCTCTCGATGTTCCCGCTGACCTCGCCGATCATCATGTATGTGCGAGTCGCGGTGAGCATGCCGCCGGCGTGGCAGATCGCAAGCTCGATCGCCATCAGCCTGGCCTCGCTCTACGTGCTTGGTGTGGCTCACCTCGCGCATCTATCGGATTGGCATCCTCATGTACGGCAAGCGTCCCACGCTGGCGGAGATTCTGAAGTGGATACGCTATGCCTGATGGCTGTCCCGCCTGTGCCGCGGCGGGCTCTACTTCACCTTCGATCTTGCCTCGGCCAACATGCTCTCCACCTTGGCGCGGTCGCGGTATGTTGGATCGATCTTCAGCAGCGACTCCCAGGCCACGATGGCGCCCTTGGGATCGTTCTTCCCGTTCATTTTGACCACTCCTACATTGAATAGGGTCTGCGCATGACGCGGGTCGTCCTTGAGGGCGTGATCAAATTCCTTGAGGGCGCGATCGGCGTCGCCGGAATAGTAGTAGGCAATGCCCATGTCGGTGCGCATGTCGGGATTGGCCGGCGTCTCGTTGAGGGCGCGGGTGTAGTAGTCGATTGCGGTCGGCCACTGGGAGGCGTCAAAGTAAATGTTGCCCAGTTCGGTCAGCGCCGCGACGTCCTTCGGATTCGTCTCCAGCCGCTGCAGCAGCGGCTTGGTCTGGGCGTCCAGCGTCTGCTGCGCTGCGCCGGCAAGCGTCGAAGGCGGCAGGCTGGCACTGGAAGCAGACGAGGCCGCGCTGGAGCTGTCGGCGGAGCTTCCAGAGCTGTGCAGTAGATAGCCGCCGAGGGCGCCCAGAACCAGCACGACCGCGATTACGGTATAAACCTGCACGTTTGTCCAACCCGTGTTTTTTTTCGGGGTTTGATTCTTCATAGCCGTGATTTCTCCCAAGGCGCGTCGCTCATCGGAAGTCTTTCTTCCGGTACGGGGAACTTGCCGTGGCCTGCGCGTCCAATCGAGACATGGTATCTTGCCTTGCGTCGCGCGCCAAGTGGAGAGAATCACGGCTGTACGTTGCTCTCCCAGGCGAAGCGAGGAAGCGGTTCGTTCCACCCCCGGTCCGCGCGTCGTCGGATTAGGATTGCGTAGGCCAGAGGAAACGGCGCAGGGACATTCGCCAGTATGAACGACTCATCCAGCCCACCGCTAGCCGTGCGACGTGGCAGTGTCCGCGAAGTCCTGCTGGTTTTTCTGCGTCTGGGTTGCCACTCGTTCGGCGGTCCGATCGCGCATCTCGGCTACTTCCACACGGAGTTGGTGGAGCGCCGCCAGTGGTGCGAGGAACAAACCTTTGCCGAAGTGGTGGCGCTGGCCCAGTCCATGCCGGGACCGGCGAGCAGCCAGGTTGGCTTCGCGCTGGGATTGCTGCGCGCGGGATGGGCTGGCGGAGTTGCGGCCTGGGTTGGTTTCACGATGCCTTCGGCGCTGCTGATGCTGGCCTTCGCCATCGGACACCATCTTTTTACCGGCAGAGCGGGCGCCGGAGCCGTGCATGGCCTGCAACTGGTGGCGGTTGCGGTGGTGGCCCAGGCGATTCTCTCGATGCGCAAATCGCTGGCGCCAGACGTGCCGCGGATGGGGATTGCGCTGGTGGCGGCCGCCGTCGCCTGGCTGGCATCGCCAGCCAGCAGCACGGTGCTGGCGATCGCCGTGGGAGCGCTGCTCGGCCTGTTGCTGCCGCGCCCGCCGCATGCGCGTCGTGGCCGCCACTTGCCCACTGCACATCGGCCTGCCGAGGCGGGTAGGGGTGCTGGCCGGCGGCAACGTTTCTCGGCCTCCTGCTCCTGCTGCCGATCGCCAGATCGCTCGGTAGCGGGAAGGATCGGGATCGGCGGGCTTGTCGTCACGGAACGTTGCATCGCAAGGCTTTGGATCGCAGAGCTTTGGATCCAGACCCTGACGGTTTTCAGTGCCTTCTATCGCACCGGAGCGCTGGTGTTTGGCGGAGGCCATGTGGTGCTTCCGCTGCTGGAAAACGCGGTGGTCGCACGCGGCTGGGTCGATCAGTCGAGCTTTCTCTCCGGATACGGCGCCGCCCAGGCTCTGCCCGGTCCGCTGTTCACGTTTGCCGCGTATCTGGGGGCGGTGATCCAGCCCGCCGCGCATCCGGTTGCGCTTTCGGCGGTGGCGCTGGTTGCGATTTTCCTTCCCGGGACTTCTGATCATCGTCGCCGTCCTGCCCTTCTGGAATAGCCTGCGCCAGCGGCCACGGATTCAGGCCATCCTGCGCGGGGTGAACGCCGCCGTGGTTGGAGTCCTGATCTGCGCATTCATGCGCCCGGTGTGCAGCAGCGCGCTGCACTCGGCCTACGATCTGGCTGTGGCGATCACCGCCCTGGCGCTCTTGATACGCTGGAAAATTCCTCCGTGGATGATCGTCGTCAGCGTGGCCGCGGGCTGGGCTGTCGCAGCGGTGGTGTAAAAACGAATCTGGAGAGTGATGCCGGGCGAACTTCTGCTACCGTCTATGCCCTTTTGTGCTTGGTATGCGCACTTTTCATAGGCTATGATTCGCAGCAGCATCGCGCCTCGACGGGTCGTTGCGCGCGCCGAGGACTTTACCCGATGGCCACGATTAAGCAAGCTGTTTCGCCCGCCCGCAGCCGTAAACTGCCGAGCGCTATTTATTTTGAAGCCGACCTGCCGGCGCGTGGCGCTTTGACGCAGTGCAGGCGCATTCAGCACGCCAGCTTCGAGTCCCTGCACTCCCACCGGCTGGGCGACGAGACGGTCTTTGTGCTGGCGGATGAGGCGCTGTTTGCCGAGCACCTGACGAGATTGCGCGCGCCGCATGTCCGGGTGATTATGCTCGCCGACGAGCGCCTTCGCGACCCCAGACTGGACGGCTCGGTCTACGCCTACCTTCCCCGGGACACTTCTGCCCCGCTGCTGGAGCGGATGTTCGACAACGCTGTCGATCACATGCACCTGGTGCAGACGCGGCGAGAAGCCAACGATAAGCTGGCGATGGCCAACTCCGAGATCTACGAGTTGAACCACATTGGCGCCGCGCTGAGCGCCGAACATGAGACGCGCGAACTGTTGGAATTGATTCTGACCAAGTGCCGCCAGATCACCCGCGCCGACGCCGGTTCGCTGTACCTGGTTGAGGAGCAAGAGCCCGGAGAAGAGCAGCGGCTGGTTCGCGATCATCACAAGCCGAAGAAATTTATACGCTTCAAGATGGCGCAGAATGACACCGTTGAGGTGCCGTTTCGCGAGGTGCTGCTGCCTATCAGCGAAAGTTCGATCGCAGGGTACGTGGCGCAGCACGGAACCGTGGTGATGATCGAGGACGCCTACGAGTTGGAGAGCTGGGTTCCGTACGCGATCAATAAACAATTTGATATCGACTCGGGTTACCGCACGAAATCGATTCTTGCGGTTCCGATGATGAATCCGAAAAACGAAATTGTGGGAGTGGTGCAACTGATCAACGCCAAGCACAACTGGCGCGCCAGTTTGACTGCGGCGGAGGATATTGAACGCGAGGTGGTGCCGTTCTCCACGCGGCAGATGGAAATCGTCAGTTCGCTCGCCAGCCAGGCTGCGGTAGCCTATGAAAACAGCCATCTGTACGAGAACATTCAGCGCCTCTTCGAAGGCTTTGTGAAAGCTTCGATTAGCGCGATTGAACAACGCGATCCGGCCACCTCCGGACACTCGTTCCGGGTCGCGAACCTGACGGTTGCCATGGCCGAGGCCGTGGATCGCGATGCCCATTACTTTCGCGACGTGAAATTCACCCGCTCCGAGATGAAGGAGATTCGCTACGCCTCGCTGCTGCACGATTTCGGCAAGGTCGGGGTACGCGAAGATGTGCTGACCAAGGCGCGTAAGTTGTATCCGGCGCAGCTGGAAGTGATCGGCAGCCGCTTTGATTTCGCACGCCGCACGCTGCAGACCGAGAGCGGCGAGCGGAAGCTCCGGTACTTGCTGGAGAATGGGCGGGAAGCGTATGAGAAGAAACTGCCGGAGTTGGAGCGCGAACTGGAGGAACAACTGCAGGAACTGGATCGCTTCATGGCGTTCATCCATCGCTCCAATGAACCCTCGGTGATGCCGGCGGGAACGTTTGAAATGTTGAGCCAGATTGCCGAGCGGCAGTTCCGCGGCGGGGATGGAATCCTGCGTCCCCTGGTGACCGCCGAAGAGGTGCGCCTGCTTTCCATCCGGCAAGGATCGCTCGACGAGCGCGAACGTGCGGAGGTGGAGTCGCACGTGGATCACACCTACCATTTCCTCAAGCAGATTCCGTGGACGCGGGAGATCCGCAACATCCCGGAGATTGCGCGCGGCCACCATGAAAAGCTGAATGGCTTGGGGTATCCGGGCAAGCTGGGAGCCAAGGAGATTCCGCTGCAGACGCGGCTGATGACGCTGGCGGACGTCTTCGACGCGCTGGCCGCCTCCGATCGCCCCTACAAGGATTCGGTCTCGGTCGAAAGAGCGCTGGAGATTCTGGGGCAGATGGCGCGCGAGGGCGAGATCGACCCCGAGGTGTACGCGCTGTTTGTGCAGGCCAAGGTGTACGAGCGCTGGAAGGTGGAGTGCGTGGAATACTAGCCACGCGATCGCCGCCTACGGACCGCGATCTACGATTGCATCCCACTAGGCCATTAAGCTGCTGCCTCCGTCCCGCTAGGCCGGGTGCGCTCCGGCTGCAGCGGCGCCGCAACGGTTTCATTGAGCCGCTCCAGATCGAGCACGGCATGGCTGCCTTCTTCAAAAAACATCATGGCAAATTTGCGTCCCCACTCGAGTTGGTGCGCCGAGTAAGAGGAGCGGCTGTATACGGTCTGGGAGTAGGTCTCGTCGACGGCGTTGAGGAGCACGAGAAATTCCGCCTCCGCCTCCAGCAGTTGTTGCTGGCTCCAGCCAAAGATCGGGCTTTGCGGCGAGATGGGGTGCACGACGGTCCAGTTGGCGGGGAAGACGGCGACGAAGTTCCGCTCCAGTTCCATGGCGTAGAAGCGCCGCACCCGCGTTCCGTCCACTTTTTCAAAGCGGCTGTGCATCACCAGCGCCTGGACGTTGAGCAGCTGGCTGCGCCGTCCGTTGACGATGCGAAATTGAAAGCTGGGCTGATCGCCATAGGGGGCAATCAGAGCCGAGCGGCTGTAGCGGATGCGGGCATTCGGTCGGGCAAAGCGGGCGAATACCAGTCCGGTGGCGACCGCCAGGGAGAGCAGGCTGACCAAGGTTTGCAGCGCCGCCAGCACATTGGCCAGGAAGCTCTCCGGGACAATGTTTCCATAGCCGACGGTGGCGAAGGTGTGAATGCTGAAGAAAAATGCGCGCCAGAAGGGTGGGCCGGCAAATGCGCCCTGCAACGCGCCGGGACCCAGCGCGAGATATCCGAGCGCAAACAGAGCATTGATGGCCACGTACCAGAGGCCGAAGAGCGCGCAAAAGAGAGTCCAGCTCAGGTTGATGAGGGCAGAATAACCGAACAGCCGCTCGAACCTCCTGTCATGGAGGCGGTGCACGTTGAACGATCCGTCGGGGTTGAGAAGACGGTAGTGGGGATGCATCGCCAGGCTGCCAAAGCCGAGATCGCGGTCCAGGGGCCGCTCGAAGGGGTTGGGCTGGGACGAGGTCCATGCAGGGGGCGGGTTCATCGCAGAGTCTCCGAATAGCGTACTTGATGCGCCTTTGCGGGATAGGGTTCGCGGCACAACTCGCCGAGCCGCTCCGCCCTCTAATCCGGAGGGGGCGAGAGTGTCAGCCACAATCACGGATACCGCCAATTTTCTGCTGATCGCCGGACTGGTGATCTACGGATTCACGCTCTTCGCCGACTATTCCGCACGCGGCCGCTGGGCCAAGAATGTGACCTCGTTGCTGGCGTCGCTGGGGATTCTTACCCTGGCCTGGCGCTTGCCCTGACCCCGGCCAATGCGGCAATTCTGAATCGTCTATCGCAGACGGAAGCCTCCAAAGTGCTTCTGGGATTCAGCAGCTTCCTGCTGCTGCTGTCGATGGGAGCCTTTGGACTGATCACATATTCGAGACCATTCCGGCTGCGGCATGAGAAAAAGATCGCCGCGAGCTGAATCGCGACCTCCCCAAGATTCCCTAGTCGAAGGCGCTTCGGCCAGAAATGGGGGTGAGGGCAAGCCGTCAAGCGGGGTAAGCACGGTGGAAAAACGCGGTGGCCGAGGGCTGCGGCAAATAATTTCAACACTTATTTACCCAATGTTTACAAGGGTGGATCGCGATTCGAATCCCGCGCCGCAGGGTCGGGGCTTGCAAGCTGTCGGCTGGTTTGTTACAACAGTGAAGCAGGGTACGGCGCTAGAGGCGCTGGCGCGGCGCAGGCCGTGTTATGATTTTTAGAAATTACTCGTAGAGCGGATCGCAGGCGAAGAGCATTTCGCGGCGCACCTTCTGCTTCGATTCAATTTTGGTTCGATTCAAACTTACAAGC
>CAVTRQ010000008.1:0-178469 GCA_963737175.1 uncultured Acidobacteriota bacterium | reverse complement strand
GGCGCGAAGCTCGGTTCCGGGTGCGGATTGCGGATCGCCTCGATGAGCCCGAGGACGGCTCCAATGGCGGGAGGCTGCATTTCGTTGCGATAGGCGGCGAGCAGATTGTCAAAGGCATCGGCGCAGACCATGACCAGGTCGGCGAGAGCTTCGCCGTCGCGGGCCGCAGTCTCCGGGGTCAGCACGTCCTCGACGGCGTGTGCCAGTTCGCTGAGATCTTTATAGCCGCAGGCGGCGGCGTCGCCCTTCAGGGTATGCACGCTGCGCCGCAGATCACGGACCACGTCAGCATCCTGCGGAGATTTCTCCAGCAACAGCGCGTCCTCATTGAGGGCCTGGAGAATCTCCTGCGAACTCTCGAAAAAAATGTTACGCAGTTCGTTGGCGCGATCGTCGGAGAATATACTCACGCTTCTGCCTCGATCCTGCTGTATGCGGTGCCATTGTCCTGGTGGATCATACGGAACTGATCGGTCAGTCCGAACAGACTCTCCGCGTGCCCCACGAAGAGATATCCCTCGGGCTTCAGGCAGCGCCAGAATTTTTGAATCAGCCGCTTCTGCTCGGCCGCGTCAAAGTAGATCATGACGTTGCGGCAGAAGATGAAGTCGTTATGTTGCGGCAGAAATTCCGTCTTCAGATTGTGAAAGTCGAAGTGGACCAGTTCCTTGACCGCCGGCTTGATGGCGTAGCGCTCGGGACCGACCTTGTCGAAATAACGCAGGCGGTAGGCGTAGTCCACCGAGTCCATGTGGTGCTCGAGATAAATCCCCTCCTGCCCGGCGCGGAGCACGGAGTAGTTGATGTCGGACGCCAGAATCTCCACCTTCCACGGCGGCGGAATCAGCGGCTTTGGCGACGGCATCCCAAAGGGGATCGGATTGCGCAGATAGTAGTAAGCCAGCGCGTCGGCGATCATCATCGCCAGGGTGAACGGCTCCTGACCGGTGGAACAGCCAGCGCTCCACAGGCGCAGGGTCCAATCGCGGCGCGCCTGCTTGCGGTGCAGCATCTCCTCCAGCACGGTCTTCTGGAAGAGTTCCAGTTGCGGCCGGTTGCGAAAGAAGCTGGTCTCATTGACGGTGAGGTTCTCCAGCAGCGCCGACAGCTCCAGCTTGCCCTCGCGGCTGGTGAGCAGGCGGTAGTAATCGTAGAACGAGGTGGCGTTGCAAACGCGGAGACGCCGCTGCAAACGGTCCTGGAGAAAATGGGCGCGGCGGTCATCGAAGTACATGCCGCACTCCTGATAGATCAGGGTCTGCAGCAGTTTGAGTTCGGGCTCGCTAAAGGCAATCGGTGACGATGGAGACGACATGCTTGAATACGCTCGCGTCCTACTGTGCCGGCGAAATCGCGCCCGCAGCTTCGGCAAAGTCAGAGATACGGCGCAATTCGCCCATCTGCATGATCTTTGCCAGATCGATCATAATGACCAGCTTGCCGCCCAACTTGCCGACGCCGGTCACATAATTCAGTTCGCCCTGCTCGAAGATATTCGGAGCTGGCTCAATGAGTTCGGAATTCACCTTCATCACTTCATTGGCGGCATCCACCACCAAGCCGACCAGGTGGCCGTCGAGTTCGGCAACCACAATGCGGTTCCGGCGATTGGGTTGAATCTCCTCGGCAAAGCGCTTTCTCAGGTCGACCACGGGGATGATCTTGCCGCGCAGGTTGATGACGCCCTCGATGTAGGTGGGCGAGTCGGGGATCTCGGTGATGTCCATCATGCGCACGATCTCGTGAACGATGCCGATGGGCACGCCGAAATTCTCTTTGCCAACACGGAAGCCGACGATCTGCTGAACCTTCGCCATCTGCATTCCCTCCAACCTTCTAGCGGTTGCTTCCTGCCAACGCATACTTGGTCCCGCCCAACCGGCGGCTTTCCTCTTGATGATCTTCGAGGACGAAGCGGTCCATGGACTCCAGCAAGGAGCGTGCCATCTTGGACATTTGCTCGGCGGAGGCAGCCAACTCGGTGGAACTGGAGGTGGACTGCTGAACCATCTCGCGCATGCGCTCCATGGCACGGACGACGGCTTGCGCGCCGCCCGCCTGCTCTTCTACCGAAGAATTGATTTCATAGGTGATCTCGTTGAGGCGCGAGGTGGCCTTGGCGATTTGCGACGAGCCGTGCGACTGCTCGTTGGTGGCGGCGCCGATCTCCTGGGCAAACTTGAAGACCTCGGTGACGACATTGGAGATCTTGCGCAGGGCGAGACTGAGATCGTTGCCCAGCTCCAGACCTTCGTTGACGATCGCCGTGCTCTTTTCCATGTTGTCCACGGCCTTGCGCGCTTCGTTCTGAATGCTCCGGATCAGATCGCTGATCTCTTTGGTGGAGGTGGCGGACTTTTCGGCCAGTTTGCGGACTTCATCGGCAACCACCGCGAAGCCGAGGCCGTGCTCACCGGCGCGCGCGGCTTCAATGGCGGCGTTGAGCGCCAGCAGGTTGGTCTGCTCGGAGATGTCGTCGATGACCTCGATGATTTTGCCGATGTTGTCGGCGCGCTCGCCAAGGCTGCTGATGATAACGGCCGAAGAGCCGATGGAGCCATTGATGCGGTTGAGGCCCTCGGTGGTCTTCTGCATGGTGCCAATGCCGCTCTGCACTTCGTCGCGGGAGCGGTTGGAGATATCCAGCAGCACTCTGGCCGTATCGGCGACGCGCTGAATGCTGGCCACCATTTCATCGATGGAGGCCGAGGTCTCACTGACGCTGGAGGCCTGCATCTGGGTGTTCTTCACCATGTTCTGCACGTTGATGCTCATCTCATGCATGGTGCTGGTGACCTCATCGATGGCCGAGGAGGACTGCACGCTGACCTTGGCGGAATCCTCCGAGGCGTCGGCGACCTGATTGGAGCCGGCGGCCACCTGCGCCGCGGCGTCGCGCACCGAGCGCACCAGGGTGCGCAGGCCGTTGGTCATCTGCGAGAAAGCCACGGCCAAGGTATCGCGGTTGGAACGG
Organism: uncultured Acidobacteriota bacterium; assembly: GCA_963737175.1. Lineage (GTDB taxonomy): Bacteria > Acidobacteriota > Terriglobia > Terriglobales > Acidobacteriaceae > TOLSYN. Next base: position 175,495 of record CAVTRQ010000008.1, on the reverse strand, counting down.
GGCGTGACTTCGACCGCAAGATCGCCGCCGGCGATGGCTGCGGAAACCGCCGACATCTCCCGGAAATAGACGACCATGTTGTGCAACGTCTGAGACAGGGTTCCGATCTCATCGGTGCCCCCGACTTCAATCTCCTGGTCGAGGTCGCCCTTGTCGCCGATTTCGCGGGCCACGCTGATGATGTGATCGAGGGGCCGTGTGATGGCCCGTGCGGTACGGAAGGCGACGAAGATGCCCAGGCCCAGCGCGACGAAGAAGCCGATAATGTCAATCGCGGTGGCCCATCGCGATGCCGATTCGTCGATCTCGCGGGTCTTCTGGATCAACTGGCGGGCCTCGTTCTGCACCTCGTCGATGACCTGGTTGGAGCTTTCCAGTTGCTCGGTCGGACCGGTCTCGGTGTACTGGTCCAGCAGATCCATGGCCTTCATGTTTCCGCTGATAACGTTCTTGTGCTCCTGAATGAAGGGCTCGGCAACGGTTGAGTACCAGTCGTGCTCGATGGCTTCGATGCGGTTCAATCCGGCGAGCAGACCGGGGTCGCTGGTCTTGGCCTGCGCCTGGCGCAGAAGGTCGAAGGTGCGGTTGTTGCCATCGCGGAGGCGGTCCAACTCGGCGGGCGTCGCGGTGATCAGGTAGTTGCTGAGCGACAGGTGGTTCTCCACCATCTGGTGGCGAACATTTTCCGTAGCCAGGGAAATCTCATACGCACTGCTGAGAGCTGCTTTGGTCTCATGCTCGCGGTAAGTCGCGCTGATGCTGAAGGCGAATCCTGCCAGCATCAGAAGCAGCAAGAGTCCAAAATTCAAGAGTAGCTTATTGCGGATTTTCATTCCCTAATTGCCTCCGGCGCCGTGAAATCCGGTTCGCCGCGCCCTGCCGATCACATCAGCCCGAACAGCTTGAACCACTTTTTCGGGTGGTTCAGTCCGCTACTTAACCCGTTCAGGCACACGGGAAGAGGATGACGTCCCGGAGCGGCGTACGCAAGTAACTACTCAAACTCTCTGGGCGGACCAGCCTTGGCGGACTTCAATTCGCAGGGCAAAGATGAGACAAAGCACGCCCTCTCTCGCGCTGGAGATAGCCCACTCACGCTCAGACACGCATCCGGAAGAGTTCTTGTCTTAATCATTGATAACAATCTTTTGCACATTACGAAAGGGTCAAAAGGTCTAAGACCAAAGTTTTTGCAGAAACATTTACATTTCATTTAGTTACAGGCAGGCGGCCGAGCGCAAAAAGTTCGGTTGTGCCGAACCGTATCAAGATGAGAACATTACTGCACCAGAGCGCGCGCCGGAGGAATCGAGCTTGACTCATTATGAGACATAGCCTACTCTGGATGCAATCTCCCCCAGAGAAGCGCGTAGCTCCGGTCGCCTGTGCCGGTGTGCCTGCATGAGAGCCGGCCGAACTCCAAATGCCGCCGTGTGGCGCGAAAACAAAGCGAGCGAGTCAAGAATTATGAGCGAATCACTGCCGGTGCTGCTCGTGGAAGACGAAGAACTTCTGCTCTCCTTCCTGGAGACGGCCCTGCAGCGCAGTGGAGTGAAGGTTGCCGGCGCGGCATCGGGAAGCGAGGCGCTGCGCCTGCTGGAGCGCGGAGAGTACGCAGGCATTGTCTCCGACCTGAGAATGCCAGGCGAAATCGGAGGCGCGGAGCTCTTTGACTGGGTCCAGGCGAATCGTCCGGCGCTCTCGTCCCGCTTTCTGTTCATCACCGGCAATGCCAGCGATCCGTACGCGTTGGAAGTCCGCCAGCGCACCGGCGCGCTGTTTATCGAAAAGCCGTTCCGGATCGCGCTATTGCTGGAACTGATTCACAAGATGACATCTCCGCAGGAGCAGACGCATGTCTGATCCCCGCCCATTCCGTCTGTTGATTGTGGACGAACAGCCGAGCACCGGCAGTCTCTGCGCCAGCGTGGGACAAACAATGGGATTGGAGTGCTTTCAGGCGCAGAGTGCCGAAGAGGCGTTGGAGCGGCTGGACAGCCTCGCCCCGGATCTGATGCTCGCCGATCTGGTATTGCGCCATCGCTCCGGGCTGGAATTGCTGGCCGAGGTCAAGCGGCGCTTGCCGCTCACCGAAGTTGCGCTGATGAGTGCCCACGGAACCATTGCCAGCGCGGTGCAGGCGATGCGCCTGGGCGCCTACGATTTCATCGTCAAACCGTTTCGCGAGGGGGAGTTGAAGCTCGCCCTGGAGCGCATGGTGGAAAAGGTTCAGGCCGCGCGGGAGAACGAATTGTGCAGCCCGCCGCAGAGCCGGACGCAAGTCGCGTCCGCGACCCCGCTTCCCTGCACCGACCTGGAAGAGCTGGAGCGGCTGACCATGCAGCGGGTCTTTGAGCAGGTGGACGGCGACAAAGAGCAGGCGCAGAAGTTGCTGGGCATCTCACGGGCGACCCTGTACCGCAAGATCAAGCGCTACGGAATCCAGTTGCGGCCGGTGCGCCAGGAAGAAGTGACTCGCGGGGCAGTGGATCGGATGGTACTCTTGTCTCAAAGATGAGACAACGGCAGCCAGCGTGGAAAGCAGCCACTTTTTAGTTACTTCCGCGCAAGTGCTGTGGGCTGTTAAGCTTGCGTGTTAGCTCCGGGGAGCGGTGTCGCCGCCGGTTGATTGCGGGGAAGTGCGTGGAGCAGTGCAGGATTTTGCCAGAGTTGCAGCGTCTCTCGTCGCTGGATAGCGAAATGCGAAGAAATCGAGGTGCGTCGTGCTGAAGAAGATTTTGATCGTTGACGATTCACAAGCGGAGAGCCGGTTGATGCAGTCCTTTTTGCAGATTGCGGGATACTCCGCCATTGCGTTGAGCGACCCGCTGCGCATCGAACAGACCTTGGCCTCCGAGCATCCGAACCTGATTCTTCTGGATGTGGTGATGCCGGGGAGAAATGGCTTCCAGGCCTGCCGCGAGCTGAAGCGGAGCCAGGAATTCGGCAGCATCCCGATTGTGCTGGTGACCTCGAAGAACGGCGAGAGCGACAAGTTCTGGGGCATGCAGCAGGGTGCCGACGGCTACGTGACCAAGCCGTTCACCGGGGAGCAACTGGTGGGCGAAGTGCAAAGGGTGATCGGATAAGCGATGGCCACACCGCCCAACAATGCGCCGGAGCAGGAGCCTTTGCCGGTCGATCCCGGCTTCGATCCTGCCTTTGAGGACGAGGCCGAGAGCGAGGCCTTGCAGCCCGCGCTGCCCGAGCAGCAGTACTGTATCTTCCGCTCGGGGCGGGAACGCTATTGCCTGCATGTGCTGGAAGTGGATGAGGTGGTGGAGTGGCCGCGGTTGACGAATCTGCCGCTGTCGCCGCCGTTCTTGATGGGCGTCTTCAATTTGCGCGGCACCATCGTGCCGGTGGTGGACATTGCGTTTACCGAAGTGCGGCGGGCGGACCTGCCGCCGAAGCAAGTGGTGGTGGCCTGCCTGCGCGGCGGCGCAACCGCGCCCGACGTGCGACTGGGATTGGCCGTGGACGAGGTGATCGGCACCCATAGCACCAGCGAGCCGTTGCTGAAGGAAGAAGCGCCGCGCGATGTTCCGCACTGTGGCGGGCATGTTGCGCCACGGCGAGCGGCTGGCGCTGGCATTGGATTTGAAGCGCGTACTGGAGTCGTTTCCGGTCGGCGTGATTTAAAGCGGAAGGAAGCATGGCGGCTTCCGCGAAAGGTTTCAGGGCGCGATTGCGCTCGAGTGGAAGGCGGCGCGTGAGTGACATGCCCGTCGCGTTGTCCTGGAGGTCTTATGAAAGGTCGTCTGAATTCGACAATCATCGCTCTGGTGGTGGTCAATCTCCTCGCCACCGTTGCGGTGCTTGGGCTGGCCTACGCGGCTGGCGCTAAGTCTGGAGGCAATTCGCTGCTCAAACTGGCAGCGCTGCCATCGGACGCCTTGATTCCGCTGCTTGGCGCGGTTGCCGCCCTGGTGATTGGCTCGCTGTTCGTGCTCTTCCGCCTCTCCAACAAGGTGTGCGAGCCGGTGAAAGGGCTGGCCGTCGTTTGCCGATCATGTGGGCGCCGGCGACTTCAACGCGCGCCTGCCCGAGGACGGCGATGACGACTTCGCCACCATCGCCGCGCACCTGAACCTGGCGGCAGAGAAGGCCGCCCATGCGATGCAGGACGAAGAGGCGCAGCGCAACCTGCAGCGCTCGGTCACCGAGTTCCTGACCGTCGTCAGCCAGATTGCGCGCGGCGACCTGACCCTGCGCGGCGGCGTGACCAGCGATGCCCTCGGCAACGTGGTGGACTCGGTCAACTACATGCTCGACAACTTTACCCAGGTGCTGCGCCGGGTGCGCGATGCCGCCAACGACGTATCGACCAGCGCCAATGAGATTCTGAATGCCTCCGAGGTGATGGCCAAGGGCGCCACCCAGCAGGATCACGAGATTACCAACACCTCCTCGGCGGTCGAGGAGCTGACGGTTTCCATGAAGCAGGTGAGCAACAACGCCGAAGCCAGCGCCGAGGCCGCGCGGCGCGCACTGGACGCCGCCGAGCAGGGCAACCGCTCGGTACGCGACACCCTGGAAGGAATGCAGCGCATCCGCTCCAGCGTGCAAGCCACGGCCAAGAAGATCAAGTCGCTCGGCGACCGCTCGCTGGAGATCAGCGAAATCATCAACGTGATTAATGACATCACCGAGCAGACCAACCTGCTGGCGCTCAACGCTGCGATTGAAGCCGCACGAGCCGGCGAGGCAGGCCGCGGATTTGCCGTCGTCGCCGACGAAGTCCGCAAGCTGGCCGAACACTCGCGCACCGCGACCAAGGATATTGCGGCATTGATCAAGGCCATCCAGGCCGAGACCAACGAGGCCGTGGTGGTGATGGAAGAAGGAACGCGCGAGGTGGAAGTGGGAGCGCGGCTGGCCGACCAGGCAGGCAAGGCGCTGGAGGCGATTTCCGCCGTGGTGCGGCAGTCGGCGGAGCTGGTGCAGGAGATTTCCCTGGCCAGCAAGCAGCAGGTGCGCGGCACCGAGGGCGTGGCCAACGCCATGCAGATTATCTCCAACATTACCCACCAGACCTCGCAGGGAGCGCGGCAGACGGCGCGCAGCACGGAACTGATGGTGCAGATGAGCGAACAGTTAAACGAGGCGCTGTCGCAGTTCCGGGTGCAGGCGGCCGCCCCGCAGCAGACGCAGCAGCAGCCGCCACGGAAAGAGTTGCAAGCGGGCGCTCGCAATTAAGGAATCGGCATAGGCATCAGACAAGGGATCTTGCAGGGGACAGGGGCCTAGCAGGCGGCGATGAACGACGCGGGCATCAATCCGGTGCTGACCGAGCACGAAGTGCGGGAGCTGCAACTGCTCATCGAGCAGCGCTCCGGCATGGTGTTCGATGAGTCGCGCGAGCGCTTCCTGACCTCCCGCGTGGTCGAGCACATGCATCGCAAACGCCTGAGCTACGGCATGGAATTGCTGCGCCTGGTGCGCCAGCTCCAACGTCGAATACGACACCATGCTGGAGCGGCTGCTCACCCAGGAGACCCGCTTTCTGCGCTATCCGGGACTGTTTTCGGCATTTCGAGCAGCACGTGCTGCCGCAGCTGCAAGAGCGCAAGTTCTGGAGCAAAGAGCCGGGCTTGCGCATCTGGAGCGCGGGCTGCGCCAGCGGCGAAGAGCCCTACTCGATCGCACTGAGCCTCTGCGAAGCCGCCGCCACCGGCACGGCACCGGACGCCAGCATCATGGCCACCGACATCAGCCGCGAAGCCCTGGAGCGCGCCGAGCGCGGAGTCTATAGCGAGCGCCTGCTGGAAAATCTTTCGCCGGCCCAGATCGTCAACTACTTTACCCGCGGCGCCGACGGCTACAAGGTGAAGCCGGTGCTGCGCGAGATGGTTAAGTTCGCGCCGATGAACCTGGCCGAGCCGCTCTACCTGGGACGCTTCGACTGCATCTTCTGCATGAACGTCTTGATTTATTTCGGCGAGGAGTTGCGCCGCCGCCTGATTCAGCGCTTCTACGAGTACCTGGAGCCGGGCGGATATCTCTTCCTGGGCCACGCCGAAACCGTGGCCAGCGCTCCGGTGAAGTTCACCCAGACGATCATGCACGGGACCCGGCTGCTGCAGAAGCCGCTCCCGCGTGCCGTGGGGGAGGAGCTATGAACGGCGCCAGCCCGGAGATGATCGAACTCTTCCTGGCCGAAGCCAGCGAGCATCTCCAGTTTCTTCGCGAGTACTCGGGCATTCTGCAGGACCCCTATCCGCTCTATGAGGACATCGAGCGCCTCTACATTTCGGCCCACGGGGTAGCCGGCACCGGCGGAACCTATGGCTACGAGTTCTTCCAAGAGGTTGCCGGGCAAACTGGCGCATATCTTCCAGTACGCCATGAACGCGACCATCAGCCCGGAGGCTACGGCTCCGCTGGTGGAGTTCATCTACGAAGCCATTGCGGTGCTCGAAAGCGACCTGATTATGATCGGCGCCAGCGGCACCGAGTCGGTCGACGATATTGCCGCATTCAAGCAGCGCTATCCCTTCGCCTTCCAGTCTCCCCCGCCGCCTGCCATCGACGCCCCAACTGAGCAGCCGCATCCGCCCACGCCTGACGTTGAGCCAGTGGCAGCCGTGTCCCCGGCGCCAGAGGCCGCACGCCCGACGGCACCTTCCGCAACTCCGGCTGCAACTTCGGCCGCAGCTCCTTCCGCGCCTCCTGCGGTAGCTCCGTCTGAACCCCGGGCCGCTGCCACCGTAGCCCCAGCGCAACCCGCCGCCGCAGCGGATGTAGCCCCCGCGGTCCCGAGCGCCGAGAAGCCAGCCACGCCGCCCGCCGTCGCAACTCAGCTGGTTGCTCCCGCGCCGCCCGCGATTGCGGCGCCGCCTGCGGCAGCACCCAAGCCAGCCGCAGCGGCAAAGATTTCCATTGAGCATGTTCCGGCGCTGGAAGCTGACGACGCGATTCCCGCCGAGGTGCTCGAGTTCTTCATTCCCGAGGTCGAGGAGCACCTGCAGGCGATCACCGATTGCCTGCTGGCGCTGGAGGCGAACCCGAACACCGAGGACATTCACCGTCTCTTCCGCGCCATGCATACCATCAAGGGTTCGGCCGCACAGGTGGGCTGGCAGCGCATCGCCACCATCGCGCATCGCGCCGAAGACCTGATCGGACGGCTGCGCGACGGCGAGCTGAAGCCGAGCGCAACCATCATTGACCTCTGCCTGGAAACGGTCGATGTGCTCAAGCAAGGTGATCTACCGGCAGTGGGAGGACGAGGCCAGCTTCCAGCTTGCGGCGCGCACCCTGATCGCGCGGCTGGATCACGTCGCGTCCCCTGAGACTGCCGAGGTTGCCCCAGCCACCGCCGTCACCCCGGTCGCCGCCGTCACCCCAGCCACCCCAGTTGCCACCGCTCGCGCCCCCGAGGCTGAGCCGCTGGCCGTGCCGGTCGCCGTGCCGGTCAATGTGCCGGAGAGTGTGCCGGTATCGCCGGCGCCGCCATTGGTTGCAACTCAAATGGCTTCGGCTCAAAGCGCTCCCGTTACCGAAAGCCTTCAGGCCGCTCCAGAGCTTCAAAGCGTCCCGCCGAAGGCCGCAGAGGAGCGCGCGGTCGAGCCAAGAATGGAAGCGCCGAAGCTGGAAGCGCCCGAGCCGCTGCCCGCGCCAACCATGCCGGTCGGCATGGCGCAATCGAAATCGGTGCGCATCGGGCTGGAGCGCCTGGATCGCATGATGAACGCGGTGGGCGAGTTGGTCATCAATCGCACCCGCATGTTGGGCCGCTTGGCGGAGTTGGAGAGGCTGGCCGAGGTACTGAATTTCTCCAAGGGCCGCATGAGCGACAAGGTCTGGGAGTTTCAGGACAAATACGAATTTATCCGCGTCAACGCCGCGCCCGCGCTTTCCTCTATGTCCTGGCCGACTTCGTCGCTGGAGATGCATCAGGGCGGCTACGGCGGAGCACCTGTCTACGGCGGCTTTGGCGGAGGCGGCTTCGACGCACCGGGCTTCGGAAATTCCGGCTACGGGAGTTCCTACGGCAGTCCGTATAACGCCGGCCATCCGGAGTTCAGCGAACTGGAGATGGATCGCTACGATGATTTCGGCATCCTCTCGCGCTCGCTCACGGAAATTTCCGCCGACATCACCGAAGTGCTCACCCAACTGGATGGCTTTGTGCGCCGGGTGGACGGCGATATCGACGAGTTCACCAAGCTTGCGCATCGCCTGCAGGATGAAATCACGCAAGCGCGCATGGTTCCCATCGGCAACCTGTTCACCCGCCTTGCCCGCACCGTTCGCGATGCCGCCAAGGCCAGCAATAAGCAGGTGGAACTGATCCTTGGGGGAGCCGAAACCGAGCTCGACAACAACATCATTCAGCAGATTGCCGACCCCTTGCTGCACCTGGTTCGCAACGCCGTAGCGCATGGCATCGAGCGTGCCGATGAGCGCTACGAGGCGGGCAAGCCCGATCAGGGCAACATTGCGGTGCGCGCCTATCACAAGGGAAATCACATCTACATCGAGGTCGAAGACGATGGCCGCGGCGTGGACTTCGAGCGCGTCCGGGCCACGGCGGTGGAGAGCGGATTGCTCTCGGCCGACGAAGCCGCGGGCCTGAGCCGCCGCGAGGTGCTGGATCTGCTCTTCCGCCCCGGCTTCTCCACCGCGCCGCGCCGCACCGAACTGGCGGGCCGCGGAGTGGGACTCGATGTGGTGCGCTCCAACGTGAACAATCTCAACGGCGAGGTGGAGATCGAGACCGAGAAAGGCATCGGCTCGCGCTTCACCCTCAAGGTTCCGCTCACCCTGATCATCTCGCAGGCGCTGTTTGTGCAGTGCGGCGGGCAGACCTTCGCCTTCCCGCTGGGCTTTGTCGAAGAGATCCGGCGCATTCGCCCCAGCGAGATCGAAGAGGTCGGCGGCAAACTCATCACCAAGGTGCGCGACGTGGTCACCGAGGTGGTGCGCTTCGACGAGGCCCTGCAACTGCCGCGCCTGGAGGCGGTCAACGGATATCTCCGCCTGGTGCTGGTGAACGTGGGCGGCAGACAAGTCGGCGTCGTGGTCGAGGAAGTTCTGCGCAAAGATGAAATCGTGATCAAGAATCTGGGCGAGTATCTGCGCCATGTCAAGATGTTTCCCGGCGCAACCATTGCGCCCGATGGCAGCCTGATTCTGCTGGTCGATCTGAACCGCCTCATCATGGGCGAATCCATCGAGCGCCGCCCGCTGACCACCGCGATGAGCGCGGCCCGGCTATTCCTCCCGGGAGCCATTGCAGTGGCGCGCGGCGAGATTCCCGCCGCTGCCGTCGATGCCGTGGAACGGGAAAAACTGGTAGTGCTGGCCGACGACTCGATCAGCGTACGCAAGTTCGTGGGACGCATGTTGGAGAAGGCAGGCTATCGCGTCAAACTGGCCTCCGATGGCCTGGAGGCGCTGGAGATTGCCACCACCAACCATTGCGACCTGGTGATCACCGATCTGGAGATGCCGCGCACCAACGGTTATGAGTTGATGTTGCACTTGCGCCAGACGCCGGTCACCAGCAAGGTTCCGGTGATGGTGGTGACCTCGCGCGCCGGCGCCAAGCATCGCGAGCGCGCGATCAAGGAAGGCGCGGCGGCGTTCATGGTCAAACCGGTACAGGAAGAATCGTTCATCGCCCAAGTGGTGGAGTTGATTGGAACCTCGGGACAGGCGACGGCCGCTCCGCCCGTGGTGCATTGAGAGAGATAAGGTCATGACGAATATCGAAAAAATCCGGGTCCTGGTCGCCGACGATTCCGCCTTCATGCGCAAGGTCTTGGTCAGTATTCTCGACTCCGATGGCTCCTTCGAGGTGGTCGGCGAAGCGCGCGACGGGCGCGAGACGGTGGAGAAGTCCGCCCGGCTCAAACCGCACGTCATCACCATGGACATCAACATGCCTCACATGGACGGACTGGAGGCGACGGAAGTCATCATGTCCACCGAGCCGCGGCCCATCGTGATTGTCAGCTCGGCCTCCAAGGAGGGGGCTAAGGACACGCTGCGCGCGCTGGAGTTAGGCGCCATTGATTTTTTGGCCAAGCCCACCAGCGCCATCGATCTCGATATGTCCAGCGTGCGCGACGAACTGGTACGCAAGCTGCGCACCGCCTCCAAGGTTCGGGTGGTCCGCAACCTGCCGCGCTTCGCCGAGCCGGCCGTGGCTGGCGCGCGCCGAGCGCACGCCCCGTGAGTTGGTCGCGGCGCCTGCGGTGAATGGCGCGGCAGTGCCGGTCGCGGTGCTGGCCGCCTCCACCGGAGGCCCGGCGACGCTGATGCAGCTGGTGCCGCAGTTTGCCGTGGGCTTTCCCGGCGCGGTGCTGGTGGTGCAGCACATGCCCGGAGCTTTTACCCCGCAGTTTGCCGAACAACTGGCGTCGGTGGCGCAGCTTCCGGTGAAGCAGGCCGAGAACGGCGAAATTCTACGCGCCGGACAGGTGTACGTCTGTCCCGGCGACAGCCATCTGAGGCTGGTTCCACCCGGACGCGTCGTACTCGACAGCGGTCCGCGGATTGCCGGCTACCGGCCCAGCATTGACGTCGTCCCTGGAGTCGGTGGCAGCCCTCACAGGCCGCAATGCGGCGGTCGCCATCCTCACCGGAATGGGCAACGACGGGGCGCGCGGCGTCATGGCGATTCAGGAAAACGGCGGACTGGTGCTGGCCCAGGACGAGTCCACCTCGGTGATCTTCGGAATGCCCGCCGAGGCCATCAAGAGCGGCGCCGTGGAGCAGGTTTTGCCGCTGCAGGAGATTGCGGCAGCCATCTCGCGGCGAATGGCGGGTCAATGGGCGGCGGCGCGCGCCGCGGCATTATGACCGGCAAGAATTTGGGCGCGTCTTTGGACACATCGTTGGGAACTTCTTTGGGTACTTCATGGCGGACGTAGTGAAAGAGCTCGAACGTCGTCCCTTGTTTATCTCGCGTCCGGCCAAGCCGGTTGCGGCCACGGCGGGCCCGGTGATCTTGTTCACCGCGGGCGGAGTGCGATTTGCCGTGCAATCCTCGGAGGTCGAGGAGATTCGCGATCGTGACGATCGTACTGCGATTCGTAAACTAAAGGGTCCGGAGCCGGTCGATTTCGCCTTGCAAGTTGGCCTTGGAGCCGGGATACTGGAGCGTTTCGTGGTGCTGAAGCCGGGCGAATATTCGCTGGGCGTCAGTGACGTGGAGCGCATGGCAAGCTTGCCCAAAATGGTGCCGCTGCCAAGGTTATTCCGCGGCGCGGAGCGCCAGTGGTATCGCGGGCTGTTATTGCTGGAGAACGAAGTGGTGCCGCTCGTAAGAGCCGAGTATTGGCGCAAGCCTCTGCTGCCGGCGAAAGGAATTGGCGACGGTGTATGAATGATACGACGCGATACGTGACGTTTCCCCTGGGCGAGGAGCGCTATGCGCTGGACTCCAGCCAGGTGAAGGAACTGGTCATGCCCAGCCGCGTCTACTCGTTTCCTCACACCATGCAGTCGCTGGAAGGGGTTCTGGTACGGCGCGGAAGCGTGGTTCCGGTCTGCGATCTGGGCAAAGCCTTTGGCCAAGGCGCCCGGCCCAACCTCTATCTGGTGGCGCAATGCACCTACGCGGGACGCGCCGAGACCGTGGCCATCCCGGTCCGTGGCGGCTGCGAACTGGTTCAGGGCGAGCGCATCGAGGCGCAGGGAGAGATGCCGTTCGGCGCTGGTCTATTGTGTACCGCGGGCAGCACGGTTCCTCTGTTGGACCTGGATCAGCTTGTGGCACACTGCATTCAACCCGCCTGTGAGTTGGCTGGGGAGGCAAAGCAATGAGCAGCAACACCGAGGCTCTCAATCAGCGAATTCTGGTGATTGACAGCAATGTATTCTTTGCGCGGCGCCTGACCGAGGCTCTCAAGGCCCATGGATTCGACGTGATGCACAGCACCCAGGCTACCTATGCGCTCACCATGCTGGAGTGGCAGGCGCCGACCGCGATTCTGTGCGCCACCAATCTACGCGAGCTCAGTGTCTTCGATCTTCCGAAGATTCTGCACAACGATGCTGCCACCACCAACATTCCCATCCTTGCCATGGGCGACGGTGGCGACCAGTCGCTGATGGAGGCATTCCGCGCCGGTTGCGACGACTACATCGACCGCCGCCGCGGTCCGGAAAATATCGCCGCCCAGGTGCGAACCTTTCTGCTCAGCCGCGAGGAGGGATTCCATCCCACCCAGATGTTGCAGTCGGAGCAGACCGTGCTCGAGGGCAGCCTCTCGCATCTCGACCTCCCCGGCGTCATTCAGATGCTCTCCCAATCGCGTCAGTCGGGAGTGCTCTACATCAATGCGGAATCGCTCGACGGCACCGTTTTCTTCGGGCGCGGCGATGTGCTGCACGCCGAAGTGGGCGAGACCATCGGCAATGACGCGGTGATCAAAATCATCAAGAACTGCAATGGCGTGGAGCGGGGCGTATACAAGTTCGTGCCCGGCTTGCTGGCCGCCACCCGCACTGTTTTCCGTTCCGTGACCGAACTGATGCTGGAAGCGTTGCGCGAGATCGATGAAGAACGCGCCGCCAACGACGGAGGCTACAAATGAGCGCAAAGCCGGTGGTCTACTTTATCGACGACAGCGCAACCATGCGCGAGGTGATTAAAATCGCCTTCCACCGCGAAGACCTGGATGTCATCACCTGCCATGACGCCAGCAGCGCCATGGATCTGATGGATCATAGCGCGCCCAACGTGGTGATCACCGACGTGATCATGCCCGGCCGCGATGGCTACGAGGTCTGCCAGTACATCAAGCAGCATCCCCGCTTTTCGCAAACCCCGGTGATCCTCATGTCCGGCGTGGTGAATAAGGGAGTGGCCGAGCGCGCCTTCGCCGTGCACGCCAATGAATTAATCCGCAAGCCCTTCCAGCCGCAGGATCTGATCGCGCGCGTGCGCCATCTGCTCTCCACCCCGGTCGAGGCCGAGCCGGAGACCGCGCAGGCGCAGGACGATGCCAGCGCGGTGCTGAGCAGCATCTTCAGCGGCCCCATGCCGGCCCGCGCCGGTCATGGTTCGTCGCGCATCAACAACACGGGACCGGTGCCGGTGCCGCCGCGGGTCACGCCGCGTCCCATGTCTCCCTCGATTGCCGCCACCGTGGCGGCCGCGATGCAGCCGTCGGTGGTGGCGCCGCCGGTCTCCATTCCCGGAGCGCAGATTACCGGCTCGGCACAGCTTGCGGTGCCGCCGCCCCAACCCGGCCGCGTGCCTCCGCCGCCGATGCCCGGCAACACTTCAGACTCAGGTAAAATGCGGCTGGAGATGCTGCGCCTGCACTGCCAGATCAAAAAGCTGGAGAGCGAGTTGCTCGCCGAACGCGAGTACTCCAAGGCGCTGGAGCAGCACGTCACCACCTTGCAGGAGTACGACTAGAGCGCTTCTCATACGCGGAAAAGCCCGGATCGCTCCGGGCTTTTTCCTTTGCACTGATTACAACAGCATGAAGCCGTTCGGGTGATTGCCGAAATGGGATAGTGAGCGACAAGGGCTGTAGTATTCAACAATCCTTGCGTGTGCGTTTGCTCATTGTGCCTAAACGACTGCAACAGAGCCTCTGCCTAAGCAGAGGCTCTTCGGGAGGTCGAATTTAAGGCGAGCTAAGAACATTAGCAATAGGTTCACTCAGGGTCGATGCCAAACAAGAAATCCCCGTTTCCCAATCCAATCATTCCTCCCAATGCCGTTGTCATCACGTATTCACCCGGCTCCAGAGGCTCGACTACAGATACTTTAAGTGACCCCAGACCATACTTGCTAAACTTTAGAGTGCGCAGAGTTTCTACCGTCTTTGCGCGCCCGACCCCGGTCATTACCAGCCCTCCCCCCATTTTGAGGGAAACATTCAGGCGTTGGTCCTTCGATACCTTGAGCACATTCAGCTTGACAGGGTCGTCCTGCGGCGGCGGTTCTATGCCGGGTAAGGTGGCGGCGGGCGGGGGCACTCGAACGACAAACTGGATTGCTTGACCCGCTCTGAACCGCACCGGCGATCTTGATCCCTTGTAGCTCATCTGGGTTTGCATCCCTCCCAACCCTCCAAACTTAGTCTTCATTTCGAGAAATGTCTTCTGCCTCTCCAGTGGAATTAGTACACCTGCAGGGTCAAGATAGAAGATCACATAGTTGTATTCAGGCTCCTGCACTTTGGGTGCCCCTTGACCAATGTCGGACGGCGGCGTTGTTGAGGAAGGCGGCTGCGCCGGTTGTTGTGCGAAGGGCGGCGATGAAGGCGTTTGCGCTGGTTGTTGTGCGAACGAAGGTGCGGAGGCAAAGAGAATAGCTAGAGCGAGGGTGATAGGACGCTGCATGGCGGCTTTTTCCCTTTCAGAGTGTCTCCAAATCGTAGACCGATACGGGCGTGTGTCAATAGGAAAATGTTGCCATGTGGACTTCGCTTGGTAAGCTGAAAACGTTTGTACAAATCTAAAACGTCCGTTTAGCGTTGGACAGAGCGGTGCCCTTTTCAGATTCCTGTCGGATAATCGCCAAGTCGCTCACAATCCCGTTTCGGGATTGTGGAATACTTGGGCTGTAGTATTCAACAATCCTTGCGTGTGCGTTTGCTCATTGTGCCTAAACGACTGCAACAGAGCCTCTGCCTAAGCAGAGGCTCTTCGGGAGGTCGAATTTAAGGCGAGCTAAGAACATTAGCAATAGGTTCACTCAGGGTCGATGCCAAACAAGAAATCCCCGTTTCCCAATCCAATCATTCCTCCCAATGCCGTTGTCATCACGTATTCACCCGGCTCCAGAGGCTCGACTACAGATACTTTAAGTGACCCCAGACCATACTTGCTAAACTTTAGAGTGCGCAGAGTTTCTACCGTCTTTGCGCGCCCGACCCCGGTCATTACCAGCCCTCCCCCCATTTTGAGGGAAACATTCAGGCGTTGGTCCTTCGATACCTTGAGCACATTCAGCTTGACAGGGTCGTCCTGCGGCGGCGGTTCTATGCCGGGTAAGGTGGCGGCGGGCGGGGGCACTCGAACGACAAACTGGATTGCTTGACCCGCTCTGAACCGCACCGGCGATCTTGATCCCTTGTAGCTCATCTGGGTTTGCATCCCTCCCAACCCTCCAAACTTAGTCTTCATTTCGAGAAATGTCTTCTGCCTCTCCAGTGGAATTAGTACACCTGCAGGGTCAAGATAGAAGATCACATAGTTGTATTCAGGCTCCTGCACTTTGGGTGCCCCTTGACCAATGTCGGACGGCGGCGTTGTTGAGGAAGGCGGCTGCGCCGGTTGTTGTGCGAAGGGCGGCGATGAAGGCGTTTGCGCTGGTTGTTGTGCGAACGAAGGTGCGGAGGCAAAGAGAATAGCTAGAGCGAGGGTGATAGGACGCTGCATGGCGGCTTTTTCCCTTTCAGAGTGTCTCCAAATCGTAGACCGATACGGGCGTGTGTCAATAGGAAAATGTTGCCATGTGGACTTCGCTTGGTAAGCTGAAAACGTTTGTACAAATCTAAAACGTCCGTTTAGCGTTGGACAGAGCGGTGCCCTTTTCAGATTCCTGTCGGATAATCGCCAAGTAGCTCACAATTCCGAAACAGAACTCTAGCCCGTCTTCAGGTAGCAGCATTCCGTTGCATCCTCATTTAAGCCATTCATCTCACGTAAACAGAAATTCCTTCGTCCTTAGCTCCTTCACCGTATCGCGTAGCTTGGCCGCGCGCTCGAACTCGAATCGCTTGGCCGCCTCGCGCATCTCTTCTTCCATCTTCGCGATGAAAGTATCGAGTTGCTCCTGCGACTTGAACTCCGGCAGGCCATCGTTTTCCATCGGCACCTCCGCGTAGTCGGCGGCGATCACGTGCGCCAGCGACATATCAGCCGAGCGGCCCACCGACTGCGGCGTAATGCCGTTCTCCTCGTTATAGGCCTCCTGAATCGCGCGGCGTCGGTTGGTCTCGCCGATGGCGTTCCGCATCGAGTCGGTCATGCGGTCGGCGTAGAGAATCGCGCGCCCTTCCAGGTGGCGGGCGCAGCGGCCAATCGTCTGGATCAGCGAGCCCGCCGAGCGCAGAAAGCCTTCCTTATCCGCGTCCAGAATGGCCACCAGCGAAACCTCGGGCAGGTCCAGCCCCTCGCGCAATAGATTGATACCAATCAATACATCGAACTCGCCCTTGCGCAGATCGCGCAGAATGTTGATCCGCTCCAGGGTCTCGATCTCCGAATGCATGTAGCGGCAGCGCACCCCGACCTCGCTGTAGTATTCGGCCAAGTCCTCGGACATGCGCTTGGTCAGCGTGGTCACCAGCACCCGCTCGCCCTGTTCGGCGCGCAGCCGAATCTCCGCCAGCAGATCGTCGATCTGCCCCTTCACCGGGCGCACCTCGACCTGCGGATCGACCAGCCCGGTGGGCCGGATGATCTGCTCCACGATGACCCCTGCCGATTTTGTCAGCTCGTAAGGCCCAGGCGTAGCGCTCACGTAGATCGCCTGATTCACCCGCGCCTCGAATTCCTCGAAGGTGAGCGGGCGGTTGTCGAGCGCGCTCGGCAGCCGGAAGCCGTAGTCGATCAGGTTCTGCTTGCGCGAGCGGTCGCCGTGCCACATGCCGCGCACCTGCGGCGCGGTCTGGTGAGACTCGTCCATGAACAGCAGGTAATCGCGCGGCACATAGTCCAGCAGCGTCGGCGGAGGCTCGCCCGGCAGCCGCCCGGTGAAGTGGCGCGAGTAGTTCTCAATGCCGTGGCAGTAGCCCATCTCCTTGATCATCTCCAGATCAAAGCGGGTGCGCTGGTGGATGCGCTGCGCCTCCACGATGCGCCCCTGGTTTTCCAGCTCCTTCTCCCACCACAGCATCTCCTGCACAATCGAATCCACCGCCGCGCTTTTGCGTCTCGGGCCGCATCACGTAGTGCGACTTGGGATAGATCGGCAGGCGCTGGTACTTCTGTTTCACGGTGCCGAAGAGCGGATCGATCTGCGAGAGCGACTCGACCTCATCGCCCCAGAGTTCGATGCGATAGGCGTTGTCGTCGTAGGTCGGATAGACCTCGATCACGTCGCCGCGCACGCGAAACGTGCCGCGCTTGAAGTCGGCGTCGGTGCGCTCGTAGAGGATCTCGACCAGCTTGCTAGTGATCTCCTTGCGCTTGATCTTCTGTCCCTTTTCCAGGAAGAGCAGCATTCCGTAGTAGGCTTCCGGCGAGCCCAGGCCGTAGATGCAGCTCACCGAGGCGACGATGATGCAGTCGCGGCGCTCGAAGAGCGAGCGGGTCGCGGAGAGCCGCAGCTTGTCCAGCTCATCGTTGACCGTCGATTCCTTCTCGATGTAAATGTCGCCCGCCGGAATGTAGGCCTCCGGCTGGTAGTAGTCGTAGTAGGAGACGAAGTACTCGACGGCGTTGTTCGGGAAGAAACTCTTGAACTCGTGATAAAGCTGCGCCGCCAGCGTCTTGTTGTGCGCCATCACCAGCGCCGGCCGCTGGCACGCCTCGATGACCTTGGCCATCGTAAAGGTCTTGCCCGAGCCGGTGACGCCGAGCAGCACCTGATGCTTTTCGCCTTCGCTCAGCCCGCGCGTAAGCTGCGCAATAGCCGAGGCCTGATCGCCCTGCGGCTTGTAGCTGCTGTGAACCTTTAATTCCATGACTTCAATTCCATTCGCCAGATATCCCCACCCCGCAACGCATCGGCCCGCTCCCAGCAAGCCGCAGCACGCCCTGCGTAACTCTTTATTATATCGCGCCGGGAGGGAGTGCGTTTAGACGGGGAGATGCGCACGTCAAGCTTCGGCCCGCGCAGTTCATCGTCCGGCCCGCTTAGTGCTTGGCGGGACTTTTCTTTCCTAGAGCCTGCGTGACCATATAAGCCGACCGGGAGAGTTTGGCGGCTCGTGCCCGGTGGTCAATTTCCGCGATCTGGCTCTCGCGTGCGGTGATATTGATACGCACCGTCTTTTCCGGCTCCTTGGCTTCCACCAGAAAAGCGACCGCACCCTTCATCGCAGGATCGCTCTGGAGATCGTCAAGACTGGAAGGCTCGGGAATCTCTTCTTCGTCCTCCTGCATGCCGGCAATGTGTAGGGCGAGAGCTTCCACCGCCATACGCCGCGCTTCTTCCAACGTCGAGCCGGCGGTGATGCAGCCCGGGAAGTCAGGAAAGCTGACCCCATAATCCGATTTCGCGTCCTTGTGAAGATAAGCGATGTACTCCAAATTCGTGCCCTCCTATCGCAGCTTGATCCCAGCCTGTTTTTCGATGCTCCGCAGCGTCCCCATCGGCACATTTTTGCGGGGCGAGGGGACGGTCACCCGGCCCGGCTTCGTGGCATGCTTGAACTGCTTGTGGCTCCCTGCCTGCGAAACTTCAAACCAGCCGTCCTGCTCCAGTTTCCTGATGATTTCCCGGCTGTTCATCGCTGCCCGGTCTTCCTAGACTAGATTAGTCATACACACTAACTACACACTTAGAAAGAGTCAACCCAATTCAGACAACGGGCAGTAACCGACGCGCCTTAGCCTCTCGTGCATCCCGCGAACCGAAATTCCTTCCGCCCCTGCCGGGCCATCGGATACGATATTAAAAACCATTCATTGAGGGTTCCCACGTTGGCAAACAATCGGCACGGCGAGGCGGCTGCCTCCGCGAAAAGCGGCGCGCAGGATTCCGAGCGGCTTTCTTCCCCCATCACGCCCGCGCAGAGTGCGGGAGCCGAGCGCAAAGCCCGCGGCCTATGGATGACCGGCCTGGCTCTGCTGGCCTTTGCGGTCCATGCGTCCGGCATCCTCTCTGGTTTTGTCTATGACGACGTGTTCACCATCGAGCACCGCGCCGGGCTGAACTTGTCGCACATCTCCCGCTTCTTTACCAGCGACCAATCCGCATTCTTCGGATCGAATTTTTACCGCCCGGTTTTAAGTGTCTGGGACGAACTCGCCTACGGGCTCTTCGGACCCAACGCCGCGGCCTGGCATGGGATCAGCATTCTGTTGCATGTGCTCTGCACTTTGCTGGTATTCCGCCTGGCGCTGCGGCTGGTTCAGAGCCGTTTCGTAGCCGGCACGGCCGCCGCTCTGTTTGCCGTCCACCCCGCACACGTGGAGGCCATCTCCTGGGCCTCGGCCATGGGCGATCTGCTGATGACCGCGCTCCTGCTGCTCTCGGTGCTCAGCTTCCTGCGCTGGATGGAGCAGGGGAAACTGGTTTGGTGGGCCGCCTCATTCGTTGCGGCAACCGCCTGTGTCTTTACCAAAGAAACCGCCGTCGTGCTGCCGGTTGTGCTGCTTGCAACCGCGCTGGCGCTGGCCTCACGGGCAAAGCCCGGGCTGCCGGTGCTGGTGGCAACCGTTCCATTCTTCGCCATCTCGCTCGTCTTTCTAGCCCTGCGCCAGCACATCCTGGGAGCCTTCTCGCATCCCCTCACCCAGGCCAGTACCGCTCAGATGATCTTCACCTGGCCTGCGGTGCTTCTCTTCTATCTGCGCCAGATGTTCTGGACCTCGGCTGTGGTTCCCTACTATCCGCTGGAGATCGTGAGCAGTTGGCAATCCCAGCAATTCCTGCTGCCGCTGATGGGGTTGATCGCCGCGGCCGCCGTGCTCGGATATCTGCTCTGGCGGTCGGCGGGTTGGCGGCGCTCCTGCGTCTGCGTGGCGTGGATTCTGGCTCCCCTTGCCCCGGTGCTTTATCTGAAGGCTCTGGGCCCCTATGAGTTGGTGCATGACCGCTTTCTTTACGCTCCGCTGGTGGGCTTCTGCATGGCTTTTGCCCTGGTGCTGCAATGGGCCTCAGAGGGCATTGAGGCGCGGGCACAGTATCGCGTCTTTCCGCTGGTGGCCATCGTTCTTGTCCCTCTGCTGAGCATTCAAACCTTGACCCAGATGGTGTGGTGGCAAAATAACGTAACCCTGTTCACCCGCGCGGTCATGATCACTCCTGAAAACCCCCGCGCGCTCACCGGCCTCGCCGATGCTTACATCGCGGTCCACCGCTACGAGGAGGCCGTGCCGCTGTTGCAGCGTTCCCTGGCCATCGAGCCGCGGAACAGCTCTGCCCTCTTCGCTCTGGGGCGGATTGCCTGGCTGCTGGGAGACGACGCGGCGGCCGAGAAGTATCTGACCCAGGCCCTGAGCATCCAGCCCCGCTACGACATGTGGCTTCACCTCGCCAGTGTGGAGATGCACCGCAACCAGATCGATGCGGCCGAAGCTGCGGTGCGGCAGTCGCTCGCCATGAATCCCACCGGCGCCGGAGCCCATGCTGCGCTGGGAACGATTCTGCTGGCCAAGGGCGACATGGCGGGAGCAGCCCGCGAGTTTCGCGAGGAGTTGCGCATCTTCCCGCAGAGCGAGGTCGCGCAAGTGGGACTCTCGCGCGCAACCGGCAACCCGACGCGCTGAGCGGCGGGTTGCCAGCAGCAAGAGCTTCGTTCCCTTCCGCCATACAGCCTTGATCCAAGCGGATTGCAAGAAAAAGCGCCGCACCTCTCATCGAGGGTGCGGCGCTAATTTCGTGCGGTCTTACGCTTTTCGGCTTACGCTTACGGCGTGACCACTTCTTTCGGCTGAGTCTCCCACACGCCGGTCGTCAGGTATTCGTGGATGGAGACAGCGGCCTTGCGGCCCGCCCCCATGGCCAGAATCACCGTGGCGCCGCCGGTCACGATATCGCCGCCGGCGAAGACGCCGCGCTTGGAGGTGCGCGTGGTTTCCTCGTCGATCACGATATAGTTTTTCTTATTGGTCTTCAGGTCCGGCGTAGAGCTCTGGATCAGCGGATTCGCCGAGGTGCCGGCTCCGATGACGACCATGTCCGCGGGCAGAATGAATTCCGAGCCTTTGATCTCCACCGGGCTGCGGCGACCGCTTTCGTCCGGCTCGCCCAGTTCCATCTTCATGCACTTGGCTCCGGTCAGCCAGCCCTTTTCGTCGCCCAGAAGCTCGATCGGGTTGGTCAACATGCGGAACTCTACGCCCTCTTCCTTGGCGTGCTGTACTTCTTCGATACGCGCCGGCATCTCTTTCTCGGAGCGGCGATAGACCAGGGTTGCGGTCTTCGCGCCCAGGCGCAGCGCCGTGCGCACCGCGTCCATGGCGGTATTGCCGCCGCCCACCACGATCACATTGCGATCGCGGCAGTCGTACACCGGCTCGTCGTACTCGGGGAAGCGATAGGCGCGCATCAGGTTAACGCGGGTCAGGAACTCGTTGGCCGAGTACACCCCGTTGAGGTGTTCGCCCGGAATTCCGAGGAACTTGGGCAGGCCCGCGCCGGTAGCCACAAAGACGGCGTCGTAGTGCTCGTCCTGCATCAACTCGTCGATGGTCACGCTCTTGCCGACAACGACGTTGGTTTCGAACATCCACGCCCATCTTGCGCAGGTTGTCCACCTCGCCGCGCACGATGTCCTTGGGCAGGCGGAACTCCGGGATGCCATAGATCAGCACGCCGCCGAGTTCGTGCAGTGCCTCGAAGACGGTGACCTGGTGGCCCTTCTGGATCAGGTCGCCGGCGACCGAGAGTCCGGCCGGACCGCTGCCGACGATGGCAACGCTCTTGCCCGTCGGCGGATCGTTGGTGGGCAGTCCAAGCTGTCCGCTCTCGCGCTCGTAGTCGGCGATGAAGCGCTCCAGGTTGCCGATGGCGACCGGCTTGCCCTTGTTGCCGATCAGGCATCCGCCCTCGCACTGGTCCTCCTGCGGACAGACGCGTCCGGTGATGGCCGGCAGCGACGTTGTCTTCGCGCATCTTGGCCGCCGCCGCCAGATAGTCGCCCGCGTAAATCAGGTCCACCACCTCGCGAACCTTCACTCCCACCGGGCATTGCGGTCACGCAGTCGGGCTTGCCGCAGGCAATGCAGCGCGTGGCTTCGATTTGCGCGTCCGCCGCCGACAATCCCTGGTTCACCTCTTGAAAGTTGTGGCTGCGAACCTTCGGGTCCTGCTCCGGCATGGGGCTGCGCTCAATCTTCATCCGCTCTTTGTTGGAAAGAGTATTTTTCTCAGCCATTGTGCGCGCCTCCTGCTTGGCGAAGCTCGGCCCGCACCTGGGCCACTTCCTTTTCCTTGTTCTTCCTCAAAGCGCTTCAGCGATTCGCATTCCTTGTCGCGATACATGGCGTTGCGCTGCGTCAGCACCTCAAAATTCACCATCGAGGCGTCAAACTCCGGTCCATCCACGCAGGCAAACTTGCTCGAGTCGCCCATCAGCACGCGGCAACCGCCGCACATGCCCGTGCCGTCCACCATGATCGAGTTCAGGCTGACCATGGTCTTGATGCCGAGCGGGCGCGGTCATCTGGGCCACGGCGCGCATCATCGGCACCGGGCCAACTGCCAGCACGAAGTCGATCTTGCGTCCGGCGGCCAGCAGGTCGTTGAGCTTCTTGGTGACCAGGCCTTGTTCGCCGTAGCTGCCGTCATCGGTCATGATGTAGGTTTCGTTGCTGGCGTGGCGCACTTCGTCTTCGAAGACCACCATCTCGGTGTTGCGCGCGCCCTCGATGAAGACCACGTGATTGCCCGCCTGCTTCAGCGCATGCGCCGTAGGCAGAGCCATGGCCGTGCCCACGCTGCCGGCCAGAATCGCGACCGTGCCGAAGTTCTCAATCTCCGAGGGATGTCCGAGCGGACCGACGATGTCCAGAATGTAGTCGCCCGTCTCCAGACAGTTCAGCAGGGACGTGGTTTTGCCGATCGACTGCGACCACGATGGTGACCGTGCCGGCCTCCGGATCGGAGCCTTGATGGTCAGTGGAATGCGTTCGCCATTGTCATGCAGGCGGAGGATGATGAATTGTCCGGGCTGCTGCTTACGCGCGATGCGCGGCGCCTCGATGACAAACTGCTTGATCTTGAAGCCGACACTGCGGGCTTCCACGATCTTAAACATAAGCGTGACCCCATGTAGTCGAAATTAGAACCTATGAAAGCTCCGCGGTGGAAATTGGGTTCCGGCGCGGTGACCCAGTTTGGCGAGGGATACGTAGAGAATACTGAATTTTGCCGCATTCGTCCAGCCCGAATAGAAGCCCAATCAAGAAAAAATCTTCCCTCTTCCGTCCGCGGATGCGTCACGAATGAGCACCCTACGCGCCATCGCTAAGTCCCAGTAGCTCCAGCAACTCCTCCGGATGGTCGATCAGCACGTCGGGCGGATGAATCTTCAGCGATTCCGGCGAAAGGCCGTAGGTGACGCCGACGGAGAACATTCCGGCGTTGTTGGCGGTCAGCACGTCGTTCTGCGAGTCGCCGATCATGATGGCCTCGGTGGGCTTGGCGCCGTGCTCCTCCAGCAGCACGCGCGCCCCGTGCGGGTCGGGCTTCTTGGTCGCGAAGCTGTTGCCGCCGTAAATCTGCGACATGAAAGCCGGAGAGCTCCAGGCCGTCGCAGATTCCGCGCGAAGGACCGATGGGCTTGTTGGTCAGCACCGCCATCTTCAGGATGCTGCGCTCGCGGATCGCCTTCAGCGTATCCATCACGCCGGGATAGACGTGGGTGTGGTCCAGCTTGTGCTCGCGATAGTAGTGCATGAAGTACTGCCAGCGCGCTTTTGCACAAGGACTTCGTCCTGCGGATCGCCCAGGGCGCGGCGAACCAGCATGGGCGCGCCGTCGCCAATGTAGCTGGCAACCACCTCGACGGGCAGTTCAGGCACGTTCCAGGTGGCGTAGCATGGCGTTAATGGCGTGAGCCAAGTCCAGTTCGCTGTCCACCAGCGTACCGTCCAGGTCCCAGAGAAGCAGTTTTATCTGTGCGGCTGGAATCGGCCGCCTAGTCTCAATCATCTTATCCTCAGTATATTCGCTGGGCGGTACGCCCGGGATGGTCGCGACGCTGCGCCGGTTTCGTTTACAATGGTGCGATTCGGCCTGTCTGGCTTCGCGCATCCAGCCGGAGCGGCCGCATCTTCATCGAGGGAAGCGCGAATGTCGTCGAAAGTTGTGCAGAGCGAGCCTGGAGTCATGGCGGAAAAGACGTACGAGGGACTTGTCCCGCGGCAGTTGCTGGAGCTCTACCGGCTCATGATTCTTTCGCGGCGCATCGACGACCGCGAAATCCTGCTCAAGCGCCAGCAGAAGATCTTCTTTCAGATCTCCTGCGCCGGGCATGAGGCCCTGCTGCTGGCCGCCGCCGCCAACCTGCGCTCCGGCTACGACTGGTTCTTTCCCTACTATCGCGACCGCGCCCTGTGCCTGGCCCTGGGCGTCAGCGCCGGAAGCCATGCTTCTGCAGGCCGTCGGCGCCGCCGCCGATCCGGCCTCCGGTGGCCGCCAGATGCCCTCGCACTGGGGCAGCCGCGAGCACAACATCTTTACCACCTCCTCGCCCACGGGAACCCAGTTCCTGCAGGCCGTGGGCTGCGCCGAGGCAGGACGCTACTTCACCCATCATCCGGCGGCCGACTGCCAAAGTGAACGGCGATTATCGCCAGTTCAAGGATGTCCAGCATCATCCCGACGAGGTCACCTACGTCTCCAGCGGAGAAGGCACCACCTCGCAGGGCGAATTCTGGGAGTCGCTGAACACGGCTTCCAAGCGCAAGCTGCCGCTGCTCTACGTGATCGAGGACAACGGCTACGCCATCTCGGTCCCGGTCAAGTACCAGACGCCGGGTGGCAACATCAGCCCGCTGGTGGCCAACTTCCCCAACTTCCACTTTGAAGAGTGCGACGGCACCGATCTGCTGGAAAGCTATGCCGCCATGCGCCGCGCCGTCGGAGCACATCCGCTCCGGCAACGGCCCCGCGCTGGTGCACGGCCACGTCATCCGCCCCTACTCGCACTCGCTTTCCGACGATCGAGAAGCTCTACCGTCCCGAGAGCGAGCGCAAGCAGGACGCCGAGCGCGATCCCATCGCGCGCCTGCAGAAGTTCCTGCATCGCCGAGGGCATTCTCGATCCGGCCGCGGTGCAGAAGTTGCAGCGCGAAGTCGATGCCGAGGTGCAGGCGGCCGGCGATGCCGCGCTCGATCGCGCCATTCCCGCGAACCTCCAGCTACGCCCGTCACGTCTATTCGGAGGATCTGAAGCCCACCGCCAAGAGCTTCGATTCGGCCCCGGCCTGCGAGGGCGGCGACCGCACCATGGCCGACCTCATCAACACCTGCCTGCGCGATGAGATGCGGCGCGACGAGCGCATCGTGATCTTTGGCGAAGACGTTGCCGACTGCTCCAAGCACGAGTATCTGGAAGACAAGAAGCTGAAAGGCAAGGGCGGAGTCTTCAAGCTCACCGCCGGTCTGCAGCGCGAGTTCGGCTCCGACCGCGTCTTCAACTCGCCGCTCGCCGAGGCCAACATCGTGGGCCGCGCCCTGGGCATGGCGGCGCGCGGACTCAAGCCGGTGGTGGAGATTCAGTTCTTCGATTACATCTGGCCGGCCATGCACCAGCTTCGCAATGAGCTGCCGCTGATCCGCTGGCGCTCCAACGATGCATTCTCCTGCCCGGCGGTGATCCGCGTCGCCATCGGAGGCTATCTCACCGGCGGCGCCGTCTATCACTCGCAGTGCGGCGAGAGCATCTTCACCCACACCCCCGGCATGCACGTGGTCTTTCCCTCCAACGCGCTGGACGCCGCGGGCCTGCTGCGCACCGCCATCCGCTGCGACGATCCGGTGCTCTTCCTCGAGCACAAGCGTCTCTATCGCGAGCCCTTCGGACGCGCCCCTTATCCCGGCCCGGACTACACGATTCCCTTCGGCAAGGCGCGCATCTGGAAAGAGGGAAGCGACGTCACCGTCGTCACCTATGGCGCCACCGTTCCGCGCACCCTGCAGGCCGCGCAGCGCCTGGAGCGCGAGCATGGAATCAGCGTCGAAGTGCTCGACCTGCGCACCCTCAATCCCTACGACTTCGAGGCCATCGCCGCCTCGGTCACGCAAAACCAGCCGCGTGCTGATCGTGCACGAAGACATGCTGAGCTGGGGATACGGCGCCGAGATCGCCGCCCGCATCGGCAGCGAACTCTTCGACCAGACTCGACGCCCCGGTGCAGCGCCTGGCCGCCAAAGATACCTTCGTCGCCTACCAGCCGCAGCTGGAAGACGTCATTCTGCCGCAGGCTGACGACATCTTCGCGGCCATCCAGAAGCTAAGCGCGTATTAACCCGAGCCCAAGGCCCCGCCAGCGCTCCTAATACTCTCGCGCAACCCCTTTAGGTTCTGGCAGATAGTCGCAGGCCTCGCGGCACTCCTGGCAGTAGTAGCAGCCGTCGTCCACCAGGCGCACCTCGTGCTCGCCCATGCAGAGAATAGCAGTACTTCTCGCACTCACATTTCTCTTCTACCTTCTCGCAAACAATACATCGGAATCGTTGAGCCATGGGCGCACTCTAACGCGCATTGTCTCTCCGTGCAACTGCCTTGCGCCAACCAGCGCCAGCCACCGGAAGCGAAGCGATACCCGCCAGCGCCCGCGGCCGGAAGCAAAGCGCCAGCGGCCGGCAGCGAAGCGTTACCCGTCGCCTCCGCTGCGTCTTCCGCGCATTGCCTGCCCTGCTTGCCGCGTGCTAACTTTCTACGGTTCCACTGGCCTGCTTGTGGCCGTAGGAATACTCTTCTCTCAGAGGTTCTGACCTTGTCGTCGAATGCCGAATCCGCCGTTGTCCGTAAAACATCGCTCAACTCCGCGCATCGCCGCCTTGGCGCGCGCATGGTGGACTTCAACGGATGGGATATGCCGGTCGAGTATCCCGCCAACCCCACGCATAGCTGCGGAGGCCTCCTCGCCGAGCACAGGATCGTCCGCACCTCCGTCGGCCTCTTCGACGTCAGCCACATGGGAGACATCCGCCTGCACGGCCCGCCGGCGCTCCAGGCCGTCCAGCACATGACCTTCAATGACGCCTCGCGCCTTGCCATCGGCCAGGCCCAGTACTCCGCCCTGCTCTATCCCGCCGGAACCTTCGTCGATGACGTGATCGTTCACCGCCTCGGCGAAGATGACTTCCTGCTCGTCATCAACGCCGGAACCCGCGAGAAGGATGTCAACTGGGTCCGCGATGCCGCCAAGTCCTTCGACTGCGCGGTCGAAGACCTCAGCGACCAATACACCCAGATCGCCATCCAGGGCCCCAACGGCTGGCGCACCCTGCAAAAGCTCACCGACGCCGATCTCACCAAGGTGAAGTTCTACTGGTTCACCCACGGCACCGTCTGCGGATTGCCCAACACCCTGATCGCCCGCACCGGCTACACCGCCGAAGACGGCTTTGAGATCTACATCCCCAGCGACGAAGCCACCAGCGTCCGCGTCTGGAACGAGTTGCTCGCCGCCGGCGAGGAGTTCGGCATCCTGCCCTGCGGCCTCGGTGCCCGCAACACCCTGCGCCTGGAAGGCGCGCTCTCGCTCTACGGTCATGAAATTTCCGACACCATCACCCCGTGGGAGGCACGTCTCGACCGCTTTCTCAAGATGGACAAAGGCGAATTCATCGGCCACTCCGCCCTGGCCAGCCAGAAGCAGCGCGGTCTCGAGCGCATCCTGGTCGGTCTGGAGGCCATCGAGCGCGGCATTCCCCGCGACGGCTACAAGGTCACCGCCCCCGACGGCCGCGAAATCGGCTACGTCACCAGCGGCTCGCCCGCGCCTTTCCTCAAGAAGAACATCGCCCTCGCCTACGTCCCCATCGCAGCATTCCGCCGAGGGCACCGAGTTGGGCGTCGAGGTTCGCAACCAGATCGTAAAGTGCAAAGTGGTGCCCACGCCGTTTTACAAGCGGCCACGGCCCGCCAAACCAGCGCCATAACCGGGTGCCCCATTCAAACCTTCTTTTGCGTTGAGTGGGGCAGATGACTTCGCCATTGTTTTTGACTTTGCAGTTGCTCTACCGTCGAACCATCGGACTGTCGCGTTTCCCACCTTCGCGCTACGTTCTTTGCGGCGATAAGGTGGGAAGCAAAGCCCTTCATCCCGCGACGCTCTTGCTCTTGCGGTTGTACAATTTCAAAGTTCCACTCTGGAGATCACAATGGCCTATCCGCCGGAATTCAAATACACCAAAGAGCACGAATGGCTCGCCGTTGACGGCACCACCGGAACCATTGGCATCACGGACCACGCGCAGAACTCGCTCGGCGACATCGTCTTTGTCGAGTTGCCCAAGGTCGGCGCCGAACTCGTCGCCGGCAAATCCTTCGGCACCGTCGAATCGGTCAAGGCCGTCAGCGATCTTTACGCCCCGGTCTCCGGCACCGTCACCGCCATCAACGAAGAGCTGGCCACGTCGCCCGAGAAGGTCAACAGCAGCTCCTCACGCGGCCTGGATGGTGAAGATCACCCTCGCCAACCCCGCCGAAATCGCCGCGCTGCTCTCCGTCGCCGACTACGAGAAGTTCATCGCCGAGGAGCAGTAGCGCACCGGAGAGATGGCCGGGCGTGTTTTAACGATCGGGTTGAAAGATGGTGTTTAATAAGCGTGCTTCATAATTAAGCCGCATTCGTAATCTGACGGCTGCGCAGCTCGCAGCCGTTCGTAAGTCGCGGCCCTCACCAGCCGCATTCAGGACAGATCATCATGCGTTATCTTCCCAAGTCTCCCGCCGAACGCGAGCACATGTTGCGCGAGATCGGCGTCGCATCCATCGACGAACTCTTCGCGCCTATCCCGGCCGAGTTCCGCCTCCACCGCGACCTTGCGATTCCGCCCCAGATGGCCGAAAGCGAGATCGTCGACTGGTTCCGCGCCCGCGCCGCCGAGAACGGCACCGGTTACGACATCCTGCTCGGCGCCGGAGCCTATCATCACTACCGCCCGCTCGTCATCGATGCGCTGATCTCGCGCGGCGAGTGGTTCACCGCCTACACGCCCTATCAGCCGGAGATCGCGCAGGGCACGCTGCAAGCCATCTTCGAATTCCAGACCATGATCTGCGAGCTGACCGGCATGGAGGTCGCCAACGCCTCCATGTATGACGGCTCTACCGGCGCCGCCGAAGCCGTCATGATGGCCATGCGCATCACCGGGCGCCAACTCCGCCATCCTCGCCCGCAGCGTCCACCCCGAGTATCGCGAGGTCATCGCCACCTACGCCAAGTACCAGGGCCTGCCGCTCACCGAAGTGCCTTTCATCAGCAACGGACGCGTCGATCTCGCGCGCCCTCGACGCCGCCATCACCCCGCAGACCGCCTGCGTGCTCATCCAGTCGCCCAACTTCTTCGGCACCATCGAGGACGTTGCCGCCATCGCCGATCGTGGTTCACGCCAAGGGCGCGCTGCTGGTCGTCGCCATCGCCGAGGCGCTCTCGCTCGGCATCGTGCGCCCGCCCGTCGGAGGCCGATATCGTCTCGCTGGAAGCGCAATCCTTCGGCGTCCCGCTCAGCTACGGCGGCCCTTATGCCGGAGTCATCGCCACCCGCGAGAAGTTCGTCCGCCAGATTCCCGGACGCCTCGTCGGCCAGACCACCGACCGCAACGGCAAGCGCGGCTTCGTGCTCACCCTCTCCACCCGCGAGCAGCACATCCGCCGCGAGAAGGCGACCTCCAACATCTGCACCAACCAGGCGCTGGTCGCGCTCATGGTCAACATCTACATGGATGTCTATGGCCGCACTCGGCCTCCGCGAGCTGGCCGAACAGAATCTCGCCAAGGCCGCCTACGCCCGCAAGGCGCTCGGCGCCAAGGCGAAAGTTCTCTTCGACGGCGCGCCGCGCTTCAACGAATTCGTTCTCCAGACCAGCCGCGGACGCCTACGAAATCTCGCACCGCCTCGCCGCCAAAAACAAAATCATCGGCGGCTTTCCTCTGCGCAAGTTCTATCCCGAACTCGGCAACGCCGCCGTCTGGTGCGCCACCGAACTCACATCCCGCGCCGCCATTGACGCCGCCGCCAGCGAGGTGAACGCATGAGCGACAAAGACATCCGCAAGGTCAGCACCCACATCTCGCAGAACGAAGGCCTCATCTTCGAGCACTCCTCGCCCGGCAAAAAAGCCTATCGCCTGCGCCCGCTCGACGTGCCCGAAGTCGATCGCCGCCGCCGAACTCGGCGCCGCTCTGCGCACCGCGCCCGCTGCGCTCCCGGAAGTCAGCGAAGTTGAAATCATCCGCCACTTCACCCGCCTTTCCACCTGGAACTACGCCGTCGATCACGGCATGTATCCGCTCGGCTCCTGCACCATGAAGTACAATCCGCGCGTCAACGAGGTCGTCGCGCGCCTCGACGGAATTGCCGGAGCCCATCCCTATCAGCCCGAGCAGAACTCCCAGGGCGCGCTGCGCATCATGAAGGCGCTCGCCGATCAGCTCATCGAAATCACCGGCATGGATGCCATCACCCTCCAGCCCGCCGCCGGAGCCCACGGCGAACTCACCGGAATCCTGCTCATGCGCGCCTATCTGGAATCCCAGGGCAACCCGCGCAAGAAGGTGCTGATCCCGGACTCCGCCCACGGCACCAATCCCGCCACCGCCGCCATGGTCGGCTACCAGGTCGAAAACCTGCGCAGCAATCGCAGCGGCATGGTCGATCTGGCCGCCCTGGAAGCGCAGATGAACGACGAGGTCGCGGGCCTCATGCTCACCAATCCCAACACCCTCGGAATCTTCGACGAACAGATCGCCCGCATCGCCGAAATCCTCCACCGCAAGGGCGGCCTGCTCTACATGGACGGAGCCAACATGAACGCCCTCGTCGCCAAGGCGCGCCCCGGCGACTTCGGCGTCGACGTCATGCACCTCAACCTGCACAAGACCTTCTCCACCCCGCACGGCGGAGGCGGTCCCGGCTCCGGTCCCGTCGCTTGCAAGAAGCGCTTGAGCCCTTCCTGCCCCGGCCCGTCGTCGTCGAAACCGCCGATGGCATCCTGCGCCTCGACTACGATCGTCCGCAATCCATCGGACGCGTGCGCGCCTTCTTCGGCAACTTCGGCATGCTCGTCCGCGCCCTCGCCTACATCATGGCCAACGGTCCCGACGGCCTGCGCCAGACCACCGAAGACGCCGTGCTCAACGCCAACTACCTGCGCAAGAAACTCGAAGGCACCTTCGATCTTCCCTACCCGACTCCCACCATGCACGAGGTCGTCTTCAGCGACAAGCTGCAAGCCAAGCTCGGCATCAAGACCGGAGACATCGCCAAGCGCCTCATCGACTACGGCTTCCATCCCTACACCGTCAGCTTCCCCATGGTCGTCCACGGCGCGCTGATGATCGAGCCCACCGAGAGCGAGCCGCTCGAAGAACTCGACCTCTTCGTCGATGCCATGAAGTCCATCGCCCAGGAGGCCATCGACTCACCCGAGCTGTTCAAGAACGCTCCCCACTCCACGCGCCTCTCGCGCCTCGACGAAACCGCCGCCGCCCGCAAACCAATCCTGCGCTGGAAGCCGGAGACCAAATAGAGCGAAGAGGAAAACATGAGCGTGCCCCATATCTGCCCGTCGTTGGCAGATGTGGGGTAGTCGACCTCGCCTTGGCTCTCGCCCAACCATTAACCCTCTAATAACAGCTTCGACGGCATGGAGTGGCGAAATAGTCAATCCACTCCAAAGGATTGACCTGTCAATCCTTTAAAGTTCGCGCAACGATTGCCCAACCAGTTACTCCCCCCATCCCGAACCATTACCTTTCTGGTCAATCGTTGTTCGCTCCGGCGAGTTCCGCATTCACCGCCGCACGCGGTACAAGATCAGCGGGCTCTCCTCGAAGACTTTGTCCGCGACCTCGCCGATGCCGCGCTGGAAGCGCTGATCGCCGTAGCTCCAGATGTAATCGTAGTCGGCGGCGACCTGCTCCCAGTCGGGCTCGCACGTCATAGCAGTGGCCCCAGTAGCCATCGGACATGTACGGCTCCCAGGTAATGCGCATCGGCGTCTGTCCGGGAATGTCGAACAGGTACGGCGAGACGGCGCCGCGGCGGATCACCGCGTAGGCCCAGTAGTGCACGTAGTAGTAGTCGAGCGGATCGTCGTCCTTGCAGGTATCCACCAGCGGAAAGACCCGGGCGTTGCGGGCGATCTGCTCGATGCCGTGATTCATGGCCGCGTTCTTCTGCGTCTCATCCTGGAAGCCCGTGGTGACGTTGAAGACGCGCAGCACGGTCAGCGCCACGGCCAGCACGGCAATCCAGTTGGCGCGCCGTCCCACGCGAAAGACGGCGAGCGCGCAGCAGGCAGAGCGGCGGCACCAGCCGCACGTCGAGATCGGAGCTCGCTCCCCAGCCATACGGCAGCAGCAGGAAGACTCCGAAGAAGCCCAGCGGCGACCGCCAGCCATCGCCAGTTCACGCGCAGCTCGCGATTGCGCACCACGGCCACCAGCAGGCAGAGCACGAGGCCGCAGAGAAAAGTCTGATCGAGGCGCTCGTCGTATCCCTGCGTGGGCAGGTTGCGCAGCGCTTGCCAGCTTCTCGAGCAGGGGACGCCACTCCAGGCGGCTGCTCTGCTGAGAGAGTCCGGGACGCGCCCACAGAAACAGCAGCGACGGCGGAGCCAGGAAGCAGGCCAGCCGCAGCCACTCGCGCCAGTTGAACGACGTCAGCTCATACAGCACGAGGATGAACGCCGCCGCAGCAAAGCCCAGCAGGTGCGCGAAGTAGGTGAGGAAGCTGACGATGACAAACAGCGCGGCGCGCCCGGCGATGGCCTCCGGCGATACCACAGCCACGTTCCCACCATCAGGAAACAGAAGCCCACGCTGAGGTGATAGGCGGTGAATCCCCACAGAAACAGCACGTTGTAGGACAGGGCACAGGCCAGCAGCGAGAGCTTGATCGAGGTGCGATTGGCCTGCCAGAGAAACCATGCGACCGAGACCGGCACCAGCACGGTGGTCAGCATGAGCAGCAGTTTGCCGGCGATCTCCACCGGCAACAATTGCTTGCAAGCGCGAGCAGCAGCAGATCCCACAGGATGTAGGGATAAGGCTTCCAATCGGCGCGGTAATACTCGGCGAAGTGGAATGCGGGATCGTGCAGATGATTGAGAACGAAGGCGCGCGCCAGGTGGTTCGCGTAGTCCAGCAGCGGAGGCTCGCGCACGAAGAGAAACGGCAGCGCCAGCGTTGCCGCCAGAAGAATGAAGAGAGCAATCCAGAGGGCGTTGCGTTTCTGCTCGGGCTGCATGTTCTGGGGTTCGTTCGGTGCTCGATGTGCTGCCTGCAAGGACTAGGCGCGCTCGGCGACGGACCATCGAGTGCTGGCGGCGCGCTTACTCCTGCGCGAACAGCACGTAGGAAGATTGCCAGAGCGCGGTAGGAATCTGTCCGCGCGGGCAAGCCGTGATGATGATGTTGTACTGTCCCGGCTGCGGCGAGGGTCGAGAGAAAGTCCGGTGTCCGGACAGGGCTGCGGCGAGCGCAAGATATTCGAGAAAGCCATAGACATCGGCATCGCCGGAGAAGCGCTGGAGCGGCAAAGCTGAGTTCGGTATTTTCCTGAAAGAAATGCCACGCGATGGAAGCCGCCAGATTGATGGCGCGCTCGTAATGCGGGCCAGTCGAGCACTCCGGGAGCGGGATTATCGAAGATGATGCAGACCCGGCGTTCATCCTCGCGGGTGTATTCGCGCACCTTGAGTTCGCCGGATTTCGCGGTGGCTTTCCAGTCCACGTGGCGGGCGCTGTCCTCCGGTTCGTAGTCGCGGATGCGGTAGAGATCGGAGCCGCGGCCGCGCTGGTTGGTCTCCAACTCGCCGGTGATCATCGGCAGCACCTCGAACATTTCGTCGGTGGCCTCGACCGAGGGAAAGACCAGCACCTCCTGATCGAGCGCGATGATGCGCGTCTTGGTGAGGAAGGAGAACGGAAAGCGGGTGGAGATTCCGATGCCGCGCTGCGCGTAGAGTCCGCGCCGCGGAAAGCTGAGATTCAACTCGGCGCTCTGGCGATGGCCGCCGGGAAGATAGGGGAAATACACGCTCTGCTCAAAGACGGGCGGCGGCTGGGGCGGCGGAGAAATTCTGGCGTAGGCAAAGTCGGGCCAGCGAATGATTGGCCTGCGTCCGCGTGCGCGCCGGAGGATAAACGAATTCGGTGCGCTGCCAGCGCCACGCGGGGCGATCCGCTTTCTGCGCTGGGCGGCACCACGGAGATGGAGAACGCGGGCAGCGCAGCGGCGATTGTGGAGCAGCACCGCTCCGGCATAACTCTGCCCGGCGAAGACGTGATGCGGAAGATGCAGCTCGATTTCCAGTCCGCTGATCATGACCGCCGAAACGATGCCGCTGACCAGCACCGCCGCCGAGCATGGCGGCCACCACGATGAACAGCAGGTTGTTCCCGGTGTTCAGCGCGGCAACGCCAATCAGCAGGGTGAGGACCAGGTAGACGAGGCCTTCGCGCGTCACCTCATAACTCAGCGCATCGCGAACCCGACGGGCCACCACGCGGCGCGCCAGGTAAGGAACGGTGGAGACGGCAACCACCCCGGCCAGCAGCAGAGCCGACGAGGCGAAGACGGCGGTGGCCAGCGCGTCTCCAGCCTCTGCGCGAGGCGGTGGAGAGCAACGCCGAGGCGAACGCCAGCGCAAGTCCGAAGATGGCGATGAAGAAGCGCAGCCAGGCGCCGCGATCAACGCCGCGAAGCGCATCCACGAACTGCTGGCGCAAGCTCATGAGGTCATTATGACATTGCCGCATGCCGGGCCGCGCGATGGCGCGGCACAGCAGCCTGCTTACGTCTCCAGAAAGTGCAGCACGCGACGGTTGAATTCCTCCGGCGCTTCCTCATAGGGCAGATGGCCCGACGCTGCGGCAGCACCACGTATTCGGCGTCGCGAAAGCACTCGCGCAACAGCAGCCCGGAGCGCGGGCGAGACGACTTGATCCTCCGCGCCCCAGAGCAGGAGCACGGGAAGCGTGGCGATGGAGTGCAGCGCCGCCTGGAGTTGCTGCATATCCGGCCGCCAGGTCCGAACCACTTCCAGGGCGTAGTCGTAGGAGCGCGCGATCATCGAGATTGACCGCATATCCGGCGCGTGTCTCCGGCGTAATCCGCGATTCGTCGGCATACATGCGGCCGATGGCTTGGCCGCGCAGGGCCCAGCCGCTGCGTCGCACAGACCGCGCAGAACCATCCGCCCGAAGGGGGTGCGGAAAAAAGCCAGGCGCAGGCGGGCGTTGGTCATAAAGGGATGGGCTGGGCGCAACCAGCACCAGGCGGCGGATGAGCGGCTTGGCAGAGGAGCGATCCTGGCTGGCCGCCAGCATGGCAACGGCCCCGCCATGCGAGGTGCCTACCAGATCAATCTGGGAATGGCCGAGGGAGCGCATGCAATTCCAGCAGACGGGGGGCGGCGGCGGCGAGGCTGAAATCCACCGCGCCCGGCTCGCGGACGATCGGAGTGCCCGATGCCAAGCAGGTCAACCGCATAGACGTCCCGGTGCTGCGCGAAAAATTCAAGATTGTGCCGCCAACTGAAGCTGTAGCCCATCAGCCCGTGGACGAAGACCACGGCAGGCAGCGCGGGCGAAGCCGGAGCGGCGGCGGGCAAATGGAGATAGCGCATGCGATACGCTCCACACGGAAACCAGACTTCCCGCTCCTGCATAAAATCGCGCGGTTCGGCATGCTCCTCCCGTTCTATCATCCTCGCCATGCAACCGTATTGCAGGCCGAATCAAGTATGGTTGCCTCTGCGCTCTCGGGAGTGCGGCGCCTTGCGGATCCCATAAATCATAGGCAAGTCTCTGTTTCCGGAGCTCTGCGCTCACTGCCGGACTGTACAAAGGTAAAAACCTCCTTATAATACCAAGGTTTAGGCGACCTATGACGAATCGGAAGGTGGCAACTGACTTGCATAGCAAAGCAGTGGCCCACCTCCGCGCAGGGGCGGCGAGAGGCGCGGGACGCGATGCCATCGCCCATGACCAAGGAAACTCAAATCCGCTTTGCGGCCGTGGTCTTCGGTCTGCTGACCGTGACAGCGGTGGTGTTTGCCTGGATCAATTTCCAGAAGGAGCATGGGTTTTCCACGCCCACGGATGGGGTCTGGTGGGTGGAGTCGCACGGGCAACTGGTGGCGCGGCGGGTCGATCCGCTCGGCCCTGGCGATCGTGGCGGCATCAAGGTGGACGACGCGCTGGTCTCCGTCGGCGGCAACCCAGTACACAGCAACGGCGACGTCGCGCGCCAGATGTACCGCTCCGGCATCTGGACCACGCTCTCCTATACCTTGGACCGGGATCGGCGTGAGCCTGGATGTTCCGGTGATTCTGCAACCGGTGAGACAAGAGCCTGAACCAGGGATTGCGGCTGATTGCGCTGGTGTACCTGTGCGTATCGGAATGTATGTGCTGCTGCGCCGCTGGACGGCGCCGAAGGCCGGTCACTTCTACCTCTTCTGCCTGGTTTCGTTCATCTTCTACTCCTTCAAATTCACCGGCAAGCTGAACCAGTTTGACTGGACCATTTACTGGTCCAACGTGGTGGCGGGAATGTTGCAGCCGGCGATGTTTCTGCACTTCTCGCTGAGCCTTTCCCGAGCGCAAGTCGTTCGTGCAGAAGCGGAGCTGGATTCTGCCGCTGGTCTATCTGCCGGGATTGCTGCTGCTGAGCATCTGGGTGCTGCTGGTGACGGCAGGCCGAAGCCCAGCGGGTTGCTGCTCTGGAACCTGGACCGGGTGCAGATGGGCTACGTGGCGGCGTTTTTCCTGACCGCGACCTTCGTGCTCTGGCACACCTACCGGCACGCCCGCACTCCCGATCCTGCGTCAGCAGATGAAATGGGTCACGCGGGGCACCTTCCTGGCGGTCGTTCCGTTCACGATCTTCTACGTGATTCCGTTCCTCTCCGGGCAGGGACCGTCGGCGGCGATGAAGATCAGCGTGCTCTCGCTGGTCTTTCTGCCGCTCACCTTCGGCTACGCCATTGTGCGCTACCGGCTGATGGACGTGGACCTGATCTTCAAGCGCGGCATGGCCTACACCATTGCCGCCGGAACCATCGCCGCGGTTTACTTTGCCGCCGTCGGTGCCACCGCGGAGCTGTTCCATAAGAACTTTCCCAGCACCGGCCCGGAGCGGCTTGGTTGCGGCCATCGTGGTCACCTCGGTGCTGTTCGATCCGATCAAGAACTGGACTCAGGAGCGGATCGACAAATTCTTTTACCGCAAGCGCTACGACTACCGGAAGACGCTGATCGAGTTTGGCCGCGAGCTGAACTCCGAGCGCGACCTGGGCAAGATGCTGGATGCGATTCTGGAGCGGATTCAGCGCACCCTGCTGGTGGACCGCATGGCGGTGTTTCTGGCCGATCGTGGACCAGCCCGGGCTTTGCGCTGGCCAAATCCAGCGGCATTGCGCCGGCCGGCGGGCTGGATCTGAGCTTCCTGAGCAGACCAGCGCCCGGAGTTCGCCGAAGGCCATCTGTTCTTCGACAACACCCACCAGGCAGTGCGCGAGGAGCCGTCGGCACAGGAGACCATTGCCGCGCTCGAGCTGAACTACTACATTCCCTGCACCGTGATGAACCGCACCATCGCCATGCTCGGCCTGGGCAAGACGAGCGATGGCGACTTCCTCTCCAGCGAAGACGTGGAACTGCTGGAAACCCTGGCGGGCTACATCGGCATCGCGCTGCAGAACGCGCGGCTCTACGCTTCGCTGGAAGAGAAGGCGCAGGAGTACGAGCGGCTCAAGGAGTTCAACGAGAACATCGTTGAATCGATCAACGTGGGCGTCTTTGCCGCCGATCTGCAGGACAAGATCGAGTCCTGGAACTCGCAGATGGAGGTGATGTACGAGCTGCCGCGCGCCAGTGCCATCGGCAAGTCCATTCTCGACGTTCTGCCGCCCGCCTTTTGCGAGGAGTTCTTCCGGGTGCGCGACAATCCCGGCATTCACAATCTGTACAAGTTCCGCCTGGGCACCACCGCGGGAGACACCCGCGTGGTCAACGTGGCCATCGCGCCGCTGATCAGCAAAGACTTCAGCGTGGTCGGACGGCTGGTGATCGTCGATGACATCACCGAGCGCATCGACCTGGAAGCGCAACTGGCACAGGCCGACAAGATGTCCTCGATCGGACTGCTGGCCGCCGGAGTGGCGCACGAGGTGAACACGCCGCTGGCCGTCATCAGCTCCTACGCGCAGTTGCTGGCCAAGCAGTTGCAGGGCGACGAGAAGCGTTCGGAGCTGCTGGACAAGATCACCAAGCAGACCTTCCGCGCCTCTGAGATCGTGAACAACCTGCTGAACTTTTCGCGCACCAGCGGCACCGAATTCGGCAGCGTCGATTTGAATCGCATCATTCATGACACGCTGGCCCTGCTGGAGCACCAGTTCAAGACGGCGCGCATCCGCGTGGTCGGCGAGTTGCATCCCGACCTGCCGCAGATTCACGGCAACCAGGGAAAGCTGCAGCAGGTTTTCCTGAATCTGTTTTTGAATGCCAAGGACGCCATGCCTCACGGCGGAACCCTGACCGTGCGCACCGTGCACGAGCACGGCGTGCGGGTCGCAGGTCATCGACACCGGAACCGGCATCGCTCGCCGAGCACATTCATCGCATTTACGATCCGTTTTTCACCACCAAGACGCGGCCCAAGCAGGGCGGCAGCGGCGGCACCGGGCTGGGACTGGCCGTGACCTACGGAATTATTCAGGAGCACGCCGGCAAGATTCGCGTGGAGAGCAGCCCCGGCGAAGGCACGAGTTTCTTAATGGAGTTCCCGATGTCGAGAAAGGCGATCCATGTCTGATCTAGCAGGAGTGAAGCGCAGTTCTACGCCGCTGGAGCAGTCCAACGCAGGCAGGGTGCTGATCATCGACGACGAAGCGGCGATCCGCGAATCGC
Source organism: uncultured Acidobacteriota bacterium (assembly GCA_963737175.1). Taxonomy (GTDB): domain Bacteria; phylum Acidobacteriota; class Terriglobia; order Terriglobales; family Acidobacteriaceae; genus TOLSYN. The sequence goes on along the minus strand of CAVTRQ010000008.1, from coordinate 136,794 downwards.
TGCAGACTGCTGCTGGAAGACGACGGCTACGAGGTGCTGAACGCCCAGGATGGCGAAGAGGGCCTGAGCCTGCTGGACACGCAGGCGTTCGATCTGGTCCTGCTCGACTTTCAGCTCCCCGACCGCAATGGACTGGAGATTCTGAAGGAGATTCGCGAGCGCGATCCGGAGATGGCGGTCATCATGATCACCGCCTATGGCACCCCGGAAAACGCGGTAGCCGCCATCCAGGGAGGCGCGGCCAACTTCATCGCCAAGCCGTGGACCAACGAAAAGCTGCAGGCCGACGTGCGCGCCGCCATCGGACGCAAGCGCGTGGAAGAGGAGAACATCCAGCTCAAGCGCCAGCTCAAGCAGCGCTACAACTTTGAAAACATCATCGGCAAAAGCGAGCTGATGCTGCGCACCTTCGACCTGGTGGCGCAGGTCGCGCCCTCGCGCTCCACCATCCTGCTGCAGGGCGAAAGCGGCACCGGCAAGGAGCTGATCGCAAAGGCGATTCACGCCAACTCGCCGCGCAAGGACCGCCCCTTTGTGCCGGTCAACACCGGCTCCATGCCGAGCGACCTGCTGGAGTCCACCCTCTTCGGCCACGTCAAGGGCGCCTTCACCAGCGCGGTCAGCAGCAAGAAGGGCCTGTTCGAGATGGCCGACCGCGGCACGATCTTCCTCGACGAAATCGGCAACATGTCGATGGAGACGCAGGCCAAGCTGCTGCGCGTGCTGCAGGACAAGCGCTTCATGCACCTGGGCGGAGTGCAGGAAATTCAGGTGGACGTGCGCGTCATCGCCGCCACCAACAGCGACCTGCGGCAGGCGGTCGAAGGACGGCAAGTTCCGCGAAGACCTCTACTACCGCCTCAACGTCATCACCATCGAACTGCCTCCGCTGCGCAATCGCAAGGAAGACATTCCGATGCTGGCGCAACACTTCCTGCTCAAGTATTGCGCGGAGAACGAAAAGCCCGCACGAAGCCTGGGTCCGGACGCGCTGCGCGCCCTGATGGACTACGCCTGGCCGGGCAACGTGCGCGAGCTGGAAAACGCGATCGAACGCGCCGTCGTGCTCTCGGCCCATCCGGTGATCACCGCCGACCTGTTCCCCGAAGACATCGTGAGCCGCGGAGACGCTCTGCCGCTGATCGCCAGCCAGCCCGATGCCTCGCTGTTTGAAATTGTGGAAGACTGCGAGCGCCGCGTGATTACCGCGATGCTGGAGCGCTGCGGATGGAACCAGACCGAGGCGGCCGAGCGCTTCCATGTGCCGCTCTCCACCCTGAACCAGAAGATCAAGCGGCTGAATATCGAGATCAAGCGGCGCGGACAAAGAGATTAGCTGCGTGCGGCGCGGCGTGGGCAGTCGGCGGGTCGCGGCAAACGCCGCTCCGCGGGCTGGCGATAGGTGTTTACCTGCGTTTTGATATAGTCGCTTAAGAGCCGCGCGCCACGCTGTAAACCTGATCCGCGGCCTCCCGTACCGAATGGCATTCTCTGCTTACCGAATACGCGAAGGGCAATGTTCTGGCGGTGCAGGAGTATTCCATCCTCTCCTGGCGCGCGCTTTGCCAATCTGTTCAGCCAGCCGCGCTATCTCGGCGACATCGTGCAGCAGATGGACATCATCGGCGTGGGCTCGCTGCAGATCGTGGTCCTCACCGGATTCTTCACCGGCGCGGTGCTGGCCTTGCAGAGCGCAAACTCGCTGGCGCGCTTCGGCGCGCTTTCCTTTACCGGGCAACTGGTTTCCATGTCGATGGTGCGCGAGTTGGGGCCGGTGCTCACCAGCCTGATGGTGGCCGGACGCAACGCCAGCGGCATGGCCAGCGAACTGGGCTCCATGCAGGTGACCGAACAGATCGACGCAATGCGCGCCCTGGGCACCGATCCCGAGCCGCAAGCTGGTAACGCCGCGGCTGACGGCCACCATGTTCATGCTCTTCTTCCTCACCATTCTCTCCGACCTGGTGGGGCTGGCCGGCGGCTCGGTGATTGCACGCCTGCTGCTGCGCCTGAACTTGAACGAGTACTGGACCTCGGCCTGGCAGACGCTTCGCTACGCCGACATCTTCATGGGCATGATCAAGCCGGTGCTCTTCGGCTTCATCATCGCCACCGTCGGCTGCTACTACGGACTGAGCGCCAAGGGCGGCACGCAGGGCGTGGGCCGCGCCACCACCCAGGCCGTGGTCGCCGCCAGCGTGCTCATTCTCGCCGTCGATCTGTTCGTGACCCGTCTGCTGATGGTGCTGCTGGGGCCTCTTGTAAACCATGAGCGAGGCCAGCCACACCCAGACAGAGAAGAACGGGACGGAAAAGGCCGTCGTCTTTGAAAACGTGAGCCTGCGCTTTGATGAACTGGTCGTCCTCGACGGTCTCTCCTTTGAACTGGAGCACGGTGCAACCAAGGTACTGCTGGGAGTAGCCGGCAGCGGAAAAACCACCATCCTCAAACTCTACCCTCGGATTGTTGCGTCCCGACAGCGGACGCATTTTTGTGCTCGGCCAGGAAGTGACGGCGATGCGCGAGACGCGACCTGTTCGAACTGCGCCGCCGCATCGGAATGGTCTTCCAGGAGTCGGCGCTCTTTGACTCGCTCTCGGTGGAAAACAATGTCGCATTTCGTCTCGCCGAGGAAAAGGTTGCCGGAGAAAGAGATCGAACGCCGGGTTCTGGAAGCGCTGCGCTTTGTGGAACTGGAGCACACTCTGAAGCTGTTTCCCTGCCGAGCTCTCCGGCGGCATGAGGCGGCGAGTGGCCATCGCGCGCGCCATCATCTCCAACCCCGAGGTGCTGCTCTACGATTCCCCCACCGCGGGACTGGACCCGGTGACCTCGACCACCATCGTCGAACTGCTGGTGAAGCAGCGCGACGATTACAAGACCAGCGCGCTGCTGGTGACGCACCGCCTGCAGGACGCCTTCACCATGGCGACGCACCGCTTCAGCCACGAGCAGAACAAGATGATCGCCGTGCCGCCCGGCTACGGACTGGGACTCGAAGACCAGCTTCATGGTGTTGAAGGACGGCGGGAAGATATTCGAGGGCAGCGCGGCAGAGATCGCGAACTCCGACAGCGAGTATATTCGCGAGTACCTGACCTTATGATCGCCTTGCCACGCTGAGCGCCATCGCCGCGATGTGGGCGGCGGCATCGGGATGCGCCAGGGTGCGGGCGTTTGTCGCCCATCCGCGCCAGTCTTTCCGGCGCTGCCAGCAGCGCGGTCACTTCCTCCACGAATCGCTCCGCGCTCAACTCGCTCTCTGGAATCAGCAGCCCGGCATCGGCCTGGGCGAGCAATTCGGCATTGCGCAGTTGATGATCGTCGGCCGCGCCGGGAAACGGCACGAACAGGGCGCACTTGCCCGCCGCCGTCGATTTCGGCAACCGTGGAGGCGCCGGAGCGGCAGACGATCAGATCGGCATCGGCAAAGCGCTGCGGCATATCGTCGAGGAACGGGCTCACCTCCACGTGGAATCTGTTTGCGGTGTAGAAAGCGCAGAGATCGTGAAACTCGCGGCTTCCGGTCTGGTGCACGAGGTTCAGATTCGGAATGCGTTCGAGTAACTGCGCGGCGGAGTTCGCGGACGATGCGGTTCAAGGCGCGCGCCCCCTGGCTGCCGCCAAATACGAGCAGCGTCGGCGGCTGGCTTTTCCGCTTCGGCAGGGCGAAAAAGTCGGGGCGCACCGGAACTCCGGTCACCTCAAAGCTGCGGAACCAGCGTCCGGTCTGGGCGAAGTGAACCGCGGCTTTTTTGGCAAAGCGGGCCACCGCGCGATTGGCGTAAGCCGGGAACTACATTCGGTTCAAAGAGCACGACCGGGATGCGCAACAGTACCGCTGCCAGAGTCGCCGGACCCGCCGCATAGCCGCCGACGCCGATCACCACCTGGGCTTGAAAATCGCGCAAAATGCGCGCCGCGGTAAAGATCGACCGTGGTAAATCGATCATGGTTCGCAGACGAGTTGCGAAACTTACGCGATTGAGCGCGCCGACCTTGACCAGGTATAACGGGAATCCCGCCTTCGGAACCAGACGCGTCTCGATGCCGTGCTCGGTGCCGACAAAAGCAGCCTCGTGTCCGCCACTGCGCAGCTCCTCGGCAATGGCGAGCGCCGGAATCACATGCCCTCCCGTGCCGCCTCCAGCGAGAACGATCTTCATATCAGTCCGTCTGCTGCGTGATGTTGAGCAGCACTCCCACGCTGGCCAGCGTGACAATGAGCGACGAGCCGCCGTAGGAGATGAAGGGCAGCGGAATTCCCTTGGTAGGGAGCAGTCCGAGCACCACGCTGATGTTAAAGAATGCCTGAATGCCGATCATGGCCGTGATGCCGACGGCCAGCAGGCGGGCAAAATTATCGCGCGTATTCCAGGCTGCGCGCAATCCCCGGAAGCAGAAGAATGCAAATGCGGCGACAAAGCAAGCTGCTCCGATCATCCCGAGTTCTTCCGAGATCACGGCAAAGATAAAATCGGTCTGCGGCTCCGGCAGATAGAAGAGCTTCTGCTTGCCCTCCATCAGACCCAGCCCAGTCAGCCCGCCGGTGCCCACGGCGATCAGCGATTGAATGATGTGGAAGCCCGCGCCCTGCGGGTCCGCGAAGGGATGGATGAAAGCGACCAGGCGGCGCGCACGCCAGGCGGTGCGGAAGAGAAGAAAGTAAAGCGGAAGCGCCGCAATTCCCAGCGCCCACCCATAATACTTCAACTCCATTCCGCAGATGAACAGGATGGCGGCGGTGATGAAGGCGCAAGTCATAGCCGTTCCCAGGTCGGGTTGCGCCACAATCAGCACGCAGAAGACGGCGGTCGGGCGCAACCGCCGGCAGCAGGGTGTGGCGCAGGTCGGTGATTGAGCGCAAGCGGCTCTCCAGGAAATGAGCCATGAAGAGAATGATCGCGGGCTTGGCCAGCTCCGACGGTTGAAAAGAGAGCAATCCGAGTTTGATCCAGCGGTGCGTGTTGTGGGAGCGGTCGAGGAAAAACACCGCGGCCAGAAACAACGACGTGACGCCCAGGGTGGTGAAGACCAGCGCGGGCCGGTTGAGTTTGCGGTAGTCCAGCCTCATGCAGCCGAACATGGCGGCCAGGCCGACGAGGGCGTAGATGCCCTGCTTCACCAGGAATGCGGTCTCGGAGCCGAATTTTTCCTTGGCGACGATGGCCGAGGCGCTGAAGACCATGACCAGTCCGGCGAAGACCATCAACAGCGTCACGCCAAACAGCCACCGATCCACGCTGACCCGCTTCGCCACTAGCGTCCTCCTGTGGGCGAAGCCGACTGCAAGTCTGCCAACGCTTGCACCAGATCCTTGAAGACCCGTCCGCGGTGCTCGTAGCTGGGGAACTGATCGAAGCTGGCACAGGCCGGCGCCAGCAGCACGATATCGCCTTCCGTCGCCAAGTCAGAGGCCTTGGCGACGGCCAACTCCAGGGTCTGCGCGCTGATCACCGGAGCCGAGTTGCCGATCTGCGATTCGATTTTGGCTGCAGCCGCGCCGATGGTGTACACGCATTTTACCCGCTCGGCAATCAGATGGTTGAGTTCGCTGTAGTCGCTGCCCTTGTCCTTACCGCCGAGGATGAGGTGAATGTTGGCGGGAAACGATTGCAGCGCTTTCATCGTCGCGTCCACGTTGGTCGCCTTGGAATCGTTGTAGTACTGCACCCCACGCAGAGTGGCAACGTACTCCAGGCGATGCTCGACGGCGCGGAAATCCTTGACCGCGCGGCGGATTGCCGCGGGCTCGACTCCGGCGGCCATGCCGATGGCCACGGCAGCCAGCACGTTCTCCACATTGTGCGCGCCCTTCAGCGCGATCTCCGAGAGCGGCAGGATTTCAACCTCTTGCCCATCGCGATAGACGATGGCGCCGCCCCGCACGTAGGCGCCGCGCTCCACCGCACGCCGCCGGCTGAACCAGAGCACCTGTGGCCTTAATTCTTCGGCAAGGCGGAGGCTGATTTCGTCATCGGCGTTGAGCACCGCATAGTCGTCCGCCGTCTGGTTCTCGAAGATGCGCCCTTTGGCCGCAATATAGCTCTCCATGGAGCCATGGCGGTCGAGGTGATCGGGCGTGACGTTGAGAAGCGCCGAGATGTGCGGATGGAAGCTCTCGATCGACTCCAGTTGGAAGCTGGAAATCTCCAGCACCACCCAGGTATCCGGCGAGGACTGTTCGACGAAGGTGATGGCGGGGGTGCCGATATTGCCGCCTACCAGGGTCTTGCGTCCGCCGGAGGCAATGATTTCGCCGGTCAGGGTTGTGGTGGTGGTCTTGCCGTTTGAGCCCGTGATCGCCACGACGTTTCCCTTCAGGAAGCGCGCGGTCAATTCGATTTCGCCGATCACTGGAATGCCCAGCCGGCGTGCCTGCTCGAGCGGAGCAACGTCGCCGGGAACGCCGGGGCTGACCACAATCAGCTCCTGGTCGCGGAAGGTGCGCTCGCCGTGCTTACCGGTTTCGACGGTGATCCCGCGGTCGAGCAGCGCAAGAATCTCAACGCCGCCGAGTTGATCCTCGCTCTTGGCATCGCTTACGGTCACGCGCGCGCCGCGCGACTGCAGGAAGAGCGCCGAGGCGACCCCCGACTTGCCCAGTCCGACCACCAGAATCCGTTTGCCTTTGACGTCCATAAACTCTTTCCGGCCCTCGGCGCTTTGCCTTTTAACTTACCTCAGTTTGAGGGTGGTGAGCGCAAACAAAGCGAAGATCAGCGAGCCGATCCAGAATCGCACAATCACCTTCGACTCCGACCAGCCAAGCTGCTCAAAGTGATGATGCAGCGGCGCCATGAGAAAGATGCGCTTGCCGCGCAACTTGAATGAGCCCACTTGCAGAATCACCGAGAGCGCCTCCAGGACAAAGATTCCGCCGATAAAGGGCAGCAGTAATTCCTGCTTGATGATGACCGCAACCGTGCCGATGGCGCCGCCCAGGGCAAGCGATCCCACGTCGCCCATAAAGACCTCCGCCGGATGCGTGTTGTACCAGAGAAATCCGATCGAGGAGCCTACCATGGCGCCACAGAAGATCGTCAACTCCCCCACCATCGGCATCTTTTGCAGTTCAAGGTAGTCGGAGAAGACCGCATGGCCGCTGACGTAAGTGAGCACCGTGAGAGCAGCGGCGGCAATCAACGTACATCCGATGGCGAGTCCGTCGAGCCCATCGGTGAGGTTGACCGCGTTGGTGGAGCCCACGAGCACGAAGATGACAAAGATGATGAATGGCAGAAACGCGATGGGCCACAGGTGAGGATGTACGATCAACGAGCTTACGACCAGATCCGGACGGAATCGCTTGGCGAACGGCACCATCAGGTGGGTCGAATAGTCGCCTTTGGCCTGCATCAGAATCAGCCACACGGCGATCATGAAAGCGACCAGGGTTTGCAGCAGCAGTTTGCTGCGTCCGTTCAATCCCAGATTCTGTTTGCGCACCACTTTCAGGTAGTCATCGGCAAAGCCAATGGCGCCGAAGGCCAGGGTGGAGAAAACCACCAGCCAGACAAAGGTATTCGACAGGTCTGACCAGAGGATGGTGGGCAACACAATGGAGACCACAATCAACAGGCCGCCCATCGTCGGCGTTCCCGCTTTCTTCTGGTGGGAGCGCGGTCCTTCTTCGCGGATATACTGGCCGATCTGGAATTCACGCAGGCGGCGGATCACCGAGGGGCCAATAATCAACGCCATAAATAGCGCGGTCAGGCTGGCAAAGGCCGTGCGAAAGGTCAAGTAGCGGAAGATCCGGAACGGCCCCAGATTAAAGTGGCGAAAAATGTATTCGTATAACAGCCAATAGAGCAATAGGTCCTCAATCTTGCGCGGGATTGTGCCCGCCGTTGAACTAAGCTTTTCGTTGCGCCTCAAAGACCGCCAGCGCCCGCTCCAGGCCGACGCCGCGCGAAGCCTTCAGCAACACCGCATCGCCTTCGCGCAGGTTCCGCGCCAGCCATTCGCCCGCCTGTTCGGGGGTTTCGACAAACTCAGCCGCCACGCCGGACGAGGCCGCGCCCTCGGCAATCAGCTCACCGTTGCCGCGCACCCCCACCACGTAGTCCGCCCTGTTCAACGCCATGTTCCGGCCACAGTCGCGATGCAACTCCGTCGCGCTCGGGCCCAGTTCCAGCATCTCACCGGCGATGACGATGCGCCGCTTGGCCGGGGTCTGCGCCAGGGCTGCAACCATGCTGTCCAGCGCCTGAGGATTGGAATTGTAGCAATCGTTGATCAGGATCGCGCCCAACACCTGGCGCACTTCGCCGCGCTTGTCTCCGGCGCTGAGCGAGGCCAGCCTCGCCATCGCGTCGGAGGGACTGACGCCGTGCTCGACGGCCACCGCGACCGCTGCCAGCGCGTTGAGCACGTTGTGGCACCCCATCAGCGGCAGCACCACGTGCTCCCGGAAGCCGGAGCCAACGATGTCGAACTCCGAGCCCAGTACCCCGCGCATCTCAACACTCACGGCGCGGTAGTCCGCCGGATGCTCGATGCCGAAGAGCGTGACTTTGCCGTGAAAATCGCGGCCGAATTGCGAGACATAGGGATCGTCGGCGTTGAGAAACGCGTGGCCTCCGGCGGGCAGCGCTTCGATCAACTCGTACTTGGCGCGCGCAATTCCTGCCTGCGTGCCGAAGCCCTCCAGATGCGCCAGGCCGACGTTGGTCACCACACCTTCGTCCGGCGCGGCAATCTTCGCCAGGGTGGTGATCTCGCCTGGATGCGACATCCCCATTTCGATGACCGCAATCTCGTGCTGGGGCTCGAGGCGCAACAACTGCATCGGAAGTCCAAAATGATTGTTTAGATTTCCCAGCGACTTGAGGACCTGAAATTGTGCCCCCAGCACATGGGCAATGCATTCCTTGGTGGTGGTCTTGCCCGCCGAGCCGGTAACTGCGATCAGCTTCTTGCCCCACAGCCGCCGCGCCGCCGCGCCGAGCTGCTGCAGCGCCAACGTGGTGTCTTCAACCGCGATCAACTTCGAGGGATCGGCATAGCGGGCAAGCTGGCTGCTGTGAACCACGGCGGCAACCGCACCCGCCGCCAGCGCGGCTTCCACGTAGTCATGTCCATCCAGCCGCTCGCCTTTGAGGGCAAAGAACAGATCGCCCGGACGCAGGGTGCGAGTGTCGATGGAGTAGCCTTCGGCGATTCCGCTATGAGCGAAGCCGCCGCTGCCTTGGATGAATTCCGCAACCCTGCTCAAGGGGAGCTTCATGCGCCTGCGCCTCCTCGTTTGTTGTCCAGTTTGTCGCGCAATTTGTCGTCCAATTTGTCACGCGATCCGTAGCCCATGCGGTTGAGTTCCTCACCTGCTACTTCGTGATCGTCGAAGGGACAGATCGCCTTCGCGCGTGCTCTGCGTGCGTTCGTGGCCCTTGCCCGCGATCAGAACAATGTCTCCCGTCCGTGCTTCAGCCAGGGCGAGCGCGATGGCCTTGCGGCGGTCCGGCTCGGCGGAAAAGCGACTTGGTTACCGTGCGCTTCGCGCAGCCCCGCCATGGCGTCCTCGATGATCGCCGATGGATCTTCGCTGCGCGGATTATCCGAGGTGACGACCACGAAGTCGCTTCCCTCTCCGGCGGCACGTCCCATCTTTGGCCGCTTGGTGCGGTCGCGATCCCCGCCGCATCCGAAGACCGTAATCACCCGTCCATTGCTGCGCGAGGCGAAGTCGCGCGCCAGACGTGTCAGATTCTTCAGCGCATCGTCGGTGTGCGCGTAGTCCACCACCACCGCGAAGGGCTGCGCCTTCGTCCACGCGCTCGAAGCGTCCGGGGACGCGGCTCGATTCCCGCGATGCCCTCGCGCAATTTGCTCCGGCGTGCAGCCGCGCGCGTAGGCCGCGGCACAGGCCGCAAGCACGTTGTACACGTTCACCCGGCCGAGTCAGCGGCGAGCGCAACTCGATCGGGCCATCCGGCGTGGTCAGCGTGAAATTGTTTCCCTGCGGCGTCATCTCCAGATGCTCCGCATGGAAGTCGCCCTGCTCAATCCCGTAGGTGAACACCTGCGAGCGCCGACGCGAAAATTCCACAGTCTGCGCCCGTACTCATCGTCCAGATTCAAAATCGCCGCAGCGCGGCGGCTCGGTGCCGCAGCCCTCGAAGAGAATGCGTTTGGCGGCAAAGTACTCTGCCATCGTTCCGTGATAGTCGAGGTGGTCCTGCGTGAGGTTGGTGAAGATTGCTACGTCGAATGGAATGCCGAAAATACGCCCCTGCTGGAGCGCGTGCGAGGAGACTTCCATCACCGCTTCGGTGGCTCCGCGGGCCAGCGCGCGGGCAAACATCTGGTTGAGTTCCAGTGACTCGGGCGTGGTGTGAGGCGCGGCAAGAATCTCTCCCGGCAGGTGATACTCGACTGTGCCGACCAGGCGTTCTTGCGCCCGGCGGCCTGCAGAATCGCCTCCACGATAAACGCCGTGGTGGTCTTGCCGTTGGTTCCCGTCACGCCGGTCACGCGCAGCCGCTCGCCGGGCCGCTTGTAGAAGTTGGCGCTCAATCGCGCCAGGGCGCGCCGTCCGTGCGCCACCACGGCCCAGGCCACGCCGTCGCGCGGGGTTTCGCTCGGCGGAGTCGGTGACCACCGCCACGGCTCCTGCCGCAATGGCCGCGTCGATATAACGATTGCCGTCGGTGCTTTCGCCGCGCATGGCCACAAAGACCCACGCGGGCCGCACCCGGCGCGAATCGTAGTCCAGCCCCTTCACGGCGCAATCGCCGCTCTCGGAGAGCACCTCTGCGCCGTCGAGAATTTCCAGAAAAGTCATCACGCAAATTTGTCCGAAGCCTGCACGGCAGGCAGTTTCTAACGCGAGAAGCGAATCGCGATCTTTGAGCCCGGCGGCAAATAAGCGCCCGGCGGCGGCTGCTGTTCGCGCGCCGTTCCGCTGCCAACAATCTGTAACTCAAATCCAGCCTTGTGCGCCGACTCAATCGCTCCGCGCATCGAGAGGCCCAGCAATGATGGTACCGTGGAACCGCCTCCCACATCGAGTACCACGGTGCCGCCGCGCGCATCAATTTGCGCACCTGGCGGCGGACGCAACTCCGCCGCGGCGGCAGGCCCGGCCTTCGTTGGCGCACCGGCGCGCCTGCGGCAGGCAGCGTAGCGTTCCCCGCCGACGGGGCACTCGGGTTTTCCAACTCGAGCATGGCTCCGGAAGCATGCGGCTGTGCGTCTTCCGTATCGCCTTCGGCGGCACGCGCCTGCAGCATGTGGCGCGCGGATTATTCTTCGGCTCCACGTCGTGAGGCACGCCGTAGTAGGCCAGCACCTGTTCGGCAACCCGCTTGAAGACCGGCGCCGAGACCTGCCCACCCTGGTGCAGCCCGCGCGGAGAATCCAGAATCACCGCAATCGTCAGCGCAGGATTGTTGACCGGAGCAAAGCCCACAAAGCTGGCAACATAATCCGTCTTCGAGTAGGCATGGGTGCGCGGATCGATCTTCTGCGCGGTGCCGGTCTTTCCCGCCGAGGTGTAGCCATCCAGAATGGCGCGCCGCGCCGTGCCGTCCAGCACCACCTCTTCGGTCAGGCGGCGCATCACCGCGGCGGTGTAGGAGGAGAGCACGCGGCGCTGGGACTGCGGATGAAACTCGATGCGCTGGTATCCCTCATTCGGCGGAGTGACGCCGGCAACGATGCGCGGCAGCGAATACATGCCGTCGTTGGCAATCGACGACATCATGGAAACCACCTGCAGCGGGGTAACGCCAACCTCCTGCCCGATCGCCATGGAGCCAATCGAAGAGGCAGCCCAGCGACTGGGATTGCGCACCAGCCCGCGCGTCTCGCCCGGCAGTTCCACATTTGTAAGCTGTCCGAAGCCGTACAACTGCATGTGCTTGTAGAAGCGCTCGGGACCGAGACGCAGGGCCATCTTCACCGCGCCCACGTCGCTGGACTCCGCGTAGGCTTTCTCCAGCGTGACGGTGCCGATGTGGTGCGAATCGCGAATGCGAATTCCGCCCACCATGATGTAGCCGGGATCGCAGTTGATGACCTCTTCCGGGCGCGCCAGCTTTTCCTCGAAGACCGACGAATAGGTGACGGTTTTGAAGACCGAGCCCGGTTCATAGACGTCGCTGACCGCATGGTTCTTCAACTTTTCCGGCGTAATCTCGCGGGACGAGATTCGGATTGAACGAGGGCGCATTGGCCAGGGCAAGAATCTCGCCGGTGCGCGGGATTCTGCACCACCACGGTGCCGCTGATCGCCTGCGTCTCCTCCATCGCCTGTTCCAATTCCTGTCTCGGCGATGAACTGAATTTTTTCGTCGATGGTGAGCACCACGTTGGAGCCCGGCTCGGGCGGATGCTCCATGTGTCCGAACCACTTGCGCCGCGCGTCCATGGTGATCACCACGCGGCCCTTCACGCCGTTCAACTGGTTCTGGTAGAGATGTTCGATGCCGGCCAGCCCGGTGTCTTCCATGCCGACGTAGCCAAGCACCTGCGCGGCCAGCGCCCGCTTGGGATAAAAGCGCTTCAGTTCCTTTTGAAAATAAATACCGCGAAGACCAAGCGATTTAATGCGCTCGGCGGTGTCGCCATCCACCTTGCGCGCGATCCAGGCAAAGTTTTTCTGCGACTGCATGCGCTCCAGCACGCTGTCCGGATCGTCGCCGATCAGCTTGGCCAGCAGACTTCGCGGTGGTCTTCTGGTCGGGGACTTCGCTGGGCACGGCAAAGACCGAATCGACCTGCACGGTCATCGCCAGTTCCTGCCCGTTGCGGTCGTAGATGATGCCGCGCTGCGGCGAGATTTCCACCGTGCGCTGCTGCTGGCGCTGCGCCCGCTGCACCCATTCTCCGTACTGCAGCACCTGCAGAAATGCTCAGCCGCGCGACGATGAGCACAGCCCAGAGCAAAAGGAATACGCCAAACTTAAGGAGGCGAGACTTCACGTTGATTGGAGCCCTGCCGCCTGCCGCCATCGCTTACACCTGCACCGCCGGGGAGGATGGAAAGTCCCCTGCGCAATCAAACTGGAAATGCCGGCCAAACCAGAGCCACGAAGAGAACTCCAGCGCGCTGGAGAAGAGCGCTGGAGCGCGTCGGAATACTCGAAGAAAGCCGGAAAATCGCACCTTTCCAAGGTAATACAGCGATGACGGCCCGTACAGGCGCTGCTTGTGCAAAACCCGCACCAATGCCGTCATTCGCCTGAACCCAGCTTCGGCTTCGTACTTAGTTTGGAACTGAAATCACCGAAATATTGTTGGCGCGAGCCATCACCGGAGCGCCGCTATCGAGCGCGTCGGCTTCGTCCATCCGCTGCACCTGCCCAACCGCGGGTAACGCCATTCCCAACTGATCCTTGCGCTAGGTCGCTGATCCGCTCCGGATCCTTCAGCGTGGCTTCTTCCAGCTTCAGGGTGCGATTCACCTCCGCCATCTGGTCCCGTTGCGCGCGCAGATCCTCGATCTTATAGCCGTACTCAATCGAGCTGCAGTGCTGGCAGAGATAGACCAGCGCCATCAGGAAAAAAACCACCACGGTCGCGGTGAAGACACGCATTTCGCGCTTGCGCGCCGGATCGGCCGAGCGCACCAGGCGCGAGTTGTCGATCGCCTTGTGAAAGTAAATTTCCGGCGCCCCAGGCATATACCGGCGCGGGGCGGCCGGAGACGGTGTTCTGCAATGTTGCGCTCATCCTTTGCGGCAGTGCCGCTGCCCAGATCGCCATGTCCCACTCCCTGCTTTTCCAAAGTTCTCCACAGCATGCACAGGTTTTTCCACATGATGTTCAGAACACTTCTAAAAAATCTATCTTTTTCCGGCGCGGCCCCGGACTTCCATCCGTGTCGCCGCACGCAACTTCGCCGAACGCGCCCGCGAGTTTTCCGCGGTCTCTTCGTCGGAGGCAATCACCGGCTTCTTGGTCAACGGCTCCCACACTCCATCGCGGGCTCCGTCGCGCATGGCGTCCTTCACCATGCGGTCTTCCAGCGAGTGAAAGCTGATAACCACCAGCCTTCCACCCGGCTTTACTACCTGGGGCGCGCCCTTGAGCAGCGCCCCTAAGTCCTCCAGTTCGCGATTCACGTAAATCCGGATAGCCTGGAAAGTCAGGGTCGCGGGATGAATGCCTTTGCCTCTCGGTTGATTCATTGGCCGGGCGGCGGCCGATACAACTTGTGCTAGATGAGCGGTCGATTTTATCGGCCGTGCCCGTACAATGGCTCTGGCAATTCTCCGTGACCTCCTTTCCTCACCGAATTCGTAAATCAGATCAGCGAGATCGCTCTCGTCGAACTGGTTTACCACTTGATCGGCGGAGAGCTCGGCATGCGGGTTCATGCGCATATCGAGCGGACCTTCCGCCTGAAAACTGAATCCTCGGCTGGCATCGTCAAACTGCATCGAACTGACGCCCAAGATCGGCGAGTACGCCGTCGGCGCTGCCCGGGGGCACGCGCTCGGCCATCTCGGCGTAGGACGCGTGATGCAGCGTAATCGCGGGCCAGTCCTGCTCGCGTCCCTCCGGGGCCGTCAAACGCTTGCCGTGCCATCTCCAGCGCGTTGGTGTCCTTATCGAAGCCGATCAGCTTGCCCTCCGGACCGAGGCAGTGCCGCGATGGCCGAACTGTGTCCGCCCAATCCGAGAGTGGCATCGACGTAAGTCCCTCCGCGCTTGATCGCCAGGAAGTCGATTGCCTCATTTAAAAGAACTGGTGCATGGCTGAATCGTCTTCCGCCATGCGCGCCCGTCAGAGCGCCTTCGCTGCCTTCCGGACTCCCTACCGTCGTCCACCGCTAAATTCCTGCTTGCAAAAGGTCACCGAGGTCCTCGGGAGTCAGTGGGTTCTCTTCCACGTGCTTGCCGAATTCCTCCATGATGCGAATCTCGAGGTGCTTCAACTTGCCGATGACGGCCACTTCACCCTTGAGTCCGAACTTGTTGCGCAACCACTCGGCGATCGTCAGGCGGCCCTGGTTGTCCATGGTCACCACTTGGCCGTAATAGCTGGTAACGTCTAGAAATTTCTGCACTTTCACATTCGAGATGGGCTGCTTGGCAATCCTCTCTTCAATCATTTCCCATTCCTTAAGGGGATACAGTTGGATAACAGCCCCGTCAAAGCTGGTGATGTAAAATTGGCCGTCATAGCTCCGGTCGATCTCATGCTTGAAATCGGCGGGCATCTTGAGGCGGCCCTTTTCATCCAGTCGGGTTGGACAGTTGCCGCGAAACATGTGCAAGCCCTCTCGTGGGCTTAAAGCTCTCGGGCTGGCCGATCCAGCAAGGAGACTGAAGGGGCATCCGGAGTCTGGCGGGTAGTAGGATTACTCCACTACGGGCCTTTTTGATCCACTCTAGTCTACTTTACTTAGATTCCTTTATCTGTCAAGAAGGAAATCGCCTTATCCCATCTTTATTTATTTATCTTTGAGCTTTCGTTCCCGAAGCGGCCGCAAGGATCGACAGCACCGTTTTCCGGTGCCGAATTTCATTCGCGGTGAGACGCTAAACGATTTGCTTTTAGTCGCTTGAGTGGCTTTGTCTGGAAATTATGGCCGTTGGGGAAGGCCCGCGTCGAGGGGGCTGCTAGGCCGTGTCGGGGAGGGCTCTGCAATCGGGGCTGCAATCTAGGCGAGGGTTGTTTTCCAGCACTTCCAGCGCCGCGGGCCGTTGTTCCTGGATGTCGCTGTAGCCTTTGGGATCGAACATCGTGGTGTAGTAATGATGGGCTCGCTCCCAGGCCTGGTCGTCGGGCGGGGCGCCAAAGGTCTGCAAATAGAGCGGCGAACCGGGAAAGGGATACATGGGGACCGGCTCGCTGACCCAAACGCCTTCGGCCTTCATCTGCTCCTGCCAGCGGCGAATCTGGTCACGGTCGTCATGTTCGGTAAGGATGAGGTTGGCCTGCACCCAGGGGATGCGCTGGCGGGCGTAGATCAGCAGTTCGCTGATCCGGGCGGTGCTCATGCGGCAATTCTTGTTCAGTTCGTTGCGTCCGGCGTCGGTGATCGATTCCACCCCGCACTCGATGGAGATGGTGTGGGCGCGTCCCAGCAGATCGAGCTTCTCTTCGTCCCAGAGGTCGATGCGGGTCTGGAATCCGATGCGGACCTGGCGCTGCGAAATCTCCTCCAGCAGCCGCAACACGGTTTTGCCCACGCCAAATATCTCGTCGATGAAGTAGATGTAATCGACCCCCCGGGCGATCAGGCAATCGACCTCGAGCAGTACCGCGTCCAGGTCGCGCTCGCGGAATTTGTTGCGGAAGAGCTGCTTGTTGCAGAAGCTGCAATTCCATGGGCAGCCGCGGGCGAACTCGATTTCAGCGCCGCGTCCGCTGCCCTGGTTGAAAACATGATGCCGGTGCCAGTGTTTTTCCACGTTGTAGCCGGCAAAGTCGAGTGCGCCCAGGGTCGCCATATCCACCACGGCCAGGCCGGTGCTGTAGTGCTCTCGCCCGGCGCGGTCGCGGAAGCAGAGGCCGTCGATCAGCTCCCAGGGCTCGGAGGCCAGGGCGGCGAGGGCGTCTTCGCTCTCACCCCGGATGACCATGTCTGCGCCGCTCTTGTGCAGCGCCGCGCGCGGGGTGGCCGAGCCGTGCGGGCCGATCAGCACCTTTTGCGCCCGCCCGCCGATTCCGGCCATCCACTCGCGCGGAACCCGAAGCTCGGGCGGCGGGCAGCGCCAGAACAGATAGGAGGGTGCCGAGGGGATCACCAGGAAATCCGGATCGAAGCGCTCCACCCGCTCCCGGGTCTCGGCCAGGGTAAGATCGTCGGTCTGGGCATCGATCACCAGGGCTTGATTGCCCTTGGCGTGAATCTTCTGGGCTGCAAAGAGCAGTTCCAGCGGGATGTGCGGGTCGCGGCAGCCAAAATAGGTGGAGCCTGCGAACTCCCAGTTGGGATTGACCAGGGCGTAGCGCGAGACTTTACGCGACACGTCACTCGACGCGTAACTCGACACTACGCCGTCCTCCGCGCCGGAATCAGCAACTCCGGCCGCTCCAGGGGCATGCGCGGGGGCGCAAACAGTTCGTGATGGCGGCGGTACCACTTGCAGATCCCCTTCACAATGTCATGCAGCCCCACTTTCGGCTGCCATCCGGTTTGGCGCGAAAATTTGCCGTGATCGGTGACGTAGATCATCTGGTCGCCGGCGCGCGTCTCGCCAAAATTGTAGCTGGCCCGCGCTCCGGTAAGTTCCTCCACGAGCTCCATCAACTCCAGCAATGAGATGGTGTTCTCTTGGCCGCCGCCGATGTTATAAATCTCCCCTGCGGTATCTCCGCGCTTCGCGTAGGCGGCCTCGAAGGCGCACAGCAGATCCTCGACATAGAGAATGTCTCGCACCTGGCGGCCATCGCCGTAAATTGTGAGCGGCTTGCCCTGCAGCGCGGAGTAGAGGAAATGCGCCACCCAGCCCTGGTCTTCGCTGCCGAACTGGCGCGGTCCTGCAATGCAGGACATCCGGAAGACCACCGAGTGCAGGCCATAGATGCGCGCGTAATCGCGCACGTACTGATCGGCTGACCCTTTGGAGCAGCCGTAGGGTGAGTGAAAGTTCAACGGTTGCGACTCGTCGGTTCCCTTGTTCCCGGCGGTCACATAGCGATTCCCCTGGACGCCGACATCGCCGTAACCCGGATTGCCGTACACCTTGTTCGTTGAAGTGAAGAGCAGGTACGGCTTTTGCCCGTACTTGCGCGCCGCTTCCAGGATGTTGAAGGTGCCACCCAGGTTGACCTCGAAGTCCAGCCTGGGGTCTTCCAAGGATTTGGTGACCGCAACCTGAGCCGCGAAGTTGTAGATTTCGGTCGCGTACTTCACCGCGCGATTCACCATCATGGAGTCGCGCACGTCTCCCACTGTGATCTGTAACCGACCCGTACGGCCCGCTGCTTGCTGCAGGTACTCTAGATTATGGCGTGTGCCTTGCCGTGAAAGATTATCGAAAACATGGATCTTAGCTTCGGTGGTTCGCAGCAGCCGCTCGGTCCAGTTGGAGCCGATGAATCCGGCTCCGCCAAAGATAACAATGGATCGGAACTCTGACTTTGTCATTCCCATCGGGTTTTGTCCCCTGTTCGCGCCCGACAATCCGCATCCTCGCCTTTCGGGGAGCGATCTTGCCGAATATCTCTGCGGTAAGTAGATGCCGAGACGCGAGTAGGCGTTGACCCCGCAAACGTATTTTGCTTCAGCTCAGGGTGCGCGAGGCGGAATCGCTTATACTTGATCGATCCTCTGGCGAGTTACTTAATCCTATTGGACTAAGTAACTCGCCCTAGAAAAACATTCCTTGTACGCAGGTGCGGCAGCAACCATGGTGACAATCGACGACGTGCGCCTGGCTTATGCGCGAATCCGCGAGTCGCTCTTTCTCTCGCCCTGTTCGCACTCCGAGACCTTCTCGCAGCTCTCCGGCAATCAGGTTTTTCTCAAGCTGGAAAACCTGCAGATGACCGGTGCCTACAAGGAGCGCGGCGCGCTGAACCGCATTCTGGAACTGACCCCGGAGGAGCGGGAGCGCGGATTGATCGCGGCCTCGGCGGGCAACCACGCGCAGGCCGTCAGCTACCACGCCAGCAAGCGCGGCATCGCGGCCCAGATCGTGATGCCGCATCGCCACCCCGCTGAACAAGGTGATGGCCACCCGACGCTTCGGCGGAGAGGTGGTGCTGCACGGCGCCAATTACGACGAAGCCTGCGACGAGGCCAAGCGCCGCGCCGCCGAATCCGGCCTCACCTTCATCCACGCCTTCGACGATGATGCGGTGATCGCCGGACAGGGCACGCTTGGCCTGGAACTGCTCAGCCAGGCCCCGGATATCGATGTGGTGATCGCTGCCATCGGTGGCGGCGGCCTGATCAGCGGCATGGCCTGCGCGTTGAAGGAGATCAATCCGCGCATTCAAGTCATCGGGGTGCAAACCTCGCGCCTGCCTTCGATGAAGGCGGCGATCGAGGCCGGACACCTGGTCACGCTGCCCGATGCATCCACCCTGGCCGACGGCATCGCGGTGCGCCGCGCCGGAGAACGCACCCTGCCCATGGTGCGCAAGTACGTGGACGAAATCGTCACCGTCGAAGAGGAAGAGATCGCCAGCGCAATTCTGCTTCTGCTGGAGCGCGAAAAGACCGTCGCCGAAGGTGCCGGCGCAGCCGCGGTCGCCGCCATCCTGCATCGCAAGATCAACTGCACCGGCAAGCGCATCGCCGCCATCATCAGCGGCGGCAATATCGACGTCGGCATCCTTTCGCGCATCATCGAGCGCGGCCTGGCCAAAGACGGACGGCTGATCCGTCTGCGCATCCATCTGCCGGACTACCCCGGCGCTCTGCATACCCTGACCGGAGTGCTGGCCGAGCACCGCGCCAACATCGTCGAAACCTCCTATGACCGCAAGTTCGGCGTCGATCTCGGCTACTCTGCCATCGATCTGACGATGGAAACGCGCGGCAACGAGCACGTCGAGAATCTGCTGACCGCGCTTGCCAGCTCAGGCTACCAGTTCGAGCGCATTCAGTAACGCATTCAGCGGCGCATTCAGTAGCCCAGCGCATCCACCCCAGCGCTGCGGCGAGAACGTTTATGATGAATGCATGGCTCTAGTCTGGCTGGTTGAATGCAAAATCTGCGTGCTGCGCTTCCCCCTGCTGCCGCGTGAGGCGGTCAGCGGAAAAAGCACCGACTCGCTCGTCCGCAACACCGCGGTGGGACGCTTCGAGTGTCCCCACTGCCACGAGTTTCAAGATTACTCGACCGACGACTTCATCCCCGGCGAAGGCCAGATCGTGCCTTCGCGCGAGACGGAGTAATGAGGCACCCACAAGTTTCGCGAACGGCTGGCCCCACATCTGCTAACTACGGCAGATGTGGGGCCCCTGTGCTGCCCTGCAATTTTTCTGAAGACGAACGGAACGAAAAAGGCCGGCGCTGAATCGCCGGCCAGTCCCACTTCCTAGCTCCACTGCAACGCGCGTCCTAGCGCTTCAGCACCGTGCAGACCGAAGCGCAAATCGCGCCGCCGATGTTGAACGTCGCCGCCACTTTCGGGTTCTTCTTCTGCAAGCCTTCCGAGCATGCGCCCCATCAATTGGGTGAAGCACGTGCGCCAGCATGGCAACGCCGGTGGCTCCAATCGGATGGCCCTTGGCGATCAGTCCGCCGGAGAGATTGATGCCGCACTCGCCATCCGGCCCATCCGGGCGGCCTTGCCTTCCACCCAGTACTTTGCGCCTTCGCCGACCTTCGCCTTGCCGATCACCTCGGCGCCAATCGCACCCATCACCGTGAAGCAGTCATGCACCTCGGCCACGTTCACGTCCTGCGGCGTGAGTCCGGCCATCTCATAGGCGCGCTGCATCGCCCGCATAGGCTCCGGCGGGACGCAAAACGTCGCGTCCTTCCTTGAGCAGCGGGTCGGTGGCCTGGGCGTAGCCGGCGATCTCCACCGCGTCCGCCTTGCTGACGCCCAGCTTCGCCAGTCCTTCTTCGGTCGCCAGAATCATGGCCGCGTAGCCATCGGTGATCTGCGAGCAGTCGTAGGTCTTCAGCGGCAAGCCATCGACGATGTAGCGATTCGCGCCCTCGATCCTCGGTCGCGTCGTCGAGCGTGACCTTCACTTTGTTCATCTGCGCGATGGGATTCTTGTTGCCGTTGGCGTACTCTTCCACGGCAATCGTCGCCAGGTCGGCTTCCGTCACCTTGTGACGCTTGATGTAGCAGTCCATGATTTCGGCAAACAGGTGGGGGAAAATGTAGGTCTTGCCGGCGCGCTCATCGGGGTGCGAGTAAACTCCCAGCGCCTTGCCGATGAGTTTGCCATCCATCTTGCCCTCGGCGTCGCGCATCTTCTCATAGCCCATGGCAAAGCCGGTTTCGCCCCATCCGGCCTGCAGTTTAAGAATCGTGGAGAGCACGGCCTGACCGCCCGAGGCACAGGCGTTCTCCACGCTCTCAATCGGTTTGCCGGCCAGCCCCGGAACCGCCGCGGCCAGGCCGGAGACCAGTCCTTGCTCATTGAGTGAAATGTTGCATGCGGCCCCAACCGCACCCACATCCAGCAGCGATGGATCCGCGTTGATTTCCCTGCAGACGCCCTCGATGGAGTTCTTCACGATTTCCGGAACTGTCATGCCGAGCAGTTTGCCGAACTTGGACTGGTGATAAGCAGCAATGTAGACGCGTTTCATCGTAACTCGATCTCCTGGCGCTATCACAGATGCGCGGCAATGCTTGTAAGATGCTGGATTTGATCGCGAGCGATGCCCGGAAGTCGCCGCGGGCCGCCGGACCGCCGCCGTCGTCGCGGCAAGCGCTGGATTCCATTGTAATTGCAAGCGAGGGAGAAAGCTCCAGCGGTGCGGAATCGCGTCCAGCGGCGAAAGGCGTGAATGACTCCATGTCCGCGCAACGCAGGCCGACGACAAGTTTCGTAAGCGATGATCGAAAGATGAAAATGGCCAGCAGAAAAGCCGGCGGAGACAGCTCCCCGGCCCGGATCGCAGCTCGCCCTCAGGCGGAAACCAGCTCGCCCGACTTCACCGCCGCCAGTTTTTCCTCCAGCCACTTCATCCACTCGTCCAGCCCGTCGCCCTTGCTTGAGGTCTCGATGATCTGAATCCCGGGATGCACCGACCTCGCGTTGCTCTTCGCCAGTTCGGCGTCGAACGGAACGTAGGGCAGCAGGTCCACCTTGCTCAGGATCATCAGCTCGGACTTGACGAAGATCGACGGATACTTCAGCGGCTTGTCTTCGCCTTCGGTCACGCTCAGCATCACGATCTTGAAGTGCTCGCCCAGATCGTAGCTGGTCGGGCACACCAGGTTGCCCACGTTCTCGATGATCAGCAGGTCGAAGCTCTCCAGCGGCCAGTCCGCCAGATGCCGCTCGATCATCTTCGCGTCCAGATGGCAGGTGCCTCCGGTGATGATCTGCTTGACCGGAAAGCCCCATTGCGCCAGCCGCGTCGCGTCGTTTTCCGTTTGCAGATCGCCGGTCAGCAGCACCACGCGCTTGCTCTTGTCCAGCCGCTCCAGGGTGCGCTCCAGCAGCGTGGTCTTGCCCGACCCCGGCGCGCTGATGATGTTGACCACCAGGATCTTGTGCTCGCGAAACTTCTCGCGCAACTCGGCGGCAATCTTCTGATTTTCGTTCAGCACTTTCTTCTCAACCGCGATCTGGCTCATTCTTCCACCTCGACGTATGCGATCTGGAGTTCTTCTCCAGCGATGGTGATGGTTGCGGCCTCGCCGCACTGCGGGCAAGCCGTGGCCCAGTTCTCCGCCCTGAATTCCGCGTTGCACCCCGGACATCGTTGCCGCCGCGCCACCTGTTCGATTTCCAGCGCCAGTTGCTGCCCAGTGCGTATCCTTCACCACGCACTCAAAGCCAAAGCGCAGACAGTCCACGTCCACGCCTGCCAGCTCTCCCACCCGCAATCCAACCTTCGAGAACCGTGCGCCCTCGTGCTGCTTCTGCAGTTCGTCAAGCTGGTCCAGAACCGAAGAAACAATGGATAGCTCGTGCATCCAAACCCCTGAATCTCCAGCGGCGCGGCCGGCAGCCCAGCGTTACTCGCACGGCTCATCCGCTTTGATTCTCATCTTCTCATCAACGCTTGGCTGTGATGGCGCTCACAGTTTCGCCGGATGTTTCCGCTGCGGTAAAATTCAGCTTTCCGGAGCATTCATGTCCAATCATCTTGCACGATCATCTGCCTGATCCCAACGACCCGCAGGCCTGGGCGCGCTACGTCGAAGACTTTCGCCGATCCGCGCACGACAGCGTGGACTGGATTGCCGGTACCTTGGCAACATTCGCAGCTATCCCGTCCTGCCCACCATCAAGCCCGGCGAGCTCATCGATGCGCTTCCCGCCCACGCGCCCGAGCAGGGCGAGAGCTTTGACTCCATCCTCGACGACTTCCGCGGCACAGATTCTTCCCGCCGTAACGCAGTGGAATCATCCCGGCTTCATGGCTTACTTCGGCACCTCCGGCATCCACTCCCGGAATCCTCGCCGAGATGCTGATCGCCGCCATGAACACCAACGGCCTGCACTGGAAGACCTCGCCCGCCGTGGCCGAACTGGAGCAGGTGGCCCTGGGCTGGCTTCGCCAGTGGCTCGGCCTGCCGCCGGAGTTTTTCGGCATCATCTACGACACGGCCTCCACCAGCACCATGCACGCGCTCATCTGCGCCCGCGAATTCGCGCAGCCGGAGAGCCGCGAGTCGAGGGATACCGCGGCAATCTCGTCGTCTATACCTCGGAGCAGGCGCACTCCTCGGTGGAGAAGGGCGCCATGGCCGTCGGCATCGGCCAGAAGAACGTGCGCAAGGTTCCGACCGACGCGCAGTTCCGCATGAAGGCCGACGCGCTGCGCACGCTCATCGAAACCGACCGGCGCGCCGGACTCCAGCCCTGCTGCATCGTCGCCACCATCGGCACCACTTCCTCCACCTCGGTGGACCCGGTCGCCGAGTGCGCGCAACTGGCCGAAGAGTTCGGTCTGTGGCTGCACGTCGATTGCGCCTACGCCGGCCCCTGCGCCCTGCTGCCCGAGTGCGCCGAGCACTTCACGGGCATCGAGCGCGCCCACTCCGTCGTCACCAATCCGCACAAGTGGCTGATGACCCCGATGGACCTCAGCGCCTTCTACACCCGCAAGCCGCGAGATTCTACGCCAGGCGCTCTCGCTGGTGCCCGAGTACCTGCGCGCCACTGAGGACCCGCGCGCCGTGCACCTGATGGACTACGGCGTGCCGCTCGGCCATCGCTTCCGTGGACTCAAGCTGTGGTTCATCCTGCGCTACTTCGGGCGCGAGGGCGTGATGGAGTTCCTCCGCCGCCACAACCGACTGGCGCGCGAGTTCGCCGGTGGGTCGATGCCGACGAACGCTTCGAGCGCATCGCGCCGGTTCCCTTCTCCGTGGTCTGCTTCCGCCTGCGCGGCAGCGACGAGCAAAACCAAGCGCTGCTCGAAAAAGTGAACGCGAGCGGAAGCATCTTCCTCTCGCACACCGCACTCAACGGCCAGTACGTCATCCGCATCGCCATCGGCAACATCGCGACGGGGATGCAGGATGTGGAGCTGGCTTGGAGGTTGATTGGGGAGGCGGCGGAAGCGGTGGGATGAAGGAGTGAGACAGCCCCACTCAGGCCAAAAGAGGGCTTGAATGGGCCACCCGCCACCCGCCTATCGCGGTTCCTCGCCACAGGCGAAAGAAGAGAGTCGCTAGTCTCCGGGGAAGTCGTACAATCCGGCCTGATACATTGAGTGCTGCGGGAATTTGCTGAACTGAGTGAATCGACATGCCCACTGAACCCAAAGCGCCAACCTATGACGAACTCATGTGGCCCGCTCTAATAGCCATGAAAGCACTGGGCGGGTCGGCAACCCACGAAGAACTACTGGAAAAAGTGATCGAGTTGGAGAAAATTCCAGAAGCCGTTCAGAACATCATGCATACAGAGCGGCAGACCAAGATAGGCTACAACCTTGCTTGGGCGAAGACCTACCTTGGAAAGGCGGGTGCCCTTGAAAACCCTTCTCACGGCGTTTGGGCAATTACTGAAAAGGGAAAGGCTCTGACAGAGGAGGGTGTAAAACAGATTCCTGTAGAAGTCCGCAAGTTGTACAAGCTTGAGAAGGATAAGAAGCCCAAAGGCCACAAGGAAGGAGAAGACCTTCAGCCGGAAACGAAGGATTGGAAAGATGGGCTGTTGGCAGTCATAACCAATCAGATGAAGCCGGATGCTTTTGAGCGGCTCTCTCAGCGAATCCTGCGGGAATCTGGCTTTGTGAAAGTAGAAGTGACGGGGCGGAGCGGCGACGGCGGGATAGACGGCGTCGGAGTGTTGCGTCTCGCGTTACTGTCGTTTCAGGTTTACTTCCAATGCAAGAAGTACAAAGGCAGCGTTTCCGCAGGCGCGATCCGAGATTTTCGTGGTGCGATGGTTGGACGCACAGATAAGGGCCTGTTTATAACCACTGGAACTTTCACGGCTGAGGCAAAAAAGGAAGCCACACGCGATGGCGCGCCAGCAATTGACCTGATCGATGGCGACCTACTGTGTGATCTTTTAAAGAGCCTCAAACTCGGCGTTACAACCAAAATGGTTGAAGAGGTCAGTACTGACCCTGAGTGGTTTGGGAAGATCTAATCAGCTAAACGCTAACCCAACTAGCTAAGATGTTCTCTATGCCCAGTAAGTCCGATCCAGCGTGCGGTACTGGATCGCCTCGGCGATGTGTTTGGCTTCGAGGTGTTCGGCGCCTTCCAGGTCGGCGACGGTGCGGGAGACTTTCAGGATGCGGTCGTGGGCGCGGGCGCTCAGTCCTTGCTGGGTCATGGCGCGTTCGAGCAGGCGCTCGCAGTCGGCGGAGAGATCGCAGAAGGTGCGGATCTGGCGCGAGCCCATCTGGGCGTTGGCGAAGAATTTCTCTCCGGCGGCGCGGAAGCGCTGCAACTGCCGGTCACGCGCCTGCAGCACGCGGTCGCGGATCGAGGCCGAGGGCTCGGCCTGCACGTTGGAGCGCAGCTCTTTGTAGTTCACCGCCGGAACGTCGATGTGAATGTCGATGCGGTCCAGCAAGCGGTCCGCTGATCTTGGAGATGTAGCGCTGAATCATCGGCGGGGTGCATCTGCACTCGCGCGCGCGGTCGTTGAAGAAGCCGCAGGGACAGGGGTTCATCGCCGCCGCCAGCATGAAGCGCGCCGGGAAGGTCAGCGACATCGCGGCGCGGGCGATGGAAACCGTTCCATCCTCCAGCGGCTGCCGCATCACCTCCAGCACGTTGCGCGGAAACTCCGGCAGTTCGTCGAGAAAGAGCACGCCGTTGTGCGCCAGCGAGACTTCTCCGGGACGCGGCACGGCTCCGCCGCCGATCAGTCCGGCGTCGCTGATGGTGTGGTGCGGCGAGCGGAAGGGGCGCACGCCCACCAGTCCCGTGCCTCGCGTCCAGCACTCCGGCCACGGAGTGAATCTTGGTCGTCTCCAGCGCCTCCTCAAAGGTCAGCGGCGGAAGGATGGTCGGCATGCGCTTGGTGAGCATCGTCTTGCCGCCGCCCGGAGGCCCGATCATCAGGATGTTGTGGCCGCCCGCGCAGGCAACTTCCATGGCGCGCTTGGCGGTGTGCTGGCCGCGCACATCCTTGAAGTCCACCGGATAGTGCTCGACCTGTTCGAGCAGCGCCTGGCTGTCCACCACCAGCGGCTCTGGGCCTTGTCCGGTGTTGATGAAGCGCACCACGTCGAGCAGGCTCTTCATCGGGTAGACCTTGACGCCCTCGACCACGGCGGCCTCGCGCGCATTCTGCTCCGGCACCAGCAGGTTGGGAATCTTGCGCGCCCGCGCGGCGACGGCAATCGGCAGCGCGCCGCGCACCGGGCGCAGTCCACCGTCGAGCGAGAGTTCGCCGACGATCACGAAGTCGCCGAGTTCGCGCTTGTTGAGCCCGCCGTAGGCGCCTAGGATTCCCAGCGCCATCGGCAGATCGAAGCCGGAGCCCTCTTTTTTCAAATCCGCCGGAGCCAGGTTGATGGTGATGTGGGTGGGAGGAATATCGTAGCCACAATTCTTCAGGGCGGCGCGAATGCGCTCGCGGCTCTCGCGCACCGCCGTGTCCGGCAGACCGACGGTGGTGAAGTGGTCCTCGTTCATCTTGACGCCGGAGACATCGACTTCCACGTCGATCAGGTTGGCATCGATGCCGTACACCGCCGCGCTCAGGGTCTTGAAGAGCATAAAACTGCCAGCCTCATGCGGGCCGTAACGCTCCTTGCCCGCGAATCGCTAGTGCTTTGGGGATTCGTGGTAATTCTACGGCATGTTCTCACCTGCCGCATGGCAAAGCTTTCAAGTTTCAAGGATTCCAAGGTCTAAGGTTCAAGGTTGAAGGCGTAATTCGTCCTCGGCCGGGGACGATCGCCTGCCCAGGCCGGCGGCCGATCGAGCACACTTGAGCCAACTTTGCTAAACTTGAGAGAGTTGTCTTACGCCAGAACGGACGTTCAGCCCGCATCGCAGATTAAGCTGCTGCATCTAAATGAGATGTCCGCTCCTGGTGGAAGATACCCCTCAGGATGAGGGTGAGGTATATGCCATGGCGACCATCGGCAGACGCGAGCAGGAGATTCTGACCGCCATCGTCGAGACCTACATCTCGACCGGTGAGCCGGTCGGCTCGCGCACGCTGGCACGGCGCAACCGCGAAGGACTGAGCGCGGCAACGATTCGCAATGTGATGGCGGATCTGGCCGAAGCCGGATTGCTGGCACAGCCGCACACCTCGTCCGGACGGGTCCCGTCGGTGGAGGGCTATCGCTACTATGCCGAGAGACTCTCCGGCGAGGCGACGCTGACAGCCGGATGACGAACAGACCATTCAGCGCTACTTTCAGGGCGTAAACGAAGTTCAGGATTTCATGGAGCGCACCTCGCACGTGCTCTCGCTGATCTCCTCCGGGGTGGGCGTGGCGGTGACCTCGACCGGTCCGCGCAAGGCACTGGAGCACGTTCACTTTCAGCGCCTGGCCGAGCAGCGGGTGCTGGCCGTTGTGGTTACGCGGAGCGGCGTAGTCCATGACCGCGTGCTGCGTCTTCCGCACGACGTAGATCAATCCGAACTGGACCTGGCGGCGCGCTACATCAATGACAATTTCCGCGGCTGGATGATCGAGGACGTGCGCCGTGAGCTGGAGCGGCGCATCGAACAAGAGCGCAGCGAGTACGACCGGCTGATGCGTTCGGTGGCTCAGCTCTACCAGAGCGGCGCGCTGGCGACCAAGGACGAAGACGTCGAAGTCTTCGTGGAAGGCACGGCCAACCTGGTGCGCCAGCGAGAATGACACGCGAGCGCCTGCGCCAGTTGCTGAAGACGCTGGAGGAGAAAACCCGCATCGTCGAGTTGCTCTCTTCCTATGTGGATACGCGCCAGGAAGCGGTGCGCGTGATCATCGGCCTGGAGGAGACGATGCCGGATCTGAGCAGCTTTGTGCTCATCGGCGCGCCCGCCCGCAGCGGGCAGGAGATTCTGGGACGGCTGGCCGTCATCGGCCCCACGCGAATGGATTATCAGCACACCATCACCGCCGTGTCCTACATCGCACGGCTTTTCGACAAGCTATTAAATGACTCGGAATAAACAAAACATCATGACAAACGAAGAAATTCAGAATCCTCCGGTGGACGTGGAGCATGAACTTCCACAGGGCGACGCGAGCGACGATACGGTCAGCGCGCAGCCGTCCGAGATCGAGAAGTTGAAATCGGAGAACGCGCTCTATCTCGACCGCCTGGCGCGCCTGCAGGCGGAGTTCGACAACTTCCGCAAGCGCAGTCTGCGCGAGCAGCAGGAGTTCCGCGACTACGCGCTCACCGATACTCTGAAGCAGCTGCTTCCGATTCTGGACAGCCTGGATCGGGCGCTGAAGGTGGAGGGCGTCTCCGCCGAGGACTTCCGCGTCGGGCGTGGAGCTGATCGACCGCCAGTTCCACGACGTGCTGACGCGGCTTGGCGTGGAACCGATTGCAGCCCAGGGACAGCCCTTCGACCCCAGCCTGCACCAGGCCATCCAGATGGTGGAGACCGACGAGGTTCCGGACCATCACGTGATCGATGAACTGCAACGCGGCTACCGCCTTCGCGACCGCGTACTGCGCGCCGCCATGGTTCGCGTAGCTCAGAAACCGAACCAATAAACTGAACCGGCGCGCCATGCGCCACGGAGGACGACCGCTCCGGCGGTCTTTTGAACACTGGCTACTAACGTTAAACGCGATTACTACGAAGTCCTCGGCGTCACCCGCACGTGCGGGCGATATCGAAATCAAGAGCGCCTATCGCAAGCTGGCGCTGCAGTATCACCCGGACCGCAACCCTGGCGACGATGAGTCCGAGGAGCGCTTCAAGGAGTGCAGCGAGGCGTACTCCGTGCTCAGCGATCAGCAGAAGCGCGCCGCCTACGACCGCTTTGGCCACGACGCCTTTACCAACGGCGGCGGCGGACAGGGGCAGAGTGGTTTCCAGCAGGTGGACCTCAGCGACCTGTTCGGAGAGATGTTCGGCTTCGGCGATCTGTTCGGCAACGCGGGAGGACGCGGAGGACGGCGCTCGCGCGCGCAGCGCGGCGCCGACATCCGCGAAGACCTGACCATCACCTTTGAAAACGCGGCCTTCGGAGTGGAGAAGGAAGTCACGATCCGGCGCCACGAGTTGTGCGAGGCCTGCCACGGCACCGGCGCGGCCGGCGGCAAAGCGCCCAGCCAGTGCCGCCAGTGCAACGGTCACGGGCAGGTACGCTACCAGCAGGGATTCTTCAGCGTGGCCCGCACCTGTCCGGTCTGCCAGGGCACGGGCACGATGATCGAGAATCCGTGCGCCACGTGCAAGGGCCAGCGCGCTACTGAACCGTACCCACACGCTGCAGGTGAAAGTGCCGCCGGGCGTGGAGGACGGAACCCGCATTCTGTACACCGGACACGGCAACACCGGACTCGACGGCGGTCCCGCCGGCGACGTCTACGTTGTGCTGCATGTGACCGAGCATCCGTTCTTTGAGCGCGACGGCAAGGATCTGCATTGCGCCATCCCCATCTCGATCACCCAGGCCGCTCTCGGCGCCAAGGTGACGATTCCAACCCTGGAGGGCGAAGCGACGCTGGAGATTCCCGCAGGCACGCAGAGCGAAACCAGCTTCCGCGTGCGCAAGCGTGGCATGCCGGTGCTCAACAGCAACGGGCGCGGCGACCTGTACGTGGAAGTGAAGGTCGCCATTCCGGAGAAGCTTACGCGGCAGCAGCGCGAATTGCTGGAGCAACTGGCCGCAGACGCTGGGGCAGGAAAACCAGCCTCAGAAGACGCAGCCTGCTCAACAAAATGAAAGACATCTTCAACTGAGCTCAGCAAGAGCAGAGGGGCACGGGGCGCGGAATTCTTCTCCGCGCCTTTTCTGTTTTCACGCAGGCAAATCCGCAGTCGGGCAACAAGCCCAGGCTGCCTCCGATTTTGAAAGGCCCGCCGCTTGCTTTAGGCTGGAGGCATGACACGCCGCCGCTGGATTGCCGACGAATTCTCCGACCATCACGCTGGTCTGCTGGGACAAAACGCCGCGCACCTGGCGCGGGTGCTGCGGGCGCGCGTGGGGCAGGAGTACGACATCGTCTGCGGCGAACGGGTGCGCCGTGGGCACCATCGCATCGGTCTCCGACGAGCGCGTGGAGTTTGCCCTGGGCGAGGCGGTCTCGGAAGGCGAGATGCGAGCGCGAGATTGTGCTGGTGGTGGCCATCTACAAGTTCGACCGGCTGGAGTGGGCGATTGAAAAATGCACCGAGCTGGGCGTGACGCGAATCATTCCGGTGATCGCGCGGCGCACCGACGCGCACCTGGCCGGAGGCGGCGGCCAAGCGCGTGGAGCGCTGGCGGCGCATTGCGCATGAGGCGGCGCAGCAGTCGCGCCGTCTGCGTCCGCCGCAGATCGACGAAGCGGTGAAGCTGAAATCCGCGCTGTCGCTGGAAGCTCCGACGCGGCTGCTGCTGAATGAAAATGAGCGCAGTGAAAATTTTCGCGAAGGCGCTCCGGGAAGCCGCGCTCCGATTGCTTTTGCGGTGGGACCCGAGGGCGGATGGGCGGAAGAGGAGCTCGCGCAATTCAGCGCCGCGGGCTGGCGAAGCGTGACCCTGGGCTCGACGATTCTGCGCGCCGAGACCGCGGCGATTGCCGCGCTGGCCGCCGCGGCGGCGATTCTGGATTGATCGGCGCGACTGCGTTTTACCCGCATAAACACTAAGGGGAACGCTTTCGCGCTCCCCTATCGTGTAGCCTTTTCGTGTGAATGTTGCTACTTCTTCTTTGCGGCCTTCTTCGCGGCCTTCTTTACGGCCTTCTTCGCAGCTTTCTTGGTTGCCATGACTATTCTCCCTTGAACAATCTTGGATTGTAATTACAACGCAAACGTTGCAATTGAATAGTTGTATATGTTGATTACAAAATCATGTCAAGTGAAAAAAGAAAATGCGAGCGTATCTTTCACCCTCGCGTCTCGAAATTCCGACTTCGCCGGCAGCGTCTAACGCAAGGCTCGCAGCAGTAATCCGGAGATTGTGTCCTGCAGGGTGTGCGCCATCATCGCCGGACGCAGACTCTTTCGCAGCAGGCTCATGATGCCGAAGGCAAGACCGAGCAGAGCAATCAGCACCATGCGCTGCGGCCCCTCGTATCCGTGGCCGAGGCCGAAGAGAATGCTCACCACCACCAGCGCGATCCATCGGTTGCGCAGCAATCGCGTAAACTGCATCTGCAAATAACCGCGGAAGAGAACCTCCTCGCAGAAGCCCGCGGTGGCACTGAGGCAGATCCACAAGAACGACTTCAAGCGCCGCTCTGCGGCGCAAGAAAGCCAATCTGCTTGCGGGCCTTGTCGATATTGCCGGAGTGATTCATGCCCATGGCGATGGCGGCCATGGCAATCACCAGCAGAGTGCCGAACCAGGCGCCAGACCGCGATCGCAATGTCGAAGAAGAAAATCCTCCGACGCTCTTCCAGCGTCCGCCAATCAGCTCGCGCAGAGTGAGGCCGGCACGGCGCAGCCCCCACCAGACATAGGCCGGTGAGGAGCCACTCGTAAACCATCGTCGCGAGGTAAATGCGCACATGCGCATGGCCGGAGTGCGCACCGTGAGCGCTCTTGGCGTTCAGCAGGCTGAAGCCGCCGAGCACCAGCAGCAGCAGCGGCGGTGTGCCAGTAGGGAATGGGATGGCTCTCCGCCGGCAGCGCGAGGTTCGGCGCGCATCGGGCAGCGCAGTGTCGGGCCCACGGCCGGGCGCGCGTCAGGCACTGCCGGGCGTGGTGCTCTCCATGCTTCTCCTTGCGCGATTGCGCGGAAACTAGTCGATGCTGAGAACGCTGCCGCCGCCGCTGCTGCTCTTCAGCTCTTCCACCCGCGCCAGAACCTTGCGCGCAAACGCGAAAAGACTCTTGGCATTGTTGGCCTGCTCACCGGCCAGGACCACGGGATGACCGGAGTCTCCACCCTCGCGAATCGTGGGATCCAGTTCGATGCGTCCGAGGAACGGCACGTTGAACTGCTTGGCCGTGCGCTCACCGCCGCCGGTGGAGAAAATATCGATCTCGTGATTGCAGTGCGGACAGACGAAGTAGCTCATGTTCTCGACAATGCCGAGGATTTCGACGCGCACCTGGTTGAACATCTCGATGGCCTTGCGCGCGTCCTGCAACGAAACGTCGGAAGGCGTGGTGACCACGATGGCGCCGGTCAAGCGGCACGGTCTGGGTCAGCGAAATCACGACGTCGCCGGTGCCGGGAGGCAGATCGATGACCAGATAGTCGAGTTCGCCCCAGGCCACCTGCCCGCAGGAACTGCTTGATGACCCCGTGCAGCATGGGACCGCGCCACACCAGCGGCTTGTCGCCGGGATTCAGGTAGCCGACGGAGATGACGCGCACGCCGAAACGCTCGGCGGGAACGATGAGGTTGTCCGCGGTCAACTCAGGCTCGCCGCTTGCGCCCAGCATCAGCGGAACGTTGGGGCCATAGATGTCGGCGTCGAGCAGACCGACCTTGAAGCCAAGGCGCGCCAGGGCCAGCGCGAGATTGACGGAGAGCGTGGTCTTGCCGACTCCGCCCTTGCCGGAACCGACTGCAATGATGGAGCTGACACCGGGAATTGCCTGCGGCCCTTCGGGCTGCGGACCGCTTGAATGTGCATGCATGTGCAAGGTAGTCTTCCTTACGAACGTGATGTTTGTAACTTTTGATTATACCGGGAAGGACGGGACGGAAGTATCACTGAGAAGTTGCTTTGTCCTGGGATAGAATGGCGCCGCCAAGGAGAGACCATGGCGAAGAAAGTAGTCGCTATCGTCGGCAGCTATCGCAAGGGCGGCACGGTGGATCGGGCGGTGGATGCGGTGCTGGCCGGCGCCCGCGAGCACGGAGCAGACACGAAGAAGATTTATCTCCTCGACCAACACATCGAACACTGCCGCAACTGCCGTTCCTGCACCCAGGCGGAGGGCGAGGCGCGAGGCGAGTGCGCGATTCACGACGATATGGCGGCGATCCTCGATGAGATCGACAGCGCAGACGCCGTGGTGCTGGGCTCGCCGGTGAACTTCTACAACGTGACCGCCGTCTTTCGCACCTTCCTGGAGCGGCTGGTGGGCTGCGTCTACTGGCCGTGGGGACAATGGTCTCCCAAGCCTCGCTCGAAGGAGTTGCCGCGCAAGGCGGTGCTGATTGCATCGTCAGCGGCGCCGGGCATCTTGCTGCCGTACTCGACTGGAGCTGCGAAGGCGTTACGGGTGGCGGCCTTGTGTCTTGGCGCGCGTCCGGTGGCGAAGCTCTGGATCGGACTGGCCGCGCAGAGCGCTACGCCGCAACTCTCACCGCGAGTGTTAGCAGCGCGCACGCAGGATCGGAGAGCAGCTCTGATCCCGCGGCGATCCTGCACGGACTGGCAACGCCAAGAGCGTGAGCGAAAGACGGCTACAGACTGCTCATATTGGAGAGGAAGTCGCCGTTGACGCGCGTCTTGCCGAGTTTGTCGATGAGCAACTCCATGGCCTCGACGGGCGAGAGCGGATTGAGAACGCGGCGCAGAACCCAGATGCGCTGCAGGTCATCCTTGGCCTGGAGCAGCTCTTCCTTGCGGGTGCCCGAGCGCTGAATGTCAATGGCCGGAAAGACCCGCTTGTCGCTGAGCTTGCGGTCGAGGATGACTTCCATGTTGCCGGTGCCCTTGAACTCTTCGAAGATCACGTCATCCATGCGGCTGCCGGTTTCGATCAGCGCGGTGGCGATGATGGTGAGCGAGCCGCCTTCTTCAATATTGCGGGCGGCGCCGAAGAAACGCTTGGGACGCTGCAGGGCATTGGAGTCCACACCGCCGGAGAGCACCTTGCCCGAGGGCGGAACGATGGTGTTGTAGGCGCGCGCCAGGCGGGTAATCGAATCCAGCAGAATCACCACGTCGCGCTTGTGTTCGACCAGGCGCTTGGCCTTTTCGATCACCATCTCGGCGACCTGGACGTGGCGGGCGGCGGGCTCGTCGAAGGTCGAGCTGATGACTTCGCCCTTGACCGAACGCTGCATGTCCGTGACTTCTTCCGGACGCTCGTCGATGAGCAGACACGATCAGCACCACTTCCGGATGGTTGGCCGTAACCGAGTTGGCGATGTTCTGCAGCAGCATGGTTTTGCCGGTGCGTGGCGGGGCGACGATAAGACCGCGCTGGCCCTTGCCGATGGGGATCAGCATGTCCATGACGCGGGCGCTCATGTTGTCGCGCACGGTCTCCAGCTTGAGGCGCTCCTGCGGATAAAGCGGCGTCAGGTTGTCGAAGAGAATCTTGTTGCGGGCCTCGTCGGGCGACTCGAAGTTGACGGCCTCGATCTTGACCAGCGCAAAGTATTTTTCTCCCTCGTGGGGAGGCCGCACCTGGCCGCTGACGGTATCGCCGGTCTTCAGGTCGAACTTGCGGATCTGCGAGGGCGAGACATAGATGTCGTCGGGGCCGGGCAGGTAGTTGTAATCCGGCGAGCGCAGGAAGCCGTAGCCGTCGGGAAGGATTTCCAGCACGCCTTCGGCGAAGATGTGGCCTTCTTTTTCGCTCTGCGCCTGCAGGATTTTGAAGATCAGATCCTGCTTGCGCAGGCCGCTCGCACCGGGGAGGTCGAGCTCGCGAGCGATCTTGGTCAGCTCGGTAATGTTCTTTTCTTTGAGTTCAGCGATCGTCATGTCCACCTACGGAATGTTTTATCGAGAGGAAGGAATCAGGTGCGCCGCGAGGCGCCGGGAATGTGGTTACCGTTAATCCGGGCTCGGCTAACGAGTAACCATTTGGCTGGAAAACCGGCCTGAAGCCCTTGGTGGCCGGTGGGTGGTTCACGGCTGATGCTGCGAACTGGTCCTGCAAAACTGCTTGTTTCGTTGCCTTGGTTCTTGTAGCTGATCCCTTGCGGCTGCCGCAGATGCGGCATGCCGCAAGGTGAAATTCTGGAATCTTCGAGCCGCTACGCGGCGCGACGCTGCGCGTCTTTTGCATTCACCGGATCGGCCATCACGTTGGCGCGCTCATTGTCGGAGATGCGGTTCAGAACATCGTTCGTCGTGTCCTGAATGCGGGTATTCGGTTTGTGGAACTTACGGGTTGCCTTGGAAGCAATCTGGCAGAGCATATAACGATTCTGTAATGTATGTAAAGCTTCAAAGACTTTATCTGAACGCATAGCTTCTCCTTTTGCATCAACCTTGCCGGCACTCAACACCGTTCCAAGGTCAACGTCGCTGGCTGTAATTTCGCTGTACACGATTGGCAGACTCTGCCGGCCGACTCTCGGTCCTTCATAGATGCCAAGCAACTTCGCTGTGCGTCGTTCAATCTGATGCGAAACCATAGTTCGTCGCTCAATTCGGCGAAACTCATGTCTCTGATTGAGCCGACTGCCTGCTCTCATGCGTCCGTATTCCGGGACGCGACAAGGGATCGACCTCCTGATCAGTAACCTGAACCTGTTTTGCTTGGAGGAACCTTGCCCTGGCCCTGTGATTCCGGGCTTGCGATGAACGGCTGGCCGATCTCACCCTTCTGTGGTGCCGCCGACAGGTTGTACATTAAAACTTTGTGGAGCTAAGGTCAACATTATTTTTTGCTGAGCTAACTTATTGATTCTTATGGAATCCGGAAAACCATCCTGGAAGCGGCAGCGCCGATTCGCCGCGCTGCTCTGCTGGCGAATGGCGCTGCATGACTTCCTGAGGAGGCACGTCCGGAAGACGATGGGACAACAGAAACACACCGCGCAACGCTGGTTCACTGCAGCACAATGCCGTGGATGACTGTAGCAAGATACCACATCGCGGCAAGAGAACAACAACCTATGATAGCACCTGGCAGCGCGACGACGCTACTGGCGAGCGTGCGAAGGATCGGGGGTGCGCGCCGAATTCACGTCAAGGTAGAGCGCGCAGCAGGTTGCTGACTCTGTGCAGCCTCTACATCCGGCGGATAGCAGTTCTGGTCGGCGTTGTAGCTTGCGGCGCAGGCGGCGGCAAACTGCGGACGGCGCGGCGATTGCGCGAACTGCCAGACCTCGGCGAAGGGCACTCCACTGGCCTCCGGCGGCGGCGGCGCTTGGGGAAAGGCACAGCCGGGCGAGGGCGGACAGGCGTCATTGGCGACCCAGAAAACCAGTTCGCGCCCCGCTGCGGAGTCATGCAGGTCGCGCGCCGTGCTGATGACAGCTTCCATCCGGCTCGGTAACCTCGATGCCCGAGCAATAGACTCCGGGACGAAATCCGGCTTGCTTCACCGCATCGGCCCAGGCGAAGACGTATTGCTTCTGCTCGTCGAGCATCCGCCCACCCTCCTCCTGGTCGAGAAAGATCACGCTTCCGCGGCGAAAGCCTTCGGCCTTTGCCGCCCGCGCGGCGGCCGCGCCATCGGCGGCACCGGGATTGGCCGCACCCTTCAGTTCGGCGTAGGCGCGCCCGTTGAAGAGCAGGAGAAAGCCGAAGCCCGCGCGCTGGACGGTCGTGCGCTTGCCCTGCCAGCTATTGGCGTTGCTCGCCGGGCGGATTGTTCAGCCAGAAGCCGGTGAAGGCAAAGCTCTTGCGCAGTGCCGGGAGATTGCCGTCGCCGGGATAGTCGTTGCGGTCGAATCCGAGATAGGACGCGGGCAAACGGGAGCGATGCCCGTGAGCCCAAACGCCAGCCACTCCAGCGCCAGTCACTACGGTCAGCAGCAGAGCCGCGCACAGCTTCTTCATATAGATAGTGTAAGGCCGCCCAGGGTAGGCGAGCGCCAGCGTCACCGCGGGCGGCAGGTTGGGCAGCCTCCTACTTCAAAAATCGGATGTTGGCTTTGTGTCGCATGACGCAGATAGAATGCTGGAGTGCCGCCAAGAGGCCGGGAGGGACTGGTATGGCTGAGCTGATCAGGACTGGAGTCTCGATTGAGCAGGACTTGCTGGAAAAGTTTGACAAGGTGATTGCCAAACGCGGTTACGGGAACCGATCCGAGGCGTTGCGGGACCTAATTCGCGAGATGCTGGTCTCGGAAGAAGTCAACGACAACAAACCGGTTGTTGCCACTCTTTCGATGATCTACGATCACCACCGCCCGGATCTCTCGAATAAACTCACGGAAGCACAACACCATCACCATGACAATGTGTTAGCGGCAACGCACGTTCATCTCGACGAAAAGAACTGCTTCGAGGTGGTGATTATGAAAGGTCCGGCGGGAGAAGTGAAGCATATGGCTGACCATATGCTTAGCCTGAAGGGAGTCAAGCACGGGAAACTGATGATGACTTCCACGGGCAAGGACCTCTGAGCCGTTACCGAAACGATCTGTAGCTAACATTCCTCTCAATTTCGTCTCCCTTCCTGTCCCTGCCTCTCATGACGCTTCCTTTTCGGCAACACTGATCCCGCTTCCAGTCCGTCCAAATTTATCCGCATACGATTTTATAATTATTACGCCGCATACCTATTTTATTTTCGTGTTATTCGTGCAACAATCCTCCTCGTGACGTTTGATGCTGGTTTCCCGCTGCGCTGATTCCTCTTCCTCGGTTAGCAGGGGGACTGGTGCTGGGAGCGATCATCTGATCTCCAGTTGCACTTTGCGTCCGCAAGAGGGTGTTGCTGCAATGAAATGGAAATGTGTGCTGTTCTTATTGCTTCTTGTTCCCGGCCTTCTATTTGCCCAAGCAAACACTCAGCTCGCAGGAACGGTCGTTGACACGTCTGGCGCAGTGATTGCAGGGGCTGCCGTTCAGGTTCTCAGCGCTGAACGGTACCGTACAAAAAACGATCGCAGTCGAACGCGAGCGGCTCTTTTAGTATTTCCGGACTCTCGGCCGGTAAGTATCGACTCGTGGTATCTAGACCCGGTTTTGAAACTAAAGAAGTACCCGTCACCATCGGGGACAACCGAGGCGCCGACCCCGCTGCACATCGCCCTGGCTGTGGGCGCGGTGAGCACCACCGTTGAGGTGCAGGGCCGAGCGGATGACCTCGTCGGAATTGCCAATTCCGCCGGCCAGGTAACGGTGGGCGCAGAGGAACTCAAAAATCGTCCGCTTCTTCGCTCGGGAGAGATTTTGGAGGCGCTTCCCGGTCTCATCATCACGCAGCACGCCGGCGGCGGCAAGGCCAACCAATATTTTCTTCGCGGCTTCAATCTCGACCACGGCACGGATTTCGCCATTTTCCTCGACGGTATGCCGCTGAACCTGCCGTCGCACGCGCACGGCGAAGGGTACTCGGACATGAACACCGTCATCCCGGAGTTTGTGGAGCGGGTGGATGCCGAGAAAGGTCCTTATTACGCCGAAGTCGGCGACTATGGCTCGGCGGGAAATGCCCAAGTGGTGTATTACAAGACGCTGCCCCAGAACTTCGTCCAGGTTGATGGCGGCCATGTACCAGTTTGCGCGGCTTCGTTTTCGGCGTATCGCGAAAGCTCGGCAAGGGCAATTTGCTGTACGGCGGAGAAGCCTATCACGATGACGGCCCATGGGTGCATCCGGACAATTTTTACAAGTTCAACGGCCTTCTAACCTACAGCCAGGGCGGAGACGACAAGGGTTTCAGCATCACGGCCCGCGCTTACGATGGAGCTAGATGGAACTCGAGCGATCAACTCCCCTATACGGCCGTACCCGTCGTCGGTTTCTTCGGCTCACTGAACCCGTCTGACGGTGGCAGATCACAGCGTTATAGCTTGCAGGGTGAATGGCATCACCAGGGCGCGCATTCCGCAACGAAACTCATGGCCTACGGGTTCTATTACGATCTCAATCTGTTTTCCGATTTCACCTACTACCTGGTCGACCCCTATAAGGGCGACCAGTTCGAACAGCAGGACAGGCGCTGGGTGGCTGGGTTCGACCTGCGCCACACGATTTTCGGCCAATTCTTCGGCCGCAAGACGGCAAACCACGTTCGGCCTGCAGCTCCGCAACGATTGGATCCACAACGGCCTTTTCCGGACGGAAGATCGCATGCGTACGAGCAAAACTGACTATACAGCGAACTATCTAGATGAACCCTCCACCCTCGATCAGGTCGCGGTTTTGCCCGCGGACACGGATCTGAATAAATTTACGGAGACGATAGGAAGTCCCTGGGTGGAAAATAAGATCCAGTGGGCGAGCAAATTCCGCTCGGTCCTGGCCCTGCGCGGCGACGACGGCAAAGGTGTCATCACCAGCTTTACGAACCCCACCAACCCCAACTATCCCAACGATCCTTACCCTGCCAACTACAATCCCAATACCCACCAGTCGATCAACAAGTTCCTGCCCAGCCCCAAAGCAAGTTTGATCTTCGGCCCGTGGGCCAATACGGAGATCTATGTGCAGGGCGGAGCCAGTTACCACACCAACGACGTGCGTGGCTCAACGCAACTGTATGAACCGGTTTCGCCGGACTATCCTTACTACAATACGCCGAACCCCATTAAAATTCCCTTCCTGGTCCAAACCAAAGGCGCGGAAGTCGGCGTGCGCACTGCGGCCGTCCCACATCTGCAAAGCACCGTTGAGCTCTGGTATCTCCACAGTAATTCCGAACTGCTGCAGGATGGCGACACCGGAGGCACGACTCCCTCAGTTCGAGTCGAGCAACCGCTATGGCGTAGAAGTTGGGAACTACTACACGCCACGGGAACATTTGGTTTTTGATGCTGACTTTGCGGACTCCCGCGCCATTTTTACCCAAAACGACCCATACGATTCGACGTTTTACACCTCGACCCCAACGGGTCCCCAGCTTTGCGCAAGAAACTCGAATTGCTTTGGGCGTTATTCCGATCGGGGGCGGCGCTTACCTGCAAAATCCGTACGGCAAGGAGGTGCCCGAAGCAGTTCGGTGGGTGGTTTCAGCGGGCGCCACACTGCAGGATTACAAAGGCTTTTCGGCGAGTTTGCGCCTGCGCTACTTTGGCCCGCGCCCTTTGACGTCCGACGCAATTTATACCTCACCCTCAACGGCGTTGGTCAACCTGGGGGCCAGTTATAAATTCAACAAGAACTGGAGCCTTTTGGGCGAAGTTTTGAATTTGTTCAACCGCCGGGATCACGACGTTGACTACGCCTATGTATCGCAAATTACGCCAGCAGCCGGGCTGGGGCTGCCAGCAACACCGCCAACAACTGCCGCAGGGCAGGCGCAGGTTGCGAGTGTTGTGAATGCTAACGCGGCATTCACAAGGGTTATGCACCCCGTCGAACCGGTTCAGGCGCGATTCACTTTGCGTTACAGTTTCGGTTACTGAAGCGAACATATTGCCGCCGGGTCCTTCTTGGACTTCGTCAGCTTCATAATCAGAGCCCAAATCGAGTTTCGGAATCCGGCGAAGGGCGCGCAAGGTAATAGTTCTGTCATAACCCCTTACAGCTTCTGCAAAGCGGGTCTACCCAATTGCTCCCAGACGCAACTCCGGTTAGACTTCGGAGCATTGACTCACCGCAATTCGTTGGACCGAGGCCGTAACACCGGCTCCAACCCGCGCCAGGATGGCCGGATTGAGAGCAGCTTGGTTCCGCGAGTTTGAGATGAGGAACTTCGCAGGGCACATACAGGAGAACGCTTTTTGCTGTACCTCCACGCTCTTGGACATTTTCATCCCGAGACGGTTCTCGACAATCACTTTCTGTCATCCCTGGACATTGGGGTGGACGTGAAATGGATTGAGGACCGGGTCGGCATCGTTGAGCGGCGCACCACGCTGCCGCTGGACTATTTGCGCGAGACGCGCAACCGGAATCCTCGCGCCGCCGCCGAGGCGGCCCACACCACGCCTAGCCAGATGTCGGCGGGGGCCACGCGCATGGCGCTGCAACGTGCCGGGATCGAGGCCTCGCAACTGGGCATGATCGTCTCCGGCGGATGCTCGCCGGAGATGCAGATTCCCGCCGACGCCAGCCGCATTGCGAGCAGCGCTTGGCATCTCCGCGACCTGCTTCGATCTGCAGTCGGCGTGCTCAACCTTCGCATCGCAGATTCACTTTCTGAACCAGATGCGGCCCGAGGCACTGCCCGATTACGTGCTCGTGGTCAACAGCGAAACCTTTACCCGCACCATCGACTACAACGACCGCCGCCAGGCCGTACTCTTTGGCGATGCGGCTGCCGCCGCGATTGTCTCCTCGCGTGTGCCCGCGCCCTCCGTGATCTCGGAAACCAGCTTTGGCAGCGACCCCTCCGGACAGCACCAGATCATCATTCCCACCGGCGGACATTTCGCCCAGGAGGGCCATGCGGTGCAGGTCTTCGCCATCCGCACCACGACCGACGTGGCTGAAGAAGTCTGCAAGCTTCGGTGCCGCCGTCGGAGACCCGGCGCCAGGTCTTCATCGGCCATCAGGCCAATCTGCGCATGTTGGAGAACGTCTGCAAGCGCATCGGCATTGCGCCGGAAGATCACTATGCCAACATCGCCTGCTTCGGCAACTGCGGCGCGGCAGGCGCGCCCACCGTGCTCTCGCAGCACTGGGACGACTTGCGCAACTGCGTGATTCACATGGCGGTGGTGGGTTCAGGGCTGGCCTGGGGCGGAATGCGCATCTCGCGCGACTAAGTCCGCACGGACCGCGAGTCACCGAACACTACAAAAGTCCCAAGGGGTCTACGCCCTTGGGACTTTTTTCTGCTAGGAGTGCCGCGGCTACGCCTTGGCGGGCTCGCCGATTGGCGTGGTCGGCAACGCCTGCGCTTCCTTGCGCAGTTCCTCGAAGAGAATCGTGCTCAGGTAGCGCTCGCCGAAGCTGGGAATGATGGCGACGATCAGCTTGCCTGCGTTCTCCGGACGCTTGGCAACCTTCAAGGCCGCGCAGACCGCGGCTCCGGCAGAGATGCCGACCAGCAGCCCTTCTTCCTTGGGCAGGCGGCGCGCAAAGTCGAGCGCCTCCTCGTTGGAGACCTGGATGACTTCGTCGATCAACTTGGTGTCCAGCACGCCGGGGACAAAGCCGGCGCCGATTCCCTGGATTTTGTGCGGTCCGGGCTTGCCGCCGGAGAGCACCGGGCTGTCGGTCGGCTCCACGGCAATCGCCTTGAACGACGGCTTCTTCGACTTGATGTAGCGGGCGACGCCGGTGAGCGTTCCGCCCGTGCCTACGCCAGAGATCAGGATATCCACCTTGCCCTCGGTGTCGTTCCAGATCTCGGGGCCGGTGGTTGCGAAATGAATCTCCGGATTGGCGGGGTTGTCGAACTGCTGCAGGATGTATCCGTTGGGGGTGGCGGCGAGAATCTCTTCGGCCTTGGCGATCGCGCCCTTCATGCCGTTGGGGCCGGGGGTGAGCACGATCTTGGCGCCGAAGGCCAGCAGGAGCACGCGGCGTTCCAGGCTCATCGTGTCCGGCATGGTGAGGATCAATTCGTAGCCCTTGACCGCGGCGACGAACGCCAGCGCGATTCCGGTATTGCCGCTGGTCGGCTCGATCAGAACGGTTTTGCCGGGATGAATCTTGCCATCGCGCTCGGCCGCCTCGATCAGGGCAATGCCGATGCGGTCCTTGACGCTGGCCAGAGGATTCTGGCTCTCCAGTTTCACCGCCACTCTGGCGGGCGCGCCCTGGGTGATTTTGTTGAGATACAGCAGCGGCGTGTTTCCAATCAATTCGGTGATGCTGTTTGCAATTGCCATTTCATCTCCATCCGGCCCGCGTCGGCGAACCACGAAAAGGTCACAGCGCCTGGAGGCGGCTTCCTGGTGGCAAACCGCACGGCAGGGAAATTGTACAGCGCCTCAGATCTTCCGATGCGCCACACGCACCTTGGAGCCATAAAAAAACCGCCAGCCATGGTCACTGGCGGCGGTTCGTGAAATTCCGTTGAACGTAAGCTTTATTCCACGATCTCGTTTTCGCCAGAGCGCCGCTCCCTGCAACAACAGCAGACATAGGGGCGACAGATCTGGCAACCGAGCATCATCATGGCTTTGTTTATAGTCCGTTGCCGTTCCGCAGTCAATCCCGGCGTTTCCCGCCCACAGCCATCGGCGTAGGATCGGAGAGAATCGATTGCCGCGGATGCGGCGCGGTTGGCTTGGATGCTGGTATGTAATTGAGCGGCGAATCGACGATAATTGAGCAAGCATCGCTGCTTCGCCGGTGTTGGAGAAAGAGGTTCCTGTGCGCCGTTCCGCTTGCCTTGGCTTTCCGGCTCTTGCTGTCATGATTCTTGGCGCGGCGTTTGCCGCCGCTCAGGCTTCCGCTCCGGCGGGGAAGGCTGCCCCAATTCCCGTGCGGCACGGTCTGTTGGCGCTGGATGCGGATCTGCAGGCCTTGGCCGAACGGGTCGGGCCCGCGGTGGTGACCATCGATGTCAGCGGACTGACCACGGTGCAGGATCCCAACACCCGGCAGACCACCTATATCGCAAGGGAGCAAGGCGTCGGCTCCGGCATCGTCGTCGATCCCTCGGGTTACATCCTGACCAATGCCCATGTTGTGGAACACTCGACCTCGGTCTCGGTCCTGGTATTCCGCCATCGCAACCAACCGGAGGGCGGCTTTGAAGATGCCGAGCACTTTCCCGCCAAGATTTTGGGGCGTGACGCGCTGACCGATCTGGCGCTGCTCAAGGTGGAAGCCGACGGCTTGCCGGCGCTGAAGCTGGCCGACTCCGACAAAGTCCACGTCGGCCAACTTGCTCTGGCCTTTGGCAGCCCCCTCGGCCTTGAAAATACGGTGACCCTGGGCGTCATCAGCTCGACCCAACGCCAGCTCAACACTTCCACTCCGGTGGTTTATCTGCAGACCGATGCCGCCATCAACCCGGGGAACTCGGGCGGACCGCTGGTCGATATCAGCGGCGAGGTCATCGGCATGAATACCATGATTGCCTCGCAGTCGGGCGGCAGCGAGGGGGTCGGCTTTTCGATTCCCTCCAACACCCTGCGGGTCGTCTACGAGCAGTTGCGCACCCACGGCCATGTGCGCCGGGGATCGATCGGCATTATTGCCCGTGACATCACGCCCGCCCTGGCCAGCGGACTTGGCCTGGCGCAACAGTCCGGGGTCATCCTGGAAGATGTGTTGCCGAACTCCTCCGCCGACCGCTCCGGCTTGCGCCCAGGAGACATTCTGCTGGCGGTGGATGGCAAACTCTTTAAAGATCCGCGAGCCCTCTCGGC
Organism: uncultured Acidobacteriota bacterium; assembly: GCA_963737175.1. Classification (GTDB taxonomy): domain Bacteria; phylum Acidobacteriota; class Terriglobia; order Terriglobales; family Acidobacteriaceae; genus TOLSYN. The sequence continues at coordinate 92,613 of CAVTRQ010000008.1, read as the reverse complement.
GTTGCTCTTCCAGAAGCAGATCGGCGAGGTGACCGCGTTCAAAATCTTGCGCGGCACGGAGGTTTTAACCGTGAAGGTTCCGGTCACCGAGCGCGAAGGCGATCCGGAGAGCATTCTCGATCCCACGCAATCGGCAAGCAACATCATCCCCAAGCTGGGGATCGTCGGCATTCAGATCACGGATTCAGTGGCGCCGTTAATCCCACCCACGCGCAAGCCGGGAGGCATTCTGGTAACTGCGCTGACCGCCGGAGGCAACGCCTCACAATTCGGACTGGAGGCCGGCGATGTGCTGCATGTTCTGAATCGCACCCCGCTGGATTCGCTGGAAACCCTGCGCAAGGCGCTGGCTGGGTTGAAGCCCGGGGAAGCCGTGGTCCTCAACATCGAGCGCGGCGGAGAACTGTACTACCTCTCGTTTAATATCCCGGAGTAAGAGAGCGCAACTCCGCGCCAGAACTCCGCGCCAGCGATATGGCATACTTGACGCCATTGTGCGCCTTCATCTGGCCACGCTCGTTGACGATTACCGACGTCACGGCACCGAGCGAGCCGTGGTCGTCCATCGCGGCAATCGCCGACAGGTTTCCACCTACGGCGATCTGGCAACCCTGACGGAGCGCTTTGCCGCCGAGCTGATGCGGCGCCAGATCGGCTGCGGCGAGCGCGTGGTGCTGTGGGGACAAAACAGCGCGGAGTGGATTGCGGCATTCTTCGGCTGCGTGCTGCGCGGCGTACTCGTCGTTCCTCTGGATGCCAGCGGCGGCCTCGACTTCGCCCAGCGCGTCATCGCGGAAACCCAACCCCGCCTGCTGGCCGGAGACCAAGCGCTGCTCGCCCGCCTCGCACCGGCACCGGTTGCCGCGCATCGCTTTGGAAGAATTGGCGGCCATCGCCCTCCCCATCCACCTTTGGACGCTTCGCTTGCAGGAGCCGAGCCTGGGGCCGGATACGCCGCTGCAGATTCTCTTCACCTCCGGCACCACCTCGGAGCCCAAAGGCATCGTCCACACCCACCGCAACGTGCTCGCCAGCCTGGAACCCATCGAGCGCGAGATGCAGAAGTATCTGCGCTACGAGCGCATCTTTCATCCCCTGCGTTTCCTGCACACCCTCCCCTTGAGCCATGTCTTCGGGCAGTTCATGGGTTTGTGGATTCCGCCGCTGCTGGCCGCCGAAGTACATTTTGAAAACCGCCTCCAGGCGCCTCGCCTGCTGGAGTTGATCCACCGCCAGCGCATCTCCGTGCTGGCGGCTGTGCCGCGCGTCCTCGATCTGCTCAAGTCCGATCTCGAAGCGCGGCTTTGGCGATCTTCCGGCGCGACTGGAGTCCGCGCACGGCCAGCGGATATGGCGCCGCTGGTGGAGCTTCCGCGACGTGCATCGTGCGTTCGGCTTCAAGTTCTGGGCCTTCGTCTGCGGCGGAGCCTCGCTGCCTCCGCCGGTGGAGCGCTTCTGGAGCGATCTTGGCTTCGCCCTCATCCAAGGTTATGGCATGACGGAAACCGCGGCGCTCATCACCCTCAATCATCCCTTTCACATCGGCCAGGGAAGCATCGGCAAGCCGCTCCCGGGCCGAGAGATTCGCATTCGGCGACGATGGCGAGATGCTAGTGCGCGGCGAGATGGTAGCCTCCGCCCGCTGGCAGAATGGCCGGATGCAGATGCGTCTCCGAGCCGTGGCTGGCAACCGGCGATCTGATCGAGCAGGACTGCGACGGGCAGCTTCACTTTCTGGGCCGCAAGAGCGAAACCATCGTGACCCCGGCAGGACTCAACATTCATCCGGAAGACGTGGAAGCAGCCCTGAACCAGCAGCCCGGCATGGAAGCTTCCGCGGTGGTTCCGCTGGAGTCGCCAGCGGGCACGGAAGCCGTGGCGGTTCTGATCTTTCGCGGCCGCCCCGAGCAGGCTCAGGCGGCGATCGATGCGGCCAACGCCAGCCTTGCCGAATATCAACGCGTTCGCCGCTGGAGGCTGTGGCCGCAACTGGACTTTCCGCGCGCGGCCCTTGGAAAGATCCAGCGGCAGAAGATCACGCAGTGGCTGATGGAAACCGTCGCCGCAGAGACTGCGGTCAAAGAAGCCCTGGCGGCTGAGCGAGCCGAGACATCGCATGCCGCGACCGTGCCAGACGCCTTCTCCGCTCTCATTGCAGCCGTCACCTGCGGCCTCGATCACGCCAGCCTGCAAGATTCGACGACAACGCCCGCCTCGACCGCGACCTCAATCTGGACAGCCTCGCCCGGGTGCAATTGCAAACCGAACTGGAGCAGCACCTGGGCGTCAGCATTGGCGACGAGGAATTCGAGCAGATTGCGACCCTCGGACAATTGCGCGCCCGCCTCGGCTTTCGGTCAACCCAGTCCGGCCTCGACCGCAACGCACCGAGCGCCGTTGCCAGTCCGCCGGAGTCCCATCTCGCGTCGCGCAACGTTGTCGGAGAGCCGCCAGGTGAGTCGCCCCGCTTCATTTATCCGGCATGGATCTGGTGGCCCGCCGTCCAAGCCTTGCGGGTGCTCTTTCAGGAGGCTGTCATGCGCCCGCTGGTCTGGTTGCTTGCTGCCCCCGCGGTCTGGCGCGGCGGCGAGATTCAAAGGCCGGATGAGCCGTCATCTGTTGATCGCAAACCACGTCACCGCCTTCGACGCGCCGCTGGTGCTCTATGCGCTGCCCACTCCGATGCGCCGAAGGGTCGCCATCGCCATGGCTGGTGACATGCTTGAGGATTGGCGGCACGCGCGCAAGCAGGGCAACTGGCTGTTGAACCTTCTGGCTCCCTTGGAATACTGCCTGGTCACGGCGCTCTTCAATGTCTTCCCGTTGCCGCGCGGAGCGGGATTCCGGCGCAGCTTTGCTCATGCCGGCGAAGCCATGGATCGCGGCTATCACGTGCTGGTATTTCCGGAGGGACAGCTTTCCAGCGACGGCGTGCTGCAACCCTTCCGCGCCGGCATCGCGCTGCTGGCACGCGAATCGCGAGCCCGGATTCTGCCGATTGCGCTGACCGGCATCGGCGAACTCAAGCAACGCAGGCGTGGCTGGTTTCGCTCCCACAGCCTGGAGATTCGCATCGGCGAGCCGATTGCTCCGGACGCGCAACTTGCGCCCGAAGAGCTGGCAAAATCCCTGCACGACACAATTGCGGCGCTGCTGGAGCGCTGACACCTTCTTACTCTTCAGCGCGCCGTTGCCCGGGCGCAATCCGCTCTTTTTCCGCGCGCAGCTCCTCTGGCGTATTCACATTCTTCCATCCGTCGGCCAGTTCGGCCGGTGGCGCCAAGACCAGCGTGCGAGGCAAATCCAGCAGGAGCGAGGGATGCCCGTCGTATGCCGGGTCCGCCTGCGCCTGCCGCTCCAGCAGTTCCAGCGCTTGCGGTTCATACATTGCCAGCGTCGGGCACGGATGGCCGTCGGGCTGCATCGGAATGACCGCCCAGCGTCCCGGTTGCCGCTGCGCGGCGAGCCATTCAACGTGCCTGGAGCGCAACCATGGGTGGTCACACGCAGCTACGATCCATGCCGCTTCCGGAGCCCAGCGATGGGCCGCGATCAGCCCGGCTCCCGGCCCGGCAAAGCCCGGCGAATCCGGCAACTGCACGCAACTCTTCAGCGCCTCCGGCAACACTCCCGGGCCCAGCACCACAACGGCGGGATCGTCCCGGCCCGCGGCTAAAGCGTCTGCCGCAATCTCGCCCAGGGCCCGTCCGCCGAAGTGCAGAACCTGCTTCACCGCGCCCATCCGCGAGCTTGTGCCCCCCATCAACAATCCGTGACACAGGGGCCGCGCATTCCACGCCGTTGGCAGCCAGCGATCGACGAATTCCATGAACGCGGCCAGCCGGGGGCTGTTCCAGGCAAGAGTGCCGACGATGTTGGTAACGTTTGGCGGGACATCCAGCGCTTCGGCGCTCCCCAGCCAGAACTTGGGCAATGGCGTGTCCTTATGCCCTTCCACCAGCAGCAGGTCGTGGTCGCGGCCTAACCGTGCCAGCACGGCTGGCAGCGAGAGCATCGACGCCGGCCCGCGGCGCTCGAACTGCTGCTCTCCGCCGCTGAGCGTGACCGTGGCTCCGGCGCGAAAGAGGCGGTCGGAATCCTTCCCCGGCCGGTCCACCTCGAAGCCGTGCGCGTCATGCTTCACCACGGCCACCGTCAACCCGCGCTCCACCAGCCTTGGGATTGCCTCCTCCAGCAGCGTGGTCTTTCCCGAGCCCGAAAATCCGCATACGGCCAGAACCGGAGCGCCAAATCCGTGAACCGCATCGCCAGTCAATCTCACCGCACCCTCCCGCTGTGACCGCGCTTCACTCCGCGCACTTCGTTGCACGCACTTCCTTCCACCGCACTTCATTGCAAAGGGTCGCGAGTCTCTCCCGTCGTGCCTGGCACTCGCCTTGCAAATCGGATTCCCGCCTTTTGCGCCCCGCACTTGAGAGCGCGGCCCACATCCGCGATAATTGGAGGAGATGAATTTTCAAATTCCATTCAGCCGCATGAGGCGCCGCGTGAAGCTGCGCCGGGCGGGGTTGATTTTTGCCATGGCCATTGCCCTGATCTGCCCGGCGCTGGCCAGCTCTGGCGAGACCGTCGAGCCGTTGGCGGACGATCTGCTCCGCCAGGCCATTGCCAACGAAAACATCGGTGCCAGAGAAGATTATCGCGCCTGGATGGACCGGCTGCAAAAGCCGCGCGGCAGCGTCACCAAACTGATGGTGAACACGCCCCAGGGAATTCTGAGCCGGACCGTCGCATTCAATGACCGGGCACTGACCCCGGAAGAGCGCCAGCAGGACGATGAGCGCATCAACCGCCTGCTGAATCCGGCGATGATGCTCGACAAGGCAAGAAAGCAACACGAAGACCAGCAGCACGTCGAGCGCTTGTTGCTTGCCCTTCCGATGCCTTTCGGTGCGAGTACGGCGCCGTGCATGACGATCGCAACCTGCGCCTGGAGTGTTCGCCGAATCCGCATTTCTCCGCTCCGAATTACGAATCACAGGTGTTGCAGGGGATGAAAGCCGCGATTCTGATCGATCGCGAAGAGAAGCGAATCACGCGGATCGAGGGAACTCTCTTCCGGGATGTCAACTTTGGCTGGGGGGTTCTGGGAAGGCTGAATCGCGGGGGCTGCATTGAGATTACGCAATCCAAGGTGGCGGGCAAGCACTGGGGCATCACCCGTATTCAATTGATGTTTGAGGGCCGTGTCGTCGTCGTCAAACCGCTGAAAATTGAAGAGACCGAAACCTCGTGGGACTATCGCCCTGTGCCCAGGATGACCGTCGCGCAGGCCCTGGAGTTTCTTCGCAACACGACGGTCGAAGTCTCCCGCTAGATAATGCCGGGGTTTCATCCTGCGCCCGGCATCCTTTACAACACTAATACGCCTACAACCCTAGTACGCCCAGAAAGGGCCTGCGGGAACGCCGCTCGGTGGAGTCACATTCCAAATTGCCGTGTAGACATTCCGGCCATAGAAGAAGGGCAGTCCCCAATCGAAAAACCCATCGCGACGGGCTCCGCTACGGGTACCCACCGAGTTCGGCCCGGCCAGATCGCTGAAGGCGGCGAAACCCGACGGCAGGGTGTCGGCGTTGCGACGCTGAACTGCACCGCGGTGCTATTGCCGCCGGTCGCCTGGTTGGTAGCCGTAAGGTTCTCGGTGGAGGTGGGGCAGTAACCAACATTGCAGGAGCAGTCCGGTATCCCCGTGATCGCCTGGTCCAGGAAGATCGATGGAATTCGAGCCGCTATCGAGAAAGCTGCCGAACCGACGTCCGACGTACTAGGGTATCGAGTGACTCCATTGTATACGGTCGTAAATCCCGTATAGGCGTCATCACTCGGGTTGGAATCGATCGTCAAAACGACCGCGCTACCGAGCCCGTTGTTGGATTGTGTACCGATGCCGAAGACCAACGAGCCTTGGCCCTCGGAGATGCCCGTTTCGCCGTCGACGGGAACGGCCGGTAGTTCCAGAATCACGCCATTGTTGTCCGTGCAAACAGCGATACGGGATTGCGAACCTGCTGCGTGAGGGGCACGGCCGGAGAATCACTGCAGCTCGAACCCGAACAGGTGTAATACGTCCCGCAGGCACAGTGCTGGAAGAGACGCAGAAATTGCTGGAACCCGAGGGAGTCGCAGTCATACTGGAGGTAATTGACTCCGAGCAGGCCATTTGAGCCCAAGGTAGCGACCGTATCCATCTCGGCTCCAGTGCAGTCGCTCGGTATCGTAGGGACCGAAGGGTCGCCCGTGATCTGTATCGGTACCGAACTTGCCACCTCGCCGGTGTTGCTGCTCCCGCCCATTTTTACGTCGGCAAATCTCACCGTGCCCCAGTTGAAGGTGTACGTAAAGTTATAGCACTCTGCGATCGGCGTGCTTGGGTTGACGTTTTGCAGCGCGGCGAGGACATTGGCGCCATTGGCATAGGTCGGGAAGACCGTCCGCTGGAATCCTCAACCCGGTCGAACCGGTGTCAACCGTGACGTGATCGATGGTTACGCAATTCGTAGAATCCGGCGCGCAAACCACGACCGTGGTAAACGCCAGGTTGAAGTCCGGATCGCTGCTGGCGACAGAGCGGGGACCCGCGTCTACGATCAGCGGCGCGACGTTGTTGCCGGAGGTAACAATCGTGTTGCCGCCTGTAGTCGATGTGCCGGCTGCTGTGACTGCTGCCTGCCGCCCCCAACCCACGATGAACAACAGCGCTGAGATCGAAAGTACCAGTACGATTCTTCGCACGTTTCCTCCCTTACCGTATTTCCTGGGCCTCAACGCCCTGCGGGATCATTCCCGGAACGTAGGCGTGCCCGGCAAAGGCCCGCGTGTGTCCTCCCGAATACATCACCAGGTCCGGTTGTTCGACCGTCAGCGGCGTGTTGCGCGAGCGCCTGGGTTGTGCGTCCCTGGCTTGTTGCGCCGCTTGCGCAGAATTTCCCATAGTAGGCACCCAGAATCTGCGGAGGTTGGGAAGAAACGGCCCGTGCCACGCCACGCCGAAGACCTTTCCATTGGGCGCGACATATTCCCGCACCACTGTACCGTAGGGAGTCGTGATGTCATGCACCGAATATTTTGCGGCTGCCTGGACTGCGCGCTTGGCCTTCATCTGCTGCTGGTCGGCCTCGAACGGAGGCCACATCGCCACCCAGCGCCGCTGCGGCCTGAGAGGGCAGGAACAGCGACGCGAGGGCGAGTCCTGCCAGCAGAACCATTCTCGTCGCGGCCTGACTTCGGCTCCGAATGTCAACCTTCATAATCCTCACCTCTGTTGGGATACCGATCCGGGTTCTGTGTCACAGGTTAGCCATGAAAGCTGGACCGGCTGCAATGTACCGCAGGCTCTGGAGAATATCTACACGATCTACTCCGATGCTGAACAAAACCGCCGATTTGCCAGCAAGCAGAATTTCGCAAGACAGAATGCCACTGGTCAGAAGCTGCTCAGCACTCTTCGCTTTTTTGCCTCCTACCTTAGAGCTACTGCTGAGCCAAATTATTTGCGCTTCGGGCGGTAGAGATCGGTCGAGGTTCCGTAGAAGATCTCCGCTGCCTCCATGACGGTTTCGGAAAGCGTGGGATGAGGATGAATGGTGTGCTCCAGATCGTATGCCGTGGCCGCCATCTCAATGGCGAGAACGATCTCGGCGATCATGTCGCCGGCTCCCGGACCCACGATGGCTCCGCCCAGCACGCGCTCGGTTTTTTTGTCGATCAACAACTTGGTGAGTCCCTCGGTGCGATCCAAGGTAACCGCGCGTCCGCTGGCCGCCCAGGGGAAGCGGACGACCTCAACGTCGATGCCCTTGGCCTCGGCCTCGGCCTGGGTCAGCCCGGCCCATGCAATCTCCGGGTCGGTGAAGACCACGGCGGGAATCGCGTAGGGAGCAAACTCCACCTTGTGGCCGGCAATGTGCTCGATCGCGGTACGTCCTTCGTGCGCCGCTTTGTGTGCCAGCATCGGATCGCCGGCAACGTCGCCAATCGCATATACCGCGGGATCGTCGGTCTGCAACTGCTTGTTGATCGAGATGAAGCCGCGCTCGTTCACCTTCACCTTGGTATTCTCAAGCCCTGGAATCTTTGAGTTCGGCCGCCGCCCCACCGATACCAGCACCTTGTCGTAATCGGTTTCCTGCACCGTGCCGTCGGGAAGCTTGAAGGTGACCTTCACCTTTGTGATCTCATCCTTTAACGCGGTCACGGCGGTATTCAGCATGATCTTGCTGAACAGCTTCTCCAGCCGCTTCTGCAGCGGCGGAACCAGATCGCGGTCGGCGCCCGGAAGCAGTCCCGGCGTCATCTCGACCACGTCCACCTTCGACCCCAGGGTGGCGTAGACAGTTCCCAGTTCCAGTCCGATGTAGCCGCCGCCGATGACCAGAAAAGTTTTGGGAACGTCCTTCAGATCGAGCGCCCCGGTGGAGTCCAGTATGTTGGCGCCACTTGCGGCCAGCGGCCCTGGGCGCATCGGAGACGAGCCGGTGGCGATGATGATCTTGTCGAATTCGAACGTCTCTTCGGTTTGGGAATCCTGGCCGCCCGCGCTCTTCTTCACCTTCAGCGTGGTCGAATTCACGAAGCTGGCTTCGCCCTGGATATACGTAACCTTACGCTGCTTGCACATCATGCCAAGGCCGCCGGTCAATTTGCTCACCACGCCGTCCTTGAACGCGCGCAGCTTCGCCAGGTCGATCTTCGGCTCGGCGAATTCCACGCCCCAACTCGCCGCGTGCCTGGCTTCGTTGATCAGCGCCGATACGTGCAACAACGCCTTGGATGGAATGCAACCGCGATAGAGGCAGACCCCGCCGGGGTTCTTTTCAACATCGATGAGAGTAATGTCGAGGCCGAGGTCGGCGCCGAGGAAGGCAGCGGCGTATCCACCGGGGCCGCCACCGATGACTGCAACTTTTGGGTTCGTGTTCACCATGGCTCGCTTAATATCTCGCTTTCAGATTCCGTTTTGAAATGGTCGAGCCAACCGGCTCTGCATCTACTTCGTCTTCGACCTCTGCATGGATTGTCTCCAGCGGCTAACCCTGCACGGAAAGCAGGAATGGCTGCTCCAGCGCATCGACAATCCAGCGCGTAAACCGCGCCGCATCAGCCCCGTCGATCATGCGATGGTCGTAGGACACCGAGAGCGGCAAGATGGTGCGCGGTTCAAACTTATCATTGATCCACACCGGTTCCACCCGCGACCGCGACATTCCCAGAATTGCAACCTCCGGGTAATTGACAATCGGAGTGAACGCCGTTCCGCCCACGCCTCCCAGGTTGGTAATCGTGAACGAGCCGCCTTCCATCTCTTCCGCCGCAAGCTTCTTTTCGCGAGTCTTGTTGGAGATGGCCGAGAGCTCAACCGCCAACTCGATGATGTTCTTCTTGTCCACATCGCGAATCACCGGAACCAGCAGCCCGCGGTCGGTCTCCACCGCGACTCCAATGTTGAAGTAGCGCTTGTAGATGATCTCCTGGCTGGCCATGTCGATGGATGCGTTGAATTGCGGAAACGCCTTCAGCGCCGAAGCTACCACCTTCAACGCAATAGCCGTCATGGTCATTTTACCGCCGGCCTTCTCCGCCTTGGGTGCAAAGCGTTTGCGCAGTTCTTCCAGCTCCGAGATATCCGCCTTATCGAATTGGGTAACGTGAGGAACGATGTTCCAGGCCAGCGCCAGATGCTCGGCTGTCTTGCGCCGCACCGCGCGCAGTGAAACCTTTTCGATCTTGCCCCAGCGGCTGAAGTCGGGCAGTTTGACCACCGCGGTTCCGGCTAGCGCAGCCACCCGCAGCGAAGCCTCCGGATCGGCCATCTTGGCAAACTCGTTCTTGGCGAACGCCTTCACATCGGCTTCGCTGACGCGTCCGCCCGGGCCGCTTCCCTTCACCAGGCAGATGTCCACTCCGATTTCGCGCGCCAGTTTGCGCACAATTGGCGCCGCCGGCACCGTGCGGTGCTCGTGGCCCGCGTACTTGCCCTGGCCCGCCGGACGAACTTCAAACTGCATCTCGGGCGGAGCGTCCGGCGGAAAAGCCTGTTGCTCACTTTTTCCTTCGGCGGCGCGTGCGGTGCGGAAGCTGTGGCGGGTCATCGCCATGTAGCCATCGTCGGAGGGATTGTCCGCGGGCTCAGCCGGCATTGCCGTCGGAGCGGTGGGCTCGGGTTCGTGGGCCGTTGCGGCAACCGTAAATATAAGATCGCCTACCTTCAGCTTCTGTCCCACCTGTGCCTTCACTTCGTGGATGGTTCCGCTCAGCGTCGAAGGAACCTCCACAACCGCCTTGTCGGTCTCAAGTTCGAGCACCGTCTGGCCAGCGGTCACGCTCTCGCCCGGTTGCACCGTAATTCGAACCACATCGCCGGATTCGATATTTTCGCCCAGCTCCGGCAGCCTGAACTCAGCAACCGACTCATTCACGGCGGCCTCTTTCGCCGTAGGCTCTTTTGCCGCAGGCGTGACGGACTCTTTGGCAGCAGGCTCTTTTGCCACAGGCGCGGTGGGCTCTTTGGCGGCAGGCGCGTTCGCCGTGGGCGCCGTCGCCGCGTAGGTGAACAGCACACTGCCCACCTTCACGCGCTGGGAGGGAGTCACGACAACTTCTTCAATCACGCCGCTGACCGTGGAGGGCACTTCGACGACTGCCTTATCGGTTTCCAGCTCAACCACGGTCTGGCCTTCGTGGATCGTTTCACCTGCGGTAACCGCGATTCGAACCACGTCGCCAGAGTCGATGTTCTCACCAAGCTCGGGGAGTTTGAATTCTGATGCCACAAGGTTTCCTTTCAACGCATGCGGCCCAACCGCGGCGCGCCTGAAATCTCCGCGCCCGGAGCCCGCCTGCGGCAAGTGGCTGCTCCCAGGCGCCTGAACTACCTACGCCATCACACCGCGAACGGGTCCGCCTTCTCGGAATTGATTCCGAGATCGGCGATCGCCTTCTTCACCTCGGCGGCCTTGATCTTGCCCTCGCGCAGAAGCCCGGTCAGCGTGGCCAGCACAATGTGTTTGGCATCGACCTCGAAGAAGTCGCGCAGCGAAGCGCGGCTCTCGGAACGGCCATAGCCGTCGGTGCCAAGCGCAATCAGCGGGCGCGGCATCCAGTGCGAGATCGACTCCGGCAGCGCCTTCACGTAATCGGAGGCGGCCACCAGCACGCCCTCCGTGGCCTTCAGTTGCGAAGCCACGAACGGCTCGCGCTGCGTTGCTCCCGGATGCAGCATGTTCCAGCGTTCGCAGGCATTGCCGTCCCGGTACAGCTCCTTGTAGCTGGTGATGCTCCACACATCGGCGGCAACCTTGTAATTGTTTTCCAGAATCTCGGCGGCCTTCAGCGCTTCCAGCATGATTGCGCCCGAGCCAAACAACTGCGCCTTCATCTTGGAATCTTTTTTCTCCGAAGCTGCGGAAGCGGTACAGCCCCTTCAGAATGCCCTCGCGAACCCCCTCCGGCATTGCCGGCTGCGCCCAGGTCTCGTTCATCACCGTGATGTAGTAGAAGATGTCTTCCTGCTCCACGTACATGCGGCGGATGCCGTCCTGCACGATAATCGCAATTTCATAGGCGAAGGCCGGATCGTAGGCCAGCAGGTTCGGCACCGGATAGGCCAGCAGATGGCTGTGGCCATCCTGATGCTGCAAGCCTTCACCCGCCAGCGTGGTGCGTCCCGCGGTGCCGCCGCAAAGAAAACCCTTGGCGCGCTGATCGCCCGCCGCCCACACCAGGTCGCCCACGCGCTGCAGGCCAAACATCGAGTAGTAGACAAAGAACGGAATCGTGTTGATGCCGTGATTGGCCGGCGAGGTTCCGGCGGCGATGAACTCGCGAGATCTGACCCGCCTCCGTGATGCCCTCTTCCAGAATCTGCCCGTCCTTGGCTTCCTTGTAATACAGCAAGGTGTCCATATCGACCGGCTCGTAGTTCTGTCCCACGCTCGAGTAAATTCCCACCTGGCGGAAGAGCGCTTCCATGCCGAAGGTGCGGGCTTCGTCCGGAATGATCGGAACGATCAGCTTGCCGACCTTCGGGTCGCGCAGCAGTTTGGCGATCAACCGCACCAGCACCATGGTGGTCGCAACCTGGTGCTCTGCGGTGCCGCTATAGAACTCCTCGAAGAGCTCTTCGCTCACCGGCTCCAGCTTGGGCGCGCGCATCTTGCGCTCCGGCAGATAGCCGCCGAGCTGCTTGCGGCGCTCTCGCATGTACTGGATTTCCGCCGTATCGTCGGCGGGACGGTAGAACGGCGCATCGTGCAGATTTTCGTCCGCGATCGGAATCCCGAAGCGCGAGCGGAAGGTCATCAACTCTTCGTCGTTGATCTTTTTCTGCTGATGGGTAATGTTCCTGCCTTCGCCGCTCTCGCCCAAGCCGTAGCCTTTGATGGTCTTCGCCAGGATCACCGTCGGCGAACCCTTATGATCGACGGCGGCCTTGTAGGCGGCATAAACCTTGATCGGATCGTGGCCGCCCAGGCGCATCTTCTCAATCTGCTCGTCGCTCAGGTGCTCCACCATCTTCAGCAGGCGCGGATCGCTGCCGAAAAAGTTCTGGCGGAAGTAGGTTCCGCTCTCGACGAATAGTTTCTGGTACTGCCCGTCGCACAACTCCCCCATGCGCTTCACCAGCAGACCATCGCGGTCGTGCTGAATCAGTTGATCCCAGTCGGTGCCCCAGATCACCTTGATTACGTTCCAGCCGGCGCCGCGGAAGATCGCCTCCAACTCCTGGATGATCTTTCCGTTGCCGCGTACCGGACCGTCCAGCCGCTGCAGGTTGCAGTTGATGACGAAAATAAGGTTGTCGAGCTTTTCGCGCGAGGCGAGGGTGATGGCACCCAGCGACTCCGGCTCGTCCGTCTCGCCGTCGCCCAAAAAGGCCCAGACCTTGCCCTGGTTGCAATGCTTCAATCCACGATTTTCCAGATAGCGATTGAAGCGCGCCTGGTAGATCGCCTGGATCGGGCCAAGCCCCATCGAGACGGTTGGAAACTCCCAGAAATCCTTCATCAGCCAGGGATGCGGATAGGAAGTCAGTCCGCCGCCTTCGGCCAGCTCGCGGCGGAAATTCTCCAACTGCTTTTCCGTGAATGCGCCCTTCCAGAAATGCGCGCGCGTAGATTCCCGGCGACGCGTGTCCCTGGAAGAAAACCAGGTCGCGATCTCCGTCCGGCGTCTGCGCCCGGAAGAAATGATTGAAGGCGACCTCGTACAGAGTGGCCGCCGAGGCGTAGGTGGAGATATGTCCACCGATGCCTGGCTGCCGCTTGTTGGCCCGCATCACCATGGCCAGCGCGTTCCAGCGCACCAGGCTCTTGATGCGGCGCTCCAACTCCTGATCGCCGGGAAACGGGGGCTGCTTCGACGGATGGAATCGTATTCTCGTAAGGAGTGGTTGCGGAAAACGGGAGACGATAGCCGGAGCGCGCCGTGTGTAGTTCTAACTGCTGCAGCAACCGCCCTGCCCGCTCTGTCCCACCATTCTCCAGAACGTAATCCAACGAGTCTAGCCACTCTCGCGTCTCTAAAACTTCCTGCCCTACTTGCTCGCGATGATCCGAAGAATTCACTCTGCAGTTCCTCTATCGTGCGGACTAACCGTTAATAATACAACCCTTCGCGGAAGGGAATGCAACTCGCCCCTGCCGCCCGCGAGTCCGCAATCCACACCCACTCAAGCCGCGGACACCGCTTGCCGATGAATCCCTCAATGACCGGCGTCCTGTTCTCAACCTTGTTCCGGATCTTCGGCCAGGAGTCAATCATGATGCGAGTCCATCCCGTCCAACGGCGGCTGGGCTCGCCTCAGTATGGCGGAAAGGACGGCCTGTGATCAGCGCGCAGCATCACTCCGCTCCGCTCCCGTCCTTCCCGCCGCCAGTCTCTGCAAGCCTGCCGCTTGAAACGCTTCCCCTTGAAACACTTCCAGAAGACGAGCAGGAACAACTTGTACTCAGCCACATGGAGGATGTAAAGATCGTTGCCCGCTCCATCGTTCGCCGCCTTCCCACTTCGGTGCAGCTCGACGATCTGATCCAGGCTGGTTCGATCGGCCTCATCGACGCCGCCCGGCGCTTCGGGCCCAACCGTAATCTGCCCTTCCGCCAGTACGCCCGAATCCGCATCACCGGCGCCATCTTTGACAGCCTCCGCGAACTCGACTGGGCCTCGCGATATTTCCGCACCCGCCAGCAGAAACTCGACCACGCAACCCGCGCCCTTGAATCCAAGCTGGGACGCAAGCCAGACAGCGAAGAGGTTGCCGATTCCCTGGGCATGGACCTGAACACCTTCTATGAGTTTGCCCAGGCGGTGCAGGAGCACCAGGAAGTCGAGTTCGAGCCGCAGGAGGACAGCGAATGCCGCTCCGTGCAGGAGAGCGTGGCCGATGACCCCGAAAAGCGTCCCGACGCCATCTGCCACCAGAACCAGTCTCGCAGCGAGCTTCGCAAGGTGATTGCCAAGCTCCCACCCGATGAAGCAAACGTCGTGATCCTCTACTACTTCAAAGATTGGACCATGCTGCAAATTGCCCGGTCGATCGGCAAAACCGAGTCCCGCGTCTCCCAGATTCACGGCAAAGCCGTGGAGCACCTTCGCGCCCGCCTCGGCCATCGCGCTCGCGAGTTCCTGACCCGCCTTCTCTAGCCGCCGCGCGTCCGTTGTTCGCCGCAAAACAACAGCCGCGCTTCACCGCAAACAAAAGCCGCGGCTGCATCGCAGCCGCGGCAAGAATTGCATGGGCCTGGCTAGGCAGTGCGGGAGTGGGTGGGTGCGCGATCTGTAACCAGCTTTTGGCGGCGCTCTCCGGCAGCGACCAGCGAACGCCTCAGATGCTCGCGCGCGGCGCTGATATCGGCATGCACCTGTTCCGAGCTCCGCTCGGTGATCGCGGCGATCTCGGCCAGGCGGAATCCCTCCAGCGTGAACAGCAGAAACGCCTCGCGCTGGTGCGGCGCCGCTCCCCGTAGCGCCCGCTCCACCATGGTCATCAGCTCCTGGCGCGACGCTTCGTCCTCGGGCGTGCTGCAATGCAGGTCCGCAACCAGGTCGTCGGTGGCCGTGCTCTCGTCGGGGTGATAAAACTGCAGCATCTCCTCGTCGCGCGCATCCAGCGATGGGCGCGTCTCCTCATGATTGGAGCGCGCCTCATGCGCGCCGGATGCGATCTGATTTCCCAGCCTGTCCATCGCCGAGCGCGAGAGCCGGTACAGCCAGGGCTCCAACGCAATTTTCTCCGGGCGCGGGCGATGCTCATCCAGCGCATTTGCGATCGCCTCGTCGATGACCTCCTCGACGCTGACTTCTTGCAGCCGCCGCTGTCCGCTATCGCGCCGGAAGCGCAATTCGCGATCCACATAGCCGTGCAGCCGCTCCAGGTTTGCATTCACAAATCCGGTCACGTCAAGATTGGAAATCGTCTCCGGCTTCACCGCTGCAACCGTGTCCTCAAAGCGGACCTGCGGTTCGATGCGCTGCCGTTCCACGCCCCGCACCCTGGGATAGCGATACTCGCTCCGCAGATGTTCCTTGTGTTTGCGCAGCTGCCCGGTAAGATCGTCAAAGACAATCCGGATGGCTCCCTGGAGCGTTTCCGCGCTTGCCTGGGCAGCCATCTGCCCGGCAGGCAAGCGCAGATTCAGCGCCACCTTGAAGCCCGACTTCGGCGCCGCCTCGATCAATCCGCGCAAGGAAATCATGTCCGGGTTAAAGACATGCAACCGCGGCCCTAGTTTGTCAATTTGGGTTTGGAGATACCGCTCGACGGAGGGGGACTTATCCAGCTTGTAAGTAAAATGGACGTTCATCTGCGAGCCTCGTGAAGATCGATGCCTTCGACAGGTACGGTCCTGGAACCAATGAATCTATCACTACTTCTAAACAAAGAGGCAAGGAAAAAGAACACGGTTGCATGGCTAAGGTAAAAACCCTGATCCAGGATGGGAGTCTGCTAGTTCTTTCCCCAAAGCTCTCGCTATTTCTCGAAACCAAGCTATCGCTATTTTTCCTAAACCAAGCTATCGCCTTTATTCGGCTACGGTGACCGAAGTCGCGGTGCGCGTCACCGGGCGGTACAGCGTGTCGCGCTCCACGGGAACCCGGCCCGCCAT
This sequence comes from uncultured Acidobacteriota bacterium, assembly GCA_963737175.1. GTDB lineage: Bacteria > Acidobacteriota > Terriglobia > Terriglobales > Acidobacteriaceae > TOLSYN. The sequence continues at coordinate 76,486 of CAVTRQ010000008.1, read as the reverse complement.
CTCGATCAGCCGGATCAGATCCTGGCGGCTCAATCCCTGCGGCGTCGTCGCCCCGGCGTCATGATAAATCTTCTCTTCCACCACCGTGCCGTCCATGTCGTCGGCGCCAAAGCGCAATGCAATCTGCGCGATCTTCGGGGTCAGCATCTGCCAGTAGGCCTTGATGTGCGGGAAGTTGTCGAGCACCAGCCGGGCCACCGCAATCTGCTTCAGATCGAGCACCCCGGTCGTCCAGGGCAGGTGCTGCAGCACGGTGTGATCGGGATGGAAGGAAAGTCCGATGAACGTCTGGAAACCCTTGGTCTCATCCTGCAATGCGCGCAACTTGAGCAGATGATCGACCCGATCCTCATCGCCTTCGATGTGTCCGTACAGCATCGTGGCGTTGGACCGAATCCCCAGCAGGTGTGCCTCGCGCGCCACCTCCAGCCATTCGTTGCCGTCGATCTTGTGGTCGCAGATAATGGCGCGCACCCGCTCGGCGAAGATCTCGGCTCCGCCGCCCGGCATCGAATCCAGCCCCGCGGCTTTCAACTTCAACAGCACTTCGCGCGTCGTCAGCTTGTTCAACTTGGCGAAGAACGAGATCTCCACCATGGTGAAGCCCTTCAAATGCACCTGCGGAAATCGCTCTTTCAGTCCGCTCAGCATATCCAGAAAATACTGCAGCGGAAGATCCGGGTGCAGTCCGCCGACGATATGGAACTCCGTCACCGCCTCGGTGTAGCCCGACGCGGCCGACTCGAAGACCTCCTCCAACGCCATCGTGTAAGCGCCTTCGGTTCCCTTCTTGCGTCCGAAGGCGCACAGTCGGCAGTCGGCCACGCAGACGTTGGTATGGTTGATGTGGCGATTCACGTTGAAGTAAGCCGCGTTGCCGTGCATTCGCTCGCGCACATGGTTCGCCAGCCAGCCCAGGGCCAGCATGTCCGAGGTGCGGTAGAGCGCCAGCGCGTCGCTCTCGTCAAGACGTTCGTGGGCGATGACTTTGTCGTGGATTCGATTGAGCCGCGCGTCCTCACTGAAGAAGCTGTGCCGCGGCGCCGTGATGGGATACTGAACTTCCGGCATCCTTCGTATGATATCGCAACCGCTCCTGCTCCCGCCTCCCGGCGTCCCGCCCATCCGGGTTGAACTACGCAGTCCGCCGGTCGCAGTTCGCCGGTCGCAATCCGCAGGGCTAGGCGGCGACGGTCTCGGCGCTGGCCTGATTCAATTTCTCCAGCGCCTCGGGCGGCAGTTCCAGCCGCGTGGCCCCGACTAATTCGTGCAATTGCTCCACCGTAGTCGCGCTGGCAATCGGAGCCGTAACGCTGGGCCGCGCCATCAGCCATGCCAGCGCAACCTGCGCCGGTTTCGCTTTCAGCTCGCGCGCCACTTCCTCCAGCGTCGTCCACAATCCGCATTCCGCGCTCCGTGAAATATTTCTTCAGCATCTCCGCCCGCGGCGTGCCCGCCGCATCTGCCGCCGAATGATACTTCCCGCTCAGAAAGCCGCTCGCCAGCGAGAAGTATGGAATCACGCCCAGCCCATTCGCCACGCAAACCGCTTCCAGTGCGGTTTCATATCCCGCGCGATCATAGAGGTTGTACTCCGGTTGCAGCGATTCATAGCGCGGAAGGTCGTGCTTGCGGCTCGCCTCCAGCGCCGATTGCAGCCGCTCCGCCGTAAAGTTGGAAGCTCCAATCACGCGCACCTTCCCCTGACGGATGAGGTCGGCATAAATTCCCAAGGTCTCCGCCTGCGGCGTCTCCGGGTCGTCGCGGTGCGACTGGTACAGATCGATGTAGTCGGTCTGCAGCCGCTGCAATGAATCCTCCACCGCCCGCCGGATGTAATTCTTTGACAGTCCCTGTCTTGCCCTCGCCCATCGGCACGCCGACCTTGGTCGCCAGAATCACCTTACTGCGATTTCTTCGCGCTTTGAACCATTTACCGAGAATCGTCTCCGACTCTCCGCCTTGGTTCCCCGGAGCCCAGAGCGAATACATGTCTGCCGTATCCACAAAGTTCAGCCCGCTCTCCAGCAGCGCATCCAGCACTTCGAAGGAGCGCGGCTCATCCGCCGTCCAGCCAAATACGTTGCCGCCAAGGCAAAGCGCAGGCACTTCAATTCCAGAATGACCGAGTTGTCTTTTCTTCATGAGAGCCATCCCCAATCCCTCTTTTAAGATGACGGCCCCGATTGCAAGGTGCAGAAGTTTCCAAGCACCGGATACAATAACTGCGTGCCTGGGTTTCACACATATGCTTCGTGACGTTCTTCACAACATGCTTCATAACATTCGCGTAACGCTTGAGATGATCAAGTGGGAGCACTCCTTCCTTACCCTCCCCTTCGGTCTCACCGGCGCCGTCATCGCCGCCAACGGCATCCCACCGCTGCGCACCCTGGGCTGGATCTGTGTTGCCATGATCGCCGCCCGCTCTGCCGCCATGGCCTTCAACCGCCTGGTGGATGCCGATATTGACGCGCGGAATCCGCGCACCGCCGTCCGCGCCCTGCCTGCCGGATTGCTCAGCCGCCAGTTCGTTCTCTGCTTCACCATCGCCGCTTCGGCGCTGCTCTTGTTTGCCGCCTGGATGCTGAATCCGCTCGCCTTTCGTCTCTCGCCGCTGGCGCTAATCATCGTTTGCGCCTACTCCTACACCAAGCGTTTCACCCGCTGGGCACATCTCTTCCTTGGCCTCGCGATGGGCATCGCTCCGGCCGCCGCCTGGGTCGCGGTGCGCGGAACCCTTGATGCGCGGGTGCTGATCGTCACCGCCGCGGTGATGTTCTGGGGCGGAGGCTTCGATATTCTTTACAGTTGCCAGGACTACCACTACGACGTCGCCAGCGGACTTCACTCCGTGCCGCGCGCCTTTGGTATCGCCGGTGCGCTGCGCCTTGCCCGCCTCTTCCACGTCATCGCCTTCGCCTTTTTCGCCTGGATGCTGTGCAGCTTCGGCCTCGGCCACCTTGCAATCCTCGGCGTAGCCATCACCGGCGTGGCTCTGCTTTACGAGCACACCCTGGTCAAGGCCGATGACCTCAGCAAACTGAACGCCGCCTTCTTCACCACCAACGGTTTCATCTCGATGCTGATTCTGTTTGCCATCACGGCCGATAGAATGATGCTCGCCCACCGGGGTTAGCCCGCTCTGGCATAGGAACGCGCTCGCTTATGACCACGCACGATAGTAATGAGGTCGAAATCAAATTTCTGGTGCATGATGCCGAAGCTCTCGTGCGCTCCCTGCAAGGCGCGGGATTCCACGAACGCACCCCCTCTACCTTTGAGGCCAACACCCTGTACGACTCGGCCGGCGGAGAACTTCGCCGCGCCGGCGAGGTTCTCCGCCTCCGCGACTATGGTGGGCGCTGGAAGCTCACCCACAAATCTCGCGGCACCGCCGGCAAGCATAAGACACGGGTCGAGCACGAGACCGAGGTTTCAAATGGTGAAGAAATGCACGCAATCCTCACCGCCCTCGGCTTTCGCCCGTCCTTCCGCTATGAAAAGTACCGTGCCGAGTGGAGCGACGGGGCAGGCGAAGTCGTCATCGACCGCACCCCCATCGGCGACCTTGCGGAAATCGAAGGCACCCCGCAGTGGATCGACCATACCGCAAAAGTCCTCGGTCTGAGCCACCGCGACTACATCACTGCCTCCTACGCCGAACTCTTCTTCAACTGGAAGCAGCGCACCGCCAGCCCCGCCCATAACATGACGTTTGAGGAGTGCGGAACCCCGCGCCCGTAACTGCGCTCGTAACTTCGAATCCCCGCCACAGCGCGAACTGCGCCACCTATGAACGCAAAAAAACGGGCCTGTCGCCAGGCCCGCGATGCGCTGCTTTCCCCGGAGCTGTTATTCGTTTGCTCCGTGGCATTTCTTGTATTTCTTGCCGCTGCCGCATGGGCAGGGATCGTTGCGTCCGACCTTCTCTCCGCGAACCACTTGCTGCACGGCTTCGGCCTGTCCGGCACCGGCGCGGCGTGCCTGCTCCAGTTCGCGCGCTTTGCGCCGCTGGAATTGCTTCTCCACTTCGTCCAGCGAAGTCTGCATCCGCTGTGGTGCCGGCGCTTCCGCCTCCGCATCCGCAACCGGGACAGAGTGCTGCGGCGCCTCCGCTGCGGTCGGCCGCCGCGGGCTTCCGCCGACGGTGGCCGCGTAGCTGATCTCGTCGCCGTTTTCGTCCACCACCCGCATCATGTACAGATAGCGCACCGTTTCTTCCTCAAAGTGCTCCATCATCTCTTCAAAGAGGGTGAACGATTCGCGCTTGTACTCCACCAGTGGATCGTGCTGTCCATAGCCGCGCAGCCCGATGCCTTCCTTCAGGTGGTCCATCTGCAGCAGGTGGTCTTTCCATAGCTGGTCCAGCACGCTCAGCATGATGACCCGCTCGTGCTGGCGCATCGCATCGGCGCCGATCAATTTTTCCTTGGCGTCGTAGCGCGCGATCAGCCGCTCGAAGATAGCATCCCCCAGCTCATGATGATTCAGCGATGCCGGGTCCACGCCCTCGGCCAGGAAGTCCACTCCGAAGCGGCCATAAATCTCGGTCTTCATCCCGGCGATGTCCCAGTTCTCAGGGCGCACTTGCTCGCCAGCGAATTTCTCCAGGACGCCGCCCAGCAGGTCGCGTACATAATCCTGCTGAATCAACTCTTTTTGCTCGTTGCCTTCCAGCAGTTGGCGGCGCAGTCCATAGACCGCCTCGCGCTGCTTGTTCATCACGTCGTCATATTCCAGCAGATGCTTTCGGGCTTCAAAGTTCTGGCCTTCCACCGCCTTCTGCGCCGCTTCAATGCGCCGCGTAATCAGGCCCGATTCAATCGGAATGCCCTCTTCCATGCCTAGCTGCCGCAGCAGGTTTGAAACCCACTCCTTGGCAAAGATGCGCATCAAATCGTCTTCGAGCGACAGATAGAAGCGCGATGCGCCCGGATCGCCCTGGCGTCCGGCGCGTCCGCGCAACTGGTTGTCGATGCGCCGCGACTCGTGGCGCTCCGTGCCCAGGATGAACAATCCGCCGGCGGCGATCACCTTCTCGTGCTCTACGTCGGTCTCGGCATGGAACTTGGTCAGCAGCTCTGCCCACGCCTCTGCCGGAATGCTGAACTCCTGCCCCTGGTAGTACCAATAGGCCGTCGTCGGATCGTCCGGGCGCGCTTCCACGCCGCCTGCTACCGCCTTGACGGCCGTCGCCAGTCCGCGCTTCAGAGCCTCCTGCTTGGCCATGAACTCCGGATTTCCACCCAGCAGAATGTCGGTGCCGCGCCCTGCCATGTTGGTTGCAATCGTTACCCTGCCGTAGCGTCCGGCCTGGGCCACGATCTCGGCTTCGCGCTCGTGGTACTTGGCGTTCAGCACCACGTGCTTGATGCCTTTTTTCTTCAGCAGCTCGCTCAAACGCTCCGACTTTTCAATCGAGGTGGTGCCCACCAGCACCGGCTGATTCCCCTCGTGAATGCGCGCAATCTCCTCGGCTACGGCGACGTATTTTTCCTTCTCCGTGCGGTAGACCACGTCCTTGTTTTCCTTGCGCGACATGGGACGGTTGGTCGGAATCACCAGCACTTCCAGCCTGTAAATCTTGTCGAACTCGGCCGCTTCCGTCTCCGCCGTGCCCGTCATGCCCGCCAGTTTGTGATACATGCGGAAGTAATTCTGGAAGGTGATCGTCGCCAGCGTCTGGTTCTCGCGCTCGATCTTAACCCCTTCCTTGGCTTCCACCGCCTGATGCAGTCCATCCGACCAGCGGCGTCCCGGCATCAGCCGTCCCGTGAACTCGTCCACGATCAGCACTTCGCCGTCTTTCACCACGTATTCCACGTCGCGCTTGTACAGATGGTGCGCCTTTACGGCAACTTCCACGTGATGCTTCAGGTCCCAGTTTTCCGGGTCCGCGATGTTTTCGATACCGAGCAGCTTCTCCACCTTTTCCCAGCCTGCCTCGGTCACCATCGCGGTCTTGTGCTTTTCGTCGATTACGAAATCGCCGGTGTAGATCTTCTCGTTGGGCTCGGCACCCGGCAGCTCTTCGCCCGCAACCAGCTTTGGAATCACGACGTTGACGCGCGCATACTTGTCGGTCGATTCCTCGCTGGCGCCGCTGATGATCAGCGGCGTACGTGCCTCGTCGATCAGGATCGAATCCACTTCGTCGACGATGCTGAAGTTGTGTCCGCACTGCACGCAGTCCTTGGCGTCGAACTTCATGTTGTCGCGCAGGTAATCGAAGCCGAATTCGTTGTTGGTTCCGTAGGTAATATCGGAGCGATAGGCGGCCTTGCGCTGCTCGTCGTCGAGGTCGTGGACGATGACGCCCACCGTCAATCCCAGGAAGCTGTACAGCTTCCCCATCCACTCCGAGTCGCGCTTTGCCAGGTAGTCATTGACCGTGATCACATGGACGCCGCGTCCGGCCAGCGAATTCAAATACACCGGCAGGGTTGCCACCAGCGTCTTGCCCTCACCGGTCTTCATCTCGGCGATGCGGCCGGAGTGCAGCACCATGCCGCCGATCAACTGCACGTCGAAGTGGCGCATGTTCAGGACGCGACGGCCAGCCTCACGCACCACCGCAAACGCCTCTTCCAGAATCGAGTCCAGCACTTCTTCGATGGCGCGCTGCTGCTCTTTGTCCCACAGCTTGCGGCGATCCGCATCCATCTCCTCTTCGGCCGGTTCCTGCAACTGTGCCATGCGCTCCTGCACCCGGCGCCGGAACTCATCGGTCTTGGCGCGCAGCTCTGCGTCGGTCAGCTTGCGTACCTCGGGCTCCAGCGCGTTAATGCGCTCCACGCGCGGCAGCAGCTTCTTCACTTCGCGCTCGTTGTGAGTCCCGAAAACCTTGGCGATCAGAGAATTAATCAATGCTTTGTCCTTCAAATACTTACCGGCGGAAAGCTCGACTGAAATCGCACCCTTGCGGGGCCACCCAGTCATACACCGCGCCACTAAAAAGCCTACCATATCGGCTGCCAATCAGCGCGGAGCGGCCTGCTCCGGGCCCTCGGGTCGGGATCTCCGAGCCCCTGCCTGGGCAGGGATTGTGGATCGCGGTCGCACCAGGAGCTTCACAAACCAAGTAGAATACAAGGAGAGAGAGCTCCCGGAGGTTTGCAAGTGGGACGGACGATTCTAGTTACAGGCGGAGCTGGTTTCATCGGCTCCAACTTCGTATCTGCAGCGCATCGCCGCCGGCGACCGCGTCATCAACCTCGACAAGCTCACCTACGCCGGCAATCTCGGCAATCTTGCCTCGATCAAGGATCACCCCGCTCACGTCTTCGTGCAGGGCGGCATCGAAGACGCCGCCCTCGTCGAGTCGCTGCTGCGGACCCACCAGCCCGATGCCCTGGTAAACTTTGCCGCCGAGAGCCACGTCGACCGCTCCATCGCCAGCCCCGAAGAGTTCATCTTCACCAACGTCGTCGGAACCTTCCGCCTGCTGCATGAGTCGCTGGCCTACTACCGCGCCTTGCCCTCTGAGGCCCAGGCCCGCTTCCGCTTCCTCCACGTCTCCACCGACGAAGTCTACGGATCGCTCGGCCCCGCCGATCCGGCCTTTGCCGAAACCCATGCCTATCAGCCCAACAGTCCCTACTCGGCCTCCAAGGCCGGCAGCGATCACCTGGTGCGCGCCTACCAGCACACCTACGGACTGCCCACGCTCACCACCAACTGCTCCAACAATTACGGCCCCTTTCAATTTCCTGAAAAATTGATTCCGCTGGTCATCCTCAACGCGCTCAACGGCAAGCCGCTCCCCATCTACGGAGACGGACTCAACGTGCGCGACTGGCTCTACGTCGGAGATCACTGCGAGGCCATCGCCCTGGTGCTCGAGCAAGGCGACCGTCGGCGAGACCTACAACATCGGCGGAGACAGCGAAATGGCCAACCTCGACGTCGTCACTACCATCTGCTCCATCATGGACGAGGTTCACCCCGCAGGCGCTCCGCACAACCGCCTCATCACCTTCGTCAAGGACCGTCCCGGCCACGACCGCCGCTACGCCATCGATGCCTCCAAACTCAGCCGCGAGCTGGGCTGGCAGCCCGCGCGAAACCTTTGCCAGCGGAATCCGCCGCACCGTCGAGTGGTATCTTTCCAACCCTGCCTGGATTCGAGCAGGTCACCAGCGGAGACTATCGCAACTGGATCGCAGCCAACTACGAATCCCGGGGTGCACAAATGAAGGGCATCATTCTCGCCGGAGGCTCCGGCACGCGGCTCTATCCGGCAACCCTTGCCATCAGCAAGCAGCTCATTCCCATCTACGACAAGCCGATGGTCTACTACCCGCTCAGCACCCTGATGCTGGCCGGCATCCGCGAGATCCTGCTCATCTCCACTCCCCTCGATCTGCCGCGCTTCCGCGAACTGCTGGGCTCGCGGCGAGCAGTGGGGCCTCAAACTCGAATATGCCGAGCAGCCCAGTCCCGAAGGCCTCGCCCAGGCCTTCCTCATCGGCGAGAGCTTCATCGCCGGCCAGCCCTGCGCCCTCGTCCTCGGCGACAACATCTTCTACGGCCAGGACATGTCCAAGCTCCTGCGCAGCAGCGCCGCGTCTTGCGACAGCGGCGCCACCATCTTCGCCTACGCGGTGCAGGATCCAGCCTCCTACGGCGTCGTCGAGTTCGATTCCGCGGGCCGCGCCGTCAGCCTGGAAGAAAAGCCCGCCCACCCCCGCTCGCGCTTTGCCATCACCGGCCTCTACTTCTACGATTCCCAGGTGGTCGCGCTTGGCAAAGTCGCTCAAGCCCTCCGCCCGCGGCGAGCTGGAAATCACCGACCTCAACCGCCTCTACCTGGAGCGCGGCCAACTCAACGTCGTGACCTTCGGCCGCGGCACCGCCTGGCTCGACACCGGAACCCACGACTCCATGCTGGAGGCCTCCAGCTTCATCGCCACCCTGGAAAAACGCCAGGGCCTCAAGATCGCCTGCCCGGAAGAGATCGCCTTCCGCATGGGCTTCATCACCGCCGCGCAACTGGAAGCCCTCGCCCAGCCGCTGCTCAAGAGCGGCTACGGCAATTACCTCCTGCAACTCATCGAGGAGTGAGAAGGAGTGGCCGTTCGCCGGGCGAACTTAGGTTCACTGCGGACGTGTCTTTATTATTTATTTCTGTATGAGTGAAGTCAGGATTCGGTTCGAGAGGAAAAATGGTGCGCCCGGCGAGATTCGAACTCACGACCTAACGCTTCGGAGGCGTTCGCTCTATCCAGCTGAGCTACGGGCGCGCAGTCCCCATTATACCTGAGCAGATGCTACACGCCTCCACCACTGACACAAGGGAGGCAGCAGCGACTGCGATCCAGCCAGATCGTCCACTTAGCGCAGCAGCAGATAGATCACGAGCCAGAAAGGCGTCGCCAGCGCGGCGGCGATCAGCAATCCGCGCAGGGCGCGATGCCCCGACGGCAACTCCGAAACCAGTTCAGTCGGGCGCGCGGAGCCGCTTACGGGTGATTCGCGGGAAGGATTCGAGAACTGTTCGGCACGCATAGCCAAGATGACCTCTCTGGAGGGCAGGATTATGCACTTATTACGATGAGGCGTGCAACTCCAGAGTTGCACGCCTCGCGATTTTTTCTTCCGTGCCACGTGCGAACCAAAGATGCCAACCCTGCCACCAGGCGGAAGCAGTCATACTCTAGCCGTGACCTCCAGCGCACAGGATCGCGCCCTGGCCAGCTTCGCCGTCTACCTGCGGGTGGAAAAAGGGCTGGCCCCGCTCACCGTCAGCTCCTATGGCGGCGACCTCAAACTCTGGACGGAGTTCCTCTCCACGCAGAACAAAACGGTCTTCACCGCGCAGCGCGAGGATCTGAAGGAACTGGTGCAACACCTGCTCGGCCACGGCATGGATTCGCGTTCCGTCGCCCGCAAGCTCTCTGCCCTGCGCCAGTTCTATCGTTACCTGCTGCTGGACAAACTGATCGCGCACGATCCCACGCTCGACATCGACAGTCCCAAACAGTGGAAGGTGCTTCCGAAGGCGCTCTCCGAAGAGGAGATCACGGCCCTGGTCGAAAGTCCCGGCCAGCACGATGCCGCCTCGGCGGGCTCGCGTATCACGCAGCGCATCACGCAGGCGCTCGCCCGGCGCGACCGCGCCATGCTGGAAGTCCTCTACGCCGCGGCCATGCGCGTCAGCGAGTTGGTGGATGTGCGCGTCGAAGACACCAAGCTTGAACTTGGCTACATGCTGGTACGCGGCAAGGGCGATAAGGAGCGCATCGTTCCTCTCGGCGCTCCGGCACAGCAGGCGCTGCGGCTCCTACCTGCGCGATGCCCGCCCGGTGCTGGCCGGCGGCAAAAAGACCGCGGAACTGTTTCTGGCGCGCGGCGGGCACAAACTCACCCGCGAGCGCATCTGGATGATTGTGGACCAGGCTTCCAAAGCGGCTGGCCGCCACGCTTCGCCGCACATGCTGCGGCACTCGGCTGCCACCCATATGGTCGCCCACGGAGCCGACCTGCGCACGGTGCAAACCGTCCTGGGCCACGCCGATATTTCCACCACGCAGGTCTATACCCACGTCGCGCTTGACCGGCTCCAGAAGGTGTACTCCGCGCATCATCCGCGAGCTCACGCCACGGGCCCCGAAGGATGGAAGCAAATGAGAGCCGCACCCGCTGCTCCCGCTGATTCCCCGCAGACTCCCGTCTCTGCCGCGCTCGCTGGCTTTCTTCGCGCCCTCATCCAGTGCAACGCATCCGCGCACACCGTCAAAGCCTATCGCACCGATCTTGCGGAGTTTGCCGTCTTCGTTGGCCCCGAAGAACTCAAAGGCATCGACCATCAATTGATCCGCGCCTTTCTGGGGCAACTCTACGAGCGCGGGTTGAGCAAGGCATCGGTCGCACGCTCGCTCTCCTCCATCCGCTCATTCTTCAAGTGGATGGGGCGCGAGCGCATGATTGAGTCGAACCCCGCTCTGCTGGTCACGGCGCCAAAACTCCCCAAGAAGTTGCCCCGCGTGCCAACCATGGAGGAGATGAACTCCGTGCTCGATGCGAAGATGCCGGAAGACGCGGCCTTCGCCGAGCGCGACCGTCTGATCCTCGAACTGCTGTATGGCTGCGGCATTCGCAACAGCGAACTGACCGGCATCAACCTCGATGACATCCATAGCCGCCAGGGCGTGATTCTGGTGCGCGGCAAAGGCAAAAAGCAGCGCATGGTTCCCTTCGGAGATTTGGCGCAGATTGCATTGCGCGACTATCTGCCGCGGCGCGCCCGCCTGCTCGAACAACACCGGCGCACCACGGAGGACGCACTGCTGATCAACCTGCGCGGAACCCGCCTCACCACGCGCAGCGTCGGGCGCATCGTCAAGGCCATCGCCATCGCCGGCGGCCTACCCAGCGAAGTTCATCCTCACACCCTGCGCCACGCCTTCGGAACCCACATGCTGGAGGAGGGCGCGGACCTGCGCGCCATTCAGGAGTTGCTCGGCCACGAGCGTCTGTCCACCACGCAGCGCTACACGCAGCTCACCACCAAGCAGGTTCTGGAGGTTTACGACAAGACGCATCCCCGGGCAAGGTAAGAGTTATGCGAGATTGTTGGATACTTGGCGATGTTAGGATAGCTACCGTGCGTTCACTGGCGTGCGCGTTACGAAATCAACGACCTTCATCGCGGCAAATGCTACGACAACGTACATGATGCTCTGTGCAAGCCCCGACAGACCCTGGTCCCAGACTGAATTAAGCGCTGCTATCGGGAGGATGATAACGATGCACCTCACCCAGTCCGAACGCTGGGCGATGAGTCGGGCAACGCATCCTGCGACAAATGCAGCGACGGGGCTCACCAGCCAGCGGTTGACGAGAACGAGCCTGCCTAAAACATCCATCATGTGGCCAAAGTTGTGCACCTTTTGGGGCTCATGGCTCAAAACCCAGAAAAAGCCTCCAAGAGACGTGAAGCGCAACTGAAGATAGACCCCCAGCATGAGGATCAGTGGTCCCATGAGTGGCCCGACTAACGTCGCAAGCAGATTCCGTTTCATCTCGCCGACTATTGGAGCAAAGGTGCTCAAGTCCAGCAAGTTACGATAGTTGTTTGAAACAGGGCTGCGAGCGTGAGAACAAGGGCAAGAGCCTTGGGTGTGATCGTCGCTGCATTCCCACATTCGCCAAAAACAGGCGGATGTGGGCCACTTGTCTGTCTGTGAGGTTACTGATTGAACGCGAAAGCGGAGAGAATTGCGAGGTTGGCCATAAATCCAATCATGCGAATGCCTGCTTGGTATCGCCGCGCGGTGGTTTCTTCTAAATGATTACCAACCGCAGAGAATGCATTCTGGAGCCAAAGCTGAGCAATCGAAAGCGCGACAATCGCAACCGCGATGGTGGCAAACGACAGCCATAGCATAGGCTCTTTCTGGCGAGAGGCGCGTAGTCCCGCGATCATGATGTTGTTGGCCCCCATGAGCGTGGTAATCCAGAAATATACTTTGTTCACACATCCTCCCACGGATCAATGCTAATTACACACAACCATGTTAGCTCCAATTCACTGCGCCGCCGCTCTCGCTCGCTGAATACTGCGGATCAAGCGGGCGTCAGCTCGGCGGGTTTTTTCGTCTTGGGCTTGGATTCGTTGGCCAGATCGTCCCACATTTCTACCACCCGGCTGCGCAGTTCCTCGGTGAGGCGCTCGTAGGCCTGCTCCGGCTCCTCATTCAGGTCCGGATAGATCGGCTTGCCGACGCGAATGCGCAGCGGATGAAATCCCTGGAAGCCTTTGCCGCGCGGCCAACAGTCATGGAAGCCGTACTCGCGCCACCGGGAACGATGGGGACGTTGAGATGCTGCGAGAGAATCGCCGCACCCTTCTTGAATTTCTTCGGCGGCCCTTCAATCGAGCGCTCGCCCTCGGGATACATGACGAGGATTTTTCCGGCGCGCAGCCCGTAGGCTCCGGCGCGCATGGCCGGCACCAGGTTGGAATCCGGATCGACCGGAATGAGATGCAGAAACTGCGCACACTGGCGCATCGAACCTGCGCCGAAAATTTCGCTGGTGCCCACGTAGAAGACATTGTGAAATGCCTTCCACGGCAGCGCCGCGGTCAGAATCGGCGCGTCCAGATAGCTGGAGTGATTGGGGCAAAGAACGTACGGCGCCGTCGGGCAGATTTTCCATGCCTTCCACCCGCAGCTTGAAGAGAACGTGCGAAGCCCACTTGCACGCATTTGCCGAACAGCCACCAGACGAAGCTCACCACCGGGCGCTCGTGGGTAATGGCGAGCACCTGCCGGATCGGTGGTCTCGGCTTCAAATACCGTATTCCAGCCCGAGGCCTGCCGCGCGGCCTTGCCCATGTTCCGGCGAACCAGCTCCACCAGCTCACGCACCGTATAGACCTCGCTGGCGGCGGAGTCTTCGACCTCGGCCCCGAGGCGATGGGCCAGCGTCGGTGAGCAACTCGACCCGCTCCATGGAATCGAGTCCAAGATCGAGCTCCAGATTATCGTCCGGATGAATTTCTTTTTGATGATCCTGGCCGGCCGGCTTCGGCGATCACGGCCATGGCGCTCTGCACGTCTGGAGATGCGAGCCAGATGCGGTCCTCGTCGGAGAACGTGCGCTGCTTTGGGAGTGATCTCTTCGGCCTTGCCGCTGGCATAAAGCGCACGCAGCTTCTTCTCGATCTCGCTGACGGCGCAGCTTGCGCGTGGTGGTGCGCGGAAGATCGTCCTGCCAGATGTCATAGGAGAGAATTCGCTTGGTGGCCGGCAGGGTTGCGGAGATGCTCTCCACGTCGAAGCGAATGACCTCGCGGATGTTGACGATCTTGTGCTCGCGCAGCGCTTCAAAGTTCGGCACGATCACGCCGTGCAGGCGTTCGCTGAGCGGCTCGCCCGGTTTGCGGCTCTCCAGGCCAAGCACGCACAGCTCCTTGATCCAGGGCGAGCGCAGGTAGTAGGCTTTCGATCTCTTCGGGATAGATATTCTTGCCGGAGCTGAGAACGATCACATCCTTGGCGCGTCCGGTGATGAAGTAATTGCCCTTGGCATCCACGTAGGCAAGATCGCCGGTGTAAAGCCATCCGTCCTTGAGAACTTCGGCGGTAGCCTCCGGGCGGTTGTAGTAGCCCTTCATGACGGTGGGACCGGCGAAGGCGATTTCACCCACCAGGTGTCCGTTCTCGTCCACCTTGGGATTCACCAGCTTGGCCTGCAGCCCCGGCAGCGGACGGCCGATCGAGCCGATTACGTTGTCATCGGGAGGGGTGCAGAAGCAGCCGCTGGTGGTCTCGGTCATGCCGAAGGCTTGCAGCATCGGGAAGCCGAGCGCGTGGATGTCGCGCCCGATCTGGGCGTCAAAGCGCGAGCCGCCGGTGACAAAGTAGCGGATGTCGGGCCCGAGTTGAGCGTGAACCTTCTTGAAGAACACCTTGCCTAGATTGAAGCCCAGCTTCTGCGATGCCGTGCTCAGGGCGCGCATCAGCGCAAAGATCTTTTCCGCCAGCCGGCCCTTCTTGGCAACCTCGCCAAAGATGCGCTCATGGATGAGGTAGAAGAACTGCGGAACGCAGCAGAAGATGGTGATGCCGCGCTCACGCAGCGCAATCATCAACTCCTGGGTGTTGAGCGAATCGAGAAAGACAACCTTGCCGCCATTGCCCAGAGGCAGGAAGATATTGACCATCTGCGCCAGCACATGGAAGAGCGGCAGCACGCCGAGAAAACCGTCTCCCGGGCCGATGGTGGACAAATTTGCGGATGCACTCCAGTTCGGCGGTGAGATTGCCGTCGGTGAGCATCACGCCCTTGGGGTCGCTGGTGGTTCCGGAGGTGTAGATGATGGCCGAAACATCGTCCGGCTTCACGCGCCACCGGAACAAAGCCGGGCTGCGCCGCCAGCACCATCTCCTGCACGTAGGGCAGGCCGTCGTGCGGGGTGTCGAGCATCGCCAGTTGAACCGGACGGTCCCGCAACGGCTTCCTTGGCCACGGCAAGGCTGCGCTCGTCCACGAAGAGCAGGGTTGCGCCACAGTCATCGAGCAGTTTTCCGACCTGGTGATGCGGTGAAAGCCGTGTCCAGCGGGACTGCGGTATTGCCGCTGGCGATGATGCCGAGATAGGTCGCAACCCAGACTCGGACTATTGAAGGCGAGGATGGCACAGCGTGTGCCTCCGCGACGCCGGCGCCGATGCCGGAGCGAACCAGCCACTGCCCTACGCCGTCGGAGAAGCGGCGAAGCTGCTGATAGGTGAAACTTTCGATGGTGTGGCCATCGGCGGCGGTGGTGACGCTGGACAGCGGCGACTGCGGCGTGGACGCTCCGGGCTGCCGCTGAATCGCCACTGCGGGCGCCGTCGGCCAGCGCTCCACGGACTCCAAGAAGCAACTGTAGAACATAGAACTTAATAATAGACGCGCCCACCGGTTCTGGAGGTCATTCCTGCATGAATATGCCGGGCATCCAGAGCTGGATCGCCTCAAATCATCGTCTGTGGAGTATGAGACACTCGCAATTTGCCTCGTCGGGTTGCCTGCGGCCGCGAAAATCTATGTAAATATAATGTAGATTTTCCAATCCCTGAGGCGACGTTTTTTGTGCATGAGATGCGCCTCAGAGGATAAAATATGAATCGTTACACTAGTTCACGATTAACCCACAGGAGATCCTGCTACATGAAGCGTTTTACGATTGTTCTGGCTGCTCTGGCGATGATGATGTCGACTGCTGCGTTTGCACAAGATGGCGCGGCTCTGTATAAGGCGAAGTGCGCGGGCTGCCATGGCGCGGCGGGCGAAGGCAAAATGGGCCCGTCCCTCAAGGGCAAGTCCGAAGCCGACGTTACTGGTGTGCTTGCCAATGGTGGTAAGAAGGGTCCTCACACGAAGCCCTTCAGCGTGAGCGCGGACGAGGCGAAGGCGATTGCAGGCTATGTAGCCACCCTGAAGTAGTGTTGAGATTCACGCAAGATCAGCCGGTGCCTTCGGGCATCGGCTTTTTCGTCTCCAAAAGTGAAATCAGGTAGTCACATTACTTTCAGTTGGCAAATTTGGCCCGGGGATGGCAAAATACTCGGGCAACTTATATCCACCTTAGGAGATCTGTCCATGAAGCGTATTACGATTGTTCTGGCTGCTCTTGCAATGATGACATGCACGGCTGCGTTTGCCCAAGATGGCGCAGCAATGTACAAGGCGAAGTGCGCGGGCTGCCACGGCGCAGCGGGCGAAGGCAAATCGGGTCCGGCCATCAAGGGTAAGACCGACGTTGTTGATGTGCTCACCGCCGGTGGCAAGAAGGGCATTCACGCCAAGGCATTCAATGGCGTAACTGCGGATGATGCAAAGGCGATTGCAGATTTCTTGAAATAGCCTCAACCGCTAAGAACAAGACTGGCCGATGCCCTAGTGCATCGGCTTTTTCGTCTCTACCGCATCCCGCCCCGAATCACTCGGCTACATTCTCGAGGTGGAAGAACCTTCGGCGAGTTCGCGAAGACTATCGAAGATGGCCAGTTCGCCGCTCGGATGCTTGAGCACCTCCTGCAGCGAAAACGTCACCGAAAATTGCGGTGTGCGGGGCTGGAATGCCACATCCATGAACTCGAACTCGCGGATCGAGACCACGCCGGCCATGCGGCCGGAGATCTCCGGCTCCCATTCCGGCTGGTTGGAGATGAACAGGGTGGCCACGGTCTGCGTGGGCCAATCGCCGGTATTACGCATCCACCGCCGGGTGAGCCCGGTGCTGCGGGTGCGGCCGATCTCGACGCTGAGCTGCGGCGGAGAGGTTAGATTGGCTTCAAAGGTCAGCGTTTCCCGCCGTCGGCGCCAGCGCCACAGCGCCCACTTCAGAGGCATCTGCCGCGGTGCTAGCTGCACATCCAGAGAAGGCTGGCGGAAGGCGTAGCCAGACAACCGCAGCCGCGCCCGCAAGTGCGATGGGCTGATCCATTCGACGCCACTGATCTGGCCCTGCGCGGTGAGGGCCTCCTCCATCCAGCGCTGAACGCGCAACCCGAGCTGACGATTGAAGTGCAGGAACCACCGATACCAGGCGGCGACGAGCAAGATTCCGAGAGCAACCGCGATGAGGGCACACTGCACCATGACAACGAATGTGATGCCGCCGACCGTCCAGAAAGATGCTATTGCCAAATCTCTGTCCGCATCGCCCAATCTATTGCTGCGGCGGCGTGCTCGAATCCAGGACAAAGAAGCGGTTCTGGCCTCCTGGCTGGATCTTGTTCTGTTCAAAGCAGTCCTTGATCCGGCGGCGGAGCTCGCGGCTGACCGCATATTGCTGGCCGGGGCGGGTCTTGACGAGCATCAGGTAGTCCACCTCGCTGCCTGCCACGCGGTCGATACCAGGAACCGCCGGATCGGCTACGATCATGTCGCGGAAGCGTTCATCGCGGTAGAGTTCGGAGCCGAGTTGCTGCAATAGCTCGATCACCCGGTCGCTGTTCTCCTTGTAATCCACGGCTACATGCATGGCCACCATGGTCCAATCCCGGGTCATGTTTGTGACGGCGGTGATGGTGGAATTCGGGATGGTATGGACCGAGCCGTCGGCGTCGCGCAAAACCGTACGGCGGAGGTCAGTGCCTCCACCGAGCCCTGAAAAGTACCGATTTTGATGACATCGCCGACGTCGAACCAGTTCTCCACCAGGATGAAGAACCCATTCAAAACATCATGCACCAGAGTTTGCGCGCCAAAGCCCACGGCAAGGCCGGCGATGCCGGCACTGGCCAGCAGCGGCTCCACGTGAATACCGAGGTCGAACAGGATGGTGATGACGGCAAAAAAGATGATCGCGGTCAGGCCGAAGCTGCGGATAATCGATGAGATGGTATGAAGCTGTTGCACTCGAACGCTGGATGTGGTCAGGTTCGCCTGGTTGACGCGGGCCAACCGCTCACTGAGAAGATTCAGAATGCGGATCAGCACGATGGCAATGACAATGGTGACAAAGATCTTGGGGAGCTTGTCATGCACCAGGACGTAAGCATCCTCGTACCAGTTGTTTAGCCGGAACAGATCGTGCCAGGTGTGCGAAAACTGTATAGGATTCACAATGGCGGATTATAAATCGTCCGAGGCCCGGAAAAGCCATTCTATAATCTGGCTGCCGTTCCGTCCTACCGAGGTTGGATGCCATGCCTTGCTTCCGTTTGGTTGGGGTCCTCATGCTTCTGCTCTCGTTTTCCATTGTGCCTGCGTGGGCTCAGCGTGCCCCGCTCCAGAGCTCCACCGACGCCGGCGAGCCCGCGGAGCTAGAGGCGGATATGCAGCGCACGTTGCAGACAGCAGCAACAAAAGAAGCGTGTTGAGGAGATGAAGCGCGACTCGCGAGAAGCTGCTGGAACTGGCCACCGAACTGAAGCAATACGTGGACAAATCCGGGGAAAACATCCTCTCCCTGGAAGTTCTGCGGAAGGCGGAGGAGATGGAGAAGCTGGCGCGGCAGGTTAAAAACAACATGCGCGGTGAATAATCGGCGAAAGCCACGAACCCTGTGCCATCGCGTACAATCGGAGATGGTTACGTGGCATGGTTAGGTGTGCAAGGTCATTGATCTGAAATCCGCCCCCATGGTATAAAGTTGTACCCCCTGGAAGATGACTGAATTTTGATTGTCTGGCCGGGGAAAGGAGCGCCTCGCAAGCGGCTCCTGCGGCACCCAACGCGGCCAAGCCTCAACATTCATTGAAGTGGAAGCGCGTTTCGGGTTCGGTTGTTGCCCGGAAACGTACGTGTGTGGCTCTGCCGCATCGGTTATTTCTTGTGCGCAGCTAATTAAGATGGGCGTAAGTAACCCGTAACGAGTTTAGCCTTCGGAGGAATCGTATGAATGTGTGGCTCTCGCAGAGCCTCAATACCCTGGGCCGGATGAGCAAGCTCTCTCTGCTTCGCCGCGGTGTCTCACTGATGGCCCTCACCCTTCTCACCTCCCTCGCAGCACTGGCCGAACCCGCCGGCGGCGAGGCGGCACTCAAGCTTCCCGACCTGAGCAGCGTCAGCTTTTTCAATGGCGCCATCAATGGGCACAACCTGTTGCTGATCGGCATTCTGTTCTGCTTCTTCGGACTGCTGTTCGGTCTGGCGATCTACACCCACCTGAAGAATCTGCCGGTCCATCGTGCCATGCTCGAAATCTCGGAACTGATCTACGAGACCTGCAAGACCTATCTGGTCACCCAGGGCAAGTTCATCCTGATTCTGTGGGCGTTCATCGCCGTCATCATTGCGGCATACTTCGGCTGGTTGGCCCCGGTTCCGGGCAAATCGGTTGCCGTCACCCTGCCGATCATCCTGGGCTTTAGCCTGGTAGGCATTGCCGGCAGCTACGGCGTGGCCTGGTTCGGCATCCGTGTCAACACCTTTGCCAACTCCCGCACCGCCTTTGCCGGTCTGCGCGGCAAGCCCTTCCCGGTCTACGACATTCCGCTCAAGGCCGGCATGAGCATCGGCATGATGCTGATCAGCGTCGAGTTGCTGATCATGCTCTGCATTCTGCTCTTCATTCCCGGCGATTACGCCGGTCCCTGCTTTATCGGCTTCGCCATCGGTGAATCGCTGGGCGCGGCCGCGCTCCGTATCGCCGGCGGCATCTTCACCAAGATCGCCGACATCGGCTCCGATCTGATGAAGATCGTCTTCAAGATCAAGGAAGACGATGCGCGCAATCCTGGCGTCATTGCCGATTGCACGGGCGACAACGCAGGCGACTCGGTTGGACCCTCGGCCGACGGCTTTGAGACCTACGGCGTCACCGGCGTCGCGCTGATCACCTTCATCCTGCTCGGCGTGCACGACCCGGTGGTACAGGTGCAGTTGCTGGTCTGGATCTTCGTCATGCGCGTCATGATGCTGGTTGCCAGCGCGGGCTCCTACTTCCTGAACCATGCGCTCGCCAAGGCAAAGTACGGCGACAGCGACACCATGAACTTCGAGGCGCCGCTGACTTCGCTGGTGTGGCTGACCTCGATTGTCTCCATCGCGTTGACCTATGTCGTCAGCTACCTGATGATTCCTACCCTCGGCGGCGATTCGACACTCTGGTGGAAGCTGGCATCGATCATCAGTTGCGGCACCCTGGCGGGCGCGGTCATTCCGGAGCTGGTGAAGGTCTTCACCTCGACTTCCAGCGCGCACGTGCAGGAAGTTGTCACCGCTTCGCGTGAGGGCGGCGCTTCGCTGAACATCCTCTCCGGCTTTGTGGCGGGCAATTTCTCCGCCTACTGGCTGGGTCTGGCAATGGTCGGCCTGATGTCGGTCGCCTACTTCGTCAGCTTGCATGGACTGGGGGCGCTGATGTTGGTTCCGGCGGTCTTTGCCTTCGGTCTGGTGGCCTTCGGCTTCCTCGGCATGGGTCCGGTAACCATCGCGGTCGACTCCTACGGTCCGGTCACCGACAATGCACAGTCGGTCTATGAGCTTTCGCTGATCGAGCAGGTTCCGAACGTCAAGGCGGAGATCAAGAAGGACTTCGGCATCGACGTGAACTTTGATCGCGCCAAGGACTTGCTGGAAGAAAACGACGGCGCGGGCAACACCTTCAAGGCGACGGCCAAACCGGTGCTGATCGGTACCGCCGTGGTGGGCGCAACCACCATGATCTTCTCGATCATCATGGGCCTCACCGGCGGACTCACCCACGACGTCGACAAGCTGTCCCTGCTCTACGCTCCCTTCGTACTCGGCCTGATCACCGGCGGCGCCATGATCTACTGGTTCACCGGCGCGGCGACCCAGGCGGTCTCCACCGGCGCCTACCGCGCGGTGGAGTTCATCAAGGACAACATCAAGCTGGAAGGCGCGGAAAAGGCCAGCGTGGAAGACTCCAAGAAGGTGGTTGAAATCTGCACGCAGTATGCGCAGAAGGGCATGTTCAACATCTTCCTCGCCGTCTTCTTCGCGACCCTTGCTTTCGCCTTCATCGAGCCGTTCTTCTTCATCGGATACCTGTTCTCGATCGCGATCTTCGGCTTGTACCAGGCCATCTTCATGGCCGATGCCGGCGGCGCATGGGACAACGCCAAGAAGATCGTGGAGACCGAACTCAAGGCCAAGGGCACTCCGCTGCACGACGCCTGCGTCGTAGGCGACACGGTGGGCGACCCGTTCAAGGACACCTCTTCGGTGGCCATGAACCCGGTCATCAAGTTCACCACTTTGTTCGGATTGCTGGCCGTGCCGCTGGCGGTGACGCTGACTCTCGAGGAGCGCAGCTGTTGACCCACGTGCTGGCACTGTGCTTCTTCCTGGTGTCGGTCACCTTCGTATGGCGCAGCTTCTACAAGATGCGCATCGTCAAGACGTTTCGACGCAGTTGGGGCAGCGAAGGCTACCGCAGGTCAAATAACTCGTAGAACGTAAGCAGAGCGGAAACGGGAGCGCCACCCTTCGGGGTGGCGTTTCTGTTTGCCGCGCGACTGCTCCTGCTATGCTGTTGCCATGGACCCCGTCGCACTGACCCGTCAGCTCATCGACATTGAATCCATTACCGGCAAGGAAGGCGCCGCCGCCACTTTTCTCGCCAGCTATCTGGAGGAGCTTGGCTACGTTGTCGAACGCATGCCGGTGGAGGGCGAGCGCTTCAATCGTCTTCGCCAAGCCCGCCGATGTCGATCAGCCGGCGCTGGTCTTCTCCACCCACATCGACACGGTTCCTCCATTCCTGCCTTCCACGCGAGGACGGAGACAATATCTACGGACGCGGCGCCTGCGACGCCAAGGGGATCATTGCGGCTCAGATTGCGGCCTGCGAACGGCTCCGCAAGAGCGGGAAATCCGCCGGACTGCTCTTCGTCGTCGGCGAAGAACGCGACTCGCTGGGCGCCGCGGTCGCCAACCAGAACCCGCGCGGCTCGCGATTCCTGGTCAATGGAGAGCCCACCGACAACCGCATCGCGCTGGCCTCCAAGGGCGCGCTGCGCGTGGAGGTGACGGCCCACGGGCGCATGGCGCACTCGGCCTATCCGGAGCTGGGCGAGTCGGCGATTGACAAACTGCTGGACGCGCTGCAGGCCTTGCGCGCGATGCCGCTGCCGCACAATCCGGAGATCGGCCCCAGCACGGTCAACATCGGCATCATCGAAGGCGGACGCGCCACCAACGTCATCCCGGATTTTGCCAAGGCACAACTGCTCTATCGCCTGGTCGGCCCGTCCCAGGAACTCCGCGACGCCATCGTCTCCGCCGTGGGCTCGCTGGCCGAGGTGCAGTTCGTTCTGGACATTCCCTACATGCGATTCCTCACCGTTCCCGGCATCCCCACCATGACCGCATCGTTCACCACGGACATTCCACAGCTCTCGGCCTGGGGACGAGCCCGTGCTGCTGGGTCCGGGCTCGATCCTGGTGGCGCACACGGACCGGGAATTCCTCGCCAAGGCAGAGCTGATGCAGGCCATCGAGCTGTATGTGCAGATCGGAACATTTCTGCTGGGCTGATTTGGCAAGAGAAATTGGGTGCGGGAAATTGGCTACGGGAAATCTTTACTGCTTCGGGTTACACTGGTCGGCATGAGCACGAGCCAGCCCAACGCTCTCGTCCACGCCTCCTCCGCTTATCTCCGATCCGCCATGAACCAGCCCACGCAGTGGCACGAGTGGGGCGCGGAGGCATTCGCGCGCGCCAAGGCGGAGGACAAGCCGATCCTGCTCGACATCGGCGCGGTGTGGTGCCACTGGTGCCACGTCATGGACCGCGAGTCGTACGAATCCGCCGAGATCGCAGCGATTCTGAACGCGCACTTCATTGCCGTCAAGGTGGACCGCGATGAGCGTCCCGACGTGGACGCGCGCTACCAGGCGGCGGTGGCGGCCATCAGCGGACAGGGCGGCTGGCCGCTCACGGTCTTCCTGACGCCGGAGGGCAAGCCGTTCTTCGGCGGAACCTACTTCCCTCCGCAGGATGCTTACGGACGCCCCAGCTTTCAGCGCATTCTGCTGGCGATTGCGCAAGCCTTCCGCGAGCGGCGCGACGGAAGTGGAGACGGAAAGCGAAGGACTGATGCACGCAGCTGGCGCACTCCGAGGGAATGCCCGGACAGCGCGGCGAGTTCTCTCCCAGGATTGTGGAGCAGATGGTGCAGGCGGCGCTGGGCGCGTTTGACCGCGAAAACGGCGGCTTCGGCCATGCTCCAAAGTTTCCTCATCCGCCCGTCATCGATCTGCTGCTGGACTGGTATGCGCGCACCGGCGAGCAACAGGTGGGAAGGGTGGTTAGCACCACGCTGGAAAAGATGGCGCGCGGCGGAGTCTATGACCAGCTGGCCGGAGGCTTCCATCGCTACTCGGTCGATGAGCGCTGGTGCGTGCCGCACTTCGAGAAGATGGCCTATGACAACTCCGAGCTGCTGAAGAACTACGTGCACGCCTGGCAGGCCACGGCCAATCCGCTCTTCGCCGATGTGGCGCGCGACATTCTGCGCTGGCTGCGCGAGTGGCTGAGCGACCGCGAGCGCGGCGGCTACTACGGCTCGCAGGATGCCGACATCGATCTGCACGACGACGGCGACTACTTTACCTGGACGCTGGACGAGGCTCGCGCCGTGTTGAGCGCCGGATGAACTGGCGGTGGCCGCCGCGCACTACGACATCGGCGAGCACGGCGAGATGCAGCACGACCCGGCGAAGAACGTGCTGTGGGTGCAGCGAAGCCGCTGGAGCAGATT
This sequence comes from uncultured Acidobacteriota bacterium, assembly GCA_963737175.1. Classification (GTDB taxonomy): domain Bacteria; phylum Acidobacteriota; class Terriglobia; order Terriglobales; family Acidobacteriaceae; genus TOLSYN. The sequence goes on along the minus strand of CAVTRQ010000008.1, from coordinate 52,809 downwards.
GCCGCCAGCCAGAATCGCACGCTGGAAGCGACCGCGGAGCTGCTGGCTGCGGCGAAGAAGAAGCTGTATGCGGCGCGGCTGCAGCGGCCGATGCCGTTCATCGACCGCACGCTGTACACCAACTGGAACGCGCTCTGCATCTCTGCCGTGCTGCAGGCCGCGCGCGTGCTGGGCGATGAGGCGGAGCAGGCAGTTTGCGCTGCGCTCGCTCGACCGTCTGCTCGCCGAGGCCTATCGAACCCGCACGCGGACTGCTCCATGTCATCGCCTACGCGGAAGGCGGCGCCAGCCAGCGGCCGGCCGGCGTGCTCGACGACTACGCCTTCACCGTGCTGGCCTGCCTGGATGCCTACGAGGCGACCAGCGATCTGCGCTACTTCGCCAGCGCCCGGGAGATTGCCGCGCGCATGATCTCCGGCTTCTACGATGAGAGCGGCGGCGGCTTCTTCGATCTCGACAGCGCACCGTCGACGGATTCGACCGGAGCGCTGACCGCGCGGCGAAAGCCGTTCCAGGATTCGCCCACTCCCGCCGGCAACCCCGCCGCGGCGCTGGCATTGCTGCGCCTCCATGCGCTCAACGGCAGACGCGCGGCTGCACGAACTCGCCGAGAACACGCTCGAAGTCTTTGCCGGAGTCGCCGAACAGTACGGCATCTACGCCGGCACCTACGGGCTGGCCTCGGTGTGGATGGCGCGCCCGCACACCCAAGTGGTGGTGATCGGCGAAGGCCCGGAGGCGGACGAGTTGTACGCAGAGGCGCTGGCTCCCTTCGCGCTGAACAAAATTGTGCTGCGCGTGAAAGACGCGGCGAGCGCTGAAGGCGGCCCTGCCGCCGGCGCTGGCGGAAACCATCTCCGCCGTTCCTGGATTGCAGGAGGGCGGCGCGGTTGCCATGCTCTGCAGCGGCTTCGCCTGCCAGCCACCGATCCGCACCGCGGACGAGTTGCGCCATGCCCTACGATTCGCCATCACGCAGAGCCATTAATTGCGGAAGAAGGAGCCCGTGATCGCCGTGCGCCGGCTTTTTTCTCTGGTTGCCGAGGGTGCGGCCCACAAGAAGAAATGTTTCGCGACGCAGGATTGCGGAACTTTTCTCCGGAACAGCATCTCTCAATAATTCGACCAGCAGCGCAGCTTCGCGTTAGAGTGAGAACATGCCCACAACTGCGAAACAAGCGAAGAAGACCGCGGCAACAAAGAAAGCGGCGAAAAAGACCTCAACCAAAACATCGACCCAGGCCTCAGCCAAAACCGCAGCCCCGAAAACCCCGACCAACGGCTTTCATCCCGGAACCTACATCGTGCCGCGCGGACATGTGAGCATCGCGGTGCCGACCTTCTGGAGTTTGCGCCAGACCAACGACGATATACAGGTGGAGTCGGAGGCCAGCGAGACCACCGTCATCGTGACCGCCTACCAGCGCAACGCGGACGTGAAATCGCTGGATGCGCGCGACTACCTGAAGCACTTTCTCGATACCGCTCCCGTGGCCGGACGGCTGCAGACCGGAGACAGCAGCAAGCAGCGGGCCAGCGCGCGCTTCCGCGACGAGGAAGGCGACAACTGGTTCGTCCGCTTCATCTCCAACGGAGAAACGCTGTTGCTGGCGACCTGCCACTCCAATCGTCCGCTGACCTCGCGCGAGGGCAAGACCGGAGTTGCGGTGCTGGACTCGATCAAGTTGAAAGCGCGGGGGTGAGTTTGCGGCCACGGCAGCATTGAATCGTTCTTTCTGGAGGGCGAAGCCGGAAGGCTCGAAGCACTGCTGAACCTTGGCCTGCCCGATGCGCCGTATGCCTGCGTGGTCTGCCATCCGCATCCGCTCTTCGGCGGCACCATGCACAACAAGGTCGTCTTCCACGCCATGAAGGCGCTGAACGCATTTGGATTTCCGGTGCTGCGCTTTAACTTCCGGGGCGCGGGGAGCAGCGCGGGCGAGCACGACTACGGGCGCGGAGAAATCGCCGATGCCAGGGTTGCGCTCGACTACCTGGCGAAGCGATTCTCCGGCGCCCATCATCTTCGCCGGATTTTCCTTCGGTGCGGCCATCGGATTGCGCGCGGCGGTGCCGCATCCCCGGGTGGAAGCGCTGATCTCGCTGGGCACCCCGGTCAATGCCGACGGGCGCGAATACACCTACGAGCTGCTGCGGGAGAGCAAACAGCCCAAGCTCCTGCTCAGCGGCGGCCAGGATGAATTCGCGACTCCGGCGCAACTGGCGCAGCTATTTGCCGACGCCGCCGAACCCAAGCGTCTGGTCGTGATTCCCGAAGCCGACCACTTTTTCGCCGGACATCTGGAGCAGATGCGTACCGCCCTCAGCGACCTGGGTGCGCGAAGTTGTGGGGCCATTGCCAGTTCCTGCCGTATAATCTTGGCGCGATGACTGCGCTCGACAAATCCGCCGCCTATGACACAGCAGCGCGCGAGATGTGCGACATCGCGCGGGAGATTTTTCAGCACGCGCTGGAGGAGAGCAGCATCGAGCGCGGCTTCAGCCGTAACGTCCACTACGAACGCAGCATTCTGCAGGTGGGCGAGGACCTCTACGACCTCGGCACCTTCTCGCGAGTCTTCGTGATTTCCTTCGGCAAGGCGGCGCACAGCAGCCTGGAGGCGCTGATTACGCGCCTCGGCGCTGGCACCGGCGCAACCGGGATTGTCTCTGCGCCCACTCTGCCCGGGCCGCAGTTCTTCGGTTTCCGCTATTTTCAGGGCGGCCATCCGGTACCGAACCACGAATCGATGCGCGCCGCCGAGACGATTCTCCGCGCCCTGGATACCATGAACGCTCGCTCGCTGGTCATCTACCTGATCAGCGGCGGCGGCTCGGCAATTGTCGAAAAGCCGATCAGCGATGACATCTCCTTCGACGATCTGGTGCAAACCTACCAGGCGCTGGTGCACTCGGGCGCACCCATCGCGCAGATCAACGCCGTGCGCAAACATCTTTCCGCGGTGAAGGGTGGGCGCATGGCCGTAGCCGCCGCACCGGCTCACCAGGTTTCCATTCTGGTCTCCGACGTACCGGACAACGCGATGGATTCGCTGGCCAGCGGACCGACGATGCCCGATACCAGCACCTGCGCGGCAGTGTTATGACATCGTGCGGCAATACAACCTGCTGCCGCAATTGCCCAAGAGCGTGGGCAGACTGTTCCAGACGCGCGGCTTGGAGGAGACGCCGAAGGCGGGCGATTCTTTTTTCGAGCGTGCGCGCTGGTGGCCCGTGCTCTCCAATGTTTCCGCGCAAAAGGCCGCGGTGGAGTGCGCGGCGATGAAGGGGTTCGCCATCCAGATCGACAACAGTTGCGATGACTGGGATTACCGCAAAGCCGCCGATTATCCTGCTGGAGCGGGTGCGCGAGTTGCGCAAGGGAGTTTCGCGGGTGTGCCTGATCTCAGGCGGCGAAGTGACCGTCAAGGTGGACGGAAACACCGGAGCGGGCGGACGCAACCAGCAATTCGCGCTGTACTGCGCCCAGCGCATCCAGGGAGAAAACATCATCGTGCTCAGCGCTGGAACCGACGGCATCGATGGCAACAGCCCGGCCGCCGGAGCGGTCGTGGATGGAACCACCATCGCGCGCGCCATCGAGAAAGGATTGAGCGCCGAGGCCGCGCTTGCGGGCTTCGATGCCTATCCATTCCTCGACGCGCTGGGCGACACGATCATGACCGGATACACCGGAACCAATGTGCGCGACGTGCGCGTGCTGCTGGCGTGGTAGCCAAGGTGCTCTAGTGGCCGAGGGCTCTAGAAGAACTCCGCAACGCCTTCTTCGAGCACATGCACGCGATCGGAGATGCCGAGGCGGCGGGCGCCGGAGAGCAGGCGCTTCACCGGTTCATCGATGGGCTCCTGCGAAAGTTTGAAGGTACCAAAGTGCATGGGGATCATGTGCCGGGCACCCATATCGACGAAGCCGCGCAGGGCATCTTCCGGGCTGGTGTGCACGGCGCGGAAGCTCTCCGGATGGTAGGCTCCGATGGGAAGCAGAGCGACATCGGGATGAAGGCGCTGGCCGATCTCGGAAAGCCGTCGAAGTAGGCGGTGTCGCCCGAGTGATAGATGGAATGGCCGCCGCCGCTCAGGCAGTAGCCGCCATAGCCGCGATGCATATCTCGAATGACGCGCGCGCCCCAGTGCTTGGCTGGCGTCGCGGTCACCCGAGTCCCTCCGAGTTGAAGCTCCTCCCACCAGCTCAGTTCCACGACGCGCTCAAAGCCGAGATCGAAGACCAGATCGGTGACATTGGCAGGCACGATGAGCAGCGGCGTGCGGCCACTGCTTGATGCGGGCTGGCGCGGGCAATCGCGCGCAGCGAGGGGCGATGCAGATGATCGAAGTGCGCGTGCGTGACCAGCACGGCATCCAGCGGCGGAAGATCCTGGATTCGCAGGCCGGGCCGGCGCAGACGCTTGAGGACGAAGAGCCAGGGTGCGAAGATGGGATCGACCACCACGTTGGATCCGCCGATCTGCAGGAAAAACGAGGAGTGGCCGATGAAGGTGACTCCCATTTGGCCTTGCGTGGCGAGCACGGGACGATGGGTTCGTCCGGTGCGCTTGGCCATGGCAGAGTGTCTCACCAGTCTGCCAAGCTGACCGGCTTTCTTGCTGATACTGATGTTGAGCATCCTGCTCCATTGGACGCGGAAAACGCCGTCCACGATTCCATATGGTACGCTCCGGCTGGAGCTTGCAACGTTGGCGTGGCTGGCTTTTAATCAACTTTTCGCATTTGCAAAGGGAGGCATTCTGGTGAAGATTGCATACTTAGGATTGGGAATTATGGGGCGTCCGATGGCCGCAAATCTGGTGAAGGCCGGACACGATGTGACCGTGTGGAACCGAACGCCGAAAAGTGTCGAAGGAGCACGCACGGCGGCAACTCCGGCAGAGGCGGCAAAGGACGCAGAGGTAGTCTGGATCTGCGTTGCCGATACCAAGGCAGTGGAGACCGTGCTGTTCGGTCCCGGCGGCGTGGAAGCGGTGCTGCGGCCCGGAGTCACGGTAATTGATTCGAGCACGATTGCCCCGCGGGCGACGCGCGACTTTGCGGCCCGCGTACGAGCCAAGGGTGCGGAGTTCGTGGACGCTCCCGTGACCGGATCGAAGGTTGGCGCCGAGAACGCACAACTGCTGTTCATCGTGGGCGGACCGGAAAAAACGGTCGACGGCGCTCGATCCACTGTTCCTGGCGCTGGGCAAAAAAGTGATTCGCGTGGGCGAAACCGGCGCAGGTGAGAGCGCGAAGATCGGAATGAATCTGATGATCGCGTGCATCTTCGAGGGCTTTGCCGAAGCGCTCGCCCTGACCGGCAAACTGGGCGTGCCTCCGGAGAAGCTGGTCGAGCTGATTCAGTCCTCGATGATTCGCAGCGGCGTGACCGACTACAAGGCCAGCTTCGTGCTGAACCAGGACTGGTCTCCGAATTTTCCGCTGCGGTTGATGCTGAAAGACATTCACCTCATGCTTGATGCGGCCGGTCAGGAGAAGCTCGAACTGCCTGCGCTGAAGCAGATCGAGAAGGTCTATCAGAAGGCAGTCGAAGCCGGGCACGCCAACGACGACTATGCGGCGACCGTGGAAACCGTAAAGAATCTCTAAACGGAAGTGAGGAAATTTCTCGCCGCTTAGAAATCCAGGCTCCTGCTGTAGCGGGAGCCTGGACGCGGGGAAACAAGTTGCTACTGGCGATTCAGTTCGCGGCTCTCGCGCTTGATGCGTCTGCCGCGGCTCACGAGGGTGCAAGCATAGACGCAGTGGACGACCCAGACGACGATGTAGGCCGCATAGAGATAGGCGTCGTGGTTGGCGCGCCGTTCATTGTGCGTCCTCCGTTTCACAGCGAAGCCTGGGCGTGGGCCTCTTCCAGCGCGTGCTCGGCCAGCGCCTGCCTGTAGCGTATCGAGACGAACATCAACGCGAGCATGGCGAAGGCCGCAAGATTCCAGAGAACAGCGACCCACATGGCGGGATCGAGCCCAGATCCCTCGCCGCCGCCGATCACCGGCTGCGGATGCTGGGTGCGGAACCAGCGGATGGCCATGTAAACGATCGGAACATCGACAAATCCGAATATACCGAGCGCGGCCGCCAGCACCGGAACTTGTCCGCCGGTGGCGTAGTGGCGCAGCACCAGGTAGCTGACGTAGATCAGCCAGAGCACCAGCGTGCTGGTGAGCCGCGCATCCCAGGTCCACCAGATGCCCCAGACGGGACGCGCCCAGATAGGGCCGGTGAGCAGCACGATGGTGCAGAAGGAGACGCCGACCTCCGCCGAGGCCAGGGCCAGCGCATCTGCGCCGGTATTGCGGCGGATCGAGATACCAGATGGAGGCCAGGAAGTTGACGAAGAACAGCAGAAAGGCCACCCACGCCGAGGGCAGATGGTAGTAGAAGATGCGCTGCACATCGCCCATGGTGGCTTCCCGTGGGCGCGATGAACATGGCCTGGCAGAAGCCGTAGCCGAGCAGCAGGGCCGTAAGCACTGCGAGAACTTTGAATAGAGTTTTCATTCCGCGTTCAGCACCGGTTCAAACAGGATAAGGCCGACGGTGGTAAACACGAGATCATACACCGCCAGCAGGCGTATCCAGAAGGCGGGCGAGTTGTCGCCCGTAAGGATCGAGGTGGTGGCATCGACCATGGCGAGCAGCGCCGGAATCGAGATCGGGAAACAGAATGAGCGGCAGCATGATCTCGCGGCTGCGGGTGCGGATGGAGAGCGCCGCAAAGAAAGTTCCGTTGACCACCAGAGCCCACGTTGCCAGCAGCGCGACCAGCAGCAACTGCCAAACCGGGCCCACCGAGCGCAGGTTGTAGAAGACCACGAAGAGCGGAACCATCAGCACTTCAAGAATCGAAACAAAGATGAAGTTGCCCACGGTTTTGGCGAGAAACAGCGCCTGCGGCGGCGCGGGCGAAAGTCGATAGGCGTCCAGCACCTGATTGCGCAACTCGCGCGTCCAGGTCTGGTTGAGGGCCACGACGGTGGCAAACAGAATCGCAACCCAGAGCAGCCCGCCGGCGATTTTGCGCGACTCCTCGGCCGTGGGATCGAAGCCGAAGCTGAAGATGACGACCACCAGCAGGGCGAAAAACAACATGCTGTTGATGGCATCCTTGGAGCGCCATTCCAGACGCAGATCCTTGACCAGCGAGCGGCGGGTGATCGCCCAAAGGCCGGGAGCAGAGGTCACGGCTCAACCTCCATGCCGCCGCGCAGGGCGCTGCTTCGCTGGGCATTGGCGCGCAGTGCGGTGCGCTCCTCGGCAAGATAGGGCGTGAGCAGGCGAGCAGGAATTCCCTTTTCGCGGGCGACCAGGCGTCCGGCATCCAGCACGATGCACTCGTCGGCAACCGGCTCCATCAGCGCCGCCTGGTGCGTGACCACGAAGATAGTAGTTCCGGCGTCACGCATTTTGGCCAGCAGGCTTGTCATCTGCTTGGCCGAGCGCACATCCACGTTGGAGAACGGCTCATCGAGAAACAGCAGCTCGGGGCCGTGCACAATGGCCCTGGCGAGCGAGATGCGCTGGCGCATCCCTTGCGAATACTGGCCGACGCGGCGCTCCAGGGCAGGATCGAGGCCAACGGTTCGGATCGCATCCTCGCAGCGGGCGCGGTCATCGATTCCGTAAAGCGCGGAAAAGTATTGCAGGTTTTCGACCGCGGACATTTCGTCGTAGAGCAGCGGCGCGTGGCCCATGTAGCCGAAGCGGGTGGCGACCGCGCGGATATCCTCCGAGCCAAGCACGCTGACGCTGCCGCGCGAGGGCGCAAGCAGTCCGGCGATCACGCGCAGCAGAGTGCTTTTGCCCGCGCCATTCTCACCGAGCAGAACGTACAGCTGGCCGGGAGCGAAGTCCGCAGTGATGCCTCGCAGGGCGGCGAAGCGCCCGAAATGGCGCACCACATCGCGCACGGAAACAGCAGGTTGTTGCGCCGTATCAGTCACAGGTTGGAAGTGTAGCGCGTTCTCTCCGGATTGGCATGGCACGCGAAGAACACCATTGTGTTACGGAAGCTGATTCATCTTCGGCTAATTCATCGAGGCCGCTGGCGGCCTGGGCTTTCTCGGCTGGCGCGGCCTGCGCGAGCGCCGCTTTGACCGGGCTGCGCGGGACCATACTTGGAGGCACACTTGGCCTGAAGTTGCTTGGCATGGAAGACGCCGTCGTGGCCGTAACTGCCCTCAGCGAGGGCCTGCGCGTTGTCCTTGAAGGTGTCCGGCGGAGCTTCGGTGCCGGAGTAGACGACGTTGAGCGTGCGTCCCTGCTCGGCCAGAGTGAACTCGACGTGGGTGCCCTGGCGATGAATGGAGCCGGGCTGCACGTTTCCGGCGACACGCAGGCGTTTGCTGTAAACACCGTCGCCCATTTCCTTCATCTCTTTGATGGTGACGTAGTAGCTCTTGCTCTCCTGCACGCCGCTGACGGCCAGATAGGCGAGCCCGGACACGATGACCAGGATCGGCACGCCAAACTTCAAATACTTATTCATTTTCCACCCACAAGGAAGAACGCAGGCCAAAACGCGGCTCCAGAGCTGCCATCCTTTTTCCCCATTGCAATGAGGGTACTTCGCCGCAGCCGCCGGGTCAAGACACAGAGTCCTGTTGATTGGATGCGGAGAGTGGTCGAGAGATTCAGGACAAGATGCACGTTCTGTGCGACTGGGCTCGCGTCGTATAATGGGCGCTTAGCGACGCAATAAGGGGCTTACTGGAATGAGTGCAACAAACGGGTCAAACGGCAGCAACAGCAGCAGCATCTCGCCACACGGAATTCCCTCCGAGGGAATCCCCAAACTGCGCCAGGAGTGGATCGCGCGGCGCCGCGAAGAAGCGGTGCGCAGCGGCGACGGCAACCTTACCCAGATGCACTTTGCGCGCAAGGGTCAGGTCACGGAGGAGATGCTGTTCGTGGCCGAGCGTGAGAAGATTTCGCCGGAGCTGGTGCGCGCGAAGATCGCCGAAGGAAAGTTGATCATTCCCGCAAACATCAACCATCCCGAGTTGCAGCCCATGTGCATCGGCGTGGATTCGCTGTGCAAGATCAACGCCAACATCGGAAATTCGTCGGTGAGTTCGAACGTGCAGGAGGAGTTGAAGAAGCTGCACACCTCGGTGCACTACGGCGCTGACACCATGATGGACCTGTCCACCGGCGGCGATATTCACGGCATTCGCGAAACCCTGCTGCGGCACTGTCCGGTGCCCATGGGCACGGTGCCGATGTATGAAGCCGTGGCGCGGGTGAAGCGCATCGAAGACCTCTCGGCCTCGCTGATGCTGGAAGTGATCGAAGAGCAGGCGGCGCAAGGGGTGGACTACATGACCATCCATGCCGGCGTGCTGGTGCAGTATCTGCCGATGGTGGCCGTCGCGCATCACCGGCATCGTGAGCCGCGGAGGCGCGATGCTGGCGCAGTGGATGGCCCACCATCACAAGCAGAACTTCCTCTACGAGTGCTTCGAAGACATCTGCAAGATCATGGCGAAGTACGACGTAAGCTTCTCGCTGGGCGACGGACTGCGGCCCGGCTGCATTGCCGATGCCAGCGACGAAGCCCAATTCGCGGAGTTGAAGACCCTGGGCGAGCTGACCCGCATCGCCTGGAAGCACGACGTGCAGGTGATGATCGAAGGGCCTGGACACGTGCCGATCGACAAGATCAAGGAACAGGTGGACAAGGAAGTGGAGTGGTGCGACGGCGCGCCGTTCTACACCCTGGGGCCGCTGGTGACGGATATCGCTCCTGGCTACGACCACATCACTTCGGCGATTGGCGCTGCCATGATCGGCTGGTACGGCGCGGCGATGCTCTGCTACGTGACCCCGAAGGAGCACCTTGGACTGCCCAACGAGAAGGACGTAAAGGACGGGATCATCGCGTACAAGATCGCAGCCCATGCCGCCGACCTGGCGCGGCATCGTCCGGGAGTGCAGGACCGCGACAACGCACTGAGCCACGCGCGCTACACCTTTGACTGGGACAAGCAGTTCGAGTTATCGCTGGACCCGGAGACCGCGCGCGCGATGCACGACGAGACGCTGCCCGACAAGTTCTACAAGGAAGCTTCGTTCTGCTCGATGTGCGGGCCGAAGTTCTGCTCGATGAACTACTCCTCCAAGGTGGATGAGTACAATAAACAGGTTCACGGGCTGGAAAAGAAAGATCTACTCAGAGCTGGTGAAGCTGGCGTCGCAGAAGTAGAGGTCTTCGTCAGGAGAGATGGAAACTGCGGCTGGCTCCGGATCTCTCATCGCTGAGCCAAGCCAAGAAGGCCGTTGCCTGCGGGCGCGGCCTTTTAGTTTTGATCCACGTAACGCATTGCCGTCGGCAAACTGGAGGCCGGCGATGTGCCGGGCGTGGCTACTGAACTTCGAGATAGGCTTCAAGAATTTGAATGTGCATGAACTCACGCTGCGCCGGACTGGTGCATTCCGTGCGGGCGAGATCGAGCGCAAGATAGCGGTCATGGGCCAGGATAAAGCCGTTCATCTCTTGAAACATTTGGTAAGCACCTCGTCAATGCATAAATAATAAATCCGAAATCGATCAGCGCAAGTTATCTTTGGCGGTACCAGAGTACTAAAGTCCGCGATGGGAGTTGCCCCCTGGTTACCGGAAGCGGCGCTCGCGTAAGGTTTTCTCCGCAGCTTTTTTACCGTCGATCCCGCCCGCCCCTTAGCTTCGAATCGGATCCCATACGCTCCATTTGCGCCTCGGCGATCATTCTGCCCGTGGCGGAGCCGCTCTCGGTACCAATAATGTGAATGAGATAGAGGTAATCTCCGGCGAGGCCGGAGAGGCACCATACGTTCTGGCAGCCTTCCATCGGGACGGCGTCCTGGTCGCCCAGCGCGCGCAGCAGTTCCAGCCGATGGCGTTCCCATTCAAAATCCTCTTCGCTGGCAAGGCGCAGCCATGCGCGCAATGCCAGCTCAGGGGATTCGCCGCAAGCCTGGCGGACATAGGTCCCTCCCAGGAATTCAAGCACAAAGGTATAACGGGTTTTCTTGCCTCTCATGGTCCGCTCTCCATGCGGCAATGCCGGGACTCTAGCTGCTCTTTACCTCATCGAGATGCAGATCCTTGGTCTCAGGCGAGAAGAACAGGCTTGCAATGGTCATCAAAGCTCCAACGGTGAGGATCACGGCTGGAGACAGCCAGAGATCCTGCTTTTCGATCTGGGCGATGAACGGAATCTTGTGAGCCCACCAGACGTAGACTCCAAACCAGGCTCCGATGAGTGCGCCGGAGGAATAGCCGAAGCCGACACCGGTTGCGCGACGGCTGGTGGGGAAGCGTTCGCACAGATACGCGGGCACAATTCCCCAGGCCAGCTTCAGCATTCCGGCCATGGTCGTGCCGAGCACGGCCTTCCAGAGATTATGCTCCAGAGCCGCGTGATACAGCACGTAAAACACCGGAATCCCGAAGACTGATCAGGAAGACACAGTACCACTGGGTGAGGATCTTGCGTCCGGTGTAGTCACTGAGCCAGCCGTAGAAGTTGTAGCCGAGGAAGGCCATAAAGAGCGCGAAGCCGTAGATGAGGCTGTAGGTCGTGGGATTGAATCCGCGTCCATTGAGCGTCAGCAGGTTGGGCAGAAAGCCATAGACGGAGTAGTCGGTGAGAAACAGGCCGGTCATGAAGAAAAAGACCTGAAGAAAGGTTCCCAGAGCCGGAGGCTTGAAGAGGCTGAGAAAGGGAGATTTGTCCATCTCCCGGCCGCCTTGGCCTTCTCGAACTCCGGCGACTCATGCAGGGTGCTGCGAATTGCGAGCGCCAGAAAGACAGGCAGGATGCCGGTCACAAAGGCAATGCGCCATCCGAACTGCTGCATCGCAGCCTTGGTGAGCAGGGCCGAAATCCCGGCAAAGACCAGCGAAGCCAGGACGTAGCCGAGCGGGAAGCCGGACTGGATGAAGCCACCCACCGCGCCGCGTTTTTTGAGCGGGGCATATTCGATGGCAAAGGTGTGGCCGACCGCGTATTCGCCGCCGAAGAAACATCCCATGAAGAAGCGCAGGCAGCAGAAGAGCACGTACGACCAGACGCCGATCTGCTGATAGGTGGGGAGCAGTCCACCGAGCAGCGACATGACGCCGACGCCGCCAATGGTGAAGACGAGCAGAAGGCGCCGGCCGATCTTATCCGCGTATCGCCCAAAAATGGCCGAGCCAATTGGGCGCGCGGCCATGGTGATGGAGTAGCTGAAGACGATGGTGACGTATTGCCACGCGGCACTGCCCTTGGGAGAAACAAAGACCTTTACAAGGATGGGAGCAAGAACCAATACCAGCGCCATATCGATAGGCGTCCAGCATGAATCCGAGGAACTGCGAAAGCATGGCGAGTTTGGCCTGTCGGTCCACCAGCGGGGCTGCCTTACGCTTGTCACTCTGTTTGATCGTGAACTGTCTTGTGGTGATCTGTTTGGTTGGCGTTATTTTAGTCGGCATCTATCCCGTTACGATCAACTACTCTCGAATTGAAATCCTCGGAACTTTCAGGAGTAGTACCACCGCCGGTGACCAAATGCCTCGCGATTTCCGTCACAACTATGTGTGACGTATGGAACTTTTGCCCTACCGGGCTGACTCCAGCACGGACGCCGCCCGCTCCAGCGCTGCCGTGACCTCGTCGAGGGACGCGGTGGCCCCCGCGCAGATCGTCGCGATCCATGGATTCATTGACGCCGGGAATGACCACCGCGGCGTAGCCGGTGTATTCGCCGGGAGCATAGATGGTGTGGCGAAACCATGGGCGATGGGGCAATCCCTTGCCCAGCATGGCGCGCTCGGCTCCCATCAGGGCCGCGTTGATGCGCGACAGTTGCGCGCCGGTGGCCGAACCGGCAGCCTGACGCACGGCTCGTCCGGCCGCCGCCAGGTGACCGGCGGCCTTCAGCGAGGCGGTAAAGTCCGGTTGTTTCTTCCAGCCCAGCTCCTGGGCCCGCCGCTGCGCTTTTTCCAGATGCCGGCGCACCTCGTTGCCATAGCTCTCGTAGTCGAAGGGAAGCGCGTCGGCCTGAGCCATGCGCAGCACCTCCAGGCCGAAGATGCGAGCCATCTGCTGTTCATAGGCGAAGGTGGGATCGGCAAACTTGGTAAACCATGCGTAGTTGTCGAAAACGGAGTGATAGACGCCGTAAGGCCCGTTGGAGCCGATATCGGTAGAGGGCACGCCAAGGTGCTGCAGAAAGGCGGAGTAGTCCGAGCCGCTGCCGAGATCACCCACGTGAACCTCGCCATGATCGGCGTCGCCGCGGCGCTCGGCGAAGGAGCCCTCGTCGGCGCTTTCGCGAGTGCTGCGGGCGCTCTCGCTTTGCAACTTCCAGGCATCATAGACGGTGCCGCCCTGGGGGCTGGGCACACTGTGGGCGATGTCGCGCAGGAACCGCTTGAGGCTGGGCACGCTGGAGGCACCGAAATCCGGCCCCGCGACGCCCACATCCATGTTGAAATACGCCACCGCGTCTTTCAGCGCTTCGGCGATACTGCTCGGCGTACTCCGTGGAGCCGATCAGTCCCTGCTCCTCGGCGTCCCAACTGCCGAAGACGATGCGTGCGCTGAGGACGCCAGCCGTCCTTGAGCAGTTCACCGAGGCCATGCACGGCTTCCAGCATGGCCGCCGTACCGCTGCCGGGATCGGCCGCACCGTAAACCCATGCGTCGCGATGATTGCCCGCGATCACGAACGACTCCGGCTGAACGCTTCCCCGGATGGTTCCGATTACATTCCAGATTGTGGTGTAGCTGTAGTCCTGCACCAGTTTGACGTGGACGCGGACCGGGCCGGAGCCGACGTGATAGGTGAAGGGCAACGCACCCTGCCACTCGCGCGGGCTGTCCGGACCACCCAGCCTCTTCCAGTAGCGGCGAAACGTCGGCATAGGAGAGCGGAGTCACTGGAATCTTGGGGAGATTCCCCGCCTTTTCGGGTGCCAGGCGCTGCGACCGTGGAAGATCCAGGGTAGACGCGACACCCGGGGTCGTGGCGTCGCCGGGATACTCAAAGGTGAACTGCACCGATCCGCGCTGCACGCCAGTGGCCGGGCGATAGGGCCCCGCCGGATAGGGGTCGCCACGGAAGTATCCATCGTCGAAGGGGTCCGAGTAGAGCAGGAGCGCGGCAGCCCCGTTCTCCTGCGCCGTCAGGGCCTTGACGCCACGGAAGTTCTGTCCATAGCGCGCGATCACAATCTTGCCGCGAACCTCGATTCCCATCTGCTTGAGCTTGCGGAAGTCCTCGGGGCGAGCGTAGTTGGCGTAGACGACCTCGGCCTCGACTTCGCCCGAGGGCGAGCCGCTGCTGAAGGGAGTCACAACTCGCGGGTCGTCCTGATAGGGATCGCCTTCGACGTGCTCGCGGGTGGGGCCGCGCATCTTGAGGCTGGCCGGGGCGGTGGCTTCCACCAGAATCTCACGGGGCAGATTGAACCACACCTTGTAGGAATCGATGCGGGTCTCGAGTCCAGCCTCGCGGAACTTCCTGGCAACGTACTCAGCGGTCTTGCGATCCTCGACTGAGCCGGCGATGTGCGGCTCGGCCGTGAGAATCCGCAGATGCTCCTGAGCGAGCTTCGCTTCGGGAACGGCGAGAAACTTCTGCTCCAACTTCTGCTCGGCTGCCGGGTCGCGAAATGCGTTGCGAAATGCGTCGCTGGCTCCGGCGTTGGAGTTCGCCTGCTGAGCCAGCACGGCGGTTGCCAGCGTGAGAAGTAGAGTCCAGACCCGAATCGTCTTGATCATCGCCGAAGATTCTTTCCTTTGGGCCTGCGCGCCCTGCAAGAGGCACGGCGGGGAACATTGCAGCATAACACTGCCGGAGCGTGACGCTGCCGGAGCGGGCGGTTGATCGCCGCCGGGGCTACTTCAAATCCTTGGCGGCTTCGGCGACCATCGAGGTATCCAGCCAACCGGCGATATCGATGTGGCCGGCAAGGGTCTCGCGGCTTTTTCCATCCACCAGAAAGCGCACCCGGTTGAGTTGCGGAAGCTGTGCCTTCAAGGTGAGCACCATCGAGAAGATCGTAAGCTGTTCCACTTCGACGCCGCTGCGATGCGAGTCCGCGAACGCGGCGTTGAGATTCACCACCGCCGAAAGCGGGTCGAGCAGATAGACGTCATGCACGTCGGCGCCTGCGTCCAGCGGGTGAGCCGAATCCTTCTGCTGGTAACGGACGATGAGCGTGTGCAAGGCGAGGCGCCCGCGCTCGCCAGGGTCGCTGGGCTGCGCCGAGGTGAGGGTGCTGGGACGAATCGAATCGTCCTCATCGCTGGCCAGATAGAGGGTCATCTCTCCGGCAGGGCCGCTGACCGGGGCCGTCAACGCCTGGGTCACGGGTGGGGTCGCCAGGAACTCCGCCTTGCGCTTGAGATGGACGAGGTAGAAGCCCATGGCGAGTATGGCCAGCACCAGGGCGGCAACAATGTACTGCAGCTTGCGCGGGATCACTTGGCGCCCTCCAGCTTTCCACGCACGGTGGCAATGGCGGAAGCCAGAGCCGTGGCGATCTTCTGCTGGTACTCCGGGCTGCCGAGCTCGTCGGCGGACGCGCCCAGCGGCGCAACCTCAACCGCCACCGCCGCCAGAGTAATGTTGTTCAGCGGTCGCAAAGGGGCGGCCGAGCTGCGTGCCGGCAAGCCTTCGGAGGCACACTCGGCGGCAAGCGACGAGGCCGCCGCGCGGGACTACTCCAGATAGGGCGACTGCGCCAGCTCCCAAGGCAAGAAGCTGCGATTCGTCTGGCCGGGCTGCGGAGCAATCATCGAGGTGTACACCCGCACGCCGTGTCCGCTGCTGGAAGAGTGCAGCGCAACATAGAGCGAAGCGTGCGAGGTGTTGGCCGAGACCGCGCGCTGATCCCAGGTGAGCAGATTGTCGGCAACCCGGGTTAGCACCACCGGAATCCCGCGCGCCTCCAGCTCCTTTTGCAGACGGCGCGCCAGCGCCAGATTGACCGTTTTCTCCAGCAGCGTGGGCGAAAGAACCGATCCCGTTTCGCTGCCTCCATGCGCCGCGTCCAGAATGACAAATGGGCGTGGGCGCGGAGTCTGGGTTGGAGATTGCGCCGCGGATTGCGATGCAGATTGGGTTGCGGGAGACGTCGCGGATTGCCCCTGGTTTGCCGGCGGCGTGACCGCGGCGGAGATGGTCACCGTATGCCCGCCATCGCCGAAGGAAACCGTGGCCGGCTGCGAAACGCTGGCGACGAACTCGGCACCCCCAGGGATCTCCGCGAAGCTGGTGCTGAGAAGAAATGGATCGCCGTAGGAAACGTTGTCAACCCCGTTGCCGACCACCGGCTCGCGGCGGAAGAGCAGGCGCACGCGACCTTTCTCAATCACGCTGGTGGGGTTGACCGGAGCCGGAAAGGTGAGCACAAGCCGCGACGGCGTGTGACGCAGTTCGGCGGAGTAGCCAAACTTGATGGAGCCCACAAACAGGCGGCGTGGCGCAGCGTGAAACTCTGCGCTCAGATCGCTGATACGCGGCAGTACCTGTGGGATCGAAACACTCGGGATATAGCCCCGGCCATCCACCACGAGAAAGTTTGAGGGCAGTTCCAGCTTGCCATTCGAGCTGCTGCGATATTGCCGTTTGCCATCCTGGAACTCGGCTGCACCACCATTGAAGATGAGCGTGAATTTGCCGCCGCCGACACGCGACTCAACCCGGCCCAGCGGCTCAAGCAGATCGGTAAGACCCACGTAGTCCACCCCGTCGCGCACCAGAATATCCACCTGGTAGCTGGTCTGCGGCGTGTACACGGAGATCCGGCGCGGCTCGGCGGCAAAGCCGACGGCCAGCAAGAGCCACAGCAAAAGCGTAATTCGAGCGGGAATAGAGTGCAGTTTCGGCATCAAAAAGTAGTGGAAACGGATTATCACCATCCTACGATAAAACTGGCCCTGCGGGTGCTGACTCCCGCCGCCGACTCGCATCATCCCGAATTCATCCCGAATTCCGAACGGGGATGCGATGAATTCCGAATTTGCGATTCCGGCCGCGTACCCGATGAGGGTTGCTCTCTGTGGCCCGCCGCTTTACGCTGGGAGCGGAGTGTCTACAATCCTATGCGCCGCCTCCTGCTTGCGTTGCTTTTTTGCTCTGCGTTGAGACCCGCCGCGAGTTCCGCAGCCCTGGCGCAGTTTAGCGCTGATCCGCAGCCCGGCGTCAAACTGCGAGGCCGAAGCTTTACCGAATTGTATGCAGCGCAAAAAACACTTCTCTCCAACTACTGTCGGCTCGATTTTGCCGGCGCGCGCCTGGAAGCGGCGGGCTGGAGCCGCTTCAAACCCTACACATCGCTCGGCGCCAATCCGGAGTTCAACCGCGTCATCATCGTGACCCGCTTCAATATTCAAACTCCCGAGCAACCGGGCGAAGAGGTGAGTGCCAGCTATCAGACGGTGGGCCAATACCAGGAGGGCGAGGGCTACACCCCTGCTGCAAGCGAGGACCAAGTCACCTTCCGCGTGCAGGAGCAGAGCGGCGATTTGCTGGTGACGGAAGTCCGTCCCCAGTCGCCCCATATCTCGCCACGGGCCGCCATCGCGTGGATGACTCTGCGCCTCGCCGACCCCAAGACCGGCGATCTGGAGCGCACTCAGTTGAAAGACGCGGTCGAGCAGCTGAACCAATTCCTCTCGCAGCCACGCTCGCAACCCAGCCCGCAGCCCAGCCCGGCAACGCCGCCGCCGGGCCTGTAATCAGTGGCTGAAATCAGTTCATGAAAATCTGCCGGTTGGAGTGATGGGCTAGCCACCAGCAAGCGGGCTGGCCCTCGTGCGGAAACAATGCCCGCACACAGGGCGTCGGCTGCGGCGGGCTGAAGTAATATTCAACCTTGCCGCCTTTTTCTTTGACCACGTTGGCATTCTCCACCATCACCGAGCCATGCGCGGAGCCACCGCGCTCGCGAATCTGCAGCACAACCCCATCGGCCACATAGCCGAGCACGCAAAGCGCAATCAACGTCCCGAGTATCTGCATGAAAGACCAGCGCCGCATCGTGTAGGCTCCTTGCCGCTTACCCAGTTTAGCCTATAGAACATACTTCCCTGCCTCCAGCACGCGGGCCGCGATTCTTTCTCGCGCGCGGCAATTACGTTGACCGGATCAGACTTCGACCAGGCGGCGCAGCATGGTCATCTGCGTGCGCAGCATGTCGCCTTCGGCAACGTCGGCCAGAACCTTTTTGGCTGCGGCCTCCACGCGGGCGAAGGCTCCCTGCAGATACACGTCGCTGATTGCGATGGCCACGGCGGAGGCGGCTTCGCCCTGGCTTTCAATCAGCTTCAGCGTGCGCGCCAGCACCGAATCCATTGCGTAGACTTCGATCACGATGTCGGCGATTGCGCCCATCACCTCCTGGTGATCGGCAATCTGCTGCATGTATTTCTGCGAAGCCGCGCCGGCGACCATCAGGCCGATCTTCTTGGCGTTCTCGACCAGTTTGCGCTGCGCGCGCCAGCGGGCGTTCGTCCTCTTCGGCAAAGCCGGGACCGGCCATCATCTCGTCCATCAGCTTCTTGATCGCCGGCAGCAACGGAAGCTGACCGCTCATGGCGCGCTTCAAAAGCCATCCGGTGATGATGAGGCGATTGATCTCGTTGGTGCCCTCGAAGATGCGGTTGACCCGCGAGTCGCGATAGGCGCGCTCGGCCGGATACTCCTCGACAAAGCCGTAGCCGCCGAAGATCTGCACCTGGTTGTCCACCACCTTGTCGAACATCTCCGAGGCCCACACCTTGATGATGGAGCACTCGACGGCATACTCCTCGATGGCCTTGCGGATGAGCTTGGACTCGTCGGGCGAACCCTTTTCGATGTCGGCGGTGGCTGCGTCCATCATGCCCACGGTGCGATAGACCAGCGCCTCGCCGGCGTAGATGCCGATGGCGATGTCGGCCAGCATCTCGCGCACCATGCCGAACTCGGCGATGGACTTTCCGAAGGCCTTGCGCTCCTTGGCCCACTGGATGGAATTGGCGAGGCAGGTGCGCGCGCCGCCGACGCAGGCCGCGCCCAGTTTGAAGCGGCCCACGTTCAGAATGTTGAAGGCGATCGTGGCTCCCTTGCCAACCTCGCCGAGAACGTTTTCCACCGGAACCTGACAGTCGTTGAGAATCAGCGGACAGGTGGAGGAGCCGCGAATGCCAAGCTTGTGCTCCTCGGGGCCGACGCTGAAGCCGGGGAAGGTGCGCTCGACGATGAAGGCCGTGAACTTTTCGCCATCCACCTTGGCAAAGATCACGAAGACATCGGCAAACGAGGCGTTGGTGATCCACATCTTCTCGCCGTTGAGCAGGTAGTGGTTGCCGTCGGCGGAGAGCACGGCGTTGGTGCGGGCATTCATGGCGTCGGAGCCCGAACTGCTCTCCGACAGCGCGTAGGCGCCCACCCACTCGCCGCTGGCCAGCAGTGGCAGATATTTCTTCTTCTGCGCTGCGGTGCCGAACCAGACGAACGGCAGGGTGCCGATGCCGACATGCGCGCTGAAGGTTACGGCAAAGGAACCCTGCTTGGCGATGCGGTCGGCGATGATGGACGACGATACCTTGTCCATCTCCGCGCCGCCGTACTCTTCCGGAATATCGACACTTGTCAATCCAAGCTCCGCGGCCTTTTTCAGCAGCTCGCGGCTGAAGGCGAAATCCTTGTGCTCGATGCGGTCGGCGTTGGGCACAATCTCCTGCACCGCGAAGTCCTCGGCGGTCTGCTCGATGAGTTTGTGCTGGTCGTTGAAATCCTCCGGGGTGAAAACCTCCTGCGGATTGGTCTCCTCGATGAGGAAGTTTCCGCCCATGATTTTCTTCTGCGCCGGTGTGACGGTGGTTGCCATCCTTGCTCCTCCACGTTCCTGATTGCTGCGCGCTGGGCTCGCCCGGCGCGGATTGACATTAGTCGATGTTTTCGAAGATTCCGGCAGCGCCCATGCCGCCGCCGACACACATGCTGACGATTCCGTAGCGTTGCTTGCGGCGCTTGAGTTCGCGCAGCAGGGTCGCGGTAAGCTTGGCTCCGGTGCATCCCAGGGGATGGCCGAGCGCGATGGCTCCGCCGTTGGGATTGACCTTTGCGGGATCGAGTCCCGCTTCCTGGATGACCGCCAGGGCCTGCGCGGCAAAGGCTTCGTTCAACTCGATGACGCCGATCTGGTCGAGGGTGAGGCCGGCCAGCTTCAGCGCCTTGGGAATCGCAAAGACCGGGCCGAGTCCCATCTCCTCCGGCTTGTAGCCCGCCGTGGCGAAGGCGACAAAGCGCGCCAGCGGCTTGAGTCCGAGAGCCTGCGGCGCGCTCGGCGCTCATCACCACGGCGGCGGCAGCGCCATCGCTCATCTGCGAGGAGTTTCCGGCAGTCACCGTTCCCTTCACATGGAACGCAGGCTTGAGCGCGGCCAGAGCTTCCAGCGTGGTATCGGCGCGCGGGCCTTCGTCCACCTTGAATTCGATGGCCTGCACCGCGAGCTTGGACCGCCGCCGCGCCGCGCGTGGCCTGCGCCGCCGGAGCGCGGAAGGTGACCTGGACCGGCACGATCTCATCCGCGAAGGCTCCCGACTCGATGGCCCGGAGCGCCTTCTGATGGCTCTGGTAGCTGAACTCATCGGCCTGCTGGCGGGTGATGCCGAAGCGCTGCGCCAGCCGCTCGGCGGTGAGTCCCATCGAGAGATAGGCATCCGGATAGTTCTGCACCAGCGATGGATTGCACGAGACTTTGTGTCCGCCCATGGGAATCATCGTCATCGACTCGGTGCCGCCGGCGACGATGACCTCGGCGCCGCCCGGCGGCGATGCGATCGGCTGGCCATGGCGATGGCCTGCAGGCCGGACGAGCAGAAGCGGTTGATCGTCATGGCCGAGGTTTCCACCGGCAGACCGGCGCGCAACGAGGCGATGCGCGCCACGTTCATTCCCTGCTCGGCCTCGGGCATGGCGCAGCCGAGAATCACGTCCTCAACTTCATGCACGTCCAGTTGCGGGACGCGCGCCAGCGCGCCCTGGATGGCCATCGCGCCCAGATCGTCGGGACGGGTGGCGCGCAGCGTTCCCTTGTTGGCTTTGCCGACCGCGGTGCGGACGGCGCTTACGATGACAACTTCTCGCATGACTCGCTATCTCCTCGGTCGAATCTTAGTTGCGCAGCGGTTTGCCGGTTTTGAGCGTGAACTGAATTCGCTCCTGCGTCTTGCGCTCGCCGCACAGGCTCTTGAAGGCCTCGCGCTCCAGGTCGAGCAGGTACTGCTCGCTGACCGGAGTTCCCGGCGTGAGCGCTCCGCCGCAGAGCACCTCGGCGACCTTGGTGGCGATCTTCACCTCGTGGTCGCTGATGAACTCTCCCTGCCGCATGAGATGCACGCCGAGCTTGAGCGTTGCCAGAATGTTTTCGCCCGGGCGCGGGAATGTCCGTACGCGGCACCGGCGCGCGGTAGCCGGCGCGGGCCAGTTCCAGCGCGTGCGCCTTGGCGTCGCTCAGCACGCGTTCGCGGTTCATGGTGATCTCGATCGCCGCGGTTGAGGAAGCCGAGACCGCGAGCCTCGAAGGCCGAGGTGGAAACCTTGGCCATGGCGACGGTCTCGAAGGCCTTCTTCATCGCCTCCATCATCTCGACGGATTCGCCGCGTCCCTCGGGACGGATCGATTGCGCGGCATCGACGGCGCGCAGCGTCATCTCCTTGCAGCCGCCTCCGCCGGGCAGCAGGCCGACGCCGGCTTCGACCAGTCCCATGTAAAGCTCGGCGTGAGGCTGGCGCGCGGCGGCGTGCAGCGAGACTTCGCAGCCGCCACCCAGGGTCATGCCGAAGGGCGCGGCGACCACCGGCTTGGGCGAGAACTTGATGAGCTGCGTCATGTTCTGGAACTGGCGCACCATCATGTCCACCTCGTCCCACTCCTCATCCTGCACGGCCATCAGCAGCAGCATGATGTTGGCGCCGACGGAGAAATTCGCGCGCGTCGTTGCTGATGACGAAGGCGTCAAAGTCTTCGCCGGGGCCGCCCGGCTTGAGCACCTGCGAGGTGAGCTGAATAATGTCAGCGCCGAGCGCGTTCATCTTGGAGTGGAACTCGATGCAGCCGACGCCGTCGCCCAGATCGATGAGCGACGCGCCGGCATTCGCCTTGACCACGCCATTGGATTTCCTGGCCACCGTGACGCTCCAGACGCCGGGCGCAACCTTCTCCTCCTTCGTCGAGGTGGTGGCGAAATCGAAGTAGGCGCGGCCGCTGGCGGTGTTGCGGCAGCGTCCGTGTACCAGCTCGTGTGGCCGGCGGCGAGCAGCTTCTCCACGTTGGCCGCAACCGGCTTGCCCTCCTGCTTCATGCGCTCCACCGAGGCCGGGACGCCAATCGCATCCCAGAGTTCGAACGGTCCCATCTCCCAGTTGAAGCCCAGGCGCATGGCGCGGTCGATTTCCACCACGTTGTCGCTGATCTCGGGAATCCGGTTGGCCGAGTAGGTGAAGACCTCGGAGAGCGCGGTCCAGAGAAACTGTCCGGCCTTGTCGAGCTTTTCGCCGCCGAAGCCGGTCAACATGCGCACGCCGCTCGCCCAGCGAATCGACGTTCTTGGCCATCTCCAGCGAAGCAAACTTGGGACGCTGCGCGGGGCGGTATTCGAGGGTCTTCCAATCGAGCGCCAGACGCTTTTCGCCCTCGGGACTGCGCTCCTTTTTGTAGAAGCCGCCGTGGGTCTTGTCGCCCAGCAGCTTGCGCTCGATCATCTGACCGTAGAAGGCGGGCAGTTCGAGATCGCCGCGCTCATCGAGCAACTCGGCCTCAGCCGCCTCCGGCTCCGGCCAGCGCGGGCGCCAGGCGCTTGGCGTTCCTGACCACGTGGTCCAGAACATCCAGGCCCACCATGTCGAGGGTGCGGAAGGTCGCCGACTTGGGAAAGCCGATTGCCGAGCCGGTCAGCGCATCGACCTCCTCGATGGAGAAGTCGAACTCCTGCATCAGGCGCACGATGTTGATCACGCTGAAGGTGCCGATGCGGTTGGCGATGAAGTTCGGCGTGTCCTTGGCATAGACGATGCCCTTGCCGAGACGGACGCTCGCGAACTGTGCGATGGCCTCGATCGCCGCCGGATCGCTCTCCGGAGTGGGAATGATCTCCAGCAGGCGCATGTAGCGCGGCGGATTGAAGAAATGGGTGCCAAACCAGTGGCGGCGGAAATCCTCGCTGAAGCCCTCGGCGATGGAGTGCACGGGAAGGCCGCTGGTGTTGGTGGTAACGATGGTTCCGGGCTTGCGGACGGCCTCGACCTTGCGCAGCAGAGCGCGCTTGAGATCCAGATTTTCGACCACGGCCTCGATGATCCAGTCGCAGTCGGCCAGCAGGCTGAGATGGTCCTCGAAGTTTCCGGTGGTGACCAGGCGCGCCAGGCCCGGCTCCATGAAGGCGGCAGGCTTGGATTTGCGCGCCGCATCCAGTCCTGCTTCGGCAATGCGGTTGCGGACCGCGGCCGCGGCATCGGCGGCGGAGTCCGGGGGAACGATATCCAGCAGGTAGGAGCGCACCCCGGCATTGGCCAGATGCGCGGCGATGCGGGAACCCATGGTTCCCGCGCCGAGGACGGCAACTTTCTCAATTCTCTTCAGCATCGGTGAGGCTTCTCCGGAACAATCGACAGCAATGATTGCGGCCCAGAAACGGCAACTTGCCAGACGATGCGCCCGGACGCGAAACTATCTCGCGCAATCCAGAGACACCAATGGCTGACAAGAGTTCGGATGCAGGAAAACGGTGAAGCAGATGAAGAATGATCAACAAGGAAGGGATCTGACGACTCGACTCGACGTCGGACACCTGGCGCTTCCGAAATCAGCTTGCCCATAAAAATCGAAAAAAGACCCGAAAAAAGAGGCGGCGCGCGTCGAGAATGTGGGGTGAGGATGGCAACGACGCGCGCCTTATTAAATTGGATTAACCATACTGAATGAATTGCCGTTCAGTCAAGCGAAAAATTATGCAACACATTATAAATAATGAGAGATATTTGCCGGGCAGAGTTCACCGCAGCCGCGCAGCGCAAGTGCGCTCGATCACGGCTCCTTGTGATAGAAGCTGACTGGAGCGGGACCGGCTGGCCGACTCGCCGGGATGGCGCGCGCTGGCGGCCGCTGCGCGCTTGCTCCGCGCGCGGGCACCGCGATGGGCCGCCGCGTGGCGCGCTGCGCCGCCGGGTGCGGCGGTGCGACGCTGCCCTGGGTTGCGCGGCGTCCAGTTTGCGCTGCGAGGCGCCGCGCTGCTGCGCCGCCGGACGCTCCACCGCCGGGCCGCTGGTCACATGCGTGCGAGCGGCGGGGTCAGCCGCTCGGGATGTTCGCGCACGATCTTCTGCGCCATCTTCAGGACTTCGCGCTCGCCGCGATAGGTCAGCTTGCGATGAGCTTTGTCGAGGGGAAACCAGAAGGCCTTGCGGACTTCGTCGCGCATGTCCGGACGAATCTGTCCCAGCCGTCCGGATGCGTAGAGAAACAGGTAGAAGCTGACGGCCTTGGAGACGTGCTCGCGCCCTCCCCAGGAGCGCACGTACAGGTAGCGGATGGTGGTGAGGCGGAACAGGCGCAGGCCACGCACTCCGGTCTCCTCGAAAACCTCGCGATCGGCGCTCTGCTCGGGCGTTTCGCCCTCGTCCACGCCGCCCTTGGGCAGGGCAAAGACCGTGCCCTCGGGACGCGCCTTGGCGCGCCGGGTGATGGTGTCGGCGTTGATGATGTTGGGCTCGATGATGGCAACCTGCCAGGCCCCGCGAATGTGCCGGAGCACGACTCCGCCGGCCGATGTTTCATACACCGTCTTTTTTCCCGACGGCGATGTCGCGGCCTCGGCGGCGCCGGCAGGTTCATGCGCTGTTTTCTTGTGAGCCGGCACGTTGGACACAGTGGCAGACCTGACCGTAACTGATGCCATCCATGTTCGCAAACAATGGGCCTTGGGAGCAAGCGTTTGCGCTCGACAGTCCGGATTTGCGGCGGAAATGGAACCTCAGAGGGCGTGTGCGCAATACCGCCGGTTGCCTGGATCAACGCGCAAAGCCCGGCTTAGCTCGCGGAGAAAAAGTCGGACACAACTCGCAATCCGGTTTTGAGAATCATAGTAATTGAGGGTTAAGGACGACGCAACTTTGTCCTCGATCGCAGGGTTTGCACCAGGAAGAGGCTGGTTAGTATGAAACAGCTTTCCCAGATTTCGCGCTCCGTACAGGTTTTCTTCCGCGAGTTGAGCGCATCTCCGAAAACTGAAGCCGTTCCGCCCCAGCGCACTCTGGGTGTTGCCCTGGGCGGAGGCTTTGCGCGCGGCATGGTTCACATTGGCGTGCTCAAGGTTCTGGAGGAGGCGGGGATTCCGATTGCCGCCATCGCGGGCACCAGCTGCGGGCGCCATCGTCGGCGCGGGCTTACTGCAGCGGCCTTTCCGCCGGCGAAATTGGCGGAGATCGGCCGCCGCATGCGCTTCAAGGACTTTGCCCGCTGGACGCTGGAGCGCGGAGGCTTCTGCACCAACGACCGGCTGGGCGCGTTTCTCACCCGCATCGTGCCCGTGCAAGGAATTTTCCGAGCTGCGCATTCCGCTGGTGGTGGTTGCCACCGAGCTGGTCAGCGGCCGGCCCGCCATCTTCCGCAGCGGATCGCATCTCGCGACGCGGTGCGCGCCAGTTGCGCCTATCCCGGAATCTTTACCCCGGTCGCCATCCACGGCGTGCTGCACGTGGACGGCATGCTGAGCTACGAGGTGCCCACCACGCCGCTCAAGCAGATGGGCATCGATTGCGTGCTGGGAGTTCACCTGCGCTCGCACTGGAACCAGACCGGAGCGCCGCGGCATTTCTTCGACGTCATCGGCCAGTGCTTCGCCATCGCCCAGACCCGCATGAGCCTGCAGTGGGAGCATGACGCCGACCTGCTGCTGCATCCCAACGTGGACGGCTTCGCCTACGACGACTTCGAGCGCGCCGACGAGCTGATCGCCATCGGCGAGGAGTGCATGCGCACGGCGCTGCCGGCAGCTGAAGAAGAAGCATTGGGAAGTCTGCGGATCGCGAAACAGCGTTGTGCGATGCAGCGGCAGGAAACATGCCGGCTCCGGCCGCGGCTCCGGACCGACCAGATCGCCGCGAAAGCCGTTCACGAGGTTCACACCGACAGGCGTAAGGACAGAACGTCACTCCAGCTCTCCCAGTTCCGGCCGCATGCGGTAGATTACGCATATTGAGAGCGATGGCCACGACCGCCATGGCGGCGACGGAAACCGGGGCGGTGAAGGTTCCGGCCAGCGAGCCGGCCATCAGGCTTCCGAGCGGAGCGAAGCCCAGGAAGGCCATGGCGTAGATGCTCATCACGCGGCCCCGCATCTTGTCCTCCGACAGGTGTTGCAGCATCACGTTCACGGTGGCGATCATCAGGATCATGAAGTATCCGGTGCCCACCAGCATCAGCGCGCTCAGCCAGCTGGTTGTGCGAGAGCGCAAACAGCGCCACGAATCCATAAAACGCCAGCGAGGAGCGGAAGACGATGCGTCCGCGATGCTTGACCGTGATGAGTGAAGGCCATGGTGACGGCGGCCAGGAATGCGCCTCCGCCGTTGGCGGCCATCAGCAGGCCGAAGCCGCGCGCGTCCAGGTGCAGAATCTGCTTGGCGAAGAGCGGAACGAAAGTGATGTAGGGGATCACCAGGACGCTGGCGACGGCCGTCATGGACAGCAGGGTGAACAGGTCCTTGCGCTCGAAGACGTAGCGCAGACCTTCCGTCAGGTCCTCCCACATCGTGTTCTCTCCGGCGGCATAGCAGCGGCGGATAGCTGGATGAAGGTGAGCGCCACCAGCACGGCGACAAAGCTGAGGGCGTTGAGCAGAAAGTTTCCCTGCACGCCGAACCACGCCATGGCAAAGCCTCCCAGCGTGGGTCCAACGACGCGCGACATGTTGAACTGCGCGGCGTTGAGCGCGATGGCGTTGGCCAGGTCCTCGCGCGGCACCAGTTGCGGCACCAGCGCCTGGTAGCTGGGAGTGTTCAGCGCCATGGCGATGCCGGTGGTAAAGGAGAGCAGCACCAGCAGCGGCAGGCTCATCCAGTGCAGCGCCGTGAGCCCCCACAGAATGAAGGCGAAGATCATCATCGCCGACTGGGTGATCAGCATCAGCTTGCGGCGGTCGATGCGGTCGGCGATGACTCCGCCGAGCAGAGAAAAGGCCAGCATGGGCAGCGCTGGAGGCAAAGCCCACCACGCCCAGCCAGAAGGCGGGATTGGCTGGGCGCCAGTTGCAGAACCAGCCAGCCCATGGCCACGTTCTGCATCCAGGTGCCGATGTTGGAAAGAAAGTTGCCGCCCCAGAACAAGCGGAAATCGCGGTGGCGCAGGGCGCGGATCATGTGCGGCATGTCGCCGCTGGTGCCGCCCACCTGCGGTGCAAACGGCTCGCTGGCTGCCACCGTTTCCAGCGGCTGGAAGCGCGCTCCTCGGCCTCGCGCTCGCTCGTCCATTCCTGCTTCTGATCCATCCACTCCACTCCGCGAGCAAGAAAAGAGCAGGAGGCGGCTCCTGCTCTGGCACCGCGCAATGCAGCTGCTACTTCCGGCTGCAATCCTGCGGCACCTCGGCCTCGCGGAGAAACCTCGCGCTCTCCTCCGGCGGCGTGGGATTGATATAGAAGCCCGTGCCCCACTCGAAGCCCGCCGTATTGGTCAGCTTGGGAATGAACTCGATATGCCAGTGGTAGTAGTCGAGCGAGCTCTCCTGCACCGGCGCGGTGTGCAGCGCAAGATTGTAGGCCGGGACTGTCGAGCGCAGACCTCGCACTTCAGCAGCAGCTGCTTGAGCGCCGCCGCCAGGTTGATCATCTGGTGCGAGGAAAGATTCTCAAAGGCCGACTCGTGGCGCTTGGGCAAGAATCCAGGTCTCAAACGGGAAGCGCGGCGCAAACGGCGCGAAGGCTGACGAAAGTCCTCGTTCTCGCTGACCATGCGCACAGGATTTTCCATCTCCTGCCGCAGCATGTCGCAGAAGATGCAGCGCTCCTTCATGGTGAAGTACTGCTTGGCGCCTTCCAGTTCCTCGCTCACGTGCTTGGGCACAATCGGCAGCGCGATCAGCTGCGCGTGCGGATGCTCCAGCGTGGCTCCGGCGGCCTCGCCGTGGTTCTTGAAGATCATGATGTACTTGAAGCGGCGATCCTGCTTGAGATCGACGATGCGGTCGCGCCATGCCCACAGCACGCTCTCGATGTTCTTCTGCGGCAGCAGCGCGAGATGGGCGGCATGGTCGGGCGTCTCGACGATGACCTCGTGCGCGCCCAGTCCGTTCATCTTGTCGAACATTCCCTCGGCCTGGCGGTTCAGAGTGCCTTCAATGCCGAGCGCCGGAAATTTATTGGGCACCACGCGCACCGTCCAGCCGGAGCCGTTCTTCTGCCCGCTGCCGTTGGCAGTCGGGACGGTAGGCCAGCACCTCGGAAGGCGTCTTGCTCTCGTTGCCCGGACAGAATGGGCAGAATCCGCCCTTCTGCACCACCTTGTTGCGGAGAAAGTCGCTGGGCCGCTTGGCGCGGTCCGTGGAAATGATGACCCAACGTCCAACCACCGGATCTTTTCTCAGTTCAGGCACAAACATTCCCCTTGCGCCGCTAGAACCGAGGGCGGCGCTTTCCACTCATACTACGCCAAGAAAAGGCGTCTTTGAAAAGATCAATTTCCGGCGCCGCTCCCGGCGACCAGGTAGACGCTGACCACGTCGAAACGGGAGAGCGGGTGCGGACTTGCAGTGGCGCAGATAGAGTCGCCGCCATGCCGCGCAATTCACGCTGCTTGGCGCGATCCACGGCGGCTTCGGCGGGCGTCAGGCCATGGCTGCTGCGGGTCTTCACCTCGATGAAGCAGAGGACATTTCCATCCCAGCCGATCAGATCGATCTCGCCCTTGCGCCCGCGTGCAGCGCCAGTTGCGCGCCACCATGGTGTAGCCTTGGCGGCGCAGAAAGTAGTAGGCCATCTCCTCGCCCTTGCGGCCGGTACGCAGGTGGGCCGGGCCGCCACGCTCGCGCCGGAGCAGCCGCGCCATTCGCTCCAGTGCCGCGGTAATCAGCTCGGGGATTCTTCCGCTCGGCATGCCGCCAAAGTGTATCGCAGAAGCACTTCCCTGCCGAGCGAATCACGCGGCAAAGCGCAGAAACTTTGATTTAAGATCGAAGACGCGAGGGGAGAGAATCTTGAAGAAGCTGATTGTGTTCGATCTGGACGGCACGCTGGCCGAAAGTAAATCGGCACTGGATGCCGAGATGGCCGCGCTGCTGGCCGGCCTGCTCGGAGTTGCCAAGGTGGCCGTGATCTCCGGCGGCGACTGGCCGCAGTTTGAAAAGCAACTGGTCTCGAATCTTCCGCAAGGCCAGCGCATGGAGAACCTTCTGCTGCTGCCCACCTGCGGCACCAAGTTCTTCCAGTACGACGGCGATGTGGAACAAGCTCTACGCCGACGACCTCACCGCCGCGGAAAAAGAGAAGATCCTCACCTCGATGAACCGCGCCCTGGAAGTCACGGGCTTCAAGCCGGAACAGACCTGGGGAGAGATCATCGAGGACCGCGGCAGCCAGATCACCTTCTCCGCCCTCGGCCAGCAGGCGCCGCTGGCGGCAAAAGAAAAGTGGGACCCGGACTTCGCCAAGCGCACGAAGATCAAGGCGATCCTCGACACCTATATTCCGGAGTTCTCCGTGCGCATGGGCGGCACCACGTCCATCGACGTGACCAAGCCCGGCATCGACAAGGCCTACGGAATCCGCAAGCTGCGCGACATTCTCGGCATCGCCATCGAAGAGATGATCTTCATCGGCGACGCAATCTTTCCCGGCGGCAACGACTATCCGCCAAAAGAAATCGGCGTTCTCTCCATCTGTGTCCGCGACACCCACGAAACCAAGCGCGTCGTGGAGGCGATCATCGCCTGCCTGGGAAGATAGCTTAGCAGACCTCTCACTCCAGCAGCGCCGTTACCTTCGGCATCCACTCGCTGATCGCGATCTTCTGCGGACACAGCTCTTCGCACGTGCCGCAGGCGATGCAGGCGCTGGACCGCTGCTCCTCGGTGAGAAACACCTAGTACCTGAAGCGTGCCCCCGCCGTGTCGTCGAACAGATGCGCGTAGTTGAAGAAGTCGAAGTTGCCGGGAATGTTCACCCCATTCGGACACGGCATGCAGTAGTTGCACGGGTGCAGGGGATCACGGTGCGCGCGCGATACTGCTCGCTCACCCGCGCAATCAACGCCTGCTCCGCCTCGCCGAATACCTGCACGCGCGAGGCGCTCGGCGAAGCGCAGATTTTCTTCCACCTGCGCCATCGTGCTCATGCCGCTCAGCACCACCGAGACCTCGGGCTGATCCCAGAGCCACTGCAGCGCCCACTCCGCCGGGGAGCGCTGCACGGGAAAGCTCTCCATCGCTTCGCGAACATCCTTCGGCGGATCGGCCAGCCTGCCGCCCAGCAGCGGCTCCATGACCACCACGGCCAGGCCCTTGCTTGCCGCCAGCTTCAGGCCGCGCGTTCCCGCCTGATTTTCCGTGTCCATGTAGTTGTACTGAATCTGGCAGAAGCTCCACAGATCGCTGCCGTTCACGATCTCCTCGAAGCCCTCGTACTCGTCGTGAAAGGAGAAGCCGAGATGCCGGATGCGTCCGTCGGCAAGCGCCTCGGCAGCCTTGTCCAGCAAGATTGTGCTTCAAAACAATGTTGTGCCAGCGGCTCCGTGCTCAGCGCGTGCAACAGGTAAAAATCGATGTGGTCCGTCTGCAGCTTTTGCAGTTGCTCGCCGAGCAATCGGTCGAAGTCCGCCGCGCTCTCCACCATCCAGACCGGAAGCTTGGTGGCCAGCTTCACCTTCTCCCGATAGCCGCCCTGCAGCGCCTTGCCCACTACAACTTCGCTCTGGCCGCCGTGATACGGATAAGCCGTGTCCAGATAATTCACGCCATGATCGATGGCGTGCCGAATCATGCGCACGGCTTCGTCTTCGAGAATGTTGGGACTGAGC
The DNA here is from genome assembly GCA_963737175.1 of uncultured Acidobacteriota bacterium. Classification (GTDB taxonomy): domain Bacteria; phylum Acidobacteriota; class Terriglobia; order Terriglobales; family Acidobacteriaceae; genus TOLSYN. The sequence continues at coordinate 21,746 of CAVTRQ010000008.1, read as the reverse complement.
CGCTCTCCATCCGAGGTCGGCAAGCGCATGCAGCCAAAACCCAGCGCCGAAGCCTTCCAATCGAGTTTTCCAAAATTGCGATATTGCATTGATGTCCCCCTCTGATCGCTCCGGTGGCCATTCATCAACCTTTACCGTCCGCACTCGCCTCCGGGCTAGATTTCGAAGACCGCTCCGGTGTCGGCGCTGGTGACGTGCTGCAGGTAGCGCGCCAGCCAGCCGCGCTTCACCTTCGGCTCGAACTTCGGCAGCTCCGGCGAGCCGCTGCGCGATCTCCTCGTCGCTCACCTTCAACTCCAGCCGGCAGGTCTTGGCGTTGATGTAAATCCGGTCGCCTTCGTGTACCGCGGCAATCGGGCCGCCCGCCGCGGCCTCCGGCGAGACGTGGCCGATGCAGAGTCCGCGCGTGCCGCCCGAGAAGCGGCCATCGGTGATCAGAGCAGCGCGCACTCCCGCGCCGACCAGCGCCGCCGTGGGCGAGAGCATCTCCTGCATTCCCGGACCGCCGCGCGGCCCTTCGTAGCGGATCACCACCACGTCGCCGTCTTTCACTTCGCCGGCCAGAATGCCCTGCAGCGCGTCTTCCTGCGACTCGTAGATCCGCGCCGGGCCCTCGAACTCCATCATGTCCGGCGACGACGCCGGCAACCTTCACCACCGCGCCCTTCGGCGCCAGGTTGCCGAACAGCACGACCAGTCCGCCGGTCTGCGAGAACGCCTTCTCCACCGTGCGGATCACGTTGCCATCGGCATCCGGCGCGCGGCTTGCACGGCATCGGCCAGTTGTCCGGTCACGGTCGGCACGTCGAGCTTCAAGTCCGGTCGTGCCCGCGCGGTCCAGTTCCTTCAGAATCGCCGGAATTCCGCCCGCGCGATGCACGTCCTCGATGTGGACCTCGGGACGGCTGGGCGAGACCTTGCAGATGTTCGGCGTCCTGGCCGAGATCTCGTTGAGCCGCGCCAGGTTGAACGGGATTCCCGCCGAGTAGGCCAGCGCCAGCGTGTGCAGAATGGTGTTGGTCGAGCCGCCCATCGCCATGTCGAGCACGAAGGCGTTGGTGAGCGACTGCTCGGTGATGATGTCCAGCGGCCGCATGTTCTTCTCCAGGCAGCGCTTGCAGCGCGTGCGCCGCCTGCTTGGAGAGCGCGATGCGGTCGGGATTGGGCTCGGTGCTGGCTGAAGGTGCCGTCCACCCAGCGCTCGGCGGGAATCGTCCCGGTGCCGGGCAGCGACAGGCCGATGGCCTCGCCGAGGCAGTTCATCGAATTCGCGGTGAACATGCCGGCGCAGCTTCCGCATCCGGGGCAGGCTTTTTCGGCCAGCGAGCGCAACTCGCCGTCGCTCATCTTGCCCACGCTGTGTTTGCCCACGCCCTCAAAGACCGTGATCAGGTCGGTGCCGCCGGGCCCGGCCAGCATGGGGCCGCCGCTCAGGTAGACGGCGGGAATGTTGATGCGCGCCATGGCGTTGTACATCGCCGGAACGATCTTGTCGCAGTTGGCGATGCCGATCCAGCGCGTCGCAGGGATGGGCGCCGATGATGGTCTCGATCTGGTCGGCGATCAGCTCGCGCGAGGCCAGCGAATACTTCATGCCGTAGTGGCCCATGGCGATGCCGTCGCAGACCGCGCCGCCCACGTTGGCGTACCAGACGTTGAAGCCGAGCGCCTTCAGCTCGTCGCGCACGATCGCGCCGATCTTGTCCAGATGGGCGTGGCCGGGAATCTGGTTGGTGTAGGAGTTGATGACCGTGACGAACGGCTTCTTCGAGATCGTCGAGCGAGTCGATTACGCCCTCGGCCATCATCAGCGAGGCCGCCGGCAGCATGTGGGCACCTTCGGCAACAATGCGGCTGCCGCGTTTGCGAATGTTCTCGATTCCTGGATTCATATGTATTTCAGTTTACTTGACGTGGCGCCTTTGGCTGCATACGTCAGTGCCAAAAGATTGCACCGGCTACTCCGCTCCGCCGCCCGCACCGCATCTCAATGGGAGTCAGCCCCTCAGTGATCAGCCGCCGGCGGCCGATGCGCATCTGTTCATGGAGCATGTCATTGCGCATGTCATTTCGCATACTTCGATACGCTTCCCAATGACTCTCGACGCAAACCAACGCGAAAGGAATCCAGCATGAGCGACACCCAAGTCCTGCCAGCAACCGGGCTGCTGGCTCCGGGCACCAAGGCGCCCGACTTCACCCTGCCGGTCGCGCCGCAGCAGAAGTTTTCCCTCAGCGAACTGCGCGGCAAACCCGTAATCCTCGCCTTCTATCCCGCCGACTGGAGCCCGACCTGCGGTGACCAGATCGGCCTGTATAACGAGATCCTTCCCGAGTTTCAGAAATTCGGAGCCGAGTTGCTGGGCATCTCCGTCGATGGTCCCTGGTGCCACAAGGCCTATACCGAAGCCCGCAACCTGCATTTCCGGCTGCTCTCCGACTTCGAACCCAAGGGAGCGGTCGCCAAACAATACGGCGCCTACCGCAGCGCCGAAGGATTCTCCGAGCGCGCGCTGTTTGTCATCGACAAAAACGGCATCATCACCTGGAGTTACCTCTCGCCGATCCGCGTCAATCCGGGCGCGGATGGAATCCTGGAAGCCCTGGAGAATTTGCCCAAAGTAGGAGAAGCCATGAGCATGCTCAAAGTGCCAGTCTCCCCCGAGGATCACGTCCAGGGCCCGCAGGATGCCGCCGTAACGCTGGTGGAATATGGCGACTACCAGTGTCCGCATTGCGCCCACGCCTACCCCATCGTCAAGCGCCTCCAGCAGCATTTTGGCGACCGGCTTCGCTTTGTCTTTCGCAACTTTCCCGCTCAGCCAGATGCACCCCGAAGCGCGAGGCTGCCGCCGAAACCGCGGAGTTCGCCGCCGCGCACGGAAAATTCTGGGAGATGCACGACCTGCTCTTTGAAAATCAGCAGCGCCTGGGCGGTGCGCTCTTACTGGAACTCGCCCGGAAACTGCGAACTCTCGTCCCGCGCGCTGAGCCAGGCGCTGGAAGACGGACAGTTCACCGCTCACGTCCGCGCCGACTTCAGCGGCGGCGTCCGCAGCGGAGTCAACGGTACCCCAACCTTTTTCATCAATGGCCATCGCCACGATGGCTCCTTCGAGTTCGCCGAACTTCTGCTGGTATTGGACGCCACGATCAACGCCGCGCAGAACCCTGCCGCCGACTGAGCCGTCGGGCTCGCCGGAGTTCCCCGCCGCGCGAGGTTGTAAATCAACCTTCGGCCCCGCGCTTGCCCGGCCATCGAGCACCGGAATAAAATCGCAAACATGCACGAGGTAGTGGTCTATTCGCGTCAGCGATGCCATCTTTGCGAGGTCGTGAAGAGTACCTTGCAGAGCCTGGAGCACCGGGGCGACTTTCACTGGCGTGAGATCGATATCGACGAGGACCAGGAGTTGCGAACCTTGTACGGCGATTCGGTTCCCGTCGTCTTCATCGACGGACGAAAATCCTTCAAGTACCGCATGAGCGAACGCGATTTCCTCCGGCGGCTGGAGGGCTGAACCACTGCATTGAACCACCGCATGACGCGGCGGCCCACCCGGGATTGACCGTGTAGAAAGCGGCACACAGTGTAAAAATAGGAAACGCCCCGCTCGTTTTGGCATCCATAAATCGTCATTCTCAGGCTGAGATCACAGCGAAGCGTATCGGGCAGATCCAGAGACTTTCAATGTTTTCAGATATTTCCGGCGTCTCGGCGTAATTCCCTCTTTCTTTCCTCCAATAGGAAGCTGAATTGCACCTACTCTCGAAGAGGGAACGATGAGAACGTCGACAAGAAAGCTTGAGACGAACGCCTTTGACTTGCGCAATCTGGACGAGGAGCACGCCGAGATTCGCCGCCGTTACAGCGACCTGGAAAAGGCGATCCTGCGCGGACGAGCTCTGCCCCGCATTCTGGAAGCCGCCGACAGCCTGGTGCAAATGATCTTGCTGCACTTCACTCACGAGGAGCAATTCCTCCTGAAGCTCTCCTTCTCCAACCGTCGTCAGCAGGAGCAGCGCGACGCCAACATCGAAGTGACCGTCCAACTCTTTGATATCGAAGCCGGACTGGAGCAGGGCAACATCGCCACGGTTCTCCGGTTGATGCTCCTCGCCAAGGTCTGGATGAAAGAACATATGCACCTGGAGAGCGCGGAGTTCGAGTGCGAGGGTCTCATCGAAGAAACGCGACCGTTCTTAGTCCGTCGTGCCCCCGCGGATCATCGCGCGGCAATTGCCGGGAGTACCGCAACTCCTGATCATCAATCCCACCGATTGCGGCACGCTCAACTTCGAGTGCAACGCTTTCCGCACGCGGCTCCTAAATTTAATGGATAACCAAATTATGCTGGGCTTGATGGGATTCGTGCTGCTAGTCATTCTTTTGCACCCTCTAGCCGTTGGCCAGCGGTGGTAGCCTCCTGTACGGTCGCCTCCAAGCCAGCGGGAGACGCGCATGCCATCTCGGCATTCGGAATGAGAAAAATAGCATTTCGTAGTATAATCTTCGAAAGCAAGTTACTCGCGGTAGCGTCTTATTCATGACAAGCTGTTCGAATTACTGACTTATTATGTTCACGCCCTTAGATCCTGATTCCAACGTAAGACAGCCTGTATCGTTTCTTGCCTCTCTCTGCCTACAGGTTGCGATGCTCGCGGTCCTCTGTTGCATGCCTTTTCCGCATCTGCCTGGAGCCTCCATACGCCCCAACGCAATGCGTTCGACCCTGCTCACACCCCTCTATTTTCACCAAGACGCAATTGCCACCCCCATTACCCCTGAGCCTGCTCCCGTTGCATCGCAGCCCGCTCCCGAAGCGGCCAGCGTGGCAAAGTCGGACACGGCGCAGGAGGCCAATACTCAAGCCGGAGCTACCGATGACAGCTCCGGCAATGGGGAAGGACAGGGTTTAGCGCCGTTTCCTGGCTGGAGAATGAACTCCATGTCCAGCGGCTTTGCGGGCATGCACCATCAGTTCAAGACGGCTCTACCGGTCTTCACCCCGGAGCCGCCAATTCTGCATAGCGCGGTTGCCGAGTTTGCTCGCGGAAAAGATGTCGTCTTGGATGTGGTGATCAATGATCAGGGCTCGATCATCCAGGTCCAAGTTCTGCAAGGGGTTGGGAACGGAGTGGAGAGGGCGATCGTTGAGACACTCAGCCGGTGGATTTACGTTCCCGCCAAAATTAATGGAGTTGCGGTCGTCTCGCATCAGCAACTGCATTTCCACTTCCCCGGATAAGAGTTTCGATCCTTGCCATCGACCGATCAACTTTAACGACCCGATTTCCTGTGGAGAGTTACTCCGACAAACTGGCCGACCCACGTCGGCCTTTTCTTATTCCCATAAGACCGAACTTGCATGCACTGATTATTGTGCAGCGAGGCTTGGCACTGCTACCATGCACGATAGAAAAGGAGTAAGTCCCCCATGGATACCGTTCAAATTCTTATCGAACTTCGTGCCCGGCGCGAACGCATCGACCAAGCGATCGCCGCCCTCGAAGCACTGGAGAAAACTCCCGCCCACCGACCCACAGCCAAAGCTGCTGCTAAAGCCGCCTCATCTGCGTCCGGCACCAAGCCGACTGCCGGCAAACGCGTCATGAGTCCTGAGAGCCGCCAACGCATGGCGGAAGCACAGCAGAAGCGTTGGGCGAAAAAGAAGCGAGCCGTGAAGGTCGTTGCCAAGAAGGCGGCGTCTGTGGCTCCAGAAACGGAAAAGCCCGCCAAAAAGGCGGCGAAGAAAGCTGCCCCGACGAGTGCCAAGGGTGGCATTACGGCAGCCGGGCGGAAGCGAATGTCGGATGCGGCAAAGGCACGCTGGGCGGCAAAGAAGGCTGAGCCGAAGACGGCCTAGACTTCCGCTGAGGTCCAGCCACATCGGTAGAACCTACATCATAAGAAGGTACTGACAAAGCCGAACGCTTCGCCCAATCTGTCCGCGGCAACAAGGAGGCCAAGGCACTCGTGCCTTGGCTTTTCGGAATGGCGAGCCGATGCTGACAATAGACCTCAAACGCAACCCACGCGGCGTAAGGCAATTCGATGGAGCAAAAGAATGGCACTGGCTGACTTTCGATGCACGACGCGCTTCCGTGTCCCGTTCTGCGATGTGGACATGATGCAGCACGTGAACCATGCCGCCTACATCGTCTGGGCGGAGACCGTTCGCTGTAACTACCTCAGCGAGGTGATCAAAGAGCCGTTAAACGGATCGAAGGGCAACATTGTGGCGCGGTTGTCGTTTGACTATGAGCAACCCATCGACTACCGCGAGGAAGTAACCATAGGCTGCCGCATCGCTCGGATAGGACGCAAGTCGTTCGATTTCGTATACGAGGTTTGGAGCCAGACGCGTCAGCAGCGTGCGGCACGCGGGCTCACGACCATGGTCGCCTACGACCATGCGGCCAAAACGTCCATCGTGATTCCGGAGCGATGGCGTGAAGTCATTACCGCTTACGAGGTGGTCGCGCCCGCCGTGGGGAGTTGATGCGCATCAATACCTTGCCGCACGATCCCTCGGCCCCGTTTGATTCAGTGCCGGAAGGTGAAGCATGAGGCGCGAAGCGTTCGCCAAAGTCATGCAGGAGGTACTCGACTCGCTCCCGGAAGAATTCCGCCTCCGCATAAGCAATGTCGCCGTGTTGGTGGAAGACTTCCCGCCCGAATCATCAACTCCATCCTGCCACCCAAAGCGGTTGCTGCTGGGACTCTTCCACGGCGTACCCATGACCAAGAAGAGTGTCTTCAACCTGCCCGACGTTGTCCTCTACCAGAAAAATATCGAAGCGGTATGCTCCACCGATGCCGAGATACGGGAGCAGATCCGGCGCACGGTCATCCACGAGTTCGGGCATTATTTCGGCATGGACGAGGAGCAATTGAAAGACGTGTAGCAGCGGATGGTTGTGAACCGCCGTGCAATTGCTACCAATGCAAGGGGCTGTTGAGGCTTACCGAACGGACGGCTTGGGCTCGCACTTGTGGCTCAGGTAGAGCGCGGCATCGCGGCACATCAATTGGCACTTGTGGCACCGGATTGGGCCTTTGACCTTGGACACGGGATTGGCGTCTTTCCACTTCATTGAAGCCATTGTGACCCTTCCTTGAGGAGCGTTCGAACTATTGTGATGATTCGTTGTGCTCAACGCAAGCCCGGAGAACTAGAAGGCGATGTTTCTTTCACCACAGGTTCCATGACCAGCCGCTTCCCGCAGCTCCCTCATCTTCATCGGAGTCCAGCGTCTGGTTGAGCCCACAATTCACCGCATACCTGCTATCAAAGATTCTACCCCCGGCAAGGATATTGACACTTCGCTTTTTATTCGCCAAACTATTAGGGATTTTGGTGAGGGTTGACGAAAGGTCGGCTATGGCTCTGACAAAGCGGCAACGGCAGATGTACGACTTCATCGCTGAATTCGTGCAGAGCAACGGCTACTCTCCATCGTTTGAGGAAATCGGCGCCGCGCTGGGTCTCAGCTCGCTGGCCACCGTGCACAAGCACATCAACAACCTGGAGACGAAAAAGTTGTTGCGCCGCGACTATAACCGCAGCCGCTCCATCGACGTGCTGCCCCTGCCGGAGGGAATCCCGAGCCGCGCCCGCAGATTGGACGCCGCTTCCTTCGAACTGCCGCTGGTGGGACGCATCGCCGCCGGCAAGCCGATTGAACAGGTGGAGACTCCGGAGACCATCTCGCTCACCGATTTCACCCGCGCCAAGGACGTCTTCGTGCTCCAGGTCGTGGGCGAAAGCATGCAGGACGAGCACATCGTGAACGGCGACTACGTTCTGGTGGAGAAGACCGAGAGCGCCCGCGAAGGCGAGATCGTGGTGGCGCTGGTGAACGGCTCGGAGACCACGCTGAAGCGCCTCTACCATGCCGGTGAGCAGATTCGCCTGCAACCCTCCAACGCCGCGATGCAACCCATCATGGTTCCCGCCGACGCGGTGCAGGTGCAGGGACGCGTGGTCGCGGTGCTGCGAAAATACTGAAACGCCACCAGAACTACTTTGGCGGTTTGCGATGTGGTTTGCGATGTGATGCTGCGATGGGGCGCTGCGATCTGTCTTCATGCCGGAAGAAAAGCCCGGCCGCAGCCGGGCTCGATGCGCGTCAGGTCAACTCAGGCGAGCTTTTCCAGCGCCTTCTCGATGGTTTCCTTGGGGACATAGCCGACGATCTGCTCCTGCACCTGGCCGCCTTTGAAGACGAGCAGGGTCGGAATGCCACGCACGCCATAGCGCTGTGGAGTCGCCGTGTTGCGGTCCACATCCATCTTGGCAACCTTGACCTTGCCTTGATAGGACTTCGCAATCTCATCCACCACCGGGGCAAGAGCGCGGCAGGGGCCGCACCAAGTGGCCCAGAAATCAATCAGCACAGGCTGCTCACTCTTGAGCACCTCCTGATCGAAGTTTGCGTCGGTTACTTCCAGAATTGCTTCGCTCGCCATTCTTCCTCCAATTTCCTGTACGAAAGCTTCTCTGCCGCAAAATCGCCGGCGGCACTGCGCTGAAACGTTAATCGTAACACTTCTAATTCGATGCTCTGGCATGGCTTTGGACGCAGAAGCCGTCCGGAGAGTGGAAATCCCCCTGCAACCCGGGCGGGCTTCGGTCCTGGAATTCAGAACACCCTGGCCACCCTAGCCCGCTGAGGCTGCCTCTGCTTACAATGAGGACGGAGGGATTCATGCGCTATCTTGTTGCTCTTCTTGCCCTGGCCGGACTGGTGGTTTCCTGCTTTGCCCTGCGCGAACACTTCCGCACCGATCCATCGCCGTGCAGCATCAACGAACGCTGGGACTGCGGCGTGGTCAACCACAGCCCGTTCGCCGAAATCGGCGGAATACTGGCGTTAGCCCCGATCGCTGAACGGTCAACCGCAGCCCGTTCGCAAAAATCGCCGGCATTCCGGTGGCGTCTTCGGAATCGTGGGTTATGCGGCGATTGCTGGCTTTGCCCTGGCGCGGCGCTGGTGGATCGTGCTGCTGCTGACGACCGGCGCCGTCGGCTTCTCCATCTATCTGACGTACGTCGAGGCGCGAATCCTGGAGACCTACTGCATCTGGTGCGTGACCTCGGCGGGAATCATTGCGCTCACTGAGATTGCAACCATCGTGGCGGTGTTGAGAAGGCGCGAAGCTAGCGAGCCTGGCCGAATGTGCGTACGCTACGCTGCCGACTGCCGCGCGGCCGGGTAACGCTACGCTGCCGTCGCGGCCCGGGGTTGACGATGTCCTTGCTTGCGGAATTCGTCAAACAGGCGGCGCTCGATGAGGGCTTCTCGCTCGGCGGGATTGCCCCGGCCGCGCCGCTCGGCGAGCTCGACTACTTTCCTGCCTGGATTGAGGCCGGATTCCACGGCGAGATGGAGTACCTGGCAAAGACCAACGATGCGGGAGAGCTGCGGCGGGCGGCGCATTGCGAACGTCGCTCCCTGGGCGCGCTCGGTGGTGGTCTGCGCCGCAAACTACAACTCGGCGACGCCCTACTCCACCGCAGTGCGCCGACCCGGCGCGGGGATGGATTTCGCGCTACGCCTTTGTCGACTCCGACTATCACGAAGCTGCTGCTGAAGCGCCTGCGCCGCATCGAACAGCGCATGGTGGAGCGCATCGTCGCCGACGGTCACGCCACTCCGCGCACCTGGTGCTATGTCGATACCGGCCCGGTGGTGGAGCGCGTGCTGGCCGCAGCACTCCGGCATTGGATGGACCGGCAAGAACGCCTGCATCCTCAATCAGCAGCTTGGTTCGTGGCTCTTTCTCGGAGTCATTCTCAGCTCGCACGCGCTGCCGCCCGATCTGCCCGCAGCCGACCGCTGCGGCTCCTGCACGCGTTGTCTGGACGCCTGCCCCACCCAGGCTTTCGTTGCGCCGCGCCAGCTCGACGCGACCCGCTGCATCTCCTATCTCACCATCGAGCAGCGCGGCGCCGGCGCCGGAAGAGCTGCGCGCAAAGATGGGCCGGCACCTGTTCGGCTGCGATATCTGCCAGGACGTTTGCCCGTGGAATCGCCGCGCTCCGGCCTCGCCCGACCCGGCCTTTGCGCCGCGTACCGAACTTGTCAATCCCTCTCTGGAGTGGATTTCAGGTATGAAGGTGGAAGAGTTCCGGCGCATCTTTCGCGGATCGCCCGTGAAGCGCGCCAAACTCAACGGACTGTTGCGCAACGCCGCCATTGCCATGGGCAACAGCGGAGAGCGAAAACACCTGCCGCGTCTGCGCGAGCTGGCGCGGCATGAAGATCCCGGCCGTCGCCGAACACGCGCGCTGGGCGATTGCAAGATTGGAGACGACACCTGATGCCGACCCTAGCTCGGATGACCGATCCGCACGATCTACGCCAGCCGTTTCTTCTCCCGCCGCCCTCTGGATGTGCGTGCCCGGCTGGTGGCGCAGCACCCGACGGGCGAGTACGGCGTCGACCGCATCGTGGTCCAAGCGCGAACGCATCGATGTTTCCGCAGCGGCGCCGGACTGACGCTGACCCGCGAACTGCCTTCGGGAACCGAGGTGGTGCTCTGTTTGCGGCTTCCCGGCAACGGGACTACGCTCTGCCTGCAACGCCGTGATTACCCGCCGCCAGGGATTCCGGGCTGGACTGCGCTTCGTGCAGCCTACCGCCGCACAGCGCCTGCTGCTCGTCCGAACTCTGTTACGCCTGAGCGCGGAGCAGCGCGGCATCCAAAGCAAAGTAGCCGGCTCCTGTCCGGCTCCGAGGGAGGAAACTCGCCATGCGTGCGCGATGGTTGTTGCTGGCGCCGCTGCTGCTGGCGTTGGCGTCCGCCATCGCCGGCGCAGCAGTGGTATTCGCGTTCAGACCGCTCACCTCATCAGCTATCCTCCGAGGGCAACGACCGCGGACGCGCGCGAGGCCGCCCTGCGCAGCGAACAACTGATCGCCGTCTTCGGAGAACTCTTTCATCGCAACGACGATCGCCTTCTCGCCACTCCGCTGCGCGTGCTGGCCATGGCCATGCTCCGGTAAACGGCGCGGCGCTGGTTCGCACCCCGTCCGCTAATTACGTCACGGTCGATTTCTCGCGTCCGGATTCGTGGCCGCAAGCAGCGAAGTCGATCGCCTCGCTGACTCTGGAAGATAACTATCCGCGCGCACAGCCGTGGTTTGATTCCGGCATCGCCAGCTACCTGGCCGGGGTGCAATTCAACGGCGATCAGATGGAACTCGGCGCGGCCGCCGCCGGGCATGGCTGCCGTTCCGCTCCGGCGAGTGGATTCCGATGGCAGAGCTGTTTGCGATCAACGAGCTTTCGACCTTGCCCGCCGCACAACGTGCAAGCTTCGAAGCCGAATCGTGGGCGCTGGTGCGCTGGCTCATCGATACCAGCGACTGGCCCAGGCAGGCGCTTACCTGAGCGCCGTGCAGTCGCGTGGCGCAACCCCGGAGCAAGCACTGGCCGAGGCCTTCTCCATGAGCACGGCCGCGATCTGACCGCGAAGTGCGCGAATCGCTCGAAAAACTTTCCGCCAAGAGTATGCCCGCGCCGCGCATCGAGAGCAGCCTGCTTCATTCGCAAAAGGTCTCAGCGGCCGACGCCCATGTGATCGAGGCGAACCTTTCGCTCTTCGGCCCCGAGTCGGATCGCACGCTGCATGAGTTAGTGGACTTAATGCGCGTGAACCAGGAGAATGCGGCGGTTCATCGCTCGCTCGCCTGGGCCTTCCTGCTGCGCAATGATTTGGGAAACGCGGTGGAGCATATTCGCCGCGCGCTGGCCCTGAATGATTCCGACCCCGCCATGCATTATCTTTACGCCCGATGGGTGAACCAGGGCGAAGAAGATCGAATCCGCATCGAGTCCGCGGAGGCACGCATGGGCACCGAGTTGAAGGCCGCGCTGAAAGCTGATCCGAACTACGCCGCCGCGCTGGAGCTGCTGGGCCTGGCAGAGTTGAGCGGCGGCAACACGAAAGCCGGCACTGGCAACATCTTCAGCGCGCCTCGGCACTGTCGTCCACGGAGCAGCCATTACGACCTCAATCTAGCGCGTGCCTACGAGGCGGCGGGCAATCTGGAAGCCGCGCGCAACCGGATGCTTTACGCGCGCGCGGGCGGCGACGCCGCAGTCTCCGGCGAGGCAGAAGAGTTGCTCAACGAACTCGGCAAGCAGAAGCCGCGGGAAGCAACCTGGGAGGCCATGGCAGTGCGTCCGGAACGATCGCCAACGGGACGCCAGCAAGTACGACAATCTGCAAGAGGCGATTGCGGAGGACGAGAAGGCAGCGGCCAAGAGCGAGAGCCCGGTGGCGCCGCCGGACCTGCGAAAAGTCGAATACATGAAAGGCCGCATCGTAAGCGTGGAGTGTGGATCACCGCCCGGTGCAATCCTGCGCGTCAGCTCCGCCGGGCGCACCTGGCAGATGCATGTGGCCAATCGCAATACGATGGTTCTCATCGGAGTGGACCACTTCGACTGCGGCTGGCACGACGCCGCCGTATCGATCAACTACAAGCAACGCGGAAATCTCCAGGGCGACTTGGTTTCGCTGGAAGCATATTGAAAATGAAAAAGGCCCTTGATGGACAAGGGCCTACTTGAAAATAGCATGAATGCCTAACCGCGGCTCACGTTCTGAGCCTGAAGTCCCTTGGGTCCTTTTACGCATTCGAACTCGACAGCTTCACCTTCATTCAAAGTGCGGTAACCGTTTTCCTGAATTACGGAATAATGCACGAATACATCTTCACCCGTACTGCGCTGGATGAAGCCATAGCCTTTTGCACCGTTAAACCACTTCACTGTTCCCTTTTCTTTCACGACGTACTCCTTTCACATCTTGCAACGAAGCAGTATTCATCATTAAATTATTATGATTTGTTCATCATTCATCGCCCCGGTATTTGGCATACCGGCAGCGTCCCTCGCAGCCTCAACCGGCCCGTCAAACAAATCCGGATTCCAGCGTCTTTTTCTCGCCACCGCGATGGACCGCGTTGGGAAAAAGAAACTGGAATCCGGATTTGAATGCTGCGCTGACTGCCGACTGCACATCTGGTCTATCCCTTTACTGCTTACCGCACCTCGACAACTAGCCACCAGATCATTCAACCGCAGATTTAGTGGATGGGGCATGTGTATCGCACCTGTGCCATTTTGACAAGTGAATGTTGCGGGACAGTGTCATTTTTATGCGGGAATCGGCCCAAAAAGGGAGAATTTACATTGCCGATCGCTCCCCAGGCCGCAAAAGCAAGGCTTGCAAGGGCCGGAGAAAGTGATCGAAGCGAGCTGATTTCGCTACAATGGGAAGAGACATCATGACCATCGACAGCACATCTGCCACCGCGGCGACCGCCGTGGCCAGCGGCGTTTCTTCCACCCATAGCGGCGACTCCCTGCAACAACTGCGCACTTCGATGCTGCAGACCTTGCGGCGTAACGGCCTTTCCACGCTGAAATATCTGGGCACGACGGAAGTGCACACTTATGCTTTTTCCGTGGCCGCAAATGCAATTCTCTCTTTTTTTCCCGCGGCGGTTCTGCTGCTGACGTTGAGCCGGCGCTGCTTTCATTCGCCCTCGATGGTGAGTGCGATCAAGCGGATGCTGGCCGCGTACCTGCCGAGCAATCAGGGATTCATCATCTCGACCGTGGACGCCATGTCGGCGACGCACAAGATCCAACTGTTCTCGATCGTGATGCTGTTCATCAGTTGCACGGGGGTGTTTGAGCCGCTGGAAGTGGCACTGAACTCGGTGTGGGGATTCAAGTCCCGCAATTACCTGATGAACCAGATCGTGTCGCTGGGGCTGGCGCTGGGCTGTGGCGTTCTGGCGCTGTTGAGCGTTGCGGGCACGGCGGGGATATGGGCTCCGGCGGCGGAGGCGCAGCTTTGGCTTGGCAATCACATTGGCACCGGCGTGGTGTACTCGATGGTGGACCAGATCAATGTGACCATTCAATTTATTGCGCTGAAAATATTCGGCATGATTGCCAGCGTGCTGATCTTCTTCCTGATTTATTGGCTGCTGCCGAATGGAAAAGTGCCGTATCGCGCGGTTCTACCGGCGGCAATCATTACGGGAGTGGCGTGGGAGATCGCGAAGCTCATCTTCGTGGCGTGCCTGCCGTTGCTGGATTTTCATGAAGCCTACGGACCTTTCTATGTTTCCGTGACCCTGATTTTCTGGGCGTTTTTTTCGGGACTGCTGCTGCTGGCGGGAGCGCATCTGTCGGCTCAGGACTCGAGGACGGCACAGAGACTATCCCTGATGACACCGGCGCCGGAAAAGGCAGAGACGGCATCGATTGACTAATCGGTAAATCGTTTGAAAACCGAAAGTTAGTTTTTAGTCAATCGTTGCGCGAGCAGGAGTATGCACCTTATGCACTTTATGCACTTCGTCAAGTAGTCAAGTAAATGATCCTGTTGGCAAGCAGGCCGCGCCCTCGTCGGCCTGTCCGGTTGCTTTCCTGAGAACCTATGGCCGAAAGGGGCGATTACACCAATTCCAGGCGTACCTTTCGGCCCAACATCTCGGCGGCGCGTTGCAGGGTGACTAGGGTCACGTTGCCGTCCGCTGGGTCGAGCAGCCGGCTTACCTGGCTCCGGCTGGTTCCCATGAGCTTGGCGAGACGCGCCTGGGATAACTTTTGCTTTTGCATCGCCTGTTTAATCTGCCAGGACAAAACCTCTTTGATCGCCACCGCCTGAAACTCGTCACGGACGCCTTCCTCTTCAAGGAAAGCGTCAAGCGTCGTGAAGCCCTCGGTACTCCGGGTTTTTTTCGTCGTCATGATTGTCCCTCCTCTAATTTGAATTCGCGCTTGCGCTTGCGGGCGAGTTTCAACTCGTCGTCGGGCGTCTTTTGGGTCTTCTTAATGAAGCCATGAAGCGCCAGCAACCGGCCCTCCGTAAAACAGAAAAAGATCCGCGCGATGCGGTTGCCGGTCAAGTCGGTCCGGAGTTCCCATAGTCCATCGCCCAAGGGCCGACACAACGGCATGCCGACCGGCCAGCGGAATTGCACGCGCATGAGGTCTTGCCCGATGCTGGCGCGGTCCTCCGCGCTCAATCCCCGCAACCAGTCGCGTACAACTTCCGCCCCGGCGCTGGTTCGATAGAAAACGACGGGTGCTTTGCGAGCCGATTCCTCCATAATGCCTCATTTATAGTACACCTGTACCATATATAGGTCCATGTGCAATGTTTCTTTTCGGCCTTCTGCCTATGTTCGGCTATTGGCGTAGGTGCAAACTGGCCGCGGGACTACTCCGAGGCGGGCGGCGGGTCATAGGGATGCTTGCCCGGCGTCCCGATGTACCAGTCGACCCATTCGTTGACGGTTTTGTACCAGAGCTGGGAGTTCTGCGGCTTGACGACCCAGTGTCCCTCGTCGGGGAAGTAGAGCATGCGGCTGGGAACCTTGAGACGCTGCAGGGTGGTGAAGAGTTGGAAGCCTTCGCTGACATCGAGGCGGTAGTCGAGCTGGCCATGGATGACGAGGGTTGGAGTTTTGAAGTTGGCGCGCGGCCAGCGCGGGCGACCAGCGACGATAGAGCGGACGATTCGACCACGGGGTTCCCGCGAACTCCCACTCGTTGAACCATAGTTCCTCGGTGCTGCCATAGGCGCTTTCGGTATTGAAGAGGCCGTCGTGGGAGACGATGCACTTGAAGCGGTCGCTGTGGCCGAGAATCCAGTTGGCCATGTAGCCGCCGAAACTGGCGCCGAGAGCACACTCGCGCTGGCGGTCGATGAAGTCGTACTGACGCTCGGCGTAGTCGAGGCCGAGCATGAGGTCTTCAAAGGGACGGCCACCCCAGTCTCCGTTGACTTCGTCGATGAACTGCTGGCCGTAGCCGGTGGAGCCGCGCGGATTGATCATGACGACGACGTAGCCGGAGGCAGCGAAGAGATTGGCGTTCCAGCGGAAGTTCCAATCGTCTCCCCAGGCACTCTGCGGACCGCCGTGGATGAGGAACTTGACGGGATACTTGCAGGAGGGATCGAAGCCGGGCGGCTTGATGAGGAAGCCCTGCACCTGTTTTTTCTCCGCGCCGGTGAACCAGAACCACTCGATGGGCTGCATCTGGATCTGGGCCAGGAGCGCATCGTTGATGTGGGTGAGCCGCTGGGCCACGGAGTCTGGCGCGAGTGCGTCATCCTTCTCTGAATAGACGGCACGCGGAGTGCTGGACGGCGCGGAGAGGTGATGCTTTCCGTCGCTGAGAGATGGAGGAGGCAGAGGCGTGGCGGCGGAGGTGGAGATGGTGAAGAGCTCGGTGGGAAAGCGCACGGAGCTGCGGGCAAAGACCAGGGATCTGCCGTCGGGGGTGGGGATGGGAGAGTCATTGTGGCCACGCACGACCTGCATGGGCCGCCCACCGGGAACCTCGATGCTGTAGATGGGAGACTCTCCGGTATCGTCCGCGGTGAAGTAGAGCTTGGAGGAGTCCGGAGCCCAGGCAACGGAGTCTACCCAGCGGTCGAAGTCCTCGGTGAGGTTGAGTGATGCGGCCGGTGGCGCGCTCGATCAACTGGAGGCGGAAGCGGTCACTCTCATAGCCGGCGTGGAACTGGGAGCGGATGGCGAGATAGCGGCCATCGGGCGAGTAGATGGGGGTGGAGTCCGCGCCGGGATTGGCGGCGGTGAGATTGGTGGGGCGAGCGTTGGGCGTGGCGAGGGAGAGGGTGAATACATCGCTATTGGTGGATGTGGCCAGCACCGGGTCGAGGTTGCTGGTGAAGGCGATCTCGCGGCCATCGGGAGAGAACTGGTACTGGTCCTGCCCGCCGAGCGAAAAGGGCGGTACGTCATGGTCGCCGGGGGTGAGGTCGCGCGGGACGCAGGCTTCGGTGCGCACCGCAGGCGATGCTGATGAGGAAGAGGTGCGAGCGCTTGCCGCTGTCGTAGGCGTTCCAATGGCGGTAGAGCAACTGGTCGAAGAGCTTGGCCTTGACCGGGGATTTTTCGGCGGCATCGTCCTTGGCTTTGTTGCAAGCATCGTCCTGGCAGTGGGGCCAGACGGCGGAGAAGAAGAGAACCTGGTTGCCGTCCGGGCGACCAGATGCCGCCCTCGGCTTCGGTGGAGATGGTGGTGAGCTGGCGCGGCGAGCCGAGGAGGGTTCCGGTCTCCGGGTGGAAGAGCTGCACGTAGAGCTGCGAGACTCCGTTGCGGACGGCGGTGAAGAGGACGTGCTTGCCATCGGGCGAGAAGCGGAGGCGGTCTTCGCGTTCCCGGGCCGGGGTCGGTGAGGCGGTGGGCTTCGCCGCCGGCGAGAGGAATGATCCAGAGATGCGAGCTGCCCGGTGTTGTCGGCGAGCGAGACATCGACGGCGGTGAAGGCGACCCAGCGGCCGTCTGGAGAGATGGTGAAGTCGCCGATACGCTTGAGGTTCATCATGTCCTCAAAGGTGAAGGGGCGCTTCTGGGCGAAGGCGGAGAACGAGGCGAGCAGAATTGTGGCAACGAGCAAGCGGCGCAGCATTCAGGGCTCTCCAGAGGGGAAAGAGGAAGTTTATCCTAGCGACACTGGCGGGAGATAGGGTTGGAGATGAGCAGCCTCTCCCACATTCGCCAAAAGAGGGCGGATGTGGGCCACCTGGCCACGCTGTGATTGCTGCTTCAGGGCGGGGGATATAACATCGCTGGATGGGTGGAGATCAGGACGAGCGGGCGCGGCTGGTGGCCGGTGCGGCCACTGGAGGGCGAAGAAGGATTTGAGCTGAAGCTGCGGCCGCAGCGGCTGCAGGAGTTTATCGGCCAGCCGAAGGTGAAAGAGAACCTGGCGGTGGCGATTGCGGCGGCGCGGGCACGGGGCGAGGCGCTGGATCACATTCTGCTGTATGGGCCTCCGGGGCTGGGAAAGACGACGCTGGCGACGATTATCGCCAACGAGATGGATGCGGCGTTTCAGCAGACTTCGGGGCCGACGCTGCAGATCAAAGGCGATTTGACGGCGATCCTGACCAACGTGCAGGCGCGGCAGGTGCTGTTTGTGGACGAGGTTCACCGGCTGCAACCGGCGCTGGAAGAGCTGCTGTATTCGGCGCTGGAAGACTGCCGGCTGGACATCATGGTGGGACAGGGGCCTTCGGCGCGGACGCACTCGTTTGAGATTCCGGCATTTACGTTTGTGGCGGCGACGACGCGGATCGGGCTGCTGTCGGCTCCGCTGCGCTCGCGGCTGGGACTGGTGCTGCGGCTGGAGTTTTACTCGCACGAGGATTTGCAGATCATCCTGAACCGCTCGGCGCAGATTTTGAATGTTGGGATCGACGACGACGCGGCGCTGGAGATTGCGACGCGCTGCCGCGGGACACCGCGCGTGGCAAACCGGCTGCTGCGGCGGGTTCGCGACTATGCGCAGGTGCGCGGGACGGGGCACATCGACCGGGCCACGGCCAAGGCCGCGCTGGAGATGCTGGAGGTGGACGAGCACGGCTTTGACGAGGTGGACCGGCGGCTGCTGCTGACGATCATCGAGAAGTACCAGGGCGGGCCGGTGGGAGTGAATACGCTGGCGGCGGCGCTGGCCGAAGAGCCGGATGCGATTGAAGAAATCTACGAGCCGTTCCTGATCCAGATTGGGTTTCTGGACCGGACTCCGCGGGGACGGGTGGCGACGCAGTTGGCGTACAAGCACTTTGGGGTGGAGCCTCCGAAGCAGCAGAACACTGCTGTTTTAGGGCGGGGGACAGAAGTCGTAGGGCTGGGTGGCATATTTCGGCGGCGCTGGGATTCTTCGCTACGCGTCGGAATGACAACTTGGCAAACGGCAACTCCGGGAAGAGAAAAGCAACGGGTGAGGTTTCCACAGGCTGGCTCTTTCCACAGGCTGGCCCCAGAGTGGTAGAAACTTGCAGTCGGAAGCTGGGTTGATAGTAGAGATACTGGACATGCAGAATTCCACCGAATTGCAACAGGAGAACGTAACGATGAAGATATGCGAAAGTTGTTTCTGATGGCACTTGCGCGGTTCTGTTGCTGACCACGTTTGCCGCAGCCGACACCCGGGAGCGCATCCCGCTTACCTGCACGCGCTGACCGACCTGCGCCATGCGCGTGCCCACCTGGAGCGGATGACTCCGAACGTCGCGGTGGACGCCGACGAACAGCGGGCGATCGACGAGATCGACGCCGCGATCCGCGAAGTGAAGGAAGCCGCCATCGACGACGGCAAGACCGTTGAGCGACCATCCTCCGGTGGATG
Organism: uncultured Acidobacteriota bacterium; assembly: GCA_963737175.1. Lineage (GTDB taxonomy): Bacteria > Acidobacteriota > Terriglobia > Terriglobales > Acidobacteriaceae > TOLSYN. The sequence continues at coordinate 2,541 of CAVTRQ010000008.1, read as the reverse complement.
CCCGCATGGACAGGCCGACCGGCTGCGCCGCGCGATGGAATTGCTGGACAGCGCACACAATGACATCGACCAGCACGAGTCGGATGGCTTTGCCAAAGGACTGAAGCATCGCGCGCTGCACCACATTGACGAGGCGCGGAAGGCGGTTCGTCACGCCATGGAAGCACGGCGGTACGAGTAAATGCGGTAAGCAAGGTTGATCGGAAGGGCAGCCTTACGGCTGCCCTTCCGATTGTCGCATCGAGATGGAGTGCTTCCCACATTTGCGTAGAAGGGCATGACGCAGATGTGGGCCGCCGGTCACCGGTCCCATTCAAGCAAAAGAGGCTTGAATGGGGCACCCGCAAGCATCCGCAACAATCCCTACTCCGTCCGCAACTATCGCTACTCTTCTTCCTCTTCTTCGAGACCGGCTCCGGCGGCTTTGGCGGCGGCGATGATTTTTTCCTGCTGCAGGGCGGGGACGAAGTCGTAGTGATCCATTTCCATGTTGAAGGAGCCACGGCCCTGGGTCATGGCGGTGAGGTCGGTGCCGTAGGTGAGCATCTCCGACATGGGGGCGTGGGCGCGGATGATGGTGTTGCCGGCCTTGTTGTCCATGCCCTGGATGCGGCCGCGGCGAGAGTTCATGTCGCCCATGATGGCTCCGGCGAACTCGTCGGGGACGGTGATTTCGACCTGCATGATGGGCTCCAGCAGGGTGGGCTTGGCGACCTCCATGGCTTTTTTGAAGGCGATGCGGCCGGCGGTTTTGAAGCTGAGTTCGTTGGAGTCCACGTCGTGATAGCTGCCGTCGTAGAGGCTGACCTTGAAATCGACGACGGGGTAGCCGGCGAGGAAGCCACGGGCGGCGGCTTCGAGGATTCCCTTTTCGACGGCGGGGATGAAGTTCTTGGGGATGGAGCCGCCGAAGATGTCATTGACGAACTCGAATTGTCCGCCGCGCGGCAGCGGCGACATGCGGATTTTGCAATCGCCGAACTGGCCGTGTCCGCCGGACTGCTTTTTGTGGCGGCCCTGGACGTCGGCGGTGCCGCGGATGGTTTCGCGGTAGGGAACCTTGGGCGCCTTGAGGACGACCTCGGTGTGGTAGCGGCGCTTGAGCTTGCTGACGACGACCTCGATGTGCTGCTGGCCGGTTCCGGCGATGAGGAAGTCCTTGGTCTGCGGATCGCGGAAGAAGCGCAGCATGGCATCCTCTTCCATGAGCTTGTGGACGCCGACGCCGAGTTTGTCCTCGTCGGCGCGGGTTTTGGGCTCGATGGCGAAGGTGATGGCCGGCTCGGGAAGCGTGACGGAGGGGTACTGGATGGGCGCGGACTTGTCGCCGAGGGTGTCTCCGGTGAGGGTTTCCTTGAGCTTGGCGACGGCGCCGATGTCTCCGGCAGAGAGCTCGGTGAACGGGGATGAGCTGCTTGCCGAGGACGGCGGAGATGTGGGCGAACTTTTCCACCGTGCCGCGGGTGTAGTTGGTGAGCGAGGCGTCATTCTTGAGCACGCCGCTGACCACCTTGAAGTAGGAGATGCGTCCGGCGAAGGGATCGCTGACGGTCTTGAAGACGAAGAGCGAGAGCGGCTCGGAGGCGGAGATTTTGCGCGCCGGAGGCTCGGCATCCGGCGGTGGCGGGAACGCCGGCGATGGTTTTGCGCTCGGTGGCCGAGGGGACGAAGTCGAGCATGAAGTCGAGGATTTCGTCGCTGCCGATGTTGCCGAGACCGGAGGCGAAGAGGACGGGGAAGAGACGATCTTCGCGGATGGCGTTGTGGATGCCGGAGACGATGTGCTCCTCGGCGATGGTTCCGGTATCGAAGAACTCGCTCATGAGTTCGTCATCGCCTTCGGCGACGAGTTCGACGAGAGCTTCATGGGCGGCCTTGGCCTGCTCGGCCATGTCGGCGGGGATCTCTTCGACGCGGGCGCGGCCGTTGCCGCCGATCTCATAGTAGTAGGCCTTCATCTTGACCAGATCGACGACGCCCTTGAAGGTCTTTTCGGCTCCGATGGGGAGCTGGACGGGGACGACGTTGCGGCCGAAGGTGGAGGTGAGCGAGTCCATGACGCGCTCGAAGTCGGCGCGCTCGCGGTCCATGCGGGTGCAGACGACGATGCGGGGAAGATTCGAGCTTGTCGGCGAAGTTCCAGACCTTCTGGGTGACGACCTGGACGCCGGAGACCGAATCGACGACGACGAGGGCGGCATCGACGGCGGGCATGGCCAGCTCGGCTTCATGCACGAACATGTTGAAGCCCGGGCGTGTCGATGAGGTTGATCTTGGCCTTGCTCCACTCGACGGCGGCGAGCGAGGCGGAGATGGTCATCTGACGGGAGATTTCTTCTTCGTCGTAATCGGTGACGGTGGTGCCGTCATCGACCCGGCCGAGCCGGGGAGTGCTGCCGGCGGTGAACAGCAGGGCGGAGACAAGAGAGGTTTTGCCAGAGTGGGAGTGGCCAATGACAGCCACGTTGCGGATATTCTCACCTTCGTAGGTCTTCACAAAATAACTCCCGAGAGCTTTGATTTGAAAGCCGGCAATCCGTG